>CP070705.1:2273059-2297753 GCA_020349965.1 Caldifarciminota bacterium | reverse complement strand
CATAAAGCATATGATGACGAAGGCTGTGCACTGGGGTTCGCTCTTGAAGAATCCTCTACGATCCGTTACAAAACTCAAGGAACCACCTGGAAGAGTACGTTATCTTACAACAGACGAGATTTCGAGATTGCTCTATTGCTGTCCTCAACATATCAAGCCAATTGTTATCACTGCGCTTAATACTGGGATGCGGAAGGGTGAGATACTAGGTCTGAAGTGGGAAGATGTGGATCTTATCAAGAGGGTGATACTCGTAAGGGATTCCAAGAATCACAGATCAAGGCATATCCCTATCAACGATATTCTTTACGCGGAATTGCTGAGATTGCCTCACGGCCCAACAGATTGCGAGCATGTCTTCGTGGGAAAAGGTAATAAGCCTATTCGCAGTATTCAGAACGCATGGGAGCGTGCTTTGAAGGCCGCGGGTATCGTTAATTTCCGATTCCATGACCTGAGACACACCTTTGCGTCCTATCTTGCGATGAACGGGCATAACATAAGAGACATCCAAGAGCTTCTGGGTCAGAAGACGATACTGATGACGATACGATACAGTCATCTCTCAAATGAGGTACTGCGTCGAGCTGTCGATACACTGAACCTGGGGCAGTGCCAGAACTGCGAAGTTGGCACAAATATGGCACAAGCCGCCACTGAGAAAGCATGATTGCTCGCAAAGCGTTGTAAACATTAAGCCGGGATGGCGGAACTTGGTAGACGCAGCGGACTTAAAATCCGCTTCTCAGCAATGAGAGTGCCGGTTCGAGTCCGGCTCCCGGCATTCCCCAACGAGGTTGGGGAAGCACAAAGTACTAAATTCTAAACAACTCCTAATGACAAAAATGCGGAATTAATAACAGCATCGGCGTACTGATTCTCTAGATAGATTGCTTCGTCACTGCGCTCCTCGCAATGACTGCCTGTGTGGCGCACAGCGTGTTGCGTGAAGCATATAGCGTGAAGCATGCGGTTTATAGCGTAAGGCGTTACCGTGAGATTGCTTCCCTTCGACAAGCTCAGGGCAGGCTGTACTTCGCTCCTCGCAATGACGGTCGCTGATTATGCACAGTTATGATTAGTGACGTAGGATGTGACTGTTGAACGAAACGGGCGTCGTAACCGTTAAACGTTGCCGGGGTTTAAAGCAACCCTTTCTTGCGGTATTTCTTTATCCTGCTCAAGAGTGTCTTGTACGATACTCCTATGCGGCGTGCCGCTTCGGATTTGTTGTTTTGTGTCTGTTCCAGGGTTTTCTTTATTACTTCTACTTCGGCGAGCTCGCGCCCTGCGCTCGCTGCTGCCTTCAGCGTCCTGGGCAGTTCTTCCTTTACCAATGATACTTTTCTTTCCGGCAGTAGAATATCCTCAGGTTGTATTTTCTTTTTTGCAATTATGTTTGCCCGTTCGATCGTATTTTCGAGTTCGCGGATATTTCCCGGCCAATCATAGCGGCTCAGTTTCTCGGTCGCTCTCGGCGAGATGTTCTTATCGGAGTGTAACTTTCTAAGGATGTGGTCGACCAGAAGACGCAGATCTTCCTTCCGTTCCCTCAATGGCGGTATCCTGATGGGAAATACGCTCAAGCGGTAGTAGAGATCTTCGCGGAATTTTTTTTCTTTTACGAGGTTCATTAGGTCACGATTCGTTGCGGCGATGATCCGGACATCGATGTTTATCGTATATGTTCCACCCAACCGTTCGAAATTCATCTCTTGAAGCACACGGAGCAGTTTTGCCTGGAGGTCGAGGTCGAGATCGCCTACTTCATCGAGGAAGACAGTTCCCTTGTTCGCTAGCTCGAATTTGCCGATCTTCCGTGCGACTGCGCCAGTGAACGCCCCTTTTTCAGAACCGAAGAGTTCATGTTCGAGTAATTGATGCGGTATGGCAGCGCAATTTATGGCAACGAACGGATTGTCCTTTCTCGGTGAGAGCATGTGACAGGCGCGTGCAAACAGTTCCTTGCCCGTGCCGGATTCACCCACGATGAGGACCGTTGTATCAGTCGGCGCAGCCTTCTGCAGGAGTTCTGCGACATGTTTGACGGCGGGTCCTTTGCCGATTATTTCCGGTGCTCCATGTATCTTTGACATTTCGTCCCTGAGTAGGATGTTCTCATAGTAACGCCTCTGTTCCTGGAGGATTCTTTGTATCAATGCGATCAATTGTTCAACATCGAACGGCTTAGTGAGGAAATCATATGCCCCCAGTTTCATTGCTTCGACTGCGCGCTCGATAGTGCCGAATGCGGTCATTATCAAAAACTTTGTGTCAGTATCTGTTCTTTTCAACTGCCGCAAAAGTTCGATTCCATCGATGTCGGGTAGTTTCATGTCGATTAGGGCAATTTCGAATTTTTCCTTCTTGAATAGACGGAGTGCTGCACGGCCGTCCTTTGCCAGTTGAGCCGTTATCGATTCATCCTCGAGACTTGCTTTGAGCATGGTGGCAAAGCTCTCTTTGTCTTCAACGATGAGGATATCGGCCATGATGAATTATCGAGACCGACGGAGAACCTGGCGGGTTTTCTTCATCGCGCAGAACTCTCCGCACATCGTGCAAGTATCTTTGAGTTTGGAACGCGACCGTCTGTATATTGTTTTTGCTTTTTTCGGCGCGGCAAGGAGCGTTAACAACTTTTTCCAGTTCAAGTCATATCTTGCTTTGGAAACTTCCAGGTCAACCTTTCCTGCATACTTGACGCCCTTGGCAATATCGGCCGCATGAGCGGCAAGTTTGCTGGCGATGACACCGTCTCTTACTTCATCTATATTCGGCAGACCGAGATGTTCTGAGGGCGTCACATAACAGAGGTAATCGGCACCGTAATATGCGGCGAGAGCACCTCCGATAGCGGCGACGATGTGATCATAGCCCGCACCGATATCGGTTACCAGTGGTCCGAGGACGTAGAATGGCGCTCCGTCGCAGACATTTTTCTCGAGTAATATATTTGCTTCGATCTCGTTGATGGGAATGTGGCCGGGTCCTTCGACCATGACACTGACCTTATGTTTTCTGGCTTTCTTGATCAATTCACCAATTACCATGAGCTCCCGTATCTGGTATTCATCTGTGGCGTCTGCGATCGCGCCGGGGCGGAGGCCATCACCCAAACTCAGCGTGGCATCATATTTTTCTGCGAGCTTCAGCAGGCGGTCATAGTACTCATACAAAGGGTTTTCCTGCTTGTTATGCTGCATCCATTCGATCATCATTGAGCCACCGCGGCTTACGACACCGCACACGCGTCGCTTGCCTGCCATGCCTCTTATGCTGTCGCGGGTGACGCCGCAGTGCACCGTTATGAAATCGACGCCATCGGCGAGGTGACGTTCGATGACGTCATATATTTCATCGACCGATGCTCGGGTGAACGGCTTGTGTCTCTTCCGTGACTCGATCGCAACCTGGTAGATGGGAACCGTTCCGACCGGTACCTTGGAGTGTTTGATGATCTCTCTCCGGATCTTATCTATATTGCCGCCCGTAGACAGATCCATGACCGTATCAGCGCCCGCGCCGATCGCTGCGAAGAGCTTCTTTAGTTCGATTTTCAAATCGGCAACATCGGGAGAAGTTCCGATGTTTGCATTTACTTTGGTCCTAAGGCCTTGACCGATCGCCAAGGGTTTGATGCGGTGGAGTTTGTTCTTCAGCAGGACGATCCGCCCTTTCTTTATGCCTTGTTTGAGGTATGCGACCGACACCCCTTCTTTCTTGGCTATTTTCTTGTATATATCAGCCATTATTTTCTGTCGACTGGCATGCCGAGTGAGGTCTTGGGTACGGCGACCGAGACGAATTTCAGGATGAACGAAAGCGCTTTTTCTTCGCTCGGCGCTTCGAATGTGAGAATGTAATCGGGTTTTCCGAAAAGGCTTAGAAACTCCCTAATTTTAATATCTTTTGGCACTTTTATGGTCTTTAAGATCTTCTGCAATTCATCGACCTTGCCGGGTATTACGTCCAACATCGAGACAAAGATCATATACGCTCCTTTTTGAATTATTATAATCGGATTGATGTTTTTGTCAATTAAGGCATACATTCTGTCTGCCTTTGATTATAAAGATAAACAGATAGATGACAGAGATTGCCTTGCGGTATGGTGCGCTGAACATTCGGCGTCAGGCGTGCGGAGTATAGCGTCAAGCGTTGCTAGGAGATTGCTTCCCTTCGACAAGCTCAGGGCAGGCTGTACTGCGCTCCTCGCAATGACGGTCTATGTTTGGCGTGAAGCGTATAGCGTCGGCAGTGCTTGACAGTTAATTCTATGTAACTAAAATAGGGGAGAAGGAGGAAAGATGGAGAAGCTGATTGGTAAAATAGTGCACTATTTCAACAAGATCAGCGTTGGTATAATCGAAATAACTGAGGGCGAACTGAAGGTGGGCGACACGATACATATCAAAGGTCACACGAGTGATTTCAACCAGCAGATCAGCTCTATGCAGATTGAACACCAGGCTGTGGAGAAGGCAAAAAAAGGTGATTCGGTCGGCGTAAAGGTCGATTCGCCGGTGCACGAACACGATCAAGTATACCTGGTCACTGAATAAGACTCGAACCTATTGCCAAATTCGGTTCATTCATCTTTGGTGAAATTTGACTCATGCTCTTGTGGTTTCCTATCCGGTGGCCAAATCCTAAATTCTAAGCAAATTCGAAATCCAAACACAAGCATCTAAAACACGGATTGCATCGTCGCTGCGCTCCTCGCAATGATGCCTGTGTGGCGCACAGCGTGTTGCGTGAAGCATATAGCGTGAAGCGTGCGGCTTATAGCGTCAAGCGTTACCGTGCGATTGCCTCCCTTCGACAAGCTGAGGGCAGGCTGTACTGCGCTCCTCGCAATGACGGTCTATGTGGCGTGAAGCGTCAAGCGTCACGGGGACAGGCACCTTACGGAGCCAGTCCCCTTGGCATAGCGTTAAGCGTATGGCGTACAACAAAGCCTGTCTAGACCCGCACTCCGCGCTCAACGAAAAGATGTCGTTTGATCTTATGAGTGCTGGTCTTTGGAAATTCCTCGTCCCGGATCTCGAATTCCGTTACCTTCTTATATATTGGCAGTCCCTCATTTACTTCCCGTACGATCTCTTTGTAGATATTCTCGACATCGAGTTCGCTCATCTCCTTCCCTTTTTCCTGGCTGTGCTGCTCCAAACGCTCGTAATCAGGGAAGATGAGGGCGCATATCTGCTCTTTCTTTGTCTTCTGGTTGATCCGCGGTATGACGAGTATTTCCTTTATCCACTCGCTCTTAATTAACTTTTCCTCTATCTCCTCGGGCTGGATATTCTTACCGGTCTGAGTAACAATGAGGCTCTTTTTCCTGCCCGTGATGTATACGTAGCCCTCGTCATCTTTATAGCCCAGGTCGCCGGTATACAGCCAACCATCCTTCAGAACTTCGTTGGTTGCTTCTTTGTTCTTGTAGTATCCGAGCATAATATTCGGCCCCCGGGCGATTATTTCGCCGATTCCATTCTCGTCGGGCTCGTCGATCTTGATCTCGACATCGGGTATGGGGACTCCCACGGATTTCACCTTTGGTTTCTCGAGAGGACTGACCGACAATACGGGTGATGATTCTGTCAATCCATAGCCCTGGAGGATCGGAACGGCAAGTAACTGCAATGCCTTGGCAACTTTCTCCGTTAATGCCGCGCCTCCGGCACAGGCTATTCTCAAATTGCCCAATCCCATTTCCTTCCTTATCCTGGCAAAGAGGGGTTTGCGCAAAAATGGTACGACTGTGCCTATACCACTTATTGCGTTGAACATGATCTTCTTCGGGAGGGAAGCGGTGCCCACCTTACGGTAGAGTGCGCCAACGAATTTCTCGAATAGCAATGGCACCGCGATCAGACAACTCACGTTCGCTTCCTTCATCGTCGCGAGGATATCGGCCGGTTTAAGGCTTGGCGGGTAATATATTGAAGCGCCGCGGAAGAGCGGGAAGAGAAAACCAGCCGTTCCCTCGAACGTATGGTGCATCGGGATGATCGAACAGAGGCTGTCTTTCTCCGTGATTTCGATGAACCGCTCGACCGATTTCATGTTTGATATGATGTTGTTGTGACTCAGCATTACTGCTTTTGAAGTACCCGTCGTGCCCGATGTGAATATCAGGACAGCAAGTCCCTTAGGATCAATGCCTTTGACCGTGATATCCTTCTTGGGCGATATCCTGGTGATCTCAGCCATCGGTATGATGTGTTTGACGTTCTTTATTTCATTTTTGAGTTCATTTATCTTCTCAAGAAAAGTCTCCGAAACGATAATTCCTTGCGCTTCGCTCCGGGTGAGAATATGTATTATCTCCGCATCCTGTGACATCCTGTCGACCGGCACTGCGATGAGACCGGCGCGTACGATGGCCAGGTACCCGATCGCCCATTCCGGGGAATTTTCCCCCATGACCGCAAATTTCTCGCCCTTCTGCATGCCGAGTTCCAGCAAATAGTTCTTCAATTGGATCACTTTATCCTTCAGCTGCCGGTACGTATAGGTCGTGTCGCCTTTCTTAAGAGCGAGTTTGTCAGGCCAATTACTGACAGCACGTTCAAAAACATCACCGAGTAGCTCTATTTCTCCATTCATTTCTTCTCCAATCTAAATAGACTCTCTTTACCTTTTTTGACCAGGATCGGCGCCAGTTCATTTGCACGGTATTTATCTCTGAGCATGAAGAATTCAATGAGAACCGGGAGGTTGATCCCGCATATGACATTGAGGTCCTCCCTGTTCCGAAGCATATTGTAACAGCTTATCGTGCAGCTGCCGCCCGGTAAATCGACGAAAACAATTGTCTCATTTGTGTTGTTTTGCTCGATAGTCTGTTCGAGCCTTGTATTCAAGATATCGCAGGACAGTCCTGAATTGGAAATGACTTCCACGAGTTCTTGTTTGCCTACGATCTGCTCGGCGGTTCTGAGCAGCGTTTCGGCAAAGGACCCGTGTCCGATCACAATTCCTCGTATCATGGAAACCTATTCTATATCTTCATCAAAATGCACACTAGGCATCTCGCGTTCAGTCAAGATCCTTCTCAATTCTTTATCGTATTCTTCGGCAGGTCTGACACCGCGAAGGTCCAGGAGATAGTTCATTGCAATGACCTCAGCGATAACCGAGATGTTCTTTCCCGGGCTGAGTGGAATCATGATGTGTGGTATTTCAACACCCAGGATTTCTTTAGTCCTTTTTTCGAGACCGATACGGTCGAATTCACCCTTTATATCATCCCACAGAATGAGTTCGAGGATCACTTCGATTCTTTTCTTCAAGCGGACTGATTTTACGCCGAATATCCGATAGACATCAACAATACCAACACCGCGTATTTCGATGTGGTGTTTGAGTCGATCGCTCTTTTCGGCACCGGCTCCAATGAGTATATCTCCCCGGCGAATGATCGTTATCAGATCGTCGGCGACGAAACGGTGACCCCTTTCAACGAGATCAAGGGCGCATTCACTCTTCCCGGTACCGGGTTTGCCGATGAATAGGACGCCGACGCCGTAGATATCCACGAGCGTTCCTTGCAGGTATTCGGTCGGTGCGAGTTTAAAGTCCAGGTAGGCGGTCAGGCTGTGGATGAACGGTGTCGTGGAATTGGGGGTGCGAAGAATGGGGATCTTCCGACGTTTTGCCTCTTCAATGAATTTGCGATCGATCGGCAGTTTTTTCGTCACGATGAGAACGGGCGTGCCCAGTCTCATTACCGTCGCGATACGTTTGTCCTTTATTTCTCGCTTCATCGTCTTCAGGTAGAATGTCTCGGTTTTACCTATGATCATAATGCGATCTCTGAGGAAATAGCCAGTATATCCGGCAAGTGCGAGACCTGGTCGGAAAATATCGTAGGTGGTTATTTCTCTGTCTGCGAGATGCTCTTCACCGGTCACGATTTCAAGCGACAGTTCGGCCTTTTTTTCTTCATACAGGGTCTTTAGGCTCAGGGATTTCATTTTCTTCTTGTTTTTTGAGCCAGTCTCTTTCTTTCGCGAAACTTTCCTTCGTACTTATCAAGTTGTCGTTCTACTTTACGGACGACGTCGTTTATCCCGAGGTATATATCGGGATTGTTCACGCGACTGGCTATGGAGGAGTGTTTTACAGACAGGGTTAATTCTATTATGCTTGTACCTTTGTCTTTTTCCATAATCATGTGGGCGTCTATGATGTAGTGTTCAAAATGTTTCAGTTTTTCGAGTCGTTTGGTCGCATATTCCCGTATGGCATCGGAAAGGTCGAAATTCCTGGCTGTTATTGTGAATTTCATAACACCTCCTTGTATTTACGCATCGGAGTGACGCCTGGCGGCATAGATAATAATTATAATCATAATCTATTTGCCTGTCAATGAACGTATTCTATCTTTCATCTTCCCTTCGAATAGGAAAGAGGCGACGGCAATGCCTGCCGCTCCTGCGCGCAAGATGGCTTTATAATTTCGATCATTCACGCCTCCGATCCCGATGACCGGGACGTGTACACTGCGGGCGATGCGTTTAAGCGTATGCAGACCGCAGATCGTGGCATCGTCTTTTGTCGCGGTCGCGTATATTGCACCGACCCCCAAGTAATCGGCGCCGTCTTTCTCAGCTTTCTGTGCCTGTTTCAGAGTGTGGGCAGAGACTCCAATGATCGCCGTATCACCGATAATCTTACGCGCCGACCGGGGTGTCATATCATCCTGTCCGAGATGTACACCATGGGCATTGCAAGCTACAGCAATATCAGTTCGGTTATTGACTATGAATTTTGTACCTGATTTTTCTATTGCTTTGCGTATTCTCCTTGCGATTCTCAGGAAGATCCGGTCGCTAAGTGATTTGATCCTCAGTTGAATCATTGTTGCGCCGCCGGCCACGAGGGTTCGGATCACCCTGTCGAGGTCGCGGACAGGCAGATACCGCTCATCAATGATCGCGTGCAGGTAGGGGTCGAATTCTTTTTCGACATGGACGATCACGTCTTTCTCAAGATCATAGATCTGAAACCTGATCTCTTTCATTTGATTGCTGAGCCGGAAGTCGCTTGTCTTCAAGATCTCTTCGATCGTTCTCGAAGCTTCTTTGGCCCTGGTAAGGTTGGCCAGTATCGTGGCGGTGGTATTTACCCGTGATTTTGAATCAAATCCTGCTTTTCGCCCGAGGTCAATATTACTCTTGCGGGCGCCAACAACGGCTTTCATCGGCAAAACCTGCTTTAACTTGAGGAACGTAGACCTGATCTTCCTTGTCTTGGATAGCAGGTTGCGGTCTGCCAGGTGGAACCTTGCTATGTCTTCAATGAGTTTGAGGGATTCGTCCAGACGGTTAAGGTTTACATCGATGATGCGCAGAAAATGCACATAGAATTATAACAATAATCAGAATTGGTGTCAAGGTGCGGCGGACACCGCACCACGCCAACGCCTGAAGCGTTGCGCAGTGGTGTAGGTTTTGCACGTTTTTCTGACAGATCGGTCGGTTTTGTTCTCACGTGTATTCAAAATACAGATTACTTTGGAATAGCTATTCACGGATATACAAAAAGGGGGCAACGCTGCCGTTACCCCCTTGGACACGATTGTGCCAGTTGTTTATTCGTTAGTGCGTTCGACCTTTGTGGCTTTTGAGCCTTTGGCTGTCTGACTCAGTTCGAACTTAACTCGCTCGCCTTCACGAAGGACCCGGTATCCTTCACCAGCGATATCGGCATAGTGCACGAAGACGTCACCGGACCCATCCTCATTCTCGATGAAACCGTATCCCTTCTTCCCATCGAACCACTTAACCTTACCATAGACCTGCAAATTGCCTCCTTCCAAGCCGAGTAACAATATTCGCATCCGGGTGGGACTGCAAATATCATCCACCGCTATGGTGTAGCTTGTGGAATTATATTTAGCCATTAGAGGATGTCAATTGCCTAATCATGGCAATTTCCCATGCGCATATTACATTCTGGTTATTCTCTATCTGGCGTATGATTTGAATAGTTTGCCCCACGCGGTCTGCTGGAATGTTTCCGCAATCTTCTTGCCGTGTGTAGTGTACCAGTAGAAGTCGTGATAGAAGCGCGACGCAAGGAAAGACCACGGTACGATAGGCGTACGTAGAAGCAGATGTTCGAGCGGTTTGAGCTTGCCCCAGTATATTGCCTTTTGTCCGCGGGATGCGATTGTATCTTTCGTCTTGAAGTGAAAATTCACGCTACGGATATCTGCCCCGACGATACGTATTTCATGCGGCTTCGCCCTTCCCAATCCCTTTTCATGGGCCAGGTTGAGAAACTTGAGTTGCATCGGATCGAAGCCCATCATCTTTGCGGTAATTGCGTCGATCGCCACTGAGTCACCACTGGCCAGGATAAAATTCTTGACATGCGGTTTCATGAGCCGGGGCCCTGCGCCGTCACCGGCTATCGTGCCGTCAGTCAGACAGAATATGCCGGGATGTATCTCCTTTTGTATCTGTAGCAGATCGACGAGCGCTTCATGAATGACCGAGTGAGTCCAGTGGCGGTTATCATTGAGCAGACCGCCGAATGCATTTTTCATGGCTCCGGTAATAGTTGTGAACACGTGGGTCTTCATCGTTGGCAGATGAATTGCGTTCTTGCCGATGAACATCTTCGGTATCTGTATGCCGTCTCTGTACACTTTATCCAGGACCATCATTCGTGCTTTGGGCCTGTATTTGATCCACTCCGTATCCGGCCTGTAGAGATAGACGAACTTTAGATTGTGTTTCTTTAAGACGCTGGTAAGGTGATTGTTCTCGGCACCCAGCTCAGGATTGATCACTACAGTACGGTTTTGGGCCGGTATTAATTGACCATAACCAAGATTCTTCAGGGTAGATACGGCTCCGTCGAATTGCCATGGCGTCGTCGAACACGCAGGATAGTAAAAATGCCATGTGATGTTGACCTTTAGGATCGTCGGTACGTTCTTCTTAAGGTGATGTTTTACTCCTGCTAAGGCCATTGCCCTATTAATGTCCTCAAGGACCGTATCCGGACAGGTCTTGACTACTGCTACAGTGGATCTCATTTAAGTACGCGGGGTTTGCAGATTATTTCGCGCACTTCGAACGAGAAAAAGTCTTTGCCGTGTCTTGGCAGGCACACGATCGCGGTATCTGCGCCCTGTCCTGTGCCGCCGATGGCAATGACCTCCCGGTCGTACGGAATCAAACCGGCATCGAGTGCCATGACCGCGATTTCGACCGCGACCTTCAATCCCTGTCCCATTATGCGCAGTGTGTTGGCCGCCAGCTCATCTGCTTCCAGACCGCCGAATTTCATTCTAACTGCCCGTCCGGGGCCGCCGAAGAAATGGGTGCCGGTGAAGACGTTGACCCCTTTCTCCGTCAATTCGTCCTCGGTTTCTCCGGCCATCTCACGTTTCCCCGGATCACGGAATCCGACCTGGTGTGACACGGAAACGATCGAGATACCCGTGCCTTTTTCGAGCAATGCCTTTGTCGTAGCACCGGTACATGAGGCAACGACAAAATGCTCGATGTTCAGTTCTTTGGCTCGATTCAACGCTGCATCGATGGTACGCTCGGTGTTCTCCTTGCCTGCCTTATCCCAGTAGTATATGTTGGCGTTCATTAGGCCTCCGTCTTTCTAATATAGTGACTTTTGCACTTGAGTCAAGGCAGTTTCATCTCATCAATTTGAAATTGATCGGCACGAATATCCAGGTTCTTATCGGCATACCTAATATGCGGGCAGGCTCAAGTCTGGCTTTTCTGACGACTGCCAACGCTGCCTCATCGAAGGCGTGGTGACCAGATGAGGAATAAACCTCAACATGCATTACGCTTCCATTGGTATCACTGAATGCTACAATAGCCACGCTTCCCTCGATTTTCTGGCGTCTGAGTTCTGTGGGGTATAGGGGGGGTTTGAGTTCGATCATTTTAGGCCCTGTAATACGACGCGAGCCATATATGAAGTCTACGTTGTCCGACGTCAATACAGCAACAGGCCATATCTTCGGCCAATATTTTTCAAAACTCTGCCCGTTCAATGGTCTCACCGGTTCAGACTTGCCTGTGGTAAGTAAGATCAGGGTATCTGTCTTTTGAATGGAGCCAGCCCGCAGTCTTTCGATGTAGGTCCCTATGGAGCCGGACCCATAGAACACTGCTTCGTTCTCCTCTATATCAGGTTCTATTCGGGCGAATAGTGTTTCTGCCTGCCCAATGCGACCCAGTTTCAGGTGACACAAGATCTCGAATACACGCGAAACGATGTAATCAGGATGGCCGCGAGGTATTGTTGAAAAACATACGCATGCACTATCGATATTGTCCATACGCAGGTACACGTTCCCCAGCATTACGAGAGCATCTTTCATTGTCGAATCGAGATCGTAAGCCTTTTTGTAATTCCGAATAGCGTCGTCGTAGTTGCCTGTTCTCCGTCCGACGTGCCCTTTCATCATGTAGTTGCCGGCGCTCAGTGTATCAAGTTTGATGATGAGATCAATGTAGGGGGATGCTCTTACAGGATCACCCAATGACGCAACGGCGAGGACTTTCAAGAGATTAAGGTTGAGAGAATCAGTTCTGCTGAATTTCTCCCAGAAATCCAATATTTTCTTGGCCGATTCTGTAATGAGCATCCAATACTTGGGATTCAAAGATTCTACCAGTCCGTTGTATTCGGCGTATTTTAGTAGACCAAGAGAAAAAAGGTCTTCCGGATCGTGAGCCAGTATGATTGTTGCATGTTCATAAGCTTCAATCCACCGTCCTTCCTTCAATCTGTCAATGGCGATGTAACGAACGGAATCCACGTCAAAAGACGATGCAGAAATAAGTATGGCCAATAGAAGTGACATGATTACCTCCCGTACTTCTCGGTCCACTTCTCCGACAACTCGTCGCGCCGCGGTTTGTAGATCGCTTCATAGAAATAACGCTGGGAAAGAAGCACGCCTCTGTCATGTTCCTTGCAGATCTTCACAGCCTCTTTCCACGCCTCTCTGAAGCCCTTACCGAACCGGCCGGCGATCTGCTTCGCAAAATCATCGGGTGATTGTACTTCACTGCCGATGACAAAGAATCTCTTGCCTCCGATCTCGACGCTGTAGGCCGCCTCGTCACCGATGTTCGTCATTGTGAATGACTTTTGCATTTTCTCTATGTCGCGTTCGCTATAAGACTTTTCTTTCGACTTGAATCCTGACGGCGCTTTCATTACTCCTTTGCCCTTGAAACCGCGCTTTGCTGCAGCGTAGAAGATAGCGCGATTGAGCCCGAATGACTTTGCAGAGGCGACGGGCAAGCCGAGCACGTATGCTCTGGCTGCTTGCAGTGTCGCCATTACTTGAAATCTGCCAATTTTCATTGACCCTCCTTATAAAAATCGGTTGACGTTCGACGGTAACGATGCCCGGTTGAAAGGGACATGATCGAAGCCCGAATATCGAAATTCGGGACACATCCAAATACCAAAACTAAACATGTTTTTCAAAAATTGCACAGAACGAAGCATTCTTCGTGTTATCCTTATCCATTCGCCTCTACTTGCCACAAGTACCCATTCAATCATGTCTTGTATTGCCCTGAATTGCCGGCAATTGCCTTCTCATTTTATCTTCCTCCAATCCTGTGTGGCTATCGGCGCTTCTTTGCCGATCAGATATCGTGAATTCAGTTTTTTCATGACAATACCCTCGTGACCATTCTTCACTTCTCGGGCGTAATCCCGTTTTATGTTGGTCAGTGTCTTGCCCATGAGGCGGAAGAACGGTTTGCTGAACGGTATCTTTGCCAAGAATTCCTTGCGTTTTTTCAGTATTCTTTTGCTGAGGTCCTTACCGTCAAGATATACTACGTCGAATATGTAGACGATCGGTCTGACTTTTGGTTTGTGCGCGAAGAGAGAGGGAATGAACCTTCTGCCGCCCTCAGAGTACAATTCACAATCGAACAATGTATTTGGAGGTATGATCCTTTCCAGTGTTTCGAGCAGGTAATGCAACTTCAATGTCCAATTTGGCTTCCGTTCGAGACGCCTGCCCCAACATTCGAGCTTGCCTGCTTTGTTGCATATTAGCTGCATACGCCAGCCGTCGATCTTGGGTTCGTATATCCAGCCGCTCCGGATCTCTTCTCCGAAATAGGGGATAGGTTGCATGAGCCAGATAGGACCGCCCCTCATTGACGATTATAAGCCGCATGTGTAGATAGTCAACTTGTCTGAGATAGGGAGAAACGGAGGAACGGAGAACCCCTCATCCCGTTGGTCTTCGGGACACTGAATTTCGTAATCAAATCATAGATTTGAACGAAATTCGCGCCGGAGAAATGGAGCTTCGGAGAGACGGTGATAATCCGCGCATAGAGCATAGCGCATGAAGCGTCTTGCGTTACGCGTCTTGCGTCACTTCGCCGATGGGTGTGTGTCCTTTTACTTCCTTTATTAGTACGTTCCTGATCTCCCCAGGTGCGATTCGTTCTTGCACGACGACATCCTTGTTCCCTCGTGTTTTTCCGCGCGAGGCATTGCCGCGTGCTGCTCCCTCGAAAAGGATCTCGTATTCCTTGCCGATCATTTCCTCGGTCTTTTCCTTGACTATCTTATGCTGCGCTCCGATGAGTTCATTCAGGCGTCCTTTGATCGTTCTCTCATCGAGTGACTCTAAGTTACAAGCCTTTGTGCCGGGCCGGGTTGAGTAGCGGTACGTGTAGGCGTCGTCAAAACGCACCTTCTCAAGGAGCAAGATCGTTTCATTGAATTCCTCATCGGTTTCGGTCGGAAAACCGACGATAATATCCGTTGTAATGGTTGCTCGGGGAAGCTCATTGCGAATGTATGCTACAAGTTCGAGATATTGTTCTTTTGTGTATTTGCGGTTCATCAACTCCAGAATACGGTCGTTACCTGATTGCAGCGGCAAGTGAAACCATTCGCAGATGCTCGGGTTGGCTTTTACGACTTCAATCGTTTCCTTGCTGAAGTCTCTGGGATGAGAGGTCAGGAACCGGATCCTGAAAACACCGGGGATCTTTGCGGCATATTCCAGGAGTTGGGTGAAATCTATGTTTTCATGTTTATATTCGTTCACGTTCTGCCCGAGGAGTGTGATATCTTTCATTCCCGAACCTGCGAGATGTGCGATTTCATCGTAGATGTCCTGCGCAGGTCTGGACCGTGCCTTGCCGCGGACATAGGGAACAACGCAATAAGAGCAGTAGTTGCTGCACCCTCTCATGATCGACACATACCCCGAAACTGTTCTGCTGGGAGCGTGGATGCCGTAATAGGTTTCGCCGCTCAATTCAGTGTCGATTATCCTGGTTTCTGAGTGCAAGGCATCGGTCGCATATTGTCCGATCTTGCGGTACGAATCGGGTCCCAATATGAGGTCGACAAAATCCAATGACGTGCATATTTTGTCCTGCCGGTCTTTGGCAAGACATCCGACTACGGCGACAACCCTGTTGCCGGCTCTACGCCATGCTCTCAGCCCTGAGATGTAAGCGAGCGCACGGTTTTCGGCGTGAGCCCTCACCGTGCATGTATTTATTATGAGGATATCGGCCGATTCCTTGTCATTTGTCTGCTCAAAGCCATGATCCGAAAGGATTTTGTCCACAATCAACGAATCATTCTTATTCATCTGGCAGCCGAATGTCTTGATGTAGAATTTGCCTACCATCAACGTACTTGCGTGTCACGACCTGTCCGCACTCCGTGTGTGCGGTCTTCGGTCACAGAGTCAATGATGACCTCGATCATTTCCTTTTCGGCACATTCACCGTCGATGCCAACCTTTATGTAGTTGTCGGTCAAACCGGAGCATCGTTCTTCTTTATGTTCGACCGTTACCATGAATTTCTTGTGCACCATCCCCCTGCGGAACTGATAGTTCTTCTGCTTCACGAGTTCTTTTAATCTCCACAGACGGTCTTTCTTTTCGGCTTTCGGCACCGGGTCTCCAAAGCGGTAGGCTTCGGTTCTGGGGCGAGGAGAGTAGGGGAAGACGTGGACGTGGGTGAACGGCTGTTCTTGGAGAAACCTGTACGTATTCATGAAACGTTCATCGTCTTCACCGGGGAATCCGACGATGACATCTGCGCCGATTGCTACGTCTTGGAAGTTATTGTGTATCATCTCGACCGTTCTCTTAAGGTGAGCGCGGTCGTAGGCACGGTTCATGTTCTTGAGCACGACGTCATCGGCGCTTTGGATTGGAATGTGGAAATGCCGGCACACTGAGATCCGTTTCATCGTGTCTATTAGTTGCTGGGTGATGAAGAATGGCTCTATCGATGAGAGCCGTATGCGGGGGCAGTCTTTTATTTCGCCCAGAGCCATGAGCAGCTCGTTTAGTGATGATCCCGAATCCCTGCCGTACAAGCCGATGTTGGCGCCGACGAGAACGATCTCTCTATGACCGAGTGAGCGGGCCCAGATTATTTCCTGTTCTATGTCTGCCAAAGGCTTGCTTTCGACCCGGCTGCGGACTTGAGCGACGATGCAGTACGAACATTTGGTATCACATCCGTCCTGGATCTTCAGAAAGTACCGGGCTTTGTCTGGAACGGGCATGACATTCTTGATCGTCGTGTTGCGGTCAACATTATCGATCAAATACGTTGCCCCTTTGAATCTTTCTGGATCAGTTCGGCAGGCGCATCCCGTTGCAATGATCGTGGCGTTGGGGAATTGACGGCATGCCTGGCGGAATTTCTTCTGTGAGTTCAATTCGGCCTCTCTCGTCACGCAGCAGGTGTTTACAATGACCAGGTCGTCAACTCCGGAAAATGCCTCGAGCAGGCAATAGCCCTCGTACTGATTGAGCTTACAACCGAGATTTATGAGTTTTTGCAAGCCGGTTACGCTATTCTTTTTCTTCCACCTGTTTCTGAGAATCAAGTATGTCGCCGATGGTGAATTTGTCCGGCGCCGGCTTTGGCGGTTCTTTCTTTTTCGGCGATGCTTTAAAGATCTCTTTTTCGCTCAATATTATCCTGCGTAATCTGGAATTAACCTTGCGAACCGTCACCTCTATCTCTTCGCCGAGTGTGTACAGATCTTTCGGTTTCTTACCGCGTCGCGCAAGATAATTTGCGGGGATGAATTCCTCGACACCACCCTCGAGCACGAGCCGAATACCTTTGGGTAGAATGTCGCTTATCTTCCCCATTATCTTGGAACCTTCGGGATAAGTCTCAACGAATTTGGTGAATGGATCTTCTTTACAATGCTTGATGCTCAACGATATTCTGCGGTTCTTACGGTCCAGCGAGCAGATCACTGCCTCGACCTTCTGTCCCTTGCGCAGGTAGTCAGATGCTTTTTTGACCTTCTTGTCCCAGAAGAAATCATTGACATGGATCAATCCCTCGACGCCGTCCATGATCTGAACAAAGGCCCCGAAGTCCTTGAGGTTCGTCACTTTGACCACAACTTTCTGTCCCACTTCTAGTTTTTCGTCGACCGTCGACCATGGATCGGGTTTGGTTTGCTTCATGCCGAGCGAGATTCTCTGCTCGTTGCGGTCGATGGACAGAACGACTGCTTCAACCGTGTCGCCGGCTTTGAGGATGGAGGAAGGATCCTTGACATCTTTGGTCCATGACATTTCGGACACGTGGATCAGTCCTTCGATACCTTTTTCGAGTTCGACAAAGGCTCCATAGTCAACGACACTTGTCACCTTTCCCTTTACCCTCGTTCCGACGGGATACTTCTTCTCAATTGCCTCCCATGGATGTGCGGTCAATTGCTTTAGCCCGACGGCGATCCGTCCTGTCTCGCGGTCCATTATGAGGACCTTGATCTTAATCTTGTCGTTTACTTTAACGACCTCAGCCGGATGGGTTATCTTAAGCCACGAAATATCCGTGATGTGCAGCAAGGCATCGATCCCTCCGATGTCAATGAAGGCTCCGAAGTCGGTGAGGTTGCGAACGGTACCTTCGATGATATCGCCAACTTTCATTTTGCTGAATATGCGCTTTCGCGCCTTTGCCTGTTCCTCTTCAAGTGCCATCTTTCGTGATACGACGATATTCTTGCGCAGCATGTTAATCTTGACGATCTTTACATCAGCTTTCGATCCGATCAACGATTCGCTGTCTGCTTGGGCTTTGTATTCAATCTGCGAGCTGGGGAGGAATGCTTCCACTCCCATAAGATCGACCGAATATCCTCCCTTGATACGTTTCTTGATCGTACAGGAGGTAGTTTCACCATTTTCGTAGATATGTTTTATCTTGTCCCAGGCAAGCTGAAAATCCGCCTTTTTCTTCGATATGACGGGGAATCCGTCGCGGTCTTCATATGCCTCAAGATACACGTATATGGTTTTACCCTCTTCGGCATCTGACGTATCGGTGAATTCTTCGAGGGGTAGAAATCCCTCGGCTTTGAGGCCCAGATTGAGGAGTACACCGTTCTGGCTTCGTTTAATGATCGATGCCTTCACGATATCACCTTCTCTGGGTGTGACCAGAGATTCTTCCAATAACTTGTTCAGATCTTCGTGCGTAATTTCCTTCATGTGCCTTTGAATCCTCCTTTGAATAGTTTTACTATTCGGTGAATTATACTGATTTTTCGGTCGTTGTCAACAACGGGTACAGTGGAGCAGCGGCTGTTTGTCAGTCTCGTGATATTTGACTTCGGCATGTAAATGGTTATAATATCCAACGTTCGTACTAAGGAGGCTTTGATGAAATACTTGATGATAGCCGCTATCCTTGTTTTGGCTTGCGGTGCTCAGAAAGAACAGGATTCATTGACGAAGAAAGAGAGTGCGCCAATGATGCACATTTCAGTGAAAGATTACGGCGAAATCACGATCGAACTGTTTCCGGGTGACGCGCCGAAGAACGTAAAGAACATCATGGAATTGGCCGACAAGGGCTTTTATAATGGTCTCATCTTCCATCGGGTCATAAAGGGCTTTGTGATTCAGGGCGGCTGTCCGAATGGCGACGGTACAGGTGATCCTGGTTATGAGATTGAAGATGAGATTTCACCTCGTAAGAAGCATTTGAAGGGCACTCTTGCGATGGCAAATCGCGGCCCGAATACAAACGGATCTCAATTCTATATCTGCCTGGAACCACTTCCAAGACTCGATGGTCGATACACAATAATCGGGCAGGTTGTAGACGGCATGGATGTCGTAGACCGGATCGGTAATGTCAAGACCGGGCAATTTGACCGCCCCACTGAGAAGGTCATATTGGAGAGGGTCTGGGTCGTCCAGTGACCTTAAGGAATATCTTCTGTTTGTCGCAAGCTGGAGCGGGTCGGTTGACGGTTGCCGGAGCACAGTTATAATCCAATATGGAATTTGACAATCTGATCACGAATCCGTTTGGTTTTGGGGAGCGTCTGATTTTGGAGTTGCTGCGCAGGGGTGAGAGTGTTTTCGCGATTTTTCCCACGGCCAAGGATGTGCCGATGTCCTTTCTTGGCAAGAAGAATATAAAGTATGGATTCTGTAAGCTTGAACACGACCCGATCCTTGAGAAGATATTGCCGAGAAGGATCAAACACGTATTTCACCTTTTTGAAGCATACAGCGGAAGGTTCTCAAAGCTCTTCAAGGCCAATGCACTGGCGACCTTGCTCCTACTCGATTGGGCAAAGGCCGCCGGTGTCCAGAGTTTTACCTATCTATCCAGCGGGGAGGTGTATGGCACGGGCGAAAACATCGAAGAGGGAGCAGCTCTGGAGCCACGGGGGTTCTACGGGACGACGAAATTCCAAGCAGAGATGTTGTTGAGATTCTACAAACGATCATTTACGATAAGTATCGTCCGGCTCTTCTTCCCCTTTGGCCACGGTTTGGAACAAGGGTTCGTCTTCGACTTAGCACGTTCAATTGAAGCCGGTGAGCCGTTCCAAAGCGCCTACAACAAAGTGAGTCCTTCGTTTGCGGACGACGCTGTCCTTCCCTTGATCAATGCCCGGGACCAGAAAGAAGGCGATATCTACAACATTTGCGGCAGCGAAACAAGCGTCGCCGTGCTCGCAGAGAAGATAGGTGAGGCAATTGGCAAAGCGCCGAAAAGGGTGGAGGCTGGTAAACACGTGCTGACGGGCAGCAGCAAACAAGCAAGAGAGAAGATCGGATATGCGGAAACAGTGTTCGACGATGCTATCGGCCGGTCGTTTGCGCATATGAAGTAGCGGTCTCGCTGAAATATGTTCTATCGTGCATGCCCCCGCTGCCATTCAAGGCTGACTCAATAAATTATGATAGATGTTCTGTTGGTTAATCCACAAGAAGAGGGTGCTTTTTTCGAGCGGATGCCGCCGCTGGGCTTGGCATATATCGCGTCCAATCTGGAGAAACATGACTATTCAGTCCGCATAGTGGATTTTGAGGTAGAAGAGAAGCCTCTTAAGTACTGGCTCAGTTTGTACCGCCCGAAATACCTGGGCATTTCCGGAACCAGTCACACTCGTTTCGAATCGTTCCGTTTGGCCAAGGATGCCAAGGAGTACGCACGGGAAATAGTCGCCATTTATGGTGGCGTGCATGCCAGTTTCACAGGGGTAAATACGCTTCGCCGTATCACTGATATAGACTACATTGTAGAGGGCGAGGGTGAGTATACGACGGTTGCCCTGCTCGATAAGCTGTCTGGAGGTAAGACTCCGAATGAAGTGCCCGGCATATGTTTCAGACAAGGCCATGATATAATCGAAACACCTCGAGCCACTCGTATCACGTCCCTCGATGATCTACCAAGGCCAGCGTACCACTTGTTGAACATGGATAGATATTCGCTGGAGATGGAATTCATCGGGAACCGAGGGATATCACTTCTCACATCTCGTGGGTGCCTTGCCAGGTGCAGCTTCTGCTCAGCGAGCCGGATGTTCGGGCATACAGTTACAACCCATGCCGCATCACGCATGGTGGACGAAATTGATTTCTTACTCGGGACGTACGGTTATGAGGGTTTAAAGATTTTTGACAGTACCTTCACGATGAAAAAGCAGCACGTACATGATTTTTGTGATGAGATCTTGGACCGCCGCGTTGAGTTTCCCTGGGAGTGCGAAATAAGGATCGGCACAGTCGATCGTGATATGCTCGAGAAGATGAAAGATGCAGGATGTTACTATGTGAATTTTGGGATCGAGTCTGCAAGCCAGCGTGTTCTTGACCTTATGCGCAAGGGCATCAGGATCAACCAGGCAGTCGAAACACTGGATTTGTGCAATAGTGTTGGCCTTCGGACCAAAGTATTTTTCTCATTCGGGCACATCGGTGAGACCGTGGCAGATGTGGAAAAGACTTTCGCGTTTATCGACAAGCATGCCGGGGAAATAACCACCCTGGCCAGCGGTGCCGGTGTGCGCATCTATCCTGGTACATATTTAGAGGAATACGCACGTGCTAACAATCTCATGCCCCAGGATTTTGAGTGGAGCATGCCCTACGACGATCCACGGTTGGAGGGGGTTCTTCAAACACGGTCGGTACCCGTGTTGACTCAACCACAACTCGGATATGACGAGCTGGAACGTATCGCGGTGCGGATCTATTCGAGGAAATTCAGAGGTTGGAAGGGATTCAAGTATGGTATCAAGAAGATCACGGATCCGGTGAAACTGAAGAAACTTTCGCGCCTGATGAAGATAAGGATGAAGAATTTGTTATTGAGGAGGAATTAGTTCTTGCGTATTCTCCATGTCTCTTTCGAGAACTTCCAGGACGTCCCCGGTTTGTTGAGCAGGAGCCACGCGTATTTAGGGGACGAGGGAGCATTAGTCACGATGGTCCCCTCACGCTTGGGATTCATGAATGGAACATGTCTGTACTACCCCTTTCTCAATTCGGGCCCTACGGGCGGACTTGCGAAGATTATGGGGCGGCATAATGTGAACGTACTGGAGACCGAGTTGAGGTTGAAGGTCAAAGGCGAGAAGTCGATTGAAAAATTGTACTACAAAGCACGTGATTTCGCATGGCTTTATATGTTGGGCCGGGCGTGGCGCCGTCACGGGTTTGACAGTTACGATGTCTATCACTTTGACGGCGATGTACCGTTCATCTATGGTGACCGGATACTGAAGAAGCTGAAAGGTAAGAAGATCGTTACGCATTTCTTCGGAAGCGAACTGAGGAAATGGGGCATGAATCCCCACCTGCGTGAACATGCCCAGATAAGGTTCACATCGGAGTTGGATCACACGAAGATCGACCCGTCACTCGTCTTCGTGCCGATCCCCTTTGAAGGGGCAAGCATAAGACCGCGTGTGCGTGAGAATGAGGTCTTGCGGGTAGGGCATTCGCCCACGCGCAGGACCGCCAAAGGTACTGCTGATATCATCGAAGCCGTGAATAGAGTAAGGAGGCATTTGAATTTCGAATTTCTACTCATTGAAGGTGTATCACATTCCAGGTGCATGGAGTTGAAGGCAACATGCGACATCGGCATCGATCAAATTGGCAATTACGCGGGAACCGGTTATGGGCGGAGCGGGCTCGAGTTCCTCGCGCTCGGTATTCCGACGATAACCGAAATACCGGAAGAGTATGACAGACTTTTGCCGAAACAGCCGTTCGTGAATGCAACGAAAGATAATTTCGAAGAAGTACTTTCCGAACTACTCAGCAACGCCGATCTGCGCGGAAAGAAACGCAAAGAGGGCATAGAGTGGGTCCGTAATTTCCCTGATCCTAAAAGAATCATCACAGAAGTATACAAGGAATATCGCAGAATAGGCTGGATTCATTGATTTTCACACCGCGCATATTGACAAAAGAGTATTTTGCATTAGAATTATCGCGTTGAAATATCATGCGAAATATTGATGTTACGAAATATCTGGCGCATAACAAGGCATTGGTCGATGCGGCGCTTGGTAAGTTCTTTCCCGATGAAAATCCTCTGTTCGACATAATGTACTACTCGGTAGAAAGCGGCAAGCGCATAAGGCCGATCCTTGCCATGGCTAGTTACGAAGCCAACGGCGGCCGAGACATGGGCGTGATCATGCCCATCGCGTGTGGTCTTGAATTGATTCACACATATTCGTTGATACACGATGATCTGCCGGCAATGGATGATGACGATTTTCGTAGAGGAAAGGCGGCGGCACACAAGAAATTCGGCGAAGCAATGGCCATTTTGTCAGGGGACGGCTTGTACGCCTATGCTTTTGATCTTTTCTGCAAAGGGGAAGGCTTAGCTGCAGAAAAGCTTGCCGTGGTCCGTGCGGTCAGTGAGGCCGTAGGACCCGCCGGTGTGGTTTACGGACAGATGCTCGACATCGGTGACAAGGAGAAGCTGCCTAAGACAATGAGGAGGATTCACTTGAACAAGACGGCGAAATTTATTGCCGTGGCAATCGAAGTTGGCGCGATAATGGCAAAAGCACCGAAAGATAGAATCAGCAAGCTCCATGAGGCAGGGATCTGTCTGGGCGTGCTTTTTCAATACACCGATGATATCCTGGACGTAGTTGGCGTAAAGCACTTACTGGGCAAGACACCGGGTAAGGATCAAGCAAGCGGCAAGGTCTCTGCACCTGCCGTGTATGGTGTTGAGGGCGCGCGATTCAGGGCAAAACGGTATGCCGATTTGACCAAGACCAAATTCTCGGCACTCGGCGAAGAGTTTGACATATTTTGCCGCATTACCGATTTCGTCCTGCGCCGTTCATGTTGAGATCGGAGTGACCATTTGAGCATTCTGAAGAGAATTAAAGCACCAGGAGATCTGAGGGCACTATCCCTTCGCGAATTGGAGGCCCTGGCGGCCGAGATTCGTGAGCAGATAGTACGTACCTGTGCATGCACCGGTGGGCACGTGGCACCGTCGCTTGGTGTTGTTGAACTGACCCTGGCTTTATATCGTGTCTTTGATGCCGAACGCGACAAGATCATCTGGGATGTAGGCCACCAAACGTATGCACAGAAGTTGATCACGGGGCGTGCGCCCAGATTTCACACACTGCGTACCTACAAGGGGATCAGTGGGTTCCCCAAGCGATTAGAATCCAAGTACGATGTCTTCGATACCGGCCATTCCTCGACATCACTTTCTGCAGCCACTGGTTTTGCCCTTGCACGCGACTATCGCGGCGACAACTATGATATCGTCAGCGTTATTGGCGATGGCTCGCTCGGGGCCGGGATGGCTTTCGAAGCACTAAACCACATCGGCCACCTAAAGAAAGACGTGATAGTGGTGCTCAATGATAACGAACACTCGATCGGCGAGAGTGTCGGCGCCCTGTCGCAATATTTGAACAAGGTCATAACGACGAGAACATACAACCGGTTCCGCGACGACCTGTGGAAGTTCCTCGGCCGCTTCCCTCCGTATTTCAGGGATCGGGGAAGGAATCTGGCAAAGCGCATACAAGAAGGGCTCAAGGGTCTTGTCGCGCCTTCGGTGATCTTCGAGGAACTCGGCTTCAGATATATCGGTCCCCTGAACGGCCATAAACTCGGCGAACTCATCGATACATTTTCGAGGCTAAAGGAGATTCGTGGACCGCGGTTTGTACATGTCGTGACCAAAAAGGGAAAGGGTTATCAACCCGCGGAGAGGAAACCGGAGACATTTCACGGTATCGGCAAATATTGCGTCGAAACTGGAGAGGTCGGAGAAAAAGCGATTTCATACACTGCCGTCTTCGGTGACACCCTGGTGGAATTGGCAAAAGCGAACAAGAAGATCGT
>CP070705.1:2234517-2272959 GCA_020349965.1 Caldifarciminota bacterium | reverse complement strand
GAGCATGGCAACATATATGATGATGATAGAAGAATTAAGATGCTATATGAAGTTTTGACTCTTTGATGCAGGCAATAGTATTCGATCCGGACCACCTTAGGCTTACGACCCTCACGAGAGATCTCCGCGAATTCGGGTTACATTGCACGACTACCGTCAGTATCGACGAATTGCGCAAGATCTATCGAAAAAAGAAGTTCGATATTCTCATCCTCGATGAATCGGCGCTGGCGATACTGGACCAGTTCAGGAAGCAGTACGAAGACATACCTGTCATACTGATAGCGGACCGGGTAACGGCGGTGAATTTCGAAAAGACGATCTATGCAGGGATCGCCGGTTTGCTGCTTCGTCCATACCGGCTTGACTTTCTTCAGCGGGTCATTGAAAAGGCAATCAGTAGGAGAAACGAGATGATCTACGGCCGCCAGACTCTGCTGTCGTTGAGGCAAAAGGTGCAGGTGCTGCAGACGCTCAATGAAGTCGTCCAGGCGATCAACTCTTCGCTCAAGCCGAAAGAGATACTCAACGCGATCATGGTCAAAGCGGCGGATTTGATAAAAGCCGAAGGATGGTCGGTGTTGCTCCTCAACGAAAGTAGGAACGAGCTGGTTTTCGAAGCAGCGTCCGGTAAGGCGGGTAAGAAGCTTCTGGGCATGAGATTGAAGATTGGGCAGGGTGTCGCGGGTTGGGTGGCACGCTATGGTAAATCCTTGATCGTTCCCGATGTGTCGAAAGACCCCAGATTCTACTCGGGGGTGGACCGCAAGACCAAATTCACCACGAAATCGGTCCTCTGCGTGCCGATGAAGAGCCGGGATCGCATAATTGGTGTTGTCGAAGTCGTCAATAAGATCGGCGGCGAGCCGTTCACGCAGGATGAGTTCGAAATCTTCGAGAACCTCGTGGCTCACCTTACGATTGCCCTCGAGAAGGCCAAATTGTACAGGAAAATGGAAGAGGCCAGTCAGATCGATGACTTGACCCAGCTGCGCAATACGCGGTACTGCAATCAATTTCTCGACAATTTCTTGATCGAAAGAAAAGACACGAAGGGCATTATTTCATTGATCTTTCTCGATATCGATTTTTTCAAACTTGTTAACGATAATTTCGGCCATCTGGTTGGTAGTGAAACGCTGAAGATCGCCGGCGAAAGAATCGCCCGAGTCGTTCGTGGTAACGATGTGATCGTGCGTTACGGAGGCGATGAGTATATTGTTTTGCTTCCGAACACTGACAAGAAGACAGCGGCATTGATCGCCGAACGGATCAGAGCAGAAATAAGTCGAGAGCCCTTCTATGCCTTCGGCAACAAGAAATTCAACATCACCGTGACTTCGGGCGTTGCCGCATATCCGGACGATGCGAAGACACGTGATGATCTCATCGGCAAGGCAGACAAGGCAATGTACGATGGCAAGATGTCCGGACGCAACAAAGTCGTCCTTGCCTGAAGCAACAGCGAACCGCAGCCGTGTCTTTTCCTGTTGGAACAAGTCCCGCGCAAAGAGTAT
This sequence comes from Caldifarciminota bacterium, assembly GCA_020349965.1. Lineage (GTDB taxonomy): Bacteria > Hydrothermota > Tepidihabitantia > SM23-42 > SM23-42 > SM23-42. The sequence goes on along the minus strand of CP070705.1, from coordinate 2,271,442 downwards.
TGAAACGGTAATTTTATTCAGTATAATCCTTTATGGATATTGAGAAATTGCCGGTCGCTACCGTGATGCGCCGGAACGCGCCCACGGTCAGTCCCTCAACGACTCTGCAGCACTTGATCGAGATCATGTGCAAGACGAATCACTACATGCTTCCGGTCGTCGAGGATGACAGCACCCTGCTCGGGATCGTTAATTACCGAGGCATTCTGAACATATTCCGTCCGTTTTCCCGCTCGGTCAGCGAGATAGTGGAAAGGATGCCCTTCGTCGAAAAGAATGATGACGAGGATCTAAACCTGGAGCTCTCTCCGGAGATGGGTACACTCATTCTCGTAGCGGACATCGTCAATACTAGTTTCGTTTCGATAAAAGAAGATAGTACCATACGCGAAGCCCGTCGGATAATGCGACTTCATAATGTCGAAACAATTCCGGTGGTTTCGGACAAGAAGTTAGTGGGCGTGTTGTCGTTGCTCGACATCCTTGTCTACATCTTCAAAGAACACGACATTCTAACAAGTGAATAGTCTGCTCAGCGCCGGCCTAATTCTATTACTGGGGTTTGTCGGTGCGCGTATCCTCAAACTTGTCCGTCTTCCCAGCGTAACTGCTTTTCTGGTCGTCGGTATTCTTATCGGTCCCCAGTTGTTGAATCTTGTCACCGAGGAGATATTCACTGCGTCCGAATTTTTCTCGAATCTCGTTTTGGGTTTAATCGCCTTCAGTCTGGGAGAGAATTTTCGTCTGGATAACTTGCGACAGGGTATGAAGCAGGTAATGTGGATCTCGCTGAGCGCCGCTCTTCTTGCCTGGGTTCTCGTTTCCTCCGCCTTGGTCGTTTATTTCATCACAATTGATATGCCGATCTATCCCGCCATTGTGCTGGGAGCTGCTGCTTCTGCTACCGCGCCGGCGGCTACGGTGCTCGTCATCCGTGAATACCGAGCGAGCGGGATACTCACCGAATTGTTGCTGAAAGTAGTTGCGATTGATGATGCGTGGTGTCTCATCTTTGCTGCTATGGCGATCGCGGTTGGAAACGCAATGCGCGCCGATGTGTTCCAGATGTCGATCGTCTTCGCGGGCCTTGGCGAGATCTTCGGTGCCTTGTTACTCGGTGGGGTACTTGGTTACCTTTCATCAAAACTGAGCAGGTTCGTTCGGACCAGCGAAGAGTTGCTCGTCTACGCACTCGGTCTGTTATTTCTCGATGTAGGTCTGTCGATCGCCCTTGAAGTGTCGGTGCTATTGTCGGCGATGATGATGGGCCTTGTACTGGTCAACATGCGGCGCGAGAACTATAAGTTCTTCGAGGTCTTACGTTCGGTTGATACGCCATTGTACCTGGTTTTCTTTATCATATCCGGTGCACATCTCGATTTCAGTATTTTGTATAAAATGGGGATAGCAGGAATTCTATACGTTGCGTTCCGTATGGTCGGCAAAGTATACGGAGCAAGGATTGGCGCGAAGATCAGCAATGCGCCGAAGAGCGTGAAGAACTGGTTGGGATTGAGCCTAACACCGCAGGCCGGTGTTGCATTGGGCATAGGACTTGTCGCAAAGGTGACGTTTCCTGATCTGGGCAACTACATCTTTACCATAATCGCCGCGACGTCTGTGATTTTCGAGCTGGCCGGACCGTTATTGACCAAGTACAGTCTGGTCAGGGCTGGGGAGATATCACCATCTGAATAGTATTTTTGGTATCGCACTCATCATTATCTGCGCGTACGTGGGTGCCAAACTGCTGCGGCGAATCCATTTTCCTGCGGTCACCGCCTACTTATTGGTCGGCATTATTATCGGTCCACGGATATTCAATCTCATCCCCTCAAGGCTGATGGCAGCGTCTGATTTCGTGACCAATTTTGTATTGGGTATAATAGCATTCGCTCTCGGAGCCAATTTTAAACTAAAAGATCTGAAGGCCGCGGGCAAACCGGTGATTTGGATCTCGGTGCTGGAGGCGGCCTGCGCATGGGTCGTTGTTACAGTCGTCATGGTCGTCTACCATATCCTGCAAAAGATACCAATACATCCGGCATTTGTGCTGGGCGCCGCGGCCGCGGCAACGGCGCCGGCAGCGACGGTGATGGTGGTCAGGGAATACCGGGCGAGCGGCCCCGTGACCGATATGCTGTTGAGGGTAGTGGCCATCGACGATGCCTGGTGTCTGATATTCTCGGCGCTGGCGATAACGACGGCGAGTGCACTGCGTGTCGGTGTGTTCAGTTCCACCGTGCTTATTCATGCCGTTGCCGAGGTATGCTTGGCCTTGATACTCGGTGGTTCCCTGGCAGTTGGGTTGTATGTGATTACCCGGTTCATTGCCAGCACCGATGAGGTCTTGATCATTGCTGTCGGGTTCATCATGCTGGCGGTCGGATTGGCCGTGAGATTCAAGTTGTCGCCGTTGCTGACGAACATTGCTTTCGGACTGGTCGTTGCGAATATCGTTAGGGAAAGCGAGCTCTTCTTCAAAGCGCTCCGCAGGGTCGACATGGTTCTATTCTTGGGTTTCTTCGTCCTCGTGGGTGCGAATCTCGAGATCGGTATTCTGCCACAGGTCGGCGTCATGGGCGCTCTCTACATCATCTTCAGGGTTGTCGGTAAGTTCATCGGCGTACGAATTGGTGCACATATTTCCGGGGCCGGAGCGAACATAAGCAGAAATCTTGCTTGGGGACTGGTGCCGCAAGCCGGAGTCGCCCTCGGTGTTGCACTGAGCGCAAAGACATTGTACCCAAAATACGGTGAACTGATCTTCACGACGATCACCGCGACAACGGTAATATATGAACTTGTCGGTCCGTTGTGCGCCAAGTACGGTCTGAAAAAAGCAGGAGAGATTTGAAAATTCGTTTGGCGAATTTTCACAAATTCTAACATCGAAATCCGAAATACTAAGCAAATCTCAAATTCAAAATACAAATATCGAAACATTCTTTGTCATTGGATTTTAGGATCGTGATGCTGTTTGGTGCTCGGAATTTATGTTCAGATCGGGGCGATCGGATTTGAACCGACGACCTCCAGCACCCCAAGCTGGCGCGCTAAGCCAACTGCGCCACGCCCCGATGGGCAATTATAGCTAACGGTATTACCGTGTCAAGCGTAGGCGAATTCGTTTGACGGTCACGAAGCCCGTATCGTCATCAAAGGCTACGGTTATGTCACGAATACGACTTACGAGTATTTTGGGTCTACCGGAGGGCCCGTCCGGTCGTAGTCGTCGTCAGTTTACCGTGCTTCACCCCTTTTGTGCTCAGCAGGCGGTCGGCGATATTCCTTATTACTCGACCTTTGCCCCTGACCACCAATACCTCGAGGCAGTTGTGGCGGTCGAGATGAATGTGCATGGTCGAGATTATGTGCTTGTGATATCGGTGCTGCAGGTCGGTGAGCATCTCGGTCAGTTCGCGAACATCGTGGCTGTACACGATGGTGATCGTTCCCACGGTCGTTCGATTCATGGATTGCAACTCCTGCTGCACCAATCGCTCGCGGATTAGATCTCGGATCGCTTCGGAGCGATTGGGATAACCCGTTTCCTTTATTAACCGGTCAAAACTCCTGATCAGTTCTCTGCTCATTGAGACACCGAATCTTATGGCATCGAGCATACACTTCCTTCCTTTCTCCATGTATACAACACAGCCTTTCTGCTACAATTTCGACCGTATCTCATAGGGAATCGAGCGGTAAACGATTATTGCGAAGACTGTGATCGCAAGAAGAATGATGCTGACAAGACGTATGATCATGAACGGATCGAGAAGGTTGGAGATCGCTCCGACCATAACCGCCCCTGCGAGAAACGTGACGTTCACTATGAATTCTTTTGTCGCGAAGATGCGTCCCCGGATGCCACTTGCCACATCTTCCTGGAGGATTGTATCCTGCGCGATCCCGATGAATGAGTAGACGATACCCACCACGAACGATATGATGTATAGGTAAACCGGAGTAATGAAATGTGGTCCGAAGAAAAGGAAGACGGCAAGCAAAGCAACGCTATAGATCAATATCAACCCGCGGCCGACATGTTTTCCGAAATAGCCGATCAGAATTGCACCGCATAGCATGCCGACACCAATGAGCCCTCCGAGCAACCCGACACCGGGCGTGCCCATGCCGAATTCCTGCTGGACCAGGAATATCAACACAGTGTATGCTACTGCGGAAACGAAGGGGAGAACGAATACGGATATCATGACGAGGATGACCATCCGGTCTCTGACGAGTAGCAATCCCAACTCCTTCAGATCGCTCAGGAAAGTATTCATCGATTTCCTCAGTTCTCTGGATAGCGAGAAGTCGACCGGCCGAACCGGTGCGAACATGGTCTTTGCACCCATTCCGAGAACGAGGAGTCCGGCAATGAGGTGGGTCGATGCGTCGATGAAGAAGCCCGCTTGCCAGCCAACCCATTGAATGAGATAGCCGCCGCCGACCATACCGATGAAGGTTGCGGCGCGGGCCAACGTGATGATTATTGAGTTGGCCGGGACGAGTTGATCGTAATCAACCAGATCCGGAATGACGCTGTTTTTAGATGTATTATTGAAGAGATCCAGAGAAAAGAACAAAACGACGAGCACCCAGACCGGAGTGATGCTGTTGGTAAGCATGATAAAGAACGGGGTTATGAAAATGAGAACAGCTTGGATCAAGTGGCAGCGGAGCATGATCGTCTGTTTGTTCCAGTGGTCGACGAAGACCCCTGCAAAAGGGGACAGGATTATTATTGGCAGTGAGAAAGTGATAGAGAATTCACTGAAGGCAGAGATGCGACCTGGAAACATGACTCCGATCAGAGTAATGATGACCATGTGGGTCAGACGATCACCGAGTTGGGAAATGGTGTTTGAAAGACCCAGGAAGAGAATTCCTTTTTTTCGGAGAAGGTTAAACATGTCCGTTGTTTTTGCTGCTTTGGCGGATCACTTGTCTTAGGTTATCCATAATAGGCGCCAAGTCAATAGCACGAGCCTGGTTCAGGTATAGAATGTCATGGAGACTCGCCGTTTCTCGGGCATTATTGACAACCCATGCCTGGTTACTATACTATCTCGTTCATTGGCTGCGTATTACGTCGCTAATTGTTATGTTTTATCTGTTATCTTCGTTACTCACTCAGGCATTCTTGAGAAGCAGATCAAAAAGGAGGCATGATGATACAATTGGTGGTCTCCATCATCTTAGTGTCCGCGACGGCGGATACTACAGTCACCGGGGATGAGGTTGCTCACGACCATTCCCGTAAAGTCTTGGTGAGCACTCTGATCGGCAGTGCATGTATAGGGGCTATGGGAATTTGTCAGTTGAAAGCGAATGATGCATACGATGCGTATCTGGGGAGCGAAACGATGAGTTCTGCTCTGGAGGAGTGGGATAGGGTGCGGCACTACGATAATATGAGGAATATTCTCGCAATTGGCGCGGTTGTCTTCATCGCCCGAGCAGTCTATTACCAGTTCAGGCAGGACAGCGTAGAGCGTTCAACTAACTTCAGACCGCGGGTCGATCTCCAGTACGCGTACAATTCAAGGGTCATTGTCGGCTTTGAAAAAGGTTTTTAGGAGGACGAGATGCGAACGAAATATCTACTCGCTTTGATGTTGCTCGCAATTTCCTGCCGCGAACGGATCAATCCCTATGATCCGGGCAATGAAGATTTCAGCACGCCCCCGTCGCTTTACATGGCTTATCCGGTCCTTGGGTGGTACAATACCTCTGGCTACCTGGTCGGCCTGCGAATGCGTGCCGAATTTGTGGATCATTTCGATTCTCCTCTCGAAATTACGATTGCACTTTTCATGGATGAGGAGGAATTGGCGCGCGATAGTGTTCCGGTTGCAGCGGGCGCGGATACGATGATCGTTGATATGTTCAGTAACGTGATTTTAGATTTTGGGCTATATCATGTCCTGCTTTACTGGGCTGAGTTCCCGATCGGGAATAGCTTGTTTGAGATAATAAACGATGGAGGACAGATGGTGATTCAAGGAGTAACCGAGTACGATACCCTGCCTGAGGGTAATAGTACCTTACTCCGCAAGCGGTGACCAGTCTGGTGCGTTGGCTGTAATCCCGGTCGTCAATTTGCGTAATCTTGAACCATCCCAGTTCATTGTGTAGAGTTCATACTGCCCGGTGCGATTCGATGTGAATACGATGTGGAGTCCATCGGGCGACCAGGCAGGTTCTTCGTTGTTGGCTAGATAGGTGATGCGCATCGGACTGAAGTCTGTAGGGTCGGTGACGTAGATCTGCTGGGAGTTGTCCTTCTCTCTGGATACGTATACTATTATATCACCGCGCGGTGACCAGGCAGGTGATGTGTTGTAATTACCGTGGAACGTCATGCGCCTGACATTGCCGCCGTGAGTGTCCATTACATAGATCTGCGGGTTACCCGAACGATCAGAGACGAAAGCGATCTCGCGGCTGTTCGGTGAGAATGTTGGAGATGTGTCGATCGCTGAGTTGTTGGTCAGGCGGTGTAATTTCTTTGTTTCGAGATCGAGGACGTATATCTCAGCATTCCCGTCTTTGGAGAGGCTCATGCATATCTTCGTTCCATCGGGGGACCAGCATGGTGCGAAATTCAAGCCTCTGAATGATGACAGTGATGTAGTCGTACGCTCCGAAATATCGTAGACGTAGATGTTGAGGCGGTCGTTGGTATAGGTAGAGAACAACAGACGTTTTCCGTCGGGAGCCCATGAAGGAAAGAGGTTGATATTGTCGTTGTTTGTAATACGCGTAAAGTTGTAGCCGTCGTAGTCGATCATCCCGATCTCTTTGCCGCCTGACTTCCTGTAGGAAAAGAGAATTCGGGTCGAAGCAATTCCCTTCTCTCCGGTCAATATCTTTATCACTTCATCGGCGATGGTGTGAGCGGTTCTCCGAGGATCTTTCTCGATGTCATAAGAACGTTCCGATATTTTTTCGCGCGTATCAAAATCTTCGAGGCGCACGGAAATTTTCTCGTTCGCTGCAGTGGCTCTGAGCACTACACCTTCGGTGCCTTTTTGCAGGAAAGTAGTATCGGCGACGATTTCGAAATAGAGTGAATATTCGAGATCATTACCGAGAACATCTTCGACTACCGCGGCCCTGCGAGTGAAATCGCTGCCTGATGTTGGTCCCTCGACCGTGAACGGTTCAAGGACGAGATTGATCTTACCTCCACCGTAGTCGGTGAGCCGGAGGTATATGTCCTGTGCCGGTAGTGCGCTTGCCGCCAGCAGTACGAGAATCAACGGGTATTTCACTGCGCCGTCAGGAATTCGAGGTGCACCTTCAAATAATCGTCACCGAATTCATCGGGAAGGGGAGGCAGCGATTTCGTGGCGATCACTGCCCGCATTGTCGTTTCATCATAGAGTTCATTGCCCGATCGATCTTCGAGGCGCACGCTGTAGATGTTGCCGTCCTTGTCGACCTCGAAATAGACGATGCTTTTCATTACCACGTTCTGGCCCCGGAAAGGATTGTGCCAGTTCCTGCTGATCTTATTGAGCAGGATATTAAGGTAATAAGAATATGTAAACCCCCGTCCGCTACCCGTATAGATCTTGGGTTTTATATCGGGCAAACCTTTCTTGACCGTTTCCTCGGCCTTCTTTTCAACCGGCTTCTTCGGGGGTTCTGGTTTCTTCTCATCCTTCTTAGGTGGTGCTTTTTCCTCGGGTTTTTCTTCCGGTATTATTTCTTTTATTTCGTCCGTTGCCTGTTCGGGGCTTATCACTTTCGGCTGCGGTAGGGGTGCGAGGCTGACTTTGTAGACCTCGAGTTTGGGCAGGGTTTTGAAATCGGCGCGACTTGAAACGAAGAGTGCAGCGAGAATGGTAACGTGCAGAACAATGGACAGAAAATGAAACCGGTTCATCCCTGAGGTATCTCTGCCACAAGCCCCAATTCCTTAACGCCCGCCTTGCGCAACCTACCCACGATCTCGACGACAAAACCGTAATCGACTTCTTTATCCGCACGCAGGTAGACGATGATACCGGGGGGCTTACTGTTTAGGATCTGCCGGATTTTGCCTTCGAATTTTTCGAGCGCGATCTTGTCATTGTCGACGTATATTTCTTGTGCCTGGTTGATCGAAACCGTGACCCCCTCTTCATCATGCGGCAAAGAGGCGTCGGTCCGGGGCAGGTTGACATCTATTCCCGGAGTCATCATCGGTGCTGTAATGATGAATATTACGAGCAGCGTGATGCTGACATCGGCCAGGGAGGTGATGTTTATCTCCGAGATCAGTCCCTTATTGTTCATCCAGACAGGGTTAGTAATTCCTTTCTCAAAACGGAGTATATTTCACTGACGAATTTGTCGAGTTCCCCGCTGTACTTATTACTGCGGCTCCGGAAGATGTTATGGAATATGAGTGCCGGGATGGCGACGAGAAGCCCGTACACCGTTGTAATCAATGCGTCGGATATACCCGGCGCGACAATGGTGATGTGTGCCGATCCGCGTGCCCGGATCTCCAGAAATGCCAGCATGATACCCCACACGGTTCCGAGCAGTCCCAGAAAAGGACTGACGCTGACGAAAGTGCTGAGCGTGGGCAAAGAGGCTTCGAGTTCGGTTATTTCGTCAATCTTCGCCCGCTCCATTGCCAGGCGGATGTTATCGGAGAGTTCATTGATGAAACCTCTTTCCTTATGCTGCTCTTTCTGGTGCATCAGGTGCGCACTGACTCGGACCTTCAGTTTTCTGAATTCGTCCAGCCCGCTGGCAAGAACCCGGCCGTATGGATTGTCCTTGAGCTGATGACCGTAGTTCTCCCATTCTTTGATGTCCTTGTGGAAAGTGTAGCTTGAAAGAAATTTCTTCGTTTGCCGTCTAACTCTTGAAAATTCTATTGATTTTTTCAGGAATATTGCCCAGGACCAGACCGAGAAGATTACGAGGATGACCATTATCGTCTGAGCGGCAATGCTCGAGTCCAAAAAGATTCTGAATATGTTCATGGTTATTGCAGTTTGCTGCGGGCCAAAGCAGCCTCAGGCGAATTCGGAAAGTCCCTTATCACCTGGTTGTAGTAGTATCTTGCACTCTTTTGGTCTTTGGCTTCCTCGTAGATGATCCCCATACGGTAAAGTGCTGTGGGCACACGCGGGCTGTTCGGGTATTTGGATACCAGTTCCTGCAGGGCATTCACGGCCCTCTGCAACTGCCCGAGTGCCGCGTGTGATTCGCCAATCCAGTACAGGGCATTGTCCACCAGCGGGCCGTCGTGCGCTGCCTTTTGATATGCTCCGAACCCATCGATAGCCTGTTGATAGTTGCCTTTAACGTAATTCTTGTAGGCGGATTCGTAGAGCAGGCGTGTCTCTGGGCTGACCTGTGCTATTGCCTCTGAATCGGCAAGCACTCTCTGGCTCGGATTGATCTTACTGTAGAGCTGGGTGATTTGGGTTTCCGATTCACCGAGGCGTGAGTTTAGCATGTCGAATTTCTGGCTCAGTTCATTCGTCTTCGTGTACAGGTCGGTACTCAATTGCGCGATCTCAGTGCTCTGAACGACCAGCAGGCTGTCCAATCTACGCGTGTAGTATTTCAGGCTGTCGAGCTGCCAGCCATAATTGCTGAACCTTTGTCTGCTGAAGCAGCCCGTGCTGGCGAATACGACCAGCACGAGCGTCAGCAGTTGAAGATATGTTCTTATTTCTTTTGTTTGCATTTTGATTCGCTTGAGTGGACTTGTTAGTTGCTCCGGAATTCGCATCGGCGATTTCGCTCGAGAATCTCGGGATCGAGCGGTCTCTCTTCACCGTAACTGATGGTGGAAAACCGCGCCGGGGTAACACCGAGCATCAGCAGGTAGTCTTGAGCAGCTTTTGCACGCCTCTCGCCGAGGGCAAGGTTGTATTCGGCAGTGCCGATCTCGCAGCAGTGACCTTCTATGATGATTGTGACTTCAGGGTAGAGCTCAAGCATCTGGGCGTTCTTTTTCAGTATTTCGGCCGCGTCAGCACGTATGTCAGACTTGTCAAAATCGAAGAAAATGCGCTGCACCATAAATGGCGGTTTGGCTGGTTCCTCAATGATCACTTCTTCGGGAACTTCCTCAACTACCACTTCTTCGGTCGGTTGTACTACTTGTCTCCTAGGGCAACCTATAAGTACGAGTAAAGCCAGAAAAATAGGTATACCCAATCTCACGTACCGCATAAAACCTCCTATCTTCAATGGGTAATTATAGTTACTATTCTTGTACTGTCAAGAATTGACAGAATTGGGGTTGATTAGAAGGAGCCGGTGATCCTGGCGGATGCAAAATGGGTTGTTGAATCACCGAGCAGAATATTCGCTTCATAGTCGAACTGCATATACAGAAATTCTATGATATTGAGGTAAACGGTGCAGCCCGGGAGTAGCGAGTTGCTTACGCCGGTTGTGTATCTATCCTGTCTCCGGCCGCCCACACCGACATTTATGTAGGACCTCCCGCCAAAACGCCACAGTGCTTCCAATTTGACCGTAGATTCGGTATTGCGCGCTTGGAGGGTTGGATATTCATCGATGTCCGCTCTGAGGTTGGTGCTCAATTTCGTTCTAAGCTTGCCCGACCATGGTTTTGTCCACTCGAGATATGCGTTTGTTGCGGTCTTCGTCGGATAGTACCTGCTTTCGCTCCGGTTGAAAACTGCGGTAAGAAATCCGATCTGCGCTTGTTCGTACTCTGCCCTTATTTCATCGACGTAGGTCGGCCGGAGAATGGGTGTATCATAGCGGGCGCTGCCGCTTTTGTTTACCGATCGCTGCAGCTGCACGTTGAGGTTGGCAAACGGGATCAGAAACACTCTTGCATACATGTTGCGCAGATCAGAAAGTGCGGTGATATCTTTGTCGATCGGACGGAATATGAACGACGGGAGTTCGCGGTCCGGAGGCAGGGTGCCGAGATATTCGTCAAAATTCTCACCGGTGCCAAAGGCAAAATTGATGACATTCAGCGGGGCGTACCAGCGTCCCGGCGCGATATTTAAATTGTTGTACGTGTAATTGACTATCGACACATCCTTTGCGTCGGGAAGGAAAAATGTCTCTCTCTTCTGCTGGTAGTTGCCTGTGTAGTATAACCCCGGTATTGCGTCGATGTTCAGAGCTACGCGCGTTTCGTTTTCGATCTTTTCACGGTAATCTCCGGAGTAGAGGTTGTTATTGTATGTGTAGAGATCGATGCCCACTGGAAATCGCAATGCCAGGTTTGCGCTAGCGGTGTACTCGAATATCCTCTTCTCATTTCCTTCGTCGAAATTGAAGAAATCGTTGCGCGCAGAGGAGGTCAGCACGATCCTGTTGCCGGCGACCGCGAATGAATAGTTAGCCCTACCCTGGAGACGGGTGTTTTCATAGTCGGGTAGGGTGCTCCTGGCGATGAGGAGGAATCCGTTGGGAAGGGTGGTGTTCAAGTATTCGACCTTTCCGGAGATATATTCGGTTTTGTTCAAGTTGCTAACCGAATCGACAAGCGTCTCTTTTTTCAAGTTTGTAGTTAAACGTAATTGATCAAAGGGTTCGACCCCCAGCGAGATCGCGCCGCTGTGCCGGAGAAAGCCGTGTCTCCTTTCGGTCAAGCCGAACGACTCGAAACGGTCTGAGAAGTTGCGGTAGTTGGCGTTAAGAGTGAACATGTTATAGTTCGCGACGAGTCGATATTCCTGGGCGTAATCCTTGTCCTCGGTTATCCCGATTTGCGGCACGAATGTAAGCGATTTCCTTTCTTTTCCGCCCTGGTACTTTCCGGAAAGGTGAAAGATATTTTCGTCCGCGATCGAGCTATAGCCAGGAGCCACATTTATGTTGTCGGTCAACTTGATATTCGGCTGGACCGAGTAGAAAGGATCGGTACGCGTTCTCTCGATGGCTACGTACTGGATTTCAACCTCGCTGAAGTCGGACACGGTCTCCTCACTGAGGAATAGAACGTTGCCGTTTGTGTAATCTATGTAGTAGTGGTAGTTGCGGATCATCTCCTCGCCGTCAACCACAATCGTTTCGCTGCCGGTCAGTACCGGCTGTTTACTTAGTGTATAGAAGACTGTACGGGTAGTGAAAGTATAGTCCATAAGATAAATGTGAAGTTGTTGAGTGTAGACTTCGTCCGGGAACGGTCGTGGCTGCGGGAATGAGAGGTAGCCTAAACGATGATTGATGAACTGTGGATCGACCTTGTTGTCATTATCATTGTCTATGCCAAATTCGCTAAGAGGGTGGTCTGCACCGAGTGTATCGGTTATCCGGAGCTCGAGCGAACCGGGAATCATGCCAGGCCCTAACACGTAGGTGTTCACGACCGTATTGTCGCGTACCGAGTCGGATTGAATAATGATCTCTTGACCATCGGCGCGCAGGACGACGATGTGGTCTTCTCCAACCGGCCTGAGGAGCTGCAGCGTACCGGCCTGATAGTCGATGAAGTAGTCGAGACCGTTGATCATCACGTCGAAATCGCCGATAATACCGGCCACAATGTAACCGGTTCTCGTACCGATGTCATTCGTGGTCGCAAGGCGATCGTCGACGAATATCGTGTCCGTGCCTTCGCGTGTGACGAGGTGCGCTTCCGGAATATTGAAAAATGAATTCTTCGAGAAATCAGTGTCGAGCAGCGCACCGCGTTTTTCGAAGGATCTTCCGTAGAAGAAATCACTCTGGTAACTCGACTTCAATTGGCCGCCTTGAGCCGTGAGTCCGTGCTCTCGATGGCGAAGTTTGAGATTGGCTCCGAAGGTGGAAAATCCAGGCACCAGGTCGAACTCATAGTACTCGGATTCGATGAATCCTCCGTTGATGCGATGAATGAAATCAGTTTCAAGACCACGGTATCCGAAGCCATACAACGTGTCTTCTTTATCGGTGTCATCGTAGTACACCGAAAGGGCTCGATTACTCTGATGCTGCGCAATGAGTCGGAGGTTAATTGTCGAGTAGTCATCCCAATCGATGCTGTCCGCAAAATCTCCAGAAATCGAATAGTACGCCCTTCCTTGCAGCCTCAAATCCATTCCTTCGACCGCATCGAGATGCAGGCCTGCTTCATCGTAGCGCAGGATCTTTGTTCTCATCCCCCTGGTCGCGGTGAATTCTTCTACGTGCCAGATGGACGTTCCCTTGTCGTAGAATTGCAGGCGCTCACGTCCGATCGCAAAGATATACTTGGACGATTCGTAGGAATCGGATATGGAGTCGTCGAACATGCCGTTAGCTCGGTTATAGACCACGCGCGCCTTCTCGAGCGGGTCATAAAGGAATAGACCCTGGTTTGTCGCAAAAGAGATATTGTTTGAGAATTGTGGATTGGTCGCCACGCCGTTGATCTCCCCGAGACCCTCGACATCGACAAAAGGATTCCAGGAGTTTGTTTTCGGATCGAACAGAATTACTGTATTATTGCTCACAATGTATACTGAATCGCCGAATACTGCATAATCATCGACATCAAACGCACTATGCTCGGCCCACGATTCAGCATTCCGGTCGTGTACTACGAACATATCATGTGCCAGAAACCAGATCTTCGACCTTGTTTCGATTATGTGGTAGAAATTCATCTTTGGTGCCGCCGTTATGTCCTCGAACCTTTCGAATTGTAGGTTGTATCGGCGGATCCCTTGCGTGGTGGCAATCCACAGATATTTTTTGTCAAAAAAGATGTCCTGCGCAGGCATGGTATCGATATCTTCCCACTGTTCTACGTATTTGTCAAATCTCTTCAGTCCAAAATCACCCGCGACCCAAACATAGTTTTCGTCAAAGGTGATGCCGTTGACCATGCCTGGCATCTGGTAGGTCAGCCAGTCGTTCAGTCGAATGTCGGCCGATGCAAGCCCCTGCTCGGTAACTACCCACAGAATGCCTTGATCGATTCCCATTAGATGTACATCGTTGTCCGGCAGCCCGTGCGCGGTTGTTATGACCTTCCACGTCTCGGCGTTTCGGTCGAATGTGTAGATACCTGCTGGAGTCGTGATGAGGACATATTCTGATGCGTAACGGCTGCCTATACCGTCGAGGATGACCGGATTGTCAGCGATAACTTTCTGAGTGAAGCTTACAAGGATTACTAATAAAGAAATCAATTGTCGATTATAAAACCGGCGGGTATGTCTTCTTCTTTTTCCTCAAGAGCGCGCAATCGGATTTTCTCTTCCGTGATGTATGAACCGCGCCGCTTTCGTTCTTCGCCGATGGAGAAGACTTCGATTGCGGCACGTCCCTCGATCGGGCAGCGTGCCTCGCATAACCCGCACCCCGTACATATGCGCTCGTCGACAAATGGCCTGAGCAATGTCGTCCCACGTATCGTTTCATTGAGGGAGCTGATGGCATTATAGGGACATGCCTCGTCACAAATGAGGCAGACGCGGTCCTGTTCCCAGGCAATGCAGCGTGCGCGGTCGATAACCGCAGTACCGATCTTGGCAAAAGTTTTCTCCTCGGGCGTAAGATTCCTGATGGCTGAGGTAGGACATACCTGCCCGCACAGATTGCAGTTTTTCTCACAGCCGCCAATACGGGAAATGAGCCTAGGAGTCCACAGCCCGTTCACTCCGGACTCCAGTATACACGGCTGCAGCCCGTTCGTCGGACATACCTTCATGCACTTGCCGCAATGGATGCAGGTGTTGAGGAAATCGGGTTCGGGTATTGATCCAGGGGGCCGGATGAGTGTTCCCAACAGCCTCCTGTGGAGTAGAGTTCTGGCAAGAGGCGCCACGATGATGCTCGTTCCGATCGCGCCGATCAATTGCCGGCGGTTCAGGTCGAGAGGCGAGGATGCGCGTCCTAATTTGTAGGTGAAGACTTTCTGCGGGCATTCGTTGATACATCTGAGGCAATCGATGCATTCTCCGGTGTCAACCAATGTCGAATCGACGGATATTGCGTCCATCGGACAGATCTTCTCGCATATGCCGCATTGTGTGCAGCCTTCACCGAATATGATCTTGAAAGGAGCCAACTTCGATATCGAGGCAAGTAATCCGCCAAGCGGGCAAAGATTCCGGCACCAGAATCTCTGGCTGATGAAGTCGAGACCAAGAATAAGGGCAAAGACGAGGACAGCGATCATCGATTCTGTGTAGACCCTCGCAGATCCAAGACCGAAGAGCCCGGAAACGTATGCAACAACAGGATGCAGGAATAGGGTCAAGGACCTTTCGAATATGACGAGTGGCTCGAGAAAGTGGAGGAATGATACACCGAGGATGGCTCCGACAACGAGAAATATCAGAATCATGTATTTCAAATGTTTCAGTTTCGTTTTCCGACCAACTTCTTTCCTTGAGAAAATGCCGAAGACGTCGATCGTTGTGCCTAGCGGGCAGACGAATCCGCAGAAGAATCGCCCGAAGACGAGCGTCGCGGCAATGATCGATATCGATAACAGCGATGCGGAGAGAACGGTACGGTAGGCGATGCTGACGACAATGAAGATGAGCGGGTCGAATCTGAAGAATAGATTCTGAAATGTGACCGGTACGCTGTATCGCGTTTGGATGAACGCAAGGATGAAGAAGCCGAGTAAGGACAATTGAATGAGCCAACGGATAGCGCGTGTCCTCTTGCCCCTCAGTATTGCCTCCCCGGCACTAGCTCTAAACTCGGACTTCTTTAATTCTCATTTTGGCGGTGTCGATCTCGCCGAGACCGAGTTCGGCTGCCGCCCGGATATGCTTCACCTGATTTCCACTCCAGGATTTCTTATACCACTGAGCGATACGGACGGCGTAAGAATCGACCGCCACAGGGTCGATGCCGGCAACGACCTTGTTGAGAATGACCGTTTTCCCAGGACCGCCGGGTCCGCCGGTGGTGAGGGCCTTCGTTGCATCGACTACGGTGAGATCCGGTTTTATTACCGTGGCGAGCTCGGCAATTGCGCGGTCGAGGTTGACCCGGTGAAGGTAGCCGCGGTCCCAGATCAATCCCATCAAACCCTTCAAACCGAAGCTTACACCCGTAGCCGAGTGCGACTTCGCCACCGGCATGTTGATCAACACGTCGGCGTTCTGGATCGCCTTGGCGACGCCGATCGTAGTGAGCTCGACTCCGCCCGGGACTTCGGTTTCGGCATATTGGCGCTCCTGCTGCAGCGTTACGAGGCTCACCTTCTTGTCGATGATCGCCTCCTCGATGCGGCTGCGTTCGACGCAGAGCGTCGCGTCGTGAATGGTATGGTCCATGACGATGACCCTTGAGGCATTTGCGTCGAGGCAGAGTTGTACCATCTGCCTCACTATTGCCGGATTCGTTGTCGCAGCACAATCGATGTTCGAGGCAAAAGAGAGGTTGGGCTTGATGCATACGGTGTCGCCTGATTTCACAAACCTATCGATGCCGCCGACCAGGTCGACCGCTGCCCGGACAAGTTTTGAATTGTCGCCTTCTGCCACGCCGATCATCGGGCCTGCATTATTTTCTGTGGCGATGAGCGACTTGGGCAGGAGCGAGAAGATCGCGGCTCCGGCGCCGATCTTGATGAATTCTCTGCGTGTAATTCCATCCATGCTACTACTCCGGATTGGCCGTCGTCTGAGTGATGGCGTCGGAGACATTAAGAGCGAAGAGTTTCGCTACATTCAAGGCTTCAAGTGTCACATTGGTGATTGTGATATCGACGAAGAATCGGTCGTGCCACATTTCGATCTTGTGATAGAGCGAGGAGGTTTCGATCCGTGCCTCGACTCCGGCATGTCCCGTATCGGTCCAGGGTATTTCATCTCCGAGCTCAAGACGGTTGTCATGGTATACTGCATAGGCATTGGTCGTGTCACCCATGTCAAATGCCCGCAGGAGCACTATGCAGGGTGTGCTTAGAACCTCTCCACTGAATTCCTGGAACGCGCATTTCACGAAACCGTGGTCAAGGAACACTATGCCGGCACCGTCGATCAAATCCCAGAGTTGTGTTTCGTTCTCCGCAACCTCCATCTCACCGCTCTGTGCCCAACCACTGATGTCACCGGTGTCGGGAATCAGATCGACAACGTCGATGATGGTCGGTCCATTTTCGCTGGTGCAGAAGACAAGGAGCATCACTAAAAAGCCAAATTGCACTAATCTGGTCACATTACCTCCTAATTAATGATCGTTACTTTTTTCACGACATTACCTCCGTTGCCGTGGACTTTAATGAAATAATTACCGGCGGCGACTTTCTTTCTTAGGATATATTCGATACGATGGTCACCCGGAGTGAGGCTGCCGGCAAAGATGCGATCTACGACACGGCCGGCAGGGTTGATCAGATCGATGTAAACCGGCGACCGCTCGTTCGCCGAAAGTAATATCGTCGTTCTCTTACTGAAAGGATTCGGTGTGACCTGGATGGATCCGTTCGATACCGCGGATTTGGCCAGCTCGTTTACACCGGGTGGATTATTGATCTCGATCAGATTGACGTCCATTGTGCCGAGGTTGTATGGCGATCCAGCAGCAGTTGGTATATGTGGCGCAGATAGTGCCGGCAGTTGGTGCAGGGCGCGTTCTTCATTTATTACATGTTGCCCATGAAAATCACATGCTACCGGGTCGAAACTCATGAGTAGTTTATTGGGAGTAAAATTAGGAAAACCGCTCGGTCCACCTGAATACGAGCCAAAGAGAGCGTCGACGATGAAGATCTTCTGGATATGGTTGGGTACTATGACATCCCGGATCTGCTGGTTGAGCGCCGGTATGTCGGGGTTACAGGTGTAGGAATAGCCGTTGTGCAGCTGACCGGGGTTGTTCACAGAGCCGTAGTGATTCTTCATGGTCAGGGTTATTTGTGCGCCGACGTGGTCTTTCAGGACTGCGGCATTGATGAGAAAATCGGTCATGTCGGTCAGGATGCGGCTGGGATAACTGGTGACGCCATCAACGTCGAGGGGCATTGAGTAGTTATGGCCGATTCCAGAATGGTTCGTTCCGAAACAGCGTGCCGTGTCCGGATCGCTGCCGTCATAGATTGTGTAGCCGGCCTGCATCAGCTCGGTATTTGTTCGGTCCCAGACGATGACATTGTTCCTCGGAAAATTCGGTCCACCAAAAGGCATCTGGACAAGCCCGTTGATGATGCGCTCGACAAACTGCGGATGGGTAGGCAAGTAATGATTTATAGTGTTCACCTTAATGCTGATCACACTGTTCTCTGTGATGCCGGGGAAGATCGATTTCCAGGCTTCGCCGACACTACTGATACCGGTCAGGGTCTTTATCGATTCATCCATCATGATTTGTACAACAGATTCATTGATCGTGGAACCGCTCGTTGCATTTTCGTGAAAACATTGTATTACATCACTCGCACGCTGGCCATCTGGTACGTTGCCGTAGATCAGGTTCGGCTTCAGTACCAGCCCCAGTGCGCCGACACCGCAATATTTTATGAAATCGCGTCTGGAAATATCTTTCATGAGACCTCCATCAATAGAATTTTATACAGAATATATTCGGCATGAGCACTAACTCTGACGCGCCGACACTACAATACTTCATAAAATCACGTCTTGAGATATCATTCATAAGATCCTTATCAATAAGATTCTATTCGGAAACCTAGCATTGTCAATCAGAAATCATTGCGGAAGTGCTGAAAGAGTGTCAGGAGCGATTGAGAGATGACATATGACGCCTTGCGCGGGTAGAGTATAAGCACCTGGGGGTGAATTAGACACAGCAGGTGCAGCATCGTATCACCCAGGGCGGCCGATTGTTGACCTTGAGCAACATATCTCTATAATTATTCTAATGGTGTTCGGCATCGATATTAGCGTTACTATTTATATGTGTGAAAGGGAGGAATGATGAAACTGTCCGTTGCCATATTTGTGCTGTCAGCCATATTCTGTGTCTACTGCGATCAGGGCCAGGTCACGACGACGCCCGACTACACGGGTTCGGGTAAAGAGTTCGTCGAGATGCTCGTCAGAGGCGATTATATAGCCGCCGCGGCAAAGTTCGACGATACGATGAAGGGAGTGATGCCCGAGGACAAGCTTGCACAAGCCTGGCTTTCATTGTTGCAGCAGGTCGGACCGTTCGACAGGATCGAAGGTGTCAGCCAGAAGAAAGAGCAAGGGCACGATGTTGTGTACGTAACATGTGCTTTCGAACGTGCAAGCGTTAACGTGAAGGTCGTATACAATGCCGAGAAGGAGGTTTCCGGGCTCTGGTTCGTCCCGAAGTGAAACAGCGCAGTTGTTTCACTTTGACTGCGGCGATAAAGACACAGATCGCAGAGATTCTGTTAGATACATTGCAGGGCACAAGGCGTGAATCTCTCATTAACCTTTTTTCCTTGACGGATGAGGAAAAATCATTATAATTGTTAATGGTAAGCGTTAATATCAAAGAAGGTCTCACATTTGATGATGTTTTGTTAATTCCCCAATACTCTGAAGTACTGCCGCAGGATTGCACGGTCGCCACTAAGTTCTCACGAAATATCAAGCTGAACGTTCCGATTGTAAGCGCAGCAATGGATACGGTGACTGAATCGGTCATGGCAATCGCCCTTGCCCAGGAAGGCGGAATCGGTGTAATCCATAAGAATATGACGATCGAGGATCAGCAGTCCGAGGTGAAGAAGGTGAAGCGCGCCGAAAGCGGTATGATCATGAATCCCATTACGGTCGATGAGGAGTCTCCGATCCGACTGGTCAGCGAACTGATGGAGAAATACTCGATATCTGGCGTTGTGGTTATCGACAAGAACAGGAAGATCGTGGGTATTTTGACGAACCGCGATATAATCTTCGAGAAGAACCTCGGACGTAAGGTCAAGGAGATCATGACGCGCGAGAAACTCATCACGGCACCCGAGGGAACGAGTCTCGAGAAGGCACAGAAAATTCTTAAGAAATACCGCATCGAGAAGCTACCGATCGTAGACCGAAATGGCAGGCTCAAGGGTCTCATTACGGTGAAGGATATCATAAAGAAAATGGAGCATCCGAACGCGACCGTCGACAAGATGGGCAGGTTGCGGTGCGCTGCGGCCATCGGCACGGATCGAAGGACCGAAGAACGTGCCGAGGCACTGGTGGAAGCCGGTGTCGACGCGATCGTCATTGACACTGCGCATGCTCACTCAAAGAGCGTCATCGGACTGGCCAGGAGGATGAGGAAGAAATTTGACAAGGTCCAGCTCGTTGTTGGAAATATCGGCACGGCTGAGGCGGCGAGCGAACTCGTCAGACTGGATGTCGACGCGATCAAGGTAGGTATTGGGCCGGGATCGATCTGCACGACCCGGGTCGTTGCAGGCATCGGTGTGCCACAGATAAGCGCAATCATGGATTGCGCCCGCATCGCCTCGAAGAGGAACATACCGATCATCGCCGATGGCGGCATCAGGTACTCGGGCGACATCGTGAAAGCCCTTGCGTGTGGTGCATGGAGCGTTATGACCGGCAATCTCTTCGCCGGTACAGAGGAGAGTCCCGGTGAGACGATACTGCTCGAGGGTCGCCGCTACAAGGAATACCGAGCAATGGGTTCTCTCGGTGCGATGTCAAGGGGGTCGGCCGATCGGTATTTTCAGGAGGGCGCACGGAAGTACGTACCTGAAGGAGTGGAAGGAAGAGTGCCTTATCGGGGCCTGGTGAGGGAGGTAATATTCCAACTCGTGGGCGGCGTGAAACAGGGTTTGGGTTATTGCGGAGCACGTAACATCAAGGAACTGCGGGCAAAGGCGAAGTTCGTTAAGATCAGCGTTGCCGGGTTACGAGAGAGTCATCCGCATGATATCACAATAACCAAAGAGTCGCCCAATTATGAAATCAAACTCATGTAGTAAACCTTTCACCACGATCGCGCCATATTACGACAGGTTGATGTCTTTTGTGAACTACTCGAGTTGGGTTTCCTATATCGAGAAAATAATCAAGTTGAACAATATCGACGAGAGGTGTATTTTCGACGTTGCCTGCGGGACCGGAGTCTGTCTGGAATTGTGGGTCGAGAGGGGATACAATGTGTTCGGGCTCGACAGATCATTTGAAATGCTCCAGGTGTGCCAGAAAAAATTGTCAGGGAGAGAAAACGTGCTGCTCCTCAGTGGTGACATGCGGAATTTCAGTCTTGCTAGACAGGTACCGGTCATAACGTGTCTCTACGATAGCCTGAACTATCTTCTGACAGAGGCAGAATTGTTGTCCTGTTTCCGTTGCGTTCGTCGTGCGCTGCGCGACGATGGTGTATTCATATTCGATATGAACACTATCCACTCACTGCGCGATGAGTGGGGTAATAACAGCTTCCAACGCAGGGATGAGGGGTTGTTTTCTGTTTGGACCAACACTTTCAATCCGATCGAAAACGTATCTTCGTTAAATATCACCTTGCACGCGCGGCGAAATGGGGAGGAATTCGAGATGTCGGAATTTCACCAGGAGCGTGGCTATCAGTTGACCGTCATCGCGGCACTTTTGCGGGATGCCGGTTTTAGTGGTGAACTCTACCGCCATCTGACTTTTGTCCCGGCGACGGAGCTCGATCTTCGCATCATGGGAGTGTGGAGAAAATGATGATTGCCGATTTGCACATACATTCGCGCTTTTCGCGCGCTACGTCACAAGAAATGATCATCCCGAAGATCGCCGAATATGCAAAACTCAAAGGCATCGGTATGGTCGGTACTGCTGATTTCACGCATCCCGAGTGGCAGAAAGAACTGAAGAAGTATCTCAAACCGGGCGACGGAGTCTTCGAGTACGGTGGTGTGAAATTCGTGCTCAATGTCGAGGTGAACAACATATACACGAAGAACGGGAAACTGCGGCGGCTGCACAATATCATTTTCGCCCCTGATTTCGACACGGTTGAGAAGATCACGGAGTACGTGGGACGCTACGGCAAGCTGCAGTCGGACGGCAGGCCCATACTGTCACTCGATACGTGCGAAATGCTGAAGGCACTCCTTGACATTTCGACGGACATATTCCTGGTGCCGGCCCATATCTGGACGCCGTGGTTTTCGCTATTCGGTTCGAATTCTGGTTTCGATTCGATCGAAGAATGCTTCGGTGACCTGAAGGATCGGGTCTTTGCGATGGAGACGGGCCTTTCTTCGGACCCGGCAATGAATTGGCGTCTTTCGGTCCTGGATGATTATACGCTGATTTCAAATTCCGACGCACATTCGCCAACGCGGTTGGGTCGAGAGGTGAATGTCTTTAGCGAGGAACTCAATTATTTCGGATTACGCGATGTGTTGAAGAACAAAGACCGGAAGCGCTTTCTTTACACGATCGAATTCTATCCCGAGGAGGGCAAGTATCACTTCGACGGGCACCGGAAGTGCGATGTTCGTTTGTCGCCGCGGGAGTCACGGTTCAACAATAATCTGTGTCCGGTATGTTCGCGCAGCCTGACGATCGGGGTCTTGCATCGGGTCGAGAGCTTAGGGGATCGAGAAGAGGGTTTTGTCCCGGAAAACGCGATACCATATAAGAACCTCATCCCTCTGGAAGAGATCATTGCCGAGGCAATGGGCGTCGGCCGTGACACGGTGGGCGTGAAGAATGAGTATCGGAGGATGTGTGGCGTATTCGGGAATGAGTTCGAGATCTTGCTCAACGTTCCGATCTCCGATTTGCAGAACAATACCCAGGAACGCATTGCGCTGGGCGTGGACCGGACGCGCCGGGGCGATTTGATTATCAAACCGGGTTACGACGGAGAGTTCGGCACGGTCAGGATATTCGAAGAAGAAAAACCGACCGAATCGCAGATGAGCCTATTCTAACCTCGGGGACAGGCATAAACTTTTAAACTTTCTATACTTCGCAGATCGATTTCAGTGATGATACGATAGATGGGAGCGATGGCCTATGATTAAAAATGTAAACCTTCTACCATTTACACCAGGACAGTGTTCGCGTACATGCCCAGACAACACATGAGGCGCAGGATACGGTAGAATTCGAGTATATCCTTTGCCCTGAAGACGAATCTCCGTCCATTCACTCTCTTTATTCCGGGTACCATTTCGACGACATCAGCGATGCTGGAACTCACGAGATCGATTTCGGCGCGGATCGGTAATTTAAAGGTGAAAGGTTTCAGTTCCCTCAGCTTCTGGATTGCCTTTGCAGCCTTGGCTTCGATCTCCTTATGAACGTCCCGGGGGTGTCGACATCGGGCCGCGGATCTCGATATGCCGTACTTGGTAATCACCGTTTCTACCTGTCTACCCAAGAAAAGTGTTGCTTCATCGATCAAACGGTCATCACCACTGACCAGGCCTACTGGTACGCGGTAGAAACCAGCGAGGGCAGCATTGATTTCGGTTTCGCCGACGGACCGACCGTTTATCTTGACGCTGTAGATAGAAGCGGACGAGTAAGTATGGTCCATGCCGCCAGCCTTGGTGCCTGCCATGGCGTGGTATCCGATCAGGAAAACCACATCGTATTCTTTACTGATCCCATGCATCATGTAGTACTTGCGCGGCGTGCCTTTTATAAGCGTCACACCGGGTTCAAGATCTTCGATAATAACATTCTCGCCCGACGCATGGGCATCGCATATCGTTATCGATCCCACGGGCTGCTTGCTCATCCTGGCGCCTCGGATCGCTGCGTTGACTTCTGCAGTCGCGATACTGCGAATGCGGGCAAGGTCGACAGAATCCTTCTTGACCTCCCGCCACGACGACACCGCACTGATTCCTTCGATGTCGAATGATATGAATATATTGGTCTTATGCGTAGGCACGGCCAATTATACGTCCGCTTTTTTCGATGTCAATCCACCTCACCACGTAGGGGCGAGGATGATGTGAAAGTATATTTCTGCATCTTCTCCATTCCCGTGTGAAGGCGTGGATCATTGACAGTGCTGAGCACAGCGCTATAATATGGTGTAATGCAGGAGGTGGGATCGTGAAATATATTTTAATCGCTCTGGGCGTGGTTCTCTTGCTCTGGATCCTTTCGATAGTAATACAAAAATCCGACAAGAAATCACGCGAGGAATACATCAAGAAGAAATTGGAGCAGCGTAAAGCCGAAGAAGAAGCAAAAGAAAGAGCGAATCGCCCTTCTTTTATGTAGGGTAAGACTCCGATCATCCATACCGCAGTGGTTTCCCTACTTCATTTGACTTCATATACTTAATATCTATAATATGGAGTATGCAAGCGACTCAGGATAAAATAAAGATAATCCCGATCGAACAGCCGTTTCTGAAGGTGCTGGCCGAATACGTAAAGGTCAAATTCGAGTCCCGGGCACCTGATTTCTCAAATCTTCTAATGGTATTTCCTTCTCAACGAAACAAATTCTATTTTCGGCGTTATTTACTCGAAGCCAATGAGTGCAGTGGTATAATTCCACCTACCATGAAAACGGTCGATGAGTTGCTCGCCTACGTCTATGAAAGAAGCGGTGGCAGGCGGGCGCGACTGATAAATTCTCTAGAACGGAATTTCATTCTAAAGAACACGATCGATTTGCTCAAGATTGAATTGTGGCGCGATTTACCTTTCATCAGATTCATTTCCATTGGTGACCGTCTCCTTGATTTTTTCGACGAACTGGCAAGGGAACGCGTAACGCTGGACAGCCTACACGAACAGAGTGCGATCGGCCACTATCCTGAGAAGTATACCGAAGACGAACTCCCTATTCTCAAGGCGATCTACAATGGATACAGGAATGCGCTTACCGATGCCGGCGCAAGCGACAATGTCGATATGAACAGCGTCGTCAACGAAAACATCAGCGCCGAAATCCTTGCTGGGTTTGACTACGTAATCATCGGTGGCTTGGCGGCCTTGACCGCGGTAGAAGCGAGACTCGTCAGCAAGATTCTTGAAGACCATCCGTCAGAACTGGTGCTACACTCGTGCGCGCCCGATGAGTTAAGAATGACAAATGACATCCATGACGCATTCCATGTTCATAACAGACTGTTCAAGCAGCTTGGCGCTGATCCGCAGCAGGCTTCGACTCTTGTTGGCCCATTGCCTGTCGATCCGGTCGTCCACATTCGCGCCTTGAAGACCGAAGCGCAGCAGACCTTTCACCTGCGATCTGTTCTACAAAGTGTTGCCAAGCGGTACAAGGAACTACACCGTATCGGCCTTGTCCTGTCCGACGAGAAGATACTTTTTTCAGTCACTGAGAGCCTGGAGGCATTGGGCATTGAGTATAACCTGTCTGCGGGGTTGCCATTTACGCATTTGTCGCTGTATTCCTTTCTTGGTCAGTTGCATGAAGTCATCAAGACTGGTGGTCATTTCCGGGAATTCTTCTCGTTTATGCTTCATCCTCTTGTGAAGAACGCGGTAATCGATGGCCAGCAGATGCGTCCTCTTGTATACGCGCTTGAGGCGGCAATGATCGAGGGAAGGTTCAACTACTTTGAGGACGGCAGGTTCCCAGATGAGTTTAATCTATTGATCGAATTTGTGAATCGTTGCTCCGCCGTAGTCAGCGCCGAAATGGGATTCAATGAATACATCGATGGTATTGTGAAATTGTTGAACGATGTGCTCTTGTACAATCAGGAAGTGATGAAAAAAAGTTCACCTGGTATCATGGAGTTCTTGGACCGATTGCACGAACTCGCGGGTCTGCGTGTTTGGGAGAAACGTCTGCCAAAAGGTATCGCGATGCTTGAATTCGTGCTACGTGTGCTCGAGGATGGACGTTATCGTGTTCAAAGTGACCCCATGCGGGGGGTGCAGGTCATCGGCCTGCTCGAAGCCCGGAATCTTGATTTCGATTGCCTGATCCTGCCGTCAATGAACGAAGGCGTGTTCCCGAAACACAGCGAGAAGGATATGTTCGTGAATCAAGCCCTGAGGCGCGCGGCTCGTCTGCCATTCAGTCAGCAGCGTGAAAATCTGTTCTATTATTACTTCACCGAATTGATCAAAGGTAAGAAAGAGATCTATATATCTTATGTGGCAGAAGAAGACAGAGATATCGCTTCGCGATTCATAACGCTTGCGTTTCCCGGCATGCGGCATGATGATGCAGTCACCAAGCTGGAGCGCAGTGCGGTAATGATGCCCGCGCGTGCCGTCAAGAAGACCGGCGAATTGCTGAAGATAATATACAGGAAGGTTCAGCAGCGCGGTCTCAGCCCGACGGCGCTTTCTGACTACCGGTCATGTCCGTACGGTTATTATCTAAAACATATCCTGGAAGTAACCGAACCCCCGGAGATAGTCGAGGAACCGGGCGCACTCGAGTGGGGGAGCATTATTCACTCGGCGCTGCAATTTTTCTATGCACGCCATTATCCCCGTGGCTTCAAGCGAAGTGAAATGGACAAGGCTGTTGCACTTCTGGAACGGGAATTCGATAAAGCGATCACTCATGGCCGGAACCTCGCGCGCAAGCCCCGGGCGGTTGCCTTTCTCGATGCGGAAATCTATAAACGGCACCTGAAGAGTTTCTTGGCGAATGAACAGGAACGTTTCGATCAAGGCTTTGAGATATTCAAAGCTGCGCTCGAGCGCAAAGCGAAATACCATATTTCGGTGAGCAACATTTTGGTTCGACTTACAGGCGTCCCGGACCGTATCGACATACTCGACAACAAGTACTACATCATTGATTACAAAACGGGTAGGTTGCCGAGAAAGAGAGAATACGAGATCGGCAAAGATTTCAACGCCTTTCAGTTGCCCATGTATGCACTAATCTTCTCGAAGGAACATTTCGACGTAATCGGCGGAATGCTCTACTACACAATTGATGTTAAACCCCAGACCAAAAATATCGTTGAAGGTAAAGATGTAGAAAATTACTTGAACGGTTTCCGACAGGAAATACTCATCCCGACCATCAAGAAGATTCTTGACCCCGATGTGGCGTTCATGCAGACGGGAAACCCCGAGCAATGTAAATACTGTGCTTATAGGCAAATGTGCGGAGAGATCTGTGGCCATTCCGATTAAGAACATCGCGCTAATCTCGGCCGCGGGGTCGGGAAAGACCCACGCGCTCACGAAGCGCTTTCTAATGCTCTACCTCCATGATAATGGATTTCCCCTTGAATCGCTTTATGCGATAACGTTTACCAACGCGGCGGCATTCGAGATGAAGAACCGCATCCTGCGTTACCTCGATGTTCTATGCGCCGGGAGCGGAATGGACGAATCTGAAAATGATGTGCTCGATTACTTCAATCGGATATTTCCTGACATCAACGAACGGGCAAGAGACCGCAGGATGCGGTTGCTCAGTAATCTGTCAGATCTGCATATTTCGACGTTCCACAGCCTCTTCGCGTCGTTCCTCTCCTGTATTCCTTTTGCGGCGGACATCATGCCCGGTTATGATATCCTGGATGAATCCCGTGAGAATGTACTATTGCTGCAGGCAATAGATGATTTCTTCGAGGCGGCGGGCAGGGATAAGACCGTTCTGAGAGCACTCAGCGATATGATGGAGCACAGAGGCAGGGGTTTGAAGAGCGGTATTGATGGGCTCTATAAGAACCTGATCAACTGGATGGATTTTTTCGACCGACTGGTCAGGCGCGAACGTCAAATAAAAGATGAGACCGCGGGACGTTCGGCTGCGTTTGCGGATTCACTGCAAAAGTTCGTGGCGTTTTTCCATGAACATAAAGATGCTGCCCTGACAAAGACCACAGGCAAGATGAACACTAATCTTACGAATCTCCTCGCCAAGATCGAAGGAGCCCTAGACAGTCGCGATGCAGCAGCACTCGAACCTTTTTTTGGCGAATTCCTTGACAAAGGAATCGAAAGCAAGAAATACATCCGCGATTTCATAGAACGACTCGACGAGCCGGTACGGTTTCGCGAAATAGTGAGCAACGTGATAGATTCTTGCCAACTTTACGCCGAGACTCTTTCTCAGCGCGAAATGTTGGTACATGTGAAACCCATCCTCGGTATCCACGAATTTTTCCAGCGGGCCAAGAATAGGGAGAATGCATTGAGTTTCAGCGATATAGAAGCGTACACCTTGAGGGCGTTGGTGAAGAGCCCGGATACCGATTACCTCTATTTCAAGCTCGGGGCGGAAATAAGCCATCTGTTGATCGATGAGTTCCAGGATACGAGCCTTCACCAGGTCGAGATTCTCGAACCGATCATAGATGAGATAACTGCGGTCGATCCGGGAACAAAGAGTCTGTTCTACGTCGGAGACCCCCACCAGTCGATCTTTCGTTGGCGTGGCGGTGCGCCCGAACTCTTTGAATATGTAAAAAAAAGGTATGAAGGTAAAATAGAGAATGATGAGCTGGTCGTGAACTACAGGACGAAGCAGGAGATAGTAGATTTCATCAATACGATTCTGGACAAGAAAGATCAGGCAAGGCCCGGCAACGGGGGCGGTTGGGTGCGTATCGAGGAGATCGGGAACTTTTCGGTCAAGGCGGAAGGCATTGAAGCCGTTATGCAAAAGACACGTTCGTTAATCGAGGAACTCACGGATGATTACGGTTATGCGCTCGACGATATCGCTGTTCTCACAAGGAAGAATGAATTCGCACAAGATCTAGCCGACGTTCTTTCTTCATCAGGGATCGCGTGCGTAAGTCACACACGTGCCAGTATTCTTGATGAACCGGATGTCCAGTTCATGCTCCACCTGCTGCGTTTTCTTGATAATCCGCAGGACGAGTTCAGCCTCGTACACGTCCTGCTTTCACCCGTTGTAGATCTGAAGGAAGAGACGATAAGGAAGCTCAGGTTTCAGAACAAGACACTATTCCTGGTATTAAACGATCACTATCCAGAGTGGTCGATAACCCGGAAACTGAAGAGTTTGCTATCGATCGTCTACGTCCGCAATCCATACGAGGTCATATACCGCTGTATACAGGAATTCCGTCTACAAATGTCATACCCGCTGGCTACACTACTCGACGCAGCGTTGACTTACACATGGGGTGGTTTGAATTCGCTCGCCTCGTTCATCACTTGGATCGAAAAGCAAGGTACAGCCTTTCAGGTAAAAGAGACCCACGCGCGGGGTGTGCAGATCCTCACCATACACCGCGCAAAGGGTCTGGAGTTCGATGTCGTTATAATTCCTGAAACAGATGCCAATCTGAGCAGGGGCGAGAACGACCAATTGATTTTCTCTTACAAGGACGATAGCATTCGACCGGATGCGGTACACTGGCGGGCCTACGGCAGATATATCAAGAACCTTAAAGAGAAAGAGAGAGTGCGTATGGAAAAGGACCTCATGCACCTTCTTTACGTTGCGCTGACCCGGGCGAAGAGTGGCGTTTGCATGTTCGGCTACACGACAAAACAGAAGGGTCCAGGGTTCTGGTTCGAGACGATAAAGGACCGGTTGAAAGGCAGACCCTATCCGATGGATGATATTGTGCCAAAAGAAAGACGGCATGGTGAGGAAGAAAGAACGAAACCGTACGTGGAGGTACGCGAAGCGCCAGTGGCGAGTGATGAACGGACGCTTTATTCTCCGACCGAACGGACAGTGGAGATCATGGCACCTGAGCGCAGAAGAGGGATGAAGTACGGCGAAATGATTCACCGCGCATTGAGCAACGTGGAATGGCTTGATGGAGTTAATATTGATGAATGCGCGGCTGAGGCCGTTGAATACATGAAAGATACTTTTGCGCGATCAACAGATGACGAGAAGGAGATTGAATCGCGACTCGGGCCACTGTTCAAAGAAACGATCTCCGACCCGGATCTAAGGTTTCTATTCTATAGAGACGGCGGTGATGTAGTATGCAAGAACGAATTACCCATCTATTTCGAAGAAGAGAAAAAAGATGTTTCCGCGCAGATTGACAGGCTCAATATTGCCTCTGAAGAGATTATAATTGCAGATTACAAAACCGGCGCGGAGAAGCGCGAGTACGCTGCGCAGATTAAGGTATATAGAGAAGGTGTCGAGATGATATACCCGGGGCGCCACATACGGACGTTCTTAGTGTATCTGGAGAGACCAAGGGGTTCTAAGATAGTAGAAGTGTGATGCGCACGCGATGTTAAAGTATCGCGTGAACTGCTCTATTGACATTTATGCAATGGTATATATATTTAGAAAAACAATGATAACTACGATAATTTCGCCTAGGTCGAAATCTATCGCATTGTATTCAACACATCATGTTCGTTCGCGCACGCGAGAGTGAACCGGATGCCCTGTTTTGTGAGGATCCTTAAATGAAAGACGAAGAAAAATCAAAGGAACAGCTCCTGAAGGAATTAGCTGAACTGCGTCGGCTGGATGATGATCTGAAGAAACTTAGGCAGAGCGAAGAGAAGTTCCGTTCGTTCTTTCAGAACTCGAACGATGCTATTTTCATCCATGATTTGAAAGGCAAGATTCTGGACGTTAATGAGAAACTCCTCGCCCTTTTCGGTTATGAAAAACTCCAAATGATGGACCTTAGTATTTCTGATATCATCAACACAGGCGAAGAAGAGAAATACGACAATGCCATGAATGTACTAAACGATGAAGGCGCGGTTATTTTTGAAATCGATTTCAAGAAGAAGACTGGCGGCCTTTTTCCTGCCGAAGTCTCTTCTGGTATTCTGACCATTGGGAGAGACAAAGTCGTTCAGGGAATCGTGCGGAATATCAGCGAGCGGAAACGAGCTGAAGAAGAACTTATCAAGTACCGCAAACATCTTGAATCTTTCGTCGCGCAGCGCACGGACCAGCTCGAAGCTGCGAACAAGGAGCTCGAGTCCTTTGCATATTCCGTATCCCACGACCTACGCGCGCCACTTAGGGCAATGGAAGGTTTTGCCAACGCCCTGCTCGAAGATTACGGAGACAGCCTCGATGCGACGGGTAAAGACTATGCGATGCGGGTGGTGGCCGCGGCACAACACATGGATACTCTGATTCAGGATCTGCTTGCCTATAGTCGGCTTAGCCGTTCGGCCCTTAAACCTGGTGCGGTCAGTCTCGACAGCGTGCTGGGTGAGGTGATTCATCAATTCAGTACAGATATTCAGAAAGCCGATGCACAGATAAGGGTGGAACGGCCCCTGCCGGATGTCATGGGTGACCATGCTACACTCGTTCAGGTGCTTTCAAATCTCCTGTCCAACGCGATTAAATTCGTCGAACCCGGCGTCAAGCCGCGTATCAGAATATGGGCAGAAGAGAAGAATAGCAGGGTACGGTTATGGGTTGAGGACACAGGGATCGGCATAGCACCCCAATACCACGACCGTATTTTCCGGATATTCGAACGCTTGCAAGGTGTAGAAAATTATCCGGGGACCGGAATCGGACTTGCGATCGTTAAGAAAGGATTGGAACGCATGGGCGGCAGGTCCGGAGTCGATTCGGTTCCTGGCAGAGGCAGCAAATTCTGGGTCGAGTTGCGCATGAAGGGATTCTGATGGCGAGTGATAATTACACTATTCTTCTCGTTGAAGATGATCACAACGATGTATTGCTTATTAAACGTGCGTTTCAGAAGGTGAATATCGCGAACCCGATCGTTGTGTTGAATGACGGTGAACAGGCGATAACTTACCTCGCCGGGCGCGAGCCGTACGTTGGACGCGTCCTTCCAATGCTTGTTCTCCTTGATCTAAAATTGCCCCGCAAATCTGGCCATGAGGTGCTCGAATGGCTGCGGCAGCAGCCAACCCTCAAAAGATTGCCCGTCGTTGTTTTGACGGCATCGAGCGAATCGTCAGACATCAACCGGGCCTATGATCTGGGTGCTAATTCGTATCTTGTCAAACCGGTGACCTTTGATGCTCTGGTGGAGATGGTCAGGACATTGAATCTGTACTGGTTGATCTTAAACAAAAGGGCGGAAGTGAGCAATGAATAAAGACGATAAGAGAAGAGACTCCATTGGCAGCAATCTGAAGACGATCCTTGTGATCGACGACAATCCCGATGACCGTGCTCTTACCGTCCGTGCGTTGTCGCTCGATTTTCCAAATGTTCAGATCAAACAGATCCGGAGCACCGATGATTTTGAGGCGGCATTGAACCAAGGCGGATTCGACCTGGTTATTACAGATTACAAGGTGCACTGGATCGATGGCCTGGAGGTTTTGAGGCGCGTAAAGGAAGCGAATTATGAGTGTCCCGTGATTATGTTCACCGGTACAGGTAACGAGGAGATCGCGGTTGATGCGATGAAGGCCGGGCTCGATGACTATGTCATCAAATCTCCGAAGCATTTCGTGCGTTTGCCTGCAGCGGTGCACTCGGTCATGGACCGGAGGATTGAGCGTAAGGCCAAGGAAAAAGCCGAAGCGCGGTACCGGACGCTTTTCGAGGATGTGCCGGTCGGTCTCTACAGTGCCAACACCAACGGAAAGATCTTGGAAGCCAATCCGGTCATGGTTCAGATGTTCGGCTATCCGGACCGCGAATCGCTGACGGACGTGAACCTGTCCGATCTCCATTTCAATCCTGAGGACCGCACGCGGTGGTTGAACGCGATTATGCAGGATGGATTTGTGCGGAATTTTGAGGCCCCGATGCGCCGTCGTGATGGATCTGTCTTCTGGGTCAACGAGAACGCGCGTGCCGTGATCGATCCGGGTGGCAAGGCGACCTATTTTCAGGGAAGCATGGAGGATATCAGCGAGAGAAAATATGCTGATGAGGCGCTGCGCGAGAGTAAAGAGCGCTACCGGCTACTCTACGAGTACGCGGGTAACGCGATCTTCACTTACGATCTGAATTTTAAACTGATCGATGTGAATAAGATCGCATGCGACTTCACGGGCAAACGGAGGGAAGATCTCATAGGCCGCAATTTCCTCGATCTCGACATCATCTCCAAGGATGATATTACCAAGATTAAGAAGGACAACGAGCAGCTCGTTGGTGGTGCGAAAAGCCAGGTCGTTGTCAGTAAGGTTCATTTCAAACACGCCGACGGCAGGTATTCGATCGTAGAGGTGACCGGGACCGCAATTTACAGAGAGGGTAAGATCGTGGCGATCACCAATGTATGTCGTGATGTCACCGAGCGCGAGCGTCTGCTTGTCGCTCTCGAGGAAAGTGAGGAGAAGTATCGGACACTGGTTGAGCATTCGAGCGACGGTATTTTCATTTACGGCGATGATAAATTCATGTTCGTCAATGATCAGCTGTCCAAGATAACTCATTATGAGAAGGAAGAACTCTACAATATCAGCCCCTGGAAAATAATCTATCCCAATGACCGCGACAAGGTGAAGGAGATAGATTTGCGCCGCAGGATGGGAGAGGAAGTACCCAGGGCGTACGATGTTCGCATCGTAACTAAACATAATGACATCAGGTACTGTGAATTCGCCGTCACGAAGATCGTGTACCAGGGAGATGAGGCTAATCTCGTGTCCGTGCGTAATATTACGGACAGGAAGCAGATGGAAGATGAATTACACCAAAGCCTCGTGAAGCTGGAGAAGACGATCCAGAATACGCTCCAAGCAATGGCCAAGATACAGGAAGCAAGGGACCCGTACACTACCGGACATCAGCTCAGGGTTGCCGCACTTGCGCAGGAGATCGCCAAGGAGATGTACCTTCCTGAAGAATGGATTCGCGGCATTCAGGTCGCCGCTCTGATACACGACATCGGTAAGATTTACGTGCCGGCGGAAATTCTCAGCAGGCCGAGTAAGTTGACAACATCGGAATTCGCTCTCGTCAAGACCCACCCGAGCGTGGGTTATGATATCTTGAAGACGATTGAATTCCCCTGGCCCATTGCCGATGTTGTGTTGCAGCACCATGAACGCCTCGATGGTTCTGGCTATCCGCGTGGTCTGAAGACCGGCAGCATAATGCTCGAATCGCAGATCCTCGCGGTCGCCGACGTCGTCGAAGCCATGTCATCACACCGGCCGTATCGTCCGGCTCACACTTTGGATTACACGCTTGAGGAGATCTCCACGAACAAGGGTAGACTGTACGAACCCGATGTCGTGGATTCTTGCCTCTGGTTGATTACAGGTAAGGGTTTCAAATTCAATTAGTCGGGACTATCCCCTTCTGATCCAAGCGAACATTTCTGGAACAGGATTGACTGTTTACGGTGTGCCGATCGCCTTGATGCCCGATGGTGGGCAGACCGTTTGCGGTCGCCTGTGAAACCCCCACTCTGCTTGATCGGTTTTAGTAGTGTGTATGAAGGTGCGGACAAATGGCGCTAACGATGACTGCCAAAGGATAGTTCTACACCCGTCGCACGACTACGGGTCTTACTCTCCGATCAACTCAAATATCTTGGCTCTCAAAGTTTTGATATCGATCGGTTTGGTGATGAACGACGCGATGTTCGATGTTTTGACGACAATATCGTCTTCCATCGGGCGGTATGCGGAGCATATGATGATCGGTATGCTATCGTTGCGTTCTCTGATACGCTCGATGGCTTCTAACCCATGAACCTGCGGCATTTTGATATCCATGATGATCAGGTCGAACTTCTCTTTGGTTGCAGACCTCAGGGCTTCCCGTCCATTCGACGCTTCGGCTATATCGTAGGTGTCCTGCAGAGATTCGGTTAACAAGAGCCTGATGGGTTCTTCGTCATCACAGACCAAAATTCTCTTCTTCATTTAGATTTCCTTTTAAGTACAGGCACTACGGAGCAGTGCATCCTTGGCCGTTCTCCAGCGGAAGGTACACGCGGCAGATTGTGCCTTCGCCTTCCTCACTTTTGATCTCAAGTTTTCCTTTGTGGTCATCGACGATCTTCTTGGCGATCGCAAGGCCGAGCCCGGTCCCGCGGCTCTTTGTTGTGAAGAATGGTGTGAACAGCTTCTGCATGTTTTCTGGAGATATTCCCTTGCCGTTGTCTCTCAATTCGATCACGAGCCATTGTCGGGTTTTGCGAAATTCAATGACGATTTTGGGGTCTTTGTCCATCGCATCAATACTGTTATTGATAATATTCGTGAAGAGACTTTTCAGCGACTCCTCTTCTCCCTTGATTGTTGCACTTGCCTCCCCGTTGATGAAAATCCTGACCCCACCTATGTTTTCAGTTATCTGGGTCATGAGCTGGCGAAGATCGATATTTGAGGCGTTTACGCGGGTCTTGGCTCGCGCGAACGTCAGGATGTCTTCGATTATGTGGTTAATACGTTGAGTCCCGCGGGCGATCTCCTTGCTGAACGTTTCTATCTTGGACATGTCTCTGGTGTGTGGCAGCAATTGTGAGAATCCGTCGATGGCGGTCAGCGGATTCCTTATTTCGTGTGCAACCCACGTGGCCATTTTGCCGAGGTATGATAATCTCTCCGCATGACGCAGTTTGTCCTCGAGTTCCTTGATATCCGAGAGGTCACGGAGAATTCCCACGCATCCAGAGAAATTCGTGTTCGGTGAATTGATCGGTGAAACCGAAAGGCCGATTGGCGTATCTTCGTTATGTGAGTTCGTGATCGATATCTGCAGCCGCTCGAGCGGTTCGCCAGAATGGATGCTCTGTTGCATCCTCTGCCAGAGCGCCTCCAACCCTGGTATACTGTTAATGTCCTTGCCGGTAATCGTTTCCTGCTTTGTGCCAAGAACCCTTGCTGCTTCGGGGTTGATCGTCGTAACGACACCGTCTTCTTTCACGACGATTACACCGCTCGTTACGCTGTTGATGACCGTTTCGCTGTAATGGCGTAGTTCGCTCTCTTTGTCCGTGATCCTTGCGATCTCATCTTCGAGGTTGCGCGCGATAGCCTCGAATTTACTTTTCTCTCGCACCTCGCGTCTTATCGCTGTCGACCAGTAGCTGCTGATGAGTGATACGATGAATAGGAATGGAACTTTTATGAGAATGGCAGAATCCATGATTGAGAGGCCGGGACTGGTTCGATGCAGTAACCATGCATAGAAGATACTGGCGACGATCGCGATTGGAATGCTGCCACGGATGTCCTGGCCGACCGAAGCGATGAAGATGATGAGGAAATATATGAGGTAGAAATCGGTCTGTAGACCTTGCGTGAGATATATCGCCATGGAAATGGCGAAGACATCGGTTAGGAAGATGGCGAATGTCAAAATCGGGCGTGAGAATTTTATCTCCGGGACGAAATAAAGAGCGAGGTTTGACAGGAAGTACGCAAGTGCGACGGCGTACCCGGGTGAGGCAAAGTTCAATCCCCGGTCGGAATACGTCATCAGCAGTATCGTCGAAAGGATCAACACAAAGCGCAGAAGAAGAATTGTTCGTTTATGCAAGGGGCTCTCCTTTTTCTTCAGCTCTCCAAACTGCAAACTAACAGAAACCGTACCCACACGGATACAGCTTCTGATCAAACCAACCAGTTAGAAAATGTGCGAAAATCTAAATAGACACTCCCATTAGCAAAATTTAGAGCGGACCGGCATAGATGCGCGGGCCACAGCGCGAAAGGCATAGCACGCTGCAGTCCCAGGCCATGCCGCTATGCTTCATCTTCGTTTCTTCAGACCTTAGAACGCATTGTTCCTTGTTCTTGGTAAGAATGCCTGCAAAACCGTTCTTTCCGTTGATGTCACCACAGTCGCCGGCCTGCTTTCTGCGTATTCTATGCCGGTTCATGGTCAATTGTGGGGAAGGGTAAGTACAGCCTGACTGAAATCATGACCATTTCCGTTCTTTCCGTTTTCGAAATTGAGATCGCCGAGCAATGTGTCCTTGCTGAAGGTATTTATGAAATTGCCGTTGTGACCGTTTACACCGAGGTCAAGGAAGATATTGGCGATTGTCGGATCTAGTTGCGAACCTCTGACTTTCATAATTTCGCTGCGCGCTTCCACATCGCTTAGTCGTTTGCGGTACGGACGGTCTTCGGTCATCGCGGAGAATGTGTCGCATACTGAGAGTATCCGGGACTGGATTGGAATTCTGTCACCCTTGATATTCTTGGGATAGCCCCGGCCATCCCAACGCTCATGGTGGTATAGGATCCAGTCCCGGATTTGGCGGAGCCCCTTGATGGGGTCTATAATCATTGCGCTTT
>CP070705.1:2134904-2234417 GCA_020349965.1 Caldifarciminota bacterium | reverse complement strand
CGCGAAGGGATCACATTTGATATGACACAAGCTGGGGTTGTAACGAAATATGAATTGAAACTCCAAGAAAAGGAAAGGAGGTAGAAATGAGGAACGCAGTCGTCCTCGCTTTGTTAATTTCCTTGGCCAGTGGTGCGGTGATTGGTGATATTGCAATAACCCCAGAAGACATTAACACCAAGATTGTAATCAAGGCCGACGCACCATTTGTCGCCAATTCTTTTGCCCTCAAGGATCCATCGAGGATCGTGATTGACTGTTCTGGAGCTTCGAGCCCGCTCGTTGGAAAGAAATTCACGGTCAATCGTGGGGGCGTCAATCAAATTTCGGTCACCGGGTTCACAGAACAGCCGGACCTTGTTCGTGTCGTAAGCACTCTCGATCGCGACTATTCCTTCCTGACCTCCACCGAAGGCAATGATTTTGTCCTGACGTTGCTTGGCGGCGTTTCGACTGAATTTTCTCCCTGGCAAGCAGGAGTGGCAGTTCCGGCCCCCTCTTTGCCAATCGAAGAGCCGCAACCGCCGGTCTTGCCGACGCCCAAGCCAACAGCAACGGTCACCGGCCGTCCAATCTCATGCGATTTCGAAGACGCCGATATACTCACCATCCTGCGTGCCCTTTCAGAATATGCCGGGGTCAACATCGTCGCCGGCAAAGATGTCAGGGGAACCGTAACGGTTCGTCTTCACAACGTACCTTGGCGCCGTGCGCTGGAGATCATCCTCCGGGCATCCGGGTATGCCTACCGTGAAGATCCCGGCGTCATTCGCGTTGACACGGCGGAAAATCTCGATAAGCAAGATTACGATCTTCCGGTCAGTTCTAAGATATACAAACTGGAATTTGCCGACCCCTCCAAGATGCTGGACAAAGTCAGCGCCATGCTTTCGCCAAAGGGCAAGGCAAATGTCGACACCCGTACAAATTCGGTTGTCGTCACCGAAGTGGCACCAATACATGATCGCATCGCTCAACTCGTGAAGCTGCTTGACACGCCTACGCCGCAGGTCGAAATAATGGTGAGGGTCGTCGACATGGACGCGACCGTAACGAGGGCATTGGGGATCGACTGGACTCTACAGGGATTGGAGAGCAGAATCCTCCGTGCGGATGTTACGCAGAACCCGCAGCCGCAGGTAGCAGGATTCGGCATCTTCAATGTCGGTACCGTCCCGTCTCTTGCTCAGGTTTCGGCAACGATCAATATGCTCGAAG
Source organism: Caldifarciminota bacterium (assembly GCA_020349965.1). Lineage (GTDB taxonomy): Bacteria > Hydrothermota > Tepidihabitantia > SM23-42 > SM23-42 > SM23-42. Next base: position 2,233,199 of record CP070705.1, on the reverse strand, counting down.
AGAACAACAAGGCACAAACGGTCTCGGCACCGCGCGTCTCTGCGATCGACAACGAGCGTGCATCGATCCTTGGTGGCCAAAGATTCGGCATACCTACGCTCGACATATCGGGGAATACGGTCATTCAGTTCTATGAAGTCGGTACGAAGCTCGAAGTCATTCCGCACATAAATTCGCTCGAAGAAATCACAATGGAAATCCACGCTGAGGTCAGCGAACTCGATCGTGCGTCAGCCCTCGCAGGACGTCCGATAATAACGACATCCGAAGCTGATTCCAAGGTACTCGTTGCTGACGGAAACACCGTTGTCATCGGCGGCTTCATACGAAAAAAGGAAACGAAAAACGTGCGCGGCATACCGATACTGAAGAGCATACCTCTTCTCGGTGCGTTGTTCAGAGAAACTTCCACGGCGGTCGAAGACCGAGAACTGTTAATTTTCATCACGCCGACGATCATTCGAGGCTAACTTCTAATACACTGATCTAGGTAAACCAAGTTTTTCGATGCGCATCGTTGGAGGGGCGTGTAAGAAACGCCATTTGAGAGTCCCCGGAAAAGGTGTAAGACCGACGAGAGGGATGATACGCGAAGCCATTTTCAACATCCTGAGCGAAAGGGTCGTCGGTGCTTTGATACTTGATGTCTTCGCCGGCACCGGGGCCCTGGGTATCGAAGCACTATCACGCGGCGCGAAAGCCTGCACATTTGTGGAAAGACGACCGGGAACTCTGCGTACCAATCTTTCAACCTTTGAGCTCGACAGACGGGTGCGAGTACTTTCCGAAGACTTTCGGCCGGCGCTTCGTCGGTTAAGGAAACAAAAATTCGATGTGATATTCGCCGACCCGCCGTATAACAGAAATTACATCCAAGAGACAGTAGAGATGATCGAGCGATACGCACTGCTGGCGAAGGGCGGTATGATCGTCGCCGAATACTCTGTCCTCGAGCGATATGAAATACCCGAAGGTTTCAATGTATGGAAGCAGAAACGTTATGGCGACACCTCGGTATCCTTCATTGAACACGGAAACCCTGTATGATTGTGAAGAAAGCCATCTACGCTGGCACATTTGATCCAATAACATTCGGCCATATCGACGTTATTGAGCGCGCGACCAAGATCTTCGAGAAGATCGTTGTCGGAGTGAGTGCCGGGCCGAAGACAACCCTCTTCAGTCACAAGGAAAGAACGCGACTCGTCCGTGAAGTCTTCAAGGAAGATGGCAGAATAGAGGTCATCGGATTTTCTTCCCTGCTCGTCGACTTTGCCCGCGAGATCGGAGCGAAGACCATCATCCGCGGTATGCGAGCGGTTTCCGATTTCGACTATGAATTGCAGCTTACGCTCATGAACCGCAAACTGGCGCCTGGGGTGGAAACGGTATTCCTCATGCCTTCGGAAAAATATATCTTCGTCAGTTCATCCCTGGCTAAAGAAATTGCGGCGCTCAAAGGCGACATTTCGGGTCTGGTGCCACGATTGGTGGCCGAGGCACTACAGAAAAAACTATCTTAACCGGTAGCGCTTGCACATCGATCATGAGTAATTCTCGGTGTATTAGCTGCACGTTCGGCCATTGACTGCCGTCCGGTTGACTTCATCCGCATAATCATTATACTTGGACACGTGAAATTCATCGATGAAGCAACGATTTATGTTCAGTCAGGAGCAGGTGGCAACGGATGTATCTCTTTCCGGCGGGAAAAATACGTTCCCCGCGGAGGACCCGACGGCGGTAACGGCGGCGCCGGCGGCTCTGTTTTCCTCGTCGGCAGCAAGGATCTATCGACTCTTTACGACCTGAAAATCCGACCGCACTATCGCGCCGCCAAAGGTCAGCACGGTAAGGGCAAGAAGCAGCACGGCAAGAATGGCAAGGCTGTGTACATCAGCGTGCCCCTGGGAATCGTTGTATTTAAGGGAAAACGGCTGGTCGGCGAAATCCTTAAAGACAAGGAGAAGCTCCTCGTCGCCGCCGGTGGCAGAGGCGGGCGTGGGAACGCTCATTTTGTCTCGTCAACGAACCGGGCACCGAGAAAGGCCGAGGACGGCAGTTCTGGAGAGACGACAAATCTCAAGATCGTACTCAAAATAATCTCTGACATCGGTATCGTTGGCCTTCCAAACGCAGGCAAATCAACGCTTCTCAAGGCGATCACCAACGCGCGACCCCGTATCGGTAGCTACCCTTTCACGACGCTCAACCCAAATCTTGGAGTTCTGAAAGACAACAAGAGGCATGTTGTCGTCGCCGACATGCCGGGCATCATCGAAGGTGCACACCGCGGCAAGGGGATAGGACTTCAATTCCTGAGGCACATCGAACGGACCAATCTGCTCATGATGGTGATCGATATCTCAGCAACCGAGCCACAAGACCAATACGAAACCCTCCTCTCTGAATTCAAGAATTATAATCCAGCTCTGTTGAAGAAACCGCGTATCGTGGTGATGAACAAAATCGACCTCGTTGAACGACGTCCGCAGCTGGATATCGAGGAGAGAACATTCTGTGTATCCGCCCTTAAGGGAAACGGTGTAGACTTGCTGATCGAATATCTCAAGAATGAGAATTAAACTCAAACAGGACAAAGAATCAATCATCAAGATTTTAAAGTCGGACGACGTAGAGAAGAAATTCAAAATCCTGGAGAGGCTCGACAGCGTCGATGACAAAGAAAGCATCAAGATCCTCATGAAGATGCTGGAGGACAGGTCCTGGAGTATGCGCGAACAGGCGGCCCACCGGTTGGCGTCATACGGTTCAAGAGTTTGCGCACGCCTCCAGCGGCTTCTGAAAAAAGGCTACTGGTACACACGCGCTTCGGCATGCCTTGCGCTTGGTGAGATAGCAGATCTACAGACTACAGAATCGATCGTCGACGTGCTGCTCAAGGACGAGAATCCAACAGTGTTGAAAGAAGCATCTGCCGCCCTTGTCAAGATGGCACGGAAGAAACCCGAAAAGTTCGCTGTCAGACTGAACGCGATTGACGTCAAAGCAAGCGACCTCCGTACCATCCTCTTCGCTTTGGAGAAGAACGATATTGAACTGTACCGAGAGATCAAAGCACTAACGATAGATGAACGACAAGACGTTTGAGCTGCTTCATCTACTCTCAATCGATAAGCTTACTCCAAAGAACCTACATTTGCTGCTCGAGGAATTCGGCACACCACAAAGCATAATATCCGCGCCGCTGTCGGCTTTGGCACGTCTCGTTAGCCATGAAACGGCGGAGGAGATCACCTCCTACTCCCTGACCGACGGCTTGCGCCACAAGGAACGGCTCATTATGGGTAAGGATATCAAAATATCGCCATACTACTCATCAGAATATCCTCAGTGGCTCAGAAGGATTGACGATTTCCCGCCGGTTCTGTTCGTGCGCGGGAGTATACTTCCCGAAGATGAACTCTCCGTTGCCGTCATAGGCACCAGGAGTGCAACGGTCTATGGTAAGGAAATCGCCCGGAATTTCGCGGCGGAATTCGCTGGCGCAGGTGTGACGGTAATCAGCGGCATGGCTCGGGGAGTGGACACTGCGGCTCACCATGGTGCCCTGCAAAACAACGGCCGCACCCTCGCCGTTTTAGGCAGCGGCATAGATGTCTGCTACCCGCCGGAGAACCGACAATTGATGGAAGATATCTCTCGTTCCGGCGCGGTCATCTCTGAATTCAATGTCGGTACACCCCCGTTTGCATATAACTTCCCGCGACGTAATCGCGTCGTATCCGGCCTTGCAAAAGCCGTCATCGCGATAGAAGCAAAAGAGAAATCCGGCGTGATGAATACGGTGACGTGGGCTCTCGATCAGAACAAAGAAGTCTTCGCGGTTCCCGGCAACATTTATGCAAAGACGTCACACGGTACGAACCGTCTCATCAAGGAAGGTGCGATACCGGTCACTTCCCCCAATGAGGTAATGGATTACCTGGGTCTAACCCACGCAAGAAATGAGAAAGCGACGCGAGAGATTCTTCTCGATGAAGCAGAACGAAATGTTTGGGAGGGACTCTCCTCTGAACCGATCTACCTTGATACGCTTGCCGAGAAAGTGAATGAACCGACAAGCACATTACTAAATATCCTGCTAAAACTAGAAATGAAGGGATACGTCAAGCAATTGCCGGGAATGTCGTTTGTAAAGAATCTCGAATAGGCTTCACCACTATTAAGAAGCCCCCTGGCATCGACTTCGTCTAAGTTCCCATTCTCCAGGATGAAAGATATCTACGCTGTTCCGGGGTCAGCCTATCGATCCTAATACCCATCGATCTTAATTTCAGGTGGGCTATTTCCTCATCGATCTCTGGAGGCAGGCAATATACTCCATTCTGCAGATCATTGTGCTTCAGAATAAATTCGACTGCCAGTGCTTGATTTGCAAACGATAAATCCATCACCATTGCCGGATGACCTTCTGCCGCGGCCAGATTGACGAGCCTTCCCTCGGCGAGCAGGTAGATCTTTCTACCGTTTCTCAGCGTGTGTTCTTCGCATGAATGCCTGATCAGCCTCCTGCGTACTGAAATTTCCTTCAATGCTTTTTTGTCGATTTCGACGTCAAAATGGCCGGAGTTGGCAACTATCGCACCATCTTTCATCTTCAACATGTGTTCTTTTCGAATCACATTGATGTCACCGGTTACGGTAACGAAGACGTCTCCCAACCTCGCCGCCTCGGACATCGGCATCACCCGGTAACCGTCCATGCGTGCTTCGAGTGCTTTGACCGGATCTACCTCGGTGACCGTGACCTGGGCGCCCATACCCTTGGCCCGCATCGCCAATCCACGTCCACACTGGCCATAACCCGCAACTACAAAATCACCACCACCGATGAGAATGTTCGTCGCACGCAGGATGCCGTCAATGGTCGATTGCCCGGTACCATAACGGTTGTCAAATAGATGTTTGGTCCGAGAATCATTCACCGCAATGACCGGGAAGATCAGAACATTATCCCTTTCCATCTGCTTGAGGCGCACGACCCCTGTTGTCGTTTCTTCCGTGCCCCCGATTATTCCGGTCAGCCTTTGCTTGTGGACCGTGGATATGAGGTCTGCTCCATCATCGATCAGGACTTCTGGCTGGCGCGCAAGCACTCGCTTCATATTCGCATAATATTCCTTACGCGAATCACCCCGGCACGCATATACGCTGATGTTCTGTGAAGCAAGAGCAGCCGCAACGTAATCCTGAGTAGATAGAGGATTCGACGCACAAAGCGCAACCTCGGCACCGCCCTGCTTCAGCGTCACCATCAGGTTCGCCGTTTCGGTCGTGACGTGCAGGCAGCAACCGATACGACGGTTCTTGAACGGCTTCTCTTTCTTCATTCGCGCGCGGACGAGCCTCAAGACAGGCATCTTCGAATCTGCCCAATCGATCTTTCTGTAACCTTCGTCTGCCAATTCTATGTTCCGGATATTGTAATCCACACACTTCTTCTTCATTTTCTTCATTTAATACCCGCCTCTCGCTTTATCGCGTCTGCCATGTCACATAATTCCCAGTTGAATCCTTCCTCTTCGCGTCCGAAATGACCGTAGCACGCAGTGCGGCGGTATATGGGCCTCCGCAAATGCAGTTTGTCGATCATACCTTGAGGAGTAAAATCGAATAGTTTACGGAGAATAGCGACGATCTTGGCCTCGTCCGCTTTGGATGTTCCGAAAGTATTCACCGTTATCGAAGTGGGTTCTGCAACTCCGATGGCATAGGAAACGGAGACTTCGGCCTTCGTGCATATTCCCGAAGCAACGATATTTTTCGCAACATAGCGTGCCATATACGAAGCTGAACGGTCAACCTTGGTCGGGTCCTTGCCCGAGAAACAACCGCCGCCGTGATGGCCGACACCACCGTACGTGTCGACCATGATCTTGCGGCCGGTGATTCCCGTATCACCCTGGGGCCCGCCCACGACAAAACGGCCGGTCGGGTTGATCAGCAGCCTGGTCTTATCATCCGTCAACTCTTCAGGAATGATTTCGGTAATGACAAGTTTTTTCAGATCAGAATGGATCTTCTCGTTGCTAACATCGGGATGATGCTGTGCCGAAAGGATGATGGTATCGATCCTCGCCGGTTTGTCATTCTCGTACTCGATCGTCACCTGCGATTTGCCATCCGGGTGTAGATATTCTAACACATTGGTCTTTCTGATCTCGGTAAGCCGTCGAACGAGTCGGTGCGCAAGTACGATCGGCAGGGGCATCAGTTCCGGCGTTTCGGCAGTTGCATAACCATACATCATCCCCTGGTCACCCGCGCCTCCGATGTTCACGCCCCTCGCAATGTCACTCGATTGCTCCTGGATCGCAGAGATGACCGCGCAGGTATTGGCGTCGATGCCCATATCCGCATCGGTGTAGCCGATTTCACACAGAAGCGCCCTGACGATTTCCGGGATATCCACGTAGCAATCGGTCGAGATCTCGCCGGCAACAAAGATCATACCGCGTGTAGCCAGCGTCTCACAGGCGACACGGCCGAACGGATCTTTTTCCAGGATTGCATCCAGAATCGTGTCCGAAACCTGATCGCATATTTTATCGGGATGCCCCTCGGTAACTGACTCAGAAGTAATATAATATTTTTGCATTTGCCTCCCTTTCACGAATTATAGACATATCGGCAATAAAATCAAGGTTCTCTTATCATTACCAGAACACACAGACGGATAACCGACGCACATGCAGCACAATAGCCGAGGTCACTATCTATCTAGAAATATCCACATTGACAAACCGATTATTTCGAATAACCTCAGCAATAATATACCCCGCCATCGTTGCCTATATACATTGCTTTAGCATACTTGTGAGCGATGGCGTGAGAGGCTTTTGACAGCACTGTATAACATATGATGAAAATAAATATCAGACAGAAGAAAGGGGGAAAAATGGTCTTTCTGTGTGTTGGAGCTATCTTTCTCGCCAGTGTCGCGGGCAAGATTCAAGGCACGGTGACAGACGAGCACACGGGCGAAGCAATACCGAATGCCAATGTATTGGTCCTTGATACGGATATCGGTGCAGCCAGCGATGATGCCGGCGACTTTTTCATCCTCAACGTAGCACCGGGCGAATATGTCGTAGAGGTCTCCTGTGTGGGTTACGGCACAGTACGTGTAGCAAATGTGATCGTTGAATATGATAAGACAGCGCGTCTGAATGTTTCACTCCAACCCACGACCATCGAGATATCTCCAGTTACCGTTACCAGCGAACGGCCTGCCGTCTCTAAAGAAATGGTCGGCACGACATACCTTGTACGAAAGGAAGACATATCCCACCTGCCCGTCGATCGTACGACGGACCTCATCGCTTTTCAAGCTTCTGTAGCACGTCTCGACACAGCATTGCATGTACGTGGCGGACGGTCGACTGAAGTGCAATATCTGATCGACAATGTCTCGATCATCGATCCCCAGACCGGAAACGTAGCGATAAACCTATCCAAAGGCATCATCGACGAAGTTATTTTCCTGCCGGGCGGGTTCAATGCTGAATACGGACGTGCCATGTCCGGGATCATCAACATGATAACTTCTCATCCGGCTGATTACCTGAGTACACGCACAAGAGCCAAGACCGAACGTATCATGTCCGACGATCAGGATTTCGGATATGGTAATCTACAGACTTCACTCCACCTGCCGATCAGCCAGAGGTTCAAGGGTTATGTTGCGTTCGACATCATGCACACCGATGATTGGGATCCACGACTTCACATCCTGCCACACAAGGAACGCGATGACTACTCTGTCTACGGCAAGTGGATGTACGATGCGTCGTCAAGAATGAAGCTGGCCTTGAGCGGCGCCATGTCGCGGAGTCAGTTCGACCGGTATGAGACCTTGTGGAAATTCCATCTTGACCATTACCGTTCGGATCTGGAAAAGGGTAATCTCCAGACGTTGAATCTGAGTTATCTACCCGATAGTAGAAAGTTCTTCCAACTGACAATTAGCCGCCTGTACGCTCACAAGACATATGGCGTCAGGGAGGATATTGACTACGGGGTATTCGATGATTTTACCTTCCGGCCATACAGTTCGCTGATATGGCTAAGACCGAGCAGCGACAATCCTTATGGCGCCTACGTCGTCGAGCCATACTGCGACGGAGACTATCCAGAGTATGGAGATAAGACCTCGAATGTCATAAAGACCGCCCTTGCCACCGACCTTCAAATCCACCGTTATCACCAAGTGAAGGCGGGTTGCGAGTATGTTTTCCAGGAATTCAACAATCTTACTTATTTCATAAGCGATAGCTCGAGCCAGCTCCTCGACGAGTACACCTATCGACCCAAGGAGTATTCTGTCTATCTGCAGGATAACATCGATTTCGAGGGTGCATATGCAAAAATCGGCTGCCGCTACGATTATTTCTCCAGTGACGTTGAAGGCGTTGCACCAAAACATTACATCTCACCGCGTCTTGGCGTTTCTTTCGAAGTAACCGAGAGGTTCATTTTCCGGGCCAATGTCGGACAGTATGCGCAGCCGCCATTGTACGACTACGTATACGGTTACTACAATCTCCTGCCCCTGCCTTCTTACCTCTTCCACAGGGTTCCGATCATCGGCAATCCCGAATTGTCGCCAGAGAGAACCGTCAGTTACGAACTCGGACTGCAGGGTGAAATCAACGCAAATCTTAGCGCTACGGTCAATACCTTTTACAAAGATGTTACCGATCTCATCGGCACGCGCCGGGTGCGACTCCTGCCGCTTCATCATGCGTATTTTCAATACGTGAACATCGAGTATGCGAACATCAGAGGAATCGAGACGATTGTCGAAATGAACGGAGGTCCCTTCACTGGTAAGGTATCCTACACCCTATCCTGGGCAAAGGGAACGAGTTCCTATGCCGCTGAATTCGGTGACACGACGGTCGAGCGACCGGCAAATGATTACTATCTCGATTTCGACCAGCGGCATCGTATCTTTGTCCAGGGTACATTGCACCTGCCATTCTCATCACAACTCCATATTTTCGGATACTTCGGTAATGGATTCCCCTACACACCGCCTGACCCCGAAGGGAAATATGAAGAAAGGAATTACGAAAGGCTCCCCTTTCAGCGTCAGATCGACTGCATGCTTTCCAAGACTTTCAAACTCGCCGGTATGGCTTTCAGCATCGACATTGAGGTCATTAATCTCCTCGATCATCAATATGAAATCACGCCCCACTACCCCCTCATAGAAGAACCTGAAATTCTTAGCGGCTTCATCACCTTTGACAGACACGATTACTACAATCCGGCAGCCGATGCTAACCACGACGGCATGATCTCGCCCTACGAAGACTATGCTGCCCTCGTGGCCATAAGAGAAGCGACCGACGATATTGTCTACGCATACAGTCCGCCGAGGAGAGCACGGATAGGAATCTCGCTGAATTACTGAGGCACAGGTGCTTCATGTTACATTGACAACCCGGTACGCCGATTTATAACCCTGGAGGAGAAATATGAACTGCTTCGTGATTTCTATCCTACTGATCGGCAGTGTCAGCGGTAAAATCCAAGGTACCGTGGTGGATGAGAAGACACAAGAACCCGTTGCCTTCGCAAATGTGATGGTTTTGGGTACCGATCTCGGCGCGGCGACCGACGCCAATGGCAGCTTCTACATCTTGAGTGTCCCTGCCGGGAAGTATACGGTCGAAGTTTCTTTTCTCGGCTATCAAACGAAGCAGATCGTGGATGTCGTTGTCGAATACAACAAAGCCGTGCGCCTTGCCATAAGCTTGACACCCGGCGCCATCGAGCTTTCACCGGTCATAGTCACCAGTGAACGTCCGGCCGTGTCAAAAGACATGGTGGGCACGACCTACATGGTCCGAAAGTCCGAACTACCTTACCTACCGGTCGACTACACGGTCGATATGATCGCTTTCCAGGCAGCAGTTGCACGAACGGACACGACACTACACGTACGCGGCGGACGAGCTACTGAAGTGCTCTACATGATCGACAACGTTTCGATCATCGATCCCCAGACAGGCGACCCGGCGCTCACCTTATCCAAGGGGGTCGTTGACGAAGTAATATTCCTGCCCGGCGGTTTCGATGTCGAATACGGAAGAGCGATGTCCGGCATCATCAATATGCTCACTGCCCAACCGGCCGACAAGCCTGGTATCAAAGGATTCGGCAAGACCGAGAAGATCATGCCTACTTACTACGACTTCGGTTACGAGAACCTGCAGTCTTCGGTTCAATTACCTGTATCCAAAAAGATCAAGGGCTTCCTATCATTCGATGCCATGCGCACGGATGACTGGGATCCACGCCTTTACCAATTGCCCCACAAAGAACGTCAGGATTACTCTGTTTACGGCAAGCTCTTCTATGCACTCAGCAACAAATTGAAGCTGCGTTTTGGCAGCGCTAGTTCAAGAACCCAGTTCGATCGCTATTCGAACATGAAGACTTTCTACAAGTTCCATCTTGACCACTACCGCTCAGATATGAGAAAAGGAAACATGCAGTCACTAATGATAAGCTACCTGCACAACCCACGTACATTCTTCAACCTGGACTTCAGCCGTCTGCACACGAACAGGATCTACGGAGTCCGTGAACCAGGCGCTGAGGGCATACTTGAAGACTTTGTCTTCCGCCCCTACGAGACACTCGAGTGGCCGCGAGCGAGTAATGACAACCCGTTTGGTGCGACCTATTATGCGGTCATATGCGAAGGCGACTATCCCGAGTATCAAGACAAACATTCGACGGTTCTGAGCACTAAAGCAAATGTCAATTTCCAGCTCCACCGGTATCACGAAGTAAAGGTCGGTTTTGAATACGCATACAATGATCTTAATAACTTCACTTATTATGTCAGCGACACGGCTCACCAGGTGGTGGATCAATACCATTACACACCAGACGAGTTCGCAATCTATCTTCAGGACAATATCGATTACCTGGATTTGTACGCAAAGATCGGATGCCGCTATGATCGCTTTTCGAGCGGTATTCCAGGTGTTGAGCCAAAAGACATAATCTCGCCGCGGGTTGGCGTTTCTTTCCAGGTAACTGAAGATTTCATATTCCGCGCCAATCTGGGCATGTATGCTCAGCGACCATTATATGATTACATGTACGGATACTACAATCTCCTGCCTTTCCCTTCATATCTGTACAAATATCTGCCCAATGTTGGCAACCCTGATCTGAAGCCGGAAAGAACAATGAGCTACGAAATGGGTCTCCAGGGGGCCATAAATCCTAACATGAGCGTCACTGTTAACGCCTTCTATAAAGATGTCACCGACCTCATCGGCACCAGGTTCATTTCCTTGCCGCCATCCAACGACTATTACCTTTATGACAACATAGAATATGCGAATGTGAAAGGCATTGAGAGCATTCTGGAATTCGGGAATAGTATCTTCAATGGAAGGATATCCTATACCCTTTCCTACACTAAGGGGACGAGTTCATACGCAGGTGAGTACGCCGACACCCTGCTCACACAACCAGTTGATATGTACTACCTCGATTTTGATCAAAGACACAGGGTCTTTGTTCAAGGTGTCTTTTTCCTGCCCTTCGATGCAAGGCTGCATCTTTTTGGATATCTCGGTAACGGGTTCCCGTACACACCGCCCGGGCCCGAAGGAAAATATGAAGAAAGGAATATCTTGAATCTCCCGACTCAAAAGCAGCTTGACTGTGTGCTTTCAAAATCGTTCAGGTTCGGAGGCGCGGCACTGAATATCAGTCTCGAGGTCTTGAATCTGCTCGATGAGCGGTACGAAATCACCTACCATGCAACCATGCTGCCAGTGTCTACCATCAAACCATGGCATTTCCGTGATAGTCTACCTTTCACCAACGAACATTATCATCCAGCCATGGACCTAAATCATGACGGGCTGGTCGTGCCCTTTGAAGAATACCTGGCCTTCCGCGGTCTGATCCTGGCCACTGACGACTGGGTAAGTGCCTATAGTGCACCGCGCCGGGTAAGACTGAGTATCGGGTTCAGTTTCTAGCCGCGGATGAATATGCTGCAATTACTCAAATCATATCTGATCCATCTGCTCCTTCTGACCATCGTGATCAATTACGGTTGCGTTGATCCTGATGATTACCGTCCCGAAGACCCGCCTCTTTTGCCGCCACCTGATCCACCTCATCTGCTCCTTCCACACCCCGATACCACCATCTATACTCTTTCCGGATCTGAGAATGTGCTCTTCGACTGGACCACCGTTGCCGGCGCAGAAATATATGAAATCCAGACCGACACTACCTTAAGCTGGAGTGCTCCCGCAATAAGAATGGCCGAAAATCCGCCTGTCAACATCGCATTATACCGATATGCCGAAATCGCAACATACTATGTCCGGATCAGAGCTGGTAGTGCCCGGTGGACGAACTACACTGACTGGTCAGAGCCGAGGAGGTTTTTCATACGCCTCGATGTTGCTCTACCCTGACTGGAAAAGAATAGTAACCCCTCAATACACTGCTTCGCATCACCTGCAATACCTTTACATCGTGAAACAAATATGCATAATATGTCGTGAGCATTTTGGAGAATCTAGAACTGTCCGAACCAGTATTCTTGAGGAACCTCCGGGTCCACCCGATCCAGGGTTCTGCAACGGACGGCGTTAAGATCTCTGCCATCAGCGAGATCCTCCAGCAACAATCAGGCGAATTCCTCGAACTCGATCCTCCCGATATTAACCGGATCGCATTTGATAACAAAGGAAACCACCCGGTACTCATGCTCGATGGCGAAGAGATTGTGGGAGCCATGCAGAACCGCATCATTGCCGACTCGACATTGGTGACGGCACAGTCAACAATCGACATTCCGGTGATCTGTGCCGAGGAAGGTAGGTGGAATGCGATCGGTGAGTTCAGAACAGGCTACTGCTCCTATCCAAGTATTCGCGCCATCCTCTCCCGACGCGGCAAGAGAGAAAACAAGTTGCAGAAAAGAGTGTGGAAAGAGATCGAACGTAAGCTGACGGTCACCAAAACTCTTTCAACCACATCATCAATGCACGACATATACAATAACCTTGAAGATGAGGTCACGAGGTACGTCGAAGGCTTCGAGAGCCTGAACCATGACACGATCGGCTTCATCGGTGTGACAGGCAACAAGATACTCGGCTGTGACCTGTTCCTGGATCATGCCACCTACCGTAAGTTTGAGGAGAGGTTGATCCGGAGCTATGCACTAGATGCGATAGAGCACCGTAAATCCTCATCCGCAGGGGTAGATGCAACAGGTTTTCTCGAAAACATCAAGAACTCCCTCAACAAGAAGAAAATCTCTCTAAAGAAGCACCATTTCGTTTTAAAGGAGGAGAGATATTCAGGACAGGGGCTCACTCATGACGGCCGTATAATCCATCTTTCTGTCTTCCCAAAGTAAACAGTGCTCTTAAAGAACCTCGGTAAGTACGAAATAGTCGAATGGCTCGGCGGCGGAAGATTCGGAGATGTGTTCCTTGCCCGTGATACGATCATTGATAAGGAATTCGCTCTCAAGATATCGCGCATGCGCCGGGAAGAGATCGCCATGCTGAAGGAAGAAGCCACGCTCCTCGCATCTCTGGACCATCCGAATATCGTCCGTTTCTACAATGTCGATTTTGTTGACAACAAATTCGTCTTGGTGATGGAATATGTCCAAGGAGAGAATCTCCGTGACATCATCATCGAAGGCGGCATCGATATCAAGAGAACCGTTTCCATCCTCCTCCAGCTGATCGATGCCCTGGCCTACGCTCATCGATCCCATGTTCTCCACCGAGATCTTAAACCCGAGAACATACTCATTTCGAAAAAGAAGAACGCGGATCTGATAAAGATCACCGACTTCGGCCTCGCTAAGTTCATTCGCGCCGGTTCGATTTCGGCATCGAGCGCGGGGACGCCGATTTACATGGCACCGGAATCATGGGGCGGGAGTCATAGTGAGAGATCAGACATATGGAGTCTCGGTGTCATTCTCTATGAAATGCTGACCGGAGCACCGCCTTTTCTCGACGATAGCCTCGATGGCTTGAAGCGAAAGATCGATAAGGCATCGTTCGTTGCACCTGCTGTTTTTAGGCACGATATCCCGGAACCGATTGAGAGGATCGCGCTCTCTGCGCTCGCCAAGGATCCTTCGTCACGTCCCACTCTCGACGAAATCAAGCGCAGGATCGAAAGGATGGATGACGGCATACCAGGGGAGAGAGTACGAATGCCTAAAAGGAAATCAATGGACATGCAACTCACGTCCGTGCAGAAGGATGTGCTTGCTTCCATTGCCGGTCCGGTGCTCGTCCATGGCAAAGCGGGTTGCGGCAAGACCACAACTCTCACACTCGCGATCAATGCATTGCTCGAGAAAGGTGTCCCGCTTTCCAAGATACTGACCTGCACGTTCACGAACCGGGCGGCAGACGACATACGCGAGCGATTGCAGAAAACTGCCGTCACCCACACCCGCGACCTGTGGCTGGGGACAATCCACATGGCGGCCTTCCGTATTCTGCGCCGCGATGCCGAACGCCTCGACCTCAATCCGGATTTTGTCATCAAGGACGCAAAGCATATCGTGCAGGAAATGGGCGTCGATGTTGGAAAATATCGGATCAACGCGGTGTTGAGATCGATCGAACTGATAAAGGCGAAAGGTATCACAGCGGATCGTTTCAGAGCCAAAAACAACTGGGAGAGAGTATGCAGCGAAGTCTATCGTAAATATGAAGATTACACTAGGAAAGAAAGCACCATTGACTACGATGACCTTATCCTTCTTTCTTGCCGACTACTTGAAGATAACACCGACGTCAGACAACATTACCAAGGAATCTTCGACTACATCTTCGTCGACGAACTCCAGGACATCAATCCGGCACAATATCGATTGATCGGACTCATGTCCAAGGAGAACATTTTCTTCACTGGCGATGAAGACCAGGCTATTTATGGTTGGCGGGGTGCGCAAAGAAATCTCATGCACCAAGTACAGAAAGACTACCCCGCGGTCAGGGTATTCAATCTTAACCAGAGTTTCCGTCTTGCCCGGAGTATTATCGACATCGCAAGCAACCTTATGCACCGCGAAGCAACGGTCATCCCAGACGGACATGAGAGCGACATCATCGTCCACGCCGCGAAGTCAGACGAAGATGAAGCTCATTACATAGTGAAGGAGATCGAGAGGCTGCACGCTGAGGATTTCGGGTACAGGGATATGGTCATCCTCTGCCGGATGAACCAGCTTGCTCGAATCTATGAGGCTGCGCTGGCCAAAGCGCGCATCCCCCATGTCCTCATAAGCGGTTCGTCTCTCTACGAGCGAGGTGAAGTGAAACTGATCATCGATTATCTCGATGCTCTGAGGGAATGCAGTGCCGGTCTTAAAACTCCGGACGATTTGGCCTCTCTAGCCAACGGCATTTTCACTCTGCCCAAGCGAAAGGCAAAACGTGCGCTGAGCGTTTACGAATATCACCTTGCCAACCTGGAATCGCTCAAGCCCGGGAAACTCATCGGCGATATCCTCGATCTCACCGACATCAACGGTCCTGAAATCGATGACCTCCAATCTCTCGCAACAAGTCAGGAATTCCGCACTCTGGGCAGTTTCCTGAACCAGATCCGCCTCCTGCAGGAACTCGATCTTGCAGAATGGAACAAGGATATGGTGAAGGTGATGACCGTACACAGCGCGAAAGGGCTCCAGTTTCCTGTTGTGTTCGTTGTCGATCTGGTCGAGGATACTTTTCCACTCACGAAAAAGATGGCTTCGCAGCAGGAGGTCGACGAAGAAAGGAGGCTGTGTTACGTTGCTTTAACCCGCGCCCAAAAGAAATTATACCTGCTCTACCCAAAATGGCGCCACGGCCGATACCAGCACCCTTCCCGTTTTCTCGTAGAAATGTTCAAAACGGCATTGTAGATCAATCAGTGCCGCGCCGCAAAGAGCGTCTTCTGAAGTAGACTACAGTCAAAACAAGCAATATCGCGATCAGCGATAGGGCGGCGACTACTGTGTAATTTCGAAGGAATTTCGACGCCTGATCCCACGTTGCACCGACGTAGAAGCCTGCAACGATCAGAAACGCGTTCCACAGAAGCGCACTTATCAGGCTGTAATAGAACACCTTGTGCTGTTTTATGCCGACAATACCTGCCGCAAAAACGATCGGGGCCCGCATTCCGGGCAGGAACCGGTTGAGCAGTACTATTATATCGCCTCGCTGGTGGAACTTTCTTTTGGCTCGTTCGATCAGGCGTACCGGGAGCAATCTACCCAAGAATGAATGCGACAGGATCGCCAATAGACGATTGCCGTGACTCTTGCCGATATGATAGACAAGCATTATGCCTGCAAGACTGCCCGCCACCGTTAACACGTAGACGAGATACGGATTGCAATATCCACGCCCGGCAAGAAATGAGAAAACCAGGACAAAGGCATCGGAAGGATAGGGTGGGCAGAGGCTTTCGAACATCGCGTTGACGAACAGAAATGAATAGATGACAATGATGCTCTGTCGGCTGATCCAATCAAACATGCAGGTTCAACTCCACTCTTTCAAAGAACGAAATCGATCTGCCCGCCAGCTCGGCGATCGCGTACAGAGTCACGTTTCACCGTAGAATATTTCATCGTGAGTTTGACATTGCGAATCGGGCGAAATGATAGGTAGGCGAAGCCATAGTTGCCTTTATTATAGAGCATGCGGTTGTGCACGACACCGGGAAGATCGATCTCGTAGGCATAGATTCGAGCAGCATATGTATCGGTATTGAAGATTCCGTAACGTATACGCGCATCCAAACGTTTCAAGTCAAGACCTGCCTCGAGCGCGACAAAGATCCCTCGGGCTACTTCCTCCCCGTAAGCTGTTTTCTCCTCGACTCGAAGATCGAAGAAAAGATTCTTCGTGGCCATGATGCGCATCAGAACCTCTGAACCCGACAGATCGACATCTTCTGCCCTGTACCTTCTGCGGAAACTGACCCGGGTATCGACGATTCCGATCTTCTTCGAAAAAATGGCTTTCAGATCATGTCTTGTCGTATCCTCGTCCAGCCTATTATCAAGGGTCAGACTCAAGCCGACGTCGATCAGCCGTGAATGATGTTTGAGGTCAAGGGTTCCGCTGGCAAGATCTGGAGTAGCTTCGACCCCCTTGGGTGAATAGTAGCCCATGGGGAAATACTTGCCGGAGATATTCACATCCAGAAACGGAAAGACGGTACTTATGCCAAAGAGTCCTCCGAAACGGTTCTTCCACGAGCGTGCGATTTCGCTGAAGACGACGAAGTCCCTCCCGAAATACCTCAACTCGGCGGCGGACATGAAGAAATTCGAACCATAGAAACAAGCCACCGAGTCCGTAGCCACGAACCCGGGGTCGTACGTGCAAAAATAGGAACGGCTGGCGATTAGAAATCTGGCTGTCCGGTACCGTACGTCGAGTCCCAATATCTCTTCGCGGATGCGGTCCTTGCGGCTCGATGAGAGAGAATCAGTGTGCTCGCCTGAAGTGACCAGTGACCGGGCGAATCCCGACGAATCGATCACTCCGTCGAGTCTCTCATTAGAGTAGAACAAGGTGTAGCGAAGGAACAGTGAATCGCTAAGCGCCCCTCCGAAAAAACCTCCATTCTCTATCGCCGACGTGTAAGGTATCAGACCCCGTTCGTTCAACATGACCCTGAAATCGATTCCTCGGAAAAAAGATCCGATCGGTGATAGCACCGCGCCCGCTCCCAGGTCGAGGTTGTATTTGCCTAACGCGAATCTCCGCTTTCCTTCATCAATCAAGAACCCAGCAGTGTAGTGATCGAAGAAGAGGTTCTCATACGGATCCCTTTCCGTGACGGTGTAGATGCCGTACTGTTCAAGCATCGCATTTAACCTTGTATAGTACTTGAACGATGGCTCTTCGACCGGTAGCGCTGTCTGAGCCCGGGCTCGTGCGTTAACCTTGAGCACGCTTACTTCTTTTTTACCGATGGTCAGAAATGGTCTTATCCTTTCAACCAGGGCAGCGTCAAAGCCGGGGATATATCTAAGATCATCGAGTGATTCGTATAGGCCACGAATTTCCCGGTACTCGACAATCTTAATGACTTCGTTGATCGATAGGTATGGTATCTTTGCCAGCTCCTCCACGCTGGCGCTGTTGATATCAAGCGGATGATCCTGCAGGTGTTCGATGTCCTTCAGTATAAGTTCAAGATCAATGTTCTGCTCAGTCTTGAACACAACATCCTCGGTCGTCGTAAAGAACAACAATGCCCAGACCATCACTGAAAGAATCCTAACCCCAGAACGTGCGTCAAACCGAGCTGCGGATGTCGGTTACCGGCGTAACTGAGAAACATCCTGCCCAGCGATATCTTCATGGCGTACTCGAGCAGTATGGGCCTGGTGTTGACGCCCATTCCAAACCGGATGGTCTTGTGAGGAACGAACACTACACTAACGTTAAAGAACGGTATATCGGTCTCCACACCCCGCAGGGCAATATCGAAATTAAGGTTAGCCTCGGCGCGGTAACCGAAGCGTAAAGAATAACTCACGGGAGCATAGTCGACCGATGAAATTCTCGGCACATTGAGATTGTTAACCCAACCGCTGATTGTGAATTGACCCTCTTCATAAATCCCGCCGATTTTTATCGAGTACGTAAACTCGTTCTTAAGATCTTTCACCCAACAGTTCATCCCTGCGATATTGCAACCGACCGCCATTCCGGGCGCGATCGGAAAACCCGCTCCCAACTCTATATAGTTCTCCCGATACAGATCATTTCCGAAACTGATTGCACGGATGCCGTACCGTTGAACTTGCGAATAGATCCCAAAGGCTCTCAGGTCAGTCAGTTCGTACCGAATTTCGCTCGTCAGCAATACCTCGATTCTCTGTCGGTGAAGATGTGCTGGGTTGAATTCAAATTCATGCAAGATGCTGCCCGGGAAGAGGAAGGAATCAAAGAAACCGAGCAGTAACAGAACCTTCAATGGATGACGCTACCCTTATCCCGCTTCTGAGCCTTCTACTTTTAAGGTCATATTTTCTACTTTGACGACGCGCACCTTCTTTCCGCTTGCGATCTTTTTTTCACTGACAGCATTCCAGAACTCGCCGTGGACAAAAACTGTTCCGCCATCAGACCCGATATCGGTCCTGGCAGTTCCGATCTCACCAACGAGCCCTTCGCTCCCCGTTGCACGTTTTCTGAATTGTGCCCTGACACCGAGCGTCAATAGAAAAATGACGAAACCAGCGACTATGATCACAACCAGCATGATAACCTCCCATGAAACACGCAGATAAGGAACATCACTCTCGAAAAGGATCAACGATCCAAAGACCAATGCAACAATACCACCGATCGTTAACAATCCTTGAGAAGTCACGTATATTTCGAGTATGAAGAGAATTGCCGACAATATAATCAGAGCGAGACCGGCATAATTGACCGGAAGCACATGCAGTGAGTAGAAACCAAGAATCAAACATATGCCCCCGACAACACCCGGGAAGATCATTCCCGGATTCTGCAATTCAAAGAAAAGACCATAGATTCCCAACAGCAAAAGGACGTAGGCTATGTTCGGATTGGTCAGCAGAAGCAGCAAACGTTCGCGCAACGTCATGCCAATTTCGCGCACCGTGGCGCCAAGCGTCTTCAGAGTATGTTCCCTGCCTCTCACGCTGACTGTCCTGCCGTCGAGTCGTTCGATCAATTCGATTTCGTCATCGGCGAGAAGATCGACAACACCGATATTCAGGGCGGTCTCAGCATCTACCGACGCACTCTCGCGCACTGCTTGCTCAGCCCACGCTTCATTCCTGCCCCGCTCCTTTGCCAGCGACTTCAAATAGGCCACGGCGTCATTCGTCACCTTCTCGATCATTACACTATCCATCTTTTCACCGCCCATGCTAACCGGATGCGCAGCACCGACATTCGTCCCGGGAGCCATCACTGCGACGTGACTTGCATACAATATAAAGACACCGGCCGAAGCAGCCCGAGCTCCACTCGGTGCAACGTACACAACCACCGGCACATCGGAATTTAGAATCGCTTTGCAAATTTCCCGCATCGAAGCATCGAGCCCTCCCGGCGTATCGATCTTGAAAATGACGCAAGCCGCCTCCTCACTTTCCGCCACGTCGATAACACGTAACATGTAAGAACTGCTTGCGGGACTTATGACACCATCCAGATCGGCAACCAACACATCGTTTACACTAAGAAGACAAAAAAACAAAATGAACATATAAGAGGATAACCATTTCCGACATCAAGTCAATAGCCCAACCAGTGCAAAAGACGATGCTACACATCAACTTGGCTCTTGACAAAAATTAAATAATGATTATAATCGCACAAAAGGAGGTAAGAATGCCTGCAAAGAAGAAGAAAAAGAAAGCAACAAAGAAGAAGAAAAAGAAAGCAACAAAGAAAAAGAAGGCAACGAAGAAAAGGAAAAAGAGATAGTTGTGGTAGAGAAGGGGGAGCAATCCCCCTTCTCTTTTTTTAGATATCTGTTCGAGGTGCAGCTATTGACATCACTTCGATGCTACTTATAATCAAACGATGAATGTGCACAATTTCCCCAATATCAGGGAAAATATCAAACGCAACATAGCCGAGATAAAATCAATCGCCAGCGATCCGAGTGTTCTTGAACCGCCTCATAGAAAATCGTTTGACCGCGGCGTCTACCTCTTCCAGAGCATAACGAAATCGATGATCGACATCGGAAATAACATCATAATCGCACACGGCTACCGAACCCCGCTCAACACCGCCGATGTTTTCATCAGCCTTGCCGAACACAATGTGATATCGCCGGGTGTCGTTCCCGGCATGAAGAAGGCAGCAATCACATTACCTAAGATCAAGAATCAACCCGAAGCAGAATTGATCACGGTCATGACCACCTGCGTCGATTATTTCAGCCGATGCCTGGGTGCTTATGATATGTATTTCAAGAAGAGGGTAACCGGCGATTCAGGGGGCACGTGATCTATTATATTTTCGTCTTCGTCCTTGGTTCGGTGATCGGCAGTTTTCTGAATGTACTCATCTTCAGGATGCCGAGGCGAATATCGATCATCACACCACAGTCCTTCTGCCCGGGATGCAAGAGGCGGATCAAATGGCATCAAAACATTCCGATCGTAAGCTATATCATTCTCGGCGGGCGGTGTTCAGAGTGCCGTCAAACCATATCGCTGCGCTATCCCATTGTCGAGGCCCTGACCGGCCTATTCTTCGTATTCATCTTCGGCCGCTTCGGTTTCGGCTATCCCTTTTTCTTCATCGGCTTCTATTTCAGCGCCCTGCTCGTGATCACATTCATCGACTTCTCATTCCAGGTCATCCCCGACGTGCTTTCCATACCAGGCATTTTCCTCGGTCTTCTATTCCAGATATTCAAATCGAATTTTGTGCCTGGGATCATCGGCATGGCATTCGGAGGCGGGATGATTCTTCTGATCAGAGTCATCGGCGGCAAGATATACAAGAAAGAAGTAATGGGTCTGGGTGATGTATATCTGACCGCAATGATCGGCGCCTTCGTCGGGTTTCCGTTCATTCTGCCGGCCATATTCATCGGTGCACTTGTGGGAGCCGCTCTGGGGATCGCTTACATAATCGCCACACGGCAGGATCGTGAAAGCCCCATACCGTTCGGGCCTTTCCTCAGCCTGGGCGGGATTGCCGTTGTCATTTTTGACCCACTGATCTATAGATTGTTAGAGCTACTCGGCATCTATTTGTGATTTCGTCTGTCATTTTCGCGATTCGTGAATCCAATTCGGGCACGAAAACGATGAACGCTCAACGCGTACGCCGTTCCATGCTATGCATCTATTGACCATCGTAGGACCGACCTCGGTCGGGAAAACAGCCGTGGCGATCGAACTGACGCTGAGGATTGCCGGTGAAATAATCTCGGCCGACTCCAGGCAGATATACAAGTACCTCGACATCGGAACCGCAAAACCCGACGCAAGGCAAAGAAAGAAAGTTAAATTTCATCTGATCGATTTCGTCTCTCCTGATGAAGAGTACTCGTGCGGTCAGTTTGCTCGCGACGCCGGCCATGCCATCAACGATATACGTTCTCGCGGTCTTCACCCGGTCGTGTGCGGCGGTACTGGATTGTACATCAAGTCGCTGTTCCATCCGCTCGACGATCTACCCAGATCCGATAAGAAGACAAAAGAACGCCTACGCAAGATGCTCGAGGAAAAAGGCATCGACTACCTGTACAGAAGGTTATCGCGAATCGACCCTGAGTGGGCACAGCGCATCAAACCCAATGATAAGCAGCGCATTCTGAGGGGGCTCGAGGTTTACGAAATAACGGGCCGGGCTTTAAGCAAGAGAATCGGAGGCGTGAAAAAGAGTCGTTTTCTACCTTATTATATAGGGTTGAATCTGCCCAGGAAGGTCCTCTATCAAAGAATCGACCGCAGGTTCGACGAAATGATCAGAACGGGGTTGCTCGAAGAGATTGAATCTTTACTCGAACGCGGGTACAGCCCGCAATCAGGTGCGCTCCGAACCATAGGCTACAAAGAGATCATTGAATATCGGCAGGGCCGTATCGTGCTTGACGAAGCAGTAGAAAGAGCGAAACGCAGAACCCGTAATTACGCCAAACGTCAGATCACATGGTTCAGTAAGATCCCGGGGATTGTGTGGTATGACGCTGATGCTCCGAATGTGATCGAAATCATTCTGAAAAACGTCCACAAAGCCCGTATAGTCTGAAAAGCCCGAACATCAACAACGTTCACCAGGCCCAACTCTCCATCTACTACGGCGTTCTGATAATTAGCAGAATAGCAGACTATATCGGTCAGGTGCGAAGCCGTTCTTCGACGATCGCTTTAACCCGGTTGATTTCTTCTTCAATGGTTAAGTCTGTGGTATCTAAGACTACCGCATCCCTTGCTTTCTTCAAAGGCGAATGGGTCCGTTCAGAATCGTACCTGTCCCGGAATTTGATGTTTTCGAGAACTTCACTCTCATCCGCTTCCATGTTTTTCTCGCCCAACTCTTTCAATCGCCGCGCTGCCCTAACGTGAACATCAGCCTTCATGAAGATCTTTACCTGAGCATCCGGGAATACGACCGTGCCGATATCGCGACCCTCGCATACGACATGCTTACCTTCCGCAATCTGCCTCTGCTTTGCCACCATCCATTCACGCACTTCGGGTATGGCCGAAACCTGTGATACGAACCCGCTCACCTCGGGCTTTCTTATCGCCAGCGATACGTCTTCATTGTCAAGGTACACCTTAATGCCACCATCCTCCTGACGTAGATCTACGGACGTCGTGTCGAGCAATCTGCGTATCATCTGCAGGTCTGTTTTTTGATGGGTTTTGTGGCCGCTGCGTAGGCATTTGAGTGTGAACGCCCGGTACATAGCGCCTGTGTCAAGGTAGAAGAACCCTAACCTTTCCGCAACGCCCTTTGCCGTCGTGCTCTTTCCCGAACCCGCCCCACCGTCAATTGCTACGACAAACCTGGCCATGGAGGTTCCGGATTATTTCCTCATATTGACGCGACATCTGGACGTTCCTTCGGTCGAGCACGATCTGCGCAGTTTTTATGGCTTTATCCAAATCGTACGCTTCCTCTCCGTTGCCCACAACCCACCTGAAGTCGGGCACATACCGTGGTATCAGTCCGCCTCCGGCAAAATTCACGAAACTGCCAATCACCGCGCCGGTCGGGATGAGCGTACCGATTCCGAGTTTTGTGTGGTCTCCAATGAAACATCCCAGTTTTGTAATGCCCGTATCGATCTCGTTCTCACGGATCTTAAGCCGCACCGGACCGTAGTTATTCTTCAGATCGGAATTCGTCGTCATAGCACCCAGATTCACCCATTCGCCAACATATGAGTGGCCAATGAACCCCTCATGATACTTGTTGCAGAATCCCCCGAATATGCTTTCTTCCACTTCGCCGCCAATACGGCAGTGGGGCCCGATACTCGACCGTATTATCTTTGCCCGGTCGACAATCGCGTGCGCGCCGACATAAGAAGGCCCGATGATCGTCGAGAAAGGACGGATGTGAGCGCCTTTATCAATATATACCGGGCCGTCCGAACCATCCAGATAAACCATCTTGTGCACCTTTGCACCCGGTGCAACGTATACGTTCCTGCTCTTTGCCGCAACGGCAACCGGCCTCTTGCCCCGGCCGCGTAGGCGTGTGCACTGCTCAATGATGACATCCGCATTGATCGTTACCATATCCCAAAGATTATTCAGGACCCATCCCTCGATCGTGATCGATCGGCCGATCGTATCGATCATGTCGTGGATTTCATCGAGGGTCTCGGGGAATGGTGCTCTGGTCCTGATAAAACCCACGGTCTGTCCATTAGCAGATATCAATGAATCGACAGACGGCACCCTGAAAGATGAGGTTAGCAGCAGCCGGCTGGAAAGATAAAGGGCTGGCGCGCTTGGCTTTGCCTTTTCCAGGCCGAAAACCTTCCGCGCAACGAAATCTGCTCTTGTATTCCCGAAATGGGATATCGAGTTTTCGGCGATGGTGCAAATACCGGCACGCAATCGGAACTGCGGAAAGAGGTTGACGAGGGGATAGAATTTATCGTAATTGTCTTCGTATATTAGTATTTTCATATGGTTAGAAATATGGCTGCAAGAATGGCGAAAACGATCCCAAGTATCCTTGGCACCGTGACTGGTTCCTTCAGCACGATGAATCCGAAAAGCACCGGCAGGATCACATACATGTTGGTCAATGGCAAAACGACCGAGGATGGGCCAATCTTCAAGGCTTTATAGAACGCGACTATTGCCGCGAGCGAAACCAGACCTATTGGGATCGAATAGATGACGTATCTGTTCAACATCAGATTTCTGCGAAAGAGAAGGAAGATGGTCAAGAATACCATCGACCAAAAGGAAACCCAAAATGCCGTGCTCATTGTGTTGAAGTACCGCGTCAATATCTTACTACCGATCGCCCATAGACCCCAACCGACAAGGGCGATGAACGTGTACCTTACATATTCCACAATGCATTATAATGAATACGTTATCCAAGTCAATAAGGCAAGAACCAGTATAACTTATCCCCTTGACTCATAAACTGATCACAGCGTATCTCCATCACTTTATGTTGCCGTAATCACGGATTTCTATTGACAACATTGAAAATAGACCTATAATTGCTCTATGATAAAAATCCGACTCAATGGCAAAACCGTCGAAATCGAACGAGGAAAACGCATTTCTGACCAGGTCAAGGACCGGAAATACATTGCTGCCCGCATCAACGGTGAACTGGTCGACATGGCAACCAAAATAACCGAGGATTCGAGCCTTGAGTTGGTCGACTTCTCCTGCGACGATGGTAAGAAGATATACTGGCATTCCTCTTCGCACGTCATGGCAATGGCCGTAAAGAAACTCTTTCCTGAGGCCAAACTGGCCATTGGTCCGGCAATCGACCAGGGTTTCTATTACGATTTCGACACAAAAACACCGTTCTCCACCGACGATCTCACAAGAATAGAGGCAGAGATGAGGAGGATAATCGAGCAGGATATTCCCTTCGAACGCGTCGAGATGGAAAAGCAGGCCGCCATCGATCTCTTCGATGGAACCAGCGAATCGTTCAAAGTCCAGTTGATAGAGGGGCTGGATGATGAGAATATAAGCATCTACCGTAACGGCGACTTCGCCGATCTTTGCCGCGGTCCACATGTTCCGAGTACCGGGTACATCCGCTCCTTCAAACTACTCAGTGTCGCAGGAGCCTACTGGCGGGGCGACGTAAATGAAGTAATGCTGTCTCGGATATACGGAATATCATTCCCTGAAGTAGATGAGTTGAACGATTTTCTGGAAAAGGTCGAAGAAGCCAAGAAACGTGACCATCGCAAGCTGGGCACTGAACTCGAACTTTTCTCGATCTTCGAAGAAGCCGGCGCCGGTCTGGTGTACTGGCATCCAAAGGGCGCAGTTCTGCGCAGGATCATAGAGGATTACTGGATACAAGAACACCTTGCGGCCGGATACAAGATCAATATTACGCCCCACATTGCAAGAGGACAGCTCTGGCAGAAATCCGGACACTATGATTTCTACATAGACAATATGTACGTGATGCCCGTAGAAAATGAAGAATACGTGCTCAAGCCGATGAATTGCCCCGGGCACATACTGATATATAAGTCGCGGGTCCGGAGTTACCGAGAACTGCCCATCAAATATGCCGAACTCGGCACGGTCTACCGCAAGGAGTTGTCAGGAACTCTCCATGGTTTGCTGCGGGTGAGGGGGATCACGATCGACGATGCCCACATATTCTGCCAGCCCGAACAGATCGATGATGAGATCGTCAAAGTGCTCGAATTGACCAAGAAATTCATGAATCATTTCGGTTTCTATGACTTCCGGGTCGAACTATCGGTCCGCGACCCTAAGGAAAAGACCAAATACATGGGCACTGACGAAGAGTGGGAAAGAGCGGAAAGAGGATTGGTTAACGCTCTGGACAGGATCGGGTTTTCATACACACGTATGGAAGGAGAAGCAGTATTTTACGGCCCCAAGATCGACATAAAACTGGTAGATGCGCTCGATAGGAAGTGGCAGGCGGCGACCGTTCAATTCGATTTCAATCTACCGCGCCGGTTCGACATCGAGTACATGGATAAAGACGGTCAACACAAGAAGGTGATGGTCATCCATCGCGCAATCTATGGGTCCCTGGAACGTTTCATCGGTTGCCTCATTGAGCACTACGCAGGATCATTCCCCGTATGGCTGGCTCCAGTACAGGTCGTGGTCATGCCTATTACAGATAAGGAAAACAAGTATGCGGAAAGCATATTAAAAAAGTGCCGGAAAGCGGGGCTACGCGCAGAACTCAACAACAAATCCGAAAAGATAAACTACCGGATCAGAGAAGTTGAGGTTAGCAAGGTGCCCTATATGCTCATCCTTGGCCAGCGGGAAGTAGTAGATAAAGTAGTATCAGTAAGAAAACACAAGGAAGGAAATTTGGGTCAGATGAAATTGAAGGATCTTTTCCATTTGATCGAATCAGAACAAGGAGGTGCAAATTAAGCAGCTGCCAAAAGTAAACCGCGAAATTAGAGCACAGAGGGTAAAGATAGTAGATGAAGATGGAACAATGCTTGGTGAATTTCACATCAAAGAAGCAATGCGTATGGCTCGCACAAAGGAACTGGATCTCGTTGAAGTTGCCCCGAACGCCAAACCTCCGGTATGCAGGTTCATGGACTTCGGTCGATATGTCTACGAGAAGAAACGTCAGGAACGCGAGTCGCGCAAACACCAACATCGAACGACCGCACGCGGTATGAGATTCTCACTTAAGATAAGCGAGCACGACTATCAGGTTAAACTCGCCAAGGTCAAAGAATTTCTTACGGACGGTGACCGCGTGAAGATTTCACTTCGGCTGAGGGGTCGGGAAATGGTCCATGCCGATATGGCATTGAAGATGTTGCAGAAGATGCAGATCGACCTGGAAGGTCTGGGCAAGCCAGAATCCGATCCGAAAAAAGAACACAATATCTATCTCGTAACTTATCTGCCCGAGAAAAAGAGGAGAACATAGAATGTCAAAGTTGAAAACCAAGCGAGGTGCCAAAAAGCGGCTGAAAGTCAAGAAAAGCGGCATAATAATGCGCAGCAGGGCTGGCAAGAGCCATAACTTGTCCTCAAAGTCGAGAAAGAGGAAACGGAGGCTTCGAAAGGCCACAAAAGTCTCGAAATCCGACCTCAAAAGGACAAAGTTGTTGATTTAACGGGATTTTTCCGTTTACGCAGAAATATCAGGGTTCTGCCAAGAGCGGAATTTTGTATCAGGTAGTCGATAATTCATAGGCATCAGCCACACAATACCGCTTGTTTCTGCGAAAACATTGACAGAAAAATCAAAATGATTATAATTCTAAGAAGAAAGGAGTCTGAAAATGCCAAGAACGAAGAATGCCCCCCAGACGCGAAAAAGACGAAAGAAGTGGCTGAAACAGGCAAAGGGCTACTGGGGCGGGAAGCATCGACTTTACAAGACCGCGCGGATTGCAGTAATGAAAGCATGGCTGTCTGCATATCGCGAAAGGAAACGTAAGAAACGCGTATTCAGGGCATTGTGGATAACCAGAATAAACGCAGCACTACGCCAGAAGGGCATGAAATATTCACAGTTTATCCACATTCTTAAGCAAAATAGCATCGACCTCGACCGTAAGACGTTGGCAAGTATTGCATATGAATATCCTGAGCAATTCGACGCCCTGATCGAAATCTGCAGAAATCAGGGTAAGAGGAAAAAAACAGAAGATGCAGGAAAAGTTAAGTAAATTGGAGAACGATATTCGCGCATCCCTGGAGCACGCCCGGGATCCTGCATCGCTTGAGGCCGTCAGGATCAAGTACCTCGGGCGCAAGGGAGAGATAAACCGTCTATTCAAAGATTTGACCCAATGTTCAGCCGAGGAGAGGAAAGCCTTCGGCGAAGCTATAAACAGATTGAAGAACGATGTCTCCAAAGGTCTCGAAGCGCGTCTTGAGGCCTTTGGCGCAGAGTCGAGGAGCGACGTGGATTTGCTCCTTCCCGGTACAAGGCCAAAGGTTGGGCATCTTCATCCACTCACAAAGGTATTTGGCCAAATAATAACATTCTTCAAAAGCCACGGTTTCACCGTGGAAACCGGACCAGAGATCGAATACGATTGGTACAATTTTGGAGCATTGAACATGGCAAAGGACCACCCGGCTCGCGATATGTTCTCGAGTTTCTTTATCAAAAACGATCTACTGTTGCGGAGCCACACCTCGCCCGTTCAGATACGGACAATGGAGAAACAGAAACCGCCCATCAAGATAATCTGCCCCGGACGATGTTACCGGTATGATGCATTCGACGCCAGTCATTCACCCGTCTTCCATCAGGTAGAAGCCCTGTACGTCGATAAAGGCGTATCCTTTGGTGAATTGAAGTGGATCCTCAGTGAATTTGTCAAATACATCTTCGGTCCCAAGACAAAGTACCAGCTGAGACCATCCTTCTTTCCTTTCACCGAACCGTCCGGTGAGATGGCAGTGAGTTGCATGGTATGCGGCGGCTCCGGCTGTTCCGTTTGCGGCAACAGCGGGTGGCTCGAAATGCTCGGTTGTGGCATGGTTCATCCGAACGTTCTGAAAAACGTAAAAATCTCGCCGAGGGACTATTCAGGTTATGCCCTGGGAATGGGTGTCGAGAGGGTGGCAATGGTGAAGTACGTGATCGACGACATACGAACCTTCTATAACAATGATGTCCGCTTTCTGGAGCAATTTTAAATGAACGGAGTTCATATGATTGCGGCGATAACAAAGAAGATTGCGGAGATAATGCATATACGTAATCTGTCATTCATCGCTGTCATCATCCCGAGCGGAGCGAGGCGCTGATGCTTTTCTCGATCAAGTGGCTTGAAGAATTTCTGAAAACGAAAATAGACGTCGACAAACTTGAAAGACTCTGTCTGAACCTGGGTCTCGAGATTGAAGAACGGAAGAGTTGTGCACCTCGCGGTATCAGAATCGGCAGGATAGCATCACTCAGGCCCCATCCGCGGCAGAAGAATCTCACTATTCTCGATGTGAAGGCCAATGAGAACATGCAAATCGTCACCGCTGCCAAGAATGTAAAAAAAGGTGACCTCGTACTCACCGTACCGGCCGGCGGAACACTCAATGAGACACCTGTAACTGAAAGGGATTTTTCAGGCGCGAAATCGCAGGGAGTGCTGGTAAGTGAACAAGAGCTCGGGATGGTAGAATCATCTACCTGCGTCATCGTCCTTGACCGCGGCACGCCTGGTACGGATTTTACAAGGCATTTCGACGATCAGGTCGTTGAAATCAGACCGACGCCCAACCGTCCTGATTGGCTCTCGGTTGAAGGCATCGCCCGTGAGATATCGGGAAGCCTCGGTATCGACTATGCTAAGATCAGTTCTCAGGAGCTTTTGTACGCTCCCAAACAGATCAACCGGAACGGCAATTTCAGGATCAAGATCGAAGACATGAACGGTTGTCCCAGATACACCGGCCGTGTTTTCGAAGATGTACGTATAGGAGAATCTCCTTTCTCGATTAAATGGCGATTACACTGTATGGGCATGCATAGCATTAACAACGTGGTCGATATCACTAATCTCATCATGCTACTTACCGGGCAGCCGCTCCACCCGTTCGACCTCGAAATGCTTAAGGCCGGCATCTTCATTCGTCGGGCAAAAGCCGACGAGAAATTCGTGACGCTCGACGGAACGATGCTCAAACTCTCCAGAGAAGACCTCGTCATTGCCGATCGTGATGGACCGGTCGCGCTTGCCGGCATCATTGGTGCAAAACGCGCTCAGATATCAACGATCACGAAGAAAGTGCTCCTTGAAAGTGCCTACTTTGATGCAAAGCGCGTTGGTCACACGGCACGCCGGTTGGGTATCATGACAGATGCATCGACGCGTTTCGAACGGGGTGCTGATATGGCGGTCGTCGATGCTGCCTCAGCAATGGCAGGTGCACTCTTTAAAGAACACGCCGACTGCTGTGCGACCGAATTCATCGGCCAGGGCAAGAAGGCCAAGCCGAAGAGAGTACGGTTCTCGCTTGACCGTATGAATAAAATAATCGCCCTCGACCTCAGTGCGAAACAAGTCAAAGAGATACTAAAGAAGATAAGCATCGTGGTCATGGGGGCGAAGTATCTTACTGCGAAGATCCCTCATTTCCGGCGTGATCTCCATATTGAGGAAGACATTTGCGAGGAAGTAGCGCGTGTGTTCGGATACATGAATATCCCCGAAATCAAGCCCACAAGATGGGTAGGACACGCGCAGATCGACAAGCCTCTCATCCACGAGGATACCATCCGAAATTATCTGGTTGGACAAGGATTCGATGAAACATGCAATCTTTCACTCATGTCGGGCAAACTGCTTGCGCAATACGGGTACAAGCACTTTGTCAGGATCAAGAATCCGCTCAATGAGCGGTTTGACGCACTTCGACCTACTCTCCTTTTCGGCCTGTTGGACTCGCTAAACTACAATCTCGCTAAGGGTGGTAGGTCACTGATGATGTTCGAAATCGGAAACGTTCTGCTGCCCAACCAACCGTTTCAGGAGAAGAGGTTGGGAGTGATTATGGGAGGTCACCGTTTTCGGGACTCCTGGCAGCAGCATGATGATACACTCGGATACTTTGATGCAAAGGGGGTGGCTGAAAGCCTGTTCCGTATGTTGCATCTACCTGAGCCCGGGTTCAAACCAGAGAACATTCATGGCTTCAAGCAGGCAGTGGCAATTGGAGCCTCCGGTAAAGAACTCGGGTATCTCGGAGTGCTCGGTAGCGAAGTCTGTAAAGAACCATATTGCTTTTTCGAACTGACACTCGACCCCCTGTGGGACATGATAGGAGACACGTTCTACATGCCGCCGCCAAGGTTTCCTACCAACACGCGGGACCTTTCTTTCATCACCGACGAGACTGTACAAGTTCCGGAAATGGCCGCCGCGATATCGAACGTCAGCGGCCCGATTCTGGAAAAGGTTGTTCTGTTTGATTACTATAAGGGGAAGAACTTGCCCCCTACCAAGAAAAGCTTAGGATTCCGTCTGCACTTCCGCGCACCCGACCGCACACTGACCGATAAAGAGGTCGACATCTTCGTTAGACGGATCACGGCCGAGATGTCGAAGAACTTCAATGCAAGTCTAAGAAAAAAGGAGTAAAGTTGGACGAGTTAACTAAGCTTGAAGAGCGTATCGACAAGTTGGTTTCCTTGATCAACGAACTTAGGCATAAGATCGAGGATTTGGAAGAAAACAATAGTCGTTTACAGAGTACGAAGCAAGAAGTAAAACAGAGGGTTGATGGCTTGATTGATAAGGTTGACAACCTGCTGATATAGGAGATGAGTTGAAGAAAACCGAGGTTATTGTTAACATCTTTGGAAACGACTATCGAGTCATTTCCGACGATGTGGATACTGAACGAATAAAGGAAGTCGCCGAAATCGTCGATGCAAAAATGAAGGAAATACATCGTGAATTTCCCTTGCCTTCGACAACGAAAATTGCGGTGCTTGCCTGTTTGAATTTGGTTGACGACTATCTCCAGAGGGACAATCAACTTAACAAGAAGTTGTCTGAAATGGAAGAGAGGGTTAGGTCTCTAATCCTCAAGATAGATGAAGCAGTTCCTTAATTCGTTCCCTGCGGTGCCCGTGATCGGTACTAAGTCTTGAGCCAACACCCATCTTAAGGGAGCCAAGTTCGATCAGGGATTTGACCCGAAATCGACTGGCGCCCACCTTAACCTTGGGTTCAAAGACTTTTTATCACACGGCACCTGCGGGGAGCTTTAGCAAATTGCCTCCGGGGGAGGTAAGGAGTCTTTATGATTACCAATATTGCAATCGCCGCGTTATCGCTGGCGGTCGTTTTCGCAATTTTCTTATATCTACGCTCTGGAAAATCAAAATTAACACATGCCTCAAGAGAGGCAAATCGAATAATCGAAGAAGCAAAGAGAGAAGCAGAAAATTGTCGTAGATCTGCTGAGATCGCCGCCAAAGAGAACTGGTACGGAGAGAAAGTCAAGTTCGAAAAAGAAACAGCTTCGCGTCGAAAGGAAATCGACAAGGCCGAAAAACGCCTTGCCGAAAAAGAAAGAGTGCTGGACCGCCACGAGCGGTTGATCGTCGACAAAGAAAAAGAATTGATGACGACGCAGCACGATCTTCAGAATAAGGAAAGAATAATCCACGCAAAATCGGAACGCTTCGACCAAATGATAAAAGAGCAGAATGAAGCTCTTCAAAAAATAGCAAACCTATCCAAGGAAGAAGCCAAGGCGATGCTTTTGAGAAACCTCGAAGCGGAAGCACGGCATGAAGCCGCATCATTGATCAATCAGATCAAAGAAGAAGCAAAATCCAAGGCCGAAGAGAGCGCTCGTGAAGTCATCCTCCAGGTCATCCAGCGCTGCGCAACGGCGCACACGGCCGACACAACGATTTCAGTCGTGCCGATCCCTTCCGACGAAATGAAAGGCCGAATTATCGGCCGCGAAGGCAGGAACATCCGAGCTTTCGAGAACCTCACCGGCGTCGAGGTCGTGATCGATGACACACCAGAAATGATATCGCTATCCTGCTTCGACCCGATCCGGAGAGAGGTCGCGCGTATCTCTATGGAGAAGTTGATAACGGACGGGCGCATACATCCTTCACGCATTGAAGATGTTGTGCAGAATGCGCGCAAGGAAATCGAGGGGATCATCAAGAATACCGGTGAAGAGGTCGTTCTCGAACTCGGCATAATCGGCGTCGCCCAGGATGTCATAAAGTATCTCGGCAAGATGAAATACCGGACGAGCTATGGACAGAATCTCCTGCAACACTCGCGGGAAGTTGCCTCCCTGTCCGCACTGCTGGCGCAGGAATTGGGTCTCGAACAGAGCACCGCCAAACGCGCAGGCTTGCTCCATGACCTCGGCAAGGTTGCCGATGGAACATTCGACGGGTCTCACGCCTACATCGGCGCGGAAATTGCCAATAAATTCGCCGAGAACGAGATCATCGTCAATGCGATCGCGGCACATCACGAAGAGACAAAACCCATTTCACCATACGCGGCGATCGTGGAAATAGCCGACTCGATATCGGGTTCACGGCCTGGGGCACGCCGCGAAACGATAGAAGCCTATATCAAACGCCTCAATACGCTTGAAGAGCTGGCCTCATCTTTCGACGGGGTGGAAAGGGTCTTCGCAATACAGGCAGGACGGGAGATCAGGGTCATGGTTCAACCTGAGAAGATCTCCGATGCACAGGCCGAAGGGCTCGCCCATGATATTGCGCGCCGCATCGAAAAGGAGACCCAGTATCCCGGTCAGATAAAAGTCACGGTGATAAGGGAAAAGAGGGTGGTAGAGACAGCGAAATAAACAGGTAATGTCAACCGTTTAACGGTTACGATAACCGTTTCGTTCAGCGGCATCGTCTGACGTCACCGGACAACGTCAGACGATACGGGCCTCGTAGCCCTTTCCATCATACGTAACCTTGCTACAGCAGTATTCCCAATACATCTGCAGTCAGAACAACCATATAGTGTAGCACAATACATGGTAGGAAACTGCGCGACCGCAACGCAAGCATGCCAAGGAATAATCCTGCAATGACCGCACCATAGGCCTCGATCTGCGGCTTTTTGAAATGTGCGAGGCCAAAGGCCATCGCCTGGATTAGAATGCTAAACCTGCCGAATTTCCGTTCGAGTCCAAAAAGCATGAAGCCGCGGAAGAAGAACTCCCAACCGACCATGTACCACAACTGCACGGCCTGGTATATGGCAAAATATCCAATACTTTGGCCAGCCCTGCGGGACAACGGGTACACTTGCTTGAGCCCGGTGAACTTGAAAGCAATGACCAGTACCACCAAGAACAGGAGATACAAGAAGAGAACGTCCTTCAACCAGGACCTCGGGTCGCCGGTAACGATGCCGTAGTCCTTCGGCGCACGTTTGAACGCCAGGAAGAGGACAAACGGCGTAAGACCGTACAATGTCCCGACAACGAGCAAACGTTCCAGAAAGATCTCTCGCGGCATGAAGAAGTGCGTGCGTTTCATGAACATCGCAAACAGCAGGACCGATGTTGAATATATAATAATGAGAGCACTTTCGCGGTCGATCTTCGCCATCTCGTCCAAGTACGCCTTCAAAACTTTCAGCATTTTTCAGTATAACCAATATGTGGCAGCCTTCAAGAGCAATCGGTGCTACGCCCATTAGCAACACGTAACCGTGGGACGTCCACCAACAAACTGAAAAGAGCATATATCTTGCTTTTTTCCTTTAGTTGTCTACAATATCCCATGCAGTCCTTACTTGTATTACTGATTTTGCTCCAACCGCCGCACGAGACAGACCCCGTGAAGATCGTGTCCAGCACCTGTATCAAGCTGTACAAGACTCTCATCTCTCCCTCTCAGGGCGATGTCTGCAACTTTTCACCGTCGTGTTCACACTTCACGCGGCAGGCTATCGAGAAATACGGTATCATCTGTGGTTCGCTCATGGCATCAGACCGGTTGATGCGCTGTAATCCTTGGGCATACCAGTACTTCGACGAGTATTACACCGAAATAAGAGATCAAAAGTTATACGATCCCCCTGAAAATAACTACGTATTGAGAGCACCTGAGCACCACCGCGACAGCGAAGAACTTCTCGGTGGCAACTGAGCCACCCCACCAATTATGAATCTACTCATACTCTGCCTGTTGTGCCAGACCGAGCTTTTCGAGCCGGCAAAAATCGGCGAGTTCGCCGACCACCTTTATAATACAGGAGACTATGCTGCCGCTTTGAATGAGTACCGGCGGTTTCTTTTTGTTTCCGATTCCATAACCGAGAAACCGCGCGACAGGATCGTCGATTGTCTTATTCGCCTCGGAAGGAATGAAGAAGCGATCCTTGAGTCTGAGAATATCGATGACCTGAACAAGCGTAATTTCACCAAAGGTTTAATATATTTCTCGGCGGGCGACTTCGATTCGTCGCGCGCGTACCTTCAATCGGTCGATGTTCCGTATGTATCAGATTCACGGAGGCTGCTCGGTCTGGGTCACGCATATGAGTACGAATTCGACAAAGCTGCTGAATACATAAGAGTCCCGTCGCCCATCCCTGCCCATAGGTCGCCGGGATTAGGCGCCCTCTTCTCCGTGGTCCCCGGCGGAGGCCAAATCTACGCAGGCAGAATCGGCGACGGTATATACTCTTTCCTCGTTTTCGGAACCGCGGCATTGCTTTCATACTATTATTATGAACGAGATGAGAATGTTAAGTTCGGCATTAGCCTCACAGCCGCAATATTGTTATATGCCGGGAACATCTATGGCGGCATCAATGCTGTACGCAACTACAACCTATATTCAGATGAAACCTTTCTCCAGCGAATTCTGAGGGGAAATTAGCAATTATCTTAAGAAATGGCTATCTTGCTCGCATTATGCGCCCAATTACCCCTTGCCGATTCACTATTTGCACATGGATACCTTGAGGCAGCGCGCGTCGAGTATCTGAGAGGTTTCTTCTTCCATCCAGAACTGAAGAGAACGATCGAGCTCAGATTGAACTATGCCATCACCGTCCTATCGGCAGATGAACCCAGGGGTATTGCGGAATTGACCGGCATAGTCGACAGTTTCCCCGAACTCCCACCGGCCATAGTCAACCGCATCGCCGTCGAATACATACGCGCCGGCAGGTATTATCTGGCGATCAACCTGTTGAGTACCGGGAGTGACAGAAAGATGCTTGGTCTCGCCCTTCTGCTCGATGATCAGCTGATCGAGGCGCGCAACACCTTTATCCGGAATGAAGATTACGCAATCGCCGCGGCGATCGATACCTTCATGCATTTCCCTGCGAAATCGGAGAAGACGGCGCTCCTCCTTTCGCTCTTCTTACCTGGAGCTGGGCAGGTATACGCATCAGACGTTCGCCAGGGGTTGGCGGATTTCCTGATCAATATCGGTTCGGCATACCTGCTATTCAACGCGTTCAAACAGCAAAAGTACATCGACGCCAGCCTCGTCTTCTTCTTCTTGATCAACCGATTCTATCTGGGCTCGCTGCACAAT
The DNA here is from genome assembly GCA_020349965.1 of Caldifarciminota bacterium. Taxonomy (GTDB): domain Bacteria; phylum Hydrothermota; class Tepidihabitantia; order SM23-42; family SM23-42; genus SM23-42. Next base: position 2,196,405 of record CP070705.1, on the reverse strand, counting down.
GCCCAGAAAGCTGCCAATGAATACAACGAAAGCCGGCGCAGAGAATGGCTCAATCATTTCCTGAACAGCCATTTCGATAGCCTCAACCTCAAGGTTCGCTGAAAATCCGCAGTAATTCTGTAATTTTCCTGCATGCACCATCAACGCTTCGGGTCCGTCCATCACGGTAATCGACAATGGAGCTGCAGCCTTGACAAAAACTGAGCATTGTGTATAATTGCTCTAATAGTAACATCTATGTTGCCGCTGCATTTGATTCATTTGCGAAAAGGGCCTATAGCTCAGTTGGTTAGAGCGCACGCCTGATAAGCGTGAGGTGAGTGGTTCGATTCCACTTAGGCCCATGCCGGACAGAGTATGCAGCATTCATCCGGCACAAATAAGCCGCACCGGTTTAGGTGCGGCAAGAGGGGAAAAGTAGGGGCATCTGTAATTTGCCCATGGTAGTGTGAAAGGAAAAGGAGGAAAAATGATTAAGATCGCAACACTACTGGCATTAGTTGCCTGCCTGACGATCATCGGCTGTCAGCCCCCGGAGGGCATGGCCGGTCCGACACAAGAAGAATTCGACGCGCTCAAAGCCCAGGTCGAGACTCTGCAAGCCGACGTTGAGGCCATGAATATGGCGATGGATTCTTTCGTCGAAGAGTACAACAAGCACGTAGAGAAATACCATAAGGGTGGCACGGTCGTTCCCAAGACCCCCACAACCGGCGGTGTGAAACCCCCAACTCAGAAATAAGGAGGAAAGATGAACAGACTGCTAGGAATAACTCTGGCGTTATCAGCCCTGCTCATCCTCGTTGGCTGCGAGGGTGAAGAAGCGCTCGAGACACCTAACGTGACATATGAGGTAACTGACAACGGCGCAACTCTTGTCCTGGATTGGGATGCAGTACCCGATGTCGACGGTTACTACATATATGCGGATGACGTATTGATTGACTCAACGACTGCCCTTACGTACGATGCAACTGTACCTGCCATGGTCTACGGTGTTTCTGCTTACCTGGGAGAAGACGAAAGCGCCGCAGATGAGGTTGACTGCACGCCGGTCGAAACGGCTAATATCACGGTCTACGGTAATAGCGATCCTGATCCTGCTCATCCGAGCGGAATCGGCTTTATGGCAGATGGTAGCTGCGTAACACTTGCTTTAAGTGAACCGACCAATCATCCGGACATCGATTTCTATTTCGATGACGCCAACTTCGCGAATCTGACAATCGTGTCTCCGGGCGATCATGTACCTCCGTACAACGACGAGGAAAATGCAACTGCCGCAAGTGGTACTGATTACGCCGCTCTCGAGATTGCCGCGGCTCTCGGTAACTACATTACGCAAAGAACGGTGAATAACAACGCGGTCCTCTCCTTCTGGATCGATCCGGACGCCGATGGTTGGAACAATGTCACGGACCACTTTGGCAAGATCAAAGTAGTCAGTGTAAGTGGCGCGACGGCACCGTTCACTGCCGTATTGAACGTAGCATATCAGCCAATCCCTGGTCTGCGCTGGGTCGTGACGCAGTAGAAGGAATTCGTATTAAAAAGGGCGGGAACAACCCCGCCCTTTTTGTTTATACAATTAGACCACGAACCGATATTTTGTCATTGCGAACGAAAGCGAAGCAATCTCATGAATACACTTGGGTTATTTCTGCATTGTGATCATTAGAACCCTCACTCCGTTGACTTCACCCCGATTTGCATGTATAATTCCCGCGGTGAGAAATCAAGGAGGCATTGTGAAGCAGATTTTCAGACTATTAACAATCGGCGTAACAATTTTGGCGTTCGCTGCTCTGTCCGGATGCGAGGGTGAAGGCGACGGTAGCGCCCCTCAGAACTTGTCCCTCGCTGGAACAAACTACGGCCAAAACGTCCTGCTCACCTGGGAAGAGCCGGCCAGCGGCATGCCGAGTACATACCTAATCTATTTTCGCGCTTTCGGAGAGAGTGATTTCGCAACCGGTATAGGAGTGAGTGCAGAGACTCTGGAGTACGCGCACGACCCTGACGGATTGACCGGCGACTATTATGTCGCCGCCCGTTTCGGCAGCACTGAACATAGCTCAGACACCTTGACTACGATACCGGTTCACACCGGAGCCCTCCTTGGTACCGAACTCAACGCAGGCACGGAGTCCGGATATGGCTGGGCCCTGACCAGCGACTTCTCGGGTAGCACCTATTCCCTCACGAGCGTTCCCAATGCCGTTCTCATCGATTTCTATATCACTAACTTTATCAATGATTCCACGGCTGGACCCTGGCCCGGTCCATGGTGTATAGCCAGCCCGGACACCGCAACCGATGACCCGGGTGGCTCCTCCATTCCGCAGGCTGCGTGGCGCGTGAATTACTTCAGTGATCCACTCCTTGACCCCGATGCAATTCTGCCCAACTTCGCGCCGACGACCTACTTCAAATGCATGTCGGGGATCGAGGTCGATACAACCTATATAGGCGTGTATCTCGGCGCAGAGCACAACTACGGTCTGGTCAAGTTCTATGGCGCCGATACGACAACCGGCGTGCTCAGTGTCGAGTCGTGGTTCCAGACCGTCCCCGACCTGAGGATACTGACGCACTGATCAAAAGATCGTCAATCGTTATACGGTAACGATACCCACAAGAAACGGCGAAAGTCTAAATTCGTCACCTGGGGTCAGATCTTGACTATTGACAACTTCCCACGATAAACCGATTCACAGCTCCGCGCACGATTGTCCAGAACCAAAGGATCCCGTGAATCCATCATAAGCAGTTGTCAATAGTCAAGATCTGACCCCAATGTAGCCGCGTTGACTTTGACCATAATGCGTGTATAATTGAATTCTTGGAGGTATAATGAAAAAACTGATTTTCGTTTTGGTACTATTGACCGCATGGTGCGCTGCTCAGTGTCTCTCCGCCCCCATCAGCACAAGGGTAGGAGTGAAATTCGGCTTCAACCCTGGAAAATACGACTTTGATGACGGCCAAGATGAATTCAAGGGCACGGGCGTACACTTTGGAATTGGTATGGGGACCGATATCCTCAATCTGATCAGCCTCGATATGGGCGCGCAATTCAGGACTACCCGATACAGCCGCGAAGAAGCTCTCGGCACGCGCACCTTTTCTTATGATAACCTCTATTTCCCGATATTCCTATCATTGAAAGCCGGCATGCTGCCGCTCATATCTCCATACGTCGGCGCCGGGATTGGCATAAATGTTCAGTTCAACGGCATAAACAGGTTTGAATCCGGCGCCATCGCGGTGGAGACACCGATCGAAGGCTCCAGTACAAATGCCTTCCTCATTCTTGGACTCGGCGCCGAGATCAGATTGCTGAAATTGAGGATATCACCAGAGTTCACCGCGAACATCAATGCCCAAGCCGATAATGAGGCAACTGAAGCAACCGAAGAGAACATTGACTATCATATTTCACTCGGCCTTTATTACGCACCATAACTGATGCACGAATACGGCATCGATATCGGCTCGGTAAGCATAAAACTTGCCGAGTTTGACGGAACCGAACTTGTCCAGACACGCTACATCAAACACAACGGACAACCCTATAACATCCTCCTCGATATCCTGAAGAGAATCGGCCAAATCGACCGGCTGTTTCTGACGGGCGGGTTGGTCGCACCGCTGACCGATGTTCTCGGCGCAGTAAGGGTAAATGAGGTCCAGGCCACCGCGGCCGGTGTGATGCATTTTCATCCCGAGGTAAAATCGATCATTGAGATCGGCGGTGAGGATTCGAAATTAATAGATATCGACCGGGGCATAAGGGATTTTGCCTCAAATACCATCTGCGCCGCCGGCACCGGCATATTCTTGGATCAACAGGCACGGAGATTATGCTACGACATCGAAGAGATGGGTGACATTGCATTGCGTGCAAGGAACCCCGCACGTATTGCCGGACGTTGTTCGGTCTTTGCCAAGAGTGACATGATTCATCTTCAGCAAATCGGCGCCAAACCGGACGATCTCGTTGCCGGCGTTTGTTTAGCGTTGGTGCGCAATTTCAAGAGCGTCATTGCCAAAGGCAAGGGTATCGAGATACCTGTTGCATTTGTTGGCGGCGTCGCCGCCAACAAAGGGATGGTCAAGGCGTTTCATGATATCCTCCAGATTTCACCCGCACAAATGATCATCCCGAAATACTACAACTGCATGGGGGCAATCGGCGCTGTGCTCGCCGCCAGAGATATGGACGCGGAATCGATCTATCGGGGGCACGAACAACTGGCGCAATGGCTTGCCAGACCAAAGATCGTGAAGAGGCTCCCGCCACTCGACGGCAGAGAAATGAGGATCCCTTCGGTCACGACCGCTTCCGCCGCTACAAAGACCACCGCGTTTTTGGGCATTGATGTCGGATCAATATCAACCAACCTGGTGGTAATCGATGGCAGCGGCAGGATACTCGGACGCAAATACCTCTGGACCAGAGGGCGTCCCATCGAAGTCGTGCTCCAGGGACTCAATGAACTGAAGTCTGAACTCGGCGAAGGCGTGGACATCGCCGGCGCCGGAACGACCGGCTCGGGCCGATATCTCATCGGCGAGTTCGTCGGCGCAGACATCATCAAGAATGAAATAACCGCCCAGGCACGCGCGACCTTAGCGATCGATCCGCAAGTCGATACGATCTTCGAAATCGGCGGCCAGGATTCCAAGTTCATAAGTCTCCAGCACGGCACGATCGTCGATTTTGAGATGAACAAAGTGTGCGCCGCAGGTACAGGATCCTTTCTTGAAGAACAAGCGCAGATTCTCGGTGTCAAACTCGATGAGTTCGGCGACCTGGCACTGAAAGCCGCTTCACCACTAAACCTGGGCGAACGATGCACCGTCTTCATCAATTCCGAAGTCATTCACCACCAAAAAGACACCGGTGAACGAGAAAATCTTCTGGCGGGGTTAGGATATTCAATCGTATACAATTACCTGAACCGGGTAGTCGGCAACAAGAAGATCGGTGACAGGATCTATTTTCAGGGAGGCGTGGCGGCAAACCGTGCAGTCGTTTCTGCGTTCAACAAAGTGTTGGATAAGGAAGTGAGCGTACCTCCGGATTATGATGTGACCGGTGCAATCGGCATGGCGCTCATCATCCGTGACAGCAACATCGAAAAGACCCACTTTAGGGGCTTTGATCTCCTGTCCAGATCTTACTCGACGACGGCATTTACTTGCCGCGATTGCAGTAACGAATGTGAAGTTAACGAAATAAGCATTGAAGGCGATGATCCGATACGCAATGGCGGTAGGTGCGGCAAGTATGAGGAAAAAGCGAGAAAGCCTGGCAACGACCTCCCCGACCTATTCAAGCTGCGTAATGATATATTTTTCAGGACCGACGACACAGAAGGTTTGGACATAGGTATCCCGCGCAGTCTGATAATGTACGAGCTGTTTCCTTTTTTCTATGAATTCCTCAAGCAATTGGGGTTCAGGCCGATCCTCTCCGAACCGACAACGCGCAAGACCATCGAGCGCGGAGCAGAACTGAGTGCCGCCGATACTTGCCTGCCGGTCAAGGTCGCCCTCGGTCAAATACAAAACCTGATCGACAGGAACATAAAACGGTTCTTTCTGCCCAGCGTCATTACGATGCCGCTACAGAACGAGATATTCCCACGCAGCTATGTTTGTCCCTACGTTCAGTCAACACCTTATTTCGCGAACGCCGTCTTCGGCAAAGAAATAGAGGTCCATGCACCTTTTCTTCATTTTGACCGGGGCCGGATTGGTATAGAAGAATCCCTCATGCAATTCGGTTGCGAATTCGGAAAATCAAAGAAAAGAGTCAAGGCGGCAATTGATAAAGCTTTCGAACACTGGCATGATGTTCAGCGCCGGATCAGAGAGCTCGGTTCAAACATAATGACAAACGTCAAAGGTATCGCATTTGTGGTCTGCTCAAGGCCCTACAACGGCTATGATCTGGGGATGAATCTGAACCTGCCAAAGAAATTTCGCGAGCTGGGTGTACCCGCAATACCCATCGACTTCCTGGACCTAGACTATAAAACCATCGAAGATGATTTCGGGAATATGTACTGGCACTACGGACAACGCATTATATCAGCAGCCGAGATGATCAGTAGAGACCAACGCCTCTTTCCTGTTTACCTCTCCAATTTCGCCTGTGGGCCGGATTCTTTTCTCATCCGTTTCTTCAAGGAGAAACTAGGAGAACGACCTTTTCTGCTTATCGAAATCGATGAACATTCTGGGGACGCTGGTTTCATCACCCGCAGTGAAGCCTTTCTCGACAGCATCAGCGGAAACGGCAAAGCACGGAAGCCGAGAATGATCAATCCCCGCAGCGAGGTCAAAGAAGGAAGAAAGATATTCATACCATATATGTGTAACGGTGCGCGGATTCTGGCCGGTGCAATGAAATTCGCTGGTGTCGACACAGAGGTCCTGCCTCCGCCCGATGAAGAGTCCATCAATATCGGACGAAAGTATACTTCGGGGCGCGAGTGCATACCAGCAATCATCACCGCCGGCGATATGGTGAAGAAGGTCAATTCGCCCGGATTCAACGCCGAAAAGAGCGGATTCTTCATGGCGCAAGGTTCTGGGCCATGCCGTTTCGGCCAGTATTACAGGTTGCACCGCATCATACTCGATGACCTCGGCCACCACGACATACCGATCTATGCGCCCAACCAAGGTCCAAGCCTGTTCGATGACCTCGGGCACATGGGCATCAAATTCCTGACCACTGCCTGGAACGGTATCTGTGCGGTCGATGCACTGGAAGCAAGAGCGCGAATGATAAGACCGTACGAAAGGGTTAAGGGGCAGACGGATTCCGTGTACAATCAATGCCTCGATGAACTGTGCAGACTTGTCGCGAGCGGCAAGAGGCTTTCATATTTTTTGCACGAAACGAACAAGAAATTCCACGCGATCGAAATCGATCCCGTTGACAAGCCGCGCATTGGAATCGTGGGCGAAATTTACGTGCGTTCTCAAGAATTCACCAACAACTTCTTGATCAGGAAACTGGAAGATCTGGGGTGCGAAGTCGCGCTGCCGTCAATCGGTGAATGGTTTCTGTATCTGAATTTCACGAGGGTAAGGAATTGCCGATGGTTCAAGGAATACCGCCGGGCGGTATTCACGAAGCTGTTCGACACCTACATGAAATACCGCCAGAAGAAGGTTTTCGGAAAACTCCGTGTGGACCCTGACGCAATGATCGACAGGGTGCTCGGCATTGCCGCTCCTTACCTGCATTCAACCATGGAAGGTGAAGCTGTCGTAACGGTCGGTAAGACCATCGATTTCATAAAAGAAGGGTTCGACGGCGTTGTCAATGTTATGCCGTTCACCTGTATGCCCGGTAACACAGTTACTACTATATATAAGAAAATAAAGGAGGATTTCCCTGACTTTCCGCTCTTCAATCTGTCCGTCGATGGTCTTGACCACGCGGTCGACGCGATGCGCCTGGAGACATTCGTAACCCAGGCAAAGACGCACATGGGGCGCGCTTGACAACCATATCATTTAGCATATAATTTTCGGATTCTGCGGGTGTAGCTCAGTGGTGGAGCATCGGCTTCCCAAGCCGAGGGTCGCGGGTTCGAATCCCGTCGCCCGCTTTGCTTTTCAGCGGCAAATAGGAGGCAACGTGCGCTATTCCCTTGTTTTTTTCGCTTCTTTGGCTACTCTGATCCATCCATGCTTCGCTGAGATGGACTGGCAACATCTCGTGCTCGTCGAGTCGGCGCCCGATCAGGCGATGGCGATTGACGCGCTCAAAACAGGATTATATAGTGTCCAGTACGATGCGACAATGAAAGTAGGCGAATTCATGCGCACGGTACCCGATCGCCAGAACATGCTGGCCGATTACATTTCGCGGTATAGAATGGATCAATATTACCTGACCGACGGCACGGTCGAGTATGGATTCTACTTATCTCTGACTCCAGCTATCCTGTCTTTGCTCTTACCCGCAATAGAGCCGGTCCAGCTCGTAGTGCCGATGCTTTGTCCGACCTGCAACCAAGATTGGCCCGGCGGCAAGCAACCGCCCCCTGGGCTTCAGCTGCAGCCGAAGGCAATCGAGGAATCACGCTACACAGGTATTATCATAGACTGCCGCGGAATGGACCTTAACCCATGTCTGTTCCCAATCATCTTCGACGAGGAAGAACACGATGTATTTTCAGTGAATTTCACCGATCTGGACAAGGCTGTCGAACGAGGCATTTTGCTCTATGCGGATTCAGATTCCGCGGCATCATCAAGAACCGGTAACAACCCCCTACGGATCAAAGCAAGCGCTGTTGTGGGTGAAGGAAAAACGGATGTCATGATTTTGTCGCGCGAAGCACGGCGCATCCACGGTTCGCAGAATAATTTGACCCTGTTAAGAGAATGTCGTGTCGCCATTGTCTCTGGGCAATAGTAGTCGTATTCGCTGGATGTGCTTCTCTTCTCGACCGCAGGAGCGATTTTGAACGCGGCCTGCAACTGTTCAGGAACAGGCAGTATTCCGAAGCCGTTGAATATTTCGATACTCACCATCGAAAATTTCCGGACAGCGATTCGACACTCTACTACCTTTTCAATTGTTACAGACACCTGAATAGACAAGAGGACCAAACTAAGGTCCTCGAAAAAATGGCATTTCGGAACATAAAAGATAAGAATATATATCTGAACCTCGTTTACCTATACCGTGAGGAAGAAAAATATGAGGCGCTCTTCAACATGCTCACGCGCCTCCAACCTCCCATGAGCAAAGAAGTCGACATGCACATTATATTGACTCGCCAATTACTTGCCGAACTACTGTGCGGTGCTGCCGGGAAGACCCTGCAAACCGATCCTATAGTATTCTGCATATCAAGGGGTTACTTGCCCCTTTCTCCGGATGGGCAGCTGTATGAACACGATACGCTCACAACAGCAAACCTCATCGTTTTGCTCGACCGCCTGGTGGAACCAGTCTACCCTCGAAATCTCCATCGGGTGCAGAAGATCCCGACAAGATCATACCTCTATCTTCCATACATGAGACTCGTCGATCAAGAAATATTGGAATTCGACACCCACATCATACCAAACCAAATTGCGAGCGTCATTACCGCCGTCCGCGCGCTCGACAGATTGGACAAAAGGAATCGCTTTGATTAGACTCATCGACCGCTACTTTGTCAGGGAATTCGTACCGCCGTTCTTCTTCTCCATGATCGCACTGACTTTCATCCTGCTGATGAATGAACTCTTCCGCCTTATCGACCTCTTCGTCAGAAAAGGATTGCCAATAGCGATAGTCGGCCAAATCCTCATCTACACTCTGCCGCTCATCTTGTCCTATACTGCACCCATGGCCATACTTGTCGCGGTCATAATGAGTTTTGGCCGCGCAGCCCAGGATAACGAAATTCTGGCTTTAAAAACAAGTGGCCTGTCATTCAGATCGATCATGCGCGTACCTTTCGCGATTACACTCGTCTTCATGATCTTTTTGGCTTTCTTCAATAACTACTTTCTGCCCGAGTCCAATCACCGAGTACGCAACCTGATGATAGATGTGACACGCAAACGGCCGGCAGTACGATTGACCGAAGGCATATTCACAAACGAATTTCCCGGCTATACGATATACATCGGTGAGAAGGACGAACGTCTTTCGACGATTCGCGACGTCACCATCTATGATGCTCGGGACGGCATACTGATCACTGCGCCGCGCGGAGATCTGAGGAGCTTCGAAGAGGATGATATAATTAGGTTCACTCTGTACGACGGTGAATTGCATCAACTGGTCGATAGCATGAAATACCAAAAAACACAGTTCGACAAACAGATTCTCAACATGAAACTTAACACGGATTTCGTAAGAAGAGAACGCAGATATAGAAACGAAAACGAGCTGACCAGTCCCGATTTAAGAAAAATGATCGAAGAGAACACAAATAAGATCGCAAACTTGCGCAAGGAGATCTCCGAGATCGGCATCGCCGCAATCGATGATTATCTCCGCGGCGACGCCGCTGCCGTTGACCGCGCAACTTTTGAGATCGAACGACGGGTCAAGACAATCGAAGGAACACAACGCAAGTTGTCACGTTATCAGGTGGCACTCTACAAGAAATTCTCCCTCGCTTTTGCATGCCTCGCTTTCTTGATTATCGGAGCACCGCTGGGTTACCTCTTCAAAAGAGGCGGCATCGCCGGCATCCTTGTCGGCGTTTTCCTTTTTTCTTCGTATTATGTAATGGTAATCGCGGGCGAGGAATTCGCCGACCGTAGAAACTTTCCCGCCTTCTGGGGCATGTGGCTACCCAATATCATCCTACTCGGCGCCGGAATCTATATGTTCCTTGCAGCCGAATTCGACCGTTCGCCGCTGCGAAGAATCTTGAAATGAGCATCATCGATCGCTACGTACTCAAACACTTCCTACGCTACGCGATCATATGCCTCGGCGTCTCGATCTTCATCTACGTTGTCATCAATCTCTTCGACAATCTTGGAACATTCCTTGGGAAGAACGCGACTGCAACGGATATTGCCATCTACTACCTCTACCTAATGCCTTCATACGCTATCCTTCTCATTCCTGTTGCGTCAATGATCGCGGTCTTTCTCGTCTTTGGAATCATGACCAAGAATCGCGAAATGCTCGTACTCAAAACCAGTGGATTGAGTATTGACCGGCTTTTCAAACTTCTGCTCATGACCGGCGTCGTCATCGCGGTCGGTACCTTCATCTTTCAGGAAACGGTCGGTGTATGGGCTCAAACGCGCCTCATCGAACATGAGCAGGAAAGAATAAACCGCCGCCCCAGGCGAGAAGAGATATGGCGCCGCAATTTCTTCTATTACGGCGAGAACAACTGGATATATTCAATCAAGAAATACGACGGCAGGATCAGTACCATGGACGACGTCGTTCTCTGGCAGACTTCTGCCCAGAATAAGATCACACGGCGGGTCGATGCACCTCACGGACGCTTTGATGGCATCTGGGTATTCGAGAACGCGACCGTGCGCCAGTTCGATTCTCTTGGACATGAGACCGTGGCAAAATATGGCATGCTCCAGATGCCCGAACTGCGTGAAAAACCAGCTGATTTCCTCAAGAGGATCCACCCTCCCGAGGAGATGAATTTCCTGCAGATCGCCGCGTTCGTGAATAAAAGGCAGCGCGCCGGGCAGGATGTATCTAAGGAAAAAGTCGAATTGAACTACCGATTTTCTTACCCTATCGTCACGCTGGTGCTCTTGTTAATAACCTTGCCCATTTCAGTCGTCCTACGGCGCGGCGGCATCGCAGTCGGTCTCGGAATAAGCATCGGCCTCTCCTTTCTATTCTGGGGATTCATTCAATCAAGCCGGGCATATGGTGTTGCCGGTATTCTCAGTCCGGTTCTTGCAGCCTGGTTGCCCAATATCGTATTCGCCGGCTTCGGCATTGTACTAATCCTGCGGGCACCCCGTTAAACGAAGATCGGCGCAAAACAATGAAATGTTGACATTTATTCGAAATTAGGCTACAATACATCAATGTGGTTCAAGAAGAAAATCGAAGCCAAACCCGAGGATAAACTACAGCTGCCCGACGGTCTCTGGGCGAAATGCGAGGCTTGCGGGGAAATTCTCTATCGAAAAGAACTGGAGAAAAATCTGTGGATATGTTTGAAATGCCAGTTCCATTTTCGGATCAGTTGCCGCGACTACATTACTCTCTTACTTGACGACTCGCAATTCGATGAATTGGATGCAGACCTTGAATCAGATGACCCACTGGAATTCCCCGGTTATAAAAAGAAGATGAAAGAAGCGCAGCAGAAGATGCATATGAAGGATGCTGTGGTTTACGGCCTGAGCAAGATCGGCGGGCACCCCATCGTCTTCGTAGCCATGGATTTCGGATTCATGGGCGGCAGCATGGGTTCCGTGGTAGGAGAGAAGGTTGCACGTGCGATCAGACTGGCCCACGAAAAAGAAATTCCACTCATCATCCTTTCGGCATCCGGCGGAGCACGCATGCAAGAAGGGATTCTTTCGCTCATGCAACTGGCTAAAACATCAGCCGAACTCGCGCTTCTCAACCAGAAAAAAATACCTTATATTTCGATCCTCACCCATCCGACCACGGCCGGAGTAATGGCTTCATATGCCTCCCTCGGTGATATCATAATCGCCGAACCCGGCGCTCTTCTCGGATTTACCGGCCCACGTGTGATAGAACAAACGATCGGCGCCAAGCTTCCTCCGGGATTTCAGCGCTCTGAGTTCATGCTTGACCACGGGATGGTGGATGTCGTAGTGTCGAGAAGAGAATTACGAAACACCCTGAAAAAAATCCTAGATATTGTCTGGAAGCATGGCTAGACTCCTCCTGGAGAACGTCACAAAGATATATGGCCGGGATGTATTCGCGGCCAAGGATATCTCTTTCGAAGTTGATCCCGAGGAGTTCACGGTCCTTGTCGGCCCCTCTGGTTGCGGCAAAACGACGACTCTGAGGCTTATTGCCGGTCTTGAGGAACTGACATCGGGTGAAATCTACATAGACGGCCGCAGGGTCAATGATGTATCTCCCAAGGACCGCGACGTGGCAATGGTCTTTCAGAATTATGCACTATATCCGCACATGAATGTTTACGACAATATGGCTTTCGGACTCCAGATGCGCAAATACACCAAGTCCGAGATCAGAGAGAGTGTCATCGATGCGGCGAAAACCCTCGACATTACCGAATTGCTCGATAGAAAACCACGGCAACTTTCCGGCGGGCAAAGACAGCGCGTCGCCCTCGGCCGGTCGATCGTTCGCAACCCAAAGCTATTCCTCTTCGACGAACCACTCTCTAATCTTGATGCCAAAATGCGTGTCCAGATGAGGGCCGAGCTTGCTCGCTTGCACAAGAAGATACATGCAACGATAATCTACGTAACACACGACCAAGTAGAGGCCATGACCCTGGGTCAGAAGATAGTTGTGCTGAAAGACGGGGAGATACAGCAAATCGCCGACCCCATCACTCTTTACAAGAAACCTGCAAACAGGTTCGTGGCGGGATTTATCGGCAGCCCACCGATGAACTTCATCCGCGGCACGATAAAGAAGGACCCTACCCACATATCCTGTTTCTGTACGGATCTTGTGTTGACCCTCAAGAAGGAATTCGAGAGATATGTTGGCCGCTCAGTAGTCATTGGCATCCGACCCACCGATTTCTCCCTTGTCGAGGGCACCCAAATACCCATAATCGTCGACGTAATCGAGCCGATGGGCAATGAACTTTATATATACGGCCGCTGTGGCAGCACCATGCTCGTCGCCCGCGTGCCTGAGGAAGCTGAACCCAGGGTAGGACAGATGCACGTCCTGCGGGTTAACCCCGAAAAACTTTATATTTTCGATGAAGAGACGGAAAAAGCAATCTAATAGAAAGATCTGGCGCCTGGCGTTGATAACTGCGATACCCCTCGTATTGGGGCTTGGTATCGGAGCGTATTTCGCGGTCATCAGCGACTTGCCGCCGGCGGACTCGATCACGTTCTTCGCTCCACCCATATCTACGAAAGTGTATGATGATCAGGGCGAAATCATCAGCCAGTTCTTCATCGAGCGCAGAGAATTGACGAACCTCGATCGTGTACCTCAGTGGTTGAAGGACGGATTCATAAGCATCGAGGACAGGCGTTTCTACAACCATTGGGGCGTCGATATGTTGCGTTTCTTCAAATCGATGTTGATCAATATTATTAACCTGAGAATCGTCCAGGGTGGCAGTACGATCACGATGCAACTTGCCCGTAACATGTTCCTGACCATGGAACAGACAATCATGCGGAAACTCAAGGAGATGGCGCTGGCAGTCAGGATCGAACGCGCCTTCACCAAGGATGAAATACTTGAAATGTACCTCAACCAGATCAACTTCGGGCAGGGACACTATGGCGTGGCAACGGCGGCCGCGTACTACTATGATAAGGATGTATCGGACTTGACGCTCAGTGAATGCGCCCTGCTCGTTGCCCTACCCAAAGGAGAAGGCTATTCTCCATATAAGCGGCCTGAACGCGCAATACAACGTCGGAACTTGGTCCTCAAAGCGATGCTCGATAACGAGGTCATCTCCCTGGAAGACTATACACGTGCCGTGAACGAACCGCTCGGTGTCGTCGAACAGAAAAAGGAAAGACGTGTGGGTGAATATTTCCTGGAAGAAATACGACGCTACCTGGAGTTAAAATACGGCCCCGAATTCCTCTACCGGAGCGGTGCCAATATTTATACGACCATGAACACGCGCATGCAAAAGGCCGCTGAAGAGGTACTGGAAAAGCATCTTAGCAAATTGGAGAAGGACCAAAAACTGCCTCACCCAAAGTCTGATTACGATTCGGTCGGGATCGCCGATACTGTCATTGCAATACCTTATCTTCAAGGCGCCCTCGTCCTCATTGATTATCATGCCGGCGAGGTCAAAGCCATGATCGGCGGAAGAAATTTCTCCCAGAGCCCATTTAACCGCGCCACCCAGGCTCACCGCCAGGCGGGGAGCGCGTTCAAGATATTCGTCTTCACGGCGGCCGTCGATAACGGTTTCACGCCAACCGATATCGTGCTCGACCTTCCGATCGTTCTCGAAGTACCCGGCATGGACAGCATCTACCGGCCGTCCAACTATGACCGTAAATTCATGGGGCCGATAACGGTGAAAAACGCCCTCAAACATTCACGAAACCTCGTTGCCATCAGACTCATCAGAAGCATCGGACCGGAACTGGTCGTACGATACGCGCACAACCTCGGCGTCGAATCACCACTCCTCCCGGTCGTATCGCTGGCCCTCGGTGCCTGCGAGGTCAATCTCCTGGAGATGGTCAGCGCCGCTGGCGCCATTGCTGACCTTGGCGAGGGTACTACACCGATATTGATAAGGAAGATCACAGATAAGGACGGAACACTCATCGAAATAAACAATCCGCTCCTTGAAAGAAGGATATCTGCTCAAACGAGTTTCATAATGACCGATATAATGCAGTCGGTCGTCAATGGCGGGACCGGTTATCGCGTTCGTGAATACTACAAAGGTCCGGCCGCGGGCAAGACAGGCACGACGAATAACTACAGCGATGCCTGGTTCATCGGTTATACTCCCCGATATGCGTGCGGAATCTGGGTCGGTTATGACAATAACGATAGAATATTCAGAGGTGCCACGGGCGGCTTCGTCTCGGCTCCGATCTGGGGCGATTTCCTGGCACGTATCGATACCTTGCAGAACGAGGAATTCGATATTCCAACTACCGGCCTCTCCCACGCCCGCGTCTGCGTACAGACCGGACTCCTGGCTAGACCTACTTGCCCTAACGTTGTCGATCAGGTCTATGCCGAGGGAACAGAACCAACAGAATCATGCGACGCTCATGTCTTCAGAGATCGGTTCGACTACGGAGAGGATTTCCAGAAAATCGACGAGTCGATCATCGAAGGATATTGATAGTATTTTCCGGATTGTTGCTCCAAAAAAGCAGCAGAAAATACAGACAATAGATAGCAGCCATAACGATCCAGGTTGATATTTCACCGTTAAGATTTTTTATTTTGTAGCATACTGCGCCCGTGGGTTTTCCTCTCAGGTGCTCCAGCTCACCGAGAACGATCGTCGCGTACATCATTACGAATAGGATGAGGTAGATGGCGCTCAACCACGCGGGAGGGTTATACATAACAATCACACCCAGCACCAGAAAGAAATTACCGATATATAAAGGGTGTCTGAACAGCCGATAAGGGCCGTTTCTTATGACAATTTCTCCAACGAATTCGGGCTTACGTGCGTGCATGCCCACATAACCAGCGGCCCATATTCTGATTGCTGATCCGCAAAGAACGAGCATGTGTGCCGCCAGCGAGTGCACAGGCTTCGCCACAAGAACCATCAGAACAAAGGCCACGGCGGCGATGGCCGCCCGGATGCGAAACAGATAATTGCCGATTGTGACGAGCGTACTCACATGAATGATGCCGGGAAGGGGATTTGAACCCCTATACCCTTGCGGGCGCTAGGTCCTGAACCTAGTGCGTCTGCCAATTCCGCCATCCCGGCCAAGACCGATGACTGATAACAGATCACAGTCAACGGGAATGGGTCATCTGCCTGCATTATACCCACTGACAACCGTAAGTCAACGGAAGAACGTTATCCCGGAAGAGACCTACGGAAGCGGAACATGTTTAACCTTGGGGTAACGTCCGTACAATTTTCTGTATACCTCAGGATAGTCTGACTTGCCGCAAAGGAGAGCAGTCGTTATCGGCATTGCCTTGCGTGCCAGGGCTGACATCTTATGAGTTATGCCGCGAATATCCCACTGCGCGGTCGGATCTTCACGCAACCGCGACATGTGGTAGAGTTCTCGCATATTGACCTTGATGATTACCTGCCGGCGGTGTGCATTGGTGAGAATGTAACTCCCGATGCCGGGGAAGCTTCTCTCTATCTTCCTGTAGATTCTGTTCGTCCTGTCTATTATCTCGAGAAATCTCCCCTCTTCACCAACCACCCTGACCGCCTCCGGAACCGTAACGCCCAGGTTCGGATCGTAATCGCTCCACACCATCGACGCCATGCGATGTCGCTTCAGCTGCCCAAAGCACCCTGCGGATACTATGACCGAATAGCACAGATCCGCAAATTCGAATTCTCTGAGCATCGAGTCATACAACTCCAACCTGCTGCACGCCTCTTTGAAAATACCGAGCTTCTTCCTTCTCGACATCTTTCTGACGATACTCCAGCACAAACGGTATTCTCTGCCCGTGCTGCCGGATAAGAGCGCGGCGATTATCCGTTCATCTCCACCCCGCGTGTGATCAATTAGTTGTACGTCATGATAATTTGCCCCCGGATGTGCGGTCAAGAAATTGCGGGCACGATTCCGTACTTCTCGGTATGTTTCCCGATCATAGTCATTTGCTTCGCAGAAAAGGATTATCGACGGTGCGACTCTTTTTACCAGCCGGTAGAGTTTGTTTCCCAATTCCTTGATCTCGATCAAATCCTGGGAAGCGAAACGGCGTATCATCAATTCCAGGTTGCGTGCATTAATGGTCGCGCCCACCTGAGTCTGCGTTGCCATAGAAAGAATGTACCGTGCATCCTCCTTTGCCAGGTTCTCCAGAAAACGTCTGTCTTTTCGTCGCCTCGTTAACTGCGGGAAACGGACATCATTATATTCAACGATCTTCCGTAACATGAGGCGATAAGCATCATTCTGCAGTCGAACAGTGCTCCGGAACTCGGCGCGTAGTCTCTTATCTTTCAGTTCCCTGGGGACGGTGTAATCACCTTTCAAGGTGACGTAGCGCTGCGACTTCTCAGTGTACGAACAGAGACGAAACCTCTCGAATTCCTCAACCGCCCGTCGTGAAATGCCGATGATATCGAAATTAAAGACCGCGTGTTCGGCAACTGAATGATGCCCCATTTCAAATATGATCCGGCGGTTCGACTCCCTGGCTTTGGCTGCCTCATGTCGGGCATTCTCCCTGAGTAACTCGATCGATTTGGGGCTACGGCTTATGCGTGCGTAGGCAGCGGATATCGACTCCGGTGTCAAGAAACCTTTTCCCCCCTTCATCTCCCGTAGACCATCGAGATCAATGTTGTGGCCTGATAATAATACGCGCATCCTCATCGCCGGTGCGTTCTTTTAAATCTCTCTTCGATGTCTCGCGCCAGATTCTTGAGCGTCGGCATCATCTTGACGGCTGCCCTCTGATATGCAGCGAGGTCACGCCCCACAGGGTCAGGAACCTCAGTGTATTTGGTCTTACGCCGGTACTCCATAAGCAAGAACGTCTTCACTACCGCCTCCCGGTCCATCTCCAGTATGGTCTCATAATGCTTGTATTCCATGGCCAGGATCAAATCCGCCCAATCGATCAATTCACGATCGAGCGGTTTCGTCCTGTGGTGATCGATCGAGCCACCATACTCACTGACGACCTGTTTGGCATAATGCGCGGCCATTAAGCCGCCCATTGCTATCGTACCGGCCGACTGTACCTCACAGTATTTCCTGTTGACCAGAGTCCGGAATATACCTTCAGCCATCGGACTGCGACACGTATTGCCACTACATACGAATAAGACATTGAACTTCAACAAAGTCCCTAATCTCACCTTGCGGCCGTACACCTTCTCGATCGCCAGGATCGGAACGACGCCTTTGCGCATAATGACCGGCGGTGTCATCGTCAGGTCGAGAACCGTAGATGGCTCCGAATAGAGCACACCTCCATCAACAACCAGATCCACCCCGGTTAAATGTTCGACAATATCGTAAGGCGAAGCCAGATGTGGCTTCCCCGAAATGTTAGCGCTCGTCACAGCAAGCGGATCACCATATTCGTTGAGCAGTTTGAGCACGAAATCATGGTGCGGGATACGAATACCGATCTTCTCCGCAACAAGCGGCAGATCGACAGAAGATCGCCGCCTAAGGATGATGGTCAGCGGTCCGGGTACGAAGAAATCAATTATCTTCTTCTTGGTAACGATCGCGAATTTCTCAATCACACTCTTCTTCATGAAGAATGTGAATGGCTTATCCTCCCGTCGCTTGACATTAACGAGTTTCTCCACGGCCATTACATCGGTACCGTCAACAGCAAGACCATATATCGTATCTGTCGGGATGGCGATTATCCCCTTGCTATGTAGAACTTGCGCAATGCGGTCAATCGACTTAAGCGCCTCGTGGAATTTGATCAGCATAAAGGCTTAGAAGAAAGGCTAGACTATTTCTTTATTCTTAACTGATTGTACAAACGTGTTGCGAACAGTGCCGCGTTCTTGGCTCCTGACTTACCGATACCGAAAGTCGCCACCGGCACACCTGAGGGCATCTGTGAAATGGACAGCAGAGAATCGAGGCCGCCCAGCGTAGATGCCGGAATGGGTACTCCGAGCACGGGGATATCGGTCATCGAAGCAATGAATCCGGGCAGATGTGCGGCAAGCCCGGCTCCAGCAATGATCGCGATCACCTCTTCTGCTCCCGCCTTTGCGATCAATTCTCTTATCTTATCAGGTTCGCGGTGAGCAGAATGTACAAACACCTCGTGCGGCACGGACTCTTTCTTCAGAAGTTCTTCGGCTGGAGACATCGTTTCAATGTCCGACTTGCTACCCATGAATATCCACACTTTCATTTCCGTCTTCTCCTTTTCATCTTCTTCATTCCCGTGTTGCCGATGTCTTTCCGGTAATACATGCCCTTAAAGTATATTTTCTTTACATCGTCATAGGCGCGCTGCTTGGCTATCTTCAGATTCTCATGAACGCTAACAACATTCAAAACCCGTCCCGATGACGTGACCAGCTTCGAATCATCCATTCTTGTACCGGCATGAAAAATCATAGTGCGCGGATCGAGCTTCTGCTTGAACTCGATCTCTTCTCCGATGCGGTAGTCATTCGGATAACCGGCAGATGCCAGGACGACGCACAGCGACCATAGATTCTTGACCTTAACAGGTTCGTCTGACAGTTTTCGCTCTGCAACGGCGATCATCGAACTGAGCAGATCGCTTTCGACCAACGGCAAGATCACCTGAGCCTCCGGGTCACCGAAGCGGCAATTGAATTCCAACACCTTAGGGCCTGTAGAAGTCAGGATCAATCCTGCGTACAACACACCTTTGTAATCGAGTCCCTGGTCACGCATCGACAGAACTGTTGGTTGAATGATTACATTTTCAATGATGTCGCTTATACGTTTGTTGACCGGATAAGGGGCATACGCACCCATGCCGCCAGTATTCGGTCCCCGATTGCGATCGTACAACTTCTTATGGTCCTGCGCCGAAGGCAGATAGCTGATCGAAAGCCCATCGGTCAGCACGAAGACAGATGCTTCCTGTCCGGTAAGGAATTCTTCGACAACGACACGGTTACCGGCTTCGCCAAGTCTGTGTTGTACCAGCAGGAGATCGATCACTTTTTCGTATTCGCGTTTGTTATTGGCAGTGAAAACCCCCTTGCCTGAAGCCAATCCCGATGCCTTGACAATGACCGGAAATTTGTTCGTGGTCTTCATGTACTTGAGAGCTTCGGATGCGGTTTCATAGACGGCAAATTTAGGTGCTGGAATACCGAACTTCGCCATGAACTCCCTCGCAAATGACTTGTCCCCTTCAATGCGGCTTGCATTCTTGTTCGGCCCGAACACTTTAAGCCCGCTGTTCTCGAACTCATCGACAATTCCCATGGCCAGCGGCAATTCGGGACCGATGATTGTAAAATCAATCTTCTTCTCTTCGGCAAAGTGCAAGAGCCCTGGTATATCAGAAGCCAATATATTGACACATGTGGCAACAGAAGCGATCCCGGGATTCCCCGGTGCCACGTAGATCTTCCGGACCCTCTTTGCCTTGCTCAGTTTCCAAGCAAGGACATGCTCACGCCCTCCTCCGCCAACGATCAATAATCTCATCGCAATCTCCTCATTATCTCTTCGAACTCCCTCTTGGATCGCTCAATGATACTGCCCAATACCACAAAATCTGCACCTGCATCTATCGTCTTCCTCACTTCATCGTATCCCGTTAAACCGCCGCCTACGACCATTGGAATGCTGATATTCTCTCTGACCTGCTTGACCGTCTCAGCCGGTACGGGACTGGAAGCACCACTACCGGCCTCGAGATAAACGTATTTCATGCCGAAATACTCGCCCGCCAGAGCATGTGCAACCGTGATCTCGGGTTTCACGCGCGGGATCGGTTTAGTGTTCGATACGTACTCGACCGCTGTGTAGCTTCCTGACTCGACAAGTATGTAAGCAACCGGGATCACCTCTATGCCGCATTCCTTGATGGAGAAAACAGCCTTCACCTGCTCGCCGATGAGATATTCTGGATTTCTTCCGCTCAGCAGTGAAAGAAAAAATATAGCGTCAGCATGCGCACATACTTGATGGCAGCCTCCCGGGAATAGGATCACGGGACATACGGCACTTTTTTTGACGCTCTGGACGAATTTGTCGAAAGTCGAAGTTACGAGAATGGAAGAGCCGACGAGAATAGCCTTGACACCGTTATCACAGACGAACTTCGTGACATCAGACACCTCATCGGCGGATATGCGGTCCGGGTCGAGGAGAGCCAGCACGCTTGGTCTTGAACTATTCAGCTTCTCATAGACCGAACGGTATTTCATGCTGCCTGATTATACTCATGTGTAGCGAAAAATCAAGAGGTAAAGCAGGAAACCTTGACATTTAAGAAATAATGCATAAAATCATGGTGTGAAAGATCTCGAGAAAGTCTGGCTTTTCAAGTACATGACGCCCCAGGAAATCAGCTGGATGCTCCCCAGATGGCAGCCCAGGGAGTTGTCTGAAGGTACCGAAATCGTAAAGGAAGGTACGACGGGCGATGAGATGTTCATCATTGAAACCGGACGTGTCGAAATCTATCTAATGCGCGGTGATGTTGTTCTGCTAATGACCGAGCTCCAAGAATCCAGCTATTTCGGCGAAATTTCATTGCTCACCAGTAAACCGCGCTCGGTCACGGCAAAAGCCAAGACCAATACGCGACTGCTCGTCTTGAGGAAAAAGGATTTAACCGATATCATGACTGAAAATCCGAAGGTCGCCGCGAAGTTTCTCAGGGCAATGGTTGAAGATCTGTGCAACAGTATCATCGCAACAAACAGGAATATCGAGAATTATTTCCTGATAAATCAGGCAATAGTCGACAATAAATCGTTCAGGGATCTCTACATCCTTGCCCATAAGGCCCCATCGTCTAGTGGTTAGGACATCACTCTTTCAAGGTGGAGACACGGGTTCGAGTCCCGTTGGGGCCACCATATAAACAAGGAGAGGTTATGAAAAAAACATTAATTGTATTTGCCCTCATGGCAATGATCGCCTCGGCACAGGAAATATCAATCCACGGTAACCGTGGCATGTTCAAGCTGCAATATGCACAGCCCCATGAAATGGGTATGCTGTCATTTCATTTGGCTGCACTGGAAAGGTTTCAGAAGAACCGGGTCGAGATATCCGGTGATTCGGTGAACGACCGCCGTCATTTCCTCCAGACCGTGGTCGGCATATCGTACGCAATCAATGACTACGTCGAAACACGGTTTCACGCCGCGCCCTTTGTGAAATATTACGAAGCGAATGATTTTCCCGTGTCGCGGGGCGATCCGGATCCGGTCATCGGCATCAGTACCTATGAGATCGGTTTGAAAGTAGGATATCCCATAAAGGTGGATGAGGTCACACCTACGATCTACGCCTTCGGAATCGACGGTCACGTCGATTTCGGACCGCATCTTTCGCGTGACTTCTTCGGTAATGCCCTGAGCAAAGATCAATTTCTCTACCAGGATACTCTATATCGCATGCCTCCGTACATACCACACGACCCTGATTTCGGTTTTAGCGGACTCTTTGATTTCCGGGTCGGCCCTTTTGCCACACATCTCAACATTGGTTATCTCATTACTGGTGATGATATCAACCCCGGGTACGTTACCGCCAGCGATTTCGCGCCGTTACAGCGGCCTAACTACATTCCTCATGGTATCGGAATCGAGCTGATTCCTTCAGAGGGTCTGAGACTCCTGTTTGAGGCCTACGGATACACGAACACAAGCTTCGACTCTGAATCTCTGTGGATCACACCGGGTCTGCGATTTGGTTCCAAGAGCGTCGCTTTCGACGTTGGCTGCGAGCTTGGTCTTGTCGGCACCTGGTATTGGAAGGCTTTCTTCAATTTTTCAGGTGGATATGATCTTGCCGTGAAGCCGAAGGTCCCGATCGCACGCGTGTTTGGCAAGGTCACCGATGCAAAAACAGGATCACCGTTGGCCGCGACGATAAGTTTCCCCGAAACCGAACAGGCTGCCGTGCAGACGTCGGCAGACGGCACATATGAACTGTCGCTTGCGCCGGGAAGCTACCGGATCCGCGCAGATGCTACCGAATACCGATGGCGCGAGCAAGGTCTCGTCCTCAAGGACGGCGACAAGATTCTTCTCGATTTCCAGCTGAACAGGAAGCCCATCGCAAAGATCGCGGGCCGGATATACGACGGTGAAACAAACATGCCCGTCATTGCCACGATTACTTTCCCGCAGACCGAATTGCCGAAGGTCGTTTCCGACACTGCCGGTTTCTACAGTGTTGACCTAGCGCCAGGAACATTCAGGATGCGCGTCGAAGCCACGAACTATCAACCTGAAGAGAAAGTCCTCAATCTGGGCGATAATGAGACAAAGGTCGTGGACATAGCAATGCACAGCGGCGGCATACTGACCGGTAAGGTCTCTGAATATGAGACTGGCAAACCTCTGCTCGCGCAGATCGCCTTTGTTAGTACGAGCATTCCGAAGGTGACAACGAATGCGACGACGGGTATCTACAAGGTAGCGGTGCCGCCCGGCACGTACTCGGTCATAGCCGAAGCGGCAGACTATATCGCCGAGAGTGCCCCTGTAGTTCTCACAAAGGACGAAACGAAGATTCAGAATTTCGTCCTGAAACCAATCCCCAAGGTCGGGGAGAGAATCGTTCTTAAAGGAATAACGTTCGATTTCAATTCTGCCGTCATAAAACCTGTCTCTTACCCCGTCCTCGATGACGCGGCCCGGGTACTGAAATCAAAGCCGACGATGAGGGTAGAGATCAGCGGGCACACCGACAGCATCGGTTCAGATTCCTACAATATGAAACTGTCGAATGCGAGGGCCACTTCGGTCCGTGAATATTTCATGCGATATCACAATATCGATCCCAGCCGTCTTCTTGCCGTAGGCTACGGTGAAACACAACCGATCGCGGACAATCGAACGAGGTCTGGCCGAGACATGAACCGGCGTATCGAGTTCAAGGTATTAAGTTGGTGATATTATGAGCAGAAAAAAGGGGGCTACGGCCCCCTTTTTTTATGCACTTGTGCCGGCGATTTCTTGTTCGACCTTGTCCAGGTAACGCAAGTTACCGATAGCCTTGAAGATTCTGGCTGCCTCAAGAAACATGGTCAGAGCTTCCTTCAATCGCCCGCCATTCTTAAATGCTTTACCTTTGAGATAGAATATCTCACCGGATATCTTGTTTGCCGGTAGGTTCCTGACGTAGCGGTAGGCTTGCCCGAATCGAACCATCGCTCGTGCATGCTCGCCCCTCGCCAGGAGGACCCGTCCATCATACATTACGCTGTAAATCTTGTACAGAACATTGTGCTCCGCCTTCAACTGTCGAGTCATTTTCTGCACGAGCCTGCGGGCCTCCGCATAATTCTTCGCCCTAAGATAATATTCGATCTCTTCCATCAAACAATCAATACTCAGAAATTTCACGTTTATATCAGCAGCCACACGCAAAGCGTTCTGTAGATAGGATTTTCCTTTCCTCACCTTTCCTCTTTCACGGAAGAACTCGCTCAGACTTATGCTCGCAAAGATGATTCCTTCGTAAAAATCAATGTCCTTGGCAAGCCTGAGTGAACGCAGGAAGTATTCTACGGCCTGGTCTTTCGATAAGCGATTATGGTTGATCATGCCAAGGTTGTTATACAGCAGAACGATGGTTCTCCTGGCTCCAATCAATTTTGCCTTGGTCAGCGCCTCAAGACAATACGCCTCGGCCTTCGGTAAATCGTAGTTGGCGTACATCACCCCAAGATTATTAAGCGTGATGAGAATGCCTTCCTCATAACCTACTTCCTCGTAAATACCGAGCGCACGTCTAAAGAATCGCTCACTCATCTTGATATTGAATTTTCCCTGGTAATTCAGCCCCAGATCCACATAGCATGCAGCAATATTTTTCTTGTCGCCGATCGATTTCCTTATCCGCAGACTCTTTCTGAAGTATTGCTCTGCCCTACTGAATTTACCCAACCTCAGAAGAACGACACCAAGTATGACGTATGTATCACCCAAGGTTTGCCTGCTCATCTGTCTCTTCTTCCGCAAAATTACCGTACACTCTTCCCTCGCACGTATATATTGCCCCATTCTCGTGTAGAGCCATGCTATTGCGACCTGGAATATATAGACTGCATTCGTGCCGGAAGTCATTCTCATACCCTTTTCGTAGTGTTCGAGACTTTTCTTATATTGGCCGATTTTTTCGTAAACGCTGCCGAGTCGTTCATAAACGCGGTAAGCGTACGGGTTAATCCGAAGGCAAGCGTTCAATTGCGCCAGTGCTTTTTTATAGTTACCAATTGTGGTGTTAATCTCGGCGAGAGCCAACTCGATCTCGAAAGCCTGTTCGATATCATCCTCGTACTTCAGCGCACGTTCATAGAACTTCACTGCCAACCCGTGGGCATAATGGTCCCTGGCTTTCTGGGCGGCTTTCTTCGAATATATCAAAGCTCTCGGCGCATCCTTAGCAAGCGCGAAGTGATTGGCCAATTCTTCGTAATGGCTTGAGATGTCGTCATGAAAGACAGACTCTATCGCCTCACCGACGGCCTCGTGATAACCCGGCACGTTGGCGCGCATGATATTCCTGTGTACGACTTGACGCACGATGTCTTCAGTGAAGAAGTAGGTTCCCGTATGCCTGTTCTTCAGATACCCGGCTCTGCAGAGTTCATCAAGCGCCTCCAGGATCTGGCCTACATTGCGCTTGCTGGCAGTAGCCACTACCTCTGGAGCGAATTCCTGACCGTAGGCGGCCGCGATCTCCAGAAAAGACCGTAGCTCCGGATCCAACCACTTCAACTTACCCTTTATCCTCCCCTCGGTTGTAGAAGGAAATGAACCCGTATCCCTCCTGAGAACACGCCATTCTCTCCCATCCCATTGAAGTCTTCCCCTCCGCTCATATTCGAGCAGGATTTCCTCGATGAAGTATGGATTGCCGCCGCTCTCACGAAATACCTGTTTTGCCATGGTTGGTGGCACCGTGCCCATAATCGCCTGAAGAAGCGTGTTTGTTTGGGTTTCATTCAGCGGAGAAAGCGTAATCTGCGCACACAACCGCTCCTTAGTCCACGCGCTCCAATAAGTCGAAAACGGCAGATTCTTCTTACCTACGATCCGGTAGGTGCCGAAGATCTTGAGGTTATGCTTCAAACTGCGCATCGCGAAATCCAGCAGCTCGATACTCGGACGGTCGGACCAATGCAAATCGTCGACGAAGATAATGGTTGTCGCTGGATATACGCTTTCAGCCAGTAGCGATAGAAAATCGCTGATCGCATGGAAAAGGCGGAATTTGTCGAGCTCCTCGGAATGTTCTGCGCGCAACAAAGCCGACGGAGGCAATAATTTCATCAGCTCGGATTGATGGATTGGAGGCAACCTTTTAAATGTCTGCTCGACAAGAGACGAATCCTTATGCATCAACTCGGCAAACATATTCTTGAAAGGGTGATACGCTACAGTAGACAGTGCCTCATATGCATTACCCTGCAGGAAGATCTGGGCATAGAGCCGCTCATTGATATCCATCACAAGACGTGTTTTGCCAACTCCGACATCTCCCGCTACGAAGATCGTATCATGATCCTTCAACTGACTCAAACACCAGTTGGTCTCATCATCACGTCCGACAAAAACCGGCGAGGGAATTCGGAATTTTTTGACCGCTTCACTTTTCGCACAAACCCGGTTCTTACCTGCACCTTTGGCTTGGCGCATAAGGCTGTCCGCATGGCTCACCAAACCGTCGGCCTTCATCCCATCATCCGGGAAGACAGAGAATCCTATGCTACACTGAACTCTATGCGTTCGCAATTCGGTGCGGCTAAGCGCATCGATGATACGACGGCCAAGTTCTGTCGCACCGTTGGACGTGCTGTTCGGCATGAGTACAATGAATTCATCACCACCGTAACGTACGATGCCGTCAACTTCCCGGATGTTATTCCGTAAGAACTCCGCGAACTTCACCAGAATACGGTCACCTTCGAGATGGCCGTAGGTATTATTTATCGCCCGGAAATCGTCGATGTCGATCAGCATCAAAGCGAATTTTGTGCCAAACCGCCTTGCCCGTCTGATTTCATTTTCAATCCAATGGTACATGTATCTGCGGTTGTGGCAATTGGTCATGTCATCGCGGTAGATTCCCTTCATGTACACTTGATTATAACCGGTGACCCAAAAGAAGTCAACTGACGGCCCAGACCCCGACTCGACGAGGAAAAAACATTGGCCGGCGGCGCTTTCCATCTCAAATCCGAAATTCGAAACACTAAATTCAAAACGGTTCGGTCATTGGAATTTTGAATTTGAGATTTGCTTAGAGTTTGGTGCTTAGGATTTCGTATTTCCCGTGTTGGGTATCTTCAGTTCCGTGAAAACGGGCTGAAAGCTCTCGCCGGTGCCAACACGGGTTTATTCGTATCGCAGTGCCTCTATAGGATTGAGGCCGGCTGCACGACGCGCCGGGTATATGCCGAAGAATATTCCAACGGCAGCCGAAAATCCAAAGCCAAGCAGAACCATCCAGAAAGATACCGATGCTTTGAGCGGTGAGACAATGGAGATCAACCAAGCGAGCAAAAGACCCAGCAAGATTCCAATGACACCGCCAACTAGGGCAAGAAAGACCGACTCTACTAGAAATTGGGAAAGAATATTCTGGTTCGAAGCACCAACGGCCTTTCGTATACCGATTTCTCTCGTGCGCTCGGCCACGGAAACCAGCATGATATTCATGATGCCGATGCCGCCCACGACAAGGGAGATGGCCGCTATCGCTACAATCGCAATGAAGCCGACCCTGGTGATGTTCTGGTAGATCTCCATCAACATCTGTTGCGTGCCCAGTTCGAAATCATCCTTCTTATCGAAAGGAAGTCTGTGCCTGCGCCGCATCAGTTCTCTCACTTCATCGGTCACTCTCTCAACCTGACCTTTCTTTGGTTTTATATCAATCGAGTAACCAAAAAATGCCCGTTCAAATACCGATTCGCCTCGGCTTGGGTAAATCTTCTCATAGAAGGTGTAGGGGATCACCAACATGTTATCCATGCTCTGCCCCAAGAATGCTCCTTTTTCTCGGTGCACGCCGATTATCTTGATCCGATGTCCGCGCACGTTCAGCTCCTTACCGACCGGTGATTCATCGGGAAAGAGATTCTTGGCTACATATGAACCTATCGCACACACGCTCCGGCGGTGCGTGACATCATCCTTGGTAAAATCACGCCCACTCTCGATGAACCGGTTGTTGACCGATGAGAACTTTTCGGTCGTGCCCCTTATACGAACGTTGGCAATCTCTTTGTCCCGGTACTTCAATTTGTTAAGCCGCTGCGAAATGTCCGGGATCGCTATCTCAACCGAAGGTAATTCACTGATCGCCAATGCATCATCGGGCGTCAAATCGGGACGATTGGCAATCTCTTCAATGTTCTGCGGGCCGGCAAGGACAATCGGTGATTTTGAGAGAAATACCAGATCCGAGCCGATCGACTGAATCTGTTCGGCCACTGATCGGTTCAACCCTTCGATGAGGGAAAGGATCGCTATGACCGTACTCACACCGATGATAATGCCAAGAGCCGTAAGGAAGGATCTCAGCCGGTGCGTCCTGAATGTTTGCACGGAGAGCGAAATCTTGTTCAGAACATCATTCACCATCGATCAACCCGTCCTTCAAACTTACGATTTTCTTTGCGTGCGATGCAACATTCGAATCATGTGTCACCATGACTACGGTGTTACCTTCCTCAACGATCCTGTCGAAAATCTCCATTATCTCGCTGCCGGTCTTCGAATCGAGATTGCCGGTCGGTTCATCGGCGAAGATGACCTTGGGCGTATTGACAAGCGCCCTGGCGATCGCAACACGCTGGCATTCGCCACCTGACATTTCGTTCGGGCGGTGATTAATACGATCGCCCAGACCAATCTTCTTGAGTATCTCCGCAGACCGCTGATTTCTGTCGCGTTTCTTCACTCCGGCATATACGAGCGGCAAAGCGACGTTGTCGATGGCCGTCAGCCTGGGCAGCAGACTAAAACTCTGAAAGACAAAACCGAAGAACATGTTTCTCGCACCTGCCAGTTCCGCGTCGGTATAGCTTGATACGAGCTTATCCTCGAGAAAGTACTCACCTTTTGTCGGAGTATCGAGGCAGCTCAGAATATGAATGAGCGTCGACTTGCCAGATCCCGAAGCACCCATTATGGATACATAGTCATTCGTCCTTATCTCCAGCGTCACACCGCGCAAGGCCTGGACCGCAACCTTACCCCGCCAGTAAGTCTTGTGGATGTCCAGCGCCCGGCAGATTGTCTCTCGTCCTTTTGTCATGATCATCCGTTGCCAGCTTTCATCACTCTTCAAGATCCCTATTCTGCGCAGCCTTGCTCGTATCCTCTTCTACTTCGTCAAAACTCACCTTCTGGCCATCCTTCAATTTGCTCAATACTCGATAAGGACCAATGATTATCGTATCATTCTCTGCTATGCCGCTGATGACCTCTGTTTTCGTATCACTGGAGATCCCGGCCACTATCTTCGTCAATTTTGCCTTGCCGCCGATCACCACGAACACCGTCTCCACCAACTCATCATCGAGCTCTCTCTTACCCGAGGCTTGAATAGGGATCGTCAGAACACCTGATTTCTCACCCGTTGTGATTTCGGCTTTGACATTCATCCCCGGCCTGAGCAGTGGAGAAAATTCACTCATTCTTATTTCGACCTCAAAGTCGGTAACACCATCGGTTCCCAGCCCGCTCGTAATGGGCATTAGACCGACCTTGGTGACCATGCCTCCGTATGCCGAGTCGGGCATCGCGTCGGCAATGACCTCAGCTTGCTGCCCAACTTTGACGTCGGGCACATCCGTTTCGTCGATCTTGACGACGGCGATCATCTGTGACATATCGGCAATAGTCATCATAACCGTACCACCATAATTCAATGCACCCATGACCGCGGTCTCACCCTCCTCAACGTTCACCTTCATAACTTTACCAGAAATAGGCGCGTAAACCCTGGTCTTGCGATAAGCATCAAGCGCCTGCTCGTACGATGCTGTGGCGGTCTTGTAGCTGAGGTCAATACGTTCATAACTTTCCTGCGATATCAACTCTTTCTCTAAGAGCTTTTGGGCACGCAACAAGTCCTGTTCTGATTGCTCGAATTTGGCCAGGGCCAGTTTCCGTGTCGCATCGGCCTGTACATCATCGAGCTCGATGAGCAGGTCACCCTTTTTAACATAATGACCCTCGCGATAGTTGATCCTACGCACGCGGGCGATCGTCTCTGCAGAAATATCAACCTGTGACCCAGCCTTTAGTTCACCAGAAGATGTAACAACCGACGTCACATTCCCCACCTTGACCAGCTCGACCTCAACCTTTTCGCCCGAGTCACCCTGGCTTAAATTCAATACTACGATCAATATGATAACGACAACCGCGCCGACAATTATCAACAATCTCTTTTTATTCATTACTACTCCTTACTGAGTACGGAGGTACCCAAAACATAGGAGAAAGAAGCCTGCTGTTTGTAGTAGTCACTGAGCGCCGAAGTGTATGAAACGAGGGCATCGTAAACAGATTGCTCGGCAGTCAAGAAATCCAGAAAGGAAGTCGCCCCCAACGCATACTGCTCCCTCGATATGACAGCCGCTTCTTTGGCGGCATCCAGACTCTTGTTTGCAAGCAGAAGCTTGTCCAGCGATTCTTGGAGCGAGTAGTATGTTGTCCGCAAAATCTTTTCAGCCTCCAACTCCGCCCGGCGCTGCGCAAGATCGCTCCTCTGTAGGTCTTTCTTGGCATTGAGCCACTTGAACACCAGCTGTTTTATCTCGAAGATAGGAAAATTCACGCTGATGCCGTAACTTTTGACTGCATTGTCTCTATAATATTCAAAATCA
Source organism: Caldifarciminota bacterium (assembly GCA_020349965.1). Classification (GTDB taxonomy): domain Bacteria; phylum Hydrothermota; class Tepidihabitantia; order SM23-42; family SM23-42; genus SM23-42. The sequence continues at coordinate 2,165,504 of CP070705.1, read as the reverse complement.
AAGATAAGAGAATCGCTGCTCATGTTGTAGCCGTAAAAAAGCGAAACACGAGGAAGGAATGCAAGGTACGAAGCAATGTAATTCGCCTTTGCAGTACTTCTGTACTCCGACGCAATTAGTATTTCATAATTTACATCATGCAGTTGCAGCATTAATGTATCGAGATCCGGTATTTCATCCAATTGAGGCTCGATGAGCTGATCAGTCGGATAAATGCCTTCTGAAATACCCATGAGCGACTTCAGCTCCTCCTGTGCCGATATCTCAAGTGTCCTGGCTCTTGACCTGTCCTGCTCCGCGTTCAAATAGAAGACTTCTCCTTGTAATAATTCGAGCCGTGATGCAGCACCCAGTTCATACTTAGCCTCGACCAGTTTCAGATTCTCACGAGCCCTTTCGATCGTGACCTCCGACGCCTTTGTCAGTTCGAGCGCATTTATCAAGTCATAGTAAGCCGTTTTGATTCGCAATATGAGGTTGGACACATCCGCCTGGTGCTGAATCGAACTGCCTTTCACCTGCCTCCGCGCCACAAAGATCGAGCTGATGATGTCGAGGTCGAACAGAGGCATGGTCAGTTGGAGAGAACCATCATAGCCGCTGGTTGTCAAACCTCCATGCTCGGTCTTTGTGTAAGTACCAGTGGCATATACCGTCGGCAACAGTTCGGAGAGTACCTGATAGAACTGGATACGTGATTGATCTAATGACACCTTGGATTCTCCGTAAATTGGGCTATTCTCAAGGGCAATCTCGATCGCCTGGTCGATCGATACCGAATCAATCTGCATACACAAGAATAAGAACACCATACACTAATTTTGAGCCAAGATTGACCGCCTACATCCCGCGGCCGAAAATGCTTCCCAGACCAATACCAATGAAGATTGATACAAACCAGACCAAGAAGACCAGGATGTAAGCATTTTTCTTGACCAAGCTGTTCGTTATGCTGATGCCCAGGGCGACAAGTATCATTTCCCAGATCGTGAAAACATCAAAACCGGCCAATAGTTGATATGCGAACGACCCCTTGTCGAGGTTTGGCCCCAGAAGGGCCAACGACGTTGTCACATACGGCGACTTGCTGAGCGCCACAATGATGACTTTCAACACAGCGGCAGGTACAACCACAAGCATGGCATGGCATATCACCGAAAAGACCTTCTTGAAACCGCTCTCGCCGCCGAACAGAGGAATGAATAGATTCACCACCAGCGCGAAAATCAGCAACAAGATAACCGTGAAGATCACGGCGCTGACTGCGCTCGAGATTGCAGCGAGCGGACCAGAGGTGAACTCCATCGCCTGTTGCAACTGCTCTTCGGTCAAGCCCCTGTTTCTCAGCACCTCCTCCTGCTGGCTCAATATCGCCTCGCGGGCAAACGTCATGGTCAGACCCGCTGTCAGGGCAATGACTACGACAATGATTATAAGCGGCGTGATCCATCGGGGTTTTTCTCGCAGGGTGGAGAATATCTTACTTGGTGCAAAGTATATATCCATGATGCTCATCTCATCTCCTTTCCTCAATATCTATACGTGTGACCCAGGGAATAAGTTTCAGTCAATCCCAACCTAAGTCTACCAAATTCTTATTAACACTGAGTTTATACATAAATAGACACATGTCAACGCATTATGCAATTGCCTTGACATCGATATCTGATCCGTTATCCTTGATACAAAGGAGGTCGTATGTTGAACGTAAAGAGGCTGCTCATCGCAACAATATTCGGTGTTATCTCCGGCGTGGTATGCTGGATCCTGGCGTCGTCCGAAGGACCGACCCCCTGGTTCTTTGCCTTATCGACCATTCTGGGCCGCACCCTCATCGGTTTTGCCATCGGCATCAGCGTCCTAAAGATCAAATGGTGGCTGCACGGTATCATGATGGGCTTCATCTTCAGCATTCCGATGGCTCTACAGGGTTTCTACGTCCCGGGCAAAGAAATGTATATCTTCGTGGGTACGATCATAATGGGAATCATCTACGGCTTCTTCATCGAGCTATTCACGACGGTCGTCTTCAAAGCCGGAGCGAAATAGTCACTTATAGAATATTACTCAGTATTCGCGGCTCCTTAGACGCTTGACCAGCACCTCGATCTGGTCGAGGGCTGAGACAATCGTATTGTCCTTAATGAAATACACCTTACCCTCGCGTAGATTCTCGTAGCGTACAACATCGATCTGCCTAAGGTGCCTCAAGATGGTGCTGACCGTAGTGATTGAAAGCTTCAGCTTCACAGCAATGGCCGACGGAGTATGACAGTTTCGTATCAGAAGCTTGACTATCTGGTATGCCGTTGGATTACCCAGCACTCTACATATCCGTGAACTCCGGTAGTGGATTTCGGGTACTCTTCTCTTTTCATTTCTCATCTTTCCTATAAATATAATACAAATACCATCCATCGCTCAACAACAATAAATTCATGAATTCGCCAATTAGCGAATTCATGAAAAGCGTATACATTGAATTTCCAATGGCGGTGCGTATAATTACATCATGATTGGCACGGTGGTCAACATTATCCTCGTCGCTGTCGGCAGCATCCTAGGATTGATTCTGCGAAAAGGTATACCCGAAGACATCAGCAAAATGATCATGGTCGGCCTTGGCCTATTCACCTGCGTTCTGGGCGTAAGAATGGGTATCCAGATGGAAAGGCCTCTAGTCGTCATCTTGAGTGTGATACTAGGCGGAGTATGCGGCGAACTATTACACATCGAAGAATTCCTCGGATCCATCGGCGAGAGACTAAAGCGTCTCGTGAAGAGACAAGGCGAGACGTCCTTTGCCCAGGGATTCGTCTTTGCCAGCCTGCTCTTCTGTGTCGGACCAATGACAATACTCGGTTCGATACAGGCCGGCCTTCAGAACAAACCTGAACTGCTTTTTATCAAATCACTGATGGACGGCGTGTCATCGATCATTCTCGCCTCGGCCATGGGTATGGGCGTCATCTTCTCGGCGGCAACCGTGCTCGTCATCCAGGGTGGGCTGACACTACTCGCCCGGCAATTCAGTTTCCTCACGAATCCGGCATACCTGAACGACTTTACAGGTGTCGGCGGCATCATGATCTTCGCTATCGGTTTGAAGCTGCTCAACATAAAAATCATTAAGGTCGCCAACCTATTGCCTTCCTTACTCATCGTCATATTGGTGGCCTTCATCGCTACGTTGATTTAGCACAACATTCAATCTTGTAGTCGGCCACTTCCTTGACAACCTTTGATACATAAGGTATACTGACAGGCTGGTGGATTCAAGGGAAGCGCCGTGAGAATCGGCCGCGGTCGCCGCCACTGTGATTCCATCTATTTCCGATCAAAGAAAGCCACTGCTACCGCTTATTTATTGCCTGCGGACGGGAAGGCTGATCAGAACAGGATAAGCCAGGAGACCTATCCCCAGCTACATATAACCTTCGGACGAAAGGAGGAAACATGTTACTTCTACTAACGTCGCTGTTACTCAACCAAATCTCCTATGAGATGGATGAGGTCGTAGTCACTGCCAACCGATACCCTGCTCTTCTAAAGGACGCCGCTGTTGCGGTAATCGTCATCGAGCGTGAAGATATCGATAAGCTAAGCCCCATCAGCCTAAGTGAAATTCTCAACGCTGCTGCGGGCATAGATTTCAAAGACTACGGCACGCCAGGCGGGGTGACGGGCATATCATTACGCGGGGTACCGAGCAATGGTACCCTCGTTCTCGTCAACGGACAGAACCTGAACGCGGTCACCAATGGCATGGCCGACCTGAGTATGATCGATGTAAACACGATCGAGCGAATCGAGGTGGTCAAAGGACCGGTTTCAAGCCTCTACGGTGCGAATGCGCTCGGCGGCGTCGTGAATATAATTACACGCCGCGAATTGAGTATGCCAACGATCGCAATGAAATTCGCACCTTCCACGCCCGCGCTCGATGATCCGCTGCATACAAATGATCTCTTTCTCAAAGTCGGACTGCCTGTAAAGAAAACACAATTTGATATCGGTGTTAATTACGGCACCTCTGATGGTGGACGAAGTAACAGCGATCTGACGCGGTATAACGTCAGTGGCTCAATTGTACAAAAATCAGAGCGCGTAGAATACTCCTCGTTCATCTACTACACCCAGAAGGAATACGGAATACCCGGGCCCGCGCCGATCGTGGACAGTTTACATCCAATACCACAATTCGGTGACAGTACTGCAACATCGGTCTTTGACCGGCAAATCGATCGTTCGCTGCTGGTGAATCTTGGTGTTGACCTGCAGGTTACGGATGATGCATTGTGGCAAGGCAAGATTCTTGCTGACCGGAAGCGTACAATATTCAGTACTACTTACGGAGGATGGTGGTCAGGTGATACAATAAGCGAAGAATATGATTATCTGACTCACATGCTCGGCTTCAACGCAATGCTGAACATGCGCTGGGAGAAACTTGCGTTTACGCTCGGGTTCGACGCAACCTATGACACCCTCCACACAAAGACTGTTTCAACTCTTAGCGGCGATATGAACTGGCATGCAAGTTCATATAATGTCGGCGTGTGGACCGAATTGCAAGTGAACCTGCACGATATTTTATCTGCAACGCCAAGCATCCGTTACGACCGCAATTCAGCCTTCGGCGATTTCCTTTCACCCGCAATCGGTATTTCTTGTATGCCTGCTGAAATGATCTGGCTCAAATTATCGATCGGAAATACGTTTCGTGCACCAACCTTCAATGACCTCTACTGGCCTCAATCCGGTAATCCCGACCTCAAACCAGAGCACGGCTGGGCGTATGAGATACGCATCGAGAGTTCGCTACTGCCAAATTTCTTTGCGGCAGTCTCGTTTTTCCTGCGCAACGTCAAGGATCGGATCGCATGGCTGCCAGGGGACGATAAATTGTGGCATCCGCAGAATGTCAACTATTTGAAGATAGAGGGATTGGACATGGAATTGGAACACCAAATAGCCAGTTTTCTCGCGCACGCCATCGAACTCACTTTTCTGAACGCCCGGCAGACGAACGATGAGATCGTTTATGACTATTATGACGCTATAGCAGATACTTCTCTGACAATTTATGAAGAAATAGAGCGACCAGCCGCCTTCACGCCGGATTTCACCATATCTTCTGTGCTCGATTTCAGTCTACCGTATGGTTTTGGACTTAACATTTCCGGACAGTATACTTCTCGGCGATTCAATTATTACGCGAACTATGACGCTTATCCAGCTGTATCGATGGATACGAAAGTGCTCGACGATTATCTGGTAATCAACACTGCTGTCAATAGAAAGTTCTTCAACACGTTCTCATTGTCTGTCGGTATAAAAAACTTGTTCGATACAGACTATGCGCTCCAATTCGGCAATACATTGATTGACCTCGATTATCCCATGCCCCGTCGCACATACTTCATGCAATTGTCTTATAATCACAACCGCACGGATGGTCGATAAGCCGTCCTGTTTGGACTGAATAGCCAAGGACATTAACGGTAAGTGCGAACATCGATCAGCAGTAGAGATCCTTGTGGACTATCGGACGATCCCACTGGTAAAAGTCAACAATTTCGGAGAGGCTGGCAGATATATTGACAAAAATATGCAGTGCAGCTATAATCACCCGTGGGGTAATCGGATAGCCGCTCCATGTGAGAGGAAAGTCCGGGCTTCACAGGGCAGGATGCTTCCTAACTGGAAGCCCCGCACTTTGTGTGCGGGAGGAAAGTGCCACAGAAAACATACCGCCCAGCACCTTTGGTGGCACATGAGATTGATAGAACGATCGCTTGAAGGAAATTTCTGCGTCCTTCAGAGACAAGATGTTGGTGATCTTGATGCAAAGATTACAGGCGATCTCAATGCTGCAGCCATAGGCCATGACCAGGCGCTTTGGTCAGACGGGTTGAATTGAACACGGCATCAATGCAAAGCCTGTTGTGCCACCAAAGGTGCTGGGTAAGGGTGAAATGGCGAGGTAAGAGCTCACCACTCTGATGGTGACATCAGAGGTACGGCAAACCCCATCCGAAGCAAAACCAAGCAGTTCCAGTAGAGGTGGCCCGCCTCTTCCTGCCGTCAAAAGCGGCCAGGGCTGGAACGGGTAGGTTGCGCAGAATCCGGCAGTGATGCCGGAACAAGAGAAATGGCTATCAACTACAGAACCCGGCTTATAGATTACCCCACATCTGATTCATTGACAGCATTGATGCACTTAGCTATCATAATTGCATCCACTCATGACCAGATGGGAATCTAAAAATAGTCAGGGCACAGCATCCGCCATCATGATCAGAGGCAAGCGGATACCGCCGCCCATAGTTCAGATCCTAAAGAACCGGGGTTATTACACACCCCGGTCAATAGAGAAGTTCTTTGCGCCGTCACTATCTGACCTTCATGATCCATTTCTCCTGCAAGACATGGACAGAGCCGTTGCACGCATCATCGACGCCATAAGGAAGAAAGAAAAAATCATGATCCACGGCGACTATGATGCAGACGGAATCACCGGGACGGCCCTATTGACGACAAACCTGAGGCGCTTCGGTCTCGACGTTGACTGCTACATTCCGCACCGACTCGAAGAGGGTTATGGACTGTCAATCAATGGCATAGAGAAAGCAGTCGCAGATCGACGAACGCTTGTCATTACAGTCGACTGCGGAAGCAGCGCACTGACCGAAATCGCACTAGCACATGAACGTAACGTAGATATCATCGTATGCGACCATCACGTACCCAGAGAAGACCTTCCTCCAGCACTGGCTCTCATTAACCCAAAATTACCTGGCAGCAATTATCCATTCAAGGAACTTGCCGGGGTCGGCGTCGCATTCAAATTACTCAGCGCCCTCTACAAAAAGTTAGATCTACCGGTTGCAGAACTCCATAAAGATCTGGATCTCGTCGCTCTCGGAAGTGTGGTTGATATCGTGCCGCTCATCGACGAGAACCGGACTCTCATCAAGTACGGTATGAATCGCATGCAAAGGAGCAATAAGAAAGGCATTAAGGCGCTGCTGAAAGAAACAGGTTTGTCCGGTGAGATCAACGCGCACCATCTCGGCTTCATCGTTGGTCCGCGCATAAATGCCTGCGGCCGAATGCATGATGCGCAGAACGCGCTGGAACTCTTTCTAACGCAAGATATGTCCCGTGCCCTCAAAATCGCCCGGAGTCTTTCCGTGGACAACGAAACGAGGAAGGAAGTACAGGACGAGACATATCGCGCCGCAGTATCCATGATACAAGCAGCAGAGACTGCACAAAACCGTGTCATTGTACTAGCCCATACAGGCTGGCACGAAGGCGTGCTCGGGATCGTTGCTTCGCGCATAGCCTCCGATTATTTCCGCCCGGTCATCATAATGACGATCAGAAACGATACGGTCAAAGGCTCGGCACGTTCCATACCCGGGTTTGACATCACTGCAGCGATTGGGACGTGTGGGGAAATCCTGAAGAAATATGGCGGTCACGCCCAAGCTGCCGGAGTCGAACTCCACATTGATAAACTCGACCGATTCAAAGTCTGTGTGAATGAATATGCCCAGAGATTCGAGGGCTCGCTATTTGAGAAATGCAGTTTCTATGATATGCAACTCGATCTTCCCCATCTGACCAGTGATGTAGTTCATTTCCTGAGATTCTTCGAGCCAACCGGCATCGCCAACCCCCAACCGACATTTCTTGGTGAAAACCTCGAAGTCGTCGGCGTGCCGCGGGTCGTCGGTGCCAATCAGAACCATTTGATGATCTCCTTGAGGCAACATGGCAGGGTATTCCCTGCAATTGCCTACGACAGGGCAGACGATATCCTCGATATAGAAGTAGGCAAGACTCGTATCAACTGTCTCTATTCTGTGGCTGAGGACTCATTTCTGGGCAAAAGGAAAACCACGCTCAAGATCAAAGAGATGACGAGGGCCAACTGATGAAGTGGCGATTGGTCGACACGGGCAAGAGCAGGTATTACGAGTTTAAGAAAGGCGATCATTCTGCCTTCTACACGACAAAGCACGGGCAGGATAATCTCATCAGTGATGCCAATCCGGTATTTCTGAAACAGATTCACTCAAGGGTCATAGTTGACGTCGACGCAGCAGCTGAGTATGTCGGCGATGGCCTCGTGAGCTCCGTGGACAAGTGCATCGGCGTAAAGGTCGCGGATTGTCTTCCCGTTTATCTGTTCGCGCCGGGCAAAATATGTATAATCCACTGCGGTTGGCGTGGTATTATCGCAGGTATCGCCAAGGAAGCGAAGAGGATACTGAAGAATTTTACCTATGTCATGGGCGCTTCGATCGGCAAATGCTGCTATGAGGTCCAACAGGACGTTGCCGACCTGTTCACGCATGATTACCCTCATGCAGTAACGCAATACAACGACGGTTATTTCCTGGACCTTAAGGCAGCCGTCATGCATGACCTTGGCTCCGGGTCGCTTATCGGAGCACTCGACCTTTGCACGAAGTGTCACCCCGAATCCTTTTTTTCCCACCGACTCGGCGACGGGCAAAGAAATTATGCTTTCATCTCAGGCAGTACGGCAATGATCGCCCCCGTCTTAAAGGATAAGATTACCCCATGAGATATCTATCCCTACTGATACTGCTGCCCGCCATTGTTGTTGCGCAAGAATGGACCATGCTCGTATATGTGGCTGCAGACAACGACCTCGCTCAATGGGCCGATTCAGATTTGGTCGAGTTGGAACGCTTCGGATCGGATCAGAATATCTCGGTTGTCGTTCAAGTCGACAAGCCGAGCATCGGCGCAAGGCGTCTATTGGTCGGGCAGGGGACATCTCTTGTCATCCAGGATCTGGGTATCATTGACATGTGCTCGTGGCAAACCCTTGCCGATTTCATTTACTGGGGCATAGCAAATTTCCCTGCTCGCCGGTATTGCGTAATTCTATGGGATCACGGCAGCGGTTGGACTTTGGTACCAAGCCGATCCTTTGGCGCCGACTGGTCGAGCGGCAATGTTTTGAGCATCGCGAGCGGAGATTTCCAGAAGGCATTGAGTGCAGCGTACGAGTACACGGGAAGACGTATAGATCTCTTCGCTTTTGACGCCTGTTTGATGCAGCAGATCGAGGTTGCGTTCGAGACAAGGAATTATGCCCTTCTATTCCTTGCCCCCCAGTCTGTCATGCCCCTTGCAGGATTCAGGTACGATGCAATACTCGAACGCCTCCATGCCGATCCTGACATGAATGCTTCGACCCTCGCACACCATATCGTTCAGACTACCGTCGGCAACTATGAAGGAATCCAACCGGTTACGCTCTCAGCAGTCGACCTTTCAGAACTCAATGATTTGGTGCAGATTCTCTCCAATATCGAAAGTCGAATGATGATGGAATCACCCAATCAAAGTCTCTACACTGCACGACAGAATGTCCAGTCGATCCCGACGATCGGGTGTACTCCGGACACGACAGATGATTTCATAGATCTTGGAGACTTCATCGAAGGACTGGCAGATGCATACGCGCACATCGATTTCGACGCCATGAGCAATGCCTATGCTCAAACGATTCTCCATCATGACTACTGGGGCGACGCGTTCGGAAGTACTACTGGTTTGACCGTCTGGTTTCCGGATGTGTATCGACAGTTCAAACAACTCCTGAGCGACTACGAGAACCTCGACTGGGTCCAGTCGAGGTGGCTGAGTTTTCTCAACTGGTACTATGACAGCGACGATATCAGACCGACCGATCCTGCAATGGTGGCTACCGATCCAGGCAGTAATAATGACTTCCGTCTTGTATGGACAGGATCTTACGACCTGGCTCCGGTCACGTACAACCTTGTCCAAGCGACCGAAATGGACCCGATCTTCACCGATCCATGCGAAGATTCGGGTTCGTGGATTTTCTCAGGATTCGACGTCAGCACAGTTAACCCCCACGCCGGTAACCATTCTTTTTTTTCAGGCAATGCAGGCAATCTTAGTAATTACATAGAGACGAAAGACAACGTTGTCATCGACGACCTTGGACTGATGAGCATCTACCTCCGTTACAGCACTGAAGACATGACCGATTCATTGATCATCGAATACGGAACCTTTCGGGACGTACATTACGGTTATTCCGGCGGCTGGATCGAGCGCACGTCGATTCTCTCTTCTGGTACCTATCCGATACGTATTACATACCGTACGAATACCGTCATCAACGAAGGTGGTTGTTATATCGATGATGTGAATATATATGAGTTGACCGGAGGACGCTTCATCCAGCACTCTCTCCAGGACACAATGCTGTACGTCTTTAACAAATCTCTCGGTGATTATCTTTATGCCACGTATGCCGAAGATATGTACGCGAACAAGAGCAACCTCAGCAATGTGGTCACAATATCGATCACAGACTACGCAGTGCCCTACTCACTTCCCAACCCTTTCCAGACGTCATGTTTCATCGTTTTGGATTATCCCGACACCCTGACGCCGGCCGTTGAAATTTACTCCCTGCGCGGCGCACGACTGAGGGAATTCAGGTATGATCAGATTGTCGACGGGAGGTTATACTGGGACGGCAGAGATGCTGCCGGACGGGAAGTCGGTTCAGGCGTATATTTTATCGTACTGAAGGATGAAGGATTCAAGAGGGTCGGCAAAATAGCCCGGCAGAGATGAGAAACAAGATCACCTTGATTGCGCACGGTGGAGCAGGCGGCATAAACTACCCTCACCGGCGTCGTATCGGGTTAAAAGAAGCAGTACGCGTCGGATACGAAATCCTCCGCCAGAGTGGTTCGAGCCTCGACGCGGTCGAGAAAGCAGCCATTATCCTCGAGGACACCAGCATCTTCAACGCCGGTACAGGTTCTTACCTCAACCTGGCCGGCGAGGTGGAGATGGATGCTTCAATAATGACCAGCGAATTGAGGTTCGGTGCGGTCGGTGTAATCAGAGACGTTAAGAACCCGATCAGCATCGCACGGATGGTGATGGAAAAAACGGACCACCTCTTGCTTTGCGGCGAGAATGCTACACGCTTCGCCCGCATGATGGGCGCAGGATATCACAACCCTAAGACGAAAGAGAAGGAGATCATCTGGAAACGTAAAAAGAAAAAAATACTAAGTAACTACTTCGAGAAGATCTTCGATTTCACCAATCACTACGGCACGATCGGCGTCGTTGCGATCGACAAATCCGGAATTATTTCAGTCGCGACATCGAGCGGGGGCATCAACCTGCGGCTGCCTGGCCGCGTTGGCGATACGCCGATCATCGGCGCAGGCACCTATGCTAATTCCACTGCCGGGGTGAGTACAACCGGACACGGTGAAGAGATCATGCGCCAAATCCTGGCATTTCGCGCCGTTGCATTGATGAACAGGATGTCGGCCAAGCAGGCCGGCAGGAACGTGATAGCCCATGCGACAAAATCAGGATGCAGGTGCGGTCTGATCGGGATAAAGAAGGATTCAGGGATATTGTATGTCAGCAACACCCAGGCAATGTCTTGGTGTTACATAAAAAATGGCACAATGCGTTCTTTCTGAGGGGCGGTTGACAAGCCCCATTCATTATATATAATACACAATGGCGACTATCGACAACGTGTTGTGTCCGGTATGTTTGTTCACTTCGAATTATATAAACCTCATTGTTACCGATGAGGAATTCTATATTTGTCCTAAGTGTAAAACCACTTTCTCCTACGAAGAATTGATGCAATTGTATACACTCAGTCAGTTCACCTACGACCTTGGTAAACCAAAACACAAACCGACTACGTAATAACGCGTACTATTTAGGTTAATCTTCAGAACAAATCATTGAGTTCTTGGGAAGAAGGCTGGCGTTGATGCTTGTAGAAGAAGATCTTACTATGATCGCCATCTTCTTCATGTTCTTCTACGCAACACCAGTCCACGGAAAACACACGCAGCCTTGACACAAACATGCCGGCCACGAATCCGGCGACCAGAATACCCATGGCCAAGGCACCGGTGATGCTCGCGTTGAACGATTTCATCGATACGACCGTCTTTTGCTCTTTCTTCACCGACGGTTTTGCGTAGGCAACCTCAATCTGTCCAGTTGACTGCAAATGGTAGAGACAAGCGTATGTATGGAATTTGCCGAGTCCAGATATCTGTAGGAGGTCGTCGACGCTTCGCCTTTCGTCGATCAGCGAAAGAACACGGGCCTCGTCTTCTTTTAGCTGAAGCTTCAATTCCGGACGATCGATTCGTTTAAACACGATATCTCCTGATGATATCGCCTTGGATATCCTCGGCCATTCATCTAGCCGTCGTGCCGATTCTAGAATCAGACCTTCAGTATGCATTCTAACCTTAATAACACTCTTAGGGTAGATCAGTGCACCCTCATTGAACTTGAAATCACCCTCTTTCCATGTGAACAGTTCATCCATCACTTCCTGTATTTTGAATTTTATCGTTCTTTCAATTTCTTCGATCGTCAGATATTTATCCTCAATGATGATACTGATAATCGGTCTTTTCGTCTCATGATGAATGTCCACGATCATATCAAACAGGTTCTTGCCGATCATCCCCGACTTAACCAAGTATGTTTCTAGACTTTCTACACGCTCCCCGACCTCAAAAAAGGCACCGGCGACATCTCCATCCACAAAGCCGACATCGGCAACCTCTGGATGCTTCCTGATCTTGAGTACCCCCGTGAGGTGTTCGCTCGAAATGAGCTGCAAAACGCTCGATATATTCAGGCTCTTAAGATCGCCTTCAATTGCCATGATAACCCCTGAGTGACAAGAAGGTATAAATATACGCAAACCCTGCAACTATGACAGCGACCGCCACAAAGATCGGCGTCATCGGAAGGCTAACCCAACCTGCGGGCTTGACAAAGAATTCTGACATCAACAGCGGAGTGTAGGCGAGCATTACGACGTAAACTATCAGAAGCCCGACAAGATTCCTATTGGTGTAGATCAATCCGGACCCAGGCACGATGATATTTATAACATAAGCAATGACTGAACGCATGCGGTGACGGCGCTTATTCACTGAGTGCTTAAGTATTGCTTCCATCTCCACATTTTCTGTCGACTTCAATCTAGTAAAGCAATCCTTGCACATAGTCTCACCATCATTTTCCTCCTTGCATTTTTGACAAATCGCTCGGCCGCAAGCCCCACAATAGTAAGGTGAAGAGAACCTGAATGGCAGAAACGTGAGTGCAAACATTAATGCAAAGGTGAAGAAAAATAAGGGATTAACGCTGTTGAATATGTCTATGCGTTCAGATAGCAGTATTTCATAGTATTCACGAATGGACGGCATAATGTCCAAAGGTACATTCGACGGAGACGACAGCCCTTTCCGGCGCGCTTCTGCCATATATCTCGATGATTCGCTATATTCGAGATTCTTCAATTTAAGCAAGCCCATGTTGAAAAACGGTTCACCACGGTCAGCGGCCCGCATTACGTAGTGGTAGAGTGTCTCCGCTCTCGCCTCTTCGCCATACAACATGTAGATGTTGGCGAGGTTGTTCACGACCGCAATCTCCCGGTGCCCTTTATAATACATTTCCTCATACAAAGACATTGCCTTGTCGAGTTCACCTTTTTGCTTTAGGGCATACGCAGATAAGATTTTCTCGGTGTCATTCTCAGCTTCGATGGTAACATCGTTGTCGTAGTACACCATCTCGTAGAGTTGGTGAATCCTCGAGTTCTTGGTAAGGAAATTAACCAGGTTATGTAGCGGCAGAGAGAAAACGTACCCGAGAATTAACAGCACAAACAGGACCCTTAACCAGTTACGCTCCCGCGTGCTCAGAACGAACATAAGCAGCGCTCCATAGCTGACTAAAATCGGGAAGAGATTACGGAAAACAAGTACCGGCAATATCATTATCGCAAGGCCGACGACCCCCTTAAGCTTACCGTGTCCCTGGGGATCGATGCGATGGCTGAACAGCGGCAGATAGTATACGGTCTTGGCTATGACATACACGAGTGTGCACATGAACATCGCGAGGAAGATCAATACGATGGCGTTCGCAATGAGAAATAGCTGTCCTCTGAGATCGCTGAAAACAGGGAGCGATAGGGCCGCAATCAAGGGATCGACCCTCCGTTCCTTTACCGCAAGGGCGATGAACGACACATAATTTTCTATCGCCGATGTGTCGAAATGGCTGGCGAGATGGAGTTTGTTCATTGCGACATCATAATCGCCAGAATCTCTTGCCTCCCATCTCAAGACCGCTGATAGATGGAAATTCCGCCTCATGCTGGCACGCGCGAGTAATGAGTCGGCCTGCGGATCTTTCGCAGCGTTGCGCCAGAACCATAGCACGATCGGGTCACCCGCGAATTCCGCTATTTCGTAACGCCCCTGAGTCAGACCAATGAAAAGTTCCTCGCTCCTTCCTGATTCTAGAAAATCTTGATAGTGTGCGTTGAATTGACATACAAGGATAAGTATGACCCCCAGCATTGGTGAATTATAGGGGAGATTGAATAGTTGTCAATACTCAATCGACACTTAAGTTCAGACCATTGCCGAAAATATGGATAGACACCATTTTTCGAGCCCTTTCCTTGACTTATTGCATTTCTTGACTATAATTACCATAGATTAATTATCTCTTTTCATGAGCAGTCAATTGCAACAAATCAAACGCCAGAAAGGAGGACTTGATGCCTCAAGTCAAGATTTTAGAGGAAGTTTGTAAGGGTTGTGGGTTGTGTTGCGACGAAGTATGTCCGGCGAATATCTTGATCCTTTCTCCGGACAGGATCAATCCCAGTGGTTACCACCCTGCCGAAGTAACGGATAACAGCAAATGCATTGGTTGCGGCTACTGCTTCAAGATTTGCCCCGAACCAGCAATCGAGATATACAAGTAGAGGAGATGCGATGGCAGAGAAGAAGCTAATGTACGGTAATCATGCAATAGTCGAGGGCGTACTGGCGGCCGGCTGCCGCTTTTTTGCCGGGTATCCCATCACGCCGCAGAACGAAATACCTGAATTCATGTCGATCCGGATGAATGAAATCGGTGGCGTTTTCATACAGACCGAAAGCGAAATAGCTGCGATAAACATGCTCTTTGGTGCCGCCGCGGCCGGGAAACGAGCAATGACGTCTTCTTCGTCACCGGGAATCAGCTTGATGCAGGAAGGTATTTCTTACATTGCCGGTGCCGACATCCCTGTCCTCGTCGTGAATGTCGTCCGCGGAGGGCCTGGGTTGGGCAATATCGCGCCGGCGCAGTCTGATTATTTCCAAGCAACAAAGGGTGGTGGACACGGTGATTATTTCACGATCACCCTTGCACCTAATTCGGCACAAGAATTGTATGAATTCCCAAAGATTGCGTTCGAACTGGCCGAGAAATACCGGAACCCCGCATTGATCCTTGCCGACGGTCTGCTCGGACAGATGATGGAGCCAGTCGAATTCTCGTACAAACCCATTAATCCTGAAACCCTGCCAGAACCGCCATATGCCCTAAGCGGATGTAAGAATAGAGAAAGGCGAATCGTACGTTCATACGATCTTAGACCTGGCAAACTCGAGGCGTGGAATTGGCAGCGCCAGAAGAAATACGAGCAGATCGTCGCCAACGAGCAGAGATTCGAAGCTACGGCATGCGATGATGCAGAATTGATCATCGTCGCCTACGGCACATGTGCACGGGTATGCGATGCTGCAGCGAGGATGGCACGCACCAAGGGATACAGAGTCGGGCTATTGCGGCCCATTACGCTCTGGCCATATCCAAGCAAAATACTCTCTGCTCTTTCAAAGAAGACCGAGCATTTCCTCGTCGTCGAAATGAACATGGGGCAAATGGTCGACGACGTTAGGCTGGCCACTGAATGTAAGAAGAAGGTATTCTTCCATGGAAGACCAGGCGGTGGTGTTCCGACACCTCCGGAGGTATTTGGCAAGATCGAAACAATTCTCGGAGGTGCACGATGAAACAGCTTTTCGGCAGACCAGCAGGGCTAACTGACATCTTGCAGAGATACTGCCCCGGATGCGGCCACGGCGTTGTCCACCGGATAATCGGCGAACTCCTGGTTAAACTGAATATCCGGGAACGAACGATCGGCATCGCACCAGTAGGTTGTTCCGTATTCGCCGACGAATATTTCAACTGCGATATGATTCAACCTCCCCATGGACGCGGTCCGGCGGTTTCTACCGGGATAAAGCGTTCGCGACCGGATTGTATCGTATTCAGTTACCAGGGCGACGGCGATCTCGCAGCGATCGGTACGGCCGAGGTCGTCCACGCGGCGGCACGCAACGAGAACATTACCATCATCTTCATCAACAATGCCATTTTCGGCATGACAGGCGGCCAACTGGCACCGACCACCCTTCCTGGAATGAAATCAACGACGTCGGTCCAGGGCCGAGACATAAAGAAGCAAGGATACCCGATCAAGGTATGCGAACTCCTTTCTGGACTCGACGGACCATACTACCTTGCCCGGACCGCGGTAAACGCACCTAAGAATATCATCAACACAGAGAAAGCCTTGAAGACTGCATTTACGTACCAGATCGAAGAGAAAGGGTTCTCCATGGTTGAAATACTGTCAATGTGCCCCACCAACTGGGGGATGACGCCAGTACAGTCGAAGAAATGGATCGAGAATACCATGGTCAAGTACTACCCGCTCGGCGAATACCGGAATCGCGCAAAGGAGGAAAAATGACCACGGAGATCATCATTTCCGGGTTCGGCGGACAGGGGATCGTCTCCTCGGGCATTATCCTGAGCCATGCCGGATTATACGAAAGCAAAAACGTCACTTTTTTCCCTTCGTACGGAGCAGAAATGCGCGGCGGTACGGCAAATTGCTCTGTGGTGATATCGACAGAACCCGTCGCGTCGCCCATTGTAGCAACGCCTGACATCGTAATCGTCATGAATGAACCATCTCTGACGCGTTTCGAACCTACCCTGAAACCGAATGGCCTTTTATTTTATAACAAAACTCTGATCAAATCGGTCCCGAAAAGAGAAGAAATCACCATCATCCCCGTCGAGGCCAATGCAATCGCTGAAGAACTCGGCCAGGGCCGTATTGCCAATATGGTCATGCTCGGCGCCATGATAAAGAAGACGACCATCCTCAAACTCGAAACCCTTAAGAGGGCACAGCGCAAGAGGTTCAGCAGGGCGAGCGACGATCAGCTTTCGCTCAATGATAGAGCACTGGACCGTGGTTACGAATTGTTTTAGGGGATTAAAGATTGATCAGTTGATCCGGGTGACTTTCCTTGAACGCTCCAGCAATTCTCGATGACATCCTGCCGCTGGTAAGGAAGCCCGTTCGCTATACCGGCGGCGAATATAATATCACACTTAAGAAGAATCCTAAGATACACGTCGGCCTCATATTCCCGGAGATCTATGAATTGGGAATGTCCAACCTCGGGCTCAAGATCATATACCACCTGTTCAACCGCGAACGAGACGTACAATGCGAAAGGATCTTCGCTCCCTGGACAGACTATGGAGACAGACTGAGAGAATACGACATCGCCCCCTATGGCCTCGAGACAAAACGATCGCTAAATGATTTTGACATACTGGGATTCTCTCTGCAGAACGAATTATGCTACACTACGGTATTGTACGTTCTCGATCTGGCAAGAATACCTTTCCGTGCCGCCGATCGTAAATCTCACCATCCGATTGTCATTGCCGGCGGACCCGCAACAGTGAATCCCAGACCGATGTCTCTGGTCTTCGATGCATTTGTCATAGGTGATGGCGAACCAGTTGTCGGGGAAATTACCAGGATCCTCAAAGATATACCGATCGATCGAAAAGACGATCGCCTCAGCGCTATGTCGAAGGTATGTGGCGTCTGGGTGCCGCAGATCCACGGTTACGATACAAGAATACAAAGGCTAACGGCAAGCGAACTCGATGAAAATTCCCTACCACTCCCGCCTATTCTGCCGATATGCGACATCACACATGACCGCTACGTGATTGAGGCGATGCGCGGTTGCACGTGGGGTTGTCGTTTCTGCCAAGCGGGGTACGTTAATCGTCCGCTACGCATAAGGCATGAATCGGAAATATTAAAGGCTGTGGAAAAAGGCATACGACAAACCGGGTGGGAGGAAGTCTCGCTTCTATCCTTCTCCATCCTTGACTACCCCGACCTGCTCAATCTTATCCGCAAACTCAACGATATACTCAGAAAGAAGGTCGTCAGCATATCACTTCCGGCAATGCGTGGCGAACTCTTCACCGAAGACCTCGCAATGTTAATGAAGGAGATTAAGAAGAGTGGTTTGACTTTTGCTCCCGAGACAGCGAATGACGAACTCCGGCGCAGATTAAACAAATCTTTCTCAAACGAACGCCTCATTTCGTCGATCAGCACGGCATATCGTTTAGGCTGGAGGCAGGTAAAACTGTACTTCATGATCGGCTTGCCATTTGAAACCGACAGCGACATCGACGAAATAAACCGGCTGAGCGATGCGATATTGAAAGCATGCCCCAAGGGAAGCATCAAATTGTCACTAAATGCTTTTGTACCAAAACCCCACACCCCATTCGAATCGGTCGAGTTCGCGCCCCTCGCAGAGCTTCATGCTAAGATCGAAAAGATCAAAAACGCAAAGACGCGCCGCCGGGAAATAAAGTACCAGTCCCCTGAGGCCTCGCGCATTGAAGCGATTCTTTCGAGAGCGGACGAAAGAATATTCGACGTCATAGAGACAGTTTACAAATCCGGCGGCAAATTCGAGGAATGGCGCGAGGGTTTCAACTTCACGCGCTGGCAAGAAGCCCTCAGCGAACATGGGATAGACCCGCAGGAATATTTGTCGTCCAAGGAGAAGTACCCCTGGGACATTGTTAAGGTAGGAGTCGATAAGACCTTCCTGGATAAAGAATTCCAGAGAGCACGTCTCGCTGTGACGACGGATAACTGCTATTACAGAAAGTGTGTGAAGTGCGGGGCGTGTGATGGAAATCGGCCGATTCATAAAGAGAGCCCGGAGAAATATCAGAATAACACCCCCGATCGGACAGCACGCGACCAGCACGGGGCATACCGTGTGAAATATTCGGTCGGCGAAACCTTCCGCTATGCATCACACCTGGACATAACCAGAACTATCTATCGTGCCTTACGCCGATCAGCCCTGCCAATCAAATATTCTCAGGGATTCTCACCGATTCCTAAAGTCTCTTTCTGCCCGCCGAAGAGTGTCGGGCAGATATCAAAGGGTGATTTCTTCGATCTCTACCTGAGAACCGAGTATTTCGGTAATATCTCAAGAGAATTGAACACCCGTCTGCCATCCGGTATAAGGGTACTCGACATACGCGCCATCGATCCTAAGACACCATCACTATCGGTTTCGATAAACTTGATATATTACGAGGTCAACGTCCAGAGCGGCGACATACGACAAGAGATCGACCCGACATCCCGGGATCCGATCTATGTCGATACCCGGACCGGAAAGAAGAATATTGTGAACGGAATCGAATCAATGACATACAATGGCGTCTTTACCTGCGGGCTCTACTACGGCAAGGGGCAGATCGGCATCTACGATCTCCTTGCCTACCTGACTGACCTGCCAATGGCGCAGGCAAAAAGATTCAAAGTAACGAGAACAACAATGTTCATAGAGAAAGAAGGTCAATTACTTTCTCCAATGGAGGTCAAGTGAGAAGAAAAGATATCATCGTAAACGTTTCAGATAATGAGACCAGAATTGCAGTGATGGAAAATGGCAATTTCGTCGAGTTCTTCCTCGAACGGGCCGAACAGACAAGCCTTGTCGGCAACATCTACAAAGGCAAAGTCCTTAACCTTATTTCAGGACTGAAGGCCGCGTTTGTAAACATCGGCATCGAGAAGAATGGATTCCTTCCCCTCAACGAAATACCCTTCGAGGAATTTTCCGAACTCTTCGAAAGCGAAATTGAAATGGAGCACGAATACCGCCCTGAAGAAATAAAGCTCAAAGAGAACCAGGAAATAATCGTCCAGGTAACCAAGGATTCATACGGGATCAAGGGGCCACGCATCACTTCATACATATCCATTCCTGGACGCTATGTAGTACTGCTCATTAATGCAAAGAACATCGGGATCTCCCGTAAGGTCCGACAGCGACGCGTCCGCGAAATGCTTTTCAGAACCGGCAAACACGCCAAGCCGGTCGGCATGGGGTTGATCATCAGAACAGCCGCCGCCCGTGCAAAACCCGAAGAGATCAGAAGGGAAGTCGAGGTTCTCAAGCGTGAATGGAACAGGAACCTCGAGAAGACGAAGAACCCCGCGCCGGTCCTCGTGTACCAGGAGCCAGATGCACTCATCCAGACCGTGCGCGATATCTTCAACAACGAAGTGAGAAACCTGGTCGTTGATTCACCTCCCGCATACAGCAAAATCATCGCCTACCTCGGTAAAGTGTCACCACGCATGCGTTCGCGTGTGAAACTCTACAGGGATTCTCAACCGATTTTCGAACGCTACGGCGTCGAGGAGAAGTTAAAGAGCATCCTCGAAAGAAAGATGTGGCTGCCCAGCGGCGGATATATCGTTATCGATCAGACGGAAGCGCTCGTAACAATCGACGTCAATACTGGTAAGTCGTCCAAAGAAAAACAGGCAGAGAAGCTTGCCTTGTCGACTAACCTCGAAGCGCTCAAAGAAATCGTTCGGCAATTGCGCCTGCGGGATATCGGAGGACTTGTCATCGTCGATCTCATCGATCTCACAAAGAGGGAGAACACCGACCGCATGTTGAGGGAATTCAAATCGATGATCCGCGAAGACAAAGCCCGCTACCGTATTGGTGGAATCAGTGAGTTCGGCCTTCTGGAATTCACACGCGAAAGATCGAGGACGAGTATTACTTCGAGTCTCAGTGAAACATGCCCGATATGCAAAGGCCGGGGCAGAACGATCTCGCGCCTGAGCGCAGTTGGTTATATCGAGCGATGGTTCATGGCAAATGGGGCCAACATCAAAGGCAAGATGGTTGAACTACAAGCATCCCCGCGTCTTGCTGATTACCTGAGCCTTCGACATGCAGATACGATCGCCAAGATCGCCAGGACTCACAATCTCATCCTGCGAATCAAAGCCGATTATGCGTTCAACGAAGGTGATTACAAAGTTGTAGTAATGTGATGGACAGAGGAGCAATCGAAACATGACAGGATTCACCGACGATATCACCGAGGATCGGATCGCCCAATTGAAGGAGAAGGCGCGGCTTTGCCGCGGGGACATTATCAAGATGACGACTGTGGCCGGCTCGGGTCATCCGGGCGGATCGATGTCATCGATCGACATCTTTCTGACATTGTTCAGCCATGCCCGAATTTCAGCCAAGACAACCTGTGAGCGCGATCGCGACCGTATCATTGTCAGCCACGGACATACGGCGCCCGGTCTCTATGCATGCCTGGCTCATCTTGGATTCATAGACCGGGAAGGCCTGCTCGCTTGTTTTCGCAATGCGAACAGCCCGTATGAAGGACACATCGAACGGGACGTACCGGGCATTGAATGGACCACGGGCAATCTGGGGCAGGGATTATCAGCCGGCTGCGGCTTCGCCCTCGCCGGTCGCCTCAATGGGCTACGGTATAACACCTTCGTTGCCATGAGTGATGGCGAGCAGGCCAAAGGGCAGGTCGCCGAGGCGCGCAGATTCGCCCGCAAATACGACCTGAACGACTTGACCGTTATCATCGACCATAACCACATCCAGATCTCGGGGCGGACCGAAGATGTCATGCCGGTGAACATTGAGGAAAATTACCTGGCCGATGGCTGGCGCGTCCTGGTAACCTCTGGCCACGATTTCAAGGAGCTCTACAACGTAATACGGCAGGCTCTCGGCGACAAGGACCACCCCTACGCAATCATCGCGGAAACCATCATCGGCAAGGGTGTCTCATTCATGGAGAATCGACGTGAATACCACGGCCGTGCATTGACCGAAGAGGAATGCATAAGAGCACTCGGTGAACTCGGGATTTCCGACGGCATCGGGACAATCACCCGGTCGCGTGCCGCTTGCCGGCATCCGCTACCTAGGACTGACGATATCGCATTCATACCAATCGACACCGGTAGACCAAAGACGTACGAGAAGGATACCCATCCGCGGGCAGTCTTTGGCAGCGTACTCGCCGAGATCGCCGAACGCAACCCGAAGTTACCCATTGCCGTACTCGATTGTGACCTTGCCGAATCGGTGAAAACGACCGAATTCGGGAAGGTCCGCCCGGACGGCTTCTTTCAGGCCGGAGTGAGTGAGCACACGACGGCCACCATTGCCGGTGCTCTTTCGATAAACGGCATCGTCACCCTGTGGGCAGATTTCGGAGTCTTTGCGATCGATGAAGTTTATAACCAACTGCGGCTGAACGATATCAATTGCACTAACGTAAAGATCTGTGCGACTCACCTCGGCTACAACGTGGGCCCGGATGGCAAAACACATCACTGCATCGATTACATCGGTCTCTTGAAAAATCTCTTTGGCTTCAGGCTCATCCTCCCCGGTGATCCGAACCAGACCGATCACGCGGTCCGCTATGTCTTGCAGCAGAAAGGCAACTACGTGATCGGCCTCGGCCGTACGAAACTCCCGGTGGTCAGGAATACTGCGGGAAACATATTCTTCGATGGCGACTATAGATACGAGTACGGAAGGACCGATCTTGTCCGCAAAGGAGATGACTGCGCGATATTGACCTTCGGTGCAATGCTTCCAATGGCGATCGAAGCCCATGAGAAACTGAAGGCGACCGGGATAATCCCCCGCATCTATAATGTCTCATCTCCGCTGAGTATCGATACGCGAATAATACACGAGGCAGCAAGAACAAAGTGCATATTCACGTATGAAGACCATGTCGTCGATACGGGGTTGGGTAGTACCGTCGCGCAGAAACTGATCCGCGAAAAACTTAAGACGCCTTTAGTCACAATCGGCATAGAACACTACGGAAGATCGGATGACCCCCAGGTCCTCTACAAGAAATGCGGCCTGGATGCCGAATCTCTGGTGCAAAAAATCACGGCGAATCTTTAGCCCTCATGCTGAATGCTCGATCCAAAGGCCAGATGCCTTTGTTGACCTCTGTGCAATTCTGACTAAACTCATACGGGGGCTACCAATGACAGTACTCTACCAGTACACAGATCATACGGCAGATCTTGGCATTGAAACATGGGGCAGGTCGCTCGATGAGTTGTTTGCCAATATCGGACGGGCAATCTTCGAAACACAGCTAACAGGTTCAGTCAATGCCGATAAGGAGAAATCCATCGACTTGCGGAGTGAGTCGCTCGAAGATCTCTTCATCGACTGGTGCCGCGAATTGTTATACAATTTCTCGGTCCACGGTTTCATACCATCCGAATATACAATATCGGTACGAGAAACCTCGCTGCAGGCAGTGCTTCGCGGCGATAAGTTTGACCCGACCCGCCACCGGGTGAAACTTGAGATAAAGAATCCAACTTACCACGATCTATCCATTGTAAAAGAAAAGCATGAATTCCGTGCTAAGATAATCTTCGATGTATGAAGAAAGGAGAAAAAATGCGGACGAGGAAAATCACCGATTTTCTTGTACTCATCCTCGCATCTATGATCATGGTCCACTCATTTGTACGGGCCGAGGAGAATGTAATGAAGGATGCAGACAAAGAAACTCTCGAATGGCACAAGAGATTCGCCGTCGGATGTAACAATCGGGTGTGGAGTCTCTTAGCCAAAGAAACTCGCTCCGACGAAGAGAGCGAAGAAATGGTACACGCAGCCCATGCTTCGTATTATCACTGGAGCAAAATCGGCGAACCGGTGAATTTCCAACGTGGCGAATGGCTGATCTCCCATGTCTACGCAGTTCTTGAGCGGAGTGAACAGGCACTTCACCATGCCGTTAAATGCCTGACATTGACTGAGGCACATAAGTTCATGGACTTCGATCTCGCTTATGCTTACGAGGCAATGGCTCGCGCCTATGCTGCAGCACACAGTACTACCGAAGCGAAGAAGTACCTGGATCTCGCACGAAAAGCCGGAGAGTCGATCAAACGGGAAGAAGACCGCAAGATATTTTTCTCAGACCTCGAAAAAGGCCCGTGGTTCGGTATCGAATAGCTCCTCGATCATTGTAGTCCGACCCACACACCTGTCCGACATCAATACAAGATGACAGTTCAACGAGCCAAAAGGACCCTCTTCAATCTTTCATCATTTGAGATCCTTACCATGTTCAGAAGGGGGCTCTTCTACAGCTACCTTTCCATCTATCTCCGTTTCTTTCTTGGCCTCAGCGTAACCGAAACGACACTCTTTGCCACCCTCCCCATGGTGCTAAATGTGGTCTTCCAGAGATTCGTCTGGGGAGCGCTTTCGGACAAGTACCAGAAGCGAAGAACCTATATCATACTAGGTGAGGCATTGGCCGCAGCCGGCACCCTCCTTGTCTGGTATCTCCACAAGATACCGGCATCTAAGGCCATGGCAGGTTATATTATCATCATCGGACTTTCAGTCGTCGAGATATTCTGGTCTATGTCCAATATCGGATGGAGTGCTATCATCTCTGACCTCTATCCAGAAGAAGAGCGCACCGGTATCCAGGGCAAACTCTCCAGTCTCGGCGCCCTCGGAAGAATCGTAGGCGTACTCATAGGCGGACTGGCATATGATGGGCTTGCCCGATATTACGAAGGCTGGGGGTTTGATAGTGGATTTCTGTTCTTCGTTGCATCCGGGATAATGCTCGCGTCAACGATTCCCATGTTCTTCATACCCGAGGGCGGTGTCACCGTTGTACAGGCCAAGACCGTGCGCAGGAGCAATCATGCCACTACACTCTCGCGGGTCTTCTCTGTTTTCATGCTGGCAATGATTTTCATCAATTTCGGACGTAATTCAATAGCCACGGTGAAGACACAATTTCTTTCACTCGACACCGGATTCAATGTATCGAGCCAGACCCTCAGCTATATCGTCAATATGCAGTCTATCGCCATCTTCATTGTCGGATTATTCATATCGCGTTTGTCAAAATTGTACAAGGACGTTACGCTTCTGTACGCAGGCGCGTTAATCGCAATACTCAGCCTTATCGGTTTTGCGCTCGCCTCTGCACTACCTCTGATCTACGTGTGCAACTTCTTCTTTGGGGTATCTATGGTCGTCATTCTATCATCCTCGTATTCTTACGCTTCGCAATTGATCCCTCCAGAACGCCGAGGCAAGCAGTTTGCCTGGTTCAACGCCACCTTCTTTCTCAGCTGGGGTATGGCAGCGACATTTATCTCAGGTCCGATCATCGATCTCCTGATAAGAAGCGGCACCTCCGAGGTCTTCGCCTACCGGGTTTCATTTGCTATTTCGGCATCACTCGTCGTAATCGGATTGGTAATACTCTTCATTACCGATCGTATGAAGAAACGCGCCCTCAATAGTCAGTAGCAGTAGCGACCTTTTCTGCGCCCTTATTCTTGTTTGACCCTTCGAGGCCCCACGATTGCCCTTAAAATTCAGTCTGTCTTGACTTTGTCTTATTATTAGCTACAATAGGGTATGAAATTGATCGAGGAAATCAAGAAAGCCGAAGAACAGGGCGAAATATTGAAGAAAAATGCCGAATCTAACGGCCAACAACTGATCCAGAGAACGCGCGCAGAACACGAAGAAAAACTTGGGACACTTGACGCGGTGAGAGACAAGGAGTTGGAAAAAGAGCTCGAAATTGCGAAGAAAACTATCGACAAGGAGATCGCCGCTCTGACAACCCGATATAAGCAGAGCGTGGAGAAAATGGACGAATCTTATAAGAAGAATAGAGAAAAAAGCATTAAAAAGACCCAGGATATCATTCTCAAATGGCCGTCCTCCCGGTAGAAAAGATCCAAATTGTCGTTCATAAGAGCATAAAGGAAGAGTTCGTCAAAGAATTGCAGCGGGAGGGGATCGTCCACATTAGCGAACTCCAAGAGACGACACTCCAGACATCCGAAGAACTTAACCGTATCGCCGATGCTCTTAATCAAATAGGCGCTTACAAGAAACGCCATCCCCTTTCAATGTTCTTCAATATGAAGCGTTCGATGTCTTACGATAGTTTTGTCGATTTGGCCGAGTCTTATGATCACACGAAAACCGCAGCAACACTCGAAGGCATCAAGGCCGAACGCGAAGCACTATCGACGCGAGCCCGACAACTCGAAGACGATATTGCTCTCCTATCGCCCTGGCAGCCTCTTGATACAGATCTGGAATCTCTACGCGAATTCCGGCAAACCGAAGTTCTTCCGGTCGCCATCCCGGGGCCGGACATTCTTCAATTGATTGCTACAATCTCAGAGATTCCACATTCCTTCGAACAGGTAAATTCCGCCGGAACCCTACTTTATTGCCTGTTCTTTGTGAAGAAAGAACAGAGTACTACGCTCCGTACTAGGTTGACCGAGTTAGGCTGCGAAATAGTGGATTTTCGTTCTCATGCCGGTAAACCGGCGATGTTGGTCGATCGGTTCGAGCAGGAATTGCGCCGCATCCGCACCAGGTTAGATGAGTTGAACGAACACGAAGAGGATCTGGCAGAGGAGGTCCTCAACCTTGAGGCATCTTCTGACCTGCTTTCTGTTCTGCAGAAGAAGGAGGGCATAACTAACTCTTTGCCGGAAACGGTACGTACCACAAATATCATCGGCTGGATCTTGAAACGCAACCTGAAGCGGCTTGACAAGCTCATCAATAAGTTCGGGTATGCTTTCTACGATAAGGTTGAAAGAGACCCGGATGAACGTCCTCCGGTCGCGCTGCAGAATGCCACATTGAGCAAACCGTATGAAATGCTCGTTAAACTATACAGCATGCCTGACCCCCGAGAATACGACCCGACGCCTTTTCTCGCATTCTTCTTCCCGGTCATGTTCGGACTCTGCATCACTGATGCCCTATACGGTGTATTACTAATAATCATCTCCCTTTACCTGATGAAGCGCGTCACCGGCGATAAAAGTCTGTTCAAGATCCTCCTGGTCGGCGGAATATTGACAATATTCGCAGGCGCCATGGTGGGCGGCTGGGCCGGTGACATCTTCGAATACATAGGCTTCGAGCCGCTCATTCGGTTCAAGAATTCGGTAATGCTATTCGACCCGGTCAAGGACCCAATGATCTTCATCGGTCTCGCATTGGGTCTGGGTTTTGTCCACATGATGCTGGGCATCGCCATTGAAGTTGTGGACAACTTCAAGAACGGCGAGTATGGCCAGGCTATTTTCGCCAACCTGACGTGGTTTATAATCATACCCAGTATCCTGCTATATGCAGTTGTCTTCAGCAAATCGCTCTTGGGCAAAGCCATCTTTGAGTTGATCTTATGGATCTGTATTGTCGGTGTCATCATTGCTTCACATCCCGAGGGCAAGCCCAAAGCAGTTGATCAGCTCGCTTGGGCTCCGGTTGTTTTCTTCACATGGTATGGGATTTCGAGCTTCGCCTTCGGTTTCTTGAACATAAGATATGTAATTCAGATCCCAGTTTATCTTTACTTGGCAGCCATCCCCTTAATGGTCTTTGAATTTACACGCCCCAAAGAGATGAAAAAGGTCCTGGGCAAGATAGCGTGGGGGTTCTATAATCTTTACGGCATTTCCAACTATCTCGGTGTACTCCTCTCCTATGTCCGGCTGATGGCACTTGGCATGGTGACGGGCGTCATTGCCATCGCCATCAATAAAATCGCCTGGATGATTACCGGAATCCCGGTCATTGGCGTAGTCCTGGTCGTCATCATTCTAATTCCGAGCCACCTCTTCAATCTGATCATAAATACCCTCGGTGGATTCATCCATACCATGCGGCTTCAGTATATCGAATTCTTCGGCAGATTCTATAGTGGCGGAAGCAAGCCTTTCAAGCCTTTCCGGCTGGAAACCAATTATGTCGATATCAAGCAGTAATTCCAGTTCAGGTATTTTGACATTTAGGCGTTTAGGTATCTATTTAAGGTAGGAGGCAAAATGATCGAATCTTATGGCATAGCGATAGCAATCGCAGGCGGCGCACTCGCAGCAATACTGGGCGGCATCGGTTCGGCAATCGGTATTGGCTACGCAGCTCAGGCCGCCAATGGCGTGTTAAGCGAGGATCCTGAAAAATTCGGCAGTCTCCTGATCCTTGTCGCTCTTCCCGGTACCCAGGGTGTATACGGCTTCATCGGTGCCTTCATGGTGCTGCAGAAGATCGGCATCTTCGGAGGCGAACTCGCTGCGCTTTCCCTGCAGCAGGGACTTCAGATATTCTTTGCGGCCATGCCCGTAGCCATTGCCGCGATCGCGTCGGCAATTTGGCAAGGTAAGGTCTGCACTGCCGGTGTGGAGATGGTCGCAAAGAGACCAACTGAAGCGGCAAAGGCAATGATCTACGGAATACTAGTTGAATTCTACGCGGTGCTTGGTTTGATCGTCACCATCCTGGCGGTCGTGCAAATGAAACTGTAATATGTCTACTCAAAAAGTCATTGACAAGATACTCGAGGATGCGAAGAAGGATGCTGAAGAAATCACTGCAAAACACAAGAAAGAAGCATCGAGCATTGCCGAGGAATTCGACGAGAAAATAGCGCAAAAGAAGCGGCAGATCAAGAAGGAAATTGAGGAACAGCGAGAAACGCACATAATGCGAACGATCTCTCAGCAAAGACTCAGACTTAATATGAAACAGACTGAGCACAGGTGGAACTTAATCAAGAAGATTATCGATGAGGCTGTCGCAAAACTGCCTGAGCACACTGACTACCTGATGTTTCTGAAGAATTTAATCAAGAAAAGCGGCGAAAGAGAAGGAGAGTTATTGCTAAGCAAACACGACTTCGGCCACTATCGCAACGATCTGGAGAAATTTCTGCGTAGTGAAAAGATCAACCTGAAGGTAAATGAAGATTCCGATATAACGGCAGGATTGATAATAAAACGCGGAACTACAAACTACATCGGTTCACTCGACATCATTCTAGAATTGCTGAGCGATGAAATTGCAATTACGATTTCAAAAACACTGAGTTAGACATGAAAAAAGTACAGAATTGTATAGGAAGGTTCATACATGGCAACGAGAGGCTTTTTCGATTGTCCATTATGGCAGAATACCAGCCTTTAATCGGTCCTGTCGAACCTTCTTCTTAGGAGGCTTGCATGGGTCATAAGGGTAACAGGAATATAGGGCTATTCGGTCATGCCGGAAGCGGCAAGACGACTATCGCAGATGGCCTTCTCTATCTTACTGGTGCAAATACGAGATTCGGTAAAGTAAGCGAGCAAACGTCGGTTTTCGATACCGAACCCGAAGAACAGGACAAACTATGCAGTTTGAACCTCGGGCTAGCTTCTTTCAAGCACGGTGATGTCACGATCAATCTCGTCGACACTCCTGGTTACGCCGATTTCATCGGTGAGGCAATAAGTGGGATCGAGGCGATCGACTGCGCGCTCATCGTCGTCGACGCCTTCAGCGGCATTGAAGTCGGTACCGAGCGGTTGTTGGGTGAAATCACAAACCGGAACATACCGGTTTTATTCTTCATCAATAAACTGGCCAAAGAGAATACCGACTTTGAAAAAACGATGGCCGCAATAAAAGAGACATACAAGAACAACCTCGTCGCACTCACCATTCCGGTGGTCGATGGTAACAAGGTTAAAGGTGTCGCCGACGTCCTGAGCGGCAAAGGCTATGATGCAAAGGGTAACGAAAGTGCAGTTCCCGATGGTATGCATGAAGCCATAAAGAAACACCAAGAGAAATTCATTGAGGCTGCAGCTGATCTCGAAGAGGCTTTAATGAACAAGTACATCGAAGGCGAGAAAGTGGAGCTGAGCGAATGCATAGAGCCGATTAAGAAAGGCATCATCGCCGGGAAAGTCGCGCCCTGTCTTGCAGGCGATGCACTTGAATTAATCGGCGTCAAGAATTTACTAGACGCGATCGCCGAGTTCGTCCCTTCATCTGAGATGATGCCGGAGATCGAGGTCGGCGGCAAGAAGATCAAGCGCGAGGATACCTCGCCTTTTCTCGGTTACGTGTTCAAGACAGTAGTCGAACCCCACCTCGGCGAGGTATGCTACGTACGAATCTTCAGTGGTTCAGCAAAGAGCGGCGACGTGGTCGATAATACTACGAAGTCGACCGAAGAGAAGATCAATCAGATGTTCTTGATCAAGGGCAAAGAAAAGACTGAGATCGAAAAGCTGACCAGCGGTATGATAATCGGTCTCGTAAAACTGAAGAAAACGAATACGGGTGATACTCTAACTAAGGGAATAGACGGTTCCCTCCCGCCCATCGTGTTTCCGACTCCGTCCATATCCATGGCGATCGTTCCTAAGGAGAAAGGCGATGAAGAGAAGATTTCGAACGGACTCGCCCGTCTTCGCGATGAGGATCCAACCTTTTCGTTCGCCTTCGACCCGGAGATCAAGCAATTGATAATCTCGGGCATCGGAGAATTACATCTCGATATCATTCTAGCCCGGCTCAAAAGAAAATACGGCGTGAGCGT
>CP070705.1:2112846-2134804 GCA_020349965.1 Caldifarciminota bacterium | reverse complement strand
ATCTGGCGATCTTGCACAGCGTATGGGCAGGAAAGGCGAGGCGGTGGAGCGTTATGAACAGGCCGCAACGAGCTACACCGATGGCGGGCGGCTGCTTGAAGCGATCATCTGTCTTGAGAAGGTCATCCGGCTTGAAAGTCTGAATAGCGAGCGCTATATCCGCATCGCACAACTCTATAAACAGGCAGGCCTTCCCAATCAGGGGATACAGAAGATAATAGAATTGTGCTCGAAGTCGATCGACAGCAAAGATGAGACGACATTCATCAACGGGGTGCGTAAGATCGTGGATCTGCAATCGAGGAATCTGCGTTTGGGCCTGTCATATGTGCGTGTTCTGTTTGCGATGAACCGTGGGGACCAAGCAGAAGAGGAACTAAAGCGGTTGAAGACCACCGCTGGTGAGATGAATGAGCAGGAAATCCTCAGCGAGATTGAAAAGATGCTGCCGAAGACCGACGGCGGCGATGAGGGGTTGGATCCGAAGAGCCGTGTTGAATTGGGCAACTTGCTGTATGAAATTGGTTCCAAGGACGAGGCCCTCGTAGAATTCAATAGAGCGGTGAGTGATTTGATGGAGCAGGGAGAACACAATGAGGCGATAAACGTGCTTAATCGGATCGTTGAGATCGACCCGAGCAATGAATCTGCATTTGATAAACTGAGGGAATTGAAGGCTCTGACCGGAGCGGTACCTGAGCAATTAGTAGAGCGAAGAGAATTCGGGGACGATGGAATACTTGAGGCCGGAACCGAAGAGGTAGCCGAAGTCAGCGAAGTTCTGGCCGAATCCCGTCCTGCAGAAGAAGTGACAGAGGAACCAGGCGGCGAGGAGGAGAAAACGGTTGAAGCGGTCGTGTCTGAAGAACCTGAGCGTGTCGAAGAAATCCTTCCCCAAGAACTCGAAGCAGAAACAGCGCCGGAGGAAAGTAAAGACGAAGCTGGTGTTTCTGAGCCTGTCGATGCCATATTCGATGATCTAATCCGGGAGGTGGAGACCTATGTTGATCGCGCGCAAAAAGACAAGGGCGATGAGCCGCCGGTCGACGAGATCGTTGAACCGCAATCGTTGGAAGGTCAGATTGCCGATATCGAGTTCCTCTTGAAAGAGATGGAGGCCCCGATTTCTCCGAGTTTCGAGGTGGCTGCCGAATTCGATGAATTCCGAGGTCAGATTCAGTGGGAAGAAGAGGATGTGGCCAAGCGTTTAGAACTGGCGCGTCAGGCATTCGCCGCCGAGCTTTACGATACCGCTCTCTTTCATGCACACGAGCTGAAGATCAACAAGAATACGTGGCCCCTGTCACTGGAGATAACTGGCGCGGCAATGATAAAACTTGGTAAGTACGGGGAAGCGATAAAGACCGTCGGCCCCGCGATTCTACTCGAGGATATACCACAGAGTGACAAACTCGAACTCCGCTATTTGCTTGCGTCGGCGTACGAAGGACTGGGTGATTTCCAGAATGCCTTGAGGGAGATCGAACATATAATGACGACCAACCCCGATTACAAAGATGTCAAGGAGATGTACGAACTTCTCGGCGGAGAAAAAATCATTGGCGAGCGTACCCCGGCAAAAGATGAGGAACCGGTCGTCGAAGTCGGAGAAAAGTCAGTGAGATTTGAACCCGTTGAGAGTGGTGAACCGGCTACACCTCGGAGAGAGGAATATATCGAGGAGATCGGTCCAGAACCGACAGAAAAAGAAGAAATTGAGGAACCGTACGAGGAGAGGGGAGAGAATATATCCTTTCTCTGATCGAATAGGAGGCTAATGGGATATCAGGAGTATTACCGATTCAAGTTAGAGCCGTTTGCTAATCATCCGGACCCCAAATTCTATTTCAACTCACCTCAGCATGCGCTGGCCAGGGAGTATCTGCTGCACGCAGCACGAGGAGCACGTGGCCTGGCAGTTCTTCTCGGTGATATCGGTACCGGTAAGACGACGCTTTCGCGTAAGATATTGAGCGAACTCCATACGATTGGCGACTTTCAAATTGGATTGATCGTCTTGACCCACTCCGAGTTCTCGCCGACGTGGCTCTATACTAGGATTGCCAATCTGATTGGCTTGCGTGATCTCACCGATTCAACTACCGAAATAATCGCACGCATCTCACAGCGGCTCAGTGAGATATACCATCGGAGCGAGAAAACAGTCATCATAATCGATGAAGCCAATAAGATAGACAATCCCAGTGTCCTTGAAGAGATAAGAGGTTTGTTGAATCTCGAGATTGGAGACACCCGATTGCTGTCTTTCATACTGAGCGGGTTACCTGAACTCGAGAATTTCATCTCATCGAACAGAGCTCTATATCAACGTATCGCGGTGAAGATCAAACTCAAATCGATGGGGAGTGATACGGTTAGATCGTATATCGCTCACCGCTTGACTGTCGCTGGCAGCGAGCAAGAGGTCTTCAGTCCCCGGGCCATTGATCTCATTTGCCGCTATTCAGAGGGCAGGCCGAGGCTTGTGAATGTCATCTGCGACAATGCGTTGCTTGAGGGGTACCTTCAGAACAAACCCGAGATCGATGAGTTCTTGATCGAAAGGGTGGTCAGTAACCTTGGATTGAAATTCGAGTAATGGCGGAGCTTGTAGAAGTTAAAAGAAGGATCGCCGAGTTGGAGGCGAAGGGTGCGGTCAATGATGCCGTTCGAGAGTTAGAAGGCGCGATCGCGGAGTTTCCCAACGAAGGGTCCCTTTTCAACAAACTGGGCGATCTCTACCTCAAGGCGGGACAACAATCCAAAGCCCTCAATGTATATGAAAAGGGCGCCCGGATATTCAAAGAGGAAACCTACTTTCCAAACGCAATTGCCTTATGCAAGAAGATCCTGCGGTTCGACAAGAACCGTATCGAGATCTACCGATTGTTGGGCGAGTTGCATAAGGAACTGGACCAGAAAGGTGAGGCGGCCAACTACCTCCTTGAGTATGCCGACCGCAAACGTAAGGCCAATGATCTGGATACCGCGTTGAAGACGTATGATATGATAAAGGAACTCGTTCCGAATAATGCCAGGATCCTGAAGACGATATCGGCGATATACGAGCAGGTCGGCAAGAAAGATCGCGGATCCGAACTTCTCGAGCAGGCCAAGGAGATTGAAACGAAGCATGAAAAATTCAAGGAGACCATACTCGAGGAGAAGGTGAAGGTTACTGAAGCTGATAAACCGGCGAGCCCGGAAAGGGTGCAGGAGAAAGTAATAGAAGAGCCGACAGAAGAATCGGTGCTGGTAAAAGAACCGGTCTCTGAGGAGCAAGAAGAACCCGCTGGCACGTTATGGCAGGCAGGGGACAAGATTTCGATTGAGGACATAGTCTCACCCGAAGTGGCAGAATTACTCAAAGATGAAGAGCCTGAGCCGTCAGCCGCGGTCGAAGTACCCGAAATGCTCTCCGAGATAGACAAGACGATCGAACTCGGAGAATTGTATTTAAAACTTGATTCGGTCGAAGAAGCGATAGATTGCTTCCGGGATGCCGAACGCACAACCTGGCGCAAGAAAGATTACGAAAAAGCGATGATGTTGAACAAGAAGATCGCCGAACTGCGTCCCTTTGACCTGAAGTCGCGTCAACATCTTGTCGAAATAGCGCGCATGCGGAGTGAGAATGCTCTACAGGTGACGTTCATGCTTGAACTGGCCGAGGCGTTGAACAGGCGTGAGGCAAAGAGTGAGGCACAGAAGATTTACCGCGATGTTTTGAAGATAGACCCGAATAATGTGATAGCGAAAGAACATGCGCTGCCTCTTGAAAAGGCAGCTACCGTCGATCTGGGTGCGGTATTGAGGATTGAACAGAGCGAGGCAAAAGCAGAAACGATGCAGAGCATTGAAGAATTGGTTTCTGAATTCAGACGTGAGGTTTTTGAATCGATTGGCGAAGGCGATTACAGTTCACATTATGACCTTGGAGTTGCCTACAAGAGTATGGGTCTTTATCAAGAGGCAATCGAAGAATTCGAAATTGCATCGAAGGATGAAAAACTGCACCTGAAGGCTCTGGAGATGACCGGATCGTGCTATCTCGATTATGATAAGGTTGGTGATGCCATACGCGTGTTGAACGAGGCCTTGAAGATCGAAGGCCATGACAGAAAGGAATATTTTGGCATTTATTTCCTTCTTGGTGGCTGCTACGAGAAGCAAAACGACCTCAAGAACGCGTTGAAATCTTACGTCAGTGCATATGAGATTGACAGGAAGGTTTCTGCGTTGAACCAGAAGATACTACGGTTGAAAAAGAAAGTCACCGAGGAATTAAATAGAAGGCGCGTAGGTGTATCGGGAGGAAAATCGTCTGATAAAGGTACTTCGCAAAAGCCGACAGTGGATAAGAAGTCGAAGATAACGTATTTGTGATGATCTCATGGGTTACGAATCGTTCTATAATCTAAGGGAACATCCTTTCAGTTTTGCGGCTGACGAGAAATTCTACTATGACTCGCCACAGCACTCAAAGGCGTTGCTCAAACTGTCACACGCGGTCGAGACTGAGAAAGGCCTTGCGTTGCTGGTCGGCACCATCGGTACCGGCAAGACGACCTTGTCACGGCGCCTGTTAGACCAACTGATAAGTGAACAGGTTGAAGCGACGCTGCTCGTGATCATACATTCGGAGATTACTTCACTCTGGTTTCTGAAAAAGATTGCCCTCATGCTCGAAGCAGGAGGCGATTCCGATAATAAGATCGAAATAATTACGGCAGTCTATCACAGGCTTCTCGAATTCGCACGGCAGAAGAGAAAAGTAGTGATCCTTATCGACGAAGCAAATATGCTGCGCAGCAAAGAGATAATGGAGGAGATCCGGGGACTCCTTAACCTCGAGTCGGAACGGGGTAAGCTCCTGAATTTCATTCTCTTCGGCTTGCCAGAAACAGAAGATTACCTGAAGCTCGACCCTCCATTATACCAACGCATTGCTATCAGATGCCTGCTGGATACGCTCGATGAGAAGGCGACGTACGATTATATCTCTCACCGGCTCCGTGTCGCCGGTAGGTCGCAACCTTTGTTCGACCGGGAGGCACTCAAGGCGATCTTTCTATATTCGAAGGGGAACCCGAGGACGATAAACGCAATCTGCGATAACGCACTGCTTGAAGGTTTCCTGCTGAAGAGAGCTGAGATAGGAGTGGGGATCATTGATGATACCGTGCAGGACCTCGGGCTTCTGACAAAGGAAACTTGACCTCAGACTTTTCCGGTAACCATAACTACGCGGATCTACACATACATTCAAACTGCTCCGATGGATTGTTATCGCCTTTGGAGATCGTTCAGCATTGCAGAAACATAGATTTGAAGGCGATCGCGATAACCGATCATGATTCGGTTCTCGCGGTCGATGAACTGAAAGACGCTCAGCATGAAGGCGTCGAGGTCATTCCTGCGGTCGAGATGAGTTCGAATGTGGGTATGCTCGACATACATATTCTCGCTTACTGCATTGACTGTGACAATCCTGATTTGCAGCTCTACCTGGAAAAATTACGCAAACACCGCGTGAAGCGGGCAAAGAAAATCGTGGAGAGACTTTCGCGGGACGGCATAAAACTCGACTTCGACCGCATGCAAGAATCTGCTAAGAATAGTGCGCTGGGGAGGCCACACATCGCCGAAGCTCTGCGCGAACGTGGATACGTGCAATCGATCAGGGAAGCGTTCGTTCGTTTCCTCAGTTATCACTCTCCTTACTACGAACCGAAATTGAGCATAGAGCCTAAAGCATTGTTGAATAAGATCAGGGATTGGGGCGGTATTGCGGTGATCGCCCATCCTGGCATTTACGATGACGCCGATCTCGTCACGCGCCTTGTCGATGATGGTGCCGTGGGTATCGAAGTCTGGCACCCCGAACACTCGGCGACCTGCCAGCAGGAGATGTATGAAATGGCTTTGCGTAATGGACTCTTGATGACAGGAGGTTCGGATTGCCACGGCCACCGCCGTGCATCGCTGCAGATTGGGAAGTGCGGATGCGGTAAATTGCAGGTACAGCAGCTGCGCGATTATAAGAATGGTGAGACGCAGGATATCTCGAGGATGTGAGGTGAGTAATGGATATTGAAGAGATAAAGCGTATTCTACCTCATCGGCCGCCTTTTTTGTTTGTCGATGAGGTCATGGAGATTTCCGAAAAGAGAATTCTGGCGAAGAAGTATGTCCGTGAGGACGAGTATTTCTTTAAAGGACACTTTCCCGATGAACCGATAATGCCCGGAGTGTTGATGGTTGAAGCAATTGCCCAGGCAGGCGGCGTAATGCTTCTCAGAAAGTATGAGAAGGCAGTTCCTCTTTTCATGGCTATCGAAAATGCAAAGTTCCGGAGAATCGTGAAACCAGGTGATACGTTGATCCTCGAGGTCAAGTTGATCCAGGAACGTGGAAGGGTGGTGAAGATTGCAGGTACTGCCCGGGTCAATGATGAACTTGCCTGTGAAGCGAGGATAATGGCCGGAATCAAGGAATGAAGGCGTGATCAGTTTGATCAGCCCAAGGGCGAAAGTCGACCGGTCCGTATCCGTCGGTCCGTATTCGGTGATCGAAGACGATGTGATCATCGGCGAGGGGACACGGATCGATAGCCATGTCGTCATCCGGAGCGGTACGGTCATAGGGAAGAATAATGTCGTATGCTCTGGCGCTCAGATCGGTGTCGAGCCGCAGGATTACCATTTCAAAGGCGAACGGTCATTCTGCGTCATCGGTGACAGTAATGTGATCCGTGAATACGCCACGATTTCGAGGGCTACGGGTGAAAGCAACAAGACCATCATCGGCAGCAATAATTTCATCATGACCTATGTTCATGTTGCGCATAACAATGTAATCGGCGATAATGTGGTACTATCGAGCATTGCACAGCTGGGCGGTTATGTGCAGATTGGTGATCATGCGAACATCGGCGGCCATGCCGGGATTCATCAGTTCTGCCGGGTCGGCCGATATGCGATGCTCGGCGCGAAATCCTATTTGAACAAAGATCTGCCGCCTTATTTGCTCGCCAGTGGTAACATCGCCAGAGTTCGTGGGGTCAATACTACCGGTCTTCTCCGCAATCTCTTTTCATGGGAGGAGATAGAAGAGATAAGATGCATAATGCGTCTGATCTACTATTCGGGCAAGAATTCCATGCATTGCAGGGAGTTGTTAGAAAAAAGAGACTCGCGCCACGCGCACGAGTTTCTGAAATTCATGAAATCATCCAAACGCGGTATCCTTCTCAAGAACGATACCGGACAAATGCCAGATACACTACCCGTATCTTAGTATTATCTCAGCTTCTTCTTGTGACGATCGCGTTTTCGTCGTTTCTTAAGCTTATGTTTCTTAATCTTCTTTCTCTTTCTCTTTCGACCACATGGCATTGTCTGACCTCCTTGAGATCCGTCGGCGGAATTATACTGCAAATGGCGATGCTGTCAAGAGAGCTGATACAGAGCGTTGTTCGTTTGAAGGTCACGAAGCCCGTTTCGGATGAAGGTGTGAAGTCATCTATGAATACGATAAGCGACTCGTGTATCGTGAATCCTGTACCAGGGGTCGCCATTTTTGAGCGATCGGGATAGCCCATTCCGCAATACGTGTGGTGCATCGCATCATGCGTTGAGCGTGTGGCTATCGCATGCTTGACAGCAGTGCATTATACTGTAGAATGAACAAGATGTTGATGCTCTTTCTGTGCTGCCAAGCCCTGAATCCCTGCGAGCAGGATATCTACGATGCGATCAGCCAGGACTGGCAGTCAGTGCCGGTGAAATTCTGTATGCAGGGCATCGAAGCCATTTCGACACCGGTGTTGGACGTTCTGCCACCGGCGGGCCTTTACTTATTCGACAAGAAAGACATCGCACGCACTGGAATGGCGGCTTTTATCGGCGACTGTGTGGTGGTTCTATCTCTGAAGATGCTGGTTAACCGCGAGCGGCCGGCCGGGGAGACCAGTCGGCTGGATTCGTCATTTCCCTCGGGACACACTGCGTTTGCCTTTACTCAGGCAGTTGTCTATTCGCATTACAACCCGAGGTTGAGGATTCCCTTGTTCGTTTATGCCACGGTCGTCGGTTTTTCGAGGGTGTATTTGGGAAAACACTACCCCACCGATGTGCTGGGCGGAGCCGTTTTGGGGCTTGCAGTTGGTTTTCTCGCGGTCAGGTTCACTTACTAACGATCAGCAGCCGGCATACCTTTCATAAGAGACAACCCTTTTGCACGCCACGTTCCTCTTCTGTACCAGACGACCAATACTATGCTTTCAACGCCGTAGGCGACAAGCATTGACCACCAGACTCCGGTTACTCCCATGTGTAGGGTCCGCGCAACGAGCAACGCGAGTCCGTATAAGATGGTCACCTTGATTACACCTGCGACCATCGGGGGCATGGTGTAGCCAGCACCACGATAAACACCGGTCAGGGTCGTGCTAATTCCGACGAAGATCAAGTAGAATGCCACGGTGTGTATGAACTGGACGCCGTACCCGACCGTCTGCGCACTCTGAGTGAATAGGCCGAGAAGATTACGGGCGCCGGCGATGAAAAGCACGATGAAAAGGAACATGATTGCGCTGCTCAATCGCAGAGCCGTGTTGCCGACCATGGCCGCACCTCTGGCATTACGGGCGCCGAGCCTCTGGCCGACAAGCGTCGTAGTGGCGGCACCGATACCGACGACCGGCAGGCCGGCGAATTGAAAGATGCGGGTACCTATGCCTAGTGCAGCGAGCGCATATTCGCTGAAACCGGCAATGATACCGAAGACCGCCATGATGCTTGCCGCCATGAGCCCGTATGATATGCCTACCGGAATTCCGATGCTGAATATCTTCTTTGCCACGGTCCATTGGATATGCCATGGTCTGGATATATTGAGTTTCAGACCCGACCTTCCGCGTATGAGTATCACTAACCCAACACAGAAACTGATACACTTGGCAATAGTGGTTGCGATCGCGGCTCCCTGAACCTCGAGACGGGGGAAGAAACCAATACCAAGGATGAGCAATGGATCGAGCGCAAGATTTAGCACGGTGGCAATGAGCATGATCAACATTGGGATCTTCATGTCCCCGGCGCCGCGGAATATGTAGTTAATGCTGAAAGACAACAGCTGAAAGAAAAATCCGATTGATACGATCCGAAGATAGTCGGTGCTCAAATTAAGGACTGCATCCCGGCCTCCAAGAAAGGACATGATCTGCCCTGAGAAAAGGAACGCCAGCGTACCGATGATGAATGCAGTTGCGAAGGCGAGAAGGATGGATTGTTTTGCCACCGTATTTGCCCTTTCAATGAGGCGAGCTCCGTATGAGTGAGCAACGAGTGCCACTGTGCCGGAACCGATAACCTGCCCCAGAGCAAGTATAATATAGAAGAAATTTCCGGCCAGTGAGACTGCGGCGATTGACGTGGCTCCAAGCTTACCTACCCAGAAAAGGTCAACGAGATTGTAGCTTGTCTGCATCATGAAGGCGAGGACGATGGGCCATGCCAGCGTCATCAACTGCCTGAGAACAGACTCGTCTCTTGTCTGTTGCACTGGGTCAGTAATACAGGTTCTTGCTACAGCAGCGAGCGGTAACGGTCCTTGAGTTCGGCTTTCTTGCCTTTGTTCCAGCCCGACACTTTCGTGAAATAACCTGTGACTCTCGTGATGTGGTCAATGTTTTCACTCCTGCAGTGAGGGCATCGGTTCATGAGGCCGCGCGCTGTCTTGAAACAGCTGTTGCATGTTGTGAATTCCGGCGAGAAGGCGATCTGAGCATTGCGCGAATTGCGGAACGTCTTGACTACGAAATTCGCCACTGATTCCTTGGGCGGTTGTGTTTCACCGAGCCAGATATGCGTGAGGGCACCGGCCTCGATGAGATCATGGAATTTTCCTTCGGTCTGCACCCTGGTTACTGGATCGATGGGTATGCTCACATTCAAGTATGTGGAGTTGGTGTAGTATACCGAGTTATCTGCCTTATTTCCCTTGACGATGTCATTCGCCCTGCCCGCAAAGTGCTCCAGATCTAAACGCGCCAGACGGTGAGCTGCCGATTCCGCAGGTGTTTGTTCCATCACGAGCCTGATGTTATGCGACTTTGACAACTTCCTGATACGCAAGTAAAGATGGGAGAGTATCTTCAATCCGAAGCGCAGCGCTTCCTCGTCTTCGTGCATTTCTTTGCCCATATGATACTGCACAAGTTCGTTCAATCCCAGCAGCCCAACGAGAAATGTGGCACGGTGTAGCCTGAGATACGGTTCGCCGTCGCGCTCCATCGTCAGAAGGGCAAGCGGACCTTCTTCCTTCAACGATATTAATTTCTCGATGAATGTCTTCTTCTGCTCATGCGCCTTGACGACGAGGAGGAGCAGTTCATCGATCTTCTTGTACAACTGTTCATCACTACCGTTTGCCAGAAGAGCGATGCGCGGCAGATTGAGTGTCACATTTTGCAACGCGGTGTAGCGCATCTTCCAAGGGGTGTGCGCGTCCTGCAAGTCGCTTTCCTCAAGTTTGAAGGATAACCGGCAACACTCTGATATTTTTGCAGTCTGGCCGCGGTCAAAGACGTAGTATGTATTTCCTCTTTTCGAGGAGACATCGGCAATATGATTGAGGAAATCTTCGTAGCCCGGTGTGGTAAAGAAGTCTTCGGTAATGTGAACGAGCGGTTTGGGAAAGAAGAAGGGGCGCCCGGTGCCGTCACCGTCCATGTAGACATCGAATAACGCCCATACGAATTTCTGCGCAGCCGCTGCATAGTCGCCGTACTTCTTGCCCGTATATTCACCGCCCGGGCCGACGGCCGGTACATCTCGAAAGTGCTTCGGGATTTCCCAGTAGAGATTCAGATCTGAAAATATGGCCTGCCCGCCACGCGCAACCGATTGCTGCGAATATTCGAAAACCAACATCTGAGCCATCTGATGGATGTCGCGATCCGACATGCCGGTCAGGAAAGGAGCGAAGAAAATGTTTATGGCATCCCAACCGATGGCGCCAGCAAAGTGTCCCTGCAGCGCAGCCGAGAATTTCACCATGTGGGCGAGCAGCGTGTCCGCGTGACGCGCTGGCCGAGCGATCGAAAGCGCGTTCGGCAGGTTCAAGCCGAACTTCTTCACGTATTCCAAAGACTGTCCAGAACAGTATGGGCGGTCGCCAAACCCGAGGTCGTGCAGATGGATGTCGCCGCGGATATGGGCGTCGGCTACGTCACGACTGAATACCTCGGAGAGCATGTACTGCTTTTTCACGGTCTCGGCGATCGTCATGTTCGTTGCTTCTGGATTGTGTGGGATATTTGCATTCTCACGATTCGCGAAGAGGATGATCTTATCCGCGTCATAGAGCGGTATACCGAGGCGCGTGTGCCGTAATCTTGAGCTTTCGAGACCATGTTCGATCAATTTCACATTGACAATCTCGCGGATGAGTGATGAACTCACGAGATGTACGTTCGAATTGAGGATCGTCTCCTCTGTCTCTTCGGATATTTTCTCCGCGAGGTTGCGCTCGAGTCCTGTCTCATTCTCCAGCGCCTTGATTATCCTCTCACGATCCCATGCTACGAAGTCGTCATCCGACGTCCGGACGAACAAGGCATAATCCGTTGTTTCCCGCTCTTCCGGCTTGCGCAGCAGCAATTCTTTCTTGCGCAGGATCTCGCGCTGCTTTCTATACAATATGTAGGCTTTTGCGGTGCGCGCGTGACCGTTTTCAATGAGAATTTTTTCTACAGCATCCTGGATTTCCTCGACTTCTGGAGTGGCATTTCCTTTCTTGGTGTAAAGATACAAAATGACTTCATTGGAAAGTTTGTCTGCGAGTATCTTATCCTCGCCGCCCACGGCTTTCGCCGCAAGGAAGATCGCGTTGGCGATCTTCGATTTATCGAAGTTGACTACTTGCCCGTTTCTCTTCTTCACGTATTGAAATATCTTATCCCGTGGTATCTCCTCGGAGATTCCGATTCTTACCGTTGCTTTTTCTTCCATCTTCGCTCCTTTTTTATCTTTTTCAATTCGTTTGCAAATTTGTCTATGTTGGTGAATTTTCTATAGACCGACGCAAAACGTACATAACTTACGTCATCGATTTCGAGCAGGCGATCCAGGACCATTCGGCCGATATCAGCGGATTTTATTTCTGTCTGATATCGGTCCGACAGAATGTCTTCGATCTCATTAACAATCGACTCGATCTTCTCTGCGGCTACGGGGCGCTTGCGGCAGGCGGTGGCGATGCCGTTCAACAGTTTAGCCCGATCATATGGTTCTCTTGTGCGGTCGCGTTTGACGACGACGAGCGGCACTCGCTCAACTGTTTCGTACGTCGTGAACCTGAAGTGGCATTTTATGCATTCCCTTCTCCTGCGCACGACCGACCCTGCTTGAGAAGTTCGTGTTTCGAGTACGCGGTCACCGTCTTTGCCGCACCTCGGACATTTCATTCAGGCCCCCCGAAGACACTATATATAGAGTCATTAAGCTATTATATGCACAACAGGCATTTTGTCAAGGGGATATTTTTTGAAACGAGGCGAGGGGAAACACTTCCGGCTGGAGACACATCCTTTGATTGAAGACACACTTCATTGAAGCATGAATATGGGTTACGGGAAACGGGGACGGGGGACAAGGAGAAAGGAAGAAGCCGGGAAATGGAGAGAAGGATAAGAAAAATAGAAGTGAAGAGACTCAGAGGCCAAGAAGATGGGAGTGGGTACCCGATGCATGATTCATGATGCAGGATCCACGATTAAAGGACCGTTACTCGCGCTCATTTTTCGCGTGTCCCGTTCGTTGCGGGAGTTCCGTTTTTCGACGTTAAGATTTTGACATCACGATCTGCCCGATACTTGGATATAGCAATTATGAATTTGTATCCAGTGCGCGGGCATGATGCCCGTAAGAAACGGTCGACTTATTTGATATGCTTTCTGCGCGCGAACACGTATGAGAGTTCGGCGCCGAACAGAAAGATGTAAGCTGTGTAGTAGAGCCACAGAAAGAGGATGATTATTGCCGACAATGAACCGTAAATCTTGGAATAATCAACGACTCTCACGATGTACAGAGAAAAGAGATATTTTGCGATTTCCCAGAACACAGCTGTGAAGACAGCGCCGAAGTAGGCCTCTCGCCAGCGGACACGGCGATTTGGGAAGATCTTGAAGATGAGGCCAAAGAGCAGGATGCTGCCGACAAAACTGATCTCCGGCAGAAATCTTCCAACCCCCGTGGCGTCGACGGCCCGGCCCCAGAATGTAACTCCGATCGACGCGAACAGTCCGATAAAGACGAGGAATGCCGACCCTATCGTTATGAGACTCTTGCGGAAAAAAGGTCGGTCCTTTTTGACCTTCCAGATGACGTTCATCGTTGATTCTATTGCACGGAACATGGCCGCCGATGCCCAGAGGAAGCCGACAAAACCGATGACTGCGAGGGTTATCGATGTCTGTTTGATTGCGGTGATGTTGCGGATGATTTCGTCTATGCCGATCGGAAAGACCTGCTTGAGGATCGGCATGATCCTGTCGATCGTTCCTTCCGATGAACCGAGGATGAAGACTGATATCGAAAGGACGACCAATATCAGCGGGAAAAGGCTGAAGGTCGTTGCGTGTACCAATGCCGAAGCCAGGAGCGGACAGCGGTCTGTATTGAATTTCCTGTATGCTTTCGAGAAGATCCACAACAATTTCTTCATACTCAGGCAGAGGGAGGCGCGTTGCGTCGGTATTTGAAGACACCACCGACCATGACCGCGTCGATCTTCATCGCCGACAGGTTCTCTTCGTCGAGCGGGTTCCGGTCAAGCACGACGAGATCGGCAAAGTAACCGGGAAGCAGTTTGCCTTTCTTTTTTTCTTCAAAAGTAGCATATGCCCCGGCTTCTGTATACAACCTGAAGGCACAGGCAACGTCCAATCTTCCGCAATCAAACGGATGGGCGACGGCGCCGTATAGACCGTACAGCGGTCCCATCGGCATGCAGTCGGAACCGAAGATGACCTTGATATTACGGTTGAGCAGCGTCTTGTAACAATTCATGCGTTGGTACCGGGGACCCATTACTCTTTCATAGAAACCGCCGGGGTTCTGCCAGCACCTGACGAAGTTAGGCTGCATTGATGCGATCAGTCCAATCTTTGCGAGTGTGTCGATCGATTCATCA
Organism: Caldifarciminota bacterium; assembly: GCA_020349965.1. GTDB lineage: Bacteria > Hydrothermota > Tepidihabitantia > SM23-42 > SM23-42 > SM23-42. Next base: position 2,120,602 of record CP070705.1, on the reverse strand, counting down.
CTGAGTAATTCTAGATGTTCGATCCGGTGTCTCAGAGGGTTTCCTTTAGGGACCTGGCTTCTAAGTACGCTCAGGACTTCTTCAGTTGCCCGATCACCGATCGAGTGGATCATCAATTGAAACCCGCTTTCCTCGGCACTACTCACCAGGCGTTTGAGTCGCGACTTCGATACGAGCATCTTACCGCGTTTTCGTGTTCTCTGAAAAGGATCCTTCAATGCGGCGGTCCGTGCGCCAACTGAGCCGTCGACAAAGACCTTTGTGCCGGCAAATCTTATCCAATCATCACCAAAACCGGCTCTCAGTCCGGTCTGCACGATATGGTTGTGATACTTTCTTGTAAGGTATACTGAAAACCGCAATGCGGCCTTTTCACGTTCCTTCAGTAGCGCCTGGAGATACCTCGGTTTGGAGATCTCATGAACCGAAGTGATGCCCAATCTCACCGCTTTTTCCGTGGCCAACCGCACTGCATTGGCAAGCATTTCAGCGGTCGGACGAAAAATGTCATTGAGATTGAGGGCGACGTCTTCGTACAGTCGACCGTTCTTACGATCGACGATCTTCCAGTGCGGGGGAATGTACTTCATTGCCGGAGTATTGACTACAGCATAATGGCCGCATATACGGCGCATGATTATCGGTTTTGTCCGTGAGACCTTGTCGAGTGTACGACGGGTCAGGGCTTCCATTTCATTCGTTCGCCAGGAGGCGTCATCCCATTTTGAAGCAAAGGCGATTTCAGCGGACTTGAGATTGGCAGTAACCTTCTGGAGGCAATCGTCCAGTGAACGGCAACGGCTCAAGTCAATGCGCTGCATGTCGATGCCCTCCGGGATCAAATGTGTGTGCGCATCGATGAATCCCGGGATCACATATCGGCCTTTGAGGTCATGTTCGATACCACCTTCAATTCGGAGACCGCGTCCGGTGACCTTCTTGCTGATGGTCCCCTTTTCTATGAGCAGCGTGGAGGTGTTCAGGCGCCGGCTGGCAAAGTCGACGCATTTTGCATTGCGCAGGACCAAAGGGTGGGCCTGGTTTCTCTTTCCAATCAACTTAACCAACCACGATCGGTTCTTGGGGGTATGTATATTCGAGCGGGTGGGGTTTGAGGATCGCGCTGCCGACCGTCAACGTGCCGACGCGCCCGGCGATCATGACCGCGATGATGATCAATTTGCCGAAGGGCGATAGATCATGTACGAAGCTGCAAGAGGAGTTGACCGTAGAACCCATTGACAGTCCGACCGTGCCGAATGCGGAAAATACTTCGAAGATGACTTTAAGCGGTGTATGATTGTCAAAGAGCATAATCAGAAAAAAAGCGGTAATGATGGTGAACCCGGAGAGGATGAGGAGGAGAAATGCGCGGTATGCCTGTTCGATAGGTATTCTTTTTCTCATGGCTATAATGTCTTTGCCATATCTGCCGAGCATCAGTTCCTTGGCCCATCCCAACAGGAGAGCGAATGTGGTGGTTTTGATGCCGCCGCCCGTGCCGCCGGGTGAGGCACCGATATACATGAAGATCATCAGCAGGACGACCGTCACCGGTGAGAAGAGTGCGACGGTCATTGTGTTGAACCCTGCGGTTCTCGGTGTTACGGCCTGAAAGAATGCATGGATGACCTTCTGGTGGAGCGGCACGTTAAGCAGGCTCCGGTTATGCTCGATTATCAGAATGAGTGCAGTTCCGATGATTACGAGCGCCAGTGTTGTCCGGAGAACGATAGTAGTGTGCAGAGCCAGTTTCTTTTTCGTCCGTTTGATAACTGTTGCATAAAGATCGGAGACCACGATGAATCCAACGCCGCCGAATATGAAGAGAACCGCGACGACGAGTGGCGCCGATATCGAGCCGGAAAAGAATGCCATGTTCTCAGAGAACGTAGAGAAACCGGCGTTGCAGAAAGCCGAGATTGAATGAAAGAATGCATGTCCGAGAGCAGTCGGCGGGTCGAATCGCTGCGCAAAAGAGGAGTAGAGGAATGCCGTGCCCAGCAGCTCTACGACGATCGTTATCCGGAAAACGCGCCATGCAAACCGGCGTAAGTTCTCGAAAGTGAGGAGATTGATCGATTCCTTGAATAGTAGACGGTCACGTAAGGATATCTTGCGTCCGATGAAGAAGAAGAACGTGGTCGAGAGGGTCATGTACCCCAATCCTCCGATCTGGATGAGGACGAGTATTACGCTCTTGCCGAAGAGGGTAAAATCCAGTGCCGTACTCTTGACGATGAGGCCGGTTACGCAGAGGGCGGAAGATGAAGTGAAGACTGCGTCGATCAGGGTTATGCCGTTCCTTGTGGATATGGGCAACAAAAGCAGAATCGTACCGACGGCGATTATGCCGAGATATCCACCGATGAGGATCCTTGGTGCGTTAACCTCACGTGATCCGATCATCTCACTGCGGGTTACAAAGGAAGTTGCTTGAACTTATGATGCTTTACTTTCACTCTCTTCGATGCCTTCTGCGCGAGGTTGTTGGCCAATTTGTTTTCTTCACGCGGGATGAGTACGTACGTGACTTCGTCAACGTGTGACTGAAGGGCGGAGAGGCGTTTCATGAGCAACTTGATGTGGGAAGATTTTGTGCGGTACTTGCCCATCAGCTGATTGTAGACGAGTTCGGAATCAAGCTTGATTGTCGCGCTTCGCACACCCGAATCTATCATCCATTTGATGGCGTGGATGACTGCTTCATATTCGGCAACGTTGTTAGTCGTGATGCCTATGTACTTGGATATTTCAGCGGTCGTTTCCGGTGTCCCTTGCTCAAAGACCGCGATACCCACTCCGGCCGGGCCGGGATTGCCCCGTGATGAACCATCGACGAATATGCAGGTCGGTGGACCTTTTTTTGCTGGCATCGACTACGTCCGGGAGTTGGTGTAGACAAGGATCCGGCCGCAGTTGTCGCACAAGAGAATCTTGTTACGCTGTTTCAATTCATTGAGGAATTGATGGGTAAGATTGGCGAAGCAGCCGGTACATGTGTTATCTACGATCGGGCAGACGGCCTTGTCCCGAACCTTCTTGATCCGGGTATACAGGTTCTTTGCGTCTTCCGGAAGTTTGGCAAAATCGTCGTGAAGCTGTGCTTTTGCCATCTTCCCACGTTCGACAAGAGATTCACTCTTCTTCTTCATGTCCGCGATCTTTCCCAGGGTAATGTCCTTGAACTCTTTTGTATCAGCCCGTATTCTATCGATCGAATTCTTCAATTGCTCCTCTTCCTCCATCAATCCGATCATCTCATCCTCTATCTCACGATTCCTTTTCTTTATGAAATCGATCTCATTGAGTATTGCCCGATACTCTTCATTGGTCTTGACGGCGAATGTCTGCGTGTTCAGCTTGGACGTTTTTTCTTCGTTTTCAGTGATCTCAAGTTCTTTAAGTTTGTAGTTTTTTTTCAATTCCTGGATTCGATCTTCCGCCTTCTTTAAATCCTCCTCCCTCGTTTTTATCTGGGTTTCCAGTTTGGCTATCTCTTGCGGTATCCGTGCTAATTCTGCCCCTGTATCTTTGATCTCATCATCAAGATTCTGGATCTTTACCAGGAGGTCGAGTACGGTATCCATGATAACCTTTTTCCGGTCGATCCTGATGCGGGAAGATACGGTGTGTTCACGTGAATGGGCGGTACCCGACTTGAACGGGTGACCTCCTGCATGTCAAGCAGACGCTCTAACCAAGGCTGAGCTAACCGCCCATGATTACACATACGGTATTTTATCAATAAATGGTGGTAAGTCAAGACCGACCATCTCCTCGTCTCCATGTCTCTTGTCTCCATCGGTCCGTTGGCGAGCCTGTTGACTTTTCGCGAAGGTCTGATATAATTTGCCGCGTGAAAGAAAAGATCAAGCGCGAAATTTCCACATGGGCCACGGTGATCGTTGTCGTGCTGATACTGCGGGCAATATTCGTAGAGGCCTATGTCATTCCGACTGCGTCCATGGAGAAGACGCTGCTGATCGGCGATGCACTCTTGGTCAACAGGTTCATATACGGCGTTAAGATACCAATACCATTTTCGAGTTGGCAGATACCGATAATACCCGGACGTATGCCGCGGCGGGGTGAGATCGTCGTCTTCAGGTACCCTTTCGAAAACAAAGATTTTGTTAAGCGGTGTGTCGCGGTCGAAAATGATACTGTTCGGATCGTCGACAAGGTCCTCTACGTAAACGGGAGCAAGGTTGACGAGCCGTATGTTCGTCATACCGATCGGGTCACGATTCGAGGTGTCATCGCGGAGAGCAGAGCATATCAGGATAAATGGGAGAAGGCTCAACTGGCAGAACTGATCGGTTACCAGGTTCGCGATAATTTCGGACCGGTTGTTGTGCCCGAAGATTGCATATTTGCCATGGGCGACAATCGCGATAATTCAGCAGATTCCAGATTTTGGGGGCCGTTGGACAAGAAGTATCTGAAAGGCAAACCATTGTTCATCTATTTCTCGTTCGATCCTGGCCGTGAGGTCTCTCACTTTCTCGAAGTCTTCAAATTCTGGCAATGGAAGTCGATCCGGATCGGACGGATCGGTGAAGTCATATAGCATAACGATCGAGAGTACTTGGTGAATCGCACTATTTACTCTCCTCAGATCACTATATCACTTAATGTATATCATCAAGATGCATTTTTCGGTAATGCCGATTACCTTTTTGTTAGTCGGGATCTGAAGGATTAAAGAACGAGGAGGTCTATGATGTTGAAGAAGTCATTGCTGCTACTTGCTTTGGTTGGTTGCCTGTTCGGGCAGGACATGGTTGTGCGTGTCTATGCTCGGTCTTGGCGCGATCTGAAGAGAATCTCCACCGAGAATGATTTGGACATTTCCGGAGCGAGGGCTGGTCAATACTACGACCTGGTGGTCGATAGTGAGGGGTTGAATAGAGTCATCGCTTCAGGGTTACCCTATGAGGTGGTGGTGTACGATCTTGCACTGGCTAAGGAAAGTGTTCGTGCCGACTACCTATCTTATACCGAAATCGAAGATAGCCTCAGACAATTGGCGCAGGATTTTCCATCGATCTGCAAGTTCGATTCCTTGCCCATTCCCACATATGAAGGTAACTGGATCTACGGAATTAAGATATCAGACACTCCAGATCTTGAGGAGAATGATGAACCAGGATTCCTGATCGACGGTACGCACCATGCGCGTGAGTGGGCATGTGTTCCGGTGATCATGTTCTTCGCCGACTCCATACTGCGTGCACATGGTTCGGTGCCCGAGATCACGGAGATCATCGACAACAATGAGATCTACTGTTTTCCCGTCATCAACGTTGATGGTTACATATACGACTATAATCCTCCAATAGGGAGTTGGTGGCGCAAGAACCGCGAGCCCTTCGGTGGTTCTATTGGAACCGATGCGAATCGAAATTACGCCGGCTGCTCGCCGGACATCGAGGGTGATTGGGGTGCCGTGGATGAAGGACAAGCGTCGCACCAGCCAAGTTATACACTCTTTTGCGGCGCCTACGCGAACTCAGGGGATGAAACCCGGGCGCTTACAATGTACGTAAAGGAACACACGATAAACGCCTACATGACTTATCACAGCTCCGGCGAAGTGATCATGTGGCCGTGGGGATGGACCGGTGATGGTGATCCGGATTCCCTCCTCCATTTCCAGGTCGGCAGTTACATGGCGAGTCAGGTGCAGTGCTTGGGCAGCGGTACTTATGACTACGGTCCGATCTATTCGGCGATCTACCCGGTCAGCGGTTCGAGTCTCGACTGGTTCTACAGCTGGAGCCATTGGGTCGGTGGAGTTTCTGCTCTGTCGTTTACCACTGAACTTGGCACCACTTTTTATCAGCCGGCAAGCGATCTCGATCACTTGGTTCATCAGAATTTCAAAGCCATGAAATACCTCGCCGGTTTTTGCGATTCGATAGTTTACTTACTCGAAGGTGTAGTGCCGCCGCCGGAGATCTACCCTCTGGGGAGTGTCAATCCTGATTTCACTGTTGCCTGGCACCCTAAGAACTCCGATGACAACCACCCGACTCATTGGGAGCTGATTGAGTTCGCGAGCCCGTCGATCGTCGAAGATGATCTGGAATCAGGCAGCGGTCGCTATGAGCTTGAGGGCTTCACGCTTTCTACAGCCCGAGCTCATTCCGGTAACTATAGTTTCTTCTCGGGTTACGATAACGACATGAACCATGCGGCGCAGGCGCTCCACCCGTATCCTGTGCAGTCCGGTGATTCACTGACCTTCTGGTGTTGGTATAGCCTCGAGACGGATCGCGATGTTGCAGTTGTCGAGGTGTCTGAAAACACCAAGGAGTGGTTCAATCTCGACACTACGCGTTTCACTGGATACTCAAGTGCATGGATTCGAAGAGCGTATTCGCTCGAAGATTGGGTAGGCCGCTCTGTATACATCAGGTTCCGGACCATGACGAACGAAATGACGGTCGGAACCTATGAAGGTTTTTATGTCGACGATATCTATCCGGCGTGCCTGTTCGGCGTGTTGGACACGGTGTCATCGAATATCACCGATACGCTTTATGCATTCAGCGGTCATTCACTCGGGCAGTATTTTTATGCGGTGCGAGGGCATAACGTAACATGGGGCTGGGGGGATTTCTCATGTCTGGCTCCGGCAGAAGTCGGTCTCGGTATTGTTGACAATGGGCAGCCGGTTCGGACAAATGCCGCCCCGGCACTTTCGTTGTTCCCCAATCCGTTCAGCGATCTGGCGACTGTCAGCTTCAGCATAGGGCAGATAACAGAGAGCATAGGGCTCAAGATCTATGATGCTGCCGGACGTATGGTCAAGGATCTGTCCAGTGCCGTTTCCCATACACCATACTCTACGCAGGTTGTCTGGGATGGATGCGATGATGCGGGCCGCCGTCTGCCACGTGGCGTGTATTTCGTTCGTTTGTCCACCGGTGATGCGGGGATGATCAGAAAAGCGGTGCTCGTTGAGTAATCGTTCGTGATCCGGCCCTAAAGGGGGTAAGATGAAAAGATGTTTGCTTATCGGCTTGTTCTCAATCATGCCGCTCTTTGCAGCAACCATCACAAGAACGATGACCTTATCGATGCAGGATTTGCACATGTACAAGGCCAACGATCAAGATGTGGTGGAACTAATAGGACATGGGGTTCTTGTCCGTCCAGGTGCTCCGCGCATGCCAATGATTTTACATAAGCTGGTCATTCCTGCCGGCGCAGCGCTCAAGGGTGTGAGTATAACCTCCGAAGAATGGGAGGAAATTCCAGGGATATTCAATATTGTACCGGCCCAGCCAGATGTTCCGCTGCCGATGCCCGGCAAGATCTTCGAGCCCCAATTGTTTCCGCCCGACCCCGAGATTTACGCGTCGAACACTCCATATCCGGACAGTACAGTGAAGAACGGCGGCACGGGTAATATGAACGGCTACCGCATCGCCCACGTTGAGATCTTCCCGCTTCGCTATATTCCGTCACAGGGAAGATTGCTGCTGGCAACGAGCATAACCTATGAGATTGAATACGAAGAAAACCGTGTGGCCAACATCATTGCTACTGACCGGCAGAGGGACGTCTTCGGGGATGCTTTGCGTCGTATCGTCACAAACCCTGAAGACGTGACGCGTTTCGCACCGAACGTCCGCAAGAATACGTTTTCGAGATCTCTCCCGCCGGGTGATTTTGAATATGTGGTGATCAGTGAACCGCCCATGGATACCGTCTTCGAACGTTTTGCCGCATGGAAGACAAAGAA
>CP070705.1:2082716-2112746 GCA_020349965.1 Caldifarciminota bacterium | reverse complement strand
GCTTTCCTTATGAAAGATTGACAGACGGACCGGTTGCGGACACGGTATTTACCGATTCGACAGCGATCGCCGGGAATACCTACTATTACGTCGTGACTGCCCGCACAAAGGCAGGTTCCGAAAGTAGGTACAGTGACGAGATCTCGATCCAGGTTACTGCAGCGGAAGAGTTTGATTGGGCAAACATGGGAGCTGATCTTTGGTTTCAGAGCCCGGCGCGGAGCAACATCTCGATCCGATTCACCACGAGCAGCCGGGGCCGAGTTAGCATCCGCGTCTACAATGCCTTGGGAGAAGAAGTTGCTACTGTACTGGATTCGGTCGAAGATGAGGGCACACACAGCGTTGTCTGGCGCTGTGTGGGTAATTCAGGAAAGGAATTGCCCGGAGGGATATATTTCCTCAACTACTCGACCGGCATACGTTCGGTGACAAAGAAACTTCTTATCGTCAGATAAGCAAAAAGGGGACAGGCTACTTTTTCGCACGTCTGAAGAGATTTGGATGCTCACATAGTCTTTATTGTCGATAGATAGTGCTACACCATTAGTTCAACTGTCGATTTGAAAAAGTAGCCTGTCCCCTTTTACTGCGATATTTGATCGAGGAGCACTTCGATGGCCTTGGTCAGCTGACGATCGCTGCTCGTGCCGTCTTCCTCAGGAGGGTTCTGTACGTAGATGTCCGGTTCCACCGGCGTGTTCTCGAGATTCTCACCGGTGAGCAGATACCAGCCGGTCGTAGGAACCCTGAAGTAGGTGCCATCATACAGCTGGATATCGACGGTGCCGATCACTGCGCCGAACGTCGGAACGCCGACGACTGTGCCGAGTTCGAGTTCTTTGAATGCGGCAGGAAAAATTTCTGCATCGCTGTAGCAGAAATCATTGATAAGAAGGGCAGTAGGTTTATCCCATCTGAAAAGTGAACTGTACGCCTTCTGTCCGCCGCGTTCGATCGAGTATGCATAAGCGGTCCGGCGGAGAATGTTGATAAGTTCATCGTGGATCGAGCCGCCGCCGTTGTACCTTATATCGATGATCAGTCCGTCTCTGTGCATCTCTTCGTAGAGATCCTTTTCGAACTTTCTGAGATTCTCTTCGTCCATAGATGCAATGTAGAGATAGCCAATGCGGTCACTACTCTTTGCGTGGACATGATCCCTGTTTGCACGGATCCAGTTCGTGTTCACTGTCTGGAGAATCGCACTGATGTCTTGAGGTTTGATCTTGATCTCCCTCGTCCTTTCTCTATTCTTGATGGTGAAAAGCACATCCTTGTTAGCCATGTCCCTAAGCAACTCATCGAGATCTGCACGAACGCCTATTTCTTCTCCATTGATGTGAGTTATGTGCTCTCCTGCCTTGATGTTTGCAGCTATTTCCGTTGCCGGCGTGTTCGGTATCACGTCCTTCACTCTGATGCCTGCACCTGTGTACGATGGGTCAGGTATGATACCGATGGCGCCACTTCTGATGCCGCCGGGTCCGCTCTTCCATACACCAAGGTGGGATGCGTTCAGTTCGCCCATCATCATTCTAATGACATCGTGGAAGTCGCGCGTCTCCCGTGTTTGCTCTGCCCAACCTGCGTACTTGTCGTACATTGCACGCCAATCAGTTCCGTGGAAATCGCTGTCATAGAATCCGTCCTGCAATGACCACCAGGCGTGTTTCATTACCTCGTGCCGTTCTTTATCCTTATCGATACCCAGCCGGACGCGGAAGCTGAGCGGCGCTGATTGCGTCGATGCTATATCCGCCGTGAAGATCTGTCCGCTTCTCGAAAGGTAGTGGATCTTTTTTCGGTCGCGGGAAACCGAAAACATTTTGGGGTCGACGCTGGTAAGTGTCACTCGTTTTAGTTCTTTACCCATCCAGTCCACGGTCCAGATGTCGTCACTGCCGAGGTTGTTCGAATGGATGGCAAACTGACGTCCATCTGGAGATTGTGCTACGCGATTGTATCCACCGCGTACCTGCGTAACTGTATGTATCCTGTCGCCGATATCATCGAAATCGATGAAGACGTTGGCTGCGACAACGATCGTGTCTGATTCGGATTTCTCCCAGTACTCTTGATCCCTTTCTTCATCCTCTTTCAGAAGGAATACGTATTTCATCCAGAGGTTGCCCACGGCATCGCGTGAAGCGAACGCGATCCTCTTTCCATCCTGGCTCCACATGGGCATGTAATCGTCATTGGGATGATTGGAGATGTTTACAGGCTCTTCCTTGCAATCAGCGTCCACGATGAAGACATCCTCGCGCCAGCCGAGAGCAGTGCGGCTGAAAGTGAGCCACCGGCTGTCCGGCGCCCAATTGAGCCACAACACATCATTCTCGGTGCATAGTTTTCTATTATTATTAGAATCCTTATCCATGACATGCAGTTCGCCGTGATTTTTAAGATAAGCAATCATCTCTCCGTTTGGCGAGAATGTCGGCCTGTATATGGTATTTTCGGTGTCCAATATTTTTTGTGTCGTAAACACAAGGTCATCGTAGAATTTTTTCTCTTTGCGCGGCGCCACAGTGAAGATGTCCATGTCGCCGTCTTCCATCGCTGCGTAGATGAGCATCTCTTTTTCAGGGTGCCAGGCTACATCCTTTTCCAAATATGGTGTGTTCGTGACTTGTACGACCTTATCAGGCGTTCCGTCCTTTATTTGCATCACAAATATGTCACCATGCACGACGAATGCGAGCTCCGATTCGGTCGGTGAAAGAACGAATTCAGATGCATCTGAGGCAAATGTCTCGAATGTAAACGGCTCGGTTGTATAATCTTCATTCGTCCATATCTGGAGCTTTTTCTTCTCTTCTGTTCGCACATTGTACGTGCAGAGATCATTGAGGCATTCGTACGATATCAATGAACCATCAAAGGAGATCCTCGGAAAATGGATTTCTTCTGTCTCGAACGTCATCTGCTCTGGATTGGTGCCGTCGACTTCCATGCGCCAGATATTGCTGACGGTATCTTCACCTCGGTCGCTTATGAAATAAAGCTTACTGTCGACCTGTGAGTACATTGGATAAGTATCGCGTCCTGCGTAGTTCGTTATCTGCCGGGAAATACCATTGGGTAACGTCTTCTTCCAGATATCCTGGTTTGCGCCTCCCTTGTAGCGGCGTCTCCACCATGCCGCTCCGCCGCGCTCGAAATATGCGATTTTGCCGTCGGGTAGGATATTCGGGTTGTACGCTTCAAACGGCATGAGTACGTAGGGTGTCCCTCCTTCAATGGACACTCGATAGACATTCGGTCGAAGTGTATGGCGCTGCGAAACGAAGATAACCGAATTACCATCAGGCGACCAGCCGTAGAGGAGGTCATAGTTAGAATGGAAAGTGAGTCTCTTGGGAGGCGCACTGCCATCCGATGGCATGACGCAGATTTCGTCGTTGCCCCACCGGTCGGTCATGAAGGCGATCTTATTACCGTCAGGTGACCAATATGGTCTTCCTTCATAAGCAGGGTTTACGGTCAATCGCTCAGCTCTGCCGCCGCTTGCATCGACAATCCATATGTCGCCGTAGTACGAAAATGCGATCTTACTGCCGTCAGGCGAAGGCGCAGGATGGCGTGCTCCTAAGACCCGTGCGCCATTTACGTGGCTGAATGCCGTCAAGAACAAAAAATAGGTGATATATTTTCCGATTTTCATGTTTTGAATATACAATAGTTTGATAGGACTGTCAAGTCACCGGAACTTCCTCAGGAACGAGAAAGAGCACGGATTTACGCTTGTTTATCAGTATCTTTCGACTAAACTAAATTCCGCGTAGAACTGTCGAAATATTGTATTTTTAGAAGGGAGGTACTTATGGCAGACAAATATATGAGCCGATGGGAACCCTTTAGAGATATGTTAAGTTTACGTGCTGACATGGATCGTTTGTTCACGACCCTATTTGGCCAAGCGCCTGAGGAAAGAGAAGGTTTCTGGGCTCCTGTCGTCGACATCGAAGAGGATAACGAGAATATACTGGTAAAGGCGGAGATCCCAGGAATGAAGAAAGAAGATATCAAGGTGTCGGTCCAGGGGAATATGCTTAACATTACCGGTGAACGTAAGCAGGAAAGTGAAGTGAAGAGCAAAACCTTCCATCGCGTCGAGCGTTCGTACGGCAGATTCAGCCGTATGATCACATTGCCGACCGATGTTGATTCAGACAAGGTAAAGGCAAGTTATAAAGACGGCATTCTCAGTATCACCATGCCCAAACCAGAATCGGTCAAACCGAGACACGTCGATGTTGAGATAAAATAGGAATCACCTCTGCAGCAAAAAGGGCAGGTTTACACCTGCCCTTTTTGTTACCTTGATGCGCAGCTTAGAATGTTATCACAAAGTCGATATATGGTATAAACGGAAAGTCGATATCCAGGCCAACCGGTAGGATAAGGGCGAAATCCACGCTTATTCGTTCGCCAAAGAAGCGGATTCCGCCCGAAAGGAATGGTTCGTCGAGGCCTGGGAACACCCAGTTTTCGCTTACCAACGAGATTCGCCGACTCACCCTTAGTTGACCACCGGCCATGAGGAAAGGATCGCCGGAAAATTCCCAGTCTACGAAACCTAACCCCAGGCCGACCGTGAAGTTATTGTCAGCGCTGCCCAGTGTGCCGACGCCGTACATGATGCCGACGGTGGGTAGATCTTCGCCGGGCAGTACCGCAACAAGCGATCCTATACCGATAGAGACATTTTTCGCGGTCATCCCAAATTTGGGCGTGAAATAAAGCAATTGTTGGCTGAGCCCAGGAACAAGAGACATGCCGCCTGCGACAGTAATATTATCTGTAATACCATAAGCGAGCATGGGGAAGAAAAGATAGTAGTCCGCGAAGTAGCCAGTCCCTCCTTTCAAGCTTCGGCCGGTGGGTGCGAACAGAAGCCTCGTATCATTCGGATTGGGGAACCAATATTGCCCCTCTTTGAACGAGGTCACAGGTACTTCTTTGATCTCCTTGATCTGTGCGATTTTGATGTTGATCAATCCGACTTTGGATTCGAATTGCACTTCGTTATCGGTGATCTCGACGATGCGACCGATGAATACCGAACCATCATGCATTTCCAATATTTGTGTATGCAGGGAATCTGGTATTCTCAGAGTGCCTTTTATTTGCGCTGTTTGCTGGGCATAGACCGTAGTTGTGGCCATTAGGATTAGTAAGACAAAGAGTCCTGGAAGGCGTCGTTCAACAGCAGCGGTAATGTTTCGACTCATATCTACCTCCTTCGAACTTATACGCAAGCCGTAAGCATCTTCATTTATACCTACGTCCATTTACTAACTCAGCAATCATATACATAGCTCCGGCACTGTCAAGCGGATACTTCTCATTCTGCATCGGCGAGTCAATGCCTGAACTTTTTGTTGACCGGCGATCTTTTGTAAATATACTATGTCAAATTGGTTCTTCAGGTTTACGCGGTTTGGTTTGGCAGAAGGGGGCAATATGCCGAGAGTCATTCATTTCGAGATCTATGCCGATGATCCCGGGAGGGCGATCAGATTTTACAGCAGTCTTTTTGGCTGGAAGATCGAGAAGTGGCAGGGACCCTTGGATTATTGGCTGGTGTACACGGGCGAGGGAGAACCCGGAATCGACGGCGCAATAATGAGGCGAGAGGAGCCACTGCGCGGTGGCGACGGTGTTGTAGCCTACGTCTGCACAATAGGTGTGAAGTCGATCGATTCTTACATAGATAAGGTAGAATCGAATGGTGGGCAGATAATCGTCCAGAAGCAGCCAGTACCTGGGATCGGGTGGTTTGTACAGTGCAAAGATACCGAGGGTAATCTGTTCGGGTTGATGGAAGAGGATCGGAACGTGAGGTAGCAATGATATATTACCTTATTTGTTTCATATTGATCGCTGTGGGTATGCAGGTATATTCGAACCGAAAGAATGCCGATGTATATGAACGGACACGCGGCGTTATCAAGTCAAGGCTAGACCTGATGGCTGTGAAAGCAGCGATCAACCTGAGTATGAAGCTGGCAGTGATATATATCGTACTGTTCGTGTTATTCATCATCGTGCTGGTTATTTCGGTCGCACGCGGTGGGTCACTTGGCGAAGCGGCATTCAGTCTGTTTGTCTTCGGTATTGTCACCCTTCCAGTTGGATTGATCGGCAAGACGTATGAGAAGAAGATCAAAACGTTGCAGGTGCAGACCGATGATCCTCAGATCGCCGAGAAATTCCAATTGTATCTGAAACAGTGGAATGAGCCGCGTTGGCGGCTGCCTGATGACTGAGTGACGTCGTGATTGTCGGTTTGGTGTCCTTTAATTGCAGAAAGGAATATGCATGATCAAAGATGCGCGTTCGCTTATAAGATTCTGTCTGGTTGTAGCATACCTGTTCATATCCGTCTTCATTAGTTGCGGCGGCGGGTGACCGTATGCCAGCACAAGGTCTTTGTGCGATAGTGAACAGAAGGTGTCGCAACCCGATCTGAATGACGACGCCTGGAATCGGCGTGTAAGGATTTGTTGAGCCGCAAGATCATATTATTGTAGTAACGTTAAACGTCTATGTACCTGATTGAGCCGGAAGATATTAAGAAGAATCCTGCCCTTCACGGGCCACCCGTGGAGGGCATGCGAGTACCCGAAACGGTGATACTTACATTCAATCGAGCCATTGTAGAACAGCTGGCTGTGTTATGCGGCCTGCGTGAAGCGAAATGGTTCCACGCCGATCATGTTCCGTACTGTTCTGCTTCGGCATGCTGGGATGGCATGGTGGGTGATCGGGAGGTCTATGTATTCATTCCGCCTGTAGGTGCTTCGCCGATGGCTGCCTTCTGTGAGGAGTTGATATCTTTTGGTGTGAGGCGGATATTTCTCCTGTGTGCGTCATGGAGTGTAGGTGATGACATCTTGGGACAAGGTCAGATTCATTTACCAAGCTTCGCAATCGGTCCTGACGGTACTTCATGCCACTACGGCAATGTCGGTTACAGCGTTGAAGCCGAACCGTTGATGTTCGCCGCACTGGCAGATTCACTTGCCGAATCGGGCGCTGATTGGAAAGAGGGCGGCGTTGGCTGTTGCGAGGCAATTTACCGGATCACTCCCGAGATGGTCGACAGCTACCGCGAGCAGGGCTGCCTATCAATGGAAAACGGAGAAGTGGCAGTTCTCTACACTCTGGCAAAAGTGTTCGGCATACAGGTGGGTGTATTGCTGCAGCCGTACATTGACCTCACTCAGGGTTTTGATATTACGTATATGGGGCGGAAATACCACGATACGTGTCGAGTGCAGGCTTTTGCCGCGGTCGATACGATCGGCAAATTTTAAGGAGCACGGGCTATGACAAACAAAGCGATCTCTTCCTGCGTATGTTTGTTACTTATTTTGGCGGGTGTTGCCCGCGGTAAGCGCGGCGAAAAGGCGGATTATGGAATAACCCAGTATGACATCACTGTTCGTATACCTGAGACATTCGATAGAATGGAAGTTGACGCTCTCCTGGAATTGACAAAGAGATCCCGTGCCGCGACTGATAGAGTAGACATCTTGATTGGTCAGAATTTCCGCGGCGCAAAGGTAGTCAATGCAGAGGTGTCGGATATGCGTAGTGAACCGGTATCTTTCACTTTTGATGATACTCTGCTCTGCGTCGATCTTTCGCGAGGCCATGATGATGATGCCAAGCAGTGGTTGCTCATTGAATATGATCTCGTCAAAGATGCAAGTTTCTACGATGAATATTCAGCATTTTCATTCGAGATCTCCGATTCGCTCTGCCTTGTGAATGCGTCGATTACGCGAACCGACAACTGGTATCCGAAGATCGCCGGAACTATGGCAGAGAGGCTTGCCCCTTTCAGGTTCGTAATTGATGTTCCCGAGCGTTTTGAAGTCATGGCCTCTGGCCAGCTGCAGGATGTTGTCGTGGACGGTGGTAGAAAAATGCTTCAATGGCAGAACTATGAAGGCATCACCGACCGGAGCCTCTATTTCTTCGCGCAGGAGCAATCGAGAATCACCAAGGAATTCTCGGACGGACTTATGGTCATCATGTATGCTCCGGAAGGTGCGCGGACAGAGAATATGGATTACCTTGCCGACGTTATCCACAAGTCCTACAGGTTTTTTGAGGAAACATACGGAGATCTGCCATGGGAGGAATACAAGATAATGTCCTTTGCGTATGGCTATTCGGGGCTCTTCAACTCCTCGAATGCACCGAGCGCTCTCTTTAACGCAGAGATAGTCAATAACGATATCTACTTCCCTGTCAGATCTGTGATCCATGAAGTATCACACACCTGGTGGGGTAACGTCGTCTCTAGCAATGCCGACGAGAATTACTGGCTCTACGAGGGGTTCGGCAAATATTCGGAAATAGTTGGTATAAGGCCGGCGTTGGGCGCGGACGTGGAAAGTCTCAGTTTCTTCCGCCTCAAATTGTGCACCCTCCCCTATATTGACTATGTGCCTTCGATCAAGAACTCGCAGGACGTCGATGATATCGTGCTGAGAACGGTCAGCGCGTACTACATGGGAGCGACTTATCTGAGGATGCTGAGGTTCGTCATGGGTGAAGATAATTTCTATGCGGCGATCCGCGACTATGTTAGCAAATGCCGCGGCAAGTGTATCGACACAGAGGATTTTCTTTCGATCATGAAGAAACACTGTAAGAAGAAATACCATGCGCTCTTGGCCGACTACATCATGAATCCGGGCTATGCGCGTTATCAACTGCAGAAGCTGCGTACCTTATTCGACGGTAAGTACTATCTACACTGGTACGTCATCGGGAACGTGGGTGATAAGGATATCTGCGTGCCTTACCGTGTGAAGAGTGACCTGGCTAATTATACAAGAACCCTCTTTCTGAAGAAGGGTCAATACTTTGACATCAAGGTGGCAAGTGAGCTTGAGGACTCAGTTGATCACGTAACCATAGATCCAGCAGGAATATATCCGGTGTGCAGGGCCGGGGTTAAGGGTCCGGGCGCCACTCTCTATGAGAACGCACAAGGAGAAGTTAAGGCATATAATATAATCGACGAGGGCCCTTTTGGCACCGCGGGAATCACTGAAGATATGTCACTGCTCCGTTTGCATGAGGAAGAGTTGGCGGGCAAAGGTTTGGAGGCCCTGAATCAATTGACGCTGAGACCTCCTGGCACCGAATTAGTGCTACTTGTAAGGTCCGGCGATAATGATCCCTCTGAAATAGTGGTCAGGTATTGATAGCCATTTCTGTAAAATAAGTTGTTATCTCCTAAATCAATGAGCATGGCCTACGCTCAAGGAGGTGTAGTATATGAATTACGATCTTGAAAAGAAGTTCCACATTTCATATTGCGGCTCTTATTGTCATATCTGTGATTGGCATACCGGGAGGATCAGAAAGACATTCCAGCTCGGTTCGGACATGGTCTACAATCTGGGGTTGAGGAAACAATTAGGGGACGATGTCGATGTAGAAAATTTCAAAATGGGTTTGCGAAGACTCGCGAGATCTTCGATATGTCCGGGGTGCAAAGCTGAGGCAGGAACGCATGGTGCTGGCGGAGACCGGTGCGAGATCCGGCAATGCTGCTACAACAAAGGCTTTGCCCTGTGCAGTGAATGTCCAGAATTTCCGTGTGAGACCCTGAAAAACAACCCCGGTGTCGCAAGGTTCCACTGCATTGAAAACCTTAAAGCCATAAAGAAAAACGGATTGAAATATTGGATCGATCTACAGTGGAAGAAGTACACCACCGAACCCATTGATTAGGAATTAGCATAGGCTATGGTACGAAGATGTTTACCGTGGTGATCGCAGGTTCATATTTACTGCTGCTTCTGATATCGATATTTCTCGATCCAAAAAGAAAGCGTGCTGCAAAGAAATTCTCAATATTCCAGTTGTTGCTCTTTTCCACTCTTAAAATGCTGCTCGTCATCGGTGTTGTGGTTGCCTTTGCCTTCATCTACAAGATAGACATGCCAGGCACGCTGGGTCTATCGGTTCTCTCCGTCAGCAGGCAGAGCCTGGGTTTTGGTGCGTTGACTGCGCTCGGATTTATTGTAATTTATGTCATCTGGCAATTGGTTGCATTACGGTTTGTCGCGAAGCGCGAAGATACTCGGGATGCGGACTCAGGCATAATGGGTTCACTGCCGAGCCGCTGGTTTCCTTTAGTCGGAGTGTTTGCCGTGATAAGCTTACAGGCTGGTATCCTGGAGGAAATATTCTTTCGGGGTATCATGCAGTCTCATATTTCATGCTATTTAGAGGCGCATTGGGCAGCCGTTATTACCGGGATTCTTTTTGGGGTTGCCCACTTCTACCAGGGTTTGTCAGGTATTGCCGGCACATCGATCATGGGGGTTTGGCTTGGCCTGTCATTTGCCTTCACCGGTAATATTCTGGTTCCTATTTTGGGCCATGTGCTTGGTGATTTTTCTTGTATGATGTTGGGCGCGCGGAGTATCGTAGATAGGAGAAAGATTAAATCCGATCGAGATGGTGACACTCATGTTGGCGGCGTTTGATCGGTGGCTGACGACGGTCGACATAAAAGATACTGTCGTTGCCAAATGGACGCTCTCTATCCTTGACACCCTTACTACAGAGTATATAATGACCGGATAATGGTTTGCATACTAAGCATCACACTAATCTTACGTGGCATCAATTCGGACAGTGGACGCCCGCGCGTTCAAGGAGGTAATAGTGGATATAAAAGATTTTTCTATTGAAGAAGCAGTGCAGTACGGATGGAACACCATGAAGGCAAGTATCTGGTTCTTCGTCGGTGTGCTCGTCGTAGCATGGGTCATTGTAGGCATCCCGCATGTCATCGCCAATGCCCTGCAAAACCATTCGGATGGATTGGCATTCCTGTTCAGGATCGTAGGTTGGGTCGCGAGCATAATTGTGTCTATAGGTATGATCACGATAGCTCTGAAATTTCTAGACAAGCAGACTCCCAAGTTCGAAGATCTTTTCTCATTCCAGCCTCATTTCTGGAGATATCTCGGCGCGTCCATTCTCACCGGGCTCGTTGTTTGGGTCGGCATGATTTTATTCATCATTCCTGGCATATACTGGGCGATTAAATTCCAGTTCTATGGCTATTTTGTGATTGAGCAGCGGTGCGATCCAGTTGAAGCAATGCGCAGGAGTTCAAGAATCACACATACCGTCAAGTGGAAGCTGCTGGGATTCGGTATAGTGCTTGCCCTGATAAATTTGCTCGGCGCGATGTGTCTATTTGTTGGACTCTTTGTCACTATCCCGATCACTTTGCTTGCTTACAGTCTGGTTTATCGTAAGCTATTGGAGCAGACCGAATCTGCGCAATTGACGCCTGTGGCACATTAGACGGCACCGCTGGGGTAGGCGGCTCGATTCATGGATGGATTACTTTTTGAGTGTAATAAACAATGCATTGGTTGTGCAATAATATCTCCGTTTTACCGTTTCTCAGATAAAGGAGGATGAATGAGTTCGGTCGTCGTAATTGGCGCCGGCTTGGGCGGTCTCATGGCCGGTAATCTTTTGGCGAAAAAGGGACACAAGGTCACGGTGTTTGAATCCCATAGCGCACCAGGGGGATATACTGCGGGTTTCAGGCGGAAGGGCTATTATTTCGAGAGCGGCACACTATCGTTCGAGATGTCGGATCTTGTTTTTGGGGCGATGAAGGATATCGGTGTATTTGATAAACTAACTTTTACGCGTCAGATCGCACGCTGGGTTTCGAATGACTATGATTTTATCATGCGTTCGCTAGATGATATGAAGAAGGCCCTGCTCGAGGCATTCCCCGCTGAAAGGAAGAGGTTGCGGACATACTATGCGGAGATCGACAGGGTGAGTCGGTTATATGGCAAGATGGAGAAACCGAAAAGTATGTTCGGTAGAATAGTGTTTCCATTCCACGTCGCACGCTTCGCGAACATGGCCCGTAAGTATGGAAGGATGACATCTTCGGAATTTGTCGAGAAATACTTCGATAAAGGTTCGAAGTTGTATTGCTTATTCAGGGATGCCGGTTATCCTGAAATGTCTGCAATGATAGTGCCGGCAGCATACAGTTCACTGTTCAATGATTACTGGACCGTGAAGACGGGTATGCAGTCCTGGGCCGATGTCCTCGCTGAGAATTTTAAGAAGCTCGGCGGTGAATTGAAGCTGCAGTCAAGGGTCGATAAGATACTGACGAAGAACGGGTCGGCAGTTGGCGTAACCTGTAGCGGTAAAGATTACGAAGCGGATTACGTTCTTTCTGCCAGCGACTATAAGAAAACTTTCTTGAACCTGCTCGATGATAGATCATTGCTGAGTAACGATTTCATTGAGAAACTTAAGAACGCAGCGGTTTCCGAGAGTTTTTTCGTTGTATATCTGGGACTGAATATAACCCCGAAAATAATGAAGGAATATCTGAAGGTTCCTCATGTCCTTTACGACGCCAGCAGAGCTCCGGGGCTTGATATGAGCGATGCAAATGACGAGAAATTATTCGAGAAGGTTTGGCTCAATGTATATTCACCGTCACTCGTGAACGAAGAGCTCGCACCCAAAGGAAAATCTTCTTTAATGATCAGTTGCATGGTTCCTCCCAGATGGATGAAAAATTGGGGCGATGGTGACCGGAAGGTCTACAAGCAGCTCAAAGAGAGCGTCAAAAAGACGCTCATCATGAGGACGTCGGGTCTCATCCCCGACATAGAGAAGCATATCGAATTCGAAGATGCGGCAACCCCTTTGACGTATGAGCGCTATACCGGCAATACCGAAGGAGCATCGTCAGCGTGGTCGTGGAATCCGAAAAAGTGGTATTACCAGAACCCCGGGAGTACGACGGTCGATACGCCAGTGAAGAACTTGTATATCAGTTCTTGCTGGGCTTACGAGTTCGGCGGGATTCCAACGGCGATCAATGCGGCATATTTGTGTTCAAAGAAAATCCAGTGAAGACCTGTTAACCTTTGCTCTTGACAAAATACTAAATACGCGTATACTCCCGACCTCTAAAAGGAGGTTCTGTGCGTATTGTTAAACTGATACTGCCGGTCGTATTGATCGGTGTCATTGCTCTTGGCTGTGCCAAGAAGCAGGTTGTACAACCCGTAGAAGAACCAGTCGTGGTGGAGCCGATTCCGGTCGAAGTGGAACCGGAAAGACCGGCGCTACTTCTACAGCGTATTTTCTTCGACCTCGACAAATCGGATATCCGCGCAGATGCGGCTAAGATTCTCAGTAAAAACGTCGAGATGCTGAAATTGTACCCTGAGGTGAAGATCGTTATTGAGGGTCACTGCTGTGAGCTGGGGACATCCGAATACAATCTGGGGTTGGGTGAACGCAGGGCCAAGGCCGCTTACGATTATCTCGTAATGATGGGTGCCGACATGAAGCGCCTTTCGACGATAAGCTACGGCGAAGAGAGGCCACTTGATCCGAATGACCTACCGAGCAACCGCCGCTGTGAATTCGTCCCGATGAAATAGGGAGATTTAACGCTATGGGGGCGGTGTTTGGCAATTCGACAATTTTTGAAGAGAAACTAATGCTGCTTAGTCGTTGTCTAATTGCGAAACACCGCCCCTGTATGTTAAAAGTATATTAAGTACTTAACTTTGATCGCCGCAATCCGTTCGGCCAGCTGAAGGCCGCTTCCCTCATCCTGGCGCAGGTTGTTGAATGCAACAAACAGCCAGCTCTTGGGCAGGAAGTTCCACGAGAATAGCAGTCCGATACGGTTCGAAACTACTTCGGCCGTGCTGAGTTTTCCTTCTTCGGTATGGAATACGAATTCCGAATAGAGTGATATGTCCATGTCGGCGTTTATCTGGTATTCGATGCGCGGTGTCCAGATCGGGGTGATCGCGTGCAGTTGACCTTGGGGATCCCACTCCATCACGAAGTCGCCGTACGTTATCAGCGATAATTGAGAGATCGGCACGAAGCTCATCCAGTGCCAGAGCCACAGCTGGTTGGCGATCCACTTTTCACCGTAGAGTAAGCTTCGATAGTAATTGTAGCGGTGCGAGTAAATGAAACCGAAGTGGAGGTTCATGTATTCCCGTAGACCGCTCCATATCGATGTTTCAATACTACGGTACAGGTAATTTGTGTCTGCTTCATACATGTCTCCGGCCTGGGCGTATATGTTGAATCCCCATAGGTTGCGGAATCGCGGTTCGACGAAAAGACACAAGAATTTAGACCATTGATCGCTCTCCGGGTACTTTGTAAGGACAAAACCAGGTTCAAGGTAGAACCGGAGGATCGGCCCGGTCTGGGGGTATCGAGCAGGCCCTGCCGCAAAATAGATATCGGTCACTCCCTGCCACGGCACATACCCCATGTCTCCGACATCGAATGAATCGTCCACCGACACAAAACGTCCCACGGCGATGAAATTGCTGGATCGGTATACACCGCCGGATGACACAGCATAGCCGCGCTTGGCGTTCTTGTCGCTGATCGCCGACTGAAGGATGAATTGTGACGGACCGGTACGGTATGCGGCATCGAACCCGAGTGCGAGATTGTAGTCGTCACTACTCGTTCCGGTGCCGCTGAACATGAGACCGATGTCGGAATTTTCGAGAAGCGCGCGGTTGATCCGTGCCACTGCGAAACCACGGTTGGGCAGGTTCAGTGTATCACCGTTGATCGTATCATTGAATTCGCTCGTATAAGCGCCGAGGGCACCGAAATTCCAGTCACTACTTTTGTTGATGAGCTTGATTCCTCCGAGTATCGGAAGCGAACCTACCCACGGTGCTGGCAGCGGTGCGCCGACCGTTCTGCTATAGAAGATGTCGAGCGGATTGAAGAATCCGAGGCCAAGGGATGACATTCTGAAAACATCGAGGCCCTCGACGAAGAACGGGCGATGTTCCTCGAGGCGTACCGGGTAGCGGGAGAGGTTGAAGGAATAAGGGTCCGACTCGATCTGGGCGAAATCCGGATTGACTGTGGCGTTGATGGTCATTTGTGATGAGGGATCCCATTTAAAGTTGAAGCTGAAACTGGGTTTATAGTCCGTAGTATCACCCCTGCGGTCATAGCGGAAGAAGCCTTCCGGGTAAAGTTCTACATAGTATCCTTTTGATTTCGGGTGGACATTTCTCAAAGTGCCGAAATCGGAAACCTGCATGCCGTCTTGCTGAAGAACCTCGGTCCAGTGTGAAACCGCATAGTCTTTGATGTGCCAGCGCCGTATCTGAAGTCCCCACTCGTCCAATCCACCTTTGTATCTGATCGACTTGAAAGGGATCTTGATTTCTATTTCATATCTCTCTGCATATTTCTTTGCATCGAAGAACCAGACATAGTCCCATGATACATCCTGTACCCTGCCATCCTCCAGCAGCAGCCCGTCGTCATAGTGGCCGCTGAGACACACTGCAAACATGTAAGCCATGCTCTTGCTGTTGAACGTATCGAGATAGAGCCAAACGTGATCTTCAAATCCTTTGAATGATGCAACCGGCTCTCTACCCGGCGTATAGCATCGCATGGCTACGTAAAGATTTTCGTCATCTGCAAGGAAATAGGCGACCGTCGGTTCGGTCGTTGGGACACGGTCATTCGGTTGATATTGTATGAAATCATATGCTGAATCTGCCTGGTACCAGATATCCTCGATGCTACCATCGATATGGGGTGGTTCTGTAGTGTGTCTTAACTCAATGCTTTTTTCGGTTAAAAGAAAAAAAGATAACATAAATGCAATCATAGTTACTCCTCCCCTTTCTTTTCTCTACGATTAAGTGTTTAGTATAATATTTTCTGCTTGGAAGTCAACCGTAACGCGTTACTCCTCTGTGAGAGGACTGGCTCCGTGAGGTGTCTGTCCCAGTGACGCTCTACGCCGCACGCCTAACGCAATACGCTCCGTGCGCTATGCAACACGCTTAACGCCCTATGCCGCGTTGTCATCCACGATGCGAAGCATCGGTGTCTTCAGTCTGCCGCAGGCAGACGTGTCTCCAATCCGCTGGGCGGATGTGTCTTCAGCCGCGACAGGCGGCGTGTCTCTGGTCTCTATGCCATATGCTCTTTGCGCTATGCTCTATGCATCAACCCTGCATCCAGCTGATCATATAATGCATTCTGTCGGGAAGCGGGGTGATCCGCGGGTCCTCGCGTACCCAATGTCCCTTCAGTCCATTTTTCTCCGCTCCAAGCTCGAAATGGCACATGGCTATGCCGATGTCCATATCGTGCAGTTTTTTCTTCTCGTAACCTGGGTTGATCACTTTCTTGTAAAAGTGAAATGTGTTATGGTTTTTCTCTTTTACAATACGCCACGGCTGCGTATTGCCGGACGAGGGTGCAAAGCGCAGCAGTTCCAGTGCTTCGCTATATGGTCCAGCAGCTTCCGAAGCCAATGTTTTGTCGAATCTTCCATGAAAAAAAATCTTTTGCCAATTGTGCCTTCTTGATGCCCCTATTGCGAGCCGCGCGACTTTTTCCCGTATGGTTTTCGTTTCTGCTGCATACCCGACGATGACAACGGCCGGGATTGCCTGGTTCTCATGCACCTGTACATCCTGTGTCACGTACGGATCAAAGTAACCGGCCCAGCATGTGCCGATACCGAGTTCAGTTGCCTTCAGTACCAGGTGCTCCATTGCATAACCATAACTAACATTATGTGAATCAGATTTGTCGATTATACCGAAGACAAAGCTCCTTGCATTCCTGATCAGTCCATAGGCGGATATCTTTCTATCTCTTAACGCTTCGATGCCGAATTCAGCGAGGTGGTAAGTGACCTTCTCGTCCCTGAGGCCGGTGTTGATAATCTGGCAGAAAGTCAGCAGTTCCTCTTTATCCTTCTCGTCGATCAAACGGTCTGCAAATGTGCGACACGATATGCGCTTTCTGATTGTTACGTCGATTGGCTTGTTGAAATACTTTAAGTAGTCTGCCACAGATCCTCGCGCGTAGTATACCTCTCGTGCACTGCGTTGTCAACACAAGCCGAGTGGTTAGATTTGAAATTGTCAATTCGATATGTTGATGTCAGGTGCCAAACATCCATCCTTCGCGTCCTCTTACATCACTTGACATTCCCATGATCAGCTGTTAGAATTCTCCGATGTATCCTTTTAACGTTCAAGGAGGAAAAAATGAAGATTGTAGTGTCGGGTCTTTTATCTTTGTGCTTCTTTCCTGTGTGTGTGTCTGCTCAGATCGGCTGGACCGAACACGTCATCGATACGAACTTTATGTTTGCTTCGTGGGTCTTCGCCATTGACCTGGATGGGGACAGTGATATGGATATTCTTGGCACTGCGTACAGCGACGATGATGTTGTGTGGTGGGAGAATGACGGCAATGAGGTTTTCACAGAGCATACGATTGCGGATAATTTCGACGGCGCATACTGCGTACACGCGATCGATATCGATGGCGATAGTGACATCGATGTAATCGGGGCTGCCACTGAAGCCAATCGTGTTGCCTGGTGGGAGAATGACGGTAATGAAAATTTCACCTACCATGCATTGGCACCATTACTCAATTCCGCGATTGCATGCTACGGGATCGACGTAGAACCGGATGGGGATGTGGACATCGTTGCATCCGGGTACTATACCGGCGATATCGTATGGTGGGAGAATGACGGTAACGAAAACTTTTCCTTTGATACCGTCGGGGTAGGATTTATCGGTCCATGGGGCCTTTATGCATGCGACTTGGATGGCGATAATGACATAGACGTGCTGAGTGCTGGTGTCTACGTAAATAGCATTCGGTGGTGGGACAATGACGGCAGTGAGAATTTCACCGAGCGTTTGATAGTAAGTGGTTTCAGCGAAGCGCGTGCAGTATACGCGATCGATGTAGATGGTGATTCTGATATGGATGTTCTGGGTGCAGCCCGGGGCATGAATCGCCTCAGTTGGTTCAGTAATGACGGCAACGAGAATTTTACTCAGTACATCATCGATAACAACTTGCTGTATGCAAGCGCGGTCTTTGCAGCCGATCTTGATGACGATGCCGACGTCGATGTAATCAGTGCGGCCTTCTACGGAAACGAGTTCGTCTGGTATGAGAACAACGGTTACCAGAGTTTCACAAGGCACACGATCGCAGCCAATGACACCGGAGCAGCTGCGGTGTATGCTGCGGACGTTGACAGTGACGGTGATCTAGACGTTCTTGGCGCGGCGAGCAGTAGCAACGAGATTACCTGGTGGGAGAGCGACGTCATCGGCATTCAAGAGGACGTTGGTAATATTGTTTCGACGGGATCCGTTTTTCCAACAGTCGTCATGGATCAAATACGATTCCCCGATGGAGGGGAGTACACACTCTATGACATCACAGGCCGCGAGGTGCCTAGCACCAATCCGGCGCCGGGAATCTACTTCATCGAACGTGAAGGCGCGATAGTGCAAAAGATCGTCAAGGTACGTTAACGTCCAAGGGGACTGGCTCCGTAAGGTGCCTGTCCCCGGAGGGCGCTTGACGCTCTACGCCATATGCATTACGCCTAACGTTCTATGCGCGTTACCCGTTACGGGATGTCATTGCGAGGAATGTAATGACGAAGCAATCTCACGATAACGCCTTACGCGCTAAGCTTCACGCTTAACGCCATACGCTACGCTTTTCGCTCTATGCCCTTTTCATTGATTATGTATCCTGCATCGCGGAGATTTATGCCTGTACCCGAGCAGGCTGGGTCCGATGCGTCTACCGCAGGTTTCCTACCTGCAAACAAAAAATTACACCGCTGAAGTTCTTTTCCTTGTTGAGGTTCGCGAATAGGTAGAGCCCTATTCCAACATTGGCTCTTAGGTTTAAGAGGAATTGGGCCTCGATCGGAACTCCAAATGTTGTATTGTACAAATCGCTACCGGTGCCGCTTATTCCGGCTGCAATAGATATTGCCCATTTTGATTGTGGTTTTCTCGTACTGTATCCTATGAGGACTCCGTAGTCGTAGAGGTTATGGGTTTCAGGAGGACTTTGGTAGTAACCGAAGTTAAGTAGATCAATGTATACCTCAGTAGAGTAAATGGAGCGGGCGCCCACTATAATCTGATTGAATTGAATAGAATAACTGATGCCGAGGGTGAGGTCATACGGACGGGTGCCGATGCCAATGTTCAACCAATGAAATCTAGGTGATGACTTTTGTGGAGTTTCTTGGGCATAACCGATAGAAGTAGAAGCTAGGACAATTAGGACCATTATTACACTTCCACATAGTGTTTTTCCCTTACAGCCAAGCATGATTCCTCCCTGGTATACTTGATACGAGTATAACGCCAACTACACTATTGTCAATTCTCAAAGTTGCACGGCAACTAGGCTTTGAGCAATACAGTGTTGGAAAGTGATTGGAAGGCAGGGAGTAACGATATTGGTGATTGTAACGACAGTAGGTAAATCAACGGGAATTACAATAACACACTGAATGGTTTTCTAGCAAAAGTGCAAAAGTGCGTGCCTGTCCCCGGACAGAAGTATTGACAAATCCCTATTTACAAATACAATATTTAAGTAAGATTTTGTTGACTTAAAGTCACTATGTCGAAGAGAAGTAAGATAATATTGACTTATCTGCGCATTAATTTCTTAGTCAACTTTTGTTGACTTAAATTGGAGATGTTTTTTTTGGCATGAAAAATAGAAAGTTATCTATGGAGATCGCATGAAGGAGCGTGCCGGAGAGTTCATTAAGCAGCCAGGAGGTTTCATGGCCTTCGTGCCCCGGCCATTGCCTCCTGATCCACCGATAAGATACGATGATGCGCTGCAGGCCCTGCTCTCCAAGGCCGATCGCGCAATTGCCCGGCTTGATGGCATTGTAACTGTATTGCCTAACCCTGATCTCTTCATTGCCATGTATGTAAAGAAAGAGGCACTTTTGAGCTCTCAGATCGAAGGAACCCAGGCATCACTTGAAGGAGTACTTGAATTCGAAGCAGAGATGAAGCCGAGGGATGATATCCGACAGGTTAAAGAGGTCGTCAACTACATAAGGGCAATGGAATATGGAATCGAGCACTTTACGAATGGGCGTGTCAACGCACACCTTTTCCAGGAAATCCACCGGATATTGATTGGAGGCACGCGCGGGGGCAAGAAGAAACTCGGTGAATTTCGAAGGGCACAGAACTGGATCGGCCCGCAAGGCGCAACCGTGTTTGAAGCGCACTTCGTACCTCCTCCTGCCGACGAAATCTTGGCTGCCATGGCCAATCTCGAAAAGTTCTTCAATAAAGAAGATAATATACCGGCACTGGTTAAGGCCGCGGTGATACATGCTCAGTTCGAGACTATACATCCTTTTCTGGACGGTAACGGCAGGATCGGTAGATTGCTGATCACGTTCTTTCTCGTTGCCCAAGAAGTATTGACCCGGCCCCTATTGTACCTGAGTCACTATTTAAAGAGAAACCGGGCTGAATACTATGAACATCTGCAGCGCGCACGCACCCAAGGTGATTGGGAGTCATGGATAGCATTTTTCCTGAGAGGCGTTGACGAAGTGTCAGAGGAAGCCGGGGTTACTGCTGGAAAGATGATACGTCTGAAGGAGAATTTGATCGACCGGTTGTACGAGAACCGTATTTCGAGCATCTATGCGGTCAAATTGATCGACCTGCTATTTGCCAGACCGATCATCGACGTGAAAGCAATAACCGAGGAATTCAAGATATCGCGAGAATCCGGGACCGAACTGGTAAACCGATTCGACAAGCTCGGTATTCTGCGTGAACTTACAGGCAAGCAGCGCTACAAGAAGTATCTGTTCCACGAATACACGACAATTATATCATGTGGTGCACGCTGAAGCGAGGGACGAGAGTCCGTGTGTGAGTCATGAGTGAGCTTTCTATTTATAATGTCACGACAGAAAAAGGCTGAGATGACGAGGCATGTCTTCAGCGCAGCGTTTCTGCAGTCTGCCGTAGGCAGATGTGTTTTCAGTGCACTGGATGTGGATGTATGTCCAGATTTCGTTTCTTCATTTCGTGAAGGGGATTTGTGCTACCTGTTGGAGGAATTATGACATGTATGTTGATGTTGTCGTTAATCGTGCCTTGTGCCGATTTCCCCATTTGCACTGCGCCTGACGTACAGCAGTATCCGTGCGCCGTGTTCGGAAATGATCAGTATTATGTATTCTGGATCGATGATCGCTACTATCTTGCAGAGAGCACGCATGCCGTTTTCGGGGCTCGTGTAAGCACGAACGGCACAGTCGTCGATCCAGGTGGCAAACTATTGTTTGAGAGGCAAGCAGGATTCGCCACCTCTGCGGCTTTCGATGGCACGAATTTACTTGTCGTCTTCAGGGACAGTTGCTGAAGTGCCGGTAATATTCACGGAGTGCGTGTCACTCCCGATTGTGATTCGATAAATTCAATCAACATATCTTATGCGACCGGCGTTCAGATAACACCTGAAGTTGCCTTTGGCAACGACAATTATATGGTTGTGTGGTCGGATGACCGTATCCCTGGCGCCTTCAGGATATATGGTGCACGGGTAACGCCTGGTGGCGCAGTTCTCGACGCTGACGGGATCTTGATAGGCCCTGATACATATGAAGGGCAATATCATCCGTCACTTGCGTTCACCGGTACGAAATTCTTCGTTGTCTGGGTGTATTATTCGCAGCCGTTCGCCGTTAGAGGGAGGTTCGTGAATTGTGATGGCACACTGGGCGATACTGTAAGAATTGCCACGACGGCCGATGAAGGCACCAGAACATCTGTCTGCTTCGACGGTACTAACTTTCTCGTCGTGTGGACCCAGTATCCCGATCTGTTGATGGCTCAGCTTGTGTCGACCGACGGTAATCTCATAGGTGGTCAGATCACTATCGCCACAGGCGTGGTCCTATCAGGTTCAGGCGGCTCGTGCTTCGATGGCACGCGATATATGGTCGTGTACAGTGTGAGGAATGGCGACATTTATGAAGTCTGGGGCCGGCAATACGATACGTCAGGAAATCCAACGGGTCCACCTTTTCTTGTGTCCGATCCTGCAAACAGTTCGTATGACTCATATATCGTCCCAGGTACCACTAATTATCTCAATGTCTGGACCGATATGGCATACCCATCCGACATCTACGGGAACGTAGACATACTGATCGGGATCGAGTCATATGGTTCCGAAGTCATGGTTGGAGCAGAGCATCTCAGTGCAAGTATAGTGACCGGCCCACTGCGATTACCCGATGGACACAGGTTCAGGGTTTATGACATCGCGGGTCGGCAGGTATCTGCCACTGATCCTGCTCCCGGTGTTTACTTTGTAGAGATCGACGGGGAATTAGTCGGTAAGGTGGTAAAGGTGCGGTGACTCCGAGATCGAGGGCTGACAGAGTATTCTGGCGGTTTCTTCAACTTGACAACGCAATACCCCCGGTCATAATAAACGATGGGGATCAAAGAACAGATAATAGAGCAAATCAGAGAAATCGTCGATCGTGAGACCAGAGCGTGGGATACGCAAGACGTGAAAATGCTGCTCTCCGTCTTTCACAAAGATATGGTGTGGCCTTGGCCCGTACAGAGCAAGGATCATGATCCGTTGTATTGGGAGATGGTATTGGGTAGGTTTGACAGCCGGCGATGGACAGAATTCTACGTTGATTTCTTTTCAAAACACCATCTGGCACATAATAAACGTGAGATCAAGAGAATATCTGTCTCTGAACAACAAGACGCAGCTTTTGCGGTCGTTGACATTGACACTTTGTGGATCGATAGGAATAGCGGTAAGGCGAACCACTGGAAAGGGCGGACCTGCAAAGTTTATTCTTTGATCGGTAGCGAATGGAAGATGACGATGCATACCGGCGTTCTGCAATATTGAGTGAAGCATTCTTGAATCAATCTTGTCTTATCATTTTGGCAAGTGATTAAATGATGAACGGATGGATGAGCGGAGGTGGACGATCGAATTGGCAGAGATAGTAAATGAACTCGATACTTTTTTTCAGTTGGCGAAGTGGCCAGCAGACCCGGCAATGAAGGAATGGGTACCGAAGACGTACGCTCGCGCCGATTTTGACTTCGAGGATGTATTCGAAGCGCAGTTCTGTAACAAGTTCAATGGGTTGATGTTGAAGGCAGGATCGATGGTTAAGCATGTTTTCTGCAGCGCATTTGCCACACCGGACGTGCTGAACAACATATTAGGCTCAGGCATATACGACGCACTGCTCTTCACGCATCATCCTTTGGATATGGAGGTATGCGGAGCTGGATTTTTGCCTATCCCTCTATCATCGACCAAGAAGTTTCAGCAAAGAAGAATTTCCATTTACAGTTGCCACGCACCGCTCGATT
The DNA here is from genome assembly GCA_020349965.1 of Caldifarciminota bacterium. Lineage (GTDB taxonomy): Bacteria > Hydrothermota > Tepidihabitantia > SM23-42 > SM23-42 > SM23-42. The sequence goes on along the minus strand of CP070705.1, from coordinate 2,089,413 downwards.
GTCATGATGAAATCGGCACGAATGCCGCAATAGTAGAGGCTTTGGGCGTTACTGTAGACAAGCATTATATAGAGTATGGCACAGGATATGCTGGAAGAATCGGTACTGTGGAGCAAGTAGGAACGGACTCTCTCCTCAAAAGGATAACGGGTATATTCGGTGTTTCCAGATTGGAAGTCGGCGGTTGTCTCAACACAGAGGTTGGGCGAATAGCGATCGTCGCTGGCGGGGGCGATGAGATTGATTATCTGAAACAAGCCCACGAGTGTTCATGTGATATGTATCTGAGTGGTGAATGGTATCCACGGTATTCGCCGGAGGCTGAAGGTGGAAAGGAAAGAGTGGCTCGAGCAAGGCAAGAGATCGCTGATTTTTCAGGAAAGACGAGGATGGTGCTGGTAGGTGTTTCTCATGCTGCGTCAGAATATCTCGTGATGAAGACACAGATGAAGAGATACTTCGAAGAAAAAGGTCTGCCCACCGAACCTGTCCCGCAAAGCAACTGGTGGCGCTGATATACATGCCGCCGCACGCCTAACGCTATACTAAGGGGACTGGCTACGTAAGGTGCCTGTCCCCGTGACGCTCCCGTCATTGCGAGGAGCGGAGCGATGAAGCAATCTTACGTGACGCCCCACGCTATGCTCCATGCCCTATGCTCTTTGCTCTATGCACTGCGCACATCTAGTCATTGACTTCTCCTCCTGTTGCATGTATATTTCTTTAATTAGTGTGGGTACGTAGAGCGTAACAAGGAGTGATAGTGTCTTTTGAACATGTTTTGAACGAACGTAAATTCGTATTGGCGGAGGGGTCGGTCGTCGAATCACTGCGCCGCTCAAAGAAAGTCAACCTGCACCCAAGGTTGGTCAACTCATTATTGATATATGACGGGACTGGCAAAGAGCAATTGTCGCAACTTTATTTTGGCTACATATCGGTTGCCAATAAGTCCAATGTGCCGATCATTACGCTCACGCCGACGTGGAGAGCAAACAGAGAGAGGATCTCCGACGCAGGGATCAATAGTAACGTGAATCGAGACGCGGTTGAGTTCATGCGGCAGCTCCGTAATACATGGGGTTCGTGGCAGGAAAACATCTATATCGGTGGCCTTATCGGTTGCAAGAATGACTGTTATATTGCAGCCGAAGCCATTGACATGGAAGAGGCGCGCGAATTCCATGCGTGGCAGATAAAGAAGCTTACCGAGGCGGGTGTTGATTTTCTGATCGCCGAAACATTGCCTGCACTCTGTGAAGCGATAGGCATTGCACAGGCAATGGCTGCAACGAAAGACCCGTACATTATCAGTTTTGTCATCAATCGTAAGAGTCAGGTTCTCGACGGGACAAGCCTGGAATACGCGTTTAGAACAATCGACGCGGTGTGTGACAGACCACCGGTCGGTTACATGGTTAACTGTGCTCATCCTTCATTCTTACGGGCTGACGAGCAGCCTGACATTGTCCGATCCCGACTGGTCGGCATTAAGGCCAATGCCTCTTCCATGGATCACTCTGCCCTTGATGGTTCAAAGACCCTTCAGGTCGATGACATTGCGACCTGGGGAAACCAAATGGTAGAGCTTAACTCAAAGTACGGGGTGAAGATCCTTGGCGGCTGTTGCGGCACCAGCACGAACCATCTTCAGTACGTCGTAGATCGCGTGCGACGCGATACGCCCGACGCTTGACGCTGAACGAAGCACACTTGACACTGTACGCCGCACGCACACTCCGTCATTGCGAGGAGCCCGCCTGAGACGGTCGACGAGGCAATCTCTGCTCTGTTTCTGTCCTTGCGAGGAATACAATGACGAAGCAATCTCGAAGGACTGGCTCCGCATGGTGCCTGTCCCCGTGACGCCCATTGCGGCAATCTCAGCCTTTCACTCAATGACGTCCAAAAGTATAGAAGTTTATGCCTGTCCCGCTGCTATCGTGAGCGAGTCTGTGAGCACCAAGTGAGCCTTCCTTTTATTATACTCCAAGTAAAGAATAGTTAAAAATACTGGACAGTCACGGTAAATTTGGTATTATTTTGCCTGTTTCCAGGGTCGGTCGAACCCAGGCAAAATTCTATATCCGTGAGATAATGAGATTAACGGGAGGAATCAATGCTCATATCAACGACTAGCCGAATCATCATCGGCATGCTTTTCGTCACCATTCTCGTTCGCGGTCAAGCACCCGATACTTCATGGACCACAACGATTGGAGACTTGAACTATGAGGAACCCCATGGTATCTGCCAAATGTCTGATAGCGGTTATATTATAGCCGGTATCACTAACAGCATCGGAGCGGGTGACTGGGACATCTATTTGGTCAGAACAGATGCGGTTGGCGATACTGTGTGGACGCGGACTTACGGGGAAACATATCCTGATGCGGCACATGCGATGTGCCTTGCGCCGGACGGTGGCTATGTGATTGTGGGCACGATTGATCCGGACGATTGGAATGTCTACATCATGAAAACTGACTCGTTGGGCAATTTGGAGTGGACTGAGGAAACCGGCGGAATGCTGCATGACTGGCTCAACGGCGTCTGTCAAAATCCGGGTGGAGGTTATGTTGCAACCGGCGCGATCAATGTCAATAGCTGGAACACATCGGGCAATCTAGGGGTGCTGGCATTTGAAGAAAATGGTAATGGCACGTGGGTGAGATCGTATGGGGGCGAAAGTTATGATGGCGGTAACTCGATCGATACTACAGCAAACGGATTCATAATAGCAGGCTTCACGAATTCTTACGGTGCTGGCGGTTCAGATGTGTGGCTCGTGCGCACGAACTCATCAGGAATGTCGCAATGGACACAGACGTACGGAGGAACCGGTGATGACTATGCTTCGTCGGTAAGTTCTACCGCTGATGGAGGGTACATCATTGCCGGCTACACATCGTCATATGGAGCTGGTAACTGGGATGCTTACCTGATAAAGACCAATGGCGATGGCGACACAACCTGGACAAAGACCTATGGAGGCGCCCAATATGATGCGGCCTTGCATGTTTTTCAGATTGCTGACGGCGGCTATGTCGTCACCGGGTTCATCGGCGGGATCGGTGAGTGGATCGGTGGTGATGTTTGGATCATGAGGACCGATGAGAATGGCGATGTCGTGTGGACCAGTACGTACGGCGGCGTTTATGAGGATTGGGGTTTCATAACCCGATCGACACTTGATGGCGGGTATATTGTTGCAGCCAAGACAAGGTCGTTCGGTGCCGGGCAGACCGATATTTATCTTCTTAAACTGGCACCTGAAACCGGGATCGTGGAGCACGAGTTGATCAAGGCGCAGAAGATTGACTATGGAGCCACTATCGTACGTGGTCCTCTCCCTTTGCCAGCGGACAGAAAATGCAAGGTCTTCGATATTGCGGGCCGAGAAGTGCGTAACACCAATCCCTCACCTGGTATTTACTTCATCGAGCTCGACGAAATGGTTGTCCAGAAGATAGTGAAGGTGAGATGACGCCGAACGTCCTGACAATCTGCGGTGCTCGAAAGTTGCAAAAGTTTATGCCTGTCCCCGGGGTGCGCGGAAACTTAGTTTTGATTTTTTGAATGCCGTTGGCATTCAAGTGGAGGTTATATGAGTTATATTCTTATGCTGTCTCTAGTCATGCCCGCTGCTGATTTTCCGATCTGCAATGCGGCCGGTGACCAGTTCTATCCCTGCGCTATATACGAAAACGACCAGTACTACGTGTTCTGGGGAGACTACCGATATATTGATATCGACAGCTCGCAATCGGTTTTCGGCGCGCGCGTAAGTACAAGCGGCACGGTCCTTGATCCCGACGGCAAGTTATTGTACAGACACCGTGCCGGCTATGCTCCGGCAGCAGCCTACGACGGCACGAATTTTCTGGTGGTCTTCAGGGATAGTTGCTGAAGTGCCGGTAATATTTATGGAGTGCGTGTCACTTCAGAATGCGATTCGATCAATTCGATCGAGATATCACTGGCAGAAGGGATCCAGACTAATCCACAGGTTGCCTTTGACGGCACCAATTATCTTGCTGTTTGGTCAGACGGAAGGCTTGTCGACAACTTCATTGTCTATGCGGCACGGGTGACAACGGCTGGTGAAGTTCTCGACCCGGACGGTATCCAGGTGGGCCCAGCCAATGGAAGCTTCCAGCATAAACCGTCCATTGCCTTCATCGGTGATAAGTACTTTGTAGTCTGGGGACATCTTCTTGCACCGTTCGGTATAACGGGTAGGTTCATCAATCCGGACGGCACACTCGGCGATACGATGCGGGTGGCGTCCGCCGTCGCAGAGGTGCACAATACCTGCATTGTCTATGACGGCAACAAGATGCTCGTCGTCTGGTCTGAATACCCGGGTACTGTGTACGGCCAGTTCGTTTCGACCGAAGGCACATTGATCGGACCTGTCTTTACCATTGCGACCGATGTGATGGTCACGAGTTCAGGTAGTACATGTTTTAGCGGATCCGAATACATGGTTGTCTGGTGCAGATGGGCGCTGGTGATCATGGAGTTGTGGGGGCGCAAGTATGATGCGTCAGGCAATCCGCTCGGTGAGCCGTTCCTTATCGCCAACCCTGCACACAGTTCTATGGACAGCTACGTGGTGGCTGATCCCGAGCATTACCTTTGTGTGTGGTCGAGAATGTCCAGCCAGTGCGATATCTACGGCAATCTTGATGTTGACGTAGGTGTTGTTGAAAATGAAACGCGATCAGTGTCTGGGGAAGTTCCAATTGCTACGACGGTAGTCAGCGGTCCGTTGCCGCTACCGGCCGACAAGAAGTACAAGGTTTTCGATATTTCCGGCCGCGAGGTGCGTAACACCAATCCCGCACCTGGTATTTACTTCATCGAACTCGACGAAATGGTTGTCCAGAAGGTAGTGAAGGTGAGATGATACCGAACGCGAGGCGCTTTACGCAGCACGCTCAACGCATCATGCCCCCACGCCGGTCGTCATTGCGAGGAATCCGCCTTAGGCGGATGACGAAGCAATCTCGCGACAAAGCGCTACGCCGTACGCGAGACGTCTGTGCAATTTCTCATCATATCGGGGATTTTATAATTTACGGAATCGGATTTTTATACGAGGATTCATTGGAGGTAAAATGAAGAATTATCATACGATCCTAGTCGCACTCTTGGCTGTATCCACTCTTATGAATGCTTCTGGTACAGTTGTTACCGATTCGTTCTATAGCGAAGCGCTTGATGCTACACGTTATATGAAAGTCTACTTACCGGAAGGGTATAGCACGTCCATTGAAGATTATCCGGTCATCTATTTTCTTCATGGCGGAGGAAGCAACCATGGTAGTTATTCAGAACTCTACTATCACCTTGATACGTTGATAGGCAACGGTCATGTCGAGCCGGTGATCATGGTGAAGCCGGATGCCAGCGTGGGTCCATATTATGGTAGTTGTTACACGAATTCGGCTCTGTACGGCGATTTCGAGGACTACATTGTCTACGACCTTATTGAGTATATCGAATCGGCATATCGGGTCATACCGTCACGGAGTAGCCGCACAATAATGGGCCATTCAATGGGCGGTTCAGGTGCGTTGAAGCTGGCATTCAAGCATCCTGACATTTACCGGGCAGTGGTGGACCACAGCGGGCTCGTTGAATACAGTGTGATGCTCCAATATTATGTACCGCTCATACTTGCCGCAAACGGAAATACGCCGCCGTATACGTATAACCCAAATGCCAATGTTTTTACCGGCGTGGCGTTCACCCTTTGCGGAGCATTCTCTCCGGATACTACTGATCCGCCTTATTACGTTGATTTCATCCTCGATACCCAGGGGAATATAGATAGCACCGTGTACGGGCTCTGGCGGCTGCACGACACGCCCTACCTCGCTCATCAACTACAGCCGGAGACTATTGCTATCTACCTGGACTGCGGCATAAGTGATGAATACTATTGTTATCCTTTGCACGAAGCACTGGTAGAATCCCTCGACGTGCTGGGGATTAGCTACCAGTGGCATCCGTATGCTGGCATTCACTCGAATCAGTTGAACGTACGCTTCCCGATCGCCATTGCGTTCCTCGATTCGGTCATGTGCACCGGTGCGGAAGAGGGTTCGCAGGTGACGCCCGCGACAGGAGACTTCCTCGGTGCCACGATCTTCCGCGGACCTCTGGTGTTGCCCACTGATAGGGAATGCCGCGTCTTCGACATCAGCGGACGCGAGGCGATGCCTCACAGTCTACGACCAGGTATATACTTTGTCGTGGTTGATAACAGCGTGACCCAGAAGGTTATCAAAGTGCGATGATGCCGAACGCGAGACGCTTAACGCAGCACGCCAAACAACGAGATGCTGAAGGGGACTGGCTCCATAAGGTGCCTGTCCCCGGTACGCTCTTGCTACACGCATTGCCCTATGCGTTTTACCGAATTGCGGATCCATGTGTGCTCATGTCATTGGGAGATATATGATGCGATTCTCTTTGTTTCCTGTATTTGTAATATTCCTTTTTAGTCAAATCCTGGGTAATGGAAGCGCTGCATATGCTGAAAGGCATCCAGAAGAAATAGGCATCTCGAAAGAAGTGAGAGGACGTTCTGCGCAACCGGTCATTGCGAGGAATCTAATGACAGAGCAATCTCGAGAAGACTGGCTCCGTAAGGTGCCTGTCCCCGGTACGCTTCACGATAACGCAA
>CP070705.1:2057763-2082616 GCA_020349965.1 Caldifarciminota bacterium | reverse complement strand
TTTCTGATACTCTTTCTTCTGCGTGTGATTGACACCGACATAGAACCATGCATACGCATCATCTGCTCGAAATTCGGTTATCCTTCTGAACAGTTTCATCGATTCATCATACTTTTTGTGCTTAAGGTATATCTCACCGGCATAGTAGAGTGCATCGACATCGTCAGCCTTCAGATCGAGGCTCTTCAGGAAATTCGACAGCGCCAGCGAATCATTCCTTAAATTATAATGAACCATTCCGGTGTAGTAATAGGTACGAGATAACCCGTCCGTCGTTTTGAAGAACTGTTCGAGTGTTCGGCGATGCGGTTCGAGGCCGCCATCAAGACCCAACTTGACCTTAACCAATACATCGAGCGCTTCTTCGTTCTTCTCGCCCCACAGTTGTATTATTTCCTTTGAGATGCTTTTATCGACTGCAGGAAGATTCTGAAATACGATCCTTGCCGTCCGGTCATATTTCTTTAAGAAGAATTTCTCTGCCTCCCCCAGATCAACGAGTGCCGAATCGTACGCGCCCTTATCGAATTTCGCTCTGCCGACCATGAAATACGCCTCGGGATTCTCAGGATCGATACTCAATGCTCTCGTGTAGGCGGCGCCCGCCTTTTCTTTCTCGCCCAACTCACTGTAGATTCCACCCTCGAGGATATACTGACTCACGTTCTTCGGATCGAATAGCTCGCAGTATCTCAAATTCTTCAGCGTCCTATCATACTGCTTCGCATTCATCAAACTAACCGCTGCATTGTAAAATGCCTGCCAGTAGACTGGAATATTCTGCTTATCATTGAGAAGCCAATTCACTGTCTTGCCCGAATCAACGGCAATACCCCGGTAGAATGCATCGGTTGCAGCCAGCCAATCGGCCATGCCGATTTCCACCTTTGACAACAAAACATAGTATTCGTAATCATTCGGTGCACCCTGTAAACCGATCAGTATTTGCTCTTTCGCCGCTTCGTACTCGCCTTGCTGGATGTATATTCTTGCTGCGTTCTTTGCCGTGGGTGGACAAGCAATAAAAAGAAAGACAATACCCAGGAAGATTAACTTTTTCATCGTGCCTCCTTGATAGTAATTCTATTTAATATTCATCTGAAGTCAATACTGAACTTGCACGGACAGAAACGCTGGAGAATGCGCTGAGAGTTCACGCGGGAATCGGACCCTTGATTTCCGTCGATTTTTAGCCTAAACTTACATATGATGATCAATGCTTTGTTCCTCTTCAACCTGGTTTCGTCGTTTTTCCTCGACTCGACGCTTTATGCGCCCCGCACGGATCATGCGCTCATCGCAACCGGCTTCCGCGGCCCGATCATCGACTGCGTGACCAAGGATTTCCTGTATGTCGCCACTGACGACTATATATACAAGATCGAGCCCGCAGGCTTGAAGATCACCGACAAAACACCCCTGCCACTACGCTTCAATTACCTCGCACTCGGACAGAGCGAGATTATACTGCTTTCCTCCAATGAAATCGTAATCCTTGACCGTCAGAACTTAGGTTTCAAATCAGGCATCGGCATTGAAAGAGGCGACCATCAGCCAATCGTGAAAGACCAGTCGATCTTAGGACCTGCCAAAGGTAAACAACTCTTTCTGCTCAGTGACGGGGGCGCGAATAGCGTACTGCAAGTGATTGATATGCGGACGGGAAAGATAGTTAGAAAAAAGACGATTGAGCGCGTCAAATGCATAGTCTATGACGAGCACACGGAAACCCTGGCTGCGGTCGACATCAAGAATGATCTAAGCATATTCGACATGCTGCTGCGAAGGACGAAGAAGATCAACCTGGCGTTCACGGTCATGACATTCACCGTGCGTCCAGAAGGATTCTATATGCATTCCGACCAAGGCGTCTTTCTAGTGAGCAGAAGCGGAGGAATAATCGATTTCCAACCGACACCTGACCAACAGGGCCATTGTGGTTCCTTTGTGTTGACGAAGAGCGGTATTGCTCTGCTTGACGCAACTGTTCTTCGGCCATATGGGTGGGCTGAAAATAGATACACCATATCGCGACTGCTGGCCGAATCCAACCCTGCATACGGGATCGGCACCGACGCCGATAATAACTTCTACCTGATCCAAGCAGATCCAATTGCCGTAATACCGATCAATGTACAACGACGGCTACCAGAAGGAGCACTGGATTGGCCGATGAGAATCGATTCTTTGTGGTACCTGCAACTGGGTGCGTTTACGCACCACCAAAATGCCGCGCGCGCGCGCGAAGAGATGCGTGCGGAGGGCGTACCGGTCATCATTGATTCGACCAATATGTACCGCATAAAGTTCGGCGGATTCTCCGACAAATCGACCGCCCTTGATCTGGTCGAAAGAATGCAGCTCAAGGGTTGGTTCGTCTATGAACCCAAGTTGCCGGTACGCAAACCCGAAGTGTTCTATGTCAATAACCAACGATATGCCATTATCAACGGCATCGTGCAAAAGGAGTAGCACATGAAATCGGTTGTCAAAACGAATAACGCTCCGGAAGCGATAGGTCCGTATTCGCAGGCAATTAAAGCGGGCGGGTTTGTTTTTACCGCGGGCCAGATCGCCATCGATCCCGGTACCGGAGCCATCACTGCCGGCGGCATTGCCGAGGAGACGAAGAGAGTGATGATGAACTTAGAGGCAGTCATCGAAGCTGCAGGTGCGAGCATGTCCTCAGTAGTGAAGACGACTGTCTATCTAACTAAACCCGAAGACTTTGCGCCAATGAACGAGGTCTATGCACAGTTCTTCCCTTCCCAGCCACCTGCACGCACCACCGTTTTTATAAGTTCACTACCCATGAACGTTGCCGTGGAGATCGATGCCATCGCTCGATTATAGGGCCATTCAGAAACGGATGGGTATCACATTCCGCAGAAAGACTCTTCTGCGGCTTGCCCTTACCCACTCGTCCTTCGGCCGTAACGGGACGAGACTCACGAAGTCCAACGAAACACTGGAGTTCCTCGGCGATGCCGTGTTGGAGCTCATTGTCCGTGAGTACCTGTATAAGAAACATCCCGAATCAACCGAGGGCGAATTGAATGATATGAAGGTCAAGTACACGAACACGGGCATGCTCCATGCCGTCGGCTGTGAACTCCGGATCGGAGATTATCTTCTCATGGATAAGGGCGAGGCGTTGACCGGCGGCCGTGAGCGCCCCAAGAACGTCGCCGGTGCCGTCGAAGCGGTTATTGGTGCGGCCTATCTCGATGGAAATCTGACCAGTGCCCGAAAGTTCATAAGAAAACATATCCTGCGGAAGGATGTCTCCGAAATGCACGACTACAAATCACTGCTGAACCAATGGGCGATGAAGGAACAACGCCGGATCGGTTACCGCGTAGCGAAGTCGCACGGTCCGCCCCATCGTAAGATCTTCCACGTTGACCTTTATGTCGACAAGAAAAAAGTCGCCAGGGGGTCGGGCGACTCAAAGAAGAAAGCGCAACAGGCAGCCGCCAGGAAATTCTTCGAACAGAACCCTCTGCTTGGCGCCTGACCGAACACAACCGCCGATCGTAGCACGGACCGGCATCACATCTTACTTTTTTTCAGGGGATTCGATGAATACTACGGTTCCCTTATCGGCGTCCAATTCGACAAGCGTTCCATCGGGAATAGCCGATGTTGCACCGGCTAGAGAAAGGGCAGGTAAACCGAGTTCGCGGGCGACCATCGCGGCGTGACATACGACCCCTCCCACTTCGATGATGAGCCCTGAAGCGATCGTGAAGAGGGGAGTCCACCCGGGGTCCGCGTGATGTGTCACAAGTATCTCACCGTGCTTCAACCGTTGGATCATCGAAAAATCGCAGATTATTCTGGCTCGCGCCCTGACCTTTCCCGAACTCAACGGCTCGCCAACGAGAGCACTCGATTTGCCTACTTCTGTTGTGATACGCTCACCGCTTTCGTATATGATGTCCGGGACTTCGGCACGCCGGTATTCATGCCACTGTTTCTTGCGCCTAGCTACAGTCGCTCGCAAGTCATGTTTTGCAGACGTTTCGTGTAATACCCCTTCCAGGTCACGGAGCGTGAGGAAGAAAATATCACGCGGTTTCTGCATATACCCTTTATCGGCCAGCTGTTCTCCTATTATAAGGACTTGATCCTTCGCTTTTGCCGTGGCTTTCAGGTAATAATGTTTTCCGTTCTCTCTCAGCGGGATGAAGGCTTCGAGACGCGGAATAAATGTCTTGAGTATCTGCCGCTCGAACGGTCTTACTGAGCTCAGGATTTCGCTGATGATTCTTTCGCGCTGCACACTATAACCACCACTGCCACGTGCAGTTGCGATGACTCTGTAGAGCATATCATGATCCTCTCGCCAATTCAGGTTAGCAACATCAAACTCACCCGGACCACGGTGTCCGTAGTCGTCCATGAATCGATCCACTCTTGCGCGGAAGTCCGGATCACGGGCATAGAGTCTCCTCAAGGCTGCCACATTAACGACCGATAACTTTGCCCGCGCGGACTGGGCCAATCGGTTTATGCATATCGCCATTTCTCCCGTCTTATCGATTATGCCGATTATGGTCTTGCGCGCCAGAGCCTCTCCTTTCTTGCCCATTCTTATGCTGAGCATAGCACCCAGTAATCCGAGGTTGAAAACACCGAGGAAGATCCCGCCGAAATATTTCCTTGCGAACCTTTTCAGAATGAACCGCATCCAGTTTTTCACTTTGGCGACAGCTTCGCTAAGATCCGAACTTGATTCGAAACCAGCGCAGTATGCATCCATCTTCAAGTTCACCCGGGCAATCTTATTCCTCATCCAGCCGTACCTGATGAAACTCAGCGCTAGGTAGTAGAAGAGGCGCACCAGCGCCATAATACTGAAGAGGAACATGCGCGGCGCGGAGAGTATCTTCGGTAGATCCTGAATGTCGACGGACCTGAACGCAGTAGCCATCTGCGGATCAACGGCTCGATCGCCCTTCATGAAATCGAGGATCGGACCTATCGGCCTGCCGTATGCGAGTGTGTTGTTCAAATTCCAATACAGCCTTCCTGAGAGCATCTCTACCGGTCGGAACTTCCGGTACTGCTCTTCACTGATTGGAAAACCGAAGACGTCGATCATAATACCAGGGAAGAATGAGGTATCGAATATTGACCATGTCATCGGCGATATCGGGTCGGGTATTGTTTCACGAACGTTTGCATTGCACCAAACCTTGCCCTTGCTGCGACGCGCGGCAGCGTGCAGAAGGATCGGTCGAGATTGCAGAATGTATAATCTGTTTTTCTCAATTGCCCATTCGATGTCCTGGGCAGACCCGAAGACACGCTCGATCTTCTTGCCGGTTGCCACCAGGTCGTTCAACCGATCATTGGACAGCAGATTCTGTCCGGTCCCCTCAATGATTTTACCATCTCGTACACGATACCGGGTCGGCACAACGGCTCCGGAGACCAACTTGTCGCCCAGGCCTTCGCAGCATTCAATCAAAACCTCCATTATCGAAAAAGGGCTCTGAGTAACCATGACACCGCTGACTTCGGGAGCGAGTTGGCGCTGTATGATCACCGCCATTTGACCTGCCCGTAAACCCATCTGCCGCGAATATTCTACTGCACGCTTCGACTGCGCCGACTGCCAAACCCTAACGACTGCATCCAGACCCGCGTCTAAATCACCAACATTCAGCACCGTCGTGTACATCCCGGCAAAGGATATGCCGGGGAGATCCTCGGCCGTACAGGAAGAACGAACCACTACTCTGCCTTTAGATAGAAAATAGTTCAATGTCTCTTCGATTTCTCGCCCCAAACGCGGCACCATTTCCCCGGTTCGCATATACTCGCTGTAGGCACGAATTGATACAACGGCGAATTCGGGCACCCGGAATTTCCGGCAAAGCCGGAACAAATTATGGGCTTTCCCTCCAACGAGCCCTGTCCTGCTTCTGGACCGCCTATTGATTATGTACATCATTCAATTCCAAGTCTAAGCGGGTTTGCAATTCTCCTATTTCATCGACCAATCTCTTGTATTCCTCGAAAAGCCGCCGCGATTTCTTGGAGTAGTTTGTCTGAGCCTGACGCACGAAGCTCTCACGTAATTGATCCCTGCGTCGTTCCATCCGCGCAATCTTTTGTTTCAACTGCTCCATCTTGGAAGGTTTCTTGCGTAGTCTCATCTCTGCTTTATCCGTCGCACCACCACTTTTCTTTCGGTGCAGGTAGTAAGAAAAATCGCCAGGATAGTCATGGATTCTTCCATGATTCAACTCAATGACACGCTCCGCAAAGGAATCAATGAGATCACGGTCATGGGTCACAAGTAGCACGGCCCCCTTGTAGATCTGCACCGCACGTCGTATGGCATCAGTCGAATCCTTATCGAGATGGTAGGTTGGTTCATCGAGTATGAGCAGGTTTGATGGCGAGAGCATTGCTTTCAAGATTACGAGTCTCGTTTTCTCTCCGCCGCTCAAAACACCTATTCGCTTGTAAGCATCATCCCCGGCGAAAAGAAACAAACCCAGGTAATTCCTGATTTTCTCGCTCAGCTCAGGGGAAACATCCTTGAGCACCTCATCAATCACGGTTGCGTTTGGATCGAGGCTGCGTACGAGTTCGTGGGAGAATAATCCGACCCGCAGTCGTTCGCTCACTCTTCGCTCACCGCGCGATGGCGCCTCTTGTCCACAGATGATACGGCTCAACGTCGATTTGCCTGCACCATTCTTGCCGATCAACGCAATCTTATCGCCTTTTTCAATGGTAAGATTGACATTCTCGAAGATCGTTTTTCCATCGTACTTCTTCATCACATTACTCAGTTCTACCAACCTCCGGCTGTGCACTTCTGCCAAGGGGAAATCAACGCGCACCCGACGACGTTCTCTTTCGATCCTTATGTGTTCAATGCGGCTAAGATATTTCTCACGACTCTTCACAAGACGTGCCTTCGACTTGTTGGCTCTGTTACGGGCGATGAATTCACGGATCTGTTCGATACGCTTTTCCTGAACCTTCGCCCGATGGATGAGACGTTCCTTTCGGTCCGCAGACTGCCGCAGATATTGTGTATAGTTGGATCGATAGGTCCGGAAGACCGCAGCTTCGATCTCCCAGATACCCGAAATGCCCTTTGTATTCTTCAAAACCTTGTCGAGGAAATATCGGTCGTGTGACACCACAACCATTGCTCCGCCAAAGTCCCGGAGATAGTCTTCAAGCCACTGGATCGATTCAATGTCCAGATGATTCGTCGGCTCATCGAGCAATAGGATTTCCGGCCTGTTGAGAAGTATCCGCGCCAAAACGATGCGCATCTGCCAGCCGCTTGAGAAACCGTCGACTTTCCTTCCATATTCATTCTGCTCAAAACCCAACCCTGCAAGTACGCGATAAGCCATCGTCTCGTACCCGTAACCACCTATCTCGCTGAACCTCTCTTCGGCACCTTCATACTTCCTCAACGACTCCTTTGAATCCGGATGAATGCCGATACCCTCACGCGCTTTCGTCAAAGCATGATGTAACCTGTGGTAGTCGCACAGCACCTCATCGAGCACGGTACTGCCTGAAAGAATGGTCTCTTCTTGCGGAAGGTAACCGATCCTGACTTTCTTACGCATCTCGACTTGCCCTTTCGATGGTATGACGTCGCCTTTGAGGATGCGGAGCAACGTAGTCTTACCACTGCCATTTGGACCAACCAATCCCACGCGGTCATGAGCGTTGAGATTTGCATTGACATCCTCCAGAAGCGTACGCTCACCGATAGAGTATTCCACGCCAACGAGTTTAATCATACCTGCGTCCAAGTTTCCTACATAATACACCAATCGCCTGAATAGTCAAGCGATGTCGAAATCCCTGATCGTATCGGCAAACCGCTGATCATGACATGGTCATACATTACTACATGTTGCCGCTTGATCGGTATTGTATATGTGATTGGCAACGGATCCCGATAATTACAGTAATATACCGTGCAGGCTGCTACAGCATACGACATTGAATCATTTCGTTCCGCATACAAGTACCTTGTCGCATCCCCGAAAGAATTAATCCTTGACAAAATGGCAAAAGTATATATAATTCCGAAATCGGTAGAGTGCCGTATGGCACACCTTAGAAAGGGGGTGGAGGCACAACAAAAAAAGTTCTCAATCAGAAGACAACATCATCCAAAGGAGGAAAAGCATGAAATACGTCGTGATATTCACGATTATGTTGTCGCTATCTTTCGGGCTGGTCACCGAATCATTCAGGTATCAATCGACTGCCGGGCTGTTTGAAGACGACTATGATCTATTGTTCGATCCCGCAAGAATACCCGAAATCGGAGGTGCCCGGCTCTGGACGAGTCTCGCGAACTTCGTGACCGGCGACGAGCAGCTGTTCTCGGGTGGAAGTCAACCTTACTTCATCATTGGCGGCGTTGCAGGTCTTGGTAACTACTATCCAGGTTTGATGTACGACCGTCGTGCGGACAAGACAGCGATGTTCACCGAACTCTACGGCCCCAACGGAGAACCGCTCTATGGAAGCGCAGAAGTGACGACCATCAACTGGAACAACCCGGACACGCTCGGTAATTTTGCCAATCGCACCGTCGAAACCAACACGGCCTCGGCGTACGAGGAAATAAGCAGCAGCGATTGGTACATTGCCGTCGGGACGAAGATGCAAAATAACCTCCGACTTGGTCTCGGGTTCATGCATTCCGACTACAAAATGACAAGCACGAGCCCGACAAACAATTTCGGCTATTACTTTGCGAACGAAGACCTAATTGCAGATACTCTATTATACTTGAGCACGGTGGATTTTGCAGGTGACGACATCAGCAGCACGAACCAGAATGATATCAGATTCAGCGCCTGGATGGACCGGGAGAATATTTCGCTCGGCCTCAACCTGGCATTCGCATTGATCAATTCGGAAAGCGAAGCTCTGATAATCGGGGATTCGGCCGAATACGACATACCGATGAACCCGGATACGAGTTACACGCTCGTTTCAGTTCTCGATTCCATCCAACGGCCACGGTCAGGCAGCAGAATCAATATCGGGCTAAAGTCTTTCTACACCTACAACGAAAATGCGCAAGGCAGGTTCTATCTCGATTTCTACACGATGTCGCAGAGCTATTCGGATGATGCAGCGGATTACCATCTCACGACGCGTGAGGAAAGCTACGGTGATTTCACATTGAATACTCTGAACACCATCACCTATCATGACGGCACCTATAGCAGCAAAGGCATTATCGCCGGCACAAAACACCTGTTCAACATCGGACCGCGGTTCAAGTTCGGCATCGGCATTCTCTTCCATACATCATCATATACGGATTCCACGACGGCGCTGGACACGACGGTCTCGATCGAGGTTTATGATAACGGCGATACTATTTCCGGACCCGAGGACTACACGCGCACGATAACGCAAAATGAAACATGGATGACCATGGTCGACGGCAGCATGAACAGCTTCATAATTCCGGTGGGCATCGAATTTGCCATAGCCAAGCCTCTGGCATTCAGGATCGGCGCCCAACACACACTTTCCTACAACGATCGCACAACGACCACTGAAATGATTGACTATGCACCGATGCACACCTTTACCGTGTACGGCGACGGCACCCAGACAGAGGTCTTTGCCGACCCTGGTCCGAGGCCCGAGCGTTCGGTCACAGAGGAGACCGAAACTGTTCCACAAACTGATTACTACTATGGACTTGGCTGGCGCGTCAATAACAACCTCCAGATTGATTTCATGGGATTCAATGATCTCACCGACTTATCCAACTGGAGACTCTCCGCAACACTGAGGTTCGACTAACGAGTACCCAGCAGTAATCAACGTCACGTAATTCGTGACGGTCAACACCATAGAGAAGGGGCATTGCCCCTTCTCTCTTCTTTTAAACCTTGATTTTTCAATCGCTGCACATATAATTGTCTAGAAACTCATGATAAATCGAATACATCATTTCAATCCAGCATCGCAAACCCAACCCAGTAACCATCTTTTCTAATGGATCTGAATAAGTACCAAGGGCTCATTGCAGAGATATACCTCAAGAAAGATTCGAAACGCGGGGTCCACAAGACCTTCAACTGGCTCATTGAAGAGATCGGCGAATTATCGAGAGCGGTCAGAAAAGGGAACAAAGAAAAAATCCAAGAGGAATTCGCCGATTGCCTTGCCTGGCTTCTATCAGTAGCCTCAATATTAGATATCGACGCCGAGGAATCGATGGACAAATACCGAAAGGGTTGTCCGAAATGCCACGCAACACCGTGTGAATGTAAGGAATAGTCAATAGGATGAGGTTGAGATGCTGGATACTGTAACCGTAGCAGAGTCTAAGAGCGCGATAGCAGGATGAACTATGCATAAGGGAGCAGCTATTTGAAGAAAGTAGCCAGCTTTAGAGATCTGGGAATATATCAGAAGTTCTATAGCTCTGCTATTGTTTTCATTAAACATATCATCCCGAAACTTCCGAGTGAAGAGAAATATGATCTAGCGGATCAACTGAGACGTTCGGTAAAAGCGATCCCAAGACTCATCGCCGAGGGATATTCAGAAAAACATCAGCATAAAGGCTTCCAAAGATATCTTGACGACGCACTCGGTGAAAGTAACGAAACAATTGTATCTTTGAGTCAGGTACGCGATATTTACGGGATAGAAATAGAACTGTGCTGCGATGTGATCAATGAATACGAAATCGTCTCACGGCAGATATATGGATTAGCGCTGGTATGGACTTCTTCTGGAAAAAGAAAGCTAATAGAAGAATGAAGTCAAGCATCCCAACCCAATTGCTTTTTATTTGAAGGAGGTTCAGTGATACCGATAATAATATGTGCAACAATGGGGCTAGCTCCACCCACTAATGTCAGGGCTTACGATAAACCGGATGATGGCGGGGGCACTGTCGTCATAGAATGGCAGCTGTCGCCCGAAGACGCCGCCGTCGAACGCTACGAGATATACCGCAGTGCCGACGGCGCCGACTTCGAAAGGGTGGGATTCATCGGCAAAGGTCGCAATAACATAGAAGACAACACAGCCGATGGCATCCCATACAGATACAAGGTCGCAGCTGTCATCGATTCGGTCAGATCATACTCGGAACCTTCGGCGAACGTTTTCAGCCGACCGCAATGGATCGATCGGCCAAAATTGAACGTCTTTGCCGCCCTGATCATCTTCGGCGCGATCATTCTCTACTTCACCTACGCCGCGCGTCGTGGAAAAGCCATGTTCATCCGAAAGATCGCAGGGGTGCAGGCAATCGATGATGCAGTAGGCCGGGCGACCGAGATGGGTAAGCCTATTCTCTACTGCCCGGGAATCGGGTACATCGAGGACATCGCGACCATCGCGTCGCTCAACATCCTCGGTGAAGTGGCAAAGAAATGCGCCCAGTATGACACGAAGCTGATCAATCCGAACCGCGATCCGATCGTCTATACAGTGGCGCGTGAAATCATCAAGGAATCGTATGCCAATGTCGGAAGGCCGGATTCGTTTGATCCGGATTGTGCCTATTATGTCACTGATTCGCAATTCGCGTATGCGGCCGCGATCGACGGGGTCATGCTTCGGGAACGACCTGCCACGAACTTCCTTGTTGGTTGGTTCAGAGCTGAATCACTCATCCTCGCCGAGACTGGAGCTTCGACCGGAGCGATCCAGATCGCCGGTACTGACCAAGTATCGCAATTGCCATTCTTCGTCACCGCGTGCGACTACACATTGATCGGTGAAGAACTCTATGCTGCCTCTGCTTACATATCAAAGGAACCGCTGCTTCTGGGTTCGATCAAGGGAGAAGACTGGGGCAAGTTCTTCATCGGTCTCGTGCTGATAATAGCATCAGTCATTGCTCTATTAACGGCGCTGCCGGTACTGGGGCTCTTCAATTAGGAGGATACGATGAAAAAAACCTTTCCGTTGATCCTGGTGTTCGTTTTCGGCATCCTCGGTATCATACCCTTCTTCGTACCCCATCCGTTCATCCAGAACAGTGACGAGTTCTTGCGCAATGAATTCTTGCGAATCCTGGCGGCTTTTGCTCTGGTCCTGGGTCTCGGCAGCCTCCTTAGAGTACACATCGATAAGATCAAGAGAAAACGCGAGAACTGGCAGTATTCATGGATACTGATCATCACCTTTGTAATAAGTTCGGTCATCGGTCTCTTCGGAGGTGTAAGGGGCACCGGCATACTCCCGACCACAATCGGCACATTCCAGTTTGACATCTGGACGATCTATTGGAATGTCGCTGTACCGCTCGGATCTACCATGTTCGCACTGCTGGCCTTTTTCATGGCATCGGCTGCGTACCGGGCATTCAGAGTTCGGTCAACCGAAGCCACTCTACTCCTTGCTGCCGCATTCATCGTCATGATCGGAGTGCTGCCGCTCGGTGACCGCGTATCGCCCCACCTACCCTCATTCGCCCAGTGGATAATGGACGTGCCCAACGTAGCCGGGCAACGCGGTATTCTTTTCGGTGTCGCCTTGGGCGTATTGGCGACGGCCCTAAAGATCATCCTGGGCATTGAACGGTCGTGGCTGGGAGGAGGAGGCAAATGAAGATACTCGATATCTTGAATAATATCGACCGCAGAATCATCTACCTCATTCTGCTGACTGTGGTCGTCCTGCCATTGATCTTCCCTTCCGTTGAAAAGGTCCGTGTGATGCCGCCGGTAAGAAAACTCTACGAAGCAATCGACAACATACCTCCGGAAAAAGGATTGATCATTGACTTCGACTATGAACCGCAGACCGCTCCGGAACTCGATCCAATGAGTTTTGCCATTCTCCGCCATGCTTTTCATCGCCGCATCAAACTACTCGTCCTCAGCCTCTATGTACAACCCCTCGGACTAGCTCAAAATGCCCTCACACAGGTTGTTGAGGAATTCAATAGTGCCGCGCAAACGAGCGAAGATAGTATTATCTACGGCCGAGACTATGTATTCCTCGGATGGGTACCACCGCCGATCATCCCCATTCTCGGTATGGCTGAAAGCATCACTAATGTCTACCGGGTAGACTACTACGGCAACCAGACCGACACACTACCATTGATGGCTCAGATAGAAAATTACAACGATATCGACCTGCTCGTTTCGATAAGCGGGGCCGATCCACCGAAGTGGTGGGTAGCGTATGCGCAGAGCAGATTCGGGCTGAGAGTGGGCGCCGGCATTACAGCAGTCTCTGCTTCGGAATTCTATCCATACCTCCAGACTGGTCAATTTTCAGGAATGCTCGTTGGGATGAAAGGCGCGGCCGAATACGAAGAGATGGTTGAAAGAAAGCTTGAGGTCAAGGCACGACGCAAAGCCAGCGAAGCACTTCTCTCACTTACCTATGCACACCTCGTGATAATCATTTTTATTGTCATCGGCAACATTGGTTACTTCATCAGACGGCGAGACAGGAGGAAGCAATGAAAGGACTGACACAGCAGCCAGAAGCATTGATCCGTACTTTCCATCACCGTCTTCTTCTCGTTATCACCGTGATCGATAATGGAATTCAGCAATTTCCTTCAAGGAGGGGACAATGAATATATCCGGTAACCCGTGGATCTGGGTAAGCGCGTTGATGAGCCTGGCGATCTTTTCATTTCTATACCGGGATAACCCCTTCTACCGATTCGCAGAACACGTATTCGTGGGCGTTGCAAACGGTTGGGCTGTGACATTCTACTGGCACAATGTTCTCGCTCCATCTTTATTCGACCCCCTGTTCCGCCAGGGCCAGCTCTACTATATCATACCGTTCGCCGCTGGCATGCTCTACTTCACCCGGTTCATACCGAGGGTCTCATGGCTCGTGCGCATTCCGATCGGCTTGTACATGGGATACTACGTGGGCGTCTCCATACCGGCGACAATACAGGCATACATCATAAAACAGGTGCAGGGCACGATCCTTTCTGCGCAGAACTTCCAGGCATGGAATGCGGGCAATGCAGGCGTAGTTTGGTCGATCATACTCTTCATCGGGGTGATCTGCACGGTGTCGTACTTCTTCTTTTCGCGCGAACATAAGGGAGTATTAGGCCTTTCGGCCCGAGTCGGCATAATCTTCGTCATGATCGGCTTCGGTGCCGCGTTCGGCTACACAGTCATGGCCCGCATCAGCCTCCTGATCGGACGTCTTCAGTTCCTCCTTGGGCCGTGGCTGGGTATCATTGAATAGACACATCCGAAAGTAATAAAAAACCGTAGCGGCGTATCGTGCCTCCGAGGGGCACGGTACGCCGCACCAGCATACAACAAGACTCTTTACTCACGCCGTTCTTCGAGTATAATCCTCTTTCTCTACTACCATGAAAAGACTCATTGGCAGACGAAGATGCATTTTGCCACCACCTATCACATGAATCTTCTCGAAAGTGTGATTTCGGACGACTCCTGGTTGTGGTATTGTCTGAACGATCGCACCGTTAGAAAAACAAAGTCCAGCATCATGATCTTAAACTTTGGACCAACTCAAAAGGAGGATAAATGGCATTCGTCATAATGGCCGCATTCTTCGCCATTGCGCCGCCCACCGCGGTACACGCCTTCGACATACCGGATGACGGCGGCGGCGCGATAAGGATCGAGTGGCGGCTTTCAGAAGCTGATTCGCAGCTCACGCGGTACGAGATATACCGCAGTGACAATGGTACCGACTACGAGAAGATCGGCATCATGGGCCGTGGGCGGAATCTCTTTGATGATGAAACCGAGGACGGTAAGCAATACTACTACAAGGTCGTCGCTGTTTTCGATACATTGAAATCCTTCAGCGACCCTTCGTCACCAGCGATGAGCAGTGCCCAATGGCTCAACCGTAAGAAGATCAACATCATCATCGCCGTCATCACCTTCGGCGGACTCATACTATTCTTCATTCAGCATGCACGGCACGGCAAGAGCCTCTTTGTGAGAAGGATCGCAGGACTCCAGGCGATCGACGATGCGGTCGGTAGGGCAACCGAAATGGGCAAACCAATATTGTACTGCCCAGGTATTGGGTACATCGAGGATATCGCCACGATTGCATCACTGAGTATCCTCGGCGAGGTAGCTAAGAAGTGCGGCCAATACGACACAAAACTCATCAATCCGCATTGTGACCCTATCGTCTATACCGTCGCGCGCGAAATCGTCAAGGAATCGTATACCGACGTTGGACGGCCTGACGCGTTCGATCCGGATAGCGTGTACTACGTCACCGACTCTCAGTTTGCATATGCCGCCGCTGTCGACGGCATCATGCTCCGCGAACGTCCGGCAACGAATTTCCTTGTCGGTTGGTTCAGAGCCGAGTCGCTCATTCTTGCCGAAACCGGAGCGTCGACCGGCGCGATCCAGATAGCCGGTACGGACCAGGTATCGCAGCTCCCGTTTTTTGTGACTGCTTGCGATTATACCTTAATCGGCGAAGAACTCTACGCGGCATCTGCCTATATCTCACGAGAGCCTCTCCTGCTCGGGGCGATCAAAGGCGAAGATTGGGGTAAAGTAATAATCGGCGCAATCCTTATAGCCGGTTCGCTCATCGGACTGCTGACCGTATTTCCGATCCTGAATCTCTTCGAATAGGAGGCCTGCATGAAAAGAAATCTTCCTTTATTATTAGTTTTCGTCTTTGGCGTACTGGGAATCATTCCCTTCATCATCCCCCATCCCGCAGTCCAGACAACGGATGAATTCCTGCGCAACAACCTTCTGAAGATACTCGCGGCATTCGCATTGATACTGGGACTGGGCAGTCTATTGAGAGTCCATATGGATAAGATAAGACGCAAGGGGCAGAACTGGGAGTATTCGTGGGTCCTCATCGGGACTTTCGCCATCACGTCGATCATCGGACTCTTTGGCGGTGTCTCCGGGACCGGTATCTTGCCAACAAGAATCGGAAATTTCGCGTTCGACATCTGGACCATCTACTTCAATGTCGAAGTACCACTCGGTGCCGCAATGTTCGCTTTACTCTCTTTTTTCATGGCATCGGCAGCGTATCGTGCATTCCGCGCCCGTTCGGCAGAAGCAACGCTTCTCCTAACTGCAGCATTCATCGTCATGCTCGGCGTGCTGCCTCTCGGCAATGATATATCACCTCACCTCCCATCCTTTGCGCAATGGATAATGGATGTACCCAACGTTGCCGGACAGCGCGGCATTCTCTTCGGCGTTGCATTGGGCATGCTGGCAACGGCGCTCAAGATCATTCTGGGCATTGAACGTTCCTGGCTCGGAGGAGGTGGCGAATGACGATGATCGACGTACTGACGAAAATAGATCGCCGCATCATCTACCTCATACTCTTTTCGGTTGTGACGTTGCCAATTATCTTTCCTTCGGCACGATCGGTCCGGGTCATGCCTCCGGTCGAGAAACTCTACAGGGCAATAGACGAGATCCCCGAAGAAAAGGCACTGATCATCGACTTTGACTATGATCCCCAGACCCTCCCCGAAATCGAACCAATGGCATTCGCCATATTGCGTCACGCATTCACAAAGCGCATTAAGGTTCTCGCCATCAGCCTTTATGTTCAACCCCTCGGGCTCGCGCAAAATGCCCTCGTCAACGTTGCCGAAGAATTCAACACTCGTGCATCGACCCAAGAGGACAGCATCATCTATGGAAGGGATTACGTCTTCCTCGGCTGGCAACCCCCTCCTCTCATACCCATCCTGGGCATGGGCGAGAGCATTACCAATGTCTACAAGACTGATTACCACGGGAACCGGACCGATACCCTGCCGCTAATGAAAGAGATCAAGAATTACGGGGACGTCGGGTTGCTCGTATCCCTTAGTAGCGGTGATCCCCCGAAGTGGTGGGTTGAATACGCACAGAACAGGTTCGGCCTGAAGGTTGGTGCCGGCATAACGGCGGTCAGCGCATCCGAATTCTACCCATATCTCCAGACCGGACAATTTTCAGGGCTCATGGTGGGAATGAAGGGTGCTGCAGAATACGAAGAACAGGTGGAGACCGAACTCGGCATCAAGGTGCGGCGCAAAGCAAGCGAGTCATTGCCATCACTTACTTATGCCCATGTCGTGATCATCATCTTCATCGTCATCGGCAATACTGGCTATTTCATCTCCCGTAGCAAACAACGGAGGTCGCAATGATCGTCAATACTACTATGTCCATTACACGTAAATCCCCCCCGCACCATCGCCGTAATCAGTTTGTTATCGCTGTAATCAACGAGAGGGGGCTCTCGTGAACATTTCATCTGACCCCTGGGTTTGGGTAAGCGCTTTGTTCACGATCGCGATCTTTTCATTTCTCTGGCGCGACAACCCATTTTACAAGATCGCCGAACATATCTTCGTGGGCGTTGCAAACGGTTGGGCAGTGACTTTCTACTGGCACAACGTACTCGTGCCAACGCTATTCGACCCGCTATTCAGACAAGGCCAGTTGCTCTTCACCATACCATTTGTGATCGGCATGCTCTACCTCACCAGGTTCATGCCGCGCGTTTCATGGCTCGTGCGTATTCCCATCGGCATATCAATGGGTTACTACGTCGGTGCTTCGATTCCTGCAGTAAGTCAGGCACTAATAATAAAACAGATTCAGGGCACGCTCCTCTCTCCACACAATTTTCAGGCGTGGCATGCAGGCAGCATGGGTATTGTATGGTCGATCATTCTCCTTATTGGCGTATTATGCACCCTCTCCTATTTCTATTTCTCAAAGGAGCATAAGGGTATACTCGGTACGACTTCGCGCATCGGAATCGTCTTTGTCATGATCGGGTTCGGCGCTGCATTCGGATATACCGTTATGGCACGCATCAGCCTTCTGATCGGCCGGATCCAGTATCTACTCGGTCCCTGGCTAGGCATCGTTGATTAGATAGAGATCTCAGGAGTAGCGGATTCTGAACGGCGGGCTGCAGGAGGGCCCGTCGTTTTCTCATTTTCATTAAAAGCCTTTACATATAAGCATCCTACACTATAATTATGCAAGAACTCAATATGGATGCTTTCTTTTCAATCTTTGAACTGAGCAGAAATCATCACAACGAATCGACCGTGCGTGAGAGATATTCCTCACGAACACGAACCGCGATTCACGATACCATCTGCCTCAATCATCTCAACCCCACGAAACTCGACAGCGGTCAAGGTGAAGATGGAATACGTGCATCCACGTGCTCGCCGTAAGCTTGAAGCTCTTTTACCTTGATCATCAACTATCTATTAGATAAGGAGGCCCAATGACTTTTGTGATCTTATCAGGTATTTTTGCCCTCGCGCCGCCAACCGGTGTCCATGCATTCGACACGCCCAATGATGGAGGTGGTGCGATCACCATCGAGTGGCAGATTTCAGCAGACGATGAAACAATTGAAGGCTACGAAATATACCGCAGTGAAGATGGTAAAGAATTTGAACCCGTCGGCTTTGTCGGCCGCGGACGCACACAATATGAGGATGATACCGACGACACCAAGGAATATGTGTACAAGGTTGCCGCGCTCCAGAACTCTCAGACCGCGCATTCAGAACCAACTCCACCGATCCGCAGCCGGTCCCAGTGGTTCGACATGACCTCCGCCAACCTGCTCATCGGTGTGATAATCTTCTGTTCAATGATCCTCTATTTCATCAACCAGGCCAAGAAAGGCAAGGCCCTGTACATCCGCAAGATCAGCGGTCTCGACGCAGTCGATGAGGCAGTAGGCCGCGCGACCGAAATGGGGCGCCCCATTCTATACAGCATGGGAATCGGTCGGGTCGATTACATCGCGACCATCGCATCCTTCAACATCCTCGGCGAGATCGCCAAGAAGACAGGCCAGTACGAAACATCTTTGCTCGTACCCACATCCGATCCTGTAGTATATACCGTAGCACGGGAAATCGTCAAAGAAGCATACGCGACCATTGGCAGGCCGGATCTCTTTGACTCGGATAAGGTATATTTCGTGACCGATTCACAGTTCGCTTATGCCGCCGCCGTTGACGGAGTAATGCTGAGGGAAAAACCTGCGGCCAACTTCTTCATCGGCTATTTCAAGGCTGAATCGCTCATCTTGGCCGAAACAGGCGCGTCGACCGGAGCAATCCAGATCGCCGGCACAGATCAAGTTACACAACTGCCTTTCTTTGTAACTGCATGCGATTTTACACTGATCGGCGAAGAATTATATGCGGCGTCCGCATACATATCCAAAGAACCGTTGCTGCTCGGCGCGATAAAGGGCGAGGACCTTGGTAAGGTCGTCATCTTTAGCGCCCTCGTAATCGCTTCTCTCATCGGCATCCTGACGCGATTTCCCATACTCAAACTTTTTCAATAGGAGCAAGAATGAAAAGAAGATTTCCCTTAATGTTAGTTTTCATATTAGGAATTCTGGGCATTATGCCTTACTTTGTGCCCCACGGAGGATACCAGAACTTCGATAATGCCCTCAGGAATGATTTCATCAGAATACTCTCCGCCTTTGCTATCATCCTCGGTCTCGTCAGTCTCATGCGGGTACATCATGATAAGATAAGGCGAAAGAGGGAAAACTGGCAGTACTCCTACGTCCTCATAATCGGATTCGTGGTAAGCGGCGTGATCGGATTACTGGGCGGTATCAAGGGTGAGATGTTCTTGCCAACGAATGTCGCAGGTTTCCATTTTGACATACAAACCCTCTATCTCAATATCATCGTCCCCCTCGGCTCAACGATGTTCGCACTGCTTGCATTCTTCATGGCATCTGCTTCCTATCGGGCGTTTCGTGCTCGTTCAGTAGAATCAAGCCTCCTGCTCAGCGCCGCTTTCGTCATCATGATCGGTGTCCTCCCTTTGGCTGACAGGATCTCGACCCACTTACCATCATTCGCCCAGTGGATCATGGACATTCCGAACGTCGCGGCAAAACGCGGTATCACCTTCGGCATCGCACTAGGCGGTATCGCAACCTCGCTGAAGATCATCCTCGGCATCGAACGTTCATGGCTCGGAGGAAAAGAATGAAGATCATCGAGAAACTCTCCAGGCTGGATCGGCGCATCGTCTACCTCGTTCTCGCGGCCGCAGTATTGCTACCGCTCGTCATTCCATCGGTGCAGAAGGTACGGGTCATGACACCGGTCGCCAAACTATTCAAGGCGGTCGACGCCACGCCCGACGACAGGATCATCATCCTTGACTTTGACTACGATCCCCAAACGCTTCCCGAAATAGAGCCGATGGGCATAGCACTGCTGCGTCACGCATTCAAGAGAAAGATCAAGGTTGCGGTCCTGTCATTGTACGTCCAACCCCTGGGGCTGGCAAAGAAAGCGCTGGATCAGGTGACCGAAGAATTCAATGGCCGCGCCGAATCCAGGGAAGACAGTATCATATACGGCCGAGATTACGTCTTTCTCGGCTGGCAGCCGCCGCCGATCGTTCCCCTCCTCGGCATGGGCATCAGTATCACAAATGTCTATACGAGGGATTACTACGGGCTACGCACCGATTCGCTGCCCCTGATGCTTAAGGTCAAGAACTTCAACGATGTGGGCATCCTGGTTTCACTGAGTGGATCCACGGCACCGCTCTACTGGGTTTCGTATTCACAAACCCGTTTCGGTGTTGCAGTCGGCGCAGGGATCACCGCAGTCAGCGCATCCGAGTTCTACCAGTACTATCAAACTGGACAATTCTCAGGACTGATGATCGGAATGAAGGGCGCTGCCGAATACGAAGAGCTGGTCGAATCGAATCTTTTGCTCAAGGACAGGCGCAAGGCGAGCGAAGCTCTCGGCTCGCTCACTGCAGCCCACCTCACGATGATCGCCTTCATAGTTATCGGAAATGTAGGCTACTTCATCCGCCGCCGCAGAGAAAGGAGGCAGCCATGAACAACGTAGCGACTACCCCAATAACAACTTCGTCCGAAGGACAATTAGATTACTGCAATCTATGCTTTATCGCCGGAATCAGGGAGGAACGACCATGAATGTCGCACATGACCCATGGATCTGGATTGGCGGCTTGCTGACGGTATGCATTTTTTCATTTCTTTACCGAGATAACCCATTCTATAAATTCGCCGAACACCTGTTCGTCGGCGTTGCAAATGGTTACTTCCTAACCTTTACCGTACACCGCGTGCTCATCCCGAACTTATTCAATCCGCTCTTCGTTGAACGTCGTATCTTCTTCGTCCTGCCCCTGTGCGTCGGCATGCTCTACGTCATGCGCTTCATCCCCCGCTTTTCCTGGTTGGTGCGCATTCCGATCGCGATAACGATCGGTTACTACACCGGTGCGGTGATTCCAGCAACGGTACAAGCCGATATAATCCGTCAAGTTCAGGGAACGATCCTTACACCGCAGAATTTCCAATCCTGGAACGCAGGACCGGCCGGCACCATCTGGTCGGTCATCCTCTTCATCGGCGTTGTATGCACGCTTTCGTACTTCTATTTCTCCCGTGAACACAAAGGCGTACTCGGCGTCACATCGCGTATCGGCATCATCTTCATAATGATCGGTTTTGGTGCGGCGTTTGGCTACACAGTAATGGCAAGGGTCAGCCTATTGATCGGCCGCTTCCAGTTCATACTCGGACCATGGCTGGGGATCATCGAGTAGCTGACTCAATGCGCCCCAAATGAACAGGTTATTACGATAGAGTTCCACACACACAAAAAAAAGGGCGGGTGGTAAGCCCGCCCTTTTTTACAAAGCTATTTTGCCGATTACCGGACAACGACTAATGATTTCGTGACTTTCTCATTAGCCGCATCAAGTACGACAAAATAAGTACCATTTGCTAACTGTCTGGCATCGACATTTGCAGTATAGACACCTGCATCCTGTCGGCCATCCTGCACGGTCTGCACCAATCGGCCATCGACACTGTAGAGCTTGATCGATACGTTGCCGGCCGTGGGCAATGCATATGACAGTACCGTATTGCGCACGAACGGATTCGGCGCGGCAGTGAGACTGAGCCTTCTCGGCGTTTCCGTGTTATTTTCCTCGATACCAGGCCAGGTATATTGATAGAAGAGCATCGGATTATCCGTATAGGCAGTGGCGTCACCAAAGGCGGCCGCACCCGCTTCCTTATCATTCATGTAGAATAAGAGGATGTCACTACCAACCGTTTCCTCGGCCAGGGTCTGCCATCGGTCAGCATCGCAGAAACCTGTCGCTGCGCCAGGTGTCGGCGAATTTGTGATGTTGTGATGATCGATCCATGTTGCACCGTTGTCGGTCGACCGGGCGCCCCAAATGTCCTCATTGATGTACCCGTTGGCCGCAACGTCAAGCGAATCGGCATACGTCCAGGTGCAATACAGAGTTCCGGTTGCGCGGTCAATGCACATCTGAGGTTCACTGACCGTCCCGTGGTTATAGCCCGGGCCAGGATTCGTGAAGTACCAACCCATTCCGCCGTCAACGGGCGTGATCGCGTCGGTCTCCTGATTCCAGTGCCAGATCTGAGACGCCCAACCACTCTGCTGCGCGCCGCCACCACTTGCCGCGGTGTCCTGTACGTCGAAGACGACGTGCGCATAGTAGTTGTTGTCATAGACGACGCTCGTCCAGAACCAAGGGAAGACCGAATCTGTGGGTGTCCAGGTCCAGATCGTATCGAAATACCAGTTGTTACCATCGGTTTCCCAGCAGACCTTTGACAACAGATCACCTGAAGAGTTGGCCAACATCGTCCAGTTGCTGGCATGGGATGATGCCCATGATTCACGTCCAGCCTGCAGATAGTAGTCTGCCAACCTGAGCGGAATGGGGCCAGCATTGGTCGTATTGATGACGGAATCCCACGGCAGCCAGGTATCACCCTCATCCGTCGACTTTGTCCAGAAGGCGTGAGTCCCGCCATTCACAGTTGCCACAGCATAGATATTATCGTTCTGATCAACGCACTGCTTAGGCCAGATCGGTGTCGTTGTCGCCCCGGCATCTGGAAGGTCCTTTGTTGTGAACGTTCCTGCACCCTCTGCGGCATCGAGATACACACGAGTAGCATAACCGCCTGTTACACTTGCGTGGGCAGAACCCAAAGCACGGCCGTCCGACATAGTCTCCATTGCTCCCATACGTGATTGGGCCGTATCCATCGGCATGGCCCCGAGCCAATAGCTGGGCGGGAAGTAATAGTTATAATAGGCGCGACGGTTGGTCCCAGTGGCACCGAACGAGTACGTCCAATAGAAATGCATGCCCCCAGCGCCCGTAAGCCATACATAGCGGCCCAGTGAACCGTTGTTCTGGAAGTCATAGTCCGTTATTCCGACCTCGATTCCTGGCGACGCTCTGTTTCCTGTATATGGTAATGAATAACCTGTGTTACCTTGATAGTCTGGCGGCATATCTACGAACGGCCTGTATGCAAAAAGACCGACGACCATCAGACACAGTAGAATCAATGTTTTCTTCATCTGGTTTCCTCCTTCTTACCCTTTTTGCAGTATATGCTTTCCGAAACAAGCGTACCTCTTATCACCCCCTTTCTTAATGGCGGTGGATTCTCAACCGATTTCCAGCCACCATACATACAAATGTACTAAAAACACAAGGTGTGGTGCAGGCTAAAACCTGCACCACACCCGACATTGATTAGAACACTATGGATAGACCGATGCGATGCGTATGGCTGAGAATGCCCTTATTCATATAGGCATAATCGATCTTGAATTGCGTCACACCCGTCTTGAGATGGAAACCCACGCCTGCCGAGAGGTTGTTAAGTAACTGTACGAAATCATCTCCCCAGTCAGGATAGGTCATGACATTCTCCACGGTGTCCAACACGGGTTCGCCGCCGGTCATCGCCCTCATATACTCCATGTTTGTGTACATCTTGTATCCAACACGGAGAAAGAGGGTGTTAAGATAACCGTACTCTAAACCCAAGTTGATCGTTTCGTAGTTATCATTCGGATGGTTAAGATCGAGTGCAACCGTTAAACGGTTGTTCTCGTTCGAAACCGGATCAAACGCGACTCCGAACCTGAACATGAGCGGCAACGGAAACGGTGTTGCCCGATAGGCGGCCGGAACCAACTCGTAGAAGATCGGCGAGTTCGGGAATGGATCGTCAGCATACTCGAGATCTCGACCGGAAAAGGCAATATCGGTTCCGAAATTGTTCATTGCCGCGGCAAGACGTAATCCACTGACCCCGGTATTATAGTGAATTCCGAAGTCCATTGCCACGCCCGTTGCCGACATGTGCCAGATCTGCTCTTGCACGGCCTTCAACGTTATACCGGCAGCGAGACGGTCGGTGAACATACGTCCAAACGAGAAACCCACTGCATAATCAGCGGCATTGAAGAAAGTTCCGGTACCGGTATCCTCGCGGATCGACGTATTGGGATCGTCAACAGCCGTGATTTCCATTTCGCCCATGGTCAATGCGGTAATACTGACACCCATTGTACCAAAACCGCCCAGCGGAAAAACCGCGGTCAGATAATCGTGTCGGATGTCCGCGATCCACTCATTGTGATAGAAGCTGATTTCCCGATTCGTTACGGCCGCAAGTCCCGAGGGATTCCAGAATGTTGCCGAAGCGTCATCCGAAATCGCGACGAATGCTTCGCCCATGGCTGTACCCCGGCCAACGCTGATCTTCAAGAATTGCGCACCCGAAGTGCCCAATTTTGCGAAGTCGGCATGAAGGGGTATCATGCAAATCATGAGCAATAAGGCAATGTATTTCGTCATTCTCATCATATCCTCCTTAGCGGACAATCACAAACTTACCGACCTGTTCGCCGACATCAGACGTAATATGGAAGATGTAGACACCACTGGCCACCAGCTGGCGGTTCTCACTCAACACATCC
>CP070705.1:2051443-2057663 GCA_020349965.1 Caldifarciminota bacterium | reverse complement strand
AACCGGCATATCAAAGTCAGTATCACGTATAGGTGGATCACCACCAGCAGTTGTCGATATCTGATTAGCCGCATTCTGCGATGGAGTCGGAACAGTGATAACTGCACTGCCTTCCTCAATCTGATTAGAGATACGTTCTGCGTTGAAGATTTCGCGAACACGACCATCAATCTCAGGCGCACGTAGCACATCAGGTGCAAGCGTTTCAGATACCCAATAATCCATATCCGGCGACAAGTTGACCTCACCAACAAACTGTGCAAACAGGAACGGCTGAACCGAAATGAGCTTGTTGCTCGTAACCGGCTGCGAAATCATTTCTGTTTCGGAGTAGTTCAGTGTAAATGTCTTGCTACGTGTATCAATGTTCGTAGCACTGATCAACTTCATACCATACGGCTTGTTATTGATGTATGGCATCATTTCACCATCATCCATCGTGACATTGAAGTCTGGATTCTGGTAATCAGCAATGTTGAAGTTCTTGAATCCTTCACCGATAACACCGAACTTGGCTTTCTCGGTTCCGTCTTCATACTTAGTTTCATCATACATTGCCATGGATTCGATGTTATTCAGCGCAGTGTAGTATTCCATCTGTTGAACGCGCTTGTCGATGCGAGAGATATCCTTCATCGTATAACGCTTATTCTCATTATACTTCAGACGAATGTCGCTTACTCGCGAAACAAACGGTGGTAGATAGATCGTATACAACGTCATAGCATCGTCACTATCATCCGGTGGAATTGGTTGCGCCGAAGAGATACCTTCCAGAATACGGAATTCCTTATTCTTGGTCAGCACCAGCTTGTCGATACGCGGCAGATAATAGTCAAACGACAATTCGGTTGACGAATCGGGTGCAGGAATGCGCGGAATGTCCCACGTTGCTAGCGTACCAATGCGCTTGACCGCTCTGAAGTCCAGACAGTCGCGCAAGAAGTAAGCACTACCATCATTCGAATAGTAGACCGGAATATTGCCAGCTTCATATACAGCAGACTCATATGAGTCAACGGAGAAGTAAGTAGTTCCTGCGCCAGTATGCTCAAAGAAGTCAAAGTGAACAGTCATTTGCGCATTTGGTGTTGGATAACCTTGCTTGAGAACTAACTTCAGATGATCGTATGCCGTATCGCTCTGACCATATTCGACTACAAAGTGACTCGTAACGTCTTCGTAATTATTGGAATCAGGCAGATGCGTTGTATTACCCTTGAGAACCTTACGAACCTTGACCACATCAGGAACATTGATCGTAATATGATCACCGGGGAATACGTTGGTCATGGAAGGATCAACCACAAAGGCTAGACCATGCTCAACGTTGATTTCCTGACGATCAACCGAATCAATCGTAACTGTGTGATCAATCGTTACGCCAGTGTTAATAGGATATGTGAACGGTGCAATAGTCAGATTCGTGTTGCTATGGAACGTCTTACTACGAACGTTACCTTCCGCATCATTGACCTTGACCGTAACATAAACGTCCAATTTGGCAATGTCGGTAGGAGTCGTAATTTCGACCTGACCACCCGGAGTCTGAATAATCGAAACTTCACCAGTAGTCAGAGGAAGAATCGTGCCATTAGCGATAGATGCATTAGCACTTTCGCGAACAACTGCAATCAGATTATCCTCAAGGTTGCTGTTTGTCAGCGACCATGGTAGCGACTCATCTGCATCAAGGTTGTGAGTAAACACACCAGCCGCGCCGGTCAACTCAACAAACTTGATGTTATTGTAATCAACGTTAGTAATCGACTGACGCTTGATAGTGCCACGCGGCAGTGGGAAGACCAAACCGTAACGATCTGGCTCAAACATTTCCGTCGAACCATCAATCAGTGTAGATTGAACCGAAATGTTAGCGTGTGCATTGACAGTGCTTTCATCAGTCTCGACAAGGCACTTCAAGTCCTTTACGCCAAAGTTCAACTGAACAACGGTGTTTGCATCAGGAATAGCACTCTCATCGAACGGACGATTGAGGAATGCAGTTCTGCTAGCACCATCATAACGTTCGATGGAGCGAACCTGATTAGTAACATTAGATGACAGACTCGACTGAACAAATACGGCTAGCGAAGCACCACCCGATACAGTCTCGGTAAACGCACTGTTTACGTCGAGGAAGTCGCCGGAAGAGTCAATAGAGATAACTTCGCGCACTTCATCATTGACGCGAACAATGTCACCGACGCTAACGTTACCACCACCGAAGGTAGAGGAAACTGCGGAGTTAGCGTTGACGCGAGTAGAATAAGCAAATACGTTTGCGGTAGTGACGTTTGCTACGGCATCAAGAGCAATCGGCAGAACCGAGATAGAAACGTTCTGATAAACGTTATCCTTTCCGCTTGCGCCAGAAGTCAGAACAATCGTATTAGCATTAGAAGATGCGTTCTGAACTTTGAATACTTTCGGCGTAATACTGATATCCGAGAAGAAGAAGTTGAACACACCATTAGAATCAGAATTTGCGACACCAGTGGTTTCAGGAATAGCGCGAGTGACAGCGCGAACCTTTGCCGTTCCGATCTTTGTGTTGCTGTATTCGGTGTTACCTACATTGACCTGATCATACGTGCCGCAGTGCAGATCAACAGACTCAAGTGCGTCTGTATCAATGAATGCGGAAGTGTTACTGCCGAATACGTTACGGAACTTCAGATAGTTGCCGTAAGAGGTATTGAAGTCAATATCGACTAGAGAGCGAGTATCTACACCATCGGTGCGAGGTTTCGCAGTTTCCATGCGAAGTGTGCCAATAGTTTCGAACTCAAAGCCCTTGACGTATGCCTTTCCGGGTTCGATACTGATGATGTAGTTGTTTGCGTTAGCCGCATCCTGAACCGAAGCGCGGAACGGAATCACGGTGTAGTCGCCGGATTCATCAAACGTTCTACGTGCCAGCGTTTTTTCGATTTCAGAGTAAATTGGGTAGCGAACTTGCTTGGTGATAGCACCATTCTCAAGACGCATGAGTTCAAAGAACTTGGATTCGTCAACAGCAGTAGTGAGCGGACGAGTCGAAAGTTGCAGGTTGAACTGGTAACGATCCGCGCCGGGAGCTTGATAGTTGAAGGAACCCTGTGCAGGATCAAGAAGAGTGGAATCGACTGCGTAGTCAATAACATCATCGGACATTTCCAGACCGATCTTTACGTTAGCATACTGCGTGTAAGCACCAACAACGGTGGTCTGTGGATTGATCTTTACAAAGAATCCGTCTACGTAGAAGATACCATCATTGATTGAAACAATCGTGCCGTAACCAGAAGCAGACGAGTCGATCAGTTTAGCGCGAGTAGTTGTGCCAGCAATACGGAATACGTCACCATCGTCAAAGTTCACACCCGAAAGATACTTAACCATCAACGTTGGCGTACCACCTGATGGGAAGTAGGATGCAAGAACCTTGGCTTGAACAGCAGAGTCAGAATCGCGCAGAATTACCTGCCCGACAAAGTTCTCTAGTTCAACGTCTTCGTTGTTATAGGTTTCATCCAGCTTGATGTAGACAACATTGTTGTCCAATGCAAGGTTGCCACCAATAACAGGTGAACCATCTGCGAAGATGTGATCACCAAAGGACTTGATCTGGTTTTGTAGTATCGACTGAATTTGAGTCAGTTCACGCGCCTGAACAGCATATCCCGGCTTGAACAGAATGCGAAGGTAGTTATTATCTTTCGCGTTTAGCTCAAAATCGTCGTTATAAGGATCAACATTGAATTCCATTCGGATTTCCTACTCTAAAATGAAAGGACGAGTCTAATCTGCTCTGTCTGGTCAACATCACGAACAATTTTGTTTCTGTTCTCAATATATAGAATGTCGCCAGAAAACAGGTCAAGGCTACCTTCCTGAACTGACAGTATCGTTGCTACCGCAGCAGAAGTGTTGCCTGTTAGTGTGCTTCCCACAACCGTATTACCAGATAGATTGTTTACATACAGTTCATTGGTGCTTGGTTCCCAATGAACTACCGTTGCTGTGAAAATAGCATCCGACAAACCGGTGCCAATATATACCGTTTCGTCGTTGCTGTAGTCAGTAATACCGGGGTCAGTCAAACTCAACTTAGTTGTCGTTCGATAGACCGAAGCATTAGCATACAACCCATTCGCAAGCAACGGATCACGGACAACCGTAATCTGTCGAAAGTCGAATGGATCAACCGCATCACCTACTGGAATTGTGTCTGACTCCGTTCCCTCTAGGTCTACGGATGCCATAATAGAGAAACATCCCAACTCGCGAGCGGGATCACTACCATGACCACCTTGCGGCGAAATAGCGACTTCAAACGAAGCAGCATTGCCGTTGGCTAGCTGATCAGGGTCACTTACAACAATTTCAGCAGTCGTATAACCACTTCCACCATCTAGAATATTTATGTCAGTAATGACACCAGATTCAACTTTAGCAGTAACGTTTGCTCCAATACCGTCGCCTGTTACTGTCAAAATTGCAAGCGAATTGGAATTACCCGATTCGCCATTATCAAGAAAGTATCCATCACCACCAGTGATGATATTGATAATGTCTATACGCCCATTCTCTGCGCCAGCCGTAACAGAGGCATCAGGAATAACCGGCATCCAGTTCTTGGTGAAGAATCTCTGCTTGAGTCCGTATGGAATCGTATAGAGAAACTTCCACTTATATCCGTCAGCAGTTTCGATATATGGATTCTCAGGCAACTGTCCGTCAATGTCAATCGTCGGCTCAATGGTCGAAGCGACATTATTATTGAACAGGCACTTGAATACCTGATCCTTGGTATTGCGCACATAGAAGTTGTTTGCGAACTGCGGAAAAGTGTTCGACAGACGAATTACGTCATTGCCGGTATGCGTGATAGAGAAATTAGCATTAACGATACGTGCTGTCGTATTAGGCGCAGCGATAATCTCTCTCGTATCCACGCCGATTTGAATGATGTTGCCGGTGGTCAGATTACCCGTAAATACTGCGGTATTAGCGGTTATGACGTTATTGGTCGCGTCAGCAGTGCCGACATTCAATTGCTGATTGTGCGAGAACAGCGCGACACCATCGGCATACGGATCATAAGTGGTTCCCGTTAGCCAATCGCGACGAGGAACGACTTCATACAGGTCAGCAGCCTCAATGCGCTTGACCGCTACCATATCGCGCCATACCTGATTACTGTAGTTCGTTGTCCAGATTACTTCTTCGATTTCGTCCGTGGATTCAGGATCGAACTCATCACCCCAACGAATGGGGCGACCAATACCAATATAGGTGTTTGCGAGAGTCGGAAAAACGTTGTTCTTCAGAACCTCTACCATCTGGTATTTTAGAAGTGGTGTTATCGTTGCTTTCATGTGTTATTCTACCGTTATAATGTCGTAAGCGTAGTTAGCAGTAATGTAGTCTGGCGCGACAATATATACCGTGTTACTTACCGAATTACCTGCGTTTGTATTTAGGGTAAGAACATTGCCAGCTACAACGTCTACCGTGAAGTGTTCAACACCACCGGTATTGATGCGAAGCTCGTCACCTGCGATAATCTGTGTATCAATAGCAACCGTGTTGCCGGAAATGACAACAATGTTATTACCGCTATTGGTTGTAATTCTGCCAGAACCGATAAAGGTAAAGTCGGATTCCACGTTGATCGTCGTATTGTCCACGACTTCCAGAATCAACTTGGCTTGCGAGCGATTCGTATATACGGAGTCGATCAGGTAAAGCATATCACCCACGTTAGCGGCATAGACGTTACCCGTATTTGCCCAAACGGTGTCGATACCCGAAACCGTATTGGCAAACGAATTTGCGACGTTGATTGCGGAACCCACCGGATTGCCGGAATTAAGATGAATTACCGATTCGGTCTGTATGTTTTCGTATAGCTGCGAGCGCGTAATGGTGCGCGACAGCATCAACATGCCGATTGGATGCACAATATCCTGTAGCGAATTCTGATATTCGGAAAGCGACTTCTCGGATTCCACGACATAACTGTAATTCTGATATACGCGACCATCCTGTAGTCTCTTGTCGGAAGACGGGAATCCATCGGTATTGAGATAGAAACCGGGGAATGCGATAAGCCCCTGATAGAATACCGCGATACCTTTTGCTTTACCGTTACCGTACCAGTAAGGATTCGGCAAACCGGTAGCAATGACCGCTGCGGGATATTGGCTAGGTGCAGGAACGGTTGCTGCGGTAT
>CP070705.1:2029376-2051343 GCA_020349965.1 Caldifarciminota bacterium | reverse complement strand
CAGGGTCGAGATCAGTTCAAAGGATGAGATCGGTTTCTTGGGCGATTCATTCAACAAGATGACGACGGCCCTGCAAGAAGCAACCGAGGGGTACCAAACCCTGACGAATACCCTCGAGGAAAAGGTCAGAGAAAAAACCGAGGAGTTGCGGGCAACGCAGGATTTTCTTATTCAATCCGAAAAATTGGCTTCTCTGGGAAAGCTTGCTGCCGGCGTTGCCCATGAGATCAACAACCCGCTCACCTCGATCCTGTTGAACAGCCACTTACTGCTTGAAAGGTCAAGCGATGAGGGGAATAAGGAAAATCTTCAACTGATCATTGATGAGACCGCGCGGTGCGGTACTATCGTGAGCGGATTACTCGAATTTGCCCGGCAGACACCGCCAGAGAAAACGCCCGTCGATATCAACAAGATTATCGAAAGCACGCTACTGATCATGGAGACTCAGGCACTGGTGCACAAGGTCAGGTTCGTTAGAGAGTTTGCAGATGGACTATCCGATATAATGGTTGATGTGAACAAGGTAAAGCAAGTTTTCACGAATATTGTCATGAACGCGATGGAAGCTATGTCGCATGGAGGTTCTTTGACTATCCGTACCCATTTGTCCGAAGAGAGGGATTCAATTGAAATCGAGTTCGAGGATACAGGCAAGGGTATACCTGACGAGTATTTGAAGAAGATCTTCGATCCTTTCTTTTCGACAAAAGGGGCGAAGGGTTCGGGCTTAGGTCTTGCTATTAGCTACGGCATAATTCAACAACACAACGGCAGGATCGATGTGAGGAGCGAGGTCGGGAAGGGTACTTCGATCACGATATCACTGCCATTGTTAAAGCAATGGAAGGAAGGGAAGGAGGAGAAAAGTGGGTGAAAAGTTCAAGATTCTGGTGGTCGATGACGAACTACCAGTCTGCAAGAGTATCGCCAGTGCTTTGGCGGGTGATGAGTATTCCATTGATACCGCGCTCAGCGGCGAAGAGGCGCTGGAATATCAGGAGAAAAAACACTATGATGCGATAATTGCCGATCTCATGATGCCTGGAATAAGCGGATTGGAGCTGCTCAAGAAAGTGAAAGAGAACCGCCCCGATACCATGATGATCATGATCACGGGCTATCCTTCGATCAGGACTGCAGTGGAGGCGGTTAAGATCGGTGCTTTTGACTACCTGCCAAAGCCTTTCACCCCCGATGATCTCCGAAGCATCGTTTCACGGGCCCTTACGAGGAAGCGGGTTGTCGAACAGAAAGTGGAACAGTCGCGGATCCTCGAAGATTTACCGGTGCCCCAGGGTCTCCATTCAATACCAGACAACTCATGGGTCAAGGTAGAGGATGATGGCAGCGTCTTGGTTGGAATCCACCACATGCTCTTGGTCACGATAAAGAAGATTTCGAGCATAGAGTATCCCAAGTTGAACGAAACGCGTTATCAGGGTGAGGCGCTTGTCCGTATTATTGAGTCCAGCGACCGGATACATAAGTTGTGGACTCCCGTGACCGGCAAAATCATTGCGATCAATCGGCGTATTCAGGATGATTATTCGAAACTGTATCAGGATCCATACATCACAGGATGGCTCGTTCAGATGACGCCGACGAATCTCGAAAATGATCTGAAAAACCTGTTGGTAACATGATTCGCCCGCTCATGGAGTTCGCTCACACGATATTCTGAATATCGGGTGGGACTCAAGATTGTTTAGTCGTGGAGTGGTTTTAATGTAGCCGCGGTGAGAAGTGATTATCGAATATCGTGAGCAGGAATTGGATTTGCGGCCGACTAAAATCATAGCGGTCGCCAGAAACTACAGGGCGCACGCGGAGGAAATGAAATCCGACGTCCCTGCCGAGCCTACATTCTTTTTGAAA
The DNA here is from genome assembly GCA_020349965.1 of Caldifarciminota bacterium. GTDB lineage: Bacteria > Hydrothermota > Tepidihabitantia > SM23-42 > SM23-42 > SM23-42. The sequence goes on along the minus strand of CP070705.1, from coordinate 2,049,465 downwards.
CCACCATCATCGCTCTTGGCACACGGTGGTGCGGTCGTACTGCCTGCAGTATCTCGACGTGTGGAATATGAGGTGGAACTTGCCGTGATCGTCGGCGACAGGATCAAAGGGATTGCACCTGAAGATGTGAAAAGCGCTATACTCGGCTACACAGTAATTGTTGATGTCACGGCGCGTGATATCCAAACCACCGCAAAGGAGAAAGGGATGCCGTGGACCATCGCAAAAGGATATGATACGTTTGCTCCGGTCGGCCCGAGGATCGCTGCGCCCGAAGCTCTCGACCCGTCGAATTTGGACATCTGGTTGGCAGTGAACGGTGATATGAAACAGCGAGGGAACACCAATCAGATGGTTTTTGATGTCGAAGAACTGGTTTCTTATATATCGCACATCATGACGTTAGAGCCGATGGATGTCGTTGCCACCGGTACACCGTCCGGTGTCGGACCGCTGCGTGACGGAGATACCGTTGAGGCGGGCATAGACCAGATCGGAATATTACGCTTCAACACCGTGCGTGAGCGTTGACAAACACTTCTGCAACGATGGAACGATTGCGTAACAAACCGGCCGTACCCCTCGTGAAATTGGATTGGAATATTGAGGGGGTGGGCAACGCGTTGAAAAACCGTGACATTGTTGTGATCGTTGATACATTGAGGTTCAGTTCGGCAGTGGTCACGGCAGTTGCCCACGGATTTACAATATATCCGGTGGCAGATCAAAAAGCAGGGCGGGATTTGGCACGATCGGTCGGTGCTTATCAGGCCGGCAAACCGGGTAAGGCGAAGTACACGATATCACCCCACAGTTTTCTACGTGCGGGGAAGGATGACGTACGCAAGGTGGTATTGTTCTCTCCCAATGGTGCAACATGCGCGGCATCGGTGAAGGACGAGGACCTAGTCTATATAGGGTGCATGCTCAATGCGCGAGCGGTCGGTTTGCATGTTTCCGCGCTTGCGGACACAATAGATCGAAATGTGACCTTGATCGCGGCCGGCGAACAACGGGCCATAGATACTGGTGAAAGGGTAGTGTACGACAAGATGGCAGCTCACAATGTTTTTGCGATTGAGGATTATCTCGCATGCGGTGCCATTATCACTAATACGGAACTCGAGAAGAATGCCGAGGCTAAGTTCTGCGAGTTAGCATATCGGTCGGCAAAGCGAGAAATCAAGGGCCTCATGCTCGGCGGCTTCAGCGGCAGGTATCTCGTGCAACACAATATGCGCGAGGATGTTGACTTTGCCGCTAAGCTGAATGTCTACGATGTGATTCCGGTTGTCAGGAATGGAAGGATAGAGGCGCTGTCTGATTGGCGAGATTGATATGCACGAAACAGAATGGTATGATCTATTCCGTTATTATGAAGACCGGGCTCCTGAATATGATGATATCTATACGGGCAAGTACCCCGGTATATCCCAACCCGGGATATATACCAAAGACGTCGCTGCGATCACCTCGATATGTGGCGGGCACGGACATGGCCACCTTATAGATGTTGGCTGCGGCACAGGCTTCTGGTTGCCGCACTATGCCAATAATTGCGAAGAGATCACACTGATCGATCAATCCGGAAGAATGCTGGAACGGTGTAGTGAAAGAGTCGCTCGCTTAGGGCACCCCATCAAAGTCAATTATGTCAGAGGCAATTTTTTTCAATTGAGTTTCAAAGCAGAATCATTTGATTCTGCCGTTGTGGCTTTTCTCATCAGCCATCTAAGTGAAGAGCAGGAGATGGCTTTCTTCGAGAAGGTGAAGGGATTGCTCAAAAGCAAAGCTCAGGTTCTTTGGATCGACGGCGCGTGGAGTGATATACGCAGCCAAAACCGGGAAAAGGAAGGCATTCAGTCGAGAAGATTGAAAGACGGCAGGGAGTACAGGATATTTAAAAGGTACTTCACTGATACCGACATTGCACGAATCCTCAGTGCACATGCCTTTGATCCTCTGCGGATCTATATGGGTGATGTCTTTTTTGCTGTACGCGCTGGGCTGATCGACTAACCACTTTCCATTTCGATCAGACACTGCAATATTTCCAACTCGTTGGCATCGAACCAGATCGATTTACATTCCTGGCATTCATCGATCTCTATGTGGTATGCATAACTATAAAACTTGTGCACCATTGCCTTTCCGCATTTAGGGCAGGACCGCGGGTGGTATGTATTCAGCATTATGTTGAAACGCGGCTTCTTCTTCTTGGACTCATTTCTGATCAATGATGCAAGGCGTAGTACCCTTTCGTCGAACCCTTTTTCCTCCCGTACTATAATGCGCGGTAACTTGCCCTGTTCGGTGAGTATCCCGGTACAGAAGGCACACTGCCACACGTATAATCCTTCGTATTCTTGGGGCATGAGCCATTCACGACATATCGGGCATATACGGCGTATCCTCCACATCGGTTCCGTCCTCTTCTTAAAGAACTGATCGAGGCTTGGAATGTCTCTAGCGTGAACCACTCCCGATTGACCTTGTATTTTGAGACGGGTGTGCGGCTCGATCCAGTCAAGCGCCTGCAGCTGTAAGGCCGTATACGGGCCCTTCCATGTTTGGTCGTGTTCGGCCATGAAGAGGGCGGCGGGTTTTTTCCTTACCGGCGATATCTTCATGGTACGTTCCCGGTCGATCTTCTGAGCTATCATATCGAAATCTGCATGGGCCATGTTGAGAATGATCTGAAGCCTCTTTGAGAGAGGAGGGTGAGTCGAGAAAAGCGTTGCCGCCAAACCTTCATCTTCATCGATTTTACTGTAGTGAGGGTTGAGTATAAAGATCGGTCTGAGACGATCGCCGGCCGAACCTGCACCGCGCCAGTGCGTGCCGATCCGATATAGGATACTCGCAAGACTTTGCGGATTGCGGGTCAGCCTGACCGCAGCAGCATCTGCACGATACTCTTTCTCTCGGGAAATGAACATGTTCAGTAATTGACTACATATGTCGATGAAGAATAGCAATATAAAGATGGGTATCGCGAGGAATCCGGCGGCGATTTCGTCCCTATTTGATTCTCTGTCGAACAGATCAGAACCACCGGTGCGGCGGATACTCACTGCTTTGTTCAGTCGAGTCAGGGCCTCACTGTACATCCCGAAAAGCGAGCAGGCGATGGTAGTCTCGAGGCAGTCGTTTGACAGGATATGTGCTATTTCGTGGGCAACGACGGCCTGCATTTCATCCCGGGTCGCGCGCGAGAGCAGCCCTTCGGTCAGCCCTATGACTTTCCTGCCTCCTATATCGGCAAGGGCAAAAGCATTCAGAGAGCCGGTGGGCATTATGTAACGCTCGACCGCAGCGCCGCCAGCGGCAGTCGTGATTTCATCGACAACGTTGTTGAACGTATAGTGGTACTTGTCATGCTTATCCGGCGGCTGAGCATTCAATAGGCTTAGTACATTCGCAACGACATTCCGATTCGAATAGTACCAGTGAACCATTGCTGCAACGAGGGCGATGACCATTACATAGAGCGTGTCCTCTCCGAACAAATGGAATTCAATTCTCGGTGCATAAAGCGACTGTCGTAAATAGATGAAAACCTTTGCCACCGATGTAATAACAAATACGGAGGTGAAGTAGAGAATGACAAGGAAGCCAAAGAGAATATACACCCTCGATGTCCGATGCCTCTCGATATCCCAGAACGTCGTAGTCTTGCCGACTTGCATTGCTTTAGTTTACTACGATCCGGAGTGATGTCAAGAATGAAAAAGCTCGTCAGCTGTGCAGTAGCAAGGGTGCCCGTGTCGTCTGTCGCCGAGCGGTTACGGTTCTTTCACGTAAGACGTGACCGCTGAATGAAACGGGCTTCGTTACTGTAGTACGTCACACGTCTTGTGTCTATTTTCTCTCCAGATACGCCCTGGTGAAGATTCTGTCCGGCGTCTCGATGTCGAGTTCCACTTCTTCGAGTAACAGTTCCGTGTATGTGTCCTTGCGCAGTGTATTAACCATTCTTATGAGTGTTGGAAATGTATAACCGTCTATACGTCTGAATTCACCCATCGATACTTCTTTAAGAAGTTTACCGCTTTTTGCGTATAATTCCACCTTCATCGATACGTACATTTCTTTATCGACCCATAGTTTTCTTGAATAGTAGTTGACCTCAGGGGCCTTTGCTTTCAGCTGCAATACAAAGCACGCCCTGCCGTCGAGCGTATCTGTGCCGATCAGTTCGATGTCGTATAAACTGGTTAGCTTTTCGTTTTCCAGGATGTCGTCATACGAGAAATCGCTACCCATCATACTCTGTCGAAGCATGTGTCCGGCGATCTTTGTCGCTTTCTCAATAGCCGGCATGTAAATCCACATTTCGTCATCTATTTTGAGAAAACGTGTACCTTTATCCCTGGCAGGATAGGTGAATTCCATATAAGCCCGCGATTTGCCTACTGCATAACCGGTGAACCTTTTTTCACGGATCGTACCACCCAGGCTGATCTTCATGATCGCATCATAATGGGACGATGTGACTACGGTATTTCTGTCGACCCTCTCGAGTATTTCAGAACCGGTTTGTGCAGAAGCACAAATGGCTCCAAGGAACATCATGAGTAAACTCATCTTTGTTGTTTTCATATTGTTTTCAATGCCTTTGCGGGATTTATTCTAATTGCCCTGCTTATCGGAAGCAAGGCGATGATGATTGTTACCAGCAATCCCATTATAAATGCGGTTGCGACGATGAGGGGCGTCGGTGCGAGGTAGATGATCGGTCCAAACGGCATATCGGCCGAGGCCGTCGATGAAACCATGGATATGTCAATTCCCTTATATTTCAGCCAATAACTCAGCACGGTACCCATGATGCTCCCCAGAAAGCTGCCAACGGTTCCGATAAGGCCTGCTTCAATGACGAGGAGGCCGACGATCGATAGATTATTCAAGCCGAGGGCCTTCATCATTCCGATCTCTTTAGTCCTCTCAAAGACGATCATGAGCATGGTATTGGCGATCGCTGAACATGCAACGAGTAGTACCACAAGGTAGAAGACAGAATATATTGCTTCGGCCATGTTGACGTAGCGGAGTACAGTATGGAATTGAAAAGGAACTATGGAATAATCGCCGTCCAACTCTATCGCACGCGCAACCTGCACGGCCTTGTCCGGATCTTTGAGCAGGATGACAATTTCGGTTGCTCTGCCTTCGAGATCGAGCATGGTTTGGCCGATATCGAGGGGTATGTAGAATATGCTGCGGTCCATGCCTCCAATACCGGTCCGGAAAGTACCTTTGACTACGAAATTCATGCCCGTCGGTGAATCATAGGCCGTTCTCGTAATGACTGTGAGGGTATCACCAACGGTCATGTTGAGTCTCTCGGCCAATCCTTCGCCAAGAATTGCCGCGCGCTCTCCTGATTTGATATAGTCGCCGTCGACGAGCCTTTTTTGTAATCCTGCAATATTCCGCTCCTTTTCGGGATCCAGGGCATACCCGAGTGCAGGTATGCTGAGTTCGTCCTCACCTAAGAGAACGCCGAATTTTATCCTCGGCGACACGAGTCCGATGTCATCTTGCGGCAGTGACCCGTAGAACTCATCGGACAATTCTATTGATTCTGATAAAGGAATGAGGCGTTCGCGCCGCTCGTATTCCTTCGTCGTTATGGTGATATGTCCTGAGATGAGTTTGATGACATTTCCACTCATGTTCTCGAGTATGCCTGCTATATAGCTTCGGGCGAAGATAATGGCGGTAATGGCGAGGGCAACACTTATACCGGAAATTATGCTACGTCTAGTATTACGGAAAAAATTCCGGTACGCGAGATTGAAAAGTTTCATCAGACATGCCTCAAGGCATCAACGGGCTCAAGCTTCGTTGCTTTCCGCACAGGCCACAGTGTGACAATAACAGAAACGAGAATTCCAAACAGGAAGACGTAGAGCATGTTTACATAGTCAATTTCTCCCTTTATGATGAATTTCATTGGGTATACGATATCCACATTTTCAAATAGACCACTGAAATCGAGTCCGACATGAACGAGATATATGGATATGAGCAAACCAATAAGACATCCGAGGGCACTTCCGAACGCCCCAATGATACCACCTTCATAGATGAACATTCTGACAATACGTGAATTAGTAAAACCCATTGCCTTGAGGGTGCCGATCTCCGGGATACGTTCCATAACGGCCATAAGCATTGTGTTTATAATGCCGACGGCAGCAATAATCACTACGACGAGGCCTATCATGAACTGACCGGCGCGTTTGAACCCCGAGATTTCAAATATCGCAGCATTCATTTCTTTCCAGGTGAATACTTCATACTGGGCGCCGATTTCTTCAGAAACCTTCTCCTTTAATGGACCCAGAGTTTCCTCATCGATTGCTCTTATGCACATCTCGGTCACCCCCTCCTCTATTGCCAATAATTCCTGGGCTTGAGCGATCGGGATTACTGCCATGTTTCTGTCGAACAGGGGGTGGCCGGTATTGAGCAGGCCCGCAACCTCTAGATCGAACGCATTGTATGTCCCATTTCGGTCCTTTGTAATGATCGTTATATACGATCCGACCTCCAGGCTCATGTCGTTCGCTAAATCCGTGCCAATGAGCACATCACCCGAGTTCTGAAGGTATCGGCCTGCCACGACAGAATTGCCTGTCTCAAAAATCCTGCGGTCGTTCTCGATGTCGATGCCCATGCCGAGAACGGGCAATTCATCAATGCCATTACTTATACTTGCCTGAAATTTGACCCGCGGCGTGATTCCCTTGATACCTGGGATATCCTTTATCCCGTCAGCAATGTATCTCGGGTTCTCGATGATCGTATCGAGGGGGAAAACTCCTTCTTCTCGATAATAGTCTTTGGCAAAAACTTCTAGGTGACTCGTTTCAAAGTCAATTATATTCCGTGATGCCATCTTGTCGGCTCCGTTCATCATTGTATTCATGAAGATCATTGATGAAAGACCGACAGAAATGGCTGCCGCCGTGATAATTGTTCTCCTCGTGTGGCGGAAAACATTACGCCAGGCGATATTCAAGAGTTTCATCGCGGGCCCTTTGGTTTTCGCTTATCTTCGACGATTCTTCCATCTCTAAGATTGATCGTCCTGCGAGAATAATCCATGACCAGCTGATCGTGTGTCGAAAAGATGAATGTCGTTCCGTGTTTTTCGTTAAGTTCTTGCATGAGCGCCAATATTTCCTTTGCTGTCGTTGAATCGAGATTAGCCGTAGGCTCGTCGGCAAGAACCATCGTCGGTTCTTTGACAAGGGCTCGGGCAATGGCGACACGCTGCTGCTGCCCGCCACTCATTTCATTCGGTCTGCGGCCGATGAATTCTCCCAGCCCTACTTCCTCAAGGATTGCGACAATTCGTTCTTTCTTCTTGTCCGGCTCTAAGTTAAGAAGTACCAACGGGAGCTCGACGTTTTCATAAGCTGTCAGAACCGGTATTAGATTGAAGGTTTGAAATACAAAGCCGATTTGAGTTTTCCTCAGTTCCGCTTTTCTTCTTGAACTGAGTTCATTGATGTTCGTACCGTCGATTAGTATCTTGCCTCTTGTAGGCACATCGAGGCATCCGATTATATTCAGCAGTGTTGTCTTTCCAGATCCGGACGGACCGGCGATCGCAGTGAATTCCCCGTCCTCAATCTTCATATCGATACCGCGTAACGCGGGGAATAGAACTTTTCCGATTCTGTAATCTTTATGTAGATCTATGGTTTCTATCAAAACGCCCCCTTTCTCAACTGAAAGATTGGGCCCATGCTGATGAAAACGGATGCAGGTTTGTGGAGAACTCCCCGCGAACCGTGGCCCATCCTTGGGTGAATGTTCGTACCCCTTCGCGTCGTGTTAATCCGTTTGCATCCTAATGTGCCGTAGCACATTAGAAGTAGACCTTTCCCCATACATATACGGTACCGTGGTAAGGGGTTATATTTCTGAATTCACTTCTGGTTGTACCAAGTGCGTAATTAAGTCCGATTGTGACTTCGGCGTTCTCCATTGCCGCATAACTTAACTGAGGAATAACGATTGTCCCTCCGTCGATCAGATTGATAATGCAACTGACTGACGGCCTCAAGAAAGGGTTACTGGTAAGACCGACACTCGTGTACAGGTAATGCTGGGCGAGTGTTTGTCGCTGGCCGGCGATTATCGTCGAATAATCATAGTATGCTGGGTCGTCGGCGCCACTGCCATCGAAGTAATATTCAATCATTGCGTAGATCGATAGTGGGAAGGTATAGTCGAGGCCTACAGATGTCTTCGTATAGTCGACCGTATCATTTCGCGTATAACTCATCTCACCCCAATACCCTGCCAAGAGTTCGCCCGTTATTTCTCCACCGGCGATCGTCCGGTCATCGGATGCACAGTGCATGAAGGTCACGCCTATGTCATGGCTTGCAAGATTAGTTCCGGCACGAACGCCGACGAGTGCACTGCTTATATCACCATCAGGTCTGACCAGGCATCTTATGTTACTAAGATGACCGAGAGACAGATAGCAGAGCAAAGCATTTGAACCAGTGCGTTCATAGCCGGGTTCGAAATAATTCGTCCGGTTGAAAATATCCAAAGGGCGGAAAACACGTCCGACGCCCCAGTAGAGACTCTGTTTCCCCGCAACGATGCGAGCCCGTTCATCTCCCAGCCATATTGCGAGCCGGGAGATGTTGATGTTATCGCTGACATAGCCGAGTGTCGTGGTATCGTAGGGTACGATCAAATCGAGGGCAAGCTGTACGCCATGATCAGTGTCTGAAGACTTGAGTTCGAACCAGCCGCGATTGTATCCTGTGAAATGAGTTGAATCATTCCATACAATATAGGGACGCGTTTCGATATATCCGCTGATGTTAACATCAGCGAAGATGGGCAATATGAGTAGCATCAGCTGCACAATATAGTATACGTCGGCGGCCGGAATAGTCAATACGAAATCAAACATTGGCAAGAGAGGCCATTGTGGTGATTATTGACACGGCGAGGTATCTGATTATCATCCTTGGAGGAGGTGGATGCCGTACGTTTGCATCTGCTTATGTCGATTTGAAATATAGTTCTGTACTACAATAATGGAGGATTTCTTATGGACTGGGGATTGAAGAATAGACTGTCGAGGATTATTCAGCCAGATACAGGTCGAACTGTGATGCTTGCAGTCGATCACGGCTATTTCTTGGGCCCCACGAGCGGACTTCAAGTGATCGCCAGGACTGTGCGCCCATTGATTCCGTATGCTGATTCCCTCATGTTGACGCGCGGTGCTCTTCGTACATCCGTTCCGGCAGACGTTGACATTCCCATAGTTCTGCGCGTGTCGGGGGGTACGAGTATACTACGTGATGACCTCTCTAATGAGGATATCACGACATCGATGAAGGAGGCCATGAAACTCAATGCCTGTGCTGTTGCGATTTCTATTTTCGTTGGGTCGGTACATGAGAAGGAGACGCTCACCAATCTGGCAAAACTAGTGAGTGAGGGTGAAGATTGTGGAATGCCTGTTTTGGCCGTGACCGCAGTTGGCAGGGAGATGACAAGGGATGCGCAGTACCTTTCATTGTGCTGCCGCATTGCCGCAGAAATGGGTGCGCATCTTGTAAAGACATATTACTGCGACGACTTTGAGAAGGTGGTGGAAACGTGCCCGGTGCCAGTTGTCATTGCAGGAGGCAAGAAGACGCCGGAGAAGGATGCTCTCAAACTCGCGCACGATGCGGTTAAACATGGCGCAGTCGGAGTAGATATGGGTAGGAATATTTTCCAGAGTGACAACCCCGTCGGGATGATAAAGGCAGTGCGGGCGATCGTTCACGACAACACCGCGGTGGACAGAGCATACGGTTTGTATAGAGAGAGTGCGAAGGGCTGACGGTTACGGAATTTTCATATTGGAACTGCAAAGGCAGTTTCTACAAAAAAATGCGACTCAGTTTGATTCATCGAAACGGGATTTATTACCTTGAAAGATTGACGTGATCTTCTGAAAATGAGAGTAGCTGTTTATTACAACAACAAGGATATCAGGATCGAGGAGAGGCCGATACCCAGAATCGGCCCAAAGGAGATATTGGTCAAAGTCGTCGCAAGTGGCATTTGCGGGAGCGATGTAATGGAGTGGTACCGGATCAAAACGGCACCGAGGGTTCTGGGACATGAAATTGCAGGCGAGATCGTAGAGGTCGGAGCAGAAGCCGAAGGCTTCCGCGTTGGCGATCGTGTTTTTGTCTCGCATCATGTACCGTGCAACGAATGCCGCTATTGCCGGCGCGGTTACCATACAGCGTGCGCAACACTGCGTTCGACCAATTTCGACCCGGGCGGTTTTGCCGAGTTCGTACGCGTCCCCGAAATAAATGTTCGCAGCGGGACGTTCATTTTGCCGGATGGAGTGACATTCGATGAAGGAACATTTGTCGAACCCCTCGGTTGTGTTGTCCGGGGGCAGAGGGTGGCCGGCATCGAAGCAGAGCATTCCGTTCTTGTGCTCGGCTCAGGTGTTGCCGGATTGATGCACATTCATCTGGCAAAAATAATGGGGGTGAACAAGGTATTCGCCACGGACATCAGCGACTACCGGATGAAGGCGGCCAGCGAATTCGGCGCCGATGTTGTGATCAACGCCAATGATAATGTAACAGACGTATTGAAAGATGCCAATGGCGGGCGTCTGGCCGATGTAGTCATCGTCTGCACAGGCGCTTTGCCCGCTTTTGAGCAGGCATTTCAGACTGTGGATTGCGGAGGTACTATATTGATGTTTGCGCCGACTGCACCTGATGTGATGGTGCCTCTTCCACTTTACGATGTATATTTCAGAAGTGCAAAGATCGTTTTCTCTTACGCCGCGGTGAATGAAGATATCACGGAAGCCATTGCATTATTGAGAAAGAAGGCTTTCAACGCAGTGGGAATGGTGACTCATTCCTTTGGTCTTCAGGAGATACAGAAAGGATTTGATTTCGTGGCGCGGGCCGACCGCTCGATCAAGGTGATCATAAGACCTCAGGACTAGCCGTCGGGTGCGTTACTTTGCCTGGTCTTCCTTGCCGCCCAATATCTTCTTGATGAGGTGTCCGGTCATAATCTTATTCAGATGTTCAAAGCCGGGACAATCCTCCAGATCTCTTCCCTTTATGTCTGTGTAGTATAGTTCATCCGTTTCTGCCCTTTTCTTCTCGACTTTTACCGCGTAGTCGGCATCGAAGATGGTCATGAATTCACGGACAGGCATGGCAAAGATTCCCTTTTCCGAATAGATCGAAATCAACTTGTCAATCTCTCTACGATCCTGCGAGAGATGCTCGATTTCCTTCTCTATTTCGGTACGAGAACTCGTTACCCTGCCGAACATGTCCTGCATTTCTTCAGGCTCTTCTATCTCTTTGAGCTTCTCTGCACCTTTTTGAAGGATCCCCTCGAGTATGGTGATCGCTTGCTGAATTTTCTGTTTAGCCTCGGCAAGACACATCAGGTACTTCTCGATCACCTGGAAAGAGGGTATTTTCTCAAGGTTATCATAAAACAATTGACCGTATGGTTTACAGAAAGGTCCTTTCTTGGTATCTTCTATATCGTCCAGCACCACGTTTCCTCCTTCTACCTTACGAATGCTTTCCGTCCCGTATAGCGAGCGTTTGCCGCGAGTTCTTCCTCGATTTGCAGTAATCGGTTGTATTTTGCAATTCGTTCGCCCCGACAAGGTGCGCCAGTCTTGATTGCACCGGTATTCATGGCGACAGAAAAGTCAGCGATGAACGAATCAGTTGTTTCACCACTGCGGTGCGATATGATAACACCCCAGCCTGCTTTCTTTGCCATTTCTACGGCTTTGATCGTTTCCGTAAGCGATCCGATCTGGTTGACTTTGATCAAAACCGCATTGGCGGCATTCTCTTTTATGCCACGTTCAATGCGCTGCACATTGGTAACGAGCAGATCATCGCCGACAAGTTCTACTTTGTTGCCGAGTGTTTGGTTCAGTAATTTCCATCCATCCCAGTCATCCTCAGAAAGACCGTCCTCAATGGAGATTATCGGGTAACGCTCAGCCAGCGAGATGAATCTTTCAACCATCTGGTCGGCTGCGAATTTCTGCTTCTCCGCCCTGAGATTGTAGGCGCCGTCCTCATAGAAGCTGCTCGATGCGATATCGAGCGAGATGCTGATATCATTTCCTGATTTGTACCCCGCTCTTTCAATCGCTTCGATAATAAGTTTAAGCGGATCTTCATTTGAGGAGACGTTCGGCACAAAACCGCCCTCGTCGCCGACGCTCGTATTCATGCCTTTTTCTTTGAGGATCTTCTTCAATATTTGGAATACTTCACTGCTCCATCTGAGAGCTTCTCTGAAATTCTCCGCGCCATGGGGAACGATCATATATTCCTGGAAATCCGGTCCTTGCCAGTTGCCATGTACACCGCCGTTGAGTACGTTCATCAGCGGTACGGGGAGGGTTGTCGCAACAGTACCACCCAGATAGGTATAGAGTGGAATACCTTGTGCGTGCGCGGCCGTACGGGCCGCGGCGAGCGATACGCCACAGATCGCATTCGCACCGAGATTGCTCTTGTTCGGTGTCCCATCCAGTTCGAGCATCGTTCTGTCAATATCCTCCTGTTCAGTGATTTCTTTACCAATAAGTGCCGGACCGATCTTTTCGTTAACATTGTTCACTGCTTTCAGCACTCCCTTACCCGCATAACGTTTTTTATCGCCATCCCTCATTTCAAGCGCTTCGTGGATACCTGTCGAGGCGCCAGAGGGGACGGCAGCTCTTCCTCGTGTTCCATTATCTAACTCCATATCGACTTCGATCGTTGGATTACCTCTTGAATCCAGTATTTCGCGTGCGTGTATTTTTTTTATTGCACTTTTCATCGTTCAGTGCCTCCTTTATGCATCTTTGAAAACAGTAGATTATAACGAAACATACGCGGGTGTCAATTGAATGGCATCCCTGCGCAAGAGATCGGTTTATGAATAGAAGTTTCTCAGGGGCGGAATTTTAGCGGGCAGGTCAAACACCGACACGCTTCATTTCGAAGGTCTTCATTCGAGGCGTCTAGCTCGACCTCGGCAAAATCCTTGATGCGTTCCTCTATTTTACGGTGAGGTATCTCGATCCTCTGTGCTTTGCGCATCGGAATCAATTTGATGGCGGGAAGGAAATCACGTCTGAGAATGTTGTAGATAAATCCGGGGACCTTGCGCAAGTGTGCATCAATACGATCTGCAACGGCAAGTCCCTGGCCGACTGCGTGCGCAACCGTAGCGCTCCCGAGTACTGCATCGCCGCCGGCGAATACTTTCGGATGTGATGTCTTCCCGTTCTTTGTCACTATGCGGCCGCGCTTGTCGGTCTTCAGATGATCCTTGAGAAATGAAGATTCGGGCCATTGGCCGGCTGTGATCACCAAAGCATCAATTTCGACTTCATATTCGCTGCCTTTGACTAGGCCAACGGCGCCCGCTCTGCCTTCTAGGCATTCGGTCTTCGTCATTGTCACGCGGTCTTTGTGAATTTCCAGAGGAGTAGTGAGTTGAACGATCTCAATCCCCTCTTCCTGGGCTTCGATGCGATCTTCATGTTCTGCCGGCATGTCCATTATCCTCCGGCGATAGTATATGCTAACTTCATTGCCCTGCCTGAGCAGGCTGCGGGCAACATCGATGGCGGTGTTCCCGCCACCGATGACACCAACTCGGCCGAGTTTGAACGTCTTCCCCTCTTTTATCTTTCTAAGCACATCGAAACCGGATAGAGCATTTTCCTCACCTGGGATGCCCAAAGTCGTTGCTTTCCACGCACCGATGGCAACGAAGACAGCATCATATTCTCTCAGAATATCTTCGAACTCCGTATCTTTTCCGACTTCGATGCCGCATTTGAGTTCAACGCGTTCACGTAGCATATTTTCTATTTCTTCATTGAGCATTGCGTCAGGTAAACGAAAAGAGGGTATGAGCGTTGTCAGTATACCGCCGGGTTTCTCTTCTCGTTCATATACGGTGATGTCATACCCTTTGTTGCTGAGCGAATAAGCAGCTGATAATCCGCACGGTCCTGCACCGATAATTGCGATTTTCTCTTTCCGTTTTCGTTCAATTGTAGGTGGTTCTTCCATAGAGACACAACGCTTAAGGTATTTGATGGCCACGGCGGAGTCGATGCCTCTTCTTGTGCACTCATCTTCACACGGTGCCGGGCAAATGTGTTCCAGTGTGCCGAAGAAAGGGACATGCGGGTATTTCTCATCGTTGTCAGCAGCGATGAGATTGATATATATCCACGGCGATATACCTGCTGGGCACGATTTTTCGCAGGGTGGTTTGTGGTAATTCGCTCCTTTGAATGCATCATAGACGTTGTACAGCCAAACGAGAATCCAGGCTGCGATCAACCCCCAGAATGCTTCATTCACTCCGGTCCAGATGACGAGCATAAGCCCGATGGAGCCATAGAATAGGCATGCGAATACGAGTCCTGCCCAATACCTCCTTGAGTATATCTGACCGCCGCCGACAAAAAGTGCGGAGATCAGAGTTGCTCTACCGTACTTTGTGTTTGATGGCATTGGTCGGACACACCTTTACGCAATCGAGGCAACGTATGCAGTCGATGTTGCTCGGAGAGCGATATATGGGAACATGCATCGGGCATTTAGTCTGGCATGATTCGCACCTGATACACCGTTTATCATCGATCTGTAATTTCAGGAGGCTGAAACGATTGAAGATTGAGTATATCGCACCTACCGGACAGAACGTGCGGCAGAAGAAGCGCTTCATCGCAACCGAAAGTACAATGATGGCGAGTAGTATTGAGATTTTCATATAATAGTGCCAGCCGACCAGGGCGCGTAGATCGCCGGTTCTGTCCGCGAGGACCAAAGGTATCCCGGCGATGAGTGAACCGTCTGGGCAGAGTTTGCAGAACCACGGTTCTGCCGTCAGGTAGGCAATGACACCTGCGACGCCGATGAGCACTACGTATTTGAAATAGGAGAATGGCTTTGGCAGTTCTGCCTTGAATGATCTGATCTTATACAGGAGATCCTGGAAGAAGCCAAAAGGGCAGATCCACCCGCAGGTCATTCTGCCAACAAGCATACCGACAGTGCCGAAGAACCCGACAGTGTAGAACGGGATCAACCCGAGTCCGATAAAATGCTGCAAAGCGCCCATCGGGCAGGAAAAAAGAGCGAGGGGGCAGCCCCAGCAGTTGAGTATCGGCGTGCAAGCCCGTTTGAGGAAGCCTTGGTAGATACCGCCCGCGAAAATAGCGGGGATATAAGCATTCTGGATTACCGTGGCGATCGTCTGGATGATACGTTTTAGGCTCATTCAATGCCCATGCAGGACAGGCACATCACCGACCCAACAGTCTCTGTTTCAATAAAATCGCCTAACTTCCCGCCGTACCATATGCCACCGGCGAAGATGAGGGTAACCACCAGAATGATGATGAGGATCAGTTTTCTCATGGTCCTACCATCACACCCGCAGCGTCATAATATTTTCTCAGTAATCCTGTCTGCGAATCTCTGTAATCTATTTTTCTTATCGCTGTCATCAAAACATGCAGTGCTAAAAGATGCTCGTCAGCACAAATTTCACGCCTTTGAACGGTTCTTCGAAACGACACACACCGCCCGAACAGACGAGACCGCCCTTTTCTGCTCCAGCCCGGATCCGCAGATTGTGCCGGTTCGTAAGGTCGAGGCTCAGCTCGGCCAGTGGCCAGTTCGTCTCGCTGCTGAGTTTGTCGGCAAGGCGGTCAGGTGCTTGTTCACTACGGCGTTCGTAGCGCAGTGTCAGTACGAACAGCTCAGGCTTTCCGATCGAAAATGCGATTACATGGTCGTAGTATTCGAAAGGACCCACGGTGTCCGTAGCGGTCACAAAGTCGTGCTCGTAACTCGTTTCAATGAAGAATGTCCCGAAGTTGTAGGTGAATTCAATGTAGGGTTTGATTTCGCTCTTTTCGATGACAGGTAATTCTATGCTGTCCTTGACAAGTCTGTCCACTCCGACGGCAATTTCCATGTCATAGGTGGGTCGAGTCAGGAATTGCAGCGCCTGTTCAGTCACGGCAGGCATCGTGCCGTTCGTTGTGAATATCTGTTCGAGTTTACCCGCAGTGGTGTCGTGGACACTGATCTTGTTATTCATAGCTTCAATGGTCAGGAAATCGAACGGCGAATAGATGACCGATGCGCCGAAGCCGATTTCGTTCACCCCGCGATTCACCGATATCCCCGATTCAATCGGGGTGACCGGTTCATTGTAGCGATAGGTTCTGTTATACGGGAAACCTATGGTGTCATAGTCCATCATCTGGAACGAAATGCCAAGGCCTGGCAAGGCGAGGCTGGAGCTGAAGAGTATGCCGTATCCCTTTAACCGGCCGCCCAGACCGGGTTTTGTGCCCATCTGCCGGGCATATTCCAGGTATGCATCGAACGGACCGGTTCTGAAACCAATGCTCCCGCCGAAGAGTTCGGTGAAGGCCTCAGGTGTCATATTACTTTCCTGATTGATGCGAACATAGCGGCCGCCCAGGTTCAGCTTCGGAATGACCTTCGTTTCAAGATCTATGCCGCGTATCTGCGCTGTTGTGTCATTGTCGTTCTTTATTGTGTATACATTTTCCTCGAAGAATACGTTCCGTGGCTCTCCTGAGAGTACGGTGAGCTCGGTGTTGAAGTACTCGATTCCTGCTTGGATACCGTAAAGCGATTTATCGATCTTGAAGTCTTCATCCATAAACTGGTTCAATACCAGACCGCGGCCAAAGGTCTTATTGAACCGTCCAAAGATGATGCTGACCGGGTCTTTGCTGTACTGGGCGCTATAGTCGAAATAAGAGAGTTTTTGAGGTTCGGGAAGGGATGGGTCGGAGAAGAAAAAGACGCCGCGCAGGGTGATGTCACCGTAGGCAAGTGAGAGTTTGAATTTATCCTCGAGATGTTCTCTGTAGTTTGTGTCTTCTTCTTCGTTCTGGAAGAACACCCAGTATTCACCGTAGTTCGCGCCGGCAACGCGCAGGTCTTGCGCCTGCGCCGTGAAAACAGATATAACGAGCAGCCCGGTGATCAGTTGTATGGCCCGTGTCACTCTATTGCTCACATTGGCCACCTTGTTCATACAACTCTCTCACCTTGGCAATGATGATCTCTTCGTCACCGGGTTTGTACCCCTGATGCGTGAATACGATCTTCCTGTTCTGATCGATGATGAAGAACGTGGGCATTGCCTGAACATTGTACAGATCCCGCATCATGTTCTCGGGATCAAGGACGATCCTGTATGTCCACTTGTGGCTTGTAGCAAAAGGTTTTACCTTTGGTACTGACCGCGTTTTATCCTGGCTTATGGCAAGCAGAGTTATATTCAGTGAATCGAATTCTTCTGCATAAGGTTTCAAGCCATCCAGTTCTTTGATGCACATCTTGCACCAAAGAGCCCAGAAGCTCATCATGACCGGTCCTTTTTCAAGGAGTTCATCGAGATTCACGATCTCGCCGTCGACATCCTCGAGTGTAAAAGTCGGCGCGTCGGCAGCCGTGCTTTGCTCGCTATATGCGAAAAGCAATGGTAAAATGATCAGCATTGCAAGTGTCTTCACTCTTCCTCCTCAAATCTTGTCGTTGCTGAATGCAACACTTTCTTCGTGCTCATGTTTTGTACAAAGACGACCGCGCGCATCTTGTCGATCGGTAGCGCATGGCTGAAAGTGATCGTTGTGTCGAGATCTAAGACGCTATCCGGGAGAGCCATTTCAAGCGGGAATTCGTACAACAGTCGGCAGACATAGTTGAAATCTTTTATTATTCCATGCACACTGTCCTGGCAGATAGCAGCGTACGCGATCACCTCGCCTACAGGTATGATGTCAGCAGTCACGATCCTGATCTGGAGGTCACCTGAGCTCGCCGTTGCAGTTGCAGTCACCTCCACGTAATACGTTGGTGAATCGGATTTCGCGGCAAAGTAGTGGTCGGTGTACGTCGTGAAGAGCGCATTTGGATCAAGCTCAAATACTTCATCAGTTCCGTCAAAAAACGCCGTGGGATGCGGTGGCGAGGAATAGAAAGAATTTCTGGGTCCATAGACCGCAGGATCAGTGAACATGAGGTGGTATGAAATGATCGCAAGGGAATCTCCGTAGATGCCTGAGAGGCTATCGAGCACCTGCTCCGCAGATGCACAATACGGTCACTGGTCGTTGGTGAAGAATTCGATGAGGACAGTCCGGTTTGTCGGCGAGGGTAACTCTGGTGCCTCTGAACAAAATACCAGAAAGATCGCCAATATGGGTATAAATGGAATGATTTTTTTCATACACAATTATATCGGTAAATCACGCGGTGTCAATATTTTGATGGTATTTGTGCAGAAAAAAGGGGGAGTGTTTGCGCACTCCCCCTTGTGTTGAGTCCTCGATCAATCGACGAGTATGACCTTCCGAGTGGCGGTCTGCTTTTCCGTGCTCAGTTTGACAAAGTATACGCCACTGCTGAGCTTCCGGTTCTGGTCATCGCGACCATCCCAGGTGACCTGCATAGTGTATGGCGCATGGGGTATAGCGTTGTATAAATTCCTCACAAGTCTACCGACAGCGTCATAGATCTTCAACTCGACACTCTCTGCACTCTCCTCTATACCGAAGCTGGCAGTCGTCAGCTTCGAGAAGGGGTTCGGTGCGAGATGAAGGGACAAGGGCGTCACGTCGAGTTTTGTGACCTCCTCAACACCGGTCGTGATGCTGAAGAAGTGCATGATCGAATCGAGTAATGCTGCGCGCGTTGAGTTTCCGGTGGCGTCAATGAGGCCGCCCAGCTCAAATGATAGTCCGACCGTCTTGTATGTTCCTGCATCGTAGGCAACACCGCAGTCGTATAGTTGATCATCGTCGCGGAATATCAGGAAGCTGCCCGTGGCAGATGGGCTGATGTGATCGATGAAGTTGTTCTCTCCGCCGTATTGGAAGTACATTTCTTGAGTGAAGGTGCCGGACTGCCCCGCAAATGGGCCGCCATCGTTCGAACCGTCGGCCGTCGACTGTATCCCGAAGAGTGGCCTGAAATCATACCCAGACACCAGCGGATCATAGTGCCAGACATCACCGCCTTCTAGATACATGTTGCCGCCTGCCGTAAGATAATCGACGAGCGCCGCGACTTCCGGGTCGGTGTAGGCGATTACGTGGTTGTTCGAGTAAATTCCCACAAAGATGAACAGGGCGCGGTAGATCTCAAGATCGGATTCTGTTAGCAGGGTCGTGGCATAGTGGCCGGTGTAGCCGAGGTCGGTCAGAATGCTGTCCACAGCTCTGCCCGGACCTGGAGTCGGATCGGGATTCCAGATCATATAGTGATATGGTCCGACCACTAACGTGAACTCAATTGTGTCGATGAATGCAGCGTCGGTGGCGATGAGCCTGAATTCAGCCATATGTCCCAGTGGGGTCGATACATCAGCAGAGAGTACGTACTGGTCACCCGTATTTTCCTTTGCGCTGTCGACCATGAGCACGCCGAATATCCCGGAGTTGTCGGTGACCGTGATGTAGGGGTCGCTCGATTCGAGCGTTGTATTCAGGTTCGTGAAATCGACGCCGCCTACATTCTTGAGGGTCGCTGTCAGATTGACGGTTTCCCCCGGGTCGATACGGCCATTATTGTTGCCGGCTGCATCATCCACAGTTATGGCAGTGCATACTACATAAGGATCTGTACCAGTGTAGTTGAGTACCACATCATCGGCGAAGACCTTCGCCGTCTCAACGGTACTTCAGCCACTGTCCGCACATCCATAGAGTGCGACCTCAATGCGTTCGACATCTTCCGGATTTATACCTGATAGGTTCTCGAATTCGCTGTCGATATTGAAGGCATACAGGTGCCAGTTCGTATCCGCTGCAGTGATCAGATGGCGTGTAGGGCTGTTAGTCCAGGTACTCGCAGAGGTCATCCTGCAGATCATGGTCTCACCAAGTACGTCTCCGGAGTTATCCATATAAGTGATCACAAATGCCGCGCCTGCCCAGCAGGTCGTAGAGTTGCTCGATGCA
>CP070705.1:2024701-2029276 GCA_020349965.1 Caldifarciminota bacterium | reverse complement strand
TGGTCGAAATGGCTTTCCGTGCATACGATCCTTGCTTTGCCTGCGCTACTCACACGGTAGATGGCCGCGTGCCTCTCCAGGTCTCAATATACGACAACGAAAGAAGGCTCGTAAGAACCATCGAAACTTAGCTATCTGAGAAATAAACATCGACGATCGGTAATACAGGCAACGGCTTGCTGTTGGCTGTGCCGACCTCTGTTAGTCGCATATGTAGCATATGTCTTCGGAGAAGATTCTTATCTACGGTATAGGCAACCCCTACCGCTGTGATGACGGCGTCGGCATCAGAGCGGCGGAGGAAATTTCCCGGCAGATAGCAGACCCGGGTATTACGGTCAAGTGGGGAAGCATCGACGGCGTTGCGATCCTCGATGAGATAACAGGCTATGACCACGTGATCTTCATCGATTCGGTCAAAACGGAAAACGGGAAGCCAGGAGATATTTACAGGATCAAACCATCCACCGACCAAACGACCGAACCATTCTCTTCCCACGGTATCAACTTCATCACTGCCCTTCAGTTCGGAAAGAAATTCGGGCTCAAGATGCCCAGTTCCATCCAGATCTTTGCTGTCGAGATCGAGGACAACTCAACATTCAGCGAAGAATGTACGCCAGAGGTCAAGAAAAGCATCCCCGAGGTAGCCCGGGCAGTGCTGAAGGAGATAGGGTCGTGATAAGGGCGCTGATCGAGACATCACTGATCGATTGGGATGGAAAACTTAGTACAGTCCTCTTTTTCGATAAGTGCAATTTCATGTGTCCATTCTGTCAGAACTGGGATTTAATAAAAAACCCCGAGAAGTTCCCCGCGATACAATGGCCGGAGATCGAGGCCCTACTGGTCTCAAAGGACAAATGGATAGATGGGGTGGTTCTTACCGGCGGTGAGCCGCTAATGTATGAGCCAGAAGTGTCGGCAATAGCGCGACGAATCAAGGAGCTGGGCTTTGCCGTAAAGATCGATACCAACGGAGCCTACCCTGATACGCTAAGTGCTTTGACCACATTGAAGCTCGTCGATTACGTTGCAATGGATCTCAAGGCACCCCTGGATGAACGGTACTCGGTAGCTGCCGGAAGGAAGGTCGACACTGAACGAATTAAGAGATCTATCGACATCTTGATAGAGGGGAATATCGACTACGAATTCCGGACGACTTGCGTACCCGGAATAATCAAAGAAAACACAATCGCCGACATGGGCGTTGCTATAAAAAACGCCAAGCGATGGGTGCTGCAGCAATATGTCCCCGAAAACGCGTACCTCGAGGAATACCGGAATTTGGAACAATTGACCGAATCCGAGAGCAATAAGTTACTGGTAATTGCCGCCAAGTACGTACAGAATGTGCGGTGGCGCGGCCGGGCTTAGTAAGATGCTCGTTTCGTGGTTGACTTGGAGTCCGTTGTGACTATAATGAAGATGTAATGAAGAATGAATCGAAGATCAGGCTGAATAACGTACTTGTAACTAACCTACTGAAGATAGCATTTACCGCATCTGGTACGCCCCTCTTCGACAAATTTCTCTTTCCAATCATCGAAAGAGGCATCAAGGACGCGTTGGACCGTGTACCTGGTCCTGTGACATGGCCGGGGGTACTTGAAGACAAGTACTACATGCTACGTGCCATGGCATACTCCAGCCTGAAAATTGGCGCCTCATCGAAATTCGCAACGACTGTCGTTAACAAGGCAATGCTAAGTGATCTGCGATTGAGGAAGGAAATGGAATTCAGGCAGAAGTTCGGTTTTGACCCTCCCGGCTTCATGGTCATCTCCCCGGCCAAGCGATGCAATCTTCGCTGCCGTGGCTGCTATGCGAACTCGGCATCGGAACGAGACCAGTTGGACTATTCTATTTTCACGCGTGTAATAGAAGAGATGCGTGAATTCTGGGGGGCGCGTTTTGTCACGATCTCAGGCGGCGAACCCATGATGTACCGGTGGAACGGAAAGGGTATTCTCGACATTTACCGCGAGCACCCAGACTCGCTATTCCTTATGTATACCAACGGAACGTTGATAACGGATAGGGTAGCGCAGAAACTCTATGATCTCGGCAATATTACTCCGGCGATATCGGTGGAGGGCATGAAGGTTGTGACGGAGCAGAGACGCGGAAAAGGGGTCTTCGAAAAGATCACACGCGCCATGGAAATATTGAAGAAGCACCGGGTGATGTTCGGCATTTCGATAACTGTTACGCGCAATAATGCAGAGGAAATAGTATCCGACGAATTCATCGATTACTATTTCGGCAAACTGGGCGCAGGTTACGCATGGGTATTCCATTATATGCCCATAGGAAGGGATGTGGATCCGGATCTCATCCCAACGCCGGACCAACGTGTAATGCTCTGGCAACGATCGTGGGACATCGTCAAAAATAGGAAGATCATTTTCGTCGATTTCTGGAATCACGGTCCTGTTTCGGACGGCTGTGTGTCTGCCGGCAGGCCGGGCGGTTATTTCTATATCGACTGGCAGGCCAACGTATACCCGTGCGTTTTCTTCCCTTACGCTGCCGCCAACATGGCCGACATATATGAAAGGAACGGTAATCTCAACGACCTGATCAACATGCCGCTCCATAGCCTGATCCGCAACTGGCAGTTCAGGTACTGGACAGAAGGTGATCTGCTGCGGCCGTGTCCGATCCGTGATCATTACAGAATGGCCAAGCAATTTGTACTCCAAACAAAGGCGACGCCCGCCGACGAAGGGACGGCGGCGATAATAAAGGACCCACTGTACGAGAAGAAGATGGACACATACGACAGGGAATTAGCAAGAAGAACGACACCAATCTGGAAGGACGTATACAAGAATGGCAGTAGACGCCGAGAGACAATTAGAAGTAATTAGGTCGAATGTCGCCGAACTGATCTCAGAAGAGGAACTCCTCTACAAGCTGAAGGCGAAAAGGAAACTGCGTATCAAACTCGGGATCGACCCATCCGGTCCGGAGATCCACCTCGGCTTCAGCGTTGTGCTGCGGAAACTCCGGCAATTTCAGGACCTCGGTCATACCGCTATCATGGTCGTCGGCGATTTCACGGGAATGATCGGCGATCCCAGTGGTGTGTCGAAGACACGACCGAAACTCACCAAGCAGCAAGTGCAGAAGAACATGGCAAAATACAAAGAGCAGATATTCCGTATACTCGATCCGAAACGCACTGAATTCACCTACAACGGCAAGTGGTTGGGTGCGCTGTCCATGTATGAACTCGTGGATTTGGCGTCTAAATACACCGTTGCCCGAATCCTCGAGCGAGACGACTTTTCCCAACGCCTGAAAGACGGCCTGCCCGTCTACATGCACGAAATACTCTATCCACTGTGCCAGGGATACGATTCGGTCGCGATAAAAGCAGATGTAGAACTAGGCGGTACCGACCAGAAATTCAACCTGCTTGTGGGCCGCGAATTGATGCGTGAATCCGACATGGAGCCGCAGGTGGTGTTGATGATGCCGATCCTTGAAGGCACTGACGGTGTTCGCAAGATGAGCAAGAGCTTTAATAATTACATCGGCATAACCGAATCGCCAAAGCAGATTCTCGGCAAGGTCATGTCACTACCTGATGAATTGATCATCAAGTATTTTCAACTGGCGACCGACGCCTTCCCTCACCGAGTCGAAGAATACCGCATGGCACTTGAAGATGCAGCGATAAATCCGCGCGATGCAAAACTCGACCTCGCGAAGACCCTCGTACGCATGTATCACTCGGCACAGGCGGCACAGAAAACGGCCGAGGATTTTCAGCGCGTTTTCACGCAGCGGGAATTGCCCGAAAAGATCGATGAACACAAAATCGCCAAGGCTGCCATAAACATCATCGACCTGCTCGTCGAATGTAAACTGATGAATTCACGCGGTGAAGCCAAGAGAAAAGTCCGCGAGGGCGCCATCGACGTAGACGGTGTGCGAGTAGACGATATCAACTATATCGTCGAATTAACACAACCCATCATACTCCGCGCCGGCAAGCACAAGTTCCTCAAGGTTTCCAAGAAATAAACGTCATTTTGCTGCTTAGCGCACCACGATAAGCGAAATCCTTTCTTTATTGTCCGCAGTTTCAAGAACGAGGAAATGTATTCCCTGCTGCAGACCCTCCGTCTCCAGACGAGCATCGTGAACACCCGCTGATTTGAAGCCGTCGAATAGCGTCTGCGCCAACTGCCCCAATGCATTGTACAACTTCAAGGTCACATGCTCATCACGTGAAAGTGAGAATTGGATATTTCCATTGCGCACGACAGGATTCGGTTTTACGTTAATCCTGTAATTCGCACTTCGCGATTCGGAATTCTCCTCGACACCGGTATACAGATACCAGTGCATGTCGTAGTAATCCTGCACGATTTCATTGATGGCAACGAGAGCAGTGTCAGGCGTCACATACGTGCCGTACCAATCGGCGAAGAAGACCGCGAATGCGATCGTCACCATCGAATCGGGGTCAATATCAAACGGACCGCTCGACATCAGGAAGCGCTGATCTGCAGGCGCAGGGATCAGCGTATCAAACGGCTCATAGATACCGGTCAAGTA
>CP070705.1:1951433-2024601 GCA_020349965.1 Caldifarciminota bacterium | reverse complement strand
GTTTCTAAATGAATTCTTTAGTTTACGAAATATATGTTATCAGACATAGAGTACAGTGCGGAACCATGCTCAAGTATCGAACCTAGGGCCCCTTCCCAGGTTTCAGGCCTACCTCAATCCAGACGCCTTGAGTGGTGCGCACACGGAGATGCTGAAAAGACTTCTGAGGTCGACGGAGCCGTTCTCTTTGATACGAACGTCTGCCCCCCCCATCTCATTCGTTGGTCGTACGTCGATGTACATCTCAATAGAAGTTTGTAGATCAGTATTCTGAATACGTCCAGGCTTCATGGACATACCACGTTTCTAAGGTAAACCCGGCAACGGCCTCTTATTAACTGATTGATGTTCTATATTCTGCTCACCGTCTGAATATCTGATCATTTAACAGAAAAGAATTACCGTACTGCCGAAAACCGCGAACCATGCATCGTGATTATTCTTATATCTTTCCTCTCTACAAAATACATTAACAGAATGCATTAAGACATTATATTTCAATGTTTATTATCTGAGGGTTATGTGTTACTTCTATACTTACAGAATACATTCTATTTCGTGATGCGACTTTTCTGCAATTCAGCACGTATCATTAGCAAAGGAGGTTTTGGTGGAAACCAGGTTACGAACACCGAAGAGACTCGCCTCAATAGGTGGCATTCTGATCACTGCAGGCGGTGTCGTCAATGCTATCCTCGGTCTGAGCATTGGCGCCCTCTTTTATGACGTCTATCCGGGCGGAAATATGGGCCATGTGGGGATCCTGGCTGGTATTGCTGCCATTGTACTCGGCATATTGATAGTTTTCTGCGTAAGACCACTCTATGACAGGCAAAAGAGGAAATATATTGCCCTAGGCGGCATTCTGACCGTAATTCTTGGCCATCTCGGCGCAGTCACCGGTGCCATATATGTGGGCACATTGGGGCTTTTGTTCTGTTACATTGCCGGGTTTTGGACTCTGATATTGGCTATACTAGGGAAAATGGAACAGACCGATGCTTGATGTCACTCCGTAAATATGTTCTCCCATTGACATTCACTCTCGGCGGTACCGGCAATTGAGATCTCTTGCCGCCGAGATTATCGAGAAGTATTCACACCATTCCTTCGAGGAGATCCATGATGTTTTTGAAAAAGAAGGCGGCTACGTAACGCCGAAAGCCGGTATGGAAACGACCGACTGCGGGTTTCTTGCACTCAGGGAATTACTTGAGTTATCCCAAAGGCGCATCACATTCGACCAGATAGAGAAAATATTCCGATTGAGAAAAGAGCGAAAGACAGAATGCGATTGAAACCTTTAGTCAGTTATCTCGAGAGTTGAGATCCGTCTTCTTGGGATCATCATAGTGCCTGTCACGGAACTTGAAGTATAGTGATACAAAAAGCTGAATGAGTTGCTTCAGCTCAGCGTCTTTTTGCACAAAATCATCCTGAATGTAGATCAGGGAAGTTGAAATGATCAACCTGTCCTTCAGTGAATCGAACGAATCCAGGTTGCCTGCTTCCTCCATCTTTCCCAGATTATCCAGACTATTGAGCACGATCTGGAATTGCTCTTCGTATCTGTGCAGATCAGGATTGGCCCGGCGTGCATTCCTGATCATCTCGAGTGCTTCGATGAAGGCGATCTCCAATACCCGATATTCGCTGACCAGGATTTCGACATCCTCTGGCAGGATTTCATATGGCTCCCAATCGATATTGATAGCCAGGTTCTTTCTGTATTGGCCGTAGATAGTTGCCAGAAATACGACATTGTCCTGTAATTCGAGCGACAGCTTCTCCCTCAACGGTCCCTGCAGCCACTTCAGGATCGTTGCGACCCTTGCCCTTGCCATTATTTTGGCCAGGGTTGGGGTCTTCATCACTTCCAGTTCAAGAGAGAGATTGTCAAGGCATTCGTTCGTTATCTCTCCACCGGCCGGAATATTGTTTTCAAGATATTCGTAGAGCTTATCAGCTCTGTATTTGAGCGTCGGATCTGCAAGGCCGGTATAGGTACGGTTGATGAACGCCTTTACCAATCCGCTGTCAAAGGTCATTTTCCTCGGGATTTTCGGCGCGGAAATGATGACCCTGAAGTATGCAATAAAATTCTCAATATCGCGCTGCAGAACATAAGACTCGGTCAGCTCTTTTATCTCGTCGTGAACGATGTCGAACATCTTTTCCGGAGCTGTCTCACGCAGAAGGAATTCAAATATTCTTTCGAGGTCCGCGAGAAATTCGACTTTCATGTTTAGATACTATTTTAAGCGTGAATGAGGAATGATTCGAATTCAGCGACCGGTATTTTTGACTGCCTTCCAGTGCTCATTTCTTTCACTGTGTAAATGCCTTCTTTTTCCTCGTCTTCACCGCAGATCACTACATGATCCGCCTTGAACCTATCCGCTTTCTTCATCTGATGTTTTATCGGCTCACCAGGGTCGCCAAGAAAACACCTATGTCCGTTGTTGTGTATTTGGGTACGGAGGCTGATCATCGTCGGGAGGTACCTCTCCCCCACGCCGATTAAGAAGAAAGCTCTTCGCGCTTTCACGGAAGGGAGTTCTTCAGGCATGGTCAAGAGTAATCGTTCCGGTCCCAATGCCCATCCGATACACGGCGTATCGGGACCGCCCAGTTCGCGCATCAGTAGGTCATAGCGACCGCCGGCAATTATCGTATCCTGGGCGCCGAGCTCTCCGTGCTTGAACTCAAACACGGTCCGGGTGTAGTAGTCGAGTCCGCGAACCATTTTCTTGTTCTCGACGTAGTCGACGCCGAAGTACCGAAGATACTTCTTCACGTCTACATAATGTTGGGCACATTCTCCACATAACTTGTCGGTGATCTTCGGTGCATCGTCGTATAAACGCTGGCAGCTCTCTTTTTTGCAGTCGAAAATTCGAAGGAAATTTCGTTCAAACCTCCTGCGACAATCATCACACAATCGAGATAGATTTGGCTGAAGATAATCCTCGAGGGTTCTGCGGTATGCCTCGCGGCACTCAGGGCAGCCTATGGAATTGAGTTCGATCGTAAAATCTCTGGCGCCGACCGATTGAAGATACTGCTTGCCCCGCTCGATGATATCCGCATCATAGAAGGGTTTACTTTCACCCAAGAGCTCTATTCCGATCTGCAGGAATTCACGGTACCTGCCTTTCTGAGGTCTTTCGCGGCGGTACATGGACCAAAGGTATAAAAACCGCACAGGCAGCCGTAGTTTATTCTCGATGAATGCCCTGAGAACGGAGGCTGTGCCTTCAGGGCGCAAGGCATACAGTTTCTTATTCACCTCGAATTTGTATATCTCATGTTCTACGATGTCGGTCGTCTCTCCGATCGACCTGTCAAAGAGGGCTGCGAATTCGAACGTAGGCGTTCTGATCTCCTCGTACCCGTTCTGTCCGAAGAAAGCTCTTGCTGCAGCATTCAAAGCCTCAAGTCTCTGTAGTTCTCTACCGAGTAAATCCCTGGTTCCTTTAGGCTTTTGATACATTGACCCTCTTTGCCCTCACTCTGAAGATAAAAAAACTGGCTGCGAGCGCAATGATACCTGCGACGATATCCAGCAGTTCGAAATCCCTCCCTGGAATGACCAGTTGCTGGAATTCAGCAAGCAGCACGACGACCAAGCCAACAATGATATATCCCATTGCACTTAGCAACCTGGCGGCGAGCGATCCCATCACAAAGAAAACTATGAAGTGGTAGAGTTTGTCTATGGGTATTTCGTCCAACTTCGGAACTTCAAGCATTGGGAATCCTGTAAGGACGAAGATGATCACTATCCAGAGAATGAGCAGGGCGCGGCGGACATTTCTATTCACTGTTTCTCCCAATCAGCGATAGCAGTGATGACATCCTCTGGTTTCTTGCAGTCATACAAAGCTGTACGGAGGCTATCATCGTTCAGTAATCTTATGCTTTGTGCCAGAATCGCTACGTAGTCATCGTTCCGGGAGAACACGAATAGCATTATAATATTCGCCACCGATGTCCCATAATCCTCAAATACAAGACCGGCACGGCTGAAGGCCAAGATGATTTCGCTCCTTGATTTTTCGGCAATGATGGCGCGCGGCAGGAATATACCTTTTCCAACTGCAGTAGGCATGACATTTTCACGGCTGAGAATCCTTTCCAGCACCTGCTCGACATTTTTTTCGGCGCTCAATCCCACCATCTTGTGCAATACAGCACGATAAGTGCTTTCCTCCAAATCGATTAGTATCTTCTTTGTGTCGAGAAACTCGGCTACCATCAAGAGATTATCGCGATATTGGATTGCTAGTCAACACGAGAATATCTGTTGGAAGTCAAAAATCTATCCCCCCGCCGTAGGGTTCAAAGTGTTGTTTAGAAGCACCACAATCGGGACAACCCCAGTGATCAGGCAAATCCTCAAACGAAGTGCCGGGTTTGATGCCCGACTCAGGATCACCCTTCTTCTCTTCATAGATGTAGTCACAGATAGCACAACGCCACTTGCGCATCGTATCCTCCCTAGTTACTCCTGCGTTTTACTACTATACTCATGGCTGACATCAAGTATCAAAGATATCAACCTATCCATGGCTTGAGCCAATTCCTGGTCTGACACAAACTTGGTGAATTCCTCTCCCCCACCGCCGACGATATCCGACACCAGTAAGAATGAAGCGGCGTTCAGGCCACTCCTGTTTGCCAGATAGTATATCAGACTAGTTTCCATCTCAACCGCGATTAAACCTTTTGCCCTCAGTTTCTGCACATAATCCGGAAATGGATTGTAGAATACATCAACGCTGGCCACACCGCCAAAGATCAAGTTCATATTCTTCTCTCGTGCAGAGTTGAACGCCATGTCCAATATTTCGAATGTAGCATATGGAGCGTACGGTTCACCCTTAAGGTATGTACTGGTCGTTCCGTCAAATGGCGATGCGGCAACGGCAGCGATCATGTCCAACGGTTTGATGTGCTCACCGATTCCACCACAGGTTCCAATCCTGATAATCGTCCTCACGCCAAGTTGGATCAATTCTTCCAAAACGATCGCGGCTGACGGGCAACCCATACCTGTTGTTTGCACACTCAATTGTATGTCTTTATATTTTCCGGTATATCCAAGCAACCCGCGGTTCTTACTGACCATCTTCGAATCTTTGAGCATCTGGCTGACTCTCACGGACCTCGCAGGGTCACCGACCAATAGCACGGTCGGCGCATAATCTTCTTTGTTTGCCCTCAGATGTATAGGCATCTGACCTCCTTCGAATCTCGAATCGCTAATATAGCATACTTAGCCGTGACCGTTTTTCAAGGATGAATGGATTATAGGCAATGGTTTATGTCTCCGGAATAGCCTCTCCCTGATCTACCGCCATCCCTTGGATGAAATTCATCAAAGAATCGCGGTGCGCTTTGAACAGATCCATATACTTCTTCTTTACCGATGGGGCGCGTGGGATGTTTACGCGAAGCGGGTTTATCGGAGTCCCGTTCTTATGTAGTTCAAAATGCAGGTGTGGGCCGGTCGAAAGGCCTGTAGAACCCAGATACCCTATCAACGCGCCCGATTTCACGCGTCTGCCCACCGAGATGTTCTTCGCGAACCGCTTCAAATGGCCGTAGCGCGTGGTGAAGTTATTATTGTGCCGTATTTCGACGAGATTGCCATAGCTACCTTTCCAACCCTTGAATGTGACCCGACCGTCGCCGATCGATGCAACGGGCGTTCCGACCGGAGCAACATAGTCCAATCCGTGATGTGGGCGCCATCTTTTCAGTATCGGATGATACCTGCTCCTCGAATAGTGGGAACTGATGTATGAGTAACGAAGTGGTGATTTAAGGAGCGATTTCCTCAAGGATTGCCCATTCTTGTTGTAGTAATCCTCGTTGCCCTCGGGGTCACGGTAATAAAACCCATAATATTCACCTACTTCACCTTTGTAGCGCGCGAAGGAGATGAATCCATAGTCGAAGAATGTGGAATCACAAAATATCTTATTGACGCAGACGGAAAACGAATCGCCGTGCTGCGTCTCCGTGAAAAAATCTATTTCCCAAGCAAAAATGTCCGCGAACCGTATGACCAGGTTTGACGTCTCTCCTGATGCCAGCATGGATTCGTACAACGTTGAGTTGACACCGCCCATGACATAGGTCGCTACCGTGTCGAAGTACGGGTATTTCATCGACACGACGAGTTGCGAATTATCGTTCGTTACGTAGTAGATATTTTGAAGGTTCTGCCTGTAGGTAAGGCTGGAAAATTCAGTATTCTTTTTCACGACAAATACGGAATCACCGGGCAAGCACTTCCGGAATGGAAATCCCGAATTATGTAGTGCATTGATGACCGCCAGGCGACTGTCTGCCACCGAGAGTTTGTCAAGTATTCCTTCAAGATTTTCGCCGCGTTTTACGATATGCACTGCTTCCGTGAATATTGGCACTGTGGTGACCTCAGTCTTCCTCGCGCAAGATGCCACCACCAAGAGCAAGAGAAAAAAACTAAATCTGGTCCTGTACATAATCCTTAACCCAATCATCATAGACTCTATTCCTATAGGCGAAGGAACATCCTTCAATTGTTAATCTTTCGATCCTTGAGAGTGCCTGTACCACGATCCTGAAATCGGAAAATCCCCACAGATCGAATTCCACCTGCAGGTATCTTTTCTTGAACCGTGATGCAATGTTCCCGACATAGCCAATGTCCTTAAGAATTCTGTGTATCTCTTTCACGCGTATATTGGTGACGATCGCGAGGTGAATATGCATGTAATTCTTGATGATATTCCAATTGAAATTGGGCGCGATGGACAGTATGCCCTGCCGGTTCTTTCTCGTCCATATCAGTCTTGAGAGTTCCATCTCTCTGCCCGATTTCGGGTTATTCAGTAGGGAGTGGATCATTGAGTAGCTTATCTTCGTTGTATTACAGAAATCATCGATCAACTTCCAATCATCCTTCAGGAGTACCCTGGGCATGGCGATGTTGTACTCCCCAACTTTATAGACTTCCGAGTACTTCACGCCGGTCAATTTGTGCGACAACTGCTTGATCTCCTTGAGATTCTTGGCATAGAACAACAGTGAGATATTGGGACAGACCCCCGGAGGAAAGGACAGATTCTCCACCATTTCCTCGAGAAACGGAATGGTCTCTCCCAACCGGAACTTGGATGTTGCCTCTCCAGCAATGCACCCCCAATACCATTTCCCGCCGTGAATACCGGGGAGAAATAGTTTAAAGCCGTAACTGCTGATAAATCCGGTTTCCTCGAAGTTCTTTATCCGAGTGAGTATTTCCTTCCTGGAAACGTGGAATTTGCTGAAAAAATCGTGAACGGGGATTGTGCCTTGGAGTTCCAGTTGTCGGATGAGGTTCAAATCGATCGGATCGATTATCACTAGCCGATTATAGACAGAATTCTCGATAAGTCAATATGAAAAGATCGTTCGAGGTTTGCTGGCAACGACGCCTGACTATCAGACATCAAATACGAACTCCTGAACACAAATTACCGAAACCGAAATTTGCATTTTGGTCATCCGATATTTGATATTGTCTCGGGTTCAATGCTTGGTATTTAGAGTTCATTCGGAACGGGTGTCATTTTCCTATGCAGAATTCCTCGAATATGCGGTCGAGGATCTCTTTGCGGAGGATTTTGCCGGTAAGTTCGCCCACGACGTCCAACGCACTGTGGAGTTCATACGCCATCGTTTCCATTGTGGGCGCGTTCTTTGCCTCGATGAGGAATTGTCTGGCCCGTATCAGGGCGTCGACATGGCGGTGCCGCGTAATAAGAACGTCCTCTTTTGCCGTGACTCCCGGGAGGAGCGAATCTCTGATTCGCTTCTCCAAAGCATTGAAGTTCTTGCCGGTTTTCGCCGAGATCTTGATCGAATCTGATAGGATCAATTCATTGCTCAACCTCACGTTAAGGTCGATCTTATTGACGAGCAGTAAATTCGGTCTGGCTTTTACTAGATTATACAGGTATACATCTTCTTCGTTCATCGACTCTGAACCATCGAACAAGAGGAGGATCAAATCTCCGCTATGGATGAGGTTTCTTGTCCTCTGCTGGGCAATCTCGTCGGGGCCCGTTGCTTTAGACAGAATGCCTGCAGTGTCGTACAGAAGCACGAAAAGACCGCCAATTTGAACGTCTTCCTCCAGATAGTCCCTTGTAGTACCAGGTTCTTCATGGACGATCGCCCGGTCATGACCGACGATGCGGTTGAAAAGGGTGGATTTGCCCACGTTGGCCCGTCCAGTAATCAAAACTCTGAAGCCATTCTTAATCTTCATGCCGGTCGATGCACCCTTCAACAAACAATCAATGTCACTCACTATCCCAGTAATACTCGATATCAGAGACTCGCGATGGCATTCAACGTCCTCCTCGTCAGGGAAATCGATTGCTGCCTCCACGAGGAAGAGGACATCGACTATCTTGGACCGGATGTCGTATATCCTATCAGAAAGTTTGCCTTCGTATTGGAGTAAAGCAATTTTCCGGGCTTGATCACACGGCGCATTAACTGTATCGAGCACGGCCTCTGCCTGTACGAGATCGATCTTTCCATTGAGCAACGCACGCTTCGTGAACTCACCGTTCCCCGCAACCCGCGCACCGAGAGATAGAAATATGCGGACGATATGGTCGGCAATGAGGGGGTTACCGTGGCACGATATCTCGACTACATCTTCGCCCGTATAAGAATGTGGTTTGTGGAACGTTACTGCCAATGCCGTATCGACCGCATCACCGTTCGACGCATCGATCACTGTACCATAATAAGCGCGCTGCGGTTCGTACGCCGCTGTTAACTTTTGCGGTCTAAAGATTCTCTGAAAAAAAGAAAATGCCTGTTCGCCACTTACTCTGATAACGGCAACGCTTGAATACCCGGGAGGTGTCGTACAGGCTACGATCGTGTCATTTGGATTCATCGTTTGGAGCTATTATTACGTTAGTACTCGCTCCCTTTCCTATGCTATATATCTTTACTCCCTTTATTTCGCTCAACTTACTCTCGACTATTTGCTTCTCTCGTTTGGTTAGGGGATCGAGAGCCATCTCGCGCCCGGTCTGCAGTACGATCCGGGCAATCGCTTCTGCTTTCTTCTTCAGGAAATTCGTCCGGCGCATTCGATACCCGCTGACGTCAACGAGTACTTTCAAATTCGGGTGGAACCTCTTCATCAAACGCGTAATGATGTATTGCAGGGCCCAGAGCGTCTCTCCCTTCTTACCGATTAGTATAGCATCGGCATGTCTAGTTTTGATATTCAAGTAAAAACCCTTGTCGTCTTTGGTGATGTTGATGGTCGGTTTGAATCCGCAGCTTTCAAGTATGTATTTGGTAAGTTCGAGCAGATGCAGGCGAGGCTCCTTGACTTCCATTTTGATTTTGACTTCTTCCTCTTCCTCGGAAATGAGTTCGTATTCAATTTCCTCCTGCCTCACCTTTAATGTCTTCAATCCGTTTTCGATGGCTTCGTCGAGAGTCTTCCCCGTTGCTTCTGCCAGCCTCATTTTAGTCCTCCTCTCTTAGTGACGAAATGTTCGATCAAAGTTAAAATGTTGTACGTGAACCAATATAATTGTAGCCCCGAGGGCAAACCAATGAAAATCCAGACCATCACGATGGGCATGAAGATGACCATGAGTCGCTGTCTCGGATCTATTGTCGTTGTCAGTGACTGAACCACCATCATCACACCCATGCTGATCGGTAAGACGTAGTACGGATCTTTCAGAGAAAGGTCGGTGATCCAGAACAGGAAATTGGCCTGCCTGAATTCGATTGAGGTCGTAAGGGTCCGGAAAAGTGCAAAGAAGATTGGCATCTGGATCAATAAGGGCAAGCATCCCGACAGCGGGTTGACCTTATAAGTCTTGTAGAGATGCATCATCTCTTGATTAAGGCGCTGGGGGTCATCTTTGTATTTCTGCTGAATCTTCTTAAGCTCGGGCTGGACCAACTGCATCTTGTGTTGAGATAATATCATCTGTCGGGAGAGCGGGAAGAAGACCAACTTTATCAGCAATGCAAAGATCATTATCGCGAATCCGTAATTTTTCAATATCGAATACATAAAATTCAGTATCCCCATAATGACCTTCGATATTGGACCCCAGAAGCCTCCGGAATTGATCTCCTCATAACCTTTGTTATATTGCGCCAGCAATTCATTGTCCATTGGCATAAGCCGCACGGTTATGTCGATGTCCCCTCTGCCCTTTATGGCCGCTCCGTAGCGATTCTTAGCGCCACCCATGTAGTAGCAGCCGAATGATGCTGAAGTTTTTTCTACGGCTTCCACATCTTCAGATAATTTGTAGAACCATACAGTGTCGATCCCGGCGTTGTTGTCGACCGCAAGAACGAAATATTTCGTGCGCAAGGCAAACCAGCCGAGTTTTCCGACATACGTGAATGCCTCCTTAATGTTCTTGGTTACATTCTCAAGTTTCTCGTTCTTCACATAGACATTGAAGTTGCGCATGTCGTCGGCCGGATTTCTTGTTTCGGTAATATTCAATCCCGACCTGAGATTGAGTATTTGCGCGCTATTACCGGATGCAATTCGTATTGAGAATCCGTGGTCGTTATCAAAATGGTACGTTTTTTCTATCATTGAGTTCTCATGGGTGAATCTGAAAGTGACGGAGTCGTCAGTCACCGTGTAGCTAGCGTGCAATTGATCCTGTTGACTATCCTCCAAAGGACTAACAAAGAGACGACGCCCTGGTGGTACAATATCGATTTCGTAATCCTTCAGGTAGAACGACGATACCGACCCACCATAGTTTGAGAGAACAACTCGGATACGGGGACGCTCGATAACGATGGTATCCTCTGTCACAGGTGCTGGTTCCTCTGCGGGAACCGCAGGCTGTTGTGTAATGGTGTCTTCGGCCACCTGTTCGGTGATTCCGGTCCTTTGTGCCGGACGGTTCAAGAACGTCCAAATCAATAGAATCCCGATGATAACGCCAAAAGCCAATGCTGTTCTTGCACGATCACTCATCTCTACCCATCCTTTCTGGTACCGGATCCCAACCGCCGTGGCAGAACGGGTTGCACCTAACGATGCGCCACGCGCTCATTGCACCGCCCTTCAATAGCCCGTATTGACGGATAGCCTTTATTGCATATGTCGAGCACGTTGGCTCGAACCGGCATACTCTGGGTATGGTTCGCCCTACGGTGAATTGGTAGAGACTTATGAGTTGAATAGCTACCCAACTCATCGCTGCCCCTTGAACTGGGCGACGGCATTCATGGCTTCGTCAAGAGTGATGGAAGCCTCGGCGTATAATATGACTCTCATTTCTCCAATCATATCTTTGTGCATTCGATATGCCTCCCTTAATATTCTCTTCGCTCTATTCCGTTTTGCAGCGCAACCGATCTTCCTGGAGGCAATAAAACCAGCTTTCCGTACGTCAGACGCGAGGTATATGAAGCTGATGTTTCCGATTCTTCGTCTCCGGCCGTGCTGGAATAACCAATTGATCTCCGAACTCAATCTGAGGATTTCAGTCCGTGGAAGGATACTTCTCTTATCTTCGATATCTGATACCAGCGAGCTGACTATACAACGAGCTTTTTTCTTCCCTTCTTCCGCCTTCTGTTGAGGACTTGTTTTCCGGATTTGGTCTTCATACGTTTGCGAAATCCGTGCGTTTTTTTCCGTTTTCGGCGACTCGGTTGGTATGTCCGTTTCATTAGAATTATTATATTCAGAATCCGTTCCAAGTCAATAACCACCGAAAAAGGCGGCAAAACGCGAACGGAACACGGTTGGTCGCATTATTCGCCACGCCGTTGTTGACTAAATTGAATATATATCTATAATTAAAAAGAATGAAAGACGAAGTCGATCAAATTATTCTTGGACTTACTAAATCATTCAAAGCCATGCAGATGTACGGCATGAGTCATTCCTCCTTTTTGAACTTCTTTGAGCCTTTCTATCAGAAGCTGTCCACTTTTCTCAGGGAGCACAACGAACTTCACCTCAAGATCGAAAAATTCAAGATGATCTATGCCGAGAGGGATGTCTACAAAGAAGAAGAGATGGATATGAGCATCGCGTTCCGGTTGTTTAAAGACGGCATCCGCTCAATTGGATTCCAGAGCGGCTTGACATCCGATGAACTCTTGCTTTTCATAGACGTGATCAGCCAGCCATCCAAGGATTGGG
Source organism: Caldifarciminota bacterium (assembly GCA_020349965.1). GTDB lineage: Bacteria > Hydrothermota > Tepidihabitantia > SM23-42 > SM23-42 > SM23-42. Next base: position 2,012,387 of record CP070705.1, on the reverse strand, counting down.
ATGTAGCACTTGGCCTCTGGGAATGCAATTTCACACATGTGACTTTCTATGTAATTGAAACAGAGGAGGTTCTTGACTACAAAGTCCCTGACGTTCCGGTAGAACAGATTGATTATGACGAAAAATTGAGGCAATTGCTTCTGAAGGAGAAGATAGACATTGATGCCATTATCATTCCGGATCTTAACGACAGGGAAGTTGAGAATTTGAAGAAATGCATCTCCGATGAAGAAAAATCGGCGATTCTGCCGATCGTGATAAGAACGCTGAGCGACTATCTGCGTATCGAACGCTCAGAGGAGATCATCGACGGTCTGATTGAGATCCTCGAGACAAGCGTCAACATGAAAGATTTCTATAATGCCAGGAGGATAAGCTACAAACTTAAGGATTACCCGGACGTTGATTTCATAGGAAGATTTGAGAACGAGGTAGCGATCGAAGGTTTCAGAGAAATGCTCAATGTACCTGAGGACGAACGATTCAACGAATTCCTCGCATTTCTGGGTTTCTTCAGGAAGAAATCCATCCCATATATCATAAGATTGATACCGTTTGTCGAACGCACCGATCGCTTGAATGCACTGAGGCACCGCGTCGCTCACATCGCTGATAATGATGCAGGTCCGGTTGCCGCGTTCGTGACGCATGAAAATGCAGATATCCAGCTAAATGCCGTGCAGATCATTGGTATCATGAAGCCGGCAGGTATGGATAAGTTATTCCAGCCGCTATTGCATCATTCCGATGAGAGGATACGAATGGCGATAGTCGACGCTATATCCGACGTCAAACACGTAGAATTGGCGGCAAAATACATCTCAGATCCTTCAGTAGAAGTAAGGATCAAATCCCTGCGCATACTCGGTAAGTTCAAATACCCGGGAATCTACACCGCATTATTGGAGCGCATAAAAAGAAGGGACTTTCTAGATCTTGATTTCACCGAACAGCGCGAGGTATTTAACAATCTTACGGCAAATAGAGACAGCGGGGTGGTTCAGCTAATGCGCAACCTGCTGTACAAACGCAAATGGTTCGGGCATAAGAAATACCGTGTGATGCGAAGACTTGCCGCCCTCGCATTGAGTCAGATCGACACTGATGAATCGCGAGAAGTCCTGAAGTTAGGCGCACAGATGAGGAACAGAGACATCAAACTCGCATGTGAAACGGTTCTGAAGGAAAGATCGACATGAACGTATACATCGCAGGCAAGACGGTAGTGGGGCTGTTGTATCCATTGTGCAGAGCCGTGCAGGTCTACGATATCAATAATAATGTCGTAATCAATACCGGACAGAAATTGATTGAGTACACACAAGACCTCTTCTCTGCGATGGCCAGTCTTGATTTTGTACGCTACCGTGATTACATCTTCTTCAACAAACAGCGATTGAAATACGAGATCGACAGTTACGCCAATCTCCAGTTCATGAACTCACTCTTCAAGAACTTGGGTATAAAATCGGTATCCTTTAGCCGCGGTCTGACGCAAGCAGAGATCATCCAATTTGCCAATATGCTAAAGGAAGATAGAGCGTCGTTTCAAAAGAATATCGCAGATAGGAAATACGAGCACATAACCGTAGAGTGTCTCAAACAGGGTGAGGAACAGGACGAGATGTTCGAGGACGGACAAGTCGCAAAGAGGACGTATTTCAAGGCACTCAAGGTCACCAAGAACCTGATGCAGAATCTATGGAGCGGCAGGCCCGTCGATGTCAAGAGCTCACGACGCGTGATCTTCAGCCTCGTCGATTCGATATCGCGCGACGAATACGGTATTCTTGCCCTCACAACGATTAAAAATTTTGACGAATACACGTTCAACCACTCACTCAATGTTGGCATTCTGTCACTTGCCCTTGGACAGAGGATCGGGCTCGACCGCAAGAATCTGGCACGACTTGGAACGGCCGGGCTAATGCACGATATAGGCAAGGTGGAGATTTCCAGGGACCTCATCAACAAGATACAGAAGCTGGATGACGATGAATGGGAGACCCTGAAACTGCACTCCAATTACGGAGTGCGCGAGATATTGAAGACACGGGGCCTCGATGAAATCTCGATGATCGCCATTACCGTTGCTTATCAGCATCACTGGAATTACGATGGTACGGGATATCCCATAAGAGAATCCGATGAGGAACCAACCCTCTTCTCAAAGATCGTGCGCATTTGCGATTCGTACGATGCAATGACAACCGCACGCGGCTACCAGCCTGTCCCCTACCTGCCACACTTTGCACTCCGTGTGATCTGGTCAAATCAGAACCGGCTTTTCGACCCCATATTGGCAAAGGTATTCACTCAACTTCTCGGCATATACCCGGTGGGCAGCTGTTTGGAACTCGACACCGGTGAGGTGGCCGTGGTAATGCGGCAAAATCCAAGCACCATCGACCGGCCGTCGGTCAAGATAATCATCGACCGAAGCAAGGAGAAGATAGATGGGCGCACGATCGACCTTGCCGCGGAGAAGGGAGTGAAGATAATACGGCCGACCTACCCTCAGCTTTATGGCATCAACCCCGCCTCGTATTTCCTGTAGGAACCAAGCATTCTGACATGACCGACATAAGAGTCCGAAGGTTGTTCCCCGAGAAAAAGGACGCAGTGAGAGAAGAGTTGAAGAGAATCGGTGTCGACCCATGTGCTTATGCCATTTTTGCGGAAAAAGCCGACAACCTGTTATTGAAGTTCGAGGGTCTCTCATGCCCCCAGGTCAATGTTTTCAAACAGACCGCACTAGTCTGCGGTGCCGATGCCGCGATCCCGAAGAATGCTTACAAAGGCGGTCGCGGGAGAGGATTCGGGCTCATCCTCTTTGCCAACCGGCGCGAATTGAGAAAAATCCGGCAACGGCTGGGCGAACAACCCTGGCTCGATAAGATAACGGACAAACTGGATCGCGTTCTCAAAGACGATGAAACACCTGTTCTGAAGATCAGTCGGAGACTCCTGAAACTCGAACGGACATACATAATGGGAATAATAAACCTCACCCCGGATTCGTTCTACAGTGGAAGCTCCCACACCACGAGATCGGTAGTCGAAAAAGTCGTGGAGGAAATGACCTCCGAAGGCGTCGATTTCATAGATATTGGAGCTGAATCCACGAGGCCGGGGAGCCTGCCGGTCAATGAGCGAGAGGAAATGCGAAGATTGAGCTTGGTGCTTCCGACGGTGATGAAGATAGCGAAGGTCCCGGTGTCGATCGACACTTACAAGGCCAAGGTTGCGGCCCTTGCTATTGATCATGGGGTCAGCATCGTGAATGATATCTCGGGGCTCAGATTCGACAAGAAGATGGCACGCCTCATTGCCCGCAAGCGCACTGGTGTAGTAATCATGCACATGAAAGGCAAGCCGAAAACGATGCAGAGAAATCCGCGATACAATGATCTGATGCACGAGATCCATGGATTCTTCGAAGAGCGGATCGCCTATGCAGTTGCATCCGGCATTGAGCCCGATCGTATCATTATCGATCCGGGACTGGGCTTTGGAAAGCGTCTGGAAGATAACTATACCATAATCAACCGCCTTGCCGAATTTAAAGATTTGCATCGGCCGCTGCTGGTCGGTCATTCGAGGAAATCATTTGTCGGCAAACCATTCAATCTCTCGCCCGAACATAGGCTGGAAGGTACTCTGGGCATGGAGGCATTGCTTATTGCCAATGGAGCCTCGATTCTGCGCGTACACGACACTATGGAATCAAAGAGAGTCGCTCAGCTTGTTGATAAGATACTACGATGAAGTTATTCGGATTCCTGACGATCAGGGCAATAGACATCATAGATATCATAGTCGTCGGTTTCATGCTTTATGCCTTCTTCAGATTCATCAAAGGTACGAAAGCAACGTCGATACTCGTTGGGCTCGTCCTTTTCTTCCTGGTTTCATTCATATCCAGATGGCTCGACCTCAAAGCCCTTTCCTGGATCATGAATTCGATTCTTGCCCTTTGGGTAGTAGCATTTGTCATCGTCTTTCAACCTGAAATCAGAAATGCGCTCGCTCGCATCGGCCGTCAGAGGCCGGTTAAGTTTTTTCTCAAATTGGAGGAAGTGGGAGTCATCGATGAGATAATCGATGCCGTAAAGCGAATGTCGGAGGACCGTATCGGTGCGCTCATTGTTCTACAGAAGAACATAGGTTTGAAGGACATCATAGATACCGGGGTTCTCATCGATGCACAGGTGAACTCGTCGCTGCTCCGGACGATATTCTTCCCCGAAACTCCGCTCCACGACGGGGCATGCGTCATCCAGGGAGACAAGATCGTCGCTGCGGGCTGTGTTCTGCCGCTGAGCGAAAATCCGAATCTCGGTGTCACATACGGACTGCGACATCGCGCTGCACTGGGAATGGCCGAACAGAGTGATGCCCTCTGCATTACCGTATCTGAAGAAACGGGTAATATAGCATTCGCCTACAAAGGCAAACTGGTAACCAAAGTAGAAGTCGAAACGCTGAAGAAATCGACCGAAACCATTATTCAAGAATGAGATGCCGGTGTGGTTCCTTTTGTGTCCGTCCGATGCCGACCGGGCTCGTGTCATGACGGTCAGAATTGCAATGCCGTATCATCGCTTGGAGGTTAGATGCAGACAAAACACATAATTATTGTAGCGGTAGTTGCCGCAATCATTTTGATCGGCGTCATGATCGGCGTCGGCATACGAAGTCCGATGGTTGGCGGAAGCGTTGGAGTGATCGAAATCACCGGGGTCATCCATTCACCTAAACACATCCTCAAGGATCTAAAAATTTTTGGGGAGGATCCTTCGATCAAAGCGATCATTTTGAGAATCAATTCGCCGGGAGGAGTCGTTGCGGCGTCACAGGAGATCTACGATATGGTCAAGCGCCAGGGAGATAAGAAGCCTATTATCTCTTCGATGGAATCGGTCGCCGCATCAGGGGCTTATTACCTTGCCCTACCGAGCGACGTAATCGTCGCAAATCCAGGGACGATTACGGGATCGATAGGCGTAATCATGGAATGGCCGGTGCTCGAAAAACTTCTTCAAAAAATCGGTATCGAATTCGAGACAGTTAAGTCCAAGGAGCATAAGGATATCGGTTCTTCTTATCGTAGGATGAACGACAAAGAAAGGCAATTAATGCAGGGAGTCGTAACCGATGTCTATGATCAGTTCGTGGCCGTCACGGCAGAACACAGAATGATTCCGGTCGACAGCGTGGCGAGATATGCTGATGGCCGGGTGTTCACCGGCGGCCAGGCCAAAGCGCTCGGTTTTATCGACACGCTCGGTTCGTTCGAGACTGCGGTCGAAATTGCCGGAGATATGGTGGGTATTGAAAGACCGCACCTTATCTATCCACCAAAGCGCGTAAGCCTCGTCGATCTATTTGTCGAACCGGTGGAACACCTCCTCCTTCCCAAGTTGTATTTTCTGTGGCGTTGAGATACTGCATCTTATCTGCCCTCGGCTTTTTCTCCCTAACATGCCTGGCGTGCATTGGAAAGAAAACGGACAGTGTCGACCGTCTGTCTTTGTATTTCCGAGAAGAACTTAGACTTCGAAATAAGCTTGCAGATCCATCGGTGAGAGAGGATTCGCTCGCCGTCATTAGAGCCAAGTACAAAATCGAACCCGAACCTGAGCTGAAAAGACTGCAGGAGAAGCCTGAGCAGTGGCTCCGACTGCTCAAGGATCTGAAACGTGACCGATAAGGTCTTCGGAGTGGTCGAAGGATTTTACCGACGCCCCTACTCATTAAGTCAGAGGCTTGACCTCATCGATTTTCTCCAGGACCTTAGACTAAATACATATATTTACGGACCAAAGGCGGATTCCTTTCACCGGAAGAACTGGCAGAAGCCGTACCCTGCGCAACGACTAAAAGAATTCGAAAGGATGAAAAGATATTGCGAAGACCGTTCAATCGATTTCGTCTATGCCCTGAGCCCGGTACACACACCTAACATTGACGACGTTGTTCAGAAGATATCGACGATGACAGCAACCGGTATCGTCAACTACAGCATCTTCTTCGACGACATAGTGGTCCCTCTGACCACGGAAACCGCAAGGCTACAACTCTCGATATTACATGCATTACATGACTTCCTCAACGACAAAGTCAAAACGGGCAGTCTTTCTTTCTGCCCAACGCAGTATCGTGGATTCAAGAAGACGGCTTATATAACCTACATTGCTGAGAATCTCCGCAGCGGGATCGATATATTCTGGACAGGGAAGACAGTCGTCGCCCGGTCGATAACGGAAAAAGACATAGCCAGGATCACGCAGATCCTGCGCAGGCCCGTATTGATCTGGGACAACTTATTCGCCAATGACTATATCCCGGGCACGATTATCCGGTTCCCTTACCGCAGGCGCTCAGCCCGCATCATCACAGAAGTCAGGGGCATACTAATCAACCCGATGAACAACTACCGAGATTCCAAACCACTCATACATACCGCGGCCCAGTTTTTCCACGATCCGCATGGCTATGCTCCGAGAAAGGCATGGAGGATCGCTATGCAGACGTGCAAGGTTCGACCCTGACAGAGGAGGCTCACGCTTTCCATGTGTGAATGTACATTCTAAGAAAAATGCAATAATCATCAGTAAACCGTGTAATACCGCTGAAGTTGTACGTAATATATTAAACAGACAATAATCCTAACGATCTCGGAATAGTTGACTTCGGGGCGTATCCGGGTATAATACCAAAAAGGAGATTCGTTATGGAAGAGCCCAAAACGCCTTTGAATATCGAGATCAGTCCTGAGCAGTCAGAAGGCATATATGCGAATGGAGTCGGCATACATCATACGCCATCAGAATTCATCCTTGATTTTCTGCGTGTATTGCCGGGAGCCAAAAAGGCAAAGGTATTCACGCGGATCATCATGACTCCCCAGAATGTTGTTCTCCTGAAGAATGCCTTGGACGATAATATGAAGAAATACGAGGACCGCTTTGGAAAGATTAAGATCTTCGGCAAAGAAGAAAAAGAAATCGGTTTTACGAAAGGTAATTGATTTCTTCGTAAAATCCGAGTACCACGCATACCTCGTTGGAGGCTATGTCCGCGACTCCACACTCGGGCGCGAATCGATCGACATCGATGTCGTAGTCGAAGGCGATGCCATAGCCGCGGCCCGCAAGCTCAATGAAAAGATCAAGGGGAAAATAGTGGCTTACGCCGAATTCGGAACTGCCTCAATCAGCGTCGACAATCTGCGCGTTGATCTTGCCAGCGCCCGGACAGAAAAATACAAGTCGCCTGCCCACCTGCCACATGTTTTCCCTTCCACCATTGTCGAAGACTTGAACCGCAGGGATTTCACGATAAACGCTATTGCCATGTCGATCTCGCGGGAGAACTTCGGCGAGATATTCGATCCTTTTGAGGGGTTAGCTGACATAAAGCGCAAACTTATAAGAATACTACACAGGAACAGTTTTATCGATGATCCTACGAGAATCTTCCGCGCCCTGAGGTACAAGAATCGCTTCGGGTTCAAACTTGAGGAAGATACAGAACGTTTGATGCGGGAGGCTGTGAAAGAAGGTATGGTCAAGAGGCTAAGCGGCCAACGGATCCTCAATGAGCTGAATCTGATCTTCGCCGAGGATAGCTATGGTGAGACGGTGAATGACTTGTCCTATTATGGGATTTTTGCAATAAAACGGAACGAACTGAGGCTCATGCCAACATCGAACAGCCATGCATTCTACTACCTGCTTTCGAAATTACCGAGGAATAGCTTACCTCTAAGCAAGAAAGAGAAAGAGATCGTTGATGATTTCAGGAATATCGATGAAATGATGGTCAAACTGAACAAAGCAACGAAGAAAAGCATGTTGTATACTCTCCTCTCTCCTGTTGCCGAAGAGGTCACCGAGGCCATAACACTAATCAAACCCGAGCTGCAGGAAAAAATAAAAACTTTCAACGCTCTCAAGCGTATTAATCCCTTCATAACAGGAAAAGACCTCCGTAAATATGGTTTCAAGCCTGACAAGCAGTATGCAAAAATACTGAGAAAGATATTCGTGCTTCAGATCGACAAAAAACTTGCGAGCCGGCGCGAAGCGATCGAACACCTTAAGACCCTGCGAAAAAAATGAATGGGATGCTGGGGCTGATAATATCTTTACCGGCAATACTCATCGTCATTACGGTCCATGAGTATTTCCACGGTTATGTCGCGTATCTTCTCGGAGATCCAACTGCCAAGTTTGCGGGCCGGCTCACCCTCAATCCGATCAAACATATCGATATATTCGGCTTCCTCGCATTCTTATTCCTGCGATTCGGATGGGCCAAACCAGTACCCATAAACCCCTACAATTTCCGTGACATGAAGAAAGGCATGCTCTATACTTCAATATCAGGACCCGCTTCCAATTTTCTGTTTGCCATTCCTCTCGGTCTCTTGCTCCGTCTGTTCCCTCCTCTGCTGCGCGAGAGCTTCCTCCTGCCGCTCGGCGGTATCATCGGTTTTGCCCTATTCTATAGCCTTGTTCTGTGCGCGTTCAATCTCATACCCATACCGCCACTGGATGGGTCGAAGGCCTTGTTCAGCCTCCTCCCGCCGCGTTATGCCCACGTCGAATACTGGCTGGAACGTTATGGTTTCATGCTGCTTATTGGGTTGATAATGTTCGACAGAATAACCGGCATCCCCATTCTGTGGGGCTGGATCGGCCCATTTGTCGATATATTCGCACGCCTCTTTGCCGGAACACCGGCTTTTGCCGCATTCATTCACAACTTCTTGATTTAGTGCTTTTGCATTCGTATCTTAGATGGATGTAATGACAGGAGGATCCATGCGGAGAATACATAAGATTTCAATGATTGCTGTAGCCGTCATAGTAGTATTGGCAATCATCGGCTACATTGTAATAAGATCATTTCTCACGCCAGAAAGAATTCGACGCATAGCTCAGCAAATTGCCACTGAGGCCCTGCAATATCCAGTTGAAATCGGTGAAACCCGACTGAACGTTGGTTTCAGGATATCGATAGGAGTTGACGAAGTAACCATTGTCAATCCGGAAGGTTTCCGCGACCGCCCGATGCTGGAGATAGAAAAGACAGCATTGAATATCAATCTGCTGCCCCTGCTGCGGAGGAAGGTCGTCATAGGCAGCATCGACGCCACCAGGGCGATACTGAATGTGGAGAAAAACCGCGAAGGTGAAATGAACATCGCCGTTTTGATCCCCAAAGATATGAAGGGCCCAGGCTGGAATATCTCCTTGTCAAAAGTGCGCGTCCGGAACAGTAGGTTCCACTATTACAATGCGCCTGCAAAAGAGGAATACCGGTTGTCCGATATAAACCAGGATATCGATTTCCGCAAGAACAGGATTTCAGTCGCAGGCAGTCAGAAGGTAGCGGTACCAAAAACCGACGTGCTCCCGGCCCTCGGCATAACCATCAGCAATTCTGTTATATATGACACGCTCTCAAAGGATGTGATAATCGACAATTTGACAGCTGACATTCCGCACGTAACCGTCCACGTCAATGGTACAATAGAAAAAGGAAAAGACCTGAAACTTGCCGGCGATATTTCAGCAAAGGACCTGGCGAAACTGAGAGAACTACTTCCCGATCGATATAAGATGAGAAAATTGAGCGGCAGGATGAAGACCAATTTCTCAATCCTTGGTACGACCAGCGAACCCAAAATCGAAGGAACCTGTAGTATGGAAGGTATCGTCATAATGACGGAGGAGATGGAACGCGCCATCGAGAACGTTAGCGCAACCTTCTCATTCAACCGGACATCACTCAATGACATTGACATGCGGGGCAATCTCGGAAGGACCGAGTTCAAGATCAAGGGTGCGGTATCTGCCCTGAACACACGCGAACCGATGTTTGACATTTCGGCAATGGTCGAGGGTGATCTGAGGGATTTTGAATCCCTGACCGCAGAAATGAAGGATGTCAAATTGAAAGGTGATATCTCCGGCAAAATTGCACTGAAGGGTACAATGAAAAAACCGAGGTACTCAGGGGATCTCAGTATCCGGAGTGCAGAGATCGATGGCATCGGGTTCGCCAAACCGCTGAGTGATCTCAACATCAGGGGTACCATGCAACACGATGCCTTGAGGATCAACGAATGCCGGGGGCGAATAGGCAAGTCCGACATCTCCCTTACCGGAACCGTTTCGAATTTCGGTAAGCCGATAATACGGTTGAATAACCGATCGAAGCTGATCGATCTGGACGAAATGCTACCCAAGGGCGAACCGGCCAGGTCCTCAAGCGGAAAAGGAATGGGAGTGACCATTCACGGAACGGTCAACATCGCCAAACTCATAGGGATGGATATGGAGTTCACAAACGTCAATTCGGATTTCAGCTATGTTGATGGAATAGTCGACCTCAAAGATTGCCGTGCTCAGACATACGGCGGTCAGGTTGCGTTCGATTTTTACTACAATGCGAATAGCCCGGAACCCTACCGAATAGATGCTCGAATGACCGGAGTACAGGCGCAGAAGATCACGCAGCGTTTTCTAAAATTCGATAGGCTCAAGGGTTCACTGAGTGGAGTAGTTGACATGAGCGGTACGGGGCTGGATAAGAGGTCGGTGCAGTCGAACACGAGCGGGGTCGGCAACCTCCGTGTCGTCAATGGCGAATTTGATAACTTCGGTTTCTTTGTAAAACTCCTCTCCTGGATGGGGCTCCAGGGCCAGAATACTGTCAGATTCAGCAATTTCAATAGCGGGTTCAGAATCGCAAACGGACGTGCTACCGTCGACGATTGGACAATATCGTCACAGATTGGAGATTTCTTAACCAGAGGTAGCATCGGTTTGAACGGTACAGTAGATTTGCAGATCGCAATTACGCTCACGCAGCAAAATTCCGCAAAAGTGAAAAGATATCACGGTGACTGGATCTTCTTCACGGATAAAGAAGGTCGAACGGTTGTAGACGTTCTCGCAACGGGCGGGTTCGATGCACCCCGATTCAGGCTTGATACCGAAAGGATCAAAGAGAGGATCGGTGGTAAGATAAAGAGTGAATTCAAGAAGAAGACCAAGGATTTCGAATCGAAGATCAAGGACATTCTAAAGGGCATTAAGTGAGTACCTCCCGTTAGGAATACGTGCCAGAACTGCCAGAAGTCGAGACGATCAAACGCGAGTTGAGAAGGAAGATACGTGGACAAAGGATCGTCGGCTGTTCAATACAACGCAAGGATATTATTGCTCACCCTTCTGCCGCCGCGTTCTGTCCATCGATCACGGGTGAACTCATAATCGACGTCGAGCGCAACGCGAAGTATTTGATAGTACAGTTGAGCAACAACAAAAGGCTAGTGTTCCACCTTCGACTGTCCGGCACCATTGTGGTATCTCCGCTAAATTCAACACTCGAAAGATTCACCAGACTGGCCATCCAACTCAATGACTGCCAGCTATTTTTCAAAGAACCCCGTGCTCTCGGTCGCGTCTACTTGATCGACGGTAACGAGTTAGTACCTACCCTGAAAGGTTTCTACAGACTCGGATGCGAGCCGATCAGCGACGGTTTTACGTTCGATTACCTCAAGGCAAAACTCAAACGCCGCAAGGCGAGGATAAAATCCTTGCTCCTGGATCAGAACATCTGCGCCGGAATGGGAAACATCTATTCCGATGAAGCGTTGTTTCGTGCTGGCATCAGGCCGATGCGAAGGGCCAATCGTATGACTGACAAGGAAATTAAGAAGTTGCAGCAAACGCTCAAAGACGTGATAAGAGACGGCATTACCAATTTCGGAACATCGGTGTCCGACTACAAGAGGACCGACGGGAAGGAGGGGTCCTTCCAGAAGATGTTGCATGTGTATGGCCGTGAAGGCGAGCCCTGCCGTAAATGCGGCAGTAAGATCGCCCTCAAGAAGATCGGCAATCGTGGTACCAGATACTGTCCGAAATGCCAGACGTGAAAGGGCACGCCATGTGCTGGAGAAACGCTGCGCTGTAACTCAGATGCCAAGAAGTTGAGAGATTGAGTGTCCCCCACTCCATCGGTCGTCGGGACACTGATACTCGATACCTGATCATTTGTCTTTTTAATTTTGGGTTTGTTCCCCTCAATGAATCAGACCATCAGCGATACAACACGTCTGCTCGCTTCTTCATCCCTGGTGTGCGTTTTGCCGGTATTCTACCTGCTGATGTCCCCATATTCTGATCGACGCATTTAGTATCTAGTGTCCTGCATCTCGAATCCTGCAGTCTTGTCGGCATCGTGGCATGAATCATGTGTATCGTGCGTTCGTCTCGTTGACATACGGTGCAAATTATGTATAGTTACCGTATGAATGATTTCCCGAGCAAATATGACCCTAGTGGTACCGAGGAACGCATATATGAGTTCTGGCTGGAGAAAGAATACTTTGCGCCTGGCCTGAAATCAGAAAAACCGCCGTACACTATTATGATACCACTTCCGAACGTCACCGGTCCTCTCACAATGGGTCATGTTCTTAACAATTCATTCCAGGACATCCTCATACGCTACAAGAAATTGAACGGTTACAATACACTGTGGCTGGTCGGCATGGACCATGCGGGCATTGCAACTCAGGTCAAGGTAGAAGAGAAATTACTGACAAAGGGAATCAAGAAGCAAGATATGGGCCGCGATAAATTCGTCGCAGAAGTATGGAAGTGGAAAGAGGAGGTCGCAACGGTCATCCGCAATCAGCTACGCAGACTCGGGTATGCACTGGATTGGTCTCGCGAACAATTCACACTTTCCGATCAATATTCTGAAAAGGTCACGCGCGTCTTTGTGATGCTTTACAACAAGGGAATGATATACCGAGGTGAGTACATCATCAACTGGTGCCCGCGGTGCCTGACCGCACTGTCTGACGAGCAGGTCGTCACCGAGGAAAACCCCGGTAAACTGTACTATATCAGATACCCTATCATCGGATCAGATGATCACATCACCGTAGCAACAACGAGGCCGGAGACGATGCTGGGAGACACTGCGGTTTGTGTTAACCCGAACGACAAGCGCTACCGGCATTTTGTCGGCCGGCGTGCCTTATTACCGATTATGGAAAGGGAGATACCGGTCATCGCCGATGACTACGTCGATCCTGAATTCGGGACCGGTGCTCTGAAGGTCACACCGGCGCACGATCCGTTCGACTTCGAACTGGCAAGAAAACACCATCTCGAACTGATCGACATCATGAACCCTGACGCGACGCTCAACGCTCTGGCGCGGCACTTCGACGGATTAGACCGGTATGAGGCGCGAGAGAAGATCGTCCAGCAACTGAAAGCGACCGGGTTGATTGAAAAGATTGAGGACTACAGGCTGCCACTTCTAAAATGTGAGCGGTGCGAAACGGCGATCGAACCTCGCATCTCGAAACAATGGTTCGTGAAGATGAAACCACTTGCCCAACCTGCGCTGCTTGCGGTCCACCAGGGAAAGGTGCGTATCTTTCCCAAACGGTGGGTCAATCTCTACAACCATTGGATGGAAAACGTGCGCGACTGGTGTATTTCACGGCAGCTTTGGTGGGGCCACCGTATACCTGTCTATTACTGCAATGCCTGTTATGACCCTGATAAGACTGATTCGGAACAGGGTATAATGGTTGCTGAAACAAGGCCAACGCAATGTTCGAGTTGTGGTTCTGGCGACATATACCAGGACGAAGATGTTCTCGATACGTGGTTCTCCTCATGGATCTGGCCCTTTGCCACACTGGGTTGGCCAGAGGACACGGAGGACTATCGCCGCTTCTACCCCACGCAGACACTCGTTACTGGATGGGACATCATCTACCTATGGGTCGCCCGAATGATAATGGCCGGCATTGAATTCACGCAAAAAACACCCTTCGGAGATGTTGCACTGCACGTCATGATACGGGATGCAAAAGGCAGAAAGATGTCAAAGAGCCTGGGTAACTCACCTGAACCAGTGGAGCTCATCGACAAATTCGGAGCCGATGCTTTACGATTTGGGTTATTGCTCATCACACCGCGTGAACAGGATGTTCTATTCAGCGAGAAGTCTATCGAAGTCGGCCGGAAATTTTGCAACAAGCTGTGGAACGCAGCGAGGCTGATATACTCGACATCGGGAAAAGAATCAGAGTATAGACCGGAAAATAGTTCGATCTATGACGCGTGGATAGCAGACAGTTTTAACAAACTACTCACAAAGATCAACGAGCATTTCGCGACATTCGAAGTCAACGCGATCGCCCGTGAATTATATGATTATGTTTGGCACACGTTCTGCGACTGGTACCTTGAATTTCTTAAGATCGTGCCGTCGCAAGCAACTGCACGGTTCATGATGAAACGGATCATCATTGTGTTGCACCCATTCATGCCGTTCATAACCGAGGAGATCTACAGGAAATTTGGTTTTGCCAGGGAAAGCATCATGGCGGAGGAGTGGCCTGAACCAGTGGATGTCAAAAAAGATACTTCGCACGTCGATGTCGTTGTCGGTCTAATCGAAGAGATCCGCAATATCCGGGGTATCTTCAACATCAAGATCAAAGAAAGACTTCAGATTACGGTCAATGCCGCGCCGGAAGTATCGGCATTTCTCAAAGACAACGAAGGTATTTTGCGGAAATTCGCGGGCATCGATGGCATCGACTACGATCGAGCGGTAAAAGAATCCGCAGCAAGTGTCATCATGCCGGGAATAGAATGTTATATCAAACTCACCGGTATCGACATGGAAAGGGAAAAAAGCAGGCTCCTGCAGGAAATCGATTTTCTCACGCAGCGAATCGATGAAATCAAGAATCGGCTCAACAATCCAAAATATATGAGCAAAGCAAGCAATGATGTGAAGGAAATGGAAAAGCAACGGCTCGAAGATTTCCTTAAGAAGAAAGAAGGCATCCAGAGGGCAATGAAGAGACTATGAGATACTTTGGGTGGATCATCAGCATATTATTAGCCGCAGCGCTTTACTATGTGTATCAAACAAGATACCTTCCCCTTAAGAGGGATGTGAGGGAGCTACGGGAAGAAATATCTATGTGGGAAGACGTGCTGAAGGGTGAGAAGGGTGTAAAGAGTGAACGTCAGCGCTTTCCCACCGAACGTTTCTTCGAAAATGACAAACTGACACCATTCGCCGAAGTAGAGATTCTCCGCAGGTTTGACATGCGCAAACGCGGCATCGAGTTGTATGTTACGGCACCACACGCATTTGTACGCGCCGGTGATATCATGAGGTTTTTCGCTGAACAGCGAATCAGCTATAGAAACCTGTCTCTTTACGCTGCTGTAGATTCAGTAGAGCGTTTCGAATACATGTTCATCAAGTGAAACCTTCCACTCTTACCCGACATACGGTATGGATCATCGTCCTTTTGTTCCTGTTTGCCGGTATGCCGAAAGCTGAAAAGAACGCGGGTATAGCCATGCTGCTCTGTGTCTTTCCCGGCGGCGGACAATTCTACACCGAACGCTATGTGCCGGGTGTGATCATCGGTGCAGCTGAGATCGCAATCGGTTACTATGCATATAAATATCATCGTGACGAGGATTATACACGCAGAAATTCGATGCTCTGGTGGGGACTCTTTACTTTCGGATTCTCTCTGGCCGACGCTTATGTCGGCGCCAAGATGCATGGTTTCGATGTCGAATCTGATTTGGGTACGGTACGCATCAGTTACAAGGCAAGGTTTTAACCGGAGCGAGTACCGGGTATGACATGTTTTTCTACATGGTAGTGTTCACGGATATGTAGCCATTCCGTCAAGAATAATCAGTCACTAAGAGCGCCAATCAGAGACATGTTATTGGGCAAGATGCTTTTCTGAACAGGAACAGGTAATCAAGGCACTCGGGACAGTCAAAAGTAGAGTTTCCGGCTTTTAGCGAATCTTGAGGATCTTCAGGAATTCCTGTTCGCCAATGATCTTAACGCCCAGTTTCTTCGCCTTTGCATACTTGGAACCGGGCTCCCTGCCGGCCACTACGTAGTCGGTCTTCCGCGAAATACTCGATGAAGGCTGTCCGCCATGCCTCCGCACCAAGGCCTGAGCCTCACCCCTACTCATTGAATCGAGTTCACCGGTAAAGACAAACTTCAAACCATCCAAGAACTGCCGGCCGCGCTTTGATGACTCTCCGCCGAATTTTACACCAAGTTCTTTTAGGTTATTGACCAGCCGGACATTTTCTCTAACGTTGAAGTAATTGACTATGCTATTGGCTACAACTAAACCAATACCGTCGATTTCTTTGAGTTCATCAACGGTTGCTTTCATAATGGAATCTATGTTGTCGAATCTTTGAGCGATCAGGTTCGCGGCGTTGATGCCGATATCCGGTATACCCAGTGCATAGATGACCCTGGAAAAGTCTCTCGCTTTACTCTTTTCGATCCCCTTGATGAGGTTTTCTGCTGATTTCTGCCCCATCCGCTCAATTGTTGCGAGCGTCTGCGCGTCGAAACGGTAGAGATCGTCGAAACCCTTGACCAAACCCATGTCAACAAGTTTATTTACGAGCACATAGCCGAGACCGTCTATATCCATGGCGGCTCGTGATGCAAAGTGTAGGATCCTACCTGTGACCTGGGCGGTGCAGGATGAGTTGACGCAGCGCCAGTCGGCCTCATCCGACGACCGGTAGATACGTTCCTTGCAGACCGGACATTTTCTGGGAAAGCGGTAATGCTTTGCACCGCTCTTGCGCGCGGTCTTTACGACACCCACGACTTTCGGTATAACCTCACCACCTTTTTCGATGATGACCTCGTCGCCGATCCTTACGTCTTTCCTATTGATCTCGTCCTCGTTATGGAGCGTTGCCCGTGAGATTGTAGTTCCGGAAAGAAACACTGGTTCAAGAATGGCGACCGGTGTGATTCTGCCGGTACGACCCACCTGCAGCTGGATCTCTTTCAACCGTGTGTTTGCTTGCCTTGCCTGGTACTTGTATGCGATGGCCCATCTCGGGCTTTTGGCCGTCGAACCCAGCCTGCCGCGACTCACGAAATCATCCACTTTTATGACCAAACCGTCCACCTCATAGTCAAGGTTGTCCCTTTTATCCTGCCATTGGTCAATGAATTCGAAGATTTCCTGAATATCCCTGCACAACGCAATATGCGGTATGATCCTGAAACCGACCTCTCCCAACCTTCTGAGCGTCTCACAGTGCGACCGGTAATGAGGCCCAGGCGCGGTTGGCACTGTGTGAATGAAGATATCGAGCCCTCGTTTAGCGACTTCACGCGGGTCCAGCAGTTTGAGTGTACCGGCTGCCGCATTCCGGGGATTCACAAAGATCGGATCGCCTGCCCTCTGACGTTCACGATTCAATTTTGCAAAAGATTTCTTCGATAGGTAAACCTCTCCCCTAACCTCCACGTTCATCAGTTCATCGTCGGCCGTCAGAATTCGGAGCGGTATCGACCTTATCGTTCTTAGGTTCATCGTCACATCATCACCCCTCTTTCCATCACCCCTTGTCGCACCGACGGCTAATACACCATTCCTGTAGTCCAGTCCAACAGCGACACCGTCTATCTTGAGCGTGACCTCGTACTGCACAGCAGAGCCGAGAACCTTGACCATCCGCTTATCGAAATCCCTCAATTCCTCCTCTGTATAAGCATTGTCCAGGCTGAGCATCTTTGTACGATGCTCGTACGTGTTGAATGCCCGCACCGGTTCACCACCCACGCGCTGTGTGGGCGAATCTCTTGTGACATATTGAGGAAAGGCCCTTTCGAGATCCAGCAACTCTTTGTACAGCCGGTCGTATTCATAATCCGAGATCGTCGGCTTGTTCAGTACATAATACCGGTAATTGTGTTCGTTTATCTCCCTGCGCAAATGATCGATACGTTCTCTCGCTTCCTGCGGTTTCACGGGCAATTATAACAAATCGATATTTCGAGTCAAGATAACATATTAAGAGCATCTTACCTTGTTTTGCCTGAGAAGTATGAGCAGAGAGATTGAGGCCGGAGTCGGTTTCCACGAATCTCCAGGAGCAAATGGAGCTGACCTAGAACACATTGTATGTTGACTTTTCCCAGACGATATGTAAAATAACGTAATGCCTAAGCAGGTAGATTTCCTCGTGGTAGGTTCAGGCATTGCGGGACTGACTTTTGCCAACAAAGCAGCAAAATACGGCGACGTGTTAGTACTCACCAAAAAGAGAAAAGCGGATTCCAGTACGAACTATGCCCAAGGCGGTATTGCAGCTGTTTTTGGCGAAGATGATGCTCCCGAGTACCATATCAGGGATACGATCAAGGCCGGCGAAGGTCTATGCCACGAAAAAGCGGTCCAAACGATGGTCCGCGAGGGTCCGGCATTGGTCGAGGAACTGCACTCCATGGGATGCCGCTTCTCCATGAATTCACGTGGTCATTTCGATCTCGGGCAGGAAGGTGGACACTCAAGGCGGCGCATTGTCCATGCAAAGGACTTCACTGGACAGGAGATCGAGAGAGTGCTGCTCGAAGAAACTAAGAAGGCTGGCGTAAGCATCAGCGAAAACGAGATCGCCCTTGATCTGGTCGTCCAGGACAGGGAATGTCAAGGCATATACTATCTTGACGCTGACACTCGCCAAATCGATCTAATCCATGCCAGTGCAACCGTTCTCGCGACGGGTGGCGCCGGGCAGGTGTACAACCATACGACCAATCCACCCATCGCAACAGGCGATGGCATTGCCATGGCATACCGGGCAGGCGCAAAGGTAGCCAATATGGAATTCGTCCAATTCCACCCGACTGCAGTATACAGCATCAAGATAGACGGCCGTTCATTTCTTGTATCAGAAGCCGTGCGCGGCGAGGGCGGCGTGCTCAAGACAAAGAACGGTGTGACATTCATGAAGAAGTATCACCAGTCCGGGAATCTTGCTCCGCGCGACATTGTGGCCCGTGCATGCCTGGAGGAGATGCACAGGACTAGATCGAAATACGTGCTTCTCGATGTCTCCCACCTTCAGGCTGATTTCATCAAGAATCGTTTCCCCACGATATACGAAACGTGTCTGAGCTGGGGTCTGGACATCACCCGCGAACCGATACCGGTCGTACCGGCTGCCCACTATCTGTGCGGCGGCATCTATGTCAACGAATGGGCCGAATCGTCGATACCGAGGCTCTTCGCCCTCGGTGAATGCAGTTGCACCGGCGTGCACGGCGCCAACCGACTGGCCTCGAATTCATTGCTCGAAGCACTCGTGTTTGCAAAACGTGCCGCAAAGCGGGTGGAATCAGTCAAGGCACTGCATGCGTCGAGACCGATCAAGACAAAGAAGACTGCGGTGGTAGGGCCCAATCTGTTATTCCAGATCAAAGAAATAATGGACCAGTATGTGGGTTTGATAAGAAGTGAAAAGGGCTTGCAGTCCGCGAAACGGATGGTGGATAATTTCCGGTGTCAGTTTGATGATGGCATCCACATTATCAACGCTGAATCGCGCAATGTTACCGTCGTAGCACAACTCATCATCGAGAGTGCATTGGAGCGGAAGGAATCACGTGGGTTGCATTTCATGACCGATTATCCGAAGAAAAAGAAGATGCATTGCAAAGATACCATAAAGGAACCGGTACTGCGTGACGCATTATGAAGACACTAATAATCAGTCAATAACCTAAACAAGGAAAAGGATGGAACAAGGAGAATTTGAAGTTTTATTGGAAGTAGGCCAGGCGTATTTGTTGAAGAAAGATTATGAGAAAGCCATCACTAAATTCAGTGAAGCACTCAGAATCAATCCTCATGATCCGGAGACATACTACTATCTCGGTCTTGCTTACGAGGGCGCTGAGCGTTATTCCGAAGCGGCGCAAACATACGAGAAGACACTGAAAATCGACCAAGGACATGGTAATGCCGAAATTCGCCTTAACGAGGTCAACAAGAAGATAACCGAGGGAGGAAAATCCAAGAAATGATGTGCCCACGCTGCCGCCGCAAGATGACAGAGCGGAGAGGTACGCATCACAAGAAAAAGAAATACGTTTGTCCTAAGTGCGGTAAGGTCCGTTTTGCCCGCCTTAAGAACTCCGAAGTAAAGGCATCATGATCAGGGTACATCAGAACAACAATTCCAATCATGAGTAATTTCTACGAAGTCCTGGGAGTGTCGCAGAACGCAACAATAACAGAAATAAAGAGAGTATACCTTGCTCTCGCGCAGAAATACCACCCGGATAAATTTACCGATGAGAATGAGAAGAAAGAAGCCAGCGAAATCTTCTCGAGGGTCACCGCTGCATACCGCACTCTCTCCGATGAGAAGCTAAGGGCAAAATACGACCAGTCACTGGCCAAACACACAACTGACGCTGACGAGGCAAAGGAAATACAGGCAAAGAACCTCTTCAATCGCGCGTCCGAACACATCGACAAAGGAGAGCACTGGCCTGCTCTCAACCTGCTGAAGACAGCGTACAGTTACGACCGACGCCCTTTGTATCTTTCATATATGGGCCTCATGCAAGTCTATACAAAACGCAATCAAAGCGATGGATTCAAGAAACTCGAGCATGCGATAAAGACGGAACTATTCAATCCGGTAATGCACTACAATCTCGGGCTGGCTTACGAATCCGTAGGCAAAGAAAAGGAAGCCCTACGCGCCTATCAGCAGGCCCTGAACTGGAATTCGAAATACACCCAAGCCAAGGTGGCAATCGGGCGGCTGCGAAAAAAGAAAAAAGGCATGTTCTCACGCCTCTTTGGAGGTGATCAGTGAAAAAAACTGCCACTCTCAATCTATTCGAAGAACTTTGCCAGAAATTATCGATTATTGTGAAGTACGACAGGTTCTTCGGCAAAGGGGGATATTGCCGACTACGGGATAAGTCCTACTTCATTATCAACGAACGGCTTTCTGCCGAAGCAAAGGAACAGATATTCAAAAAGGAGATGAAGGCATTGGATATTGAGGATGGTGTCCTGCCGCAGAAATTGAAAGATTTATTCGACAAGAAATCCTCATGATCCAGCCACCGGTCTGATCATGACCGCGGTCACTTCTCATCCCTGATTTCACCGACAAGTTCCTCGATCAGATCTTCAAGGGTAACGATCCCAACGTTTTTATCGTTTTCCGTAACGATGGCCATGTGCTCACCTTTTTGCTTCATCGTCAGGAAGATCGTCATACACCTCTCGTCGGCCTTTACAAGGAAGGGATCCCGTAATTTAATGCTGCCGGAATACAGATGATCTTTTATATTGTAGATGCCTATTATGTTCTCTCGTTTGTCAGCGAATACCGGCACCCTTGTATATATTCTACTGTCACTTGCAGCAATCGCCTCGAGCTCATGTCCTTTTTCACAAACAAAGGCGGCTTTGAGCGGAATCATTACTTCGCCGACCTTTCTACGAGAGAAGTTGAACAGCCGGGATGCAAGTTTGCTCGCCTCCTCCTCATATTCACTCATCGCATGTACTATGTCAAGACGCTGTATCGACCCACCGCCACCCGTACTTCGGAAGAGAAGTGCAATTATTTTGGCAACAGTGGCATACAGCCAGACAATCGGGTAGGTCACGATTTCGATATAGTAGATGGTACTAGACAGAGTAGCCATCGTGCTAACGGGGTGGACTAGAGCAATCGATTTGGGTATGAATTGGCCGAAGAAGAGTGAAAATAGCGAAAGAGTCACTGTCGAGACGATTATACCGTTGCCCCCCATCATGTTAACAAAGAACCTCGCGTAGAGAGTCGATGCGATAACGATAATAAAATTCTCGCAAACGAGGATGGTCGAGAAAAATCTCTCGGGCGAGGCAATAAAATTATCGAGACGCATGGCCCATCTTTTCTTCTCGCGCTTTGCTTTGAGGATCTTGATCTTTTCGATACTTACGAGGCCGGTCTCGCTCGCAGTAAAGATGCCGATGCTGATGGAAAGGATCAAAGGTATTATGAAATCACTCATAATTTTCTTACCAGAACCTTCTCAATGATACGGTCGTGGACCTCCTCGATCGTCAATTCGACCGCTGCCAGTTGTATCTTCTCCTTTTCACTCGGGATCTTACCGAAGTGGCTGAGAATGTAGCCGGATAGTCTCTCACCCTCTGCTGCAAATGGTTCAATCTGCAGGACACGGGCCAGCTCACCAATATTGACGTCGCCTTCGAAGAGATACGCCCCGGCACCGACTTTCTTGTAGGGCAAATCGGCGATATCATCATACTCATCGATGATCTCTCCGAAAAGGGATTCCAGAATATCCTCGAGGGTCACGATGCCCGTGAAATTGCCAAACTCATCGACAACTATGCTTATATGAATACCCTTCTTCCGAAATTCCAGAAGCAGATTGTCGATGAGTTTCGTCTCCGGTACCACATAGAGCTCGCGCATCATCTCCCTTATGTTTTCCTTTGCGGGCTTCCTCCCGATCCGGTCGATGAAGAGATCCTTAGCATAGAGTATACCGACCACCTCTCCCTTTTCGTCAAAGACACAGATCCTGGAATGCTTCTGTTCGGTCACGACCTTCTTTGCTTGGTCAAAGCTGGATGTAACCTCGATGCCGGCAACTTTTTGACGCGGCGTCATGATCTGGCTGACCGTCATCTTGCCGAATTTCAGTATCTGGAATCCAAACTCTTCTTCGCCCTCGTCGAGAACCTTGAAACGTTTGGCTTCTGATAACATCAGTTTTATTTCCTTGTCTGAAACAGTATCGGGACTACGGTCCATGCGGGGGCCGAGCAAACGCTGCATGACACCTTCCATGCAACGCGAAACAGGAGCGAAAATCCAGGACAGGTATTCTATATACTTTCCAAAACGCAATGCAAGGAATTCAGCATTCGAAATGGCGATCGTCTTTGGAGCTATCTCTCCGAAGATCAATATGACCGATGTCATAAGGATAAATTCTACCGTGAACGCTAGTGTTGTATCAAATCCGTAGCGATGGATCAGTTGAAGGAGAATGATTGCGCCAACCGAAGAAGCACCTACGTTGACGAGTAGATTCGCCAGAAGGATGGTGGCAAGAGTTTTGCTCGGCGCACCTTTCAATCGCTCGAGGACACGTGCTCCCCTTTGTTTCTCGAACAAGAGCGTCTTCAACCGGAACCGCGATATCGAGAAGATTGCTGCTTCCATGCCTGAGAAGAATGCACTGAAACACAAAAATATACAGATGATTATTGAATTGACTGCGATATTACTCATCTTGAAGATATTTGACACATTTCTCGTGCATCACCTTCTCCTCTCGCACATTACGGTGATCGTATCCGAGCAGATGGAGGAGTCCGTGAATGATATAGTAATATAGGTCATACTCATTGTCCGCGCGTTCGCGCGACACATAGATCTCGGAAACGTCGTCAAGATCAAACGAGATAACATTCGTGCTCCGGTCCCGGTTAAGAAAAGTTCTATTTAAATCTTTGAGATATGCATCGTCGGTGACGATTATGTTTACCGCCCTAAGCTTCCTGCCCTCTTCGTCCAACACCCGTCTAACCAAGCGCTCGATTTTGCCCTTACTCCCGTGAATCGACTCTCCCGTAGCATAGATCTCTATTTGCATATTGTATTTGTGTCGGGTGTGGTATCTATTTATTCTTTCTCTCATCACCGGCAGCGGCGCGCATACCGGTCTGCTCATAGTCCACACGAGGATGGAAGACTCCGGTGAGAATCGGCACGAAAGCAGTCTTAATCTGTTCCAGATCGTGTCTCGTCACCGGACAGTCGTCCAGCTGCCCGTCGTTGAACTTCTTGTCAACACTCTCTCTCACTATCTTCTGCAACTTGGCCGCAGTTATGTTACGCTCACCCCGCGCTGCGGCCTCCACGCTGTCCGCAAGCATGACCAGGGCCGTCTCTTTGGTTTTAGGCCTCGGCCCGGGATAGCGGTATGAATCTTGCGCAGTGTCCTTCGATGACTCGAGCGCCTGCTTATAGAAAAGTTCGATCATGGTCGTGCCGTGATGTTGCTCTATTATCTCAAGGATCTTCCTCGGCAATTTCATCTTCCGGGCAGCTTCGATCCCGTCCTTGACGTGAGAAATGATAATCAATGCGCTCATTTGCGGCTTGAGCGAATCATGTGGGTTCCTCATACCTATCTGATTCTCGATGAAGTATTCCGGCTTCTTCAGTTTGCCGATATCGTGATAATAAGCGCCGACACGGGCAAGAACCGGGTCGGCGTCGATGTATCTTGCCCCCGCTTCGGCAAGATTGCCTACGATGATCGAATGGTGATACGTTCCTGGGGCCTCGATCGCCATATCCTTGAATATCGGTAGGTTCAGGTTACCAAGTTCGAGGAGTGTCAGATCGGTGGTGAAATCGAACAACCGCTCAAAGAGCGGGAGAAAGAGGACAAAACTTATCGTTACCAATATACTGTTTGCCACGCCGGCGCCAATGTGCAGGAAATTGAATCCTACATCATTCAAGTAGAGATCGACAAAAAGGATTGCACCTACATTGGCGATCGAAAGATACGTCAGTGGTCGGTAGAATGCAAGGCGTGAATCAATCGTCTGGCTGGAAAATGTCGCAACCAATCCGCTCGCAAAAAGAAAGGTGAAGATGCCGGCAGAATCAAGAATTATACCGAAAAGGGATGCGAAGACGAAGGTGAATAGTATAGCTACATAGAAGTTGAAATAGAGAGCAAACATGAAAATGAAGAATGCTATCGGAGTCAAGTAGGTTACATCCATTGCATGCGTCACCCTGCCAATGACGAGGTAAGACACGGAAAGCAACGAGATGAAGTAAAGGTTCTTTGTGTCGAAAAGCCTTATCTTCGTTATTACGTCGAATTTGAATAAAAGAAATATAAAGGCAAGATAAAGGATGTTTCTAAAAAGCAGCGTCTTCACTATTCCCAGAGTACCTATAGATGTATAGGTGCTCTCCAGTGCGAGTATCTTCTCGACCGTTGTGTCATCGACGCGCTTGTGTTTCTCGGCAATGATCTCGCCTTTCAGAACCTTTCCCTTTGTCTTGGGCACGTTTGCGAAAACCTCTTCGATCCTCTCCTCCGTACGCACTGTGTCGAACCTGATATTCGGTGTCATGAAGAAGCGCACCAACGCACGGTATTCTGACCTCTCCCTGACTGCCGCGATACTTTCTGCCTCCTCCACAGAATATAGTCTGTCGATCGATTCGAGTGTCTCTTTGTTGCCACTGATTATCGCGATGATACGGTTGTCGGCAATCTTGCGGTCGATGATCCCTGTGGCGTACAATTCGCCCAGGTCCTTGCGCAACTTGTCGAATGCTGTTCTGCTATACCCTATAAGGTGCGATATCACACTGCTACTCAGAGCATACTGCTTCTGGACTATATAGGTTGCCGAATCCCTGCTGACGCGGAGCTTCCGTGTCGAATCGATCAAGTCCTCTAGCGTAGAGATCCTCCTCGAGATTTCAGAGGGCACGGCATTGTCCATTACGAACACCCTGGGAATCCGACGGGCAATTCCTTCACGCTCTTCTCTCAATTGCTGATCGGTCTTCGGGATGAAGAAATCGTAAGGAGCAATCACATCCTGGTTCGCTATCTCACCCGGTGATATTTCATATCGATGAGGAACGGCCGGTGGTGGGAAGATTATATTTAGCAGAAGGATGACACCGATGAAGATAAAAGGCTTAGGTTGTATTCTTAGCTTCATAGGCCTTTATAATCTTCTGCACAAGACGGTGCCGAACGACATCCTTTTCGCTCAAATAGATAAATTCGATTCCGCTGATCTTCTTCAGAAGATGCTGGATCTCAATGAGCCCTGAGAAAACATTGGGCGGCAGATCAACCTGGGTGATATCGCCGGTGACGACAACCTTCGACCGCCAACCCATACGGGTGAGGAACATCTTCATCTGCATGCCCGTCGTGTTCTGCGCCTCATCGAGGATAATGAATGAATCATTGAGCGTCCTCCCTCTCATATACGCGAGCGGTGCGACTTCAATCGTCTTCATGTCCAGGTATCTCCGGATCCGGTCATACGGTAAGAAATCATTCAGCGCGTCATAGAGCGGGCGCAGGTATGGGTCGACCTTTTCCTCGATCGCACCAGGCAAGAACCCCAAGGATTCCCCTGCTTCCACTGCGGGCCGTGTCAGAACGAGACGCTCAACCTTTCTTTCAATCAGGTAAGAGACGGCTTTGGCTACTGCGAGATATGTCTTGCCAGTTCCGGCCGGGCCGATGCTCACCACGATATCATGGTGGTCAATGGCTTTGAGATAATCAGCCTGCCCTGATGACTTCGACCTTATCAGTCGCTTCGGTGTCGAGACTGATGAGCTCTGTTCGTGAGTGCGCTTGGGTTCCTGGTCATCGTCTACGTCAAATCGAACATCACCGGTCCCAAGGCGGGATCGGACTACCTTCTCGGCAGCCTTGACGTTCTTCTCGGACCCTTTGAGGTGGATGTAATCGTCGCGCATCGACACAGCGATTCCGAATCGTGCCTGGATCGCCTTCAGGAAATCGTCTTGAAATCCAGATATTGTTGTTGGATCGAAACCCGATATCGGTATTGATACTTTCACTTCAATGGGAGGGGCGGGTGCTCAGCCCCTCCCTTGCATATTAGTCACGAGGTATTACAAATTCCTGTTTGGGATATATTAAATCGGGGTCTTTTATCTTGTCTTTGTTTGCTTCGTATATCTCAGGCCATCTCTTGGCGTCTGAGTAAATCGAAAGATACGATGCAATCAACCAAAGGCAGTCCCCTGAACCGACCGTATACTGATCAAACGTAGGGATGAGTAATACCCAGCCCGGGTAAATGAGGTTCGGGTCTTTGATCTTATCCGTGTTTGCCTCATGTATCCAAGGCCACTTGGAGCCGTCACGATACACGTTTTGCATGCTCGCGATCTTCGAGAGCCAATCACCTTCGACGACAGTATAGCGGCCATACTGGCAGCGTTTCCAGGTCTCCCGGAGTTCTGCGGCTTTCTCTTGCATGCTAGAATATTCAGCTTCCATCGTTGAAGTCGAAGAGGTCAATTCAGCAACCTCAGCCTCTAGCGCGGCAATATCTGCATTGATCTGCTCCAATTCTGCTGTTATTCGGGCTAGCTCTGCCTGCGCTTCCTCTTCGGTCATCTTCTCCTGGGCGAACGCTAAGACCGGCACCACGAAGCAAAGAATTAAAGTAATTGATAGTACTTTTTTCATCTTGTCCTCCTTCACTTCGCACAGCGGGCATCGATCTTACCCTGCAAGTTGTCGATCTCTGCCTGGAGTTCGCTCATCATGTCTTCGAGTTCAGCGCCTCGTGCCTGGAGTTGGTCTTTCTGAGCCTGGAGATCAGCAAGTTTCGATTGAGCAGCTTCGAGAGCAGCTCGAGCTTCAGCCAAAGCATCGAGCGTTTCCTGCTTCGCCATCTTAGGACCGCAACCGATAATCAAGACGGCCAGGAACAATAACGCAACTGTCTTTTTCATAATACCTCCTCCGTGTAGTCGAAGTATATTATGAAACTATAACCATATTGGCGCCCGTGTCAATAGCCAAAAAAGATGGTCAAAAGCTACCGTCTGTCCACGCCGTATGCAGCGCCCGGTCCTTGATGGACACGCCTCAGGATATACGATGCTAGAACCACGTACTGGCAACGTTAGTCGATTACGATGCCCATTTCGTCCCAAAAGCCGACGGCCATGGACTATGATTCAGACTGCTCTATGCTCCATGCTCTTTGTTCCATGCAATGTCGTTTCTCTCCCTTCGTACCTTCCTACTCTCGTTCATCTTCAAAGTTCATGCTCACCGGCGTCCGTTTCTGAGGTTGTCAATTATGGCGGATGTACAGAACTGGTCCTTATGTTGACTTTTGCCCGGATCTGGCTATTATTCCTCATGGCTGTCCACGCTATAGTCGTTGCTGCCGGTGCAGGCAGGCGATTCGGGAACAAGAAACAGTTCGTCCATGTTCACGGCCGACCTCTATTCGCGTACGCAACTGGCGTCCTTAACCGTCACGAAAAGGTCAAAACGATAACCCTTGTCGTTCCCAAACGCG
The DNA here is from genome assembly GCA_020349965.1 of Caldifarciminota bacterium. Classification (GTDB taxonomy): domain Bacteria; phylum Hydrothermota; class Tepidihabitantia; order SM23-42; family SM23-42; genus SM23-42. The sequence continues at coordinate 1,984,324 of CP070705.1, read as the reverse complement.
ATGTTCGCCGCACAGGAAAGATAGCCAGAGATCTGGGTTTGAGTAAAGTCCGACATGTAGTGGAAGGCGGCAAAAGGAGGCAGGATTCGGTTACCCGCGGCCTCCGGACGATAAGGCGGAAATCTGGTATTGTAATCATCCACGACGCGGTTCGGCCGCTTATAACCGGAGCCATGATCACGCGCGGCATAGCCATGTGCCGGAAGTACAAAGCCGTCATACTCGGCGTCAGGGTCCATGACACCGTGAAGAAGATCGCCGGTTCCCGCGTCCAGGAGACCGTATCACGCAAGGACCTATTCCTCGTTCAGACCCCCCAGTTCTATGATCTGGAGACAATCAAGAGAGCGATGGCCGATGCCGATTTTAGTGTTGAATACACCGACGAAGCAGCGCTGTTGGAATCGATCGGCATGCCGGTCCACATCTGTAAGGGCGATCGACACAATATAAAAGTGACTGATCGCCGGGATCTTAAGTACGTCGGCAAATTTCTGACATGAATAAAGTCATTATCCTCGGATCGACAGGCTCGATCGGCTGTAACGCTATCGAGGTCATCAAAGGGTTGAAGGATCACCGCATCGTCGGTTTAGCCGCTTACGGCAACTACCGTCGACTTGGTGCCCAAGCAGCCCAACTCAAGCCACTCATCGTGACCCTGGTCACCGAAAAACACAGGGGTGCGTTGAGGAAGGATGTGGGCAGGGCAAAATTGTACTGCGGCGAGGACGGTATAGAGGAAATGATCGATAGGCTCAATGCCGATACGATCATATGTGCCATGTCGAGTTCGATCGGGATCAGAGGCGTAATGCGCGCGATTGAAAAAAAGATGAAGATCTGTCTCGCAACAAAGGAAATTCTCGTCAATTTCGGCAGTCTCGTAATGAAAAAAGCAAGACGAATGCGGGCGCAGATCATCCCGATCGACAGCGAACACTCTGCCATCTATCAATGTCTCGAGGGCAAGAATAGAGCAGATGTCCTCAATATCATACTCACGGCCTCGGGCGGTCCGTTTTTCAAAAGATCCCTCGAAAACGTAAAGAAGAAAGATGTCCTCAATCATCCGGTCTGGAAAATGGGGCGAAAGATAACCGTCGATTCTGCAACGATGATGAATAAGGGCCTTGAGGTCATCGAAGCATACCATCTGTTCGACTTTCCTGTGCACATGATAAAAGTCGTTGTCCATCCCCAGGCAATATGCCATTCAATCGTACAATTCAAAGACGGGACGGCCCTTGCGCAATTATCGACTCCGGACATGCGACTGCCTATCCAGTACGCACTGACGGCGCCAAACAGGCTCCGGTCGGCAGTACCCTACCTCGATATCGCAAGAGCAGGACGGCTAACCTTTGTCCAACCGGACTTCCGAAAGTTTCGTTGTCTGAGCCTCGCCTACAAGGCATTGGAAATGGGCAGGACAATGCCAGCAGTTCTCAATACGGCGAACGAAGAAGCAGTTAAACTATTCCTCAATGATAAGATAAAATTCCTTCAAATACCGGGAATAATCGAAAAGGTTATCAGTAAGCATCAGCCACGTGACGGCAACCTCGAATGTTATCTTCAAGCGACCGCATGGGCTAAAGAAAGGGTCAGGAGTCTCGTATGTTAGTAACCATTCTTGCGTTTCTTTTTATTCTGGCATTTTCAATCACGATCCATGAATTCGGCCACTTCCTTGTTGCGAAGCTATTCAAGATCCCGGTGGAGAAGTTCTCCATCGGTTACGGTCCACCGCTCATCCGAAAGAAAATCGGCGAAACCGATTTCCGTATCGCATATTTCCCCCTAGGCGGCTATGTGAAGATCTCCGGGGAAGACGAGGGTGAGATCATGCAGAAAACCACTGATAAGGAAGTCGAAAAACATGGTGACCACGCTGACAAGAAAGACACTGAAATTCCGGAGAAAGACGCGGGAGGTTTTTATGACGCACCCATATATAAGAGGGTGTTGATCGTTCTCAGCGGTCCTTTGTTCAATATCATATCGGCATTCTTTGTGTTCATTCTCGTTGTGGGAATCTACGGGCTCCTGGTCAACCCCTATATGAAGATAGAAGTCGAACCAGGTACTGAGGCAGAACGTGCCGGATTCCTCACAAATGACTCCATCGTAACCGTCCTGGGTACTACTGTGAGTAACTGGGACGAGGCGTTCGAGTTGCTTATTGATTGGGAGGGGCAGGAAGTTCGCATCGGTGTCGTTCGTAATGGCCTCTTCATCGAAAAAGAAATCATGGTGGATATCGATTCTCTGGGTATCGTACCACTCGTTCCGCCCATCCTGGGAACCTTGAAACTCGACGGTCCGGCGCAGAAGGCGGGTTTGAAACCGGGCAACAGGATACTGCGCATTGATGACAAGGAGATCAAGACATGGAATGGAATGATAGAAATCATTCGCGAATCAAGGGATATCCCGCTCCACTTTGTCTGGCAGGACGGCAGAGAGGTCAAAGAAGCCAACATCACACCAGCTACATACTACGATCCGGTCAGCGAAGACACGATCGGGCAAATAGGCGCAGTCATGCCCCTAGAGCGTCGTCATCTTTCATTCCCTAGCGTGGTTTCATTCTCAGTGCAGCGAAGCGGCGAGGTATTATGGCTGACGGTTAGAACATTATACCAACTCATTATCGGACGCATATCACGACGGGCAATCGGCGGCCCAATAGCGATCGCCCAGCTAAGCGGCGAATCGGCAAGATGGGGATTTGAAAACCTGCTCGGACTGCTCGCGATCATCTCCATAAACCTCGGATTGATCAATCTCTTTCCAATCCCAGCGCTAGATGGCGGTCACGTAGTGATTTCACTGGTCGAAGCGGCGCGAAGAAAGAGATTTTCCCGCCGTACGCGCATGATCATTCAACAAGTAGGATACGCGATCATTCTCCTGCTCATTGTCTTTGTTACCTTCAACGACATAACGAGATGACAAGTCTGAGGGCTCTTGGATTCAAGCGGAAGTACGCAGATCCAGACCGATTTTATTATCCGTTTGCATCCGCCTTCATCCATCTGCATCAATGATCCTCTTGAGTCATGAAGATCCTCTTCTATAACCCTGCACCGAGCCAGCGGCGCTGCACACCATTTGAGGCATTGAGGGGAAGTCCTTTCTTCAGACGGCCCAACTACGATGCGATGCGCCTGTCCTACCTATCGCGTAGGCACGATTTCATCTATGTCGATGAGCACATCGAAACGTGCCCCGACATCGAACCCGACATGATCGTGATGCACACACCGTTAAACCTTGCACGCTATGTCAAGAACCTCATCGGCTCAAAGTGGGAAAGGGAAGTCCCCACGGTGTGCTACGGATCTTACGCCACGATGTTCCCGGCCCAAACAAAGGAATTCTGTACATCGGTCGTCACCGGCGATATTGCTGCACCCTGGAAAACTATCCTCGCAGATATTCGAAAGGCCCGTCTCGCCCCACTGTACAGTGGCGATCGCGTAAAACATTTCGACGCGGACCGGCGCATCGAGACAAAATTCGGATTCACACCATTCTTTTCCCAAATCAGAACCTCTTACGGGTGCGGTTGCAAGGACGAACATAGAGATTACTGCTATGAGTCAGTGCAATACAGGAACCCGGCGCGCTGGAGTATCGAGAGGGCAGCCGAGAGCGTTGCTCGATCGAAACGAAAAGCCATTCTTGTCCTCGATGATGATTTTTTGTCTAATATCGATCACGGCATGCGCATTCTCGAAAGATGCTGGCGTTATAAGAAGATGTGGACGTTTCAAACGACCGGCAAAATCTTCAGCCACACGGACCTGTTCGCGAGGCTGCGTGACGACGGCGTCCGTATCATCTATCTGAAAGAGGATTGGCTCAACAGAAATATTATAGATAATCTCGACAACAAGGAATTCGTAAAGGAAAAAGAGCACCAGGTGAGCGCGCTCCATAATTATCGGATCACTGTCGGCAGTAAAATTAGGCTCGGTTATCCAGGAGAGGATCAGCATTTCTATGAAAGATTACTGAAATTCCTCATAAAACTGAGGATAGACATCATCGAGTTGGCCGTGCAGACGCCTCTGCCTGGAACGAAAACTCATGAGGATTATCGGGCAAGGGAACAGGTTGCGCAGGATCTCACCCTCTATGATCAATGGATGCCGGTCGTCAACACACCTGGCGTAGCACCTCAGGCACTCTATTCCACAATGGAATGGCTGCGTGACCGGTTTTATTCCTGGGATTCCATACTGCAACGTAATATAATCGTCTCCCCGAGGTTGGGTTTCTATAATACTTTTTTCTTCTATCTCATTCCAAATCTATCATACCGTAGTAACTTCCTCGAAAAGGTCGGTTACCCGCCCTAATGGTAAGATCGGGCTTTCAATGCAGGTTGAGGTATTTGTGAATCTGCGGGATTACCCTGACGTCATCCAAGATCCTCTGCGCCATTCGCTGTAGTTCCAGCAGGTTATCTATCTTTCGGCCGAATACTGGTTGAATGACCAGCGGTATCTTCCTGTCAATCCGCGCTATTATGCTACAAGTTTTGCGTACCTCGGCAGTGCGGTAATTAGCATCGATCACAACCTTCACGAACACCGCTTTTGTCGATGCAACGTGCAATGAACGTGCATGTTCGTGCCACATCTGCTTTTGTTGTGTTGCACTGGGGATTTTAAAATCGAGGCATATCATATCTAGATAATCCCTCACCCGCAGGAGAGCATCGGGCAATGAACCATTCGTTTCGAGAAAAAGGGTTTTTTGTGGATCGGAAAGGCGCTTACATAATTCCTGGACGAAATCCACCTGGACGAGCGGCTCCCCGCCGGTGATCGCAACACGTCGTTCCTGGATGGTGTCCGCGACGAAGTCGGCTTCGACGGGATTGGCAAAGGCCTTGCCTTTGTAGTGCAGCAGCCCTTCCATCTTCTGTGCCGCAGGCGTGTCGCAATAGGCACAGCGGAGATTGCACCCTAACAGCCTGATGAATTGCGTCCTCTGTCCGACGGCCAGTCCCTCACCCTGCACCGACGTGAAAATCTCTCCGACAAAACCTTTCACGGGAGGCCTGTCAATTTCTTTCAGTTCCGTTCACACCTTCAGTCCACCCATCTGACTTTGCACCGCACTTCGTTGAGTCTGTCGATCTCCGATGCGTACTCCTTAACAACGAGTCGGGCAAAATCGTACGGATCGATTTTGTAATCTGCCAGTCCCCGGCTCTTTACGGGCGTGTTCGATGACTCTATGTTGATGCCAAAATGGATCAGTGACGACAGCGGTGTCACCGTGGCGACCGAGACCGTAAGTTTTGCGTCACCATCATAGAGGTCGGTATGTATCCTTCTCACTTGCAGTGGTTTGGGCTGCCGGTTCAGCATATCCATGACGATGTTCGTAAGCACGAGCTGCCTGAGTATGGCCCTTTCGAGATCGGTGTCGTGGTGCTCGACGATGAAATGGAGCATGCTTTCCGAGTATATCCGAGCACCCTTTTGTAGATCTTCGAGGTCAACCATGTACTCCTTCTTAACATCGCAAGGACCGCAAAACGCGACGATCGAATCGCCGGGTATGTTATAGGTAGTGTGTGCAAAACTGCTTCGCAGCTGCTCACCTGTGTACTTCAATTCTTCTAATGCTACAAATTGCTTCATTCTTCGATCAATCTGTCTAGGTGCTCCTGTGCCGATTTGTTTGCAGGGTCGAGTTTTAGAACAAGCCTGAATGCATCGCGTGCCTCAGCCGCCTCGTTCATTGCTTCGTAAGCGATACCGAGATTGTAGTACAATCGCGGATCCGTCTTCCTGATCTTTTCCGCTTTTTTCAGTATCTTTATGGCTTCGTCATAGCGCTGGCTGAGGATATAGAAATCGCTCAGCTCGATCAGATCACGATATTCCTCACTCATAACTTCCTTATCTTTTCAATGTCTAGATTCCTTCCGAGCAGGATGAGAACGTCTCCGGATATGATCTCATCCCCGCCGCCGGGTCCGACCACGAATTCCTCTTTGAAGTCGGTGGATCCATCGGGTTTTGATACTGGTATCTTCCTCTTGATGGCCACGGCACTGACCCCGAATTTGTCACGCAATTTCAAATCGGCCAGAGTTTTGTTCGCGAATTTTTTCGGCGCGACCATTTCCACTATCCCATATGTCTCGGAAACCTCGATGAAATCGAAAATTTTGGGACTGGCAAGGCTCTGGGCCAAACGATCGGCCATTTCCCGTTCCGGGAATACGATCCGGTCCGCACCGACCTTCTTCAGTATCTTTGCATGGAGCTCGCTCTTTGCCTTGACGATAACCTGTTTCACACCCAGTTCCTTCAATGTTAAGGTTATCATGATACTGTCTTCGACCGTTTCACCCATGCTGACGATGGCCGTATCAAATTCACCGATCCCGAGTTCCCGCAGCGATTTTTCATCGGTAGCATTGAGAACGACCGATTGCGATACAATGCCCTCCATAGCCTTCACCTGTGACTCTTCTCTATCTATTGCCAGGACCTCAAAATTCTTTTCGCTGAGGGCGCGTGCAATACTTGAACCAAAACGACCCAAACCAATCACTACGAACTGTGCCATTGGACCTCCTGTGTCTAATCCTTGCGCAATTGTTTCTTAAGGTGCGCGATCAATCCGCCATCACCGAGTATACCGAGAACGAAATCGGGGAGTTTAGGGCACTCCGCGGTGACACCGGTTCTTTCATTCTTTACCTGGCCATTTTCCAAATCGATCTCTATTACGTCGCCATGCTCGAACATACCCCAGACGCCGGGTGCAACGGCCACAGGCAGACCGAGGTTTATCGCGTTGCGGTAAAAAATGCGGGCGAACGATTCAGCAACGATGGCTCTAATGCCGAAGTATATGAGACACGTTGCCGCTTGTTCACGCGATGACCCGCAACCGAAGTTCTTGCCGGCAACGATGATGTCGCCTGGCTGGCCGTCCTTTAAGAATTCAGGGTACACGGCCTCAAAGCAGTGTTTAGCCATTTCCTCGCGGTCGGTCGTGATCGAGAGATACTTACCCGGATATATTACATCCGTGTTAATGTCATTGCCAAATTTATATACTCTGCCTTTTATCGTCTCCATGATCCATCCTGTCAACGAACCTGCGGTGCGGTTATCGTACCCGCCAGTGCCGACCGGGCAACGGTAGCCGGTGACGCCAGATAGACAAAGGACTCAGGGCTACCCATCCTGCCTTTGAAGTTTCGGTTGGTCGTGGAAATGCACACCTCGCCGGGTGCCATCAAGCCCTGATGACCTCCAAGGCACGGACCGCAGCCGGGGTTGAGCACCAATCCGCCCGCTTTCACAAGGGTCTCGAGGTATCCTTGTCTGAGCGCTTCGATATAGACGCGGCGCGACGCTGGTATTACAAGAAGCCGTACTCCCCGTGCAACCTTCTTACCGTCGAGGATGGCGGCGGCAACTGCAAGATCTTCGAGCCGCCCGTTAGTACATGAGCCTATGAGAGCCTGATCGATCCTCGTGCCGGCCAGTTCCTTTGCCGGTTTCACATTGTCGACGGAGTGCGGACAGGCAACCATACTGCCGATATCGGTGACGTCGATATCGAACGTCTGCACGTATACGGCATCGGGGTCAGAGAGTACCGTTTCGAAATCCGAACCTTCATTCTCCCTAACGTACGATATCGTCTTCTCATCGGGCGCGACGAATGCCACCTTTGCGCCCATCTCCATCGAAAGATTCGTTAGGACCATTCTCGATGCTATACTCATACCAGTGATCGTTTCGCCACAAAATTCCACCGATTTGTAGTCTGCACCATCGGCGCCGAGCATACCGATGATATGAAGAATCAAGTCTTTCGCCGATACGAATTCACTGAATCTTCCGGTCACGTTGATCCTGATCGAGTCGGGAACCATGAACCAGAGTTCGCCTGTTGCCCAAACACCGGCCATCTCCGTTGCGCCGATGCCCGTCGCGAAGGTTCCGAACGCGCCGTGCGTAGTAGTATGTGAATCAGTACCAACCATGACCTGACCAGGGAGGGAATGGCCGTGCTCCGGCAGAACCTGATGGCAGATTCCCTCTTTAAGATCGTAGAAATTCTTTATACCCTGCTCGGCTACGAACTTCCTGATGCGCTGGTGGGTAGCAGCCGTCTTTTCTGTCTCGGCCGGGGCACGGTGGTCGAAGAGAATGACTATACGGTCCGGGTCCCACACTCTCTCGATGCCAATCTCCTTGAAAGCACGTAACACTACATCGGCATTCTCGTGTGACATGGCTACGTCGATCCTGGCCGTGACGACCTCATGCGTTTTGACAGAAGCTTTGCCAGAAGCCCGTGCCAGTATCTTTTCGGCCGTGGTCATAGCCTACGCTCCAATCTCATGGCTCCAGAGACCTTTCCCAAGGCCCATCATACTCGGTCTCCTGCGTACACATCTTCCTCATTGGTTTCTGATCCGATATCTCCTCATAAACGTGGGCAATGATACCAGCAACCCTGCCGAGCAAGAAGAACGACTTTCCTAAACGCCAGTCAAAACCCATGTCTGAAATGATCGCTGCGATCGCACCGTCCACATTAATTGGCAGCGGCTTCTTGCGGGCAAATTCCGCTTCGACAGCCAGGCTGAGTTCAATGTGTTCCTTGCTTAAACCCAGTTCTGCCGCAAGGCCGAACAGACGCCCTGTCCGCGGGTCCTTCGTGTGAATGCGGTGGCCGAACCCGGGCATACGTTTCCCTTCTCCAGCAAGAACTTCCAGCATCTTGCTTGCCGTCTTCTCCGCATCCCAACCGTTCTCTTTAGCCTTCGCGCTCCACTCCTGGAGCAGACGGGACGCGTCCTCGATGGCACCACCATGTACGTCACCGACCGCCAGTATGCCGGCAGCTACTGCGCTGGGAAGCGGAACGCCTGCTGAAGCTACGAGCCTCGCCGCATGTGTCGTTGGAGGCGTTACGCCGTGATCGACCGAAGACGTAATCAAAGCATCGACCATGCGCGCTTCTTTGTCATCAGGCATTCTGCCCCTTAGCAATAGATAGAAAACGGATGCAAAAGGGACATTGCCGATGAGTTCCTCCTGCCGATAACCACGTGTTACGATACGGTTGGGTTCGATCTTGCTTATTCCGGTCTGCCACATAATTCCCCCTAATTATACCAATCCAATGGCTGCTTTCCTTCAGTGCGTGCCATCCAATGCCTGCTTGAGCAACCGGGGTATCTCACTCAGTGTCTCGGCCACGACGGCACCGTTTTCCTCGAGGGCGGCTATTTTGCTCGCCGCCGTGCCCATATTCCCCTCGACGATCGCACCTGCATGGCCAAGACGCTTTCCCTGAGGAGCCGCCTTGCCCGTAATATATGCGATCACCGGTTTCTTCATAGTCTTGATAAAGGGCGCGGCCAATTCTTCGTAGACGCCGCCAATCTCGCCGGCCATTACCACGGCATCGGTCTCGGGGTCCTCCTCAAACAATCTCAGGACGTCCTCGAAATTCGTCCCGAGTATTGGATCACCGCCCAGTCCCACCGACGTCGACTGGCCAAACCCGGCGAGATTGAGTGAATTCGCTATGTAGTAGGTGACTGCACCGCTGCGCGCGACGGTACCGATCCTGCCCGCACCGAACGCAATCTTAGGCAGCATCCCGACCAATGACCTCCCCGGAGAAATGAGGCCTGGTGTATTCCCACCGATGATCATGACCTTCTTTTCCCGGGCAACGTGCCGCGCGTAGAGCATGTCGTGGACTGGTATGCGTTCGGTAATGACGATAACACGCTTCATCCCCGCTTCTATCGATTCAAGTATCGCATCCCGTGCAAATCTCGGCGGTACCCAGATGCTCGCCACCGTTACATTGGGGTGTTCGACGACACAATCACTGACCGTATCGTATACCTTCACGCCTTCCACATTCTGCCCACCCTTGCCGGGCGTGACGCCGCCCACGACTTTTGTACCGTATTCCAGCATGAATTTAGTGTGAACTGCCGCGTTACTGCCTGTAATCCCCTGAACAATGGTCTCGGTGTGCCGGTCGATGATTATTGCCATACGCTCCTTATTTTTTCTCGGTTTGGGCAGAACGGATCGTCTCTTTTATAACTTCCTCGATCGGAGTATCATAGGCATATACCTTTATCTTCTTGAACAGCTCAGGGTGGTCGACCTTTGCCTTTTCTATTATCTTTCTACCTTCTTCTTCCATGTTACCGGCCATTCTCATAATCATGGGCTTCTGTGGTCTATTTTCTACGATGAATTGCACAACCGCCTTTGCCCAATCATCACACCGCGATATACCGCCGAATCTGGCACCGAATATCGCCTTCACGCCCGGATTGTCGAGTAAAAGCCCGAGCATGGCACGTAGCTTCTCCTGTGTCGGAGCGCCACCCGAATCCATGAAATTCGCCGGCTTACCGCCATAGTGCTGGATAAGATCGATAGATGCAATGCCAAAGCCGGCGCCGCCCGGGAAGACACCGATGTCTCCGTCGAGATCGACATAGGGTATACCCGCCCTCTTGGCAAATTTCTCGCGCTCGGTCATTTCACCGACCTCGTGCCTGGCCGCAATTCCCATCTGGATCAGTTGAGGGTGGCGGAACATAGCATCCTCATCGAGGTCGACCTTGGCATCAAGGGCAAGGATTCGATCATCGTCAGTGAGTACGAGCGGGTTGATCTCGGCAACTTTGCAGTCATAGTCCACAAAGAGCCGGTACAGGCGATGGACAGTATCTGCCCCGTCCTTTAGCAGCAATCCTCTTAAACCAAGATTACTTGCGACATTTCGTGCCATAAAATCATTCAAATGAGCACCGGGATTAAGGTAATACTTTAATATCGGCGTAGATTTGGTGCGAGCTATCTCCTCGATGTCCATACCGCCTCTCTGACTGCTCATTATCAAAGGCATATGTTCCAGGCGGTCGACGATGACCGCCAGATACAACTCTCTCTTGACCGTAACCTTCTGTTCGATGAGAACGCGGTCGATCTTGTGCCCTGCATGGTCCCTGCCGAGCATATTCAATATCATTTCTTGAGCCTCTGCCCTGTTTCCCGCCGATTGCACCAATCCTGCCTTGCCCCTGCCACCGACAAAAGCCTGTGCTTTGATCACGACAGGATATACTACTCTGTCGAGGTCGCCCATGTTTTCTCTTCCGATGACAACGCCGGCAGGCACGGAAACGCCCTGACGTTTGAATATCCTCTTGGCTTCGTACTCGTATAGTCTCATATGCCCTTTATTATATTGACTCCTGCTCTCAATTCAATAGCGAGCTGATTTCTTACTGTGATTTTGCAATGTCAAAATCTATGAAATCACAATGATGGATGACAATGGCTTCCGGCGACCGCGCTACACCCTCCCCCTCTTTTGAATGGGCGGCAACGATGTGGGCTACCTCCAGGGGCAATCCCGCCTCGAGGGCTACCCCAAAGCCTGATACAGGATGGCGCACCCTCTTTCCATATTCACTCTTAACGATCCCATCTCCACTCCTGCAATATTCAAGAAGTTTGCCGACATCGTGCACCAAACCTCCGGCAACGAGGATATCGCGGTCGAGGTCCTGCCTGCTATCGGCAATTGCTACAGCCATTCTGGTTACGGCGCGTGTGTGTTCCACCAAGGTGGTCTTAGCCTCGGTCAGCAGCGTAAAAGGCACGTCATCTATGCTCTGCCACTTTCCCTTTTCCATCGCCAACTGCCATGCCTTGATGACTGCCCTGCGCAACCCGTCGTCTCGGACCTCTCTGACTTCGGGCAGCAACTTCTCAATATACTCATTATCCATGTGACACTTCCTTTCGGCGATTAATCAATTTCCTCTAAGTATGCAAAAAGGCCCCCGGCCTTCATGATATTGAGTTCGAGTGTGGAAAGGGTCTGAGCGGTGAACTTCTCGCCACGCGTCGTGTTCTCTATCACACCCGTTGTAACATCCACGTCGATCAGATCGCCGTCGGCCAGACGGTCAGGATCGTCGAACAGCAGGATCGGAAGACCCATGTTAACGCAATTACGATGAAAGATGCGCGCAAATGACCGTGCGATTACCACGGATATGCCGATACCCTTGATCGCAACCGGCGCATGTTCTCTGGACGAACCGCAACCAAAGTTCTTACCTGCAACGATGATATCACCGGCCTTGACCCCTTCAATGAATTCGCTACCACGGTCAGTCCCTTCCATTGCATGGCGCGCCATCTCTGATTTGTCGGTCAGCGGCAGATACATCCCCGGGTAGATCTGGTCCGTATCGATATCGTCACCAAAACGCCACACGCGCCCCTTCACTATCATATGCTCCTCGGATCGGTTATCTCACCGGCTATTGCCGTGGCCGCCGCCACTGTCGGAGAGGCAAGATAGACGTTCGCACCCTTGCCCAGTTTGCCGACAAAATTACGGTTCGATGTCGAAACCATCGTTTCGCCTGGAGCCAGGATGCCGGGATGGCCAGTAGTACAAAGCGCGCAACCTGGATTTGTCACAACTCCGCCGCTCGCCAGGAAGATCTCGTGGACGCCGGCTCGCACCGCAGCCCGCGCAACCTCCATGGTTGCAGGCACGATGATCATTCTCACCCCGTCCTTTATCTTTCTCCCCTTCAGAAGATCTGCTGCGCTCTCTAGATCTTCAAGACGTCCGTTAGTACAGGAACCGATGAATACCTGATCAACGGGAATACCCGCTACCTCGGCAACGTCCCGTACGCTGTCGGGTGAATGCGGGCAGGCAATCTGGGGATTCAGATCGTCGACGTTGAATTCGTATTCTCTCTCATATACGGCATGAGGGTCAGCTGCAATCCTTTGGATGGACTGACCAGCACGAGATTCGATGAAGTCCATGATGCTATCGTCCGGAACGATGAACCCGACATCTCCAGACATCTCGGTAACCATGCTGGCTACCGTGATCCGCTCCCAGATCTTTAAGCGGTCGACTACCTCTCCGGTAAACTCGACCGCACGGTTAAGAGCGCCGCTCGTGGTCAACCGCTTGATGATGTGGAGAATCAGATCCTTGGCTCCGACAAAGTCCTTGAAGGTCCCCGTGACAGTGATACGGATCGTTTGGGGCACCTCAAACCACAGCTTGCCCTTGTACATGGCACCCGCGACATCGGTCGTACCCATACCAAATCCTGCTGCACCGACTGCGCCCAGAAGATTCATATGACTATCAGTGCCCACCACTATATCCCCTGGGTGGACGAGTCCGCTCTCGAGTAGGACATGCTGGCCGACGCCGGTATTGACGTCGAATAGTCGTGCACCTTGGCGATGGACAAAACCCCGTAGTGTCTTCTGATTTTCTGCGACCTTTTCATTTCGAGCAGGGATGTGAAGATCGAACGTCACCGCGACCCTTTGTGCATCGAATACCGGACGCGTTCCGTAATGCTCCTCATACTCCTGGATGACATTCGGGCCGCCGAAGTCGCGCATGGCAACGAGATTCAGCTTTGCCCATACATATTCACCCGGCTTAACGTCTTTCCCCGCCGCCCGCGAGAAAATCTTCTCGATTATGGTCATCGCACTTCCTTCACACTACATAAAACGCGTTCGTGATACCCAAGGAGATCAGCATTTAGCTGCGATCGCCTCGGCCATTTGGAGGCTCGAAGCGTCACCCCCCATGTCATAAGTCCGAACATGGCCCTCCTCGATAATCCTGCAGATCGCCCGTTCGATCTTTTCCGCAGATTCGGTCTCACCGAGCCATTCCAGCATCATCTTTGCCGCCAGAATTGTCGCAATGGGATTGACCTTGTACATACCCGCATACTTCGGCGCAGACCCATGGGTCGGCTCGAACACTGCGTATTCGGATCCGATGTTGCCGCTCGACCCGAAACCAAGGCCACCGGTCATCTGAGCGCACAGGTCCGAAATGATATCGCCGTAGAGATTGGGCGCGACCAGCACGTCATAGTCGTGCGGTCGTTTCAATAACCACTGGCACAGTGAATCCACATTCGCCTCATCGGGTTGGATCTCTGGATAAGATTGGGATACTTCGTTGAATATCTCAAGGAAGAGTCCATCGGTCGCACGCACGACATTCGCCTTGTGGACACACGTAACCTTTCTCCGTTTCCTTTGCCGCGCGAAATCAAATGCAGCTTCTATTATTCTCCGACACCCGCGTGGCGTATTGACTTTGACCGAGATTGCGGCGTCGCGTGACACTCGCTCCATCCCCTTCACCTTGAGCATCTCTTCGGGCACGGGATAGTATTCGACTCCCGAGTATAGATCTTCTGTATTCTCTCTGAACATAACGAAATCGATGCCTTCTTTGTAGTTCAGAGGATTGCCCGGGTAAGCAAAACAGGGACGGCGGCAGATGAAAAGGTCAAACAACTGTCTCATACGCACAATCGGGCTCCTGTAGATATATCCTTTGTTCTGGAGTTGGGGGATCAGTTCTTTGTCGGCAATCGTCCGGGGTTTGGAAGTTATCGCACCGAACATGGCGCAATCCGTCTCCTTCATGATATCGATCGTTCTAGCCGGGAGTGGTTCACCTTCTTTGCACCAGAATTCCCAGCCTACGTCAGCAGGAATATATTCAGCATCCAACTTTATCCTATCGAGGACAATCTTTGTCGCATCAAGGACATCCTTGCCTATGCCATCACCTGGCATCCAGGCAATCCTGTACTTTGCCATACGTTTCTCCTTTCACGCCGCGTCTTCCTTGTACAGACTGAACTACCTCTTCTCGGATGTGCATCGACAAGATACAAGAGTGTAGCACATCATTCAATATCTTTGAAGAATCCAGTATATTTATTGCTGATTGACCGTACCCTGATAGATACGCCACTGCTTGTAGAGCTTCCCGCCCATCTTCTTGATGCCGTTGTTCACTTCATGATTGTCTTCGAGGGTCCAGGAAAGCTCGCCTCCTTTATACCCCAATCGTTTGCCTGCTTTGAAGGATTCCAGGTAAAGAAATGATTCCAACCCAAGCTTGCGGAATTCCTTGCGCACACCCATTATTACCAACCGGGCCTCGCTGATTTTTCTCTTATAATACATGAACTTGAGCATCTCGATCGGTCCGAGCTTACCGTTCAATCGCTTGAGGACCTCGTTGTAATTCGGCACCGAGAGAGACACGGCAGCAGGAACGTTATTGATCTCGATGATCAGCACAAGCTCAGGCAGGATCAGCGGCTTCAGGTTCTTAGCGATCTGCTTGAACTCATCATCGGTCATTGCAACAGAACCCCAGTTCTGGCTCCAGGCATCGTTATACACATCGCGGATCTTCATCACCTCGGCATTGAAGTCATTCATGTTCACGGGGCGCACCTTGAGGTCTGGTACGCGACGGCGCACGACCGCCGTAATCCTCTCGAGATACTCGATTGGGGCGTCTTCCGTGTCGACATAATACGCGTAGAGATCCTTGGCCTTAGTCAGGCCGGATTCGAGTGAGAGATTATGGTAGTATTCCGGTGTGTATGTCATCATGACGAACGGTGACGAGTAGTAACCCTCGAGCAGGAATCCACATTCCTCGTTCGTCGAAGGGTTCATCGGACCGATGAACTTGCTCATGCCCTTTTCCCGCTGATAATCGGTGACCGCGGCGTAGAGTGCCTTTGCGGCCTCGACGTCATCCTCACACTCAAAGAAGCCGAAATAACCGGTGTTTTCGTTCCAGCATTTTACGAAATTGCGGTCGACGATCGCAGCCACGCGGCCAACGGGCTTTTCGTTCCGTATTGCAATGAACATCTCCCGCTCCGAATGATCCCAGAATGGATTCTCTGAAGTATCGAGCAGATGGTAAACATCTCGCTTCAGCGGCGGGACCCAGTATTTGTCGTTCTTGTAGAGTTCATAAGGGAATTCGATGAACTGCTTCAGTTCTTTTTCGCTTTGTACACGTATGATTGAAACCATACTACGCAATTACACTATGCCGAGTTCTTTGGCGCAGCGCTCGAATACATCGAGTACGATATCGATATCCCCGTCCGTATGCGTTGCCATGTAACTCGTTCGTATGAGCGCTCGTCCCGGCGGGGTTGCCGGTGAGATCACAGGATTCGCAAATACACGGTTCTCGAACAATCTCTTCCAGAAGGCAAAACACACCTCATCCGGCCCCACGATTACAGGGACAACCGGTGTTTCACACTCACCCACATTGAGCCCGATTTTCTTGAAACCTTCCAGCACGCGCTCGGTGATATGCCACAGTCTTTCCCTCCGTTCGGGTTCCGATTTTATTACATCGAGAGCAAATTGAGCACTCGCAACGGATGCCGGCGTCATGCTTGCGGAGAAGATCAGAGCGCGGGCCGTGTGCTTGATGTGAATGATTGCATCGCGTTCGGCGACGACAAAGCCACCCAGTGATGCAAATGCTTTGCTGAAAGTGCCCATGATGATATCGGTATCATCGAGCACATTGAAATGCTCACACGCACCGCGGCCGTTCTTGCCCAGCACGCCGATCCCGTGGGCGTCATCGACGAGCAGTCTCGTGTTGTATTTCTTCTTCAACCGTACGATCTCCGGAAGATTCGACAGATCGCCCTCCATACTGAAGACACCGTCGACGACTATCAATCTTCCTTTGTCAGATGGTAGCGATTTCAGAAGCCGCTCCAGTTCGTTCATATCATTGTGCGGATATTTCTTGATGTCTGCAAAAGACAGACGACAGCCGTCGATTATCGATGCGTGGTTCTGCCGGTCGATGATGAGAATATCGTCCTTGCCGGCAATTGCCGAGATTATGCCGAGATTAGTCTGAAAACCCGTAGAGAAGACGATGGCGCCGGCTTTACCAAAGAATTCGGCAAGGTCTTTCTCCAGCTTCACGTGTATATCGAGTGTCCCATTGAGAAAGCGCGAACCAGAGCACGTCGAGCCGTATTTCTTCACCGCATTGATCACCGTTTCCTTCATGCGTGGATCTGCTGCCAGTCCCAGATAGCCATTTGAACCGATCATGATGAATTCTTCACCGTTGATCATCACACGGTGATCTTGCGTCGACTGGATAGGAGTAAAATAGGGATAGATGCCGGTGTTCTGAGCCCCGGTTACCATCCTCACCGTATTTTCACACTTCTTGAATAGGTCCATTTAAGTGTATTATACATATCCCTGCCACTGAGTCAATATTTTCGGTGACCGAATTGCCGCTGTCCCCGAATGAGCGCGCTGCGTGCGCATGACGCGCAACGCACCACGCTGGTATCGGTGTGGGATGTCCTATACACCTCGCCGTTAGTGGTGATCGATGAGGATGCCCGTCAGGCAAAATCCTGAATTCGAAACACTAAATGCTAATTCCGCACGGTGACAAACGCGAGCATATCAGCGAAACAACCCGGTTGATCGTTCTGTCGTTCCTGGTGTGCTGTTATGCCGGTAGTCTGCCCGCTGATGCCCTCATATTCTGATCCACACATTCGGTATCCAACATCCAGCATCGAGAATCGAGCATCAATGCCCCGAAGACGGACGGGATGAGGGGATCTAGCGTGTCTTCCTGATGTGCCTGAGGAACCAGTTCATATCGAATATCTCTTCAAGTTCACTGGCGCTGAGGAATTTGCCGATCACCTTGTTCCCAGCCGCCACTTCCTTCAGGTCGGTGTTCGTTCGAACTGCGGCAAAAGAGAAACTCTGCACCATGCTATAAGCTTTTGCCCCGTCCATCCCCTTCTCGATCAGTGCATTCATGAGTCGTTGTGAAGCATAAACGCCATGGCTCATCTCGATGTTCTCTAGCATACGCTCAGGAAATACCTGAAGATTCCTGAGTATCCAGAGCATTTTCAACGTGATATAGTGTACGAGATGGAGCATATCCGAGAACACTACGCGCTCGGCAGAAGAGTTTGTGAGATCTCTCTCATGCCAGAGATTTACATTTTCGAAGGCAGTGACTAAATAACCACGGATGACCTTAACCAAACCGCATATCCTTTCACACGTTATCGGGTTCTTTTTATGCGGCATTGCCGAGGAACCTTTCTGCCCTTTAGTGAAAGGTTCTGAGATTTCGCCGATCTCCGAACGTGAAAGGTTGCGAATCTCTGTAGCGATACGGTCAAGGCCGCACGCGTAGAGGGTAAGGGCGGATGCCATTGCGGCGAAGCGGTCCCTGGGCAAGACCTGGGTGCTCACCGGTTCTGGGCTCAATCCCAACTTCCGCATCACTTTCTTCTCAATGCGCGGCGGCAGGATGGTATACGTGCCGACGGCACCGGACAGCTTGCCGAAAGATATGCCGCGCTTTGCGGCGTAAAGTCTCTCGTAGTTCCTCTTTGCTTCTTCGAACCAGGAGGCAACTTTGTAACCAAAGGTGATGGGTTGCGCAAACACACCGTGCGTGCGTCCCATTTGAGGCGTGCTGTTATATTTGACGCTCAACCTTCGGAGCTGCGTAATGAGCTTCTTCACATCTCGCAGAATAATATCCGTTGCCTCGGCAATGATCAATACGAATGCAGTATCGACAAGGTCATACGAAGTCAATCCGAAGTGTAACCACCGTCCTTCGCCCGACAATTTTTCGCGCACCGCTTCGAGGAACGCGATCACGTCGTGATTGGTTATCCGTTCGATCTCATCAATCCGTTCCGGTGTGACTTTGACATTCTTTAGTTTTCGGCTCAACCCTTTTGGAATGATCCCCTCGGCTTCTTCGACTTCTGCAACCACTCTTTCCACATCGAGCCATTTCTTGAACCTATACTCCTGGTTCAATACTCTGGATAGTTCATTCGTCTGGTATCTTTTAATCATACTCCCAAATATAGTTGAATGATCCGACCATTGCGGTCAATGATGATATTAATATCACGCTGAGCACGCATTGCCCTTTGGAAATCACTCTTTTTTCGAATGCGCATGTTACTGACCATGAGAACAACATCACCAGGTACGATGCCCAACCTGTCGCCGGCGCTTTTCGAGTCGACCTTGGTCACGACCACACCCTCAACATATGAGAGGCCGTACTTGCGGTATAGATTCCTATCGATATCCTGTACGTGGATGCCGTATGCTACTACTCTCGTTTCGAGACCATTGGCTTCTCTGAATTCCTCGACTATGAATTCGACATTGACCGTGTCGTTACCACGTTCGATCGAAAGGCGCAGCCGGTCGCCGACATAGGCATTTGAAACAAGACGGTTCCAGTCGGTGATCCGCTGCATCACCCGGTCATTTGCAGCCAGTATCCGGTCACCATCTTTGACGCCTGCCTTGTGGGCGGCACTTCCCTCATCGACGCCGTCGATGAGAATGCCGCGCCGCTCTCCCGACGAAACGACACTCGCTTCGTCACCAACCTCTTTCGTCCACAATCCGATCCACGGCACCCTGACCTTGCCGTGCTGCCGTGCTTCATTGATGAATTTCTTTACATCGTTGATCGGACGGGCAAAACCTATTCCCTCCGACCCCCCGCCCGAAGTGAAGATTGCCGTATTCAAACCGACAACTTCGCCGAGAACATTCACAAGAGGGCCACCTGAATTTCCCGGATTTATTGCCGCATCGGTCTGGATCATGTTCTTATAGACACGATCTTCGCGCGTTGATTTGATCGACCGGCCCAGTGCTGAAACGACACCGACGGTAACGGTGGGGCGCGTGTCTTCGAGCAGAAACCCAAAAGGATTGCCGAAGGCGACCACCCATTCACCGATCATCAATCCGTCGGAATTGCCTAGCTCGGCATAGGGAAGATCATTGTCTTCTATCTTGAGCAAAGCAAGATCATGAACGACGTCCCCTGCAATAATCCTTGCCTCGTATTGCCGGCCGTCGGGCAACGTGATGTTTATCTGCGTTGCGTTTGTCGTCACGTGCTCGTTCGTCACGACGTAACCGTCGGGTGAAATGATCAAACCGGTACCAAGACTACGAATCTGCTGGCGGTAGTAACGCTCTGGGAAGAAATCCCCAAAGAAATCGCGAAAGAAATCATCCGCAAATGGAGAACGTAAAGGAGAGGTGGAAACGACCTTGGTCTGCACAACGGTTATCGATACCACGGAGGGACTGACCTTCTGAGCAGCGACAACTATTGCATTTGCTCTTCCTGTGGAGATGTCATCGGTCAAACTCACAAGGCGGGCATTCTCGTAGTAAAAATTGTCCGGGCGGTGTCTGAATCGGCCATACAAATACACGGCGCCGAGACCTATTGCTATACCAACGACGATAAGAATGTAATCTCTTTTTTTCATTGATAGACCTCAATCGAACATGCTTCAGTACTCAATGGATACTAAGAACAGGCCCTGCGGGGGAGCAAAATTGATCCCGGTTCTCGATCCATCAAAAAATCCCGAGACGTCGGCTAGGCTGAACCTTCCGCGCCCGATGTCGACCATGAACCCGACAAGGCCGCGCACCATCTTCCGCAAGAACCTGTCCCCTCTGACCCGGATATAGATCTGATTACTCTCGCGATTCACGGAAATCTCATGAACATTACAGACGGTGTTTTCGCTACCGTTCTGGACCGCGAAACCGGCAAAATCCCGCTGACCGATGAGTGACGGGATAGCCCTCTGCATGAGCGCGATATCCGGCACTTGTTTGACGTACCAACTGTAACGCAACCTGAAGGGCGACGGCTCGAGAGCGATACGGTAATCGTAGACCTTGCTCTTTGCCGAAAACCGGCTGTTGAAATCATCGGCGACGACTCCGATGTCTCTTATGTAAACATCGTCACCGGTCAATGAGTTGATCCCCTTCTTGATCGACAGTAGGGGCAGTTGGGATGCGGTGTGAAAATTAGCGACCTGCCCCAGGGCGTGGACACCATGATCAGTTCTTCCGGCACCGGTCAACTTAACGTCTCCGCCGATCACCTTCTTGAGCGCCGTCTGAATCTCACCCTGTACCGTCCGTTTGTTTGGTTGATACTGCCATCCGAAAAAACGAGTACCGTCATATTCGATGATTATACTAAGGTTTCGCATCTCATGTGATTATATGCAAATATGAATACAAATCAACAATGTAGTGGCATTTGTTGGCAATGGTGTACGCTGGAGTAAGAAACCGCCTCATGCCAGAGGCAGTCTGATCACAAAGGTCGTCCCCTCACCCAACTTGCTGCGTGCTCTGATCGTACCATCATGAGCCTCGATGATGTTCCTTGCAATGGCGAGCCCAAGGCCGGTACCGCCTTTCTTAGTCGTGAAGAAAGGATCGAATATCTTCTTCATGTTTTGTCGTTTGATACCGGGGCCGTGGTCACGGATCTCTACGAAGCCGTGCTTGGCACGCCGGTATGAAACGATCTCTATCACATCTTTTGCACGACTCATCTCGTACGCGTTATTCATGACATTCGTGAAGCCCGATTTCAGTTTGTTTACGTCTGCCAGCACGAAAAAATCCTCGTCCTTACGCTTGATCACAACCTTGCGCTCGTTCTTCCTCAAGAGGCTGTCGACCAGTGCCTCGCTCACTACTTCGCTTATCTGCACGCGGTTTCTGTTCTTGGGCGTGAACTGAGAGAAGTTGAGAAAATCCGTGACGATCTCGTTCAGCCGCCTCGTTTCTTTCAGTGCCATACTGATGAAAGGAACGACGCTTCTCTTGCGTTTAGCGTCGCGGATTACCTCGAGCGAACCCCTTATCGAAGCAAGAGGATTACGGATCTCATGGGCCAGTGAACCGCCAAGTTCTGCCAGTAACTTCGTCTGGCTGGCAACGCGAGAACTTTCTTCGAGCTTTCTCAGCTCGGTCAGATCCTGCAAAATAGCCAAACCTGCCTTGCCGTTGAAAATACGGACGCATGATACAATGAAGTATCGACCGGCGAATCTCAGTTCGAACGAATCAGATGACCCTCGATCCTTCAGAAATCTAGCAACGTGAAGATGTACCATAGCCCGCAACCTTGTATCGGCCATGTTCGTGTAAAGGATGTCGCCTCTACTGTCGACTGTGATTACACCAGAAGGCAAGTTCTTAATGATATCCTCGGTCGTCAATCGCAGGCGAGCAGCCTCTTCGACCCTTCGCTGGTAACTTTCCGACAGCGTGCCACTCAATATCCCGACGAGGAGGAAGAGCAGGGCGAACAGGAAAAAACGATACATTACTAAGGACATGGAGTAGATTCTGATGCCACGGCTTTCGAAGAACACAAGGCCGAGGAAGAACAAAGCCGAGCTGAGCGAAATGATATATGCACCGCGCCGGTAGAGGTACATCGAACCGGCGAGGATCAATATGACGTAAAGCAATGGAAATAGACTTTCGATTCCACCCGTATAGTGGATGATTGCACCAGCAAGCGGGATATCTGAGAGGAAAATCATATAAAGGAGCGTGCTCTCGGAAACGACCCTGCGTATGAATTGAAAAAAGACCGCAAGAGCAATCGAAACTAGAATGAGAGACCATGCGGGGTTCTCGGTCCGGTAAAGCGGTGGATATGATGTTAGCAGAATGAAGATCACGATGAATGGATGTATTATGATGAGGCTGGAAACTCGACTAATCTTCGAGGGATTCTTCATATTGCTGAGCGGCGTCCCGCAAAACTGCCGAATTCAAAACTTAGCAGTGCAGTATTGAATGCTCTTCCCGATTCCCCTTATTCCATGACCGTGCTGGCAAGCTGGAAGATCGGCAGATACATCGATATGACGATGAACCCGACGATACCGCCCAGAAAAACCATGATCACCGGCTCAAGAGCGCTCGTTAGGTTTTCGACAGCCTGATCAACCTCCGAGTCATAGAAATCAGCGACCTTCGCCAACATTTCGTCGAGGCCGCCCGACGCTTCGCCAATGGCGATCATCTGGGTAACCATCGGAGGAAAGACGGCGGTCTTGCTGAGAGGATCCGCGATGTTCTCTCCACCTTTGATCGATGTACGCGCTTTGAGGATCGCATCCTCAACTACCCAGTTACCCGAACTCTTTGCGGTGATCTCCAAAGCATCGATGATCGGAACACCGCTCGAGAGCAGGGTCGACAGCGTCCTAGAAAGGCGTGCAATGGCCTGTTTGCGGAAGAGATTACCGAAGACCGGTAGTTTAAGCATGATGGGGTCGATCGACTTTGCTCCGGACTCGGTCTTGTGCCAGCGCCGTAATATCGTCACGATGGCAATGAAGACGATGAGCATTGGCAAAGCCCAGACCTTGAGCAGATTAGACAACCCCACGACCAGCTGCGTCATCGGCGGTAGTTCCGCGCCCACACCCTCGAACATTGTCGCGAATATCGGAATGACGAAGATGAGAAGGATCGCGATTGCTATGACCGCGACGGAAAGAATGATTATCGGGTAGATCATCGCACCCCTGATCTTTCGAACGAGAGCGGCAGCCTTTTCCAGATAGTTGGCAAGCCGGACGAGGATTACGTCGAGTGCTCCACCCGTCTCGCCAGATTCGACCATGTTCACGTAAAGGTTGTCGAAGACCTTTGGCTGGCGCCGTAAGGCATCGGCAAGCGAAAGACCGCCCTCGACATCGGTCCTAACCTCGCCAAGGACACGCCGCAAAGCCTGACTCTCAGTCTGTTTGGCAAGGATTTCAAGACAGCTCAGGAGAGGCAAGCCCGCATTGAGCATTGTTGCGAACTGACGCGTAAACACAGCAAGTGCCCTCCTCGAAACCCGCGCACCGAACAGCCCAAGACCCTTCTTTTCCTCTTTGACCTTGATCGATGTAGGGATGATCTTTTTCTGCCGCAGTGAAGCAACGACATCGGCCTGTGAACTGGCTGCGATCTCTCCGCTCGCAGCAGCGCCCGTGGCAGTTCTACCTTTCCAAACAAATATCGGCATCAAACCTCCTTATCTTGACACAGCACTACCCTGATATCAAACAAGTCAATATAGCGCATGTAGCTAATGTAAAATATCAATATAGCCACTATTAGCCCAATATCATTATTGTTATTCACTTCTGTTAAAGTCCTATTTCAGCACTGGCGATTTCTGTTCAACCATATGCTCGAATTCTTCGATGTTGGGTGAGTAGTCAAAGGCAGTTTCTAGAGTGATCAAACGCTTCGAGTATAGCGTGTACAGAGCCTGATTCATCGTCTGCATGCCATATTTCTGTCCGGCCTGAATGGAGCTGTATATCTGGTGTTCTTTTGCATCTCTTATCAGTGCTCTTATTGCTGGAGTTCCAACCATTACCTCAGCAGCCAGTACCCTGCCCCCGCCGATCTTGGGCAACAGTTGCTGAGTCAATACACCTTCGACAACGAATGCCAACTGTGAGCGCACCTGACCCTGCTGGTGAGGCGGAAAAACGTCGATGATACGGTGGATTGATTCGGCAGCAGAATTGGTATGGAGTGTGGCCAGGGTGAGATGTCCGGTTTCGGCGATCGTCAGTGTCGTTCCGATCGTTTCCGGATCGCGCATCTCACCTACCATGACGACGTCGGGGTCCTCACGCAGCACGTATTTCAACGCATTACCGAATGATTTCGTATCACTGCCTATCTGTCGCTGGTTGACAATCGCCTTCTTATGGCGGAACAGATATTCGATGGGATCCTCTACCGTAATGATGTGACTTCGTCTCTCACTATTGACACGGTCAATCAACGCCGCAAGGGTCGTCGATTTACCGCAACCCGTAGGACCTGTAACGAGTATCAATCCCTTGGGCCTCTTAGCTAACTGTTCGACGACCATCGGTATGCCCAACTCTTTAAAACCCCTTATCTCAAATGGGATCGTACGGATCGCCGACGCAGCACTCCCCCGCTGCTGAAAACAGTTCCCGCGGAAGCGCGACAGACCCGCGATACCGAAAGAGAAATCCAGTTCCCATTCCATCTCGAATTTCTTCTTCTGCTGGTCGTTCAAAACGCTGTAGATCAGATTCTGTATGACTTCGGGTGTCATTATCTCATAGTTCGTAGGCACCAATTCGCCATCTATACGGAACATCGGCGGTGCACCCGTTGTGAGGTGAAGGTCTGTGGAATTCCTCTGAACCATCTCTTCCAAGAGTTGTCTCATTGAAACCGGCATTTTACCTCCTTAATTGAAAACATTAAACTTATCAGAATGAAACAGTTTCTCTCATTAGCTCTTCTATCGTTGTGACACCCTGTTTCACTTTCTCGATGCCATCTTCACGCAGGGTCGTCATCCCGTCCTTCTCAGCCTTTTTTGCAATCTCATCAGAAGTGGCACCAGACAATATCATCCTCCGTATATCTGGCGAGATCGGCATGACCTCGTAGAGACCGATCCTTCCTTTGTAACCGGTCTGGTTGCAGATAGGGCATCCCTTTCCCTTGAAAACCATATCATCCGGGAACGTTCCTTTCGGGATTCCCGCTTGCTCCAGCAACTTCTCTTCGACTTTGATCTTCTCGCGGCACTGCGAGCAAATACGACGCACCAACCGTTGCGCCTGGATCAAGACAAGAGCGCTCGAGACAAGATAAGGCGGTATGCCCATATCGACGAGCCTGTTTATCGTGGTAGGAGCATCGTTTGTGTGAATGGTCGAAAATACAAGATGACCGGTGAGTGCGGCGCGGATGGCGATCTCCGCCGTTTCCGAATCACGGATCTCACCGACCAGAATTATATTGGGTGCCTGCCTCAAGAAAGCACGCAGAGCATTTGAAAAAGAAAGGCCGATCTCTTCATGGACCTGAATTTGATTTATTCCGTGCAGGTTATACTCGACCGGATCTTCGATTGTCATTATCTGCCGGTCCGGGCTGTTCAACCTGGCAAGCGTGGAATAGAGCGTCGTCGTCTTTCCGCTGCCGGTCGGCCCCGTAACAAGAACGATACCGTAAGGGCTTTCGATGGCCTTGAAATATCCCTTGAGCGCATCCTCGCCAAAACCGAGTTTTGTCAGATCGAGCATCAGTGACGCCCGATCGAGGATCCGCATGACGATCTTCTCGCCATACAAGGTCGGAATACAGGATACACGGAGGTCGATCATTTTGTTTCCGACAAGGATGTTGATGCGGCCATCCTGGCAAAGACGCCGCTCGGCTATGTCCATCTTGGCCATCAATTTGAGCCTGGTGATGATGCCCGCTTTCAGGTTGAACGGAGGGCTCTGCTGTTCACGCAGCACGCCATCGAGTCGGAACCTAATCCGCACGTGCTTCTCATAAGGCTCGACGTGGATATCGGAGGCACCCTTGGTCACCGCATCGGCGATGTAGAAATTCACGACGCGAATGACCGGCCCTCCTTCAGCATCGGCGCGCAGTTTGGTTTCCTCGATATCTTCTTCGAATCCCGTCTCGAGTAACTCCAGATCTTCGACATCAAGTTCCTTCGTTTCGGTCACAGCTTCTGCTTTTACCTCGGCAAGGCTTTTGTCCATCTTGTAGTAACGGTCGAGCGCATCTCTGATGCTCGATTCCGATGCGAGCACAGGTTCTATCTCTTTACCTGTTATGAAACGTAGGTCTTCGATGGCGTTGATATCGGTTGGATCGACCATCGCCACGGTCAGATAGCGCCCTTTCACATCGAGCGGCAACACTTCATAGTGATATGCTTTCTCTGCCGGGATTCTCTCGAGAATCTTCTTGTCAGGGATCACGTAGTCCAGATCGATCACTTCCATACGGTAGATGTTGCTCAACTGTGCGAGCAGTTTGGTTTCGGAAACATAGTTACGGGCATTCAGAACGCTGATCAGACGCTGGCCGGTATCATGTTTTTCCTTGACCGCATCTCGCAGCTGTTGTTCGGTCAGGATACCTTGCTTGACCAGATACGTACCTAATTTCTCTTCCACTATTCCACCTTTGTTTCGCGTATGACTTCTTCCAGTGTCGTCACACCATCGTGTAATTTTCTGAGCGCAGAATCACGCAGCGTGATCATTCCATCACCAACCGCCACTTTCTCGATCTCGGCGATCGATGCCTTTTGCAGGATTGCTTCTCTTATCGTACCGGTCACGAGCATTGTCTCGAAAGCACCGATACGGCCTTTGTACCCTGTACCGCGGCAATGCTTGCAGCCATCCCCCCTGTAAAATTTAAAATCAACTTTTTTCGGAACGAGGCCCGCATCGATAAGTGCCTCATCTGGATACTCGACCTCTTTGCGGCACTTCGGACACACTTTTCGCAGGAGTCGTTGCGATTGAACGGCAAGGAGCGTCGACGCGATCAGAAAAGGCTCAACATCCATGTTCGTCAATCGGGTTATCGTAGCCGCAGCTGAATTAGTGTGTACCGTGGAAAGTACGAGATGGCCTGTCAATGATGCACGGATGGCGATCTCCGCAGTCTCGAGATCGCGTATTTCACCGACCATTATGATATTGGGGTCCTGACGCAGATACGAACGCAATGCCGAAGCGAACGTCAGTCCGATCCGTTCATTCACCTGTAGTTGATTGATCCCACCAACTGAATATTCGATCGGGTCTTCGGCCGTGATAATATTCAGACCGGGATCATTGAGTTCTGTCAACGCCGAATAAAGTGTCGTCGTCTTTCCCGAACCGGTCGGCCCTGTGACGAGAACTATACCGTACGGCGTATTGATGGCCCTCCGGAAGCACTTGAGCGTTTCCGCTTCGAAACCAAGAAGGTCCAGGTTCAGCTGAATTGCCGCGCGGTCCAAAACCCGGAGAGCCACCTTTTCGCCGAACAGTGTCGGAACTGTAGAAACGCGGATGTCGATGATCTTATTGTGAACGCGAGCCTTGATGCGTCCATCCTGAGGCAGCCGCTTCTCTTCGACTTTCAACTTTGCCATGACTTTGATGACCGTTGCCAGCGCCCGGTTCAATTTCTTAGGCGGTTTCATCACCTCATGAAGGATGCCGTCGATACGGTAGCGCACGCGCATGTCGTTCTCGTATGGCTCGATATGCACGTCCGAGACGTTCATTGCGACTGCATCGCTGATAATCTTACTGGCAAGTTTGAGCGCAGGACCACTATCGCTGTCATCGACCACGCTGGAGAGATCTTCTTCCTTCCTCTCTTTAACCTGTACTTCGCCGGGTCCATCAATATCGCCTATCGCGTCGCTCATATCCATCTCAAACATCACGTCGGAAAAAATCCGCTGAACGCGATAGTGGCTTTCTATTATCTTGATTATATCTTCGATGTTGGCGACGACCGGATCGATCTCAAATCCTGTTGCGAACTTTATGTCCTCTATGGCGGTGACATCCTGTGGATCGAGCATTGCCAACGTGAGTTTACGTCCGAACCTCGCCACCGGTACGACCATATATTTAGCGGCAATATCGCCCGGAAGTAGTTTCAAGACCGATTCATTGGGCTGCTTAGCCTTGAGGTTGACCGATCGCACGCCAAAATACTTGGAAAGCGCCTGTAATAATTCATCTTCGGATATGAAGCCCATCCGGATGAGTGTCGCCCCGAGTCTTTCACCGTCTGCTTTTTGCTCTTCCAGCGCCTGTGATAGCATGTCTTCGCTAATTAGACCTTGATTGAGCAGTACCTCGCCGAGCTTCATAATCTATAAATAATACAAATAAATAATTATTTGTCAAGAGAAACATGGAAAAGATGCCCTAAAACGCATATGAATTCGACTGAAACGTAGTATCACGCTTCCAATCCCTTCGTACCGGAAAAAAGGATATGGTCGATTCACAGCTCTCGGATGTTGACACTGGGGGTATTTACTATATATTTCACTGTGTTGCTGGGCATTGATCGGTTGGTCAGAAAGGATTTCAACCTCGTACGGGGTATGGAGTTAGGCCTCCTATCGTCGATGTCCAGCTGCGACTCGAAACTTAACCCTACGATATCTCTGTTCCAGCGTGCAAGAAGAGTCAAACTGAATACCCTTTTTGCGCCTGAGCACGGACTCCATGCGGCACTGCAGGATCAGGTGGCCGCGCCAGATACACTCTACGGCAAAGATTTGCCGGTCCGTAGCATGTATGGCAAAGAACGCAAACCCAGCCGCGACGCACTCAAGAAGGTCGACGCAATCGTCATCGATCTTCTCGATATCGGCACGCGGTACTATACCTTTGTCTGGTCAGCGATGTTGATGATAAAGGAAGCAGCTGCCGCGGGAAAGAGAATATTCCTGCTCGACCGTCCCAACCCCCTCAACGGCCTCACCGTGCAGGGTCCTTTGATCGAGGATGGCTTCGAATCGTTTGTGGGATTGTATTCGATCCCTGTGAGGCACGGCATGACGATCGGAGAGATATGCATGATGCTCAGTCACCAGAATGGCATCGGTGCCGATCTAAGAGTAGTCAAACTGCAGAGCTGGCGCAGAGATACGTATTTTGACGAGAATCGGCTCGAATGGACAATTCCTTCACCCAATATGCCACACTTCATGACGGCACTCGTCTACCCCGGGATGTGCCTTCTCGAAGGAACGAACGTATCTGAAGGCCGCGGCACGACGCGGCCGTTCGAAACATTCGGCGCACCATGGATCGATCCCCGGCGCCTCGTGTGCGAGCTTGACAAGAGGAGCATCCGCGGTATTGAATTGCGTGTAACCTGGTTCGTACCGACCTTTCATAAATACCGTGGCGAATTGTGCGGTGGCGTACAGATACATGTGAAGAACCGGCATCGGTTCGACCCTTTGATCTGCGGCCTGGAGATCATACAGACCATCATGCAGTTATATCCAAAGCGATTCTCGTGGCGACAACCGCCGTATGAATTTGAGAAAGAGAAGATGCCGTTTGATATTCTCATCGGTAATTCATGGGTAAGAAAAGAGATCGAAGCGGGTACGTCGATCAAGAAAATATCCCGCAGATGGATGACTGAATTAAGGAAGTTCAACACGGTGAGAAAGAAGTATTTGTTGTATTCCTGAACCATGAAGGCAATACTCCTAGGAGCCGGGCGCGGCGAACGTCTTAAACCGATAACCGATACGATCCCGAAGATGCTCTTGCCCGTTGTCGATCGGCAGTTAATCGACATCAACATGAGGCGCCTGTTCAAGGTCGGCGTGTCTAGCATAGGAATCAACCTCTTCCACCACCACGATCTCCTGCTCAAACATCTGACGAGCAGAGGCAGGAATATTTACCCGGTGGTCGAAAAGGTTTTGAACGGCACTGGAGGGGCACTCGTTAATTTCAAGGATTTCGTCGATGGCGACTTCATAATCCACTCGGGCGACGTATTGTCCGACATTAAATTGAGGGACATCGTAGATTTTCACCGCACGCACAAACCAGTCGCCACGATCGTCATGATCAGACACAACGGGACGAAATTCCGCATCGGCAAAGACAACCGGATCGACAAGGTCTATGCGCATGATGCTACACCATATACATATGCGGGTATCGGCGTTTTTTCGGAACGTGTTTTTTCTTTCTTCCCGCAGCAAGACGTGTTCTCGATCGTCGATGTGTTCAGGAACATCATCAAGGAAGGTGAGTCATTGATGGGCTTACCGGCGGTCATACAGTGGTATAACATCAATTCACACTACAATTATTGGAAGATACATCATGATGTGCTGCGCGGGCAGACCGCGCTCGAAGGACTCGCACATGACTCACCCGTGTACATTGCGCGCTCAAGCGACGTCAGAACCGATGCCCTCAAGGGCTTTGTCAGCATCGGTGAAGATTGCAGGGTTGCCCGCGGCGTATACCTTGAGAATACAATAGTCCTGCCCGGAACCGAACTGACCGAGGGAAAGTATTGCAACGCTCTGATCCACGGTGCTAGCAGGATAATGGTGACATGAAGGTCGGCGATGTCATCTCGGGCTATGAACTGCTGGACGAAATAACCGGTCACGGATCTGAACGCCGGTTCTTCAGATGCCGTAAAGAGAGCGTAATGTCGGTAATGGTCTACGATCAGAACCTCGAACAACATCTCGTTCTGCAACGACACCTTGCACAGAGAAAGATCGCCGTACCCCAGGTATTCTGGTCCAGTATTGCAGATAAGATAATGGTCCAGGAAGACCTCGGTCCGCTCTCGCTGTACGAACTGTGCAAGAACGGTAATATCCGAATGGATATCTACAAGAAGGCAATAGACGAACTCGTCCGACTGCAGTTCGACGGCAGAGAGGGCGCACCGATCAAATGCCGCTACGACACCGACCATATCCGATGGGAGCAGGAGTATTTCCGCAATCACTTCCTCATCGAGTACTGCGGCCTCACTCCTGATGAAACGGCGGCACTTGAGTCGGACTTTGGAGATCTCGCAGTGGCCATCATGGAGGCTAGTGGACCGCTCGACGGGTACCTGATGCACCGTGACTATCAGTCACAGAACATCTACCTCAAAGAAGATAGGATACGGCTAATCGATTTCCAATCGGCGAGGATCGGCCCTCTCCCCTATGACCTTGCAGCCCTGCTCAGGGATGCGTACGTCGAGATCCAACCCGTTCACGAAGAGACGCTTCGCGCCTACTACTACGAAAAGATAAAAGCGCGGGGCGTCGGCATCGATACCCAAGATTTCGTGCACTGCTATGAATTGATCGCTTTGCAGCGCAGCATGCAAGCGCTCGGCGCTTTTGCCAACCTGTCGCTCAACAAGAAGAAACCACATTTCGCCCATTTCATTCCACGCGGTTTGGAATTACTCGAGAGAGGACTCAACGAGAAATCGTTCACGAAGTTAAAGAGAGTGGTTTCGTCGATGCGAAAATGAACATGTTATTCACACAACTCGATGACTATCTGACGAAATGCGTCAAAGCCAGAAAGATCCCGGGTTGTGTCTGCTGGGTTGGGAACCTGAGCACATCATTCTTCTTCGAAGAATACGGCCATGCTCAGATCACGCCGAAAAAGACCGTCATGAAAAAAGAGACCGTATTCGACCTTGCGTCGTTGACCAAACCGATCGCAACTGCCCTGTCAATAATGATCTTGCACGAGAAGAAAAACCTCAATATCGATCAACCGATAGGAGAAGTATTGCCCTCGCTGAGTGCGACCGGCAGCAGGGGATCGACCATCAGGCAGTTGCTCGCCCACACATCTGGATTGCAACCATGGTACCCAACCTACCTCTTTCCTGAAGAAACGAGAATGGAAAGCATCGCCGGGTTAAATACGGGGAAAGAAGACACAATCTATTCATGTCTGGGCTACATCATTCTCGGGAAGATCATCGAACGTGTAGGGAAAGAGCCCATAGATCGTTTCTTCTCCAGTACTGTGACGGCATCGCTGGGATCACATACACTCGGCTTCGGACCTGTTAAGGACCAACTGACGGTCGCTGCCACCGAAAAAGGAAATCGGCACGAACTGAAGATGTCAAAAACGCACGGACCTAGCAACAAGATAAAATGGCGCAAGAAGGTGATCCAGGGCGAAGTACATGATGGCAACGCCTACTATGCATACGAAGGTAAGGCTGGTAATGCCGGTCTATTTTCCAATGTGCTCGACCTCATAACCTTCACCCGCGCCTATCTCAGCGGAGAGATCATCGCACCGGAGACGCTGTCCCTGATGCTACGGGACCACACTGCCGGTGCGGAAAAGCGAAATCTCGGTTGGCGGCTCGACCCGTACCCCGGACTGCTGTCTCCTCTCTCTTTCGGCCACACCGGATTCACCGGTACGATGGTGTGTGTCGACCCGGAGACGAACCTTATAATAATAATGCTGGCCAATGCCATCCACCCGAAGGTGAAACTCGGACTGATGCAACCGATACGGGAAGAGGCAGTACGAATAATCAGTACGATTCTGAAGAGACGACGACAATAATAACTGCTACGGTACCAGCGGTCGGTTTGAGCGCTGCGCGCGGTCTGGACAAACGAAACCTTTGAATGAGAGCCGGAGAAACGGAAAAAACAAGAAGTTGAGAAGATAA
>CP070705.1:1878600-1951333 GCA_020349965.1 Caldifarciminota bacterium | reverse complement strand
CTCAAATTTCCAATTTGAACTAGAATTCAGTGTCCCGAGTGGTATGATTTCGAGGGGAATCGTGAATCCAGTTGTTGTCGCTCTATGCTTTCGGCAATTCGAAATTCGCCTGACGGACATCGTTACCGTACAGCGACAGACGATCTTCGATGGTCAATAGCGATACAAGAAGCGGTTGACTTCCATGCGTTTTCGGATATTATAGAGAGATGGCTGAGAAGAAAAGGGTTTTCAGCGGCATCCAACCGTCTGGGCGGCTGCATATCGGTAACTACGTTGGTGCGATGCAGAATATGATATCGCTTCAGGAAGAGTACTCCTGCATATACGGCATCGTGGACTACCATGCGATAACAGTCAGTTTCAATCCCGGCCAAATGGAACAGAGTATCTTCGACTGTGCGGTTGACTATATCGCTGCGGGTATAGACCCGGCGAAGAGCATATTGATGATTCAGTCAACGGTCGCGGGACACACCGAATTGGCCTGGATTCTCAATACTATAACACCCATTTCATGGCTGCTAAGGGTACCAACGTTCAAGGAAAAGAAACAACAGAATCCGGATTATGTGAACATGGGTCTGCTTGATTATCCGGTATTGATGGCTGCAGATATCCTCCTGTATCGTGCGGAAGTAGTGCCCGTGGGCGATGACCAGTTACCTCATCTTGAGTTGACCCGCGAAATCGTTAGACGGTTCAACGGTCTTTTCGGGGTGACATTTCCTGAACCAAAAGCAAAGATCGGAGCAGTGTCACGTATACTGGGACTCGACGGTATTAACAAAATGAGTAAATCGCTGGATAATTGCATATTTCTGAATGATACCAAAGATGAGATGTGGAAGAAATTATCTACCGCAGTGACCGATGTACGGAGGAAACGTAGAACCGATCCGGGCAATCCAGATGAATGTAACCTTTTTACGATGCACAAGGCTTTTTCCGGAAAGACCGATATTGAGCATTGCGCCCGTGAATGTCGTGTCGCCGGTATCGGGTGCCTCGACTGTAAGAAGATCCTGCACGAGAACATGTACAAAATACTGCAGCCAATTCAAGAAAATGCAGCGGAGTTGCGCAAAGACCGCACCTATGTTCTCAATGCGCTCAATGATGGTCAGAGGAGAGCTGAGGAGATTGCGGCGCAAACGATGGATGAAGTTTACGCGAAGTTAGGGATTAAACTCTACCATTCGCGTCTCGCGTAGTAAGCAACAGAAGAGTTGACGTTGGTCCTGCCTACATTACACGCTGGTCATCTTCTATCGACCTGTCTGAATTGAGTTCGATTATTCTTAGAACGGTTTTACTTCATCATCAAATAGCGAAACGATGACCGATTGACCCATCAATTCGAGCGAGACCGCCAGCCTTCGTTTCTTGTGGTCTTCCTTGACTAGCACGCCAATTGCGCCGGTCAGAGGTCCAGAGATCACCTGAACCCTTGCGCCCACATGCAAGTACGGCAATGGGAACACGTTTCGATCACTACTGACGAAGATCCTTATGGAATCGATATCTTCGTCCGGAATGGGCATCGGCCTGCCATTTCCGCATATACGGGCGAGCCCCGGCGTGCGGAAGACTTTGATCCAATTATCTTGTCTTTCGTCGATTTGTACGAAAAGATAATTACGGAATAGGGGCCGTTTGACGAGAATCTTGCGATTCTTCCGACGGCTGGGGACGATTATTTCAGGAAGAAAAGTGCTGATGCCTTTCTCGGAGAGCATCTTGTTGACGATGCGTTCATGATTGCATTTTGTGTAACCTGCGTACCAGTTCATTGATTAATCCCCTTTTTATTATATCTGCCGTTTCTTTCTTGTCAAGCTTCATCCATTGTCAACATCATGAGAGGAAACCGTGCTTACGGTACCATTCGACGGTTTCGATGATGCCGTGTTCAAATGTGTATTTGGGTCGGAGACCCATCTCCTGAATTGATTTAGTTTCACCGCATACCCAATACTGACACGCAAGCTCCCTCACTTTGTCGCGGGTGACGAGCCTGAACCGCGGCGGGAGGAACACATCATTCAATAGTCCGATAAACATGGCGATTGAGGTGGGGATATGTATCTTTACATTCTTCTTGTCGAGCGCGCATGCGATGCTTTTGAGCACTGAATCGAAAGAATAACAATTCCCGTCGTTTGCGAAATATATTCTATTCCCAAAGTGATCCCTTCTTACGATCTCAATGATCATATCGACAAGATCCGCTACATAGATGAGATTCAAGTACTTGGAGCCAAATCCGACAACAGGGCAGATTCCTCTGTTGAGTAGCTTTATGTAGGTCAGTATCTCTGTGTCGTGAGGTCCATAGACAGATACCGGTCTGATGATTGTATAGGAGAGGCCGCTTCTTATTATCAACTTCTCGGCTTGCCTCTTTGTCGACCCGTAGAATGATATCGGATTTTCAGCGCCGTTCCTGATGGTCGTAGTGATGGCTGCGCTCGGCCCGCATGCAGCGTGAGAACTCAAGAAGAGAAGTTTCTTTACACCTGCTGCCTTCATCTCTTTAAGCAAATTCGCTGTACCCATTGTGTTAGTCCGGTAATATTCCCAGTAGGTACGTCCCATGGTTCGAGCAGCACAGTGGATTACGACGTCGATGTCATTCAATGCTTCGCGGAGTCCGTTGGCAGTTTCGAGATCGCCCTTGAGAATTCTGATATTCGGGTTTTCTCTAAATAGAGCAGTATTTGATGTAGCGCGAACCAATATAGTGGTTGGACCGCGGGTTGCCATTTGCGGCACCAGGTTCTTGCCGACGAAGCCTGTTGCACCGACGATCAAGACTTTACTGTCTTGCGAACGTAATTTCATTGTTCCGTAGGATGGTCACCCAGCGGAGCGAAATGTCTTTTGACCGTGTAGATGTTTCCGATGCTCCAAATGACCTTCACCGGTATACAGCCTTTCTCGTCTTGCTTTCGTTGTCTTATGCGCTTCCTAACTAGATAGTGAGGATAGCCCCTTGAGGATTGTCGTTAGAATTTATAGGAGATCGAGAACTTACGGTTTGTGGTTTTGAATTCGTATATGTCTTGATCCACACCTACGTCGAGTGAAAATCCACCGGCTTTGATCCCTCCTCCGTAGGTGAAGCCAATTCTTTGGCCCTCGCTATCGTGGAAATAGCCACCTCTTAACTTGATGAAATCATAATAATCTATCTCTAAACCGACGCCTTTCCACGCTTCGCGGAACTCATACCCAAGGTTCTCGAAGAAAGTTTTTGTTTCATCAGCGAACATTCCCACGAGAATTTTGGTAACATCGGCTGTAAGGGCAATACGTATGACCTTGTTGTCGATTGGCTGAAAGCGCATTCCGAGCCTTAACGTGTATGGCAGCGGATCGGATGCGCCACTCTCGGTGTAACTGATATCAGGGCCGATATTCTGCAATGCTCCGGCTAACGTGAGGAACTGAAATGGTTTGTAAATGGTGCCGGCGTCGAATGCGTAAGTAATGCCGATTCCACCGCTCGTTACTTCCAGTTCCGGCATTCTCAACCAAACCCATGGTGGAACCAGGTAAGAATAGATTAGCTTCCAACCAACACCTACTCCGAGGTTTGGTTGTATTAATGCCCCGTAGTTCAATCCGACGGCAATATCGAATGTCACATACGTCCCAAGGTACACGCCCTGAAAATTCGTCACTGTGGTAGGGCCAGTTGTCAGGTAAGTAATGCCAAGTCCGAAAGTACCCACCTTGAATGACTTCGTGACGCCGAGATATTCGTAGTACATGTCGTCATTGAGAGACGGTAACCACACTGCATGCTGCAAGGAAACAATTGTCCCATCAATGAAAGCAAGTCCTGCTTGGTTATAGTAACATGCAGTCGCATCATCGGCGACCGCGGAGAATGCGCCACTCAACGCTGTTGCTCTTGCTCCTGGCCATATGAGAAGAAAAACTGCACCGGGGCGTGTAGCACCGACTAATAGTGCCGACAAGAGAATAAGGGTGAAAAAAACCTTACGCATACAAAACCTCCAAACTTTATTAACTGCAGATTAACTTATCATTATATTAATATACCAATGGATGTCAAGGAGATGTATCCATACGTACTGCAGACGCGTATTATCGGGGATTTAGGTGACGGAGCATAAGAACGTGATAGAATCTCTATTGGAACACAATCATTGGCCTGATATCGACATATCTTTGAGTACGAGGAATTTCGGGCCCGCATAGTTACCTTCGAAAACATCCTCGGACGCAAAAGATATACGCTTCAAATTCTGAAAAATGTTCCCGCTGACCGACCCTCCCTTTATGGGTGTCTTCCGTCCATCGATCGTGGCATAGCCGAACCTTATTTCTGCGACGATATCACCAGTGACCGGGTCCGGGGATAGGTCTGAGAACTGTATTATTTCGTAACAAGAGTCAATATCGATCGTTGAACTGCGAACGGGTTCTACTATTAGATTCTTGAACTCGCCGGTTGGCTTCACGCCGAGATAGTCTGCGTATCGCTTTGTCGTCCAATACTGTCGGAAGACACCTTTGTCAATCAATGTGTATTCATTACAGGCAATGCCATCACCGTCGAACGGTTCGCTGTATAACCCGAAGGGTAAAATGCCGCTCGTCTTAAGACTGAAATCATTTGCCGCATCTTCTACGATCCTCCCATTGAGAACGAAACGGCTGATGCCTTGGTCTTTGGCCTGTCCTGAGCTATGGAAAATGAGAGGACTCAGCAGCTTATATGTATCCGAGGCATTGATTGCGATATTTGCCCGGCCACTTTTCGGTATTTGCACTTCGAGCATGTTGATCGAATGCTCCTTGTATTCAGTGAGTCGCTGCTCCAGTCGCAGATCTTCTACACTCCTTCGTCGGATGCCGAAATTCAATTCCTGCTCTACCTTCCTGTTCTTGCTGATGAATGTGACCTCGATCTCGACCAGACCCTTGACCTTGCTTTTTTCGATTCCCGTCGACGTCCTTAGCACTATTTCAGACTTGGTCAGATAGATCTCTGCGCTGGAGAGATAAACATTACTGCCCTTTGTATTGCGATATATGGTTTCGGTGAGTTGCCCGCCGAGTTTGAACGGATCATTCAAGCGTGGATCGAGGGTTTGGACAACCGAACTATCGCTGGATTTTGCAAGATCGTAGTGTCTGTTCTTGATGACCGAGCATGCAGATTTCGCCTGTTCAAGATAATAATCTAGATCGGCCCCGGGTTTGTATTCAAAAGTGTACTCGCCGCGCAGTTTCTTCCCTCCTACTCGATGGTTGACATAGACGGTTATTTGGAAGTGGTTACTTTCCACTGTCCGCCTTGATTCTATGGCGTCCTTGAGAAGGTATAACTGATACTCTGTGGATCTCACTTCGCGTATCTTGTAATCATCAAAGCCGTGGCGGCCTATCCTGTCGATTATCTTGTTCATTATCCCAATCGTAATCGCGTACGGATGTGGGGGCCGCCGCTTGAGACCGGAACGTATTCCTTATGACCTTTACCACATGTCCCTACATCGACCTTGAAATCGTTTCCGACCATGGAGATACCCTTCAATAAGTCAGGCACGTAGCCTGTGATCCCAAGAGGTGAAAAAATCCGATCGGTGAGACGTCCTTTTCTTATCTCCTTACCATATAGAACGAGTACCTGAATCCCCCAACCTTTTGGATCTTCCATGCCGCTCAAACCTCTGATCAGGTAGATTCCGTTATCAACTGATGAGATGATTTCCTCAGGGGTCTTCGTGCCAGGTTCAAAGAAAGTATTAGACATTCTTGTGTAGATCTTCCGGGCAAAGGACTCTCTGCGTCCGTTCGCCGTCGGGTTCAATTTTAGTACCGAACTTGAATATCTATTTGTCAAACCTTGAATGAACCGCCCGTCTTTGACAACGTAGGTAGGTTGCGCAATATTTCCTTCGTCATCGACGAAATATGAGCCATATCCGCCTGGCAGTGACGGATCATCGATTATGTTGACCAATGGCGAAGCAATGATCTCTCCCAAGTAATCCTTTGACCTCGCACGATCCTTCAGGTACATGTCCGTTTCAACGCCGTGACCGAACGCCTCATGAGCGATTAACCCGGCGATTTCCGGCGTGGCAATGACGTCGTAGAATCCGGGTTCGATGCTCTCTGAATTGAATAACCTGTTGGCGCTGTCGATGAGCGATGGGATTGTGCTATCCGGGATATCAATTATTTCAAGACCACCGGTCCCGCCGGTCGAAAAGAAATCATACTTTAGGTCTTTGCCGTTTGAGACGTATGCAACCATGTAGTGAGATATCCGTCGCATCCGTTCATCAAGCGTTCCTTTCCGAGTAATGAACGTTTTGTTCGCTGTTTCTTCGATATAACTTGTCGTGCAATTGACCATATTCTTACCACGCAACAGTGCAGCTCGTCGCTGGCGAAGTATGTCAAGTTTGTTCTTGATAGACACGCTATCGGGGTCAATCTTCTCTGCTGTTCTGAAGGATCTGTTCCCTTCTCGCGGTTGTGTGAGTTCGTACTTGATTTCTTCCATAACAACATGGTCAAACGCACGGCGACAGAACTCATCGATGTGTTTCTCATCGATTATGTCCGTTGCGTATTCCTCGAAATACCGTCCGTTAAAAATAGAAAGGACAATTCCTCTGTTGCCTTGCCGTGACGCAATTCGTTCGTTCTCCTTGTCGAGATTGATCTCTATTCCTCGCGTGTCAAAAACCGTCGCCGCCGTATAAGGATATTTTTTTTCAACGGTAGCTAGAATGTTCTGGAGGAGTTTTGTGAGTGAACTGTCCATCACGTATTATATCCACATATAGAATGAGGTCAACCTCTTATAGCTCGGTCTACGTTAATAGGTGACGAAGCCCGTATCGACTCAGGAGACTACGGTTACGTGTCGGTATCGTAGGACGTCGCCGTGGAACGAAACGGGCGGCAACCGCGGAATGTTAGACCATTTGTCGTAAATATTGGTGTTTGTGCTTTGAATATGGTGCAGAAGGTAAGTGTTTTTCCGTACTGCAGGGTCTTCGTTGACATCCGGCACATAGTATCTATAATTTCGCATGAGGAAGAAGGGGTGGGTGGTCACAGTAAGCGGCGGACTGGCTACGGTGTGTTTCCAAGCGAAAGAATCCTGTAAAGATTGCGATGCCCGCAGATTATGCCATGGGACAGATTCCAGGCATTTGGTGGTGGTCCAGAACAATATCGGAGCAAACCCTGAAGATGAAGTATATGTTGTGCAGTCAGCCGGCATAGCGTTTGCAGCTTCATTTTTATTGTTTGGTTTGCCTATCCTGCTGTCCGTAATTGGACTTCTTGTGGGCAGTCGCTGGCATGAGACGGCATCCCTCGTGAGTGGATTGGCTGGCCTCATCCTAGGTTTACTCATCGCAAAATTGCTTAATAACAGGTTTGCGCGCACTTCAGTTTTCCTAGCGAAGATTACGGAAATCATTGCACACAAAGGTCCTTGACTTTTAAAGCAATGGTGCTATAATACCAGTATGGAGGCCAAATGTTAGTGATACTCTTTTCATTGATATCGGTGGTGGGTTTTGAATGTCTATCCGTGGACCCAGTTGCCCACAGGGCTGGTATGGGTTACGCCCTGTATGATGACGGCTACGATGTGCACTACAATCCTGGTGGACTGGCGCTATCGGATAATACATTCTATTCACTTTCCTACCTTAACTATTTTGACGGTACACAATTTGGCTACCTGGGTTATGAACGGAGACAACTGGGAGTTGGGGTCCGTTACTTCTATAGCGGCAGTATGAAAAAAACCGATTCGTTGGGGAATGAGGATGGCACGTTTGGCGTTCACCACATTGACGCCAGCGTGGGCAAGGGTTTTGTGTATAGAGATGTCGGCATAGGCGTTGCGGTCAAAGCGGTCTACGGAACGATCGATACACTGAATACATTGGGTATTGGCGTTGACCTTGGTGCCATATACAATATCGATGATCCGGGTGTTCAGGTCGGATTGTCAGTCAAGAATATCGGCTACGGCCTGAAAGCCTACATTGATTCCAAAGAGATGTTTCCTTTTGAGGTCACACTCAGTGCCGCAAAGCTGTTCGAGTCGGGTTGGATCGGCGTTGATCTTGTGAAACCCGCCTTGTCCGGTGTCGGCGCCAGATTCGGCGGGGCATACTACGTCAACCAATTTCTGCATCTCAAGGCCTCCTACAGTACGCTTCTATCGGCTATTGAATCTGAAGGTCTCGGTTTCCTCGCCGGTGTCACAGTGGGAATGGGGGTAAGGAAGGATAGGTTAAACATCGACTATACGTATTCACCTTATTTTGAACTCGGCGGTGGACACCGCATATCGATCAGCTTCGGAGGATAGATGTCAAAGGGTTGGACCTCGGTAGCGGTACTACTCCTGATCTTGATTCTTACAGCTTTCTTCTTCTTGAGCCCAAGATTGTTTCCAGGGGGCGGTACTCAGGGTCAGGTGAGTGCAAAGGAACTTCATGTGAAGAGGTTCATGAGTCTCGGGAACTCTATCGCGCACGCTGCGTTTGTCGAAGACGCACTCATTATGGGTGACGAGGCTAATCTTACGGAGATCGTGACGCGGTTGAGGAATGATGAACCTGAGCTTGAATTCGTCCATTTTACCGATGCCGACGGCAAAGTATTGGTGTCGAGCGATCAGACGATGGTCGGTAACCAATACAGCGCGAACGTATCTGCAGCAGATGGTGCCAGTGTTGTAGTTGAACGCAATGGTCTTTTCGAAGGAGCATTCGCGATTCAAATAGCCAGGAGAAACGTGGGCGTGCTTTACATCGGAGCAAGACCGCGGACGTCATCAGGTGTATTCCCTGCTTCCGGAAATCCGATGACCATTGCGGCCGGAGCGGTTGTCGCGATTCTTGCTTTTTTCATTACCCTGGTCTCGAAACGGCGTATTAAATCAAAGTTGGTAGATGATATGAATAAACGCCAGGAGGAGATATTTTCGCCCAAGATTGAGGCCATGAAGAGTGCTCAGAAAGATGCGCAGGGCAAACTCGATAGTGTCAAGAAGGAACTCACTGAGGCTGAGGATGAACTGCGAAAGTTTAACGAGGAATATGAATCGAGAAAGAGGGAGGCCGAAAGCAATCCACTCGTGCAATCGATTGAAAAGCTGAAGGCAAATGAGGATGCATTGATCAAACGCATTGGCGAATTGAAAGATGAGGAAAATCAATTGAATGCCGAAATCAATCTGCTCTCGCAGAAGCGAGAAGAAGTGCTCTCTGCGCTTGAGGCCGAGAAGAAAGAAGAGAGAACCCTGCACGAAAAATTAGACTTGATAAAGAAGAAAATACTTCATTTGGAAACGCCAGGTAAGTAACCGTAAATTGGCTACTATCCCGATGTCAAAAAATCCACGCAAAGGTGGTCTGAGGCGAAAGACAATTGTGTGATTACTTCGAAACATGAAGAGCCAATACGTTGTTGAACTGAAAGCAGGGCAAACCGTGAAGGAAGTCTTTGTGCTCACGAAAAAGATAGTAAAAGACAAGAAAGATGGCGGCTTGTATGCGATCCTGGAACTTTCAGATCGAACCGGTAGTATTGACGGTATTTCGTGGGATGGCGATAGTCTCAACGATATTTCGGCAGACGATTTTGTCTTTGTATCAGGTAACGTCACGGAGTATAGCGGACGTTTGCAGATTGTTGTACATTCGATGAGCGCTGCGAATGACAGTGATATTGACGCCGAGGATTTCCTCCCTCGCTATGCTGGAGACATCGGTGCGGTAATGAAATCTATCATAGAGTGTGCCGGAGCAGTCAGCAACGTGCATCTCCGGGCTCTCCTCGATTCTTTCTTCGGTGACAGTGATTTCGTGAAACTCTTCTCTTTGGCGCCGGCAGCACGCACCGTACATCATGCGTATCTTGGCGGTTTGGCTGTTCACACATTGAGCGTGCTGCGACTACTGCAGAGCATTCAGCCTGTTTTCGATTTCCTTAATCAGGATTTGCTCATCACAGGCGGCATTTTGCACGATGTGGGTAAGATCTATGAGTATTCGTACAAGAAGAATATCAGTATTTCTCATAAGGGGAGGCTGCTGGGCCATATAGTAATTGGTAGTGAGATGGTTTCAAAGCGAGCAGATCGGATAAAGGGTTTTCCAGAAGATCTGAAATCGAAAACAATACATATGATACTGTCACATCACGGAGAGATAGCGTGGGGGTCACCGAAGCAGCCGTTATTCCCGGAGGCGCTTGTGCTGCACTATGCGGATAACATTGACTCTAAAATGGAAATGATAAGACAGGTTTATGCGAAAAATCGAGGGAAGAACAAGCAGTGGAGTGATTACCATCCTTTCCTGGAAAGGGAAATCTACCTTGGTGATGAAGGATAGGTTGGTTCCAGAAAGAGTCCGCAGATGAAGATAAAAGAGATTAAACTCTACGGCTTCAAGTCATTTCGTGACGAGACAAAGGTATTGTTAGATACCGGCGTGACGGCTTTTGTAGGACCTAATGGAAGCGGGAAGTCGAATATCTTCGATGCGCTGAGATGGGTATTCGGCGAACAGAGCATGAAAGCACTGCGTTGCGAGAAGATCGAGGATCTGATCTACATATCTTCGGAGACTAAGGAAGATGCTAGCTTCACTGAAGTAGCAGTCACGATCGATAATGAGGATTATTTTCCGCAGTTCGGTAGCGAATTCGAGATCAAGCGCCGATTTTATAGAACCGGGGAGAGTGAATTCTATCTCAATCGCGTGAAGTGCCGCCTACAGGACATCCAGGCGCTTTTCCTTAACTCCGGCGCTCTAACCTATTCGTTTCTCGAGTTGGCCGAGGTTGAACGCATAATACATGGCAACACAAAGGAGATGTTCGATGACGTTGCGGGCATACTAAAGTATCAAGAGAGAAAAGAACAGACAAAGAGGCGGCTTGTTGCAACCGAGCAGGATTTGCTGAGGCTCGATGACATTATTGCGGAGATGCAGCGCGGTTTGAGGAGTCTCAAGAGGCAAGTCCGCCAGGCTCGGTTGTATAACGAACTAAGGACTGATTATAGAGATCTGAAGTTATACATCATGGCGAGTGAACTCCGGGTGGCGCTTGATGAAATAAGTGCGATTCAGGAGAGAGTTGACGCAAGGGAAGGCGAAAGGCAATCGCTGCTGCATTCGATCAGACAACTGGAAGATGAACGTGAGCAATTGAAGAAG
The DNA here is from genome assembly GCA_020349965.1 of Caldifarciminota bacterium. Lineage (GTDB taxonomy): Bacteria > Hydrothermota > Tepidihabitantia > SM23-42 > SM23-42 > SM23-42. The sequence continues at coordinate 1,940,087 of CP070705.1, read as the reverse complement.
TCGATCGAGAATGCTGAGAACGAAAAGAAAGGCAATCTCGTCCGAATAAACGAGTTCATTGATGCTATAGAAGTCCTGCAAAGCCGTATTGCCGAGAAAGAAGAAGAAATGCGAAGCAATACAATACTCTCCGAAAGGGTGCTTACTAGTATCAAGGAAAAGGAGGAGTTGGTTAACAACAACAAGAGGCGCATGATTAAGAGCGAGCAAGAACGAGATGCGATTCTTGGCCAGCTTCAAGAACTTCAATCCAGAATAGAAGATGTGCAGGGTCGTATCGAAGCGATGAATTCGGAATATTTTTCGACCGAAAAATCATTGAGGGAAAACGAAGAAAGAGTTACGGTGAGTGCCGCCGCAATCATTGAAGCACAGAGTGTAATGGCAAAATTGAAGTATGATAGGGAAAACAAGGAAAGTATGTTGTCGCGTATGGCCGATGAAGCATCCAATGAACAGAGTATTGTGGATAGACTGCGATATGCACGCAAGGAGCTGGAACAGAAATTGGATGGCACCGTCGAGCAGCAAGAAGAGACGGATGGTAGGTTGAAGGCGCTTTACCAAAAGGAGAGCCAGCTCGAGGAGGCGGTCAGTGAGCTGGAGAGTAACCTCGCGACACGTAATGACGGTATTGCCGATTGTCGAATCATGATCGACACACTGAGCCGCCGGCTTCAGGTGGAAGGCAAAAAGGCGATAAAAGAGAAATTCGGGGAAAGGGTGTTCGGTATGTTCAAAGACAGCATCGAGGTGGTGTCAGGGTACGAATCGATCATCGATGTCTGTCTGAGCGATCTGCTCGTTTTCTATCTGCTGAAGGAGTTCGGTCCGTCTGATCTTGCCAATTGTCCGGAGGGACGGTTTGGATTTATTGATATGGAGCGCGATATAAGCCCCCAGAGAGGCGTGGGTATAGACGGTGCAACTCCGATCAGGAAATATGTGAAATTCAAATCGGCGGAGGAGATATGTGGACGTTACCTCGATGAGTATCTCTTCGTTGACGATTTCGCTGTAGCAAGAAGATTGTCCGAGGAACATCCTGAACTTGGTTTTGTCACATCAGATGGGTGTCTGTTCAGAAACGGCACCATAGTTGTTCAGCGGGGCGATGTTGGATTCTTCAGGATCACTCAGAGTCTAGAAGAATTCAAGGAGAAGATGGAAGTATTACGAAATGAGGCACTCTTTATGACCCAGGAGAAGAACCGGGCTACCGGGGAGATTGCAGATACGAAGAAGAAGATCGATGATGTGCGAAACGAACTATTCGCGGTCAATGTCAAAAAGTCGGAATTTTCACTTAGACTCCAGGAGGCAAAAAAGGAATTCGAAAATAGGGAATTAGAACTTGCTCACATTCAAGAAGAGCGTTCGGTCTTGCAGAATGAGATTGAAACGATCAACAGTCATCTTGAAGAAATGGAGAAAAAGGTCGCGCAGATGGAAGAGGAGAAGACGAAAACGACGAACGAAAGCCAGAGTTTGAGCAAGACCCTCCATCAGTTGAAGAGCAGAATTGACGATACGGTTTCTGAACTCAATGGTATTGCCACCGACAAAGCGGTCTTTGTCGGCAAAAGGGACAGTGTCGCCCAATCGATAGAGCAATTGAAAGGCGAAATAGCCAGTGCCGATTCGGAGATACGAAATTTGCGCGAACGGTCACTTCCGGGCAACGTCGATCAAATGACAGAATCAATAAATGAGCTAAAAAGAGAACTCAACCAGAAACGGGAAGAAAAATCCGCGCACGAGGCGAAGTTGCCGGACCATCTGCTTGAGGAATACAGCAAGAGTCTTGGTCTGGTTTATGACCAGCTGACGATAAAACAGAAGGACCATGAGAGTATGCAGGATGGTATCATGCAGCTGAAATATCAACTGTTCGAGAAGAAACACCAACGAGATGATCTCATCCATAAGGCTGAAGAAGAATTCAACGTCATTCTCGGTGACTATAAGCCGGAAGAGGAAATAATCGATGCCCCGACAAGGCTATCCGAAGTGAAAGGGCGGCTTGAAAAACTGGGGGAAGTGAATCCCCTGAGTCTCCAGGCATATGAAGAAGAAAAGAAAAGACTCGATGAGTTCCTGGGGCAGCGCGACGATATCATCGCCGCCAAGGAGAATCTCCTGAAGTCGATCGAAGAATTGGATCAGCGGGCGCGCGACCGGTTCAATGAGACTTTCGACTTGGTGAAGAAGGAATTCAACTACGTATTCGCCAATTTCTTCCAGGACGGCGAGGCCGATCTTGTACTGACCGACCCTGAGAACCCATTGGCTAGTAAAGTAGAGATCGTTGTACGGATGTTGGGTAGAAAATTGAAAACGATCAATCAACTTTCAGGCGGGCAGAAAACATTGTTGGCGATCAGTCTTCTTCTTGCATTCTATCTAGTTAAACCTGCGCCGTTCTGCATACTGGATGAAATCGACGCACCGCTCGATGACATAAATGTCGTGAGGTTCAACAAATTTCTTCGTGATTTGTCACAGAGAACGCAGGTCGTAATCATCACTCATAACCGGGCAACCATGGAGTACGCCGACTATCTCTATGGTCTGACCATGGAAAAACCGAGGGAAAGCAAGATCATATCCGCGAAGCTGGCCGATCTCGAGAAGATAAGTTCGCTGGAAGAACAGAATTGAATTTCCGGGAACCCTGCATCTGACCTTGATAAAGAACTTCTTACCTGCTCTTTCCCGCATCAGATCCATTTTCAGACAAACTGGCGGTGTACCTCTTCGTTCCGTTGTGGAGATTCTCATCCAAGCCGATGTCGGCGTCAAGTATGCTGAGGTTATCAGGGCAAAATTAGAGAGGGCCGAGGGCGATCGCATCATGGCGTTGCGGGAAGAGATCGCCAGTCTGTTGTCTCAACCCCGTCCAAGCCGTGGGGTCGAAGCCCCTGTTATCACGATGGTGAGCGGTGTGAACGGTTCGGGCAAGACAACGACCGCGGCGAAACTAGCCAATCTGCATCGAAAGGCGGGTACTGTGTTGTTGGTCAGTGGAGACACCTATCGTGATGCAGCACATGAACAGCTGAATATCTGGGCACAGAGGGCAGGCGTCGAAATAGTCGCTTCTCAGCGAGGACAAGATGCTGCGGCTGTTGTCCATGATGCTATGTCCAAAGCGTTTGCTAAGAAGAACAGTCATGTCGTGATTGACACAGCAGGTAGGCTACACACACGAGCGGATCTCATGGAAGAGTTGAAAAAGATAGTGCGTGTAATCATCAAATTCAGACCGGACGGGCCTGACTATAATATACTAACGATCGATGCGAACCTCGGTCAGAATTCTATTCAACAGGCAAAGATATTCACCGAGGCAATCGCGGTCAATGGCTTGGTGCTGACGAAATTTGATGGTACTGCAAAGGGCGGAGCGATTATTCCAATATGTAACGAATTACGACTGCCCGTACTGTACCTCGGGGTGGGTGAGGGCATAGAAGATATTGTCGAGTTTGACCCTGAGGATTTTGCCCGGTCTGTGACTACCTGAAAAACGATACGAGAAAGGCACCGGCGAAAGCAAGAGAGATGGCGATCGTCCGGCGGAGAGTCATCGGTTCTTTTAAGAAAAGCCCCGCAAAGATGAAGATGAATATCGTGCTTGTCTGATTTAAAGCCGAAGCCGTCGATGCGAGTGTGTGTTTCATGCCACCAATCCATAATAGCATTGAGAGATAAGCTCCCATGAAAGATCCCCCCAGTGTATAGTGCCAGTTTCTTGTATTCAACAGAGATGCAACTATTTTCTTTCTGCTGGGGTAAAAGGAGAATATTAATACCAGGGCAGTCATTCCGCCTAAAAGACGGATCTCCGCAACCCAGGCTACGGGATGAGAGGCCAGGAGCGGTTTCATCAGGACCACGCCGGCAGCCATTGCTGCGGATGCAAGGATGCCGAATATGATGCCTGAGAGCCACGTGTGTGCAGGGACAACGGTTGATCGCTTCCGTCGCAGCGAAGTGAGTAGAACGGCTGAGATTATCAGAAGGGCGCCCACCAGCTGTATCTTTGCCAAATTTTCGCTGAGCCAGATATGCGAGAAGGTAATGATGAAGGGGCTGTACATGCAAACGACGAGACCGGTTAGCCCGGCACCTAACCTGTTCAATGCATGGAAGAAGAGGGTATCACCTATTCCGATACCGACCGCACCGCTGATGAAGAGTATAATATAAGCCCTTGGCGAGGTTCCATACCAAATGGTGTGGCCAAACAGCCAAATCGTAGGTATGAGTAATAAAAGCGCTAGGATGTTCTTGAATGTATTGAGGGCAAGAGGGTGGACGGTCTCTCCGCTCTTCCTGAACAGCGTAACGGCGAGCGCCCACGTGATCGCCGTGAGCAAGGAGAGTGCCTCACCGAGAAAGGGGAGGAACGACTGCATCTTTGCCCAGTGTTAGATTAGAAACTAGGTCGCACGGAAAACATTTTTCTTGAAGCAAATCTAACGGATGGCCGTCCGGAGACAGTAGGTCCTGAAAAGGCTAGCTTTTCGTGGCGACATTAATGTCATCGAACAACACCGCCGGATAATAACCGGTATAGGCCGGATGAAGACTGTCTTCGATGTCTATGACTCGATTCATGATTGAGTATATATTTCCGGCGATCATTGCATCCTTTATCCGCCCGACGATTTGGCCACCTTCAACATACAAGCCGGGGGAAAGGCCGATCGAAAAATCCCCATTGGGAATATTTCCACTATGAGCGCCCAGCGCTCCGCATACAATGATGCCGCGCTGCATGGAGCCAATGAGCTGCTCGAACCCGGTGGCACCCGGTTCGATGGAGAGGCTGGTGAGCGTCGGCACCGGTTTCACTGAGATCCTGTCATCGTTCCAGCGTAAGGTTTTGAATCCCCTTCCATTAGGCTTGGCTTTCATTTTTGCAGCATAAAAAAGATCATAGTAGTAATTGGTGAGGGTGCCCTTGTCGACGATCACGAGTTCTTTGCATGGTACGCCTTCATCATCGAATGCGCGCGCACCGGGGCGGCTGTCATCGATTGGATTGTCGATGATTGATAGTTGCTTGCTGAAGATATCCGTGTTCAGCTTTCCAGCGAGCGGTGATTGACCGTGATACAAAGATTCACCGCTTACTGCGTTCTGCAAACGCCAGATCAGTGTGTACATGGCTTCAGGCATGAATAGAATCTTCATACGGCCGCCGGCCGTGTTGATCTCCCTCTCGCTTCTATTATAAAGGTCGATCAGATTGTTTAAGAATGAATCATCGACCTCTTCAAACTTTTTGAATTCGAGGGAACGTTCTATACCGGTTGCCGATTCTGGATATAATATGCTGATGGTAATAGCGTAGTAAGAAGTCCTCGTCGAAAGATTGGCGCCAGATGAATTTCTTATTTTGATGCCGGATATCGATGTTCCAGCGTCGATATTGATCTGACCATTGACTTTGCTTGTCATTAAGGCGTTAATGCGTCTGCATTCATCGACGATTGTGGTGTTCGTCACGTCTTCGATAGCCGCGTCATAGGTATTGAGCGTCGGCACTGATTTCGTATGGGGAAAATCATAAGGTGCTTCGACTCCGCCTTTTATTGTGTCAACGGCGTTAAGCACCAACGCTTCGTTATTACTCACATTTTTCGTATAGGCGAATCCGGCTCTCCGGTCTTTGATGATTCGGAGCGCGACGCCGGCGTGGATTGTGCTCTCGATATCCTTTAACTTTCCGTCTTCGAATTCAATAGTATTCCGACTCTCATCCAGCTTGTATATTTCAAATGCATCGCTGTGAAGTTTGGCGGATTCAATTAATCTGTCCATATCATGATCCTCCGATGATAAGCTCGTTTATGAGAATGTGCGGAGTGCCGTAGCAAGAGCGAATGTTGGCTTGACCCTTGCCACAGCCTCCTGTTTCGCTGAGCTTTAGATCGTCACTGATTGCGATGATATTCGCAAGTGTACTATAGAGATTACCGGAAATGTTGATATCACGGACCATCTCGCCGATTTTTCCGTTCTTAACGACAAAACCGTATTGAGCGCCGAAAGTGAAATTCTCTCCGCTCGTTTCACCACCTTTCGCGTCGAGCAGGTAATAACCACTACCCAACTTGTCGATAAGCCCTTCGAACGTGTCGTCACCAGGCTCGATGAATATCGTACCCATGCGGATGATAGGCGCGTAACGGTAGTCTTCAGCAACGGTGTGACCGCTAACCAGTTCCCCAAAAGCGGCAGCTGTCCTTCGCGAGTGTAGACGACCTACAAGGACGCCTTCCTTCAAAAGAGGAGTCCGTCTTGCCATTACTCCCTCATCGTCGTAACGGTAATGTCCTAACTGCCCGGTCATGGTAGGGTCATCTGTTATGTTGACTTTTTCGCAACCCATTCTTGTGCCCAGTTTCATTTTATCGCGCATCGAACGGTTGTTCTCTATTATATCGGCTTCTGAGAAATGGCCAAACGCTTCGTGCGTGAAAACACCTCCAAGACTCTGGTTCAGGACAACATTGTAGCATCCTCCCTGGACAGGTTGCGCTCTGAGGAGTTCCGTTGCGATTCGGGATTTGTTTTCGAAGACTGCCTCGCGGTTTCTGAGGACGCTGAAGCCACTGCTGCCGCCAGCAGCGACCCTTACGTTTTGGATGAGATTGCCGTCCCGGCTGGTTATCAATCCGCTGATTCGGTTCGTGACAAGTTCTTCGCGTATCGCGCTACCTTCGGTGTTCGCAAAATGCTTTTCCCTGACAAGCTCTAGATAGTTGATATTGGTAGTTGCTATCTTGTCGTTGCTCAGCACCAGGTCGTTGTACTTATTCGTCAATGCCAATTTCTCATCGATCGAAATCTGACGTGGATCCTCTGCGAGATCTGGGGTGTATTCCTTGGTTATGATATCGACTTTTTCGAAAGTAATAGGTTGCTCAGTGAAACGAGACATCAGGTGTGCGTTCTCTATTGCAGTTCGGACTGCTTTCTCCTGGTTGTCTAGATCGGTGAATGCGATCGAAGAGTAGCCTCCCCTGTCAAGGACACGAAGTACATAGCCGTCAGTTGTATTACCGCCGATCTCCTTCAGTTCCTTGCCATTGAACGCGATCCTCGTTTCTATCTTTGTTTCATGACGTATGTCAGCATATTCTGCATCCACTTTCTCCAGTATCGACTTTAGTTTATCGAACATATCATCTCCTATTTAGTAATTAACGAAAATTATCAAACATCAGTTCTCTCCAACGAGGTCGATGAACCTGCTCCTTATCGTCCAGTTCGCATAAATGGGGAATGCCGTCGGCGACACGTCCTCTCGCGAGAGCAGTCTTCCTCCTTCGAGCAGTGAATCCACGACGAAGACATAGACTCCGGCCGGCGTCGGCAATATCTCTCGGCGGCCAGGCTCAACCGAGAATACTGCTTTTGCGAACGGATCGGTCGATAGAGGTAACAATTGGGTTTGGTCAGCGAATTCTGAAATTGCCTGCGCCTTTTCGAGCACGACGACTGAGTCGTCCTCTAGCCATGGCACGAATGTGTATCGGACAGCTCTGCGGGGCGGTTCGATCAGGTGGACTGCCAGGGGAAAGACATTACGATCCAGGTATAGGAACGCCGCAACATCTTGAGAGATCAGTTCAATAAAATCTTGGCGGCTTAACGCCATACGCGCTAGGTCTCGATTTGGGTCGAGAGATAGAGATAACAGAAATGCAGCAAAATCGATGTCAGTGCCCCAATCGGCAAGAGCCGTTCCCTTGGATATATGTTCAGGGTGAGGTCTGGAGATGAACACATCATATGATCCGTCGAATTGCATTGTATCCAGCCTCACGTCTTGTAGTTCATGGGTGTCGTCCAAGACGGATACGAAGTCTGCCATCGAATCGATACCGGTAAAATCAAAGTAGCAGACACCTGCTGCGTTCGCATCTCTTGCTGCTTTCTCTTGCATTCGGGCAATCGTTTCCATGTTGGGCCATAGGAGGCCGATGCCTAAAATAGCTTCGGGGCGATTGCGCATGGCAAAATGCAGGTAATCGAGAAACAGCGCGATGTCAGGCGTATATGACATGACAATCGGCTGACAGATACGAGGATCCCATGCAGTCCAGTTCTGTGCGAAAGCGTATCGGGATAATGAAGGGTTGGCAAAGACCGCTGCTGACAATTGGATATCATGGTTGAACCCATTTGCAGTGATTCTCTTGCTTATGTCATTGATCATACGTTCGATCACCCACTGCCTGCCACGGGTCAGACGCCACGCGTGCCAGATCTGCCAGCGTTCATAGAGGTCTGAACGTCCGTACTCGATCGTGCTACAATACCTGATATTATTGCCACCAATGCCGGCAAGTACCGCGCTCTCTTCTGTATGCGGCAATCCCCAGAGGACACCGGGATACCGCACGAAATCCAAATGGATGCCGTCAACCGCGTATCGCGATACGATCTCGCTACAAATATCCTGTACGAACAAGGCAACATGAGGATTCATCGGGTCCAGGTAGAGCCCCTCGAGTCGGAGGTTTTTCCACTGAACATACGAGTAGTCGACGATCGATTTATGGTTGACATCTTCGATGAACCAGTCGGGGTGTTCATAGAATACGTGGGCTAGCGAATCGGGGGGTACGGGTAATGACCAGTACAAATATGTATTGATCCATGCGTGGATACGAACCGGCGTGTGACTGAAGACACGGATCAGAGAATCGAGCGGGTCATACCCAGCCTCTGATATCCTCGATAAGTACTGGCTGCGCGGTAGCAGTGATGAATTGTAATATGCGTAACCGCCGACTACCACTTGCACGAATATGTCGGTAATATGCGCTTCTTTGACTATATGCGCAATGCGGGTGATCGAATCGGGGGATGCTACGGCAGCCGCTCGTACCCAAAGTCCCCGTCGAAATCCATGTAACACTTCTTTATGCGGTTGCGCAGGTTGCCTCTGCACTACTGCGCGGGGAGCGCAGGCCTCAAGGGCAAGGAATGCGAAGGCGATTATTGCGAAATAGTTATATGTTTTCATCTGAATGAGAACCGACTGTATAGTAATCGTTCTTCTGTAGACCAGGTAGGGTAACGATCTTTTATTTCTTTTTGGTTTTCGTCTTTCTGCTCGGCGCTTTTCTCTTGGCTGCTTTTTCTTGTTTCTTTTCCTCTTTTGCCTTGGTTTTCGTCTCTCTGGTTTTCTTCTCTTTTGTCTTTTTCTCTTTCTTCGGCTCGGCGAGTTTCCTTCTTTCAATCAGCTTCCTTCGTTGCGCGATCATCGAGGCGTCATTCTGCTCAACTAGTTCCAGTATGACTATTTCTGCACCGTCGCCCAAACGCGGTCCCTTTCGAATGATACGCGTATAGCCGCCGTTACGCTTGGTGAATTTCGGTCCGATATCTTCACATATCACTCTCACGAGTTTATGGTCGGGAATGTAACGATATATATGCCTCTTTGCAGCAAGATCGTTCCGCTTGGCGAATTCAATGAGCCTCTCCGCAACTTGCCGCGTTGCTTTTGCCTTCTGTAGCGTCGTCTCGATTTTTTCGAATATGAACAGAGAGCGGCAGAGATTTCTGAGCAGGGCGCGGCGATGTTCTCTGGTTCTGCCGAGTTTTTTTACGCGGTTACCATGTCTCATGTATTATATGTCCTCTTTCAGGTACTTGTTGACGTCCATCTCCAGGTGCAGTCCGACCTTGGCCAGGTTTTTCTCCAGTTCCTTGAGCGATTTGCGGCCAAAATTCTCATAGCTAAGCAGTTCCTTGCTGCTCTTCTTGACGAGCTCGCCTATCGTCTTTATGTCCTTTTCTTTGAGGCAATTGGATGCCCGGACCGAAATCTCGAGCTCATCGATACTGCGCTTCAGTATCTCTCTGATTCTCCGATGCTCGGCATCGAGTTGTTCTTTTGAAGAAAATTGCGGCTCTACTCCAAGGTTTGTGAAGAATGACAGATGATGCTTCATCAAACCGGACGCCTCGACCAACGCCTCTACGGGCGTGATCGTGCCATCAGTCTTCACGTCAAGAACCAGATGATCGTAGTCGGTCCGTGTGCCGACTCTTGTGTTCTTGACATCAAAGTTGACGGCGAGAACAGGTGAGAAGACTGCGTCGAGGAATATGGTGCCAACCGGCACTTCGCCGTGTTTCAACATATCCGACGGCACGTATCCGCGGCCAGCCTCGACGTACATTTCAAGCGTGAAGTTTACCTTAGTATCCGTGACAGTAAGTATCTTCTGCTCAGGATTCGCAACAATCACGTTGGGATTCTTCTCTATGTTCTCGGCAAGATATTCTTTCTTTGCCTTTACTTTAAGGTATAGATTGCTCGGTTCATCTGACAGCAGCTTTACCCTGACGTTCTTGAGGTTCATTATGAGCTGGATTGTGTCTTCATAAACACCCGGGATCGCGGAGAATTCCTGAAGGATATCTTCGATCCTGATTCTTGTAATGGCTGCTCCCTGAATGGATGAAAGCAATACTCTGCGCAATGAGTTGCCAAGGGTTACGCCAAATCCGCGTTCGAGTGGCGAAAGTATGAATCTGCCAAAGGTATCGTTCGTTGCTTCTTTGTCGATTTCAACGTTTTTTGGCATTACGAGCGGTTTTAGTGTCATGTTTACCCTCTACTTTGAATAAAACTCAACGATTAGACTTTCTTGTATGGGCAACGTAATATCCTCACGATTGGGGTGCCTGAGTACTTTAGCGGATACCGTATCCTTATCGACTTTAAGCCATCCGACAATCCGATCCAGATCGCGTTCCTCGAGAGATTTGAGTACTGCCGGATTTTTTTTCTGAGAATCGATCAACTTTATTTCTTGCCCGGTTTTCACGAGATAAGATGGAACATTCACTTTCTTACCATCTACTACAATATGTCCATGACGCACAAGCTGCCGTGCTTGGGTGCGTGAAGATGCGAATCCCAATTGATAGATCACATTATCCAAGCGCCTTTCCAGGAGCACTAACAGATTCTCGCCGGTATTTCCTGAAATTCTCGTTGCCCTGGTGAATGTCTTGCGGAATTGCTGTTCAAGTACCCCATATATGGCTTTGACCTTCTGCTTTTCCCGGAGCTGCGTGGCGTATGACGTCAGTTTTCTTCTCCCGACGCGCCCATGCGTGCCTGGCGGGTAACCTCTTCTTGTGAAAGCACACTTGTCAGTGTAGCATCGGCTTCCCCTGAGAAAGAGCTTTTCGCCTTCACGCCGGCATATCTTACATTTCGGTCCGATATAGCGCGCCATTACACCCTCCTCCTACGCGGTGGTTTACAGCCGTTGTGGGGGAGCGGTGTAACATCTTTGATGGCCGTGATCGTCAGCCCGACCGTCTGCAGTGTTCTTATTGCCGCTTCGCGACCGGGTCCCGGACCTTTAATGCGGACTTCAACTTTTCTAACGCCCAATGCCTGTGCTTCCCTCGCAGCCGCGTCAGCGCATTTTGCTGCTGCATATGCAGTGCCCTTCTTTGTACCCTTGAATCCTATACGCCCAGCTGAAGACCAGCACAGAACATTACCTTTGGTGTCCGCAATGGAAACGATGGTATTGTTGAAAGTTGCGAAAATGCTTGCAATGCCTGTCGATTCAACCCTAGTGCCCCTTTTGCGTTTGGGTGTTCTGATTGGCTTCTTCACTTGCGCTCTCCTCTCGGACCTCTGTATACGGATACGGTCTTCTTTCTTCCCTTTCTCGTCCGAGCATTAGTCCTGGTCCGTTGGCCACGCACTGGCAATCCGATTTTGTGGCGGTGCCCTCTGTAGCAGCCGATATCTATTAGTCTTTTAATATCTGCTGCAATTTCGGCTCGCAGTGCCCCCTCGACTCGGTATTCGGATTCTAGCAACTTCCTTATCTTGGTGATCTCATCATCCGTCAAATCCTTGATGCGCTTTGATTGGTTGATGCCTATATGCGCGACAATCCTCTGTGCGGTACGCAACCCGATACCATAAATCGCAGTTAATCCATATTCAACCTTTTTGTTTGGTGGCAGATCGACACCAGCAATTCTTGCCATAAACCTCCTTAAATAAGGCAGGAACCCGCGCTGTGGATTCCGCTGCGGCCCTGCACAACCGAATAGCCTGTCATGACCCGTAATTCTATCATCAGGTGCATACTACTATCCCTGGCGTTGTTTGTGCCGGGGATTCTTGCATATTATCATTACCACGCCTTTTCTTTTGATGATTCGACACGCTGCGCACCTTTTCTTGATCGATGCCTTAACCTTCAATTTTCCTCCTGCAAACTAATATTATAGTCAATTTATCCACAAAATCAACCCTTTTCAATCTATTTGTAACGCCATACGATTCTTCCTCGCGAAAGATCATATGGAGTCAATTCCAGTAACACCCGGTCGCCGGGCAGGATCTTGATGTAACTCATTCTCATCTTTCCAGAGACATGGGCGAGGACCTTATGTCCGTTGTCGAGTTCCACGCGGAACATCGCATTGGGCAGTGTTTCGAGTATTGTCCCTTCAGTCTGAATGAGATCTTTACGTGCCATTTCAATTATCCGTAATTCTAGTCAAATTGATGTTGCCATGGTCGAGAATCAATACCGTATCTTCGTAGTGGCAGGAAAGCGAGTTATCCCGCGTTAGTATTGTCCACCCGTTTTGCGCCGTCAGTACATCGTAAGTTCCCATATTCACCATCGGTTCGATCGCCAGTGCCATGCCGGTTCTAATACGGTATTCCGGTCCGTTGCTTACGTAATTTGGAATGACCGGCTCCTCATGGAGGCATGTGCCCACACCGTGGCCTGTCAATTCACGGACGACACTATAACCATTTTTCTCGACCCTCGATTGTATGGCCCGTGAGATGTCTGATATCCTGGCTCCAGGTTGTGCAGCACTCACGCCATCCATAAGTGCCTGTTGTGTCACCTTGAGCATATCTTCCACCTCAGGAGCCAAATTACCTGTCGGGTATGTTCTTGCAGCATCGGCTATATAGCCACCGTATTTGACGCCGACATCGATCTTTACCAGGTCGCCATTTTCAATGCGGCGGTCGCCGGGAATGCCGTGGACGACTTCATTATTCAGCGACACACAGCAACTCTTTGGAAACCCACGGTAGTTAAGAAAAGCCGGGATCCCGCCGTCTTGACGTATCAGCGTATCGATACGGTCATTCAAATCGATGGTCTTCATGCGTGTCAGATCCATCTTCTCGATGCTCTTGAATACTTGATCAAGGATGCGGCCGGCGATCTTAATACTTTCAATTGCTTCTGCATTTGTTATCAATGTGTCCATTAACGGCTTCGCTGATTCTCCCTAATACTTCTTCCTGATTTCCCTTCGCGTCGATGCGGCGGTAGATATTCAATGATTTGTAATAATTGACGAGCGGTCGTGTTTCATCCTTGTAGATTGTAAGTCTTCTCTTGATGACATCTGGATTATCATCTTCCCTTCTTGAGAGCTTTACTCGATCGACATCGCATATGCCTTCGGTTTTCGGAGGGTTTGTGGTAGAATTGTATATGCGACCGCATTTTGGGCAGTAACGCCGGTCGGTCAGTCTTTTAATCAGATCTTCTTCGTCCAAATACATCTCAAATGCAATGTCTATGGTCTGTCCCAATTGAGCAAGGCTCTTCTCAAGGCTACGCGCCTGATTGAGGTTTCTTGGAAACCCATCGAAGAGAATATCAGACTCTTTATTTTCAAGAAGGAAACTGTCGACGAGTTCATATATAATATCATCAGGCACAAGATGTCCCTTCCTGAGGAACTGCTCGACCTTCTTGCCGATTGGACTGCTCAAGGATACTTCTTCGCGTAATAGATCACCTGAGGAGAGTCTCACCATGTCGTATTTTTCAGTGAGAAGCTGTGCCTGCGTGCCTTTACCAACGCCTGGCGGACCGAAAAGTAGTATCCTCATCGACGACCCCTGATCTTCCCTCGCTTCATGAAACCTTCGTAGTGGTACATCATCAATTGGGATTCTATCTGCTGCAGCGTGTCAAGGGCAACACCGACGATGATCAACAGGGTCGTTCCGCCAAAGTAAAATGGTACGTTGAGGAAATTTATTAAATACCAAGGTACAAGCGCGATGAAACCGAGAAACAGTGCTCCCGGCAGAGTTATTTTCGATAGGACGCCGTCGACGTAATTAGCTGTCCTGGGTCCCGGCCTGATGCCCGGAATGAACCCACCGTACCGCTTCATATTATCAGACAGTTCCACCGGATTGAATACCACCGATGTGTAGAAATAGGTGAAGAAGACGATCAACGAGAAGAATACAATGTCATAGAGAAAATGTCCTGGCCTGAAGGTCTGGGTGAGAGTCTGCAGCGCCGGGACATAGGCGGCAACAGTGCCCGGGAAGACCACGAGGGCCTGCGCAAAGATGATCGGGATAACGCCGGCGGTGTTGACGCGCAACGGCAGGAAGGTCGACTGTCCTCCGTACATTCTGCGTCCTACGATCCGTTTAGGATACTGGACAGGGATGCGTCGCGCAGCCTGTGTCATTATGACGACGGCGGCGACGATAAAGACCATGATCACGATCACCAGGACTAGGTTTATGATTGAAAGCCCTTGGGTCATGACCAATTGTATCGTGCGGAGGAAGTAGCTCGGATACTCTTCGAGACAACCGATGAATATCAGGAAAGAGATACCATTACCGATACCCTTTTCAGTGATCTGCTCACCGATCCACATAGCAAATATTGCCCCGCACGTCAGGGTCAGCATGGCCGTGAGCCTGAAGGCCCAGCCAGGGTTGAACACAATGGGAATGACACCTGTGGCGCCCGTAAATTTCTGACTCTCCAGAAAGATCGAGATGCTGATCGCCTGGAAGGCTGCCAGACCAACCGTTAGATATCTTGTGTATTGAGTGATCTTCCTCCGGCCGGCCTGGTCACGCTGAAGCCTTTCGATCTGAGGGAACACCGAGCCAAGTAACTGAAAGATGATCGATGCTGAGATGTAGGGCATGACGCCAAGGAAGAGGATCGCCGCTCGCGAAAGCGCTCCGCCAACGAAGATATCGTACATGCCAAATATCGATCCCTGTTGTTTCAACTGCTGCATCAGCAATCCTAGTGCCTGGGCATTGATGCCGGGGAGGGGTAGGTGAGCACCGAGGCGGTAGACTGCTACCGCGAAGAGTGTAAAGAGGAGTTTCTTCTTTAATTCTGGAACCTTGAATACGTTACCGAACGTTGAGATCATGTGATCTGCTCGGCCTTTCCGTTCGCTTTCAATATCTTCTCGCGCGCCGATTTCGAAAATCTGTGGGCCTTGACCGTCAACGGTATGGAGAGTTCTCCGTTACCGAGTATTTTCACTTTGTTCCTACCTCTGATCAATCCCTTGACTTTCAGTAACTCGGGAGTAATTTCCGTGTTAGGCTCAAATTTGTTGAGACTCTCGAGATTTACAATTTCGTACTGCTCCTTGAAGACGTTGATGAATCCGCGCTTTGGAATTCTTATCGTAAGAGGCATCTGCCCACCCTCAAAGCCCAGTTTCTTGCGGAATCCGGATCGCTGTTGATGGCCTTTGTGGCCGCGTGTGGAGGTCTTTCCGTGCCCTG
The DNA here is from genome assembly GCA_020349965.1 of Caldifarciminota bacterium. Taxonomy (GTDB): domain Bacteria; phylum Hydrothermota; class Tepidihabitantia; order SM23-42; family SM23-42; genus SM23-42. The sequence goes on along the minus strand of CP070705.1, from coordinate 1,924,465 downwards.
ATCCAGGACCGCGTCCGACTCTTTTGGGTTTCTTCGTTGCACCTTTTGAAGGCCTTAGCTCATTTAGCTTCATGTTCTATTTCCTCGACCTCAACCATGTAGGATACTTGCCCAATCATTCCCCGGACAGCATCGTTATCCGGAAAAATCCTTGTTTTTCCTATCTTCGTTAAGCCCAAAGCCTTGAGCGTTTTCTTATGCTTCTTCTGTTTGTCGATCAGGCTCTTTTTCAGTGTTATCTTCAATTTTCTCATGTTTCTTCCTAATGAAGTATTCTATAGGTTTGTTACGCATTTCGGCAACCTCGGCGACTGAGCGGATCGATTTCAGTCCGTTTATGGTCGCCCGCGCGAGATTCGTGGGATTATGCGACCCTAGAGATTTGGTGAGGATGTTCTTGATACCGGCAGCCTCACAGACCGCACGTACGGCACTCGATGCTATTATACCCGTACCGATCAGCGCTGGCTTGAGGACCACCTTACAGGCGCAGTATTTTCCTATGGTGGGATGCAGTATTGTGCCTTCTGTGACGTCGACCTTCATCATTTTCTTCTTTGCGCTCTCAGTGGCTTTTCTGATTGCTGGGGCGACTTCGGATGATTTTGCGTGGCCGATGCCGACATTCCCGGTGCCATCACCCACGACGACACATGCGTAGAGCTTCAGTCTTTTTCCTCCCTTGACCACTTTGGAGACTCTCTTCAGCTCGATAAGTTTCTCAATGAATGGTGAAGATTCTAACACCGGACCTCCTTCTAGAACTTCAATCCTGCAGCACGGGCGCCGTCTGCCAACGCTTTGACACGTCCATGGTACTTGTAGCCGGCGCGGTCGAATGCTACATGCGTAATACCCTTCTCAATAGCGAGCTTGCCAATAGTCTTGCCAACTTCGGTCGCTATTTCCGTTTTATTCTTATTCTTCAAACCCTTCAGTTCGGAGGAGGAGTAACCGAGCAGCACGTTGTGTTTTGTGTCATCGATCACCTGGGCATAGATGTGTTTGTTGCTTCGGAAAACACAAAGCCTTGGACGCTCATTCGTACCGGTGAGTTTCTTTCTTATACTCTGATGCCTCTTTTGTCTTCCGGTTAGTGTCAAGCATTCCTCCTTATGCTTGTACAACTGCGCGCTTGCCGATCTTCTTCCTCAGTGTCTCGTCTGCGTACCGAACGCCCTTGTGTTTGTAAGGGTCCGGTTTTCTAGTCTTCTTGATCAGTGCCGCGATGTCGCCCACCTTCTGTTTATCGATTCCCTTAAGCGTTATGTATGTCAGATCGCCCTTTTCCGCGCTCTTCACGACCTTCAGTTCGCACTTGATGTCTTTGGGCAGCACGACGGTCCTCGGCTTTACATAACCCAGGAATAGTTGTAAGCCTGTGCCACTCATTTGTGCACGGTAGCCAGTTCCCTCAATGATCAGGGTCTTCTCAAAACCTTTGATTACGCCATCGATCATGTTCAGAATCAATGTCCTCATTGTGCCTTGCTGTGCCGCCGACTGTTTTGTATTATCAAGTGCCTGTATCGAAATTTTATCCTGTTCGATGATAACCTGAGACTTAGGACAGATTTTCTGCTCGAGATTCCCCAGCGGTCCCGTTACCTTAAGCGTGGCATCAGTCAACGTGATCTTCACCCCTTTGGGAATCACTATTGGACGAAAACGATTTTTTGACATCCATGCCCCCTATTAGTATACGTGGGCGATGATTTCACCGCCTACACCTTTGCGCCGTGCTTCGCGGTCACTGAGTACGCCGAGGGGCGTGGTCAGTATGGCCGTACCTAAACCTCCTAGCACCGGCCGGATATCTGTTTTTGATACATAGAGCCGACGGGAACATTTGGAGACCCTCTCGAGATTGCGAATGACTGATTCGCCGTTCTTTGCATACTTCAACATGATCGTTATCTTCTTTTTCTTGGCATCAAGCGTAAAATTATTTATATAACCTTCTTCGAGGATAACCCTCAGTATTTCGGTCTTCAATCGCGAATAAGGCACAGTAACCTCTTGTTTCTGACCACGGCAGCCATTCCTGATGATGGTTAACATGTCAGCAATTGGGTCCATCTATCCTCCTGGAATTCTCTTTCAATAGACTCATGATTTTAAACATAGACATTAATAATAGCCAATTCCACCGATAAGTCAATAGTCAAGTAACAGAATTTCGTACCCATTGACATTATTTCACATATCCGTATATTTTGCTGTGCAAGTGATGAAGCATCCTGGTTTGTCCGCGCTCTCTCTCATCATGTCGCTTTTAGTAGTAGGTCTCGTCGCCTTTCTCGTCATCGGTTATATGTCGGGAAAGGGCGGCGGTGATAGTGCAGCGGTCAGTCCGATAGAGAGGGCGCAGAGCGTCGAGTGCCTGGCCCAGGTGAAGAAGATAGAAATCCAGGTGCAGATGTACAGCGTTCAAAATGGCCGATATCCAGAGACTTTGGAAATGGTCGAAGGCATCTCTGAACGGGATCTCCATTGTCCGGTAACACAGAACGCCTATGATTACGACCCGCAATCGGGCCGCGTTTCATGTCCAGACCATATCAGGTAAACAGCTCGTGTAAAGTTCAGCGGATGAAAGGAAAATATTGTTGACATATGACAATATCTACATATAATCATATATGAAGCAGGAGATTATAAGGAAAAAGGGGGAAATCCTAAGTGCCTTAGCTCATCCGTTACGCCTCAGAATCCTCGATAAACTCCGTGAAGGCCCATGCTGCGTCTGCAAGATAATACCTTATGTCGGGGGTGAGCAGTCCAATGTTTCTCACCATCTTGCGATTTTGAGAAGGGCGCACATCGTTCAGAGTGAGAAGCGGGGCATCGAGGTCTGGTATAGAGTGACTGATCAGAGGGTCTACGGGATTATCGACCAATTGGAAAACCTCGTCCTTCGCGACCTGCGAGAAAGTACTACGTTACTGGCGGCAATTGAGGAGAAGGAAGATGAAAGATAGAACCCGGCTGTTGGTTTTCATCGCCGTATTTGTGATTCTCTATTTCGTCCCACTCGACGGCGTGAGGATCAGGGGTGCGATCCTCGAAGGATTTCTTATGCTTCAGGATTATGCCCGGGAGCACGTTCTATTCTGTTTGATACCAGCCTTATTCATTGCCGGAGCAATAAGCAGCTTCATTTCCAAAGAAGCGGTCGTCAAGTACTTCGGTGCCAAAGCAAATAAGGTGCTGGCCTATGGCGTTGCATCGGTATCTGGGAGCATTCTTGCGGTCTGTTCGTGTACGGTTTTACCGATGTTTGCCGGGATATATACGAGAGGTGCGGGTATCGGACCTGCTGCAGCATTCCTCTATGCCGGACCGGCAATAAATATTCTTGCGATAATCCTTACGGCGCGGGTCCTCGGTCCTGAGTTAGGTCTTGCGCGCGCGATCGGCGCGATTGCGTTCTCGGTGATCATCGGCCTCTTGATGTCGATCTTCTTTAAAGACAAGAAGAAAGAGGGTGAGGATCTTATCACAGCCGAACCAACGGCAGGTAAATCACGTTCGCTCGGTCAGAATGCTTTGTATTTTCTTGTCCTCATTTTAGTGTTGATCTTTGCGGCCTGGGCAAAACCGAAAGAGGCTGTCGGGCTTTGGAATGCGGTCTACAGTGTCCACTGGTACCTGACCGGCGCAATGCTCATTATCTTGTTCGTCATGTTATCTTCCTGGTTCAGAAAGAATGAGATAAATGACTGGATGTTTTCGACATGGACTTTTGCCAGACAGATCCTGCCGCTTCTCTTTGCCGGCGTTTTGATCGCCGGGTTTCTGCTTGGTCGGCCAAACAATGACGCCGGTATCATTCCTTCACGTTTTGTGGCAATGTCTGTCGGCGGCAATTCACTATTTGCCAACTTATTTGCTTCGATCGCCGGTGCATTCATGTACTTTGCCACGCTCACCGAAGTGCCGATACTCCAGGGGCTTCTGGGCAGTGGCATGGGAGGGGGTCCTGCCCTGGCATTACTTCTTGCCGGTCCGGCATTGAGTCTGCCCAATATGCTCGTGATCCGCGGTATCATGGGTACAGAGAGAACGGTCGTCTTTGTAATTTTGGTTATCGTGCTGTCGACTCTTATTGGTTGGTTCTACGGGTTCTTATTCTAGGAATTGGATCGAGACGGATGGAACGATACGAACGCGCTGGGAGGAATGGGAGTAAGTAATGGAAAACAGTGAAAAGACCAGGAGCCTCGGTTTGTGGGAGAAATATCTCACTCTGTGGGTATTTCTTTGTATTTTAGCCGGCATTGCCATAGGTAGATTATTCCCTCGTTTGAGCGTCACGTTGAGCAGTCTTGAGATTGCCAAGGTATCAATACCTATTGCCGTCTGCCTGTTCTGGATGATTTATCCGATCATGGTGCAGATTGATTTCCGCCGCGTTCTCACTGCAGGTAAGGCACCAAAACCTATCGCTACGACCCTGATCGCAAACTGGGCTATCAAACCGTTTACCATGGCTTTCTTCGCCTGGTTATTTCTCGGTGTTGTCTTCAAGAATCTCTTACCGCACGATATCGCACTGGAGTACCGTGCGGGCATGATATTGCTCGGTGTCGCACCGTGCACGGCGATGGTTCTCATGTGGTCTTATCTTGCGGAAGGGAACATGGCTCATACATTGGTCATGTGTGCGGTCAATTCCCTGTCAATGGTTGTCCTGTATGCACCGTTGGCCGGATTTCTACTTGGTGTGTCCGGCATACCCATACCGTGGGCGACGATAGCATTTTCCGTTTTAATTTATATCTGTGTTCCTTTGGCCGCCGGCTATTTCACCCGTTCAATCAGTATAAAAAAGAAAGGGCTAGGTTGGTTCAATGGACGTGTAGTCGCCCCACTTAAAACTGTGTCGGTGATCGCTCTCCTGGTGACCCTCGTCCTTCTCTTTGCGTTCCAGGGATATGTTATCGTCAGCCTGCCCGGTGCCATCGCTATGATCACGGTCGGTATCTTTGCGAATATCATCGTGGTCTTTGTCCTGACGTATCTTGTCGCCAAGATCGTGGGAATCGGTTATGAAGACGCGGCACCGAGTGCGATCATAGCGGGCAGTAATCATTTTGAGGTCGCCATAGCGGTTGCGGCTACACTTTTCGGTGTGAGATCCGGTGCTGCACTTGCGACGGTTGCCGGTGTTCTGACCGAGGTTCCGATCATGCTCTTCATAGTCTGGTTATGCAAGAGAACAAAGTGGTTTTTCAAGTCATGAGGACTGCCGGTAATGTTGAAAACGATGAGGACGAATGTAAAGCATCAGCATTGAGGAGGCGTTGATGAAGATAGAGCGATTAGTGTTCTGGTGTCGTATTGCAGGGCTGCCTGTAATTCTGATTGCCGTGGTTGCCACGTATGCAATCACGAATGGGGTCAAGAACAGCGAGAATGACCTCGCGAGGGATACGATGAGCGTCGTTGAGGATTCCACCGCCGGCGGTCATATTCAATCACAGAGGACGATATCCGAAAGTGTATCCGCTCCCGCAGGACCGTCGGAGAATCTTCCCGGAGAGGGCACTAAAGACACTGTTCCTGCTACGGCAGCAGATCCACTCGAGAATGCACTGAAGAAGGGTCTGCCAGTAGTTGCAGACTTTGGCCGTAGTACGTGCATACCGTGCAAAATGATGTTACCCATTCTGGAGAAATTGGAGCACGAACTTGAGGGGAAAGCATCGGTCCTCATCATTGACATTCGTGAATACAGCACTCTGTCCCGGAAATACAAGATCACACTGATTCCCACGCAGATATTTTTCGATGCCAACGGTGAAGAAGTTTTCAGGCATCAGGGTTTCATGCCCGAGGAAGAAATTATTCTACAGCTTAAAGAGATGGGCGTGGACTGATGGTTCAGTTGTTTACTGCGTTGACGAAGGCAATAGAAGGCGATTTTTTCATTGCCCTGAGTGCATCTTTCATCTGGGGCATCCTCAGTGTTGTTCTGAGCCCCTGCCATCTCGCCAGCATACCCTTGATTATTGGTTACGTTGACGAACAGGGTAAGATATCGGTAAGAAGAGCATTTTGGATTTCCTCGCTTTTTGCTTTGGGAATTCTGGTAACCATGGCACTGGTTGGCTTGATCACCGCCATTGCCGGACGCGTGCTGGGTGATATCGGGGCCATCGGCAATTATATTGTTGCCGGCATATTTTTCATCATTGGTTTGCACCTTCTTGATTTCATTCCGTTGCCATGGTCAGGGTCAGGTAGTAGGCAAGTGAGAAGCAAGGGATTGATCGGCGCATTGACCATTGGTCTGGTCTTTGGTCTGGCCCTGGGCCCGTGCACTTTTGCCTTTATGGCACCTGTGCTGGGTGTCGTATTCAAGGTCGCTGCCAAGGAATTGCTCTCTGCAATTGGCCTGCTGCTTGCTTATGGTGTTGGACATTGCTCGATAATAGTGCTGGCCGGTACACTGACCGAAACCGTGAACCGCTATTTGCACTGGACCGGTAGATCAAAAGGGGTTCTGATCGTTAAGAAGATATGCGGCGTTCTGGTCATCCTTGGTGGTATTTATTTGATCATGACATCATGATGACCTGTAGGTATTTGAGAAAGGAGGCAATGTGGAGATAAGGATCCTGGGTCCTGGTTGCCCAAGATGCCATGAAGTGGAGAAGAGGACGATCGATGTCCTTGCCGAATTGAACGTCGCTGCCGACGTTCAGAAAGTGACGGACATGAAAAGGATCATGGAATATAAGATCATGACGCCACCAGGCCTCGTCATCAATGGCAAGGTCAAATGTTCAGGAAGAATACCGGCAAAAGACGAGATCAAGAAGTGGATCGAAGAAGATCTTTCTTGATCCTTTATGTCATCTGATGCAGATCCTGTTACTACTATTATCTACCGCAGCATCACTAACTTTGCGGTCGCCGAAAGTGCTCTGTCTGCGGCCGTGACAAGGTAGATACCTGCCGGAAGTTGCTTGCCCGCGTCATCAGTGCCATCCCAGAGAGCTGATACCTGTTGACCTGCCTCTGATGCCGGTAGGGATATATTCTTGACGACGCGGCCGGCAACGTCATGAATCGTCAAGTTGGCAGGATTGGAGGATTGGGACATTAGCGAGATCGTGAAAAGGGCTCTCCCGACCGTCGGTCGTATTGTGAGGCCGATATTTTCCGATCCAGCGGCTATTAGCTCATCGATTCCAGTGCCAACAGGGATTGCCAGTACAGCCAACGCCGCGATTTCCGCTCTGGTCGCATCGGTGCAGAATGCAAGATCGTTAAATCCAGCTCCAATGGAATCACCGGGCGTGTGAACGTAGGGAGTATTGGTTGGCCAGTCCTCGATGTTGCACAATGCCACATAGCCTTGATTCCAGAAGGGTGAGTGGTCTGAGTAGATCATCGTCGTTGACAGTTGAATGGTCGTCTCGAGGGTCGTATAGGTATCGGCTACAGCAGCGAAGAAGTCTGCAAAGGGCCCGCACGCGGGGTTCGTTGGTTTGGCAATGACCTCGAGTGACTCCGGCTGCAAGTCAACGTATGCGATCATGTCTCCGTTGATGACCCCGATAATGCTGTCGCCCTGAGAGCGGGCATTCTCGGCGTAGTATTCGCTTCCGTATAGACCCATTTCTTCTCCTGAGAATGCAATGTATCGGACTGAGTATTCGAAGTCGTAGTTACGCATGACGCGTGCCGCTTCGATCACGGCCGAGGTTCCGCTTGCATTGTCGTCGGCACCGGGGGCAAGCTCTGGGGAGCTGAAGGCAAACGAGTCGAAGTGGCCGCATATGATTCCATATATCGAATCGGGATAGACCGTGCCATCCTTGACCGCAATCACATTAGGCGCGTGTCCAGTCGTATGATACTGAAAATAGACCGTGTCGCAACCGATGGCGAGGAACTTGTCGCGGATCCAATTTGCCGCCGCCATGCACGAATCATGGGTCGAAAGTCTCGTTCGGAAATCCTGGAGCCTCTGGACATTCGCCAATATACTGTCGGCGCTGATGAGGCTCACGATATCAGCGACAGTTTGATTGTAACGCACGGGAGGAAATTCAGTTCCGCTCCGGATGACCATGGGCGTGAATGACAGATGCTTCAGCATCACTCTTTGATCGATGAGTGATTCCAGCATGTCGGTCTGAACGTTAATGACGTAGTCATCGCCATCGCGGGTGAGAATATCACCGAATAGCGTCAGGTCGGTTCCGCCTTTCATCGGTCGCACAATGTAGTAGTCGTCCGTTACTGACGGCGTGTCGAGAATTCGGTACTTGAACATGGAAATGCGCTCGAAATCAACATCATCGAGCAGGACGACGGCAGAGTTTTCCAGTTCGGCCAGAATTCTAACACCTGTTTGTGCAAGGGTGGAGAGCCTCTCTTCTGTGAGCTCAACATCCACCAGATACTCACCAGCAAAGGCACAGATAAGCATTACAAACATTGAAGATAAGATCCTTTTCATCATCTTTTCACCTCACTATTTAGACATAAATTCAATGCAAAAAGTTACTCGGTAATCCGGATCGCCCTGATTTCGTGGGCGAGTTCTTTTGGCACCGAAAGTCCGACTATGGCACAACGGTCGAACTTTTTGGCGTCGATAACCTTAATGATCGTCACATCGCATCTCTCTTTTCCATCCCGGTCAAGTCCCTTTGCCGTATCTCCCTTTTTGGGCCTGGGCAGGAACTCATAGGGTATGTAGACGAGCGAATGGTCTTCTGGCCGGTCGTCGACGACGAATATCGCCAGGCCCGGACACCGCGGAATGCAGACGAGACAACCGGTGCATTTTTCATAATCGATCTGCGGCAGTTCGATGATCGATCCGGGCATGGATATCGCACCATTGGGGCAGGCATCGACACAGGGATCACAGGGTATCTTCTCAGGGCATTCGATGACAACGTACGGATTGGCGTTCTTGCGTTCCGTCGATACCTCAGTGTTCATGATTGCATATCATACATAGAAAACCTTCGCCGTCAACAAGCACGATAGGGCGTATGTCTGTGCGCGTAGCACAGGAATTACATTCTGTTGATCCTGACGCAATGGATCTTCGGTTTTCAATTGTCTCTCAATTCCGACACTCTGGTAATTACCAGAATATCAGAGCTGGTGGATGCTGGTGGATGGTGCAGTTCCGTCAGATCCAGGGCAAACTGGTTGATTTGGTGTCAGTAAAGGCGGGTTTCCTACAATTCAATTCCGATTCCGAGCCGAACACGGAAGGGCATGGCGTAATTCGTGGGATCATTGTAGAAATCCATGAGTGCACCGAAATAGGCGTCGCGTGCCTCGACCGGCGTTATAAGTCCATCATGGTCAAAATCAGCCTGCGGACTGTAATATAAACTGGCCATCGATGTGTAGCCGAATGGCTCGCTTGATGGAGGGGTGTCGCCATGGTCATCAGGATCGCCGGTCGTTGTGTAGACATAGGTTATTTGTGTGGTATTGAAAAGGTTGAATATCAGCGCGGATAGGACCAGTCGTGTACTGCCGATGCGAAAACGGCGCGTGATCCTCCAGTCAACATTCCAGTAATCCGGCATTCGTCGATAGTCCCTGTTATTGATGACATTGCCGAGCAGATCCGTAGGCGTGTACGGCTGGCCCGAGTGATAACTGAGAAGAACAGAACTTTCGGTGTATCTCAGCAATTTGTACGTGGGGTATTGCGGGAATTCAAAATCTAGCCTGATTCTCAGTTGATGTGTTTCATCGAAGGCGGCCGGAATGAACTCTGACAACACTGGAGGTGGGTAGTAGTATCCCCACCACCATTCGATACTATCCCTCCGCGTAAATTGATAATTGTATGATATGTTGAGTTGTGTATGCTGCCATGGCATAACCCGCATCTCGAGTAGAGCGCCCGACACGCGGACACATTCCTCGTACTCACGGTCATCATAGAGTACATAATCATATTGATCGTTTTTTATCTGGGACCAGTCATAGTGTCGTCTATGATAGAGATCCAGGCCTATGTTGATTCTTCTTGTAATGGCGTAATTGATCATATACTCGTAGGCTACCGTGCGTTCCGCGTAGAAATGATCATCAGCATATGGAAATGTGAAGAACGGATTGAGATAGTGGCTGTAGTTGAATCGCGTCGTCAGTTTGTTGGTGAGGGGCACGGCAAGCGTGACGCGCGGTGAGATCCTAAGGACTTCTTCGATTTCTGAATAGACTGGCAGCGTGTCTATACGCGGCTCGATGCGCGGGTTGAAATCGTCCAACCGCAGACCCACGTTGAACGAAATATCGCCGAAGACCTTGAAATTGTTCTGCAGATATGCGGAGATTCTATAAGGATTACGTTCCACATGGTCCCAAAGCGGATCACTTGCCCAGGCAACGGGATTATTGAAGTGCTCCAACGAGTATCCTGTATAGTGAATACCTGCTTTCAATTCGTGCCTTCTGCTCAGATACTGGTTGATATCGAGACGGATCTGCATGTCTCTTGCCTGAAAGTATGACCAGACTTGGTAATCGCCAGATAATTTGAAGAGCCCGCCGATACCCCACGGATCAACCCTCAAATTCTCTACGCTATATCCTGCCCATTCTGTATGATATGCCATGATGCTATCGACGAGTATATTACGCAGAGTCACTGAATTTTCTTCCTGCCATTCTTCGTCGAGGAGGTAGGGTATCAAGTGCTCTGCCTTGAACCGGTAATCATCATACCATGAATGACCACTATCCTCTTCCCGAATGTAATCACGGTTTCCGTAGCACCGGTCCAAGTGCGTAATACCGAATCTCAGTGAAGTGAGATTGCTCGATGAAAGTCTGTAATCAAGTGCTGCCATTCCGTACCAGTATTTAGTTCTGGTCATTGGCCGCTGGCTAAAATACTTCAAGTTATTGCCCGACTCTATATACGGATTCCACCTGACCCATTGTTCACGCGCCCGGAAGCCAGAAACACTCAGTTGTCCGCGTGCGCCTGGAATTTTGTAAGTCAGTTTGCCGTAGCCGTGATAATCGTTTCTCGGTGATAGTATTCTGTATTTTGATTCCTGGAAGGCGTTGGTGAAAAGGAGGTCACCGGAGAGAAAGTAGCCGAAGTTTCCCGGCAAAGGGCCACTTGCCGATATGTTGTAATTGTTACTGCCAAAATTGAGTTTGTCACCGGAGAATATTTCATCAGTGAAATATTGGATCTTGGCCGCGGGTCTTGTGCCGGCCTGGCGGGTGACGATATTCACTACGCCGCCGCGGTTCTGGCCGTATTCAGACTCAATGTCATCGCTCTGCAGGGAAAATTGCTCAACAGCATTAAGCGGCATCGGTATGTGTTGCCAACCCGTAACATACGGCCACATCATGACAAGGCCATCAACGTAGTATGCAATATCGTCACTCGTGCTGCCGCGTAAGTGCAGGCCGTAATTGCTCGTGACGATGCCGGATTGCGTTTGGATCAATTCGCTGGGTGTTGTCACAGGAAGGCATTCGATGTCCCTGGCGCTGAGTACTCCTCGGTTGATGTCATCCGTGTTAGTCCCCTCCTGAACGCTTGGCCATCCAAGAGGGTCGCCACTTATTTGTATTCCAAGAAACGTAGTATGGTCAGCGACTATGCACACATCGACGTATGAGCTCGGTAGACAATGTGACACGCTGCCCGTGACAATATACGTGCCCGCTCGGACATACGGGATGAAGTAATAGCCGTTTTGGTCGGATATGCCTTTGATGCTTGTTCCTTCTACCATTATCTGTGCGCCAACCAAGGGTCGATTTGTTTCTTTATCAACGATTCTTCCGGCAATACTGCCATATTCACCGGCGAGTGTAAGTGAGAAAGAGACAAATACTACTAATGACAATGTTCTACCTATTCCATTCATTTTCGCCTCCTATAGATTGTAGTGATTCACGTAACGGTGTCAAGGCAGCGAGGATTGTTACACATATGTGTTGCTCCGCACGAATCCCGCTATCTGCAAAAGGCAACGTTATATGATCAACGGTTACGAAGCGCGCATCGTCACTAAGGGTTACGGCCACATCACTGTGAATTCTTCCTTTCACCGTTTCCCCGGGTTTCCCTATCTCTGTTGTACCGACTTGACTCTGACTGATTTCCGAGTAGAATACTCCGTGAAGATTATCTGTCGCTGCGAAGACATCACCGAGGAAGAAATAGTACAGAAGATTAAAGAGGGATATCAAACCATGGATGACCTGAAGAGAATTATGCGGGTAACCATGGGACTTTGCCAGGGTAAGGGCTGCCGTAAGCATATCGCCAAGATCCTCTCGCGAGAGCTCAACATACCGATTAAGGACATCGTGCAGCCTACTTACCGGCCGCCAGTCAAACCGATCCCTATCAGCGCCACGATCGACAAGACGTAGGCAGAGTTAAGAAGAGAAAAAGACGATAAGGCAAGCCGTGCACATTCTGGATCTGGGTAATCGAGACTACAAAGAAATTTGGGAACTCCAGAAGAACATTCACGCGAGGCGGGTAGCAGACGAGCTGCCCAATGTGCTCATCCTCGTCGAGCACAACCCTGTCATTACAGTGGGCAAGAGCGGAAAGCCGGGTAACGTGCTTTTCCCCATCGAGGCATTGAATCAAAGGGGGGTGGCTTTGTATCACATCGAACGCGGGGGAGATGCTACTTATCATGGACCCGGACAACTCGTAGGCTATCCAATTTTTAATGTGCGTGATGGTCTTGCCGGCATTAAGCCGTTTATCAATGGTATTGAGAGGACGATAATCGCGACCCTACACTGCTTCGGCATTGAAGCGTATACAAAGGAAAAAATGATCGGAGTGTGGACCGAAAGCGGTAAGATCTGCTCGATCGGCGTAGCAGTGAAGAAGTGGGTGAGTTTTCACGGCTTTGCCCTGAACGTCAACACGGATCTAAATTACTTTGACCTGATCGTGCCCTGCGGATTGAAGAATGTCGAGATGGTGTCGATGCAAAAAATATTGGGTAGAGAAATCGCCATGGATGAAATAAAAGAGAGTGTCGTCAGCAGTTTTGGTTCCATATTCGGGCAAGAAACAAAGAGAGTATGTTTAAAAGAAGTCATCTGAGAAAGCCCGATTGGCTGAAAGTAAGTATTCCATCCGGGGATGAATACAAAACCATATACCGCATTCTCCAGGAGAAGAACCTTTCGACGGTCTGTCAGGAGGCACGCTGCCCCAACATTTCGGAGTGTTGGAAGCAGAAGAGCGCGACCGTCATGATACTCGGCAAGGTCTGTACCCGGGCGTGCAGGTTCTGTGCCGTGAAGACTGGAGATCCAGAGGGAATCCTGGACCCTAAGGAGCCAGACCATGTTGCAGATGTCATAAGGTCCCTCGGGTTGAAATACGTTGTCATCACGTCGGTCGATCGCGACGACCTGGAGGATTATGGCAGCCAGCACTATGCAGAGACGATTAGAAGAATTACTGAAAAAAATCCCAAGGTGAAGGTCGAGGCGCTCGTCCCTGATTTCGGCGGCAGCGAAGAATTCTTGCGAGTAGTTCTGAATGCCCGGCCATTTGTGGTTGGCCACAACATCGAAACCGTGAGGACCCTTACACCGTATATCCGTGATCGAAGGTGCAGTTATGAGGGATCTTTGGCTTTGCTGAGGAAGTGCACCGAATTGGACAGAGGTATCATCACGAAGAGCAGCCTGATGGTGGGTTTGGGTGAAACGATCGACGAGATCTCTGATACCTTGATGGACTTGAGAAACGTCGGCGTACGGATAGTCACAATCGGACAGTATCTGCAACCGACACGGAAGCATCTTCCGGTACAAAGATTCTACACCCCTGATGAGTTCGACGAATTCAATAAGATCGGCCGGGGACTCGGCATCGAGCATGTTATCAGTGGGCCGCTCGTCCGCTCCTCGTATCACGCGGCTGGAATATTCGGTTGAAAGCGCGTAGAATGCTGCGGCTTAAAGGCGTTCACACTTGACTGAGCATAAAATCCGACTATCATTGGGGTGTCGAAGAGGAGAGCATGACACAGATTATGCGAGAATTACTCAACAAGAATGAGAAAAAAATAATCCTTATCGTCTTGGATGGTCTGGGAGACCTGCCGGCTCCAGATAAGACGGCGCTTGAGATAGCCAGAACACCGAATCTCGACCGCCTCGCAAAAAAGAGTAGTTTTGCCCTTACAATCCCCGTGTCCTATGGGATAACGCCGGGCAGCGGACCTTCACACCTTGCCCTGTTCGGGTATGATCCCACCGAGCATCAAATCGGCAGAGGCGTGCTTGAGGCACTCGGGATAGAGATGGATGTGGGAGAGAATGATCTGGCAGTCCGCGCGAATTTTGCCACGATCAAAGACGGTATCATTGTCGATCGCCGCGCAGGCAGAATTTCAACGAAGGAATGCAGTAGATTATGCAGAAAGCTTCAGGCCGTAATCAAAGACATAGAACAGATACCGGTCGTCATCAAGCCGGCCAAGGAACATCGATTCGTGGTGAAATTCGAGAACGGAGGGCTTTCAGAAAGTCTGACCGATGCCGATCCACAGAAGGAGAATCTAAAGCCGGTATTTGCTGAAGCTATGGACGAACGAGCGAAGAGATCTGCCGACATCGTCAACGCGTTCATAACGAGGGCGGCCGAGGTTCTGACCGATGAGAAGTGCGCAAATTATGTTCTTCTCAGGGGCTATGCCCGAAACCCTAATCTCCCCTCAATGGAAGAACGGTACGGTTTGAATGCAGTGGCAATTGCCACGTATCCGATGTACCGAGGGCTCGCATCTCTGGTCGGTATGGAGGTGTTGAGGACCGGTGAAACGTTGACGGATGAGATAAACACGCTCAAAGAGAATTATGTTAACTATAATTTCTTCTTCATACATATAAAAGGAACTGATAAAGCCGGCGAGGACGGCGACCAGGTGGAAAAGGTCAGGTGCATTGAAGAATTCGACAAACACCTCATCACGATAGTGAATCTTAAGCCAGATGTTCTTTGCATTACATCGGACCATTCGACGCCCACGGTCTTGCGTTCGCATTCGTGGCACCCCAACCCCTTGCTTCTCCATTCGAATTATGTCTTTCCCGAAAAAAAGCGATTCACGGAGAGAAATTGCGCTCAAGGAATTTTGGGTAATATCAAATCAATGGACATTATGCCTTTGCTTCTGGCAAATGCATTGAAGATGAAGAAATACGGAGCATAATAATGAAGAGTATCAGTAAAAAAGCTCTCATTTCAGTTGCGGATAAGAAAGGAATTGTGGAGCTCTCAAAGACATTGAAGAGTTTTGATTTCGAGATCATAGCGACCGGGGGTACCCAGAAGTTACTCGTTGAAAATGGGATCGAATCGATCAAGGTGTCCGACTACACGGGCGGTTCGGAAAGCGAGCGGGTAAAGACGCTCAGCCAGAAGATCGCGAAAGAAATTCTTGAAACCGGAGAGATTGGACTCGTAGTATGCAATCTCTATCCTTTTTTCGCACAACAGGACAAGAAACTCGATGAAATGATCGAGTTCATAGATATCGGGGGGGTGACCCTCATCAGAGCCGCAGCCAAGAATTACAAGAAGGTCGCAGTGGTATTCGACCCTGGTCAATACGAAGGGATCACGGATGTCCTGCGGAAGGAAACGTTGGATGAGAGCTACAGACTCGAACTGGCAAGGAATGCACTCGACTACATTGCCTGGTATGATGCAATCATCGCAAACTATTTCTCACCGAATTTCGAAACCCGACGATATTATACGGCCGCAGCCGAAAGATATATATCGATGCGTTACGGTGAAAATCCACATCAGAAGGCGGCGTTTTATCTGGATAGATCTCTCCATGATGGGTTTAAGATCCTCGGTGGCAAAGAGATATCTTACAACAATATCCTCGATGCAGACGTCGCTTTCGGCGCAGCAAATGAATTCGTTGAAGAGGTCGCCTGTGCAATCATAAAGCACCAAACGCCATGCGGCGTGGCTGTCGGAGAAACACAATCAGAGGCATTTGAGCGCGCGTACATGGCAGACTCCACGTCGGCCTTTGGAGGAATCGTCGGTCTGAACCGGGCAATGGAGCCGGATACGGCTAAACTTGTCACCGAGCATTTTTTTGAGGTCGTCATTGCGCCGGGATATGATGAAGGAGCGCTGGAGATATTGCGTGCGAAGAAGAATCTACGTATTGTAGAATTGAACCCGCAGTTGATAAAACCAGTCGTCTACCGGCCGGTGTTCGGTGGAATACTCGTCCAGGAGCGCGATCAGGCGGATCTGAAGGATTGGGAAGTCGTGACGAAGCGGTCTCCAGATAATTATGAGACTGCGGCCCTGAAATTCGCCTGGAAAGTCGTGAAGTGGGCAAAATCGAATTCCATTGTCTTTGCCATAAGGGGAAGGACGGTCGGAATCGGTGCGGGTCAGACATCGAGGGTCGGTGCGGTCGAACTCGCATCAAAGCAGTCGGTTGACCGCAGCGCAGGTATTGTAATGGCTTCGGATGCGTTCTTTCCTTTCCGTGACGGAATCGATACTGCGGCAAAAGGTGGTGTGACAGCGGTTATTCAGCCTGGTGGTTCAAAACGTGACAGCGAGGTTATCGACGCTTGTAATGAACACGATATTGCAATGGTGTTCACCCACGTGCGTCACTTCCGGCATTGAGACGGTCGCGTATTTTTCGGTCGACAACCCCTAAAGAATCAACCAACACGACAAATTCAGAATAAGGTCATCAACATCATTGCCTTCGATATGGTCGGCATTATACAGGTCCTTCCGACCAATATTCATTCTCAGGTGAATATGATTTCGGAAGGTATAGTCTACGCCGAATCGGAGTTCGAGTTTTCTCTCAACAATGCCTGAAGGAAATGGGGGATTAACGGATCCACCCTCGTCTTCGTACGGTATGTATATACTTCCTTCACCTTGTCGTGTGTAAAGGAACGATACGCGCGGGGAAATGCCGAACCGATTGATGTACTTCAGCGAAATCGAGAGGCGATCGACATCGTTGCCCAGCGGAAAACCGAGACAATGTCCGTTCCGCTCATAAACATTTTGTGCAAGGCGCTGCGTGTAGACCCATTTGTCGACAAACGTGTAATTCATGTGGGCGATCACAGATTCCCAAAGTAATGATTTCAATCCAATTTGGTAAGCGATTTTGTCCGGGAAGGGATCATCTTCGTACATGAAATCATCAATGAGTAATTCACCGTAGAGTATCGAATTAAAGAGATGAAGTTGCATGTCGAATGACCACATGGCGTTATCGTCGCGGGCAGTGCCCCACTGAGCAAGATAAAAAGGAAGGAATGGATTCAAGTAGAGTGGTTCGAGTGAATCGGCGGAAAGGACGGCTTCGGAGAATCCGATTTTCAGGAATCCTCTGAGATTCAATCCAAGACGGTGGAGCGACAGGTATTTGGCTCTCGCGGCTTCAAGTATCGTGAACATACCGTGGAACTCGAGGTAGGCGCCTTTAAGAGCGAGCAGGAATCCGTCATATCCTTGGGCGTCCGCTGAAAGAATAAGACTGTGGGTCCCGCCAGAGTTCCATTGAAGGTTACGCCGTCCAAGATCGAAGCGGAGCCTATTATGTTCAAACCTCAGGAGTCCTTCCTTGAGATAAGCCTGGAATTCGTTCCAGGGCTTTGGACCGAGCGTGTCCAGTGTATTGGCGCGCCGGATTTTCATTGCGTGGGAGAAGCTTAAGTGAGAGAGGATTGACCCGCCGAACCGTTCGTCGAGTGCCCCGTAATACAATATAGGATATCTTTCATACGCGCCGTTGACGTGAAGCAGATATGAGAAATCCGGATTCTTAAGCAGTAGAGGTGAGAAGCTCGACAAGATGGTCCGGTCGATGGCATTGAGGCGGATTTCATTTATGATCAGTGCATCTATCTGCCCGGTCACCCATTCCGTATCATAAGGTTTCATGGAGGGAATGTCGACAAGTCCTCTGAGCTGAAGGTATTCTATGTCATCCATCAAAGGTGAGTCGATCGGCAAAGTGTAGGCAAATATGAGAAGCAGTACCATGCTTTCCTCCTTAGTAACAATTCCTTCAGATAGTTATTATAGCGACAAAGAAGTGTTGTTCAAGCCTGCTGTTCAACGAATCGCTGAAGGATGTGGTATCGTTACCTGTGAATCCTCAGAAGCCTTTGGCAAAAGTAAGATGGATCTTACCGTCTGACCATTTGCCCTTTCGCGGCCAGGCCAGAACGAGTGTGGCGTCAGCAAACCTGGATTTTGCTGTGATGCCAAAGCCAAAGGAAAAGAATATCTCTCCGCCGATTCGTGCAATGTCAAAGAGCGGAAAGATGAACAGACGATGATATTCGACATTACACCACATTGCACGAGTCGTTATGAATTCATCTTCGAGGTAGCCCCGTATATCTTTGGCGCCGCCCATACGAAAATAATCGAAGAATTCAAAGCCATCGGTCTGAACACGTCGGTAGTGCGGTCTGATGACGAACTTGAACAGTTCGAACTCGCCATCATACATTATTCTCCATCTGTCTTTGTCCCGGAAGAGGTAGTCGAATTTGACCGTTTGAAGTACAGACCAGTCAGGACGGGTGTAATCGAAGTTGATTCCCATTCCGAGGAGATTGTCGGTACTCTGATGTGTTGCCGTGTCGTTTGTGTAATAATTGGCGGTTTCGATACCTGAGAGAAGCGATACGCCGATGTTCATTCCGATCGGAGCTGCAAATTCCAAGCGTCCGCTGATCAGCCTTGTACTGTCGTAGGTCAGGATGGAAAAATCGGCGTCGATCTGTGCGGGGGAGATGAGTACCGGTTCGCGGAATCTGATCAAGAAGAGACGCTGGTATTCGTATTCGAAATCCAATGTGCGCAGTGTACCCAGAACATTGAAGGACGAAAATGATGCGCCGAAGTTCGCATCATCGGTACCGCTGAACGAGCCGGAAAGAGTGAGAAAATCACTCTCTTTTTCATTTGCAGTAAGCATCAGATAATATCTGCCATCGCGCTCAAGGATACGTTCGTTTACGGCTTCGAATGCTTTGGTCTTCATCAGTCGTTTCTTTGCGCGTTCGGCCTCTTTCCTGGAGAAATGAAGACCCTCTCTGTAATTAGCAAGTCGAATGGCAGCGTTTGAGTTCGTACGTCCGGTCGTTTGGAAGAACAGGTCCTGGACGATAACCCTCGGGCCTTCATCTATATTTAGAATGATTCTCATGGGCGCATCTTCCAAACGGATCACGTCCGGGGTGATGCGGCAAAATGGAAATCCGTTGTTGTTATATCTTTCGAGCATTCCGAATATGAGACGTTCTACGTCCTGTTGATTACGGACACTCTGCATTCCGGCGAGTAAGTATTGGGTCGAGTAAAAAACATTACCCCTGGTTTCAACCAGGGGCTGCCGATCCGCGCTTGGCATCGCGGATAACGAATGCAGCAACAGAAAGGCCGTAACTAATAGCGTGCGGACCAATATGATACTATGCCTACATCAACACTGAAAAAGGTAAGGTCGCCACTCCGCATTCGGATTACCAAACTCGTTGAGCACAAAAGTAAAATAGTTTGGCCTTCGCGGCTTCCTCATGAGATGCATGCCGACGTGCTTCAGACTTGAATCACCTTTCTTATTATTACACTCATGGCATGCACAAACGAGATTCTCCCACGATTCGTCACCGCCGAGCGCTTTCGGTAGGATGTGGTCGGCAGTCATCTCACCCGCTCGCTTCCCGCAGTATTGGCACTGATGGTTGTCTCTCTTTATGACGTTCTTCTTGGTTAAGGAGATCTCTTTACGTTTTATGCGTACATAGTATCTCAGGCGAATCACCGACGGAACGCGGTACGTTATGCTGATCGCATGCAGCAATTTGCCATCGGCGTTCTCAACCATATCGACCTTTCCCAAGATCAACAGTGTGATTGCCCTTTTCAATCTGAGAATTGTCATCGGTTCGTAATTCTGGTTGAGAAGGAGAACAGGTAGCTGTAACATCAGTAATTGATCTGGATAGGAGCCACTTTGTCTATGACGAACTTACGATTGTACGTGAATATACCGAATATACTCGACGAGTCCTCATATTCAATGTATATCCCGAAAGAATCCGGTATAGAGCGGTCTATCCATATGTTTTCGGGAGACAGAATGATGCTCAACTCCTCGGCAACTTTTCTTAGTTCCTCTCTGATCATATCGTCATTCTGTACGGGGCCAATGCGCACGGTGTTCTCGACTTTTTCACTGAGTGAACCATGATTGAAATGGACCCGGCCAACCTGGTACCCCGTATATCCTACTATCAGGAAGACTATGATAAGGAATATGACACCAAAGCCTGAAAGACCTTTGCTCATTGCGATCCACCCTTGCAGTAGAACCACTTGTCTTCCTGCAACTCTTCGAGCCATGTATTGCTGCGTTTTATTTCGTTATTCGCGTAAGCGCTCCACTGTACATCGGTCCGTGCCTTATTGTAGTGAGAGATGGCAGTAGAAAAATAGCTGATCGCTGCGTTCAAAATGCTGCAGTTTGCGGTACTCTTATTCTGAGTCCATCTTCCCCGGGCATCGTATCCCCTGCGGATATAGATGTCGCCCAACAGGAGGTACGCGTAGAGATTGGTCGGTTCGATCCTCAAGGCTTCGTTCGCAAGTTCTTCTGCCGCGCTATAACGCCCGCGCACGAGGTTCAGGTCAACGAGCGAATAGATCGGCGATGCGCTGCTCGGTGCCAGGCGCCTTGCCGTATTTAGCGACTGTTCGGCTTCCTGATACTTCTTCTGTTTTATGTAGACCGAACCCAACTGCATGTGGTAGCGATAGTTATCCGGTTGCTCCTTGACCAGATCTTTGTACAGTTTTGCGGCGGGATCGTAGTTCTTCGTTTCAAAATACACTTGGGCGAGCTTTTCGCGAACTTCGACGATGTTCGGTTTCCTTTCGATTATCGTTTCGAGGTAGGCAATCGCTCGTCTCGGGTTTTCCATCTCAATGTAGATATCTGCGACGGCAAACATAGTGGTCAGGTTCTCCGGTTCGATTTCCAGACTTCTGTTGTAGTATTCCAGAGCCTTATCATAGTTGCTCATTTTTCTGTAAACGTAGGCAACGCCGTTGAGAAGGTTGACATTTTTCGTATCGGCTCTCAAGCCGTTTTCGTATTCGGCGATCGCCTCTGCGTATTTCTGTAATTCCGTGTATAATGCACCTAGTCCTTCATAGGAACGAGCATCCTTCGCGTCGAGGTTCTTTGCCTTTTTATACTCGGCTTCCGCTGCAAGGATATCGCCCTTGGCGCGGTAGGCCTTTGCCAGGGCGACGTACGCAGCGTAGAATCTCGGCATTATGTCAATGGCTTTCGTGAAATTCTTGACGGCTTCGTCGTAGTTGCCCTGCTTGTAGTACTCAAACCCGATTGAATAAGACTGCTCTGCCTCTTTTTGCTTTTCTTCAGCAGTCATGGTACTTGTCGGTTCTTTAACAGTCTGTGTTGGTGCGCACCAAACAGACAAACTCACTGCTATCAGTGTCAACAGACACATTCTGGTGAACATTTTTGTCATTATGACCTCCAATTCTCTGATTGGAGCCGACGGGATTCGAACCCGTGACCTCTTGACTGCCAGTCAAGCGTTCTCCCAACTGAACTACGGCCCCTGACATCATTACTGTTCGACAGAGGAAATTATAATGCAAAACAATATCAAGTCAAGGGAGAATCGATACCGTCCCGAATCTAAGGCTTTGAAGCTGAGTGGGTCAGTTCTGCGGTTTCTTTCGTGTCGACAATCTGGCGATCAGGATGCTCAGCTCAAAGAGGAGCATTAGAGGTACGGACAGCAGCAGCAGTGTGAAGAAGTCGCCGGTCGGTGTGATGACCGCGCAGAGAACGAGTACCCCAACGATCGCTTCCGGTCTATGATTAGTGATTGTTTCGACGTCAACAATACCAAGTCGTATCAGAAAGAATAAGAGCAAAGGCAATTGGAATAATAACCCGCTGCCCAGGAGGCACCACAGGAAGAAATTCATGTATTTACCAATGTTCATTAACGGTTGAATCATTTCACTGCCGAATGAGAGCAGGAACCTGAGACCGTACGGTATGAGTATGTAATATCCGAAGAGGATGCCGATCGCGAATAACACCAAACCGGAAGCCATGTAGCTCAATGAAATCCGCCTTTCACTCTTGGTCAATCCGGGTCCGATGAATGTCCAACTCTGATAGAGGATGAACGGAAAGGAGATGACGATTCCGAGAAACACCGCGACTTTTATTTGAGCGACGAAAGCTTCGGCAGGTGCGAAAAAATAAGTTGTGCTTAAGGATGCCCTTTGAATGATCAGGTTCAGGAACCTCTTCGCAAAAAAGAATCCGGCAACCGTTGACACTGCAACAGCGGCAATGGAATAGAGGATTCTCCGCCGCAGTTCCTCGAGGTGTTCGATGAAAGTCGTCCGTCGTTCATTCATATATGATCTTTCGATCGTTCATTGGGAAACAATTGCGCCCGGTCGGTCAGTCGCGGTATTCGAGGGGTAGTGAGTAGATGAGGCCCTTCGAGAGTGCGAAAAGACGATCATCGACGACGAATACATGATCGTATGCGACGCGGGGGAGATTGTAGATGATACGATACTGGGCACTTACCGGTTCATAGTAGTAAATGCCGGAATAGGTTGCACAATACAGCACTGTGCCGTCAGTATCGATGTCGTAAACATTGAAATAAGGAAGTAAGACCCACGCAGTGTCGATTGTTGCTGAATCAACTGTTGCGGAAGGGTGTCTGATGATTTGGTTATTCGTTCCGAGTGAGTATATGTCACCTGCTACTTCGACGATGTCTTTTGTGCCGAAATTCAATACAGTCGACCACTCACCGGCTTCTCTATCGTATTCGTACATACCCAATTCTCCACCCACATACACCGAACGGGCGGTAGCATAGATGATGTTGACGGCATGTGTCGTCGGTCCGAAAAGCACAGGCTCGCTGGTTCCTTCAATGATCCGGTAGGCTCCGGAACGCGTTCCTATATAAATGTTGCGCTCATCATGGGCAAGCGACAGGATATCCTTATTGAACGTTCCTACCGGGAATTCCATTGTCCCGGCAATACGGAACACGCTGTTGCGTCGTGCTACATAGATCTGTTCGCTGTAATACACGAGATCCACGACCGCATCCCTGAAGCGTTGGTAATCCCAGATGCCGGTTTGGGGGGTGAAATAGGAGATGCCTGAGTTTGAAATAAGGACAATCCGATCATCAGTTTTCCTGACAGCGATTACACGTGAGTCGAGGGGGCCGTTTACAATGCGCTGACTTTGCCACGAGATCTTGTTGTATTTGAGAAGACCGTAGCGGTCGGTTCCGACATAGAGATTCATTCCATCGTCGTGAATCGCGGTGATCGGATATCGCTCGAATGGTATTTGTGAGGTCTGGATATCATCGCTGAAGTAGTACGGACTGAGGAATGGATACTGCATGATGTCGCTGTTCGATACTTTCTTGTACCAGGTAAGGTTGCGGGGAAACGACGTAACCGCTGACACTACTCCGGTGATCTTATCAAGAGCGTACTTCTGACCGTCCCGGTTGCTTTCGATATATATCTTGTCGACGTCGATCGAGAATTGGCTTACCGTAAACTGTATAGGGAATTGGCGCAGGCTGTAGCTTGTCGTCATGAGGCGAATCAGATTATCACGGCAAGCGATCCAGAGGTCGGTCGTGTAAGGGTCGTAGCCGACCAATTCCGCGCTTCGGTTCAGGTAGATTGTGTTTTCCATCCGGAAAGTATATTTGTCGATGAAGAGTAGATAATCATCACTCAGGGCGAAGACATGCTGGTTAGAAGATGCTATTGAGGTGACTCTCCCAAGCGGGGCCATCATGCTGTAGCGATCCCACGCTAGGTTTTGAGGGTAGATATCCGACTGGGTCAGTAAAAAGAGAACGAGCGTGGTCATTACGTTTTATCGAGCAAATTCTCTCCTCAATAGAAAGTTTATTGCCTGCGGTGCATAGTCGATGAGATCTGCCGCGGTCAGGGCGAATTCGTTGCTGTCTTCCAATGCCAGATCGGCACAGAGACCGTGGAGGAAGACCCCAGTGACCGCTGCTTTGAGTAGCGAGGGTTGTTGAGCGAGGAAACCGGCTATCATGCCGACAAGTACATCACCCGAACCTGCAGTCGCGAGGCCGGAATTTCCCGTCGGGTTCACATATGTATTTCCTTCCTGATCGGCGATGACTGTCGGTGCACCCTTCAGCACCAGGACACAGTCATACTTCTTTGCGCACTCGATCGCCGTCTCGATCCGTGCTTCGTTGATGTCTTTGGGTGCAGTCTTAATCAATCTTGCCAATTCCCCCGGGTGGGGAGTTAGAATGAAAGGGGTATGAGCGCTTTTTAGTATGTTGTTGTCCTGTGCAATGATATTTATCGCATCTGCGTCGATGATGCACGGCGACGTGATTGCTGAAAGAAATTCGCGCAGGAACCTAGCTGTTTCGGGATGCGTGGTAATGCCTGGTCCGACGACAACAACATCACTGCCAGGGATGTACGGTTTTAGTGTCTCCAATGCATCGGCATGGATGGATTCGCTCTCGGTCTGTTCGAGCGGCACCTTGACGACCTCGAGCAGCTTTGCCTCCAGGGCATCTATGATACCACGGGGTGCACCAAGCCGGACTAAGCCGGCGCCGACCCTGAGCGCCGATTGAGCAGACATTGCGGCTGCGCCGGAGAACCCTCTAGCTCCTGCAACGACGAGGATCTGTCCAAATGTACCTTTGTTACCGTCGGCTGGACGGAGTGGAATCCAGGAGAGAATGTCATCATATTCGACCACTCTTGGATAGCCCGTATCGATTAGGGAGTAGGGTATGCCGATGTCAACATGGTGCAGTTCGCCACCGAACTCCCGTCCAGGAAATAGATAATTACCTCTTTTTGGCAAGCACATGGAAGCGGTTGCGTCGGCGATCACGCAGAGGTTTTTGAATTGGCCATTGTCGCCGTTGATTCCCGAAGGAATATCGATCGATAAGACGAAGGCCTCAGTTTCATTTATCAGTTCTATGGCTTGGCGATAGATACCTTGCGGCTCGCCACTGAAACCGGTGCCGAAGATGGCATCGATCATCACATCCGGGTGAAAAGAGTCACGGACGGCGGTAAGCTCCTGAGTGCGGGTGATTTCCACTATCTTCATATGCGCATTAGCTGCCAGACGATGATTGACGAGTGCGTCTCCTTTCAGCTCTTTCGCCTTGCCGAGAAGGGCGATATTCACGAGCGCACCGCGGTTGTGGAGATGACGTGCAGCGACAAATCCGTCACCGCCGTTATTCCCTTTCCCGCACACCACCAAAACCCTTAGCCTTTCCGATTTATGGTAGGTTTCGAGTACATCGACGCACCCGCGGCCGGCATTTTCCATGAGCACGGTGCTGGAAATACCCAGCTTACTAGTGGCCCAGCTATCTATTTGCTCCATCTCGGAGGTCGTCACTATGCGCATAAAAAGATTCTATGGAAAATATAGCCGAAGTCAATATAATGGTGGATGAGCGGGAGACATAGGTGGTTCATCGAGATGTATGGCATTAAACGAAGGTGATTCCAGAGTGTCGAAATAGTAGAAGAATGCTTGACTTAATTGTCGAAATAGATATAATGTCTAAAGGAGCATATGATGATTTATCTGATAATTGGACAAAGCACAGGACAGAGCAATCCTATCATGGGTTTGCTGCCTTTGATTCTGATATTTGTCGTTTTCTATTTTCTCCTGATACTGCCGCAGCAGAGAAAGCAGAAGCAGCATAGGAGACTGGTTGCCGAGCTGCAAAAAGGCGACCGCGTAACGACATCTTCGGGCATTCATGGAACGATCGCAAACGTTAAGAGCGATACGGTTACACTGCTTATCGCTGATGGCGTGAAGATTGAGTTGGAGAAAGGACATATAGTAGGTAAACTCAACCCCGGCAACAACTGATCGAGTTGTCAAAGTTGTTGTGTTGCAGACAAGTAGAGGCGGAGTCTAAATTGGCGGAATCAGTCCTTAAATATCCAGCGCCCGAATTGAGGAAGAAAACCGTGCCGGTTGAGAAAATCGGCGAGGATGTATTTCGCCTGGTCGATAGGATGATAGAAACGATGATCGCTGAGGATGGTGTCGGCCTGGCAGCAAATCAGATCGGTTCTTCGCATCGTATTTTCATTCTGAACGCGCACCCGAACGAAGAGAATACTGAGTCTATTGTATGTATTAACCCAATCGTGTTGCAGCAGGAGGGAGATGAAATATGTGAAGAAGGTTGTCTCAGTTTTCCCGAACTCTATCTGAAAATAGCTCGACCCCAGAAGGTGCGCCTTAGTGCAAAGAATTTGTACAACGAGAGTTTTGTGCTTGAACTCAGCGGCATTCTTGCACGAGCAACGATGCATGAAATGGATCATCTGGATGGCATTCTCTTGATCGATCACGCCGCAGAGACAGATAAGGAGATGATTGCAAAGTACACGGAAGAAATGCCCGGGACGGCGGAGACTAAGTGCGAACCATGAAGATTCTATTTTTCGGTTCGTCTGATTTCTCATTGCCGATAGCCCGTAATATCCATGGGCAGTTCAAGATCGTGGGGGTTGTTGTTTCGGAACCGAAACCGAAAGGCAGAGGGTTGAAACACTCATTGCCCGAAATCGCGCGATGGGCAGAGAGCGCGGGCGTTAAAGTCTACATGCCTCCTGACCCGAATGCCGAGACGTTTGTCGATGAAATACGGCTACTCGGTCCTGACCTTTATGTGCTTTCAGCATACGGCCATATCTTATGCAAAGAATTGCTCGAGATACCGAGTTTGGGTAGTATCAACGTCCATCCTTCTCTCTTACCGCAGTACCGGGGTGCTGCACCTATCCAGCGTGCGATAATGGCGGGAGAGAAGAAAACAGGCGTCACAGTTTTTTTTATGGACGAGAAGATCGATCACGGAAAGATGATCACGCAGCGCAGTGTCGAAATTGAAGAGGATGATACATATGGGTCACTCTCGACGAAACTTTCCGGCCTCGGCGCCGAGATGATCATTGGTACATTGCACAGCATAGCATCAGGGGACTGTCGTTCGGTCCTGCAAGATGGAGCAGTATCTTATGCCCCGAAGCTGAAGAAGTGTGAATTATTGATAGATTGGACAGAAGGCGCTACGGTAATCAATAATCGTATTAGAGCACTTTCGCCACACCCGGGGGCGAGAACGTATTTCCGTGGAAAGGAATTGATGATCTTGCAAGCGCAGGTCGGTGACAAGAGATTATCACCGGGCTCGCTGTTGATTGAAGATAGAAAATTACATGTCGGCACGACCAGTGGATCGCTCGCGCTTCTTGCCGTCAAACCCGAAGGTAGGAAAACCATCTCGGTGCAGGATTTCATCAATGGATATC
The DNA here is from genome assembly GCA_020349965.1 of Caldifarciminota bacterium. GTDB lineage: Bacteria > Hydrothermota > Tepidihabitantia > SM23-42 > SM23-42 > SM23-42. Next base: position 1,896,954 of record CP070705.1, on the reverse strand, counting down.
GCATACAAAAAGGAGAGGTGTTAGGATGACCGCACGCGAAGCTGCACTCAACGCACTGTGCGAAGTTGACGAGGGGAAGAATGTAAAGGATGCCTTGGCATCCATTTTCGAGAATAATGAAATGAAGGATGAGGATCGACAACTCGCTAATGAACTGGCGTTCGGTACTCTGCGTCACCGTGAGGAGATCGATCAAATAATCAGAGAGACCCTGACAGGAGATTTTTTCTCGCTCGATTCGACGCTGAAGAACGTGCTGAGAATCGCAGTCTATCAATATCTTTTTTTCGATCGCATTCCGATCTATGCTATCGTCAACGAAGCAGTCAATTTTGGTCGGAACATAAAGGAAAAAGGATTGATAAATGCCGTTTTACGTGGTGTTATCAGAAACAAACGAGTGCAGGTGTTGCGGGAGCCACGGGCGTGGGTTTTCAGGAAGATCATAGAGGCGTACCAAGTGGAGGGAGAGAAGATCATTGATTGTTTCAAGATACGCCCAACGCCGTACATACGCATAAATCTTCTGAAAAACAGTGTTGAGGAGGCCAAGGAGAGGTTGCGCTTAAGCGGGCTGCAATTCAGGGAAGCGAATTGGTTCCCTGAATTCAAGTCGGTCGACCATCTCAGCCTGATAATCAATAGTCCTTTGATGAAACAGGGCTATATTTCTATTCACGATGAGGCTCAGGGTCTGGTATGCCACCTCGTCGATCCAAAACCGGGTGAGAAGATTATTGACCTCTGCTCGGCGCCCGGGAGCAAGGCAACCTATATGGCGGAGATGATGAAGAATGAAGGCATGATAGTAGCCGTTGAGATAAGCAATGAGAGATTGAAACTTGTTGTTGAAAATGCCCTCAGGTTAGGTATCCAGATGATAACGCCGGTCATCGCAGACGGACGCTACTACAAACTGGAGGAAGTTGACAAAATACTCGTTGATGCACCCTGCACAAATGCAGGCGTCATTGCCAAACGACCCGAAGTGAAGGATCGCGTGAACAAGAAAGTTGTTACAAGACTGGCAAAACTCCAATATGATCTCCTAACTAATGCTGCTACACTTCTGAGAAAGGGCGGGTCGTTGATCTATTCGACATGTAGTATTTTGCCGGATGAGAACGAGGACGTCATTGCGTTGTTTCTGAAAGACAATCCGAACTTCGTCATAGAACCGGCGAAGAAATTCACGCCACTGGGCAATGAATTCCTCAAGATCCTGCCGTGTGACTATAATACCGATGGGGTCTTTGCCGCGAGATTGAAGAAGACTTCGTAAAAAGATCACCGAGAACCATAACCTTACAAAAAAACGTAGAATAAACGCGGTGCTGCCGCACCTTGTGGCAGTTCCCAGAAAAAGTCTCAATATTTGGAGCATAATTCTCCAAATTTGACGCATCTTAGTACTTGACAAAATACAAATAATATGTAAAATGGGGTGAAATGGGGAGAAATGGGGAAAGTTAGATTCCGTGGATTCTTCACCCACATACTGGATGAGCGGAAACGGCTTGCCATCCCGAGTCAGTTTCGCAATATGCTGAACCATGAGTCTGAAGGAAGGGTGATCTTGACTCCGGGGTATGACCGCGAGATAGCCGTGTACCCGCTGAAGACATGGGAGGAGATAGAAGACAGAGAGCTCTTATCTCTTTCAATGGATTACCTCAAGTCACGCAGGTATCGGCGCCACTTCACCTTCGGCATTAAAGAAGATCGACTGGATGCTCAGGGAAGAATATTGATCCCGGATTTCCTTCTCACACATGCCCACATCGTGAAAGAGGTTGTGATCGTCGGTGAAATAAATTACATAGAACTTTGGTCTCCTGATAGCTACGAGATGTTTGGTAAGGAAATCGAGAAATTCTATTTAGAGGATGCCGAGAGCATCGAGGAATTGAGAAGGAGGAAAGATGAAAATACAGGCGGTTGAGGCAATGAAAGACAAGAAAGTCTCTTTCTTTTTGCCAAGCGGTGAAATCGATGAGCAGGGATTCGGGAAGATTGAATTGAAATTGAAAGAGATGATCGAGGACAATGATCTGAACATAATAATTGATCTTTCCCGGGTCAGCCACATAAATTATAAAGTCGTTGGTCTTCTCATCGAATACCAGCAAAAATTCAAGAAATTCGGAGGCGACATAAAACTTGTGAACGTCTCGCCCTATCTGTACGACATCCTCAGGTTGTATGGATTCTATCCCTTCGAGATATATCCATCGCGCAGGGCTGCACTGAAAAGCTTCTCCTGATAAATGATATCGCAGCAGGTTTACCACCGACCTGTGTTGCTCAATGAGGTTCTGGACTGGATGGGATTGAAAGAGAATGGGATTTATTGCGACTGCACTGTGGGCGGCGGGGGCCATCTTACAGCCATGTTGAAGAGTACGAAGACGGCTAAATTCATAGGTGTCGATTGCGACCCGGCCGCTATTGACTACAGCCGGCGCCAAACGGTAGGCTTCAGCAAGCGTTGCTGGCTCTTCGAGGATAATTTTATTAATCTAGATTTAATCCTTGACAAACTAAATATCGCCTTGGTCAACGGCATTCTGTTCGACTTGGGTGTGTCATATCACCAGGTGACGACGGCCAGCCGCGGTTTCAGTTTTGAGCGTCAGGGTCGTCTGCTCATGCGTATGTCACCACGTTACCTGGCTTTGTCCGAAAAACTGCGTCGGTCATCGAAAGAGGAGGTTGCGAGGATCTTGAAGGAATACGGCGATGTACGTAACTATCGCAGGTTGGGAAGGGAGATCTACGAGCACAGGGTACATCTTACCTCGACTCTCGAACTGAGGAATCTAATTGAAAACGCCGTTCCCCGGCGGTTTCTTAAGAAGAATCTGCACAAAGTATTTCAAGCGCTGCGGATCTGGACGAACGACGAACTGAACAATCTCCGTCTGGGGCTTGTGGTGGCACTTCAAAGTTTGCATCGAGGCGGTCGCATGCTGGTCATTTCGTACCACTCGGGTGAAGATCGCATCGTGAAGCGGTTTTTCCGGGATAAGAGTAAAGAAGGGAAGGTCGTGCTACTGCGTAAGAAGGCAGTGAAGCCGCTTGATAATGAAGTCAAAGTCAATCCGAGCGCGCGAAGCGCCAAACTACGGATGATCGAGAAATGCGGGTCCTGATGTTATTTGTGTCTGCCATCGTATATCTGTTCGTTCTTGTGTTCATTGAAAGCGAGTTAGTCCGGATCGAGGTCCGTAAGGAGGATTTGAGAAACGATGTCATCAGATTGGAGAATGAGAGGACGCAGTTGGAGTCACAGCTGATTTATCACACCAACCTTGCACGTATTGAGGCTGCGGCAAAGAAGATGGGTTATGTTTTCCCGTCGAGCGAAGATATTTTGGGAGCGGTCGAGTGATACGGACAAAGATACTCAATTTCCTTCTCTTTTTCGTTTCGTGTGTCTTCTTTTCATACCTTTTCTACGTTCAATGTTTCAGGCATCACTACTATGAAAAGCGAGCCAAGCAGCAGCATGAGAGAAAATTCATACTACTCGGCTCTCGCGGTAATATATACGACCGCAATGGGTTACCGATCGCCACGTCAGAGCAATGCTATTCGGTTTTTTGCACACCACGCTATGCCGTGGACATGCAGAAATTGACGAGCGGTCTGTCGAGTATATCAAGTAAGTCGAGAGGTCACATCAGGCAGATGATCGACAAGGGCGAATTTTTCTGGGTAGAGATGAAGGTGGACAAAGAACAGCTTGATCGTTATCTGGCCATAGATGATCCGAGCATCGGTTATACCCATGATCTGAACCGAAGGTACAATATGCCGGACATCTTTGCGAGTATGATTGGCAGGTGTGGTTCGGACAACCGGGGTATCGAGGGGTTGGAGGTACAGTTTGACGACATTCTCAGCGGTGAGGCCGGGTTTGCAGTCTATCAAAAAGATCCTGCAGGAGGAGTATTCCCGTACCACAACTATCCGGAGAAGGAACCGCAACCGGGTTGTGATCTTTATCTTACGGTCGACCTGCAGCTGCAGGCGATCCTTCACGAAAAATTGAAGGAATGTATGGAAAAAGAGGATGCACAACTTGCCGCTGGTTTGATCATCGAGCCCAGGACCGGTAATATCTTGGCCATGGTGAATGTTGGGCGAGAGCACGATTCAAGAAATCATATCATCTGTGATGAATTCGAACCGGGGTCCACGTTTAAATTGATGCCACTTACGTTTGCCTTGATGAACGGGGCGCGCGATACGGACAGGATCGACACCGAGGCTGGCAAGATAAAGGTGCGCGGTCACATGATCAATGACTATCGCGACTACGGTGTTGTGACGTTGAAACAGGCGGTCGCTCACTCAAGCAACGTGGCGATGGTTAAGCTGTCACGAGAATTCGACCGCGAACGCTTTCTTCTGCTGGTGCGCGATTTTGGATTTGGTGAAATTACGGGCATTGAATTCCCCGGTGAGGTTCGCGGCAGGCTGCCAGAAGCCCGGAAGCTGAATGATGTAGATTTTGCGACACTTGCCTTTGGTCAGGGTCTTACCGTAAACATGCTGCAACTGGCAATGGCGTATCAAACGATCGCAAACGGAGGTGTATTGTACAAACCGACTCTGGTGGCGGCCGTGATGAGTAAACAGACGAAGGTGCACAAGTCCAGACCTCTGAGGATACGGCGTGCTATCGACGAATCACTGGCACACAGGGTGACCGATATTCTCTGTGCAGTTGTCGATGAGGGGAGCGGGACGGCCGCTGCCTTCAACGGTGTAAAGATAGCCGGCAAGACCGGAACCGCTCAGAAGGTCATAAACGGCTCTTATTCGAGGACTTCGGTCGTCGCAACCTTCGTCGGTTACTTTCCGGCGGATGATCCTGACTATCTCATCATGCTCATGGTTGATGAGCCAAAGAGTGGCTACTGGGCGAGTACGATTGTAGCACCGGTATTCAAGGAAGTTGCGCAAAGTGTCTATCAGATGAACTCCTACCGCTATGCAGCTAAGTAGATTGATCTCCGGTATTCCTTTGCAGCGATATGGCATGAGGGAAGCCGAGGTACAATCAATAGAGTTCGATTCAAGAAAGGTCAAACCGGGGGCACTCTACGTGGCCATTGCGGGGGCACGTTACGACGGCCATGATTTCGTTGACGATGCAGAAAATGCAGGTGCGGTGGCTGTTATAGTACAACGCAAAGTGGCAACGGACCTGCCTCAGATTGTCGTGGAGAATCCGAGGGAAGTCCTTGCGATAATAGGCGCACGCTTCTATGGTGAATTCGACGAGCTGACCAAAATCGGTGTGACCGGTACTAATGGCAAGACTACGACCACCTTCCTCGTCCATTCAATACTCGCTCAGGCGGGTAGAAGGCCCGGATTGATTGGCACCGTCTATTATCTCGGTGCTACGAGAGAAAAGGCAACCCGTACAACCCCGGAACTTCTTGATATTTATAAGATATTCAAACGGTTCACAGAACATTCGATTGACTGCGCGGTCATGGAGGTATCTTCCCACGCACTTAAACTGAAACGAGTTGAAGGCATCAGATTCGACGTCGCCGTCTTCACCAATATTTCACAGGATCATCTCGATTTTCATGTGACGATGGAAGATTACCTGCGTTCGAAGTTGCATCTATTCTCTTTGCTCGGAAGTGAAGGCTACGCTGTCTATAACCGGGATGATGAAAGCAGCATCATGATCGAGGCCATGCCGCTTGCAAATAAAGTGTCATACGGTAGGAATGGAGGGAACGATATAGACGGCCGGATCATTGAACAATCTCTCGACGGGCTGCGGATAGAGGTGCGGCGTGGCACGGAGAAGTTCGAAGTAAGATCACCGCTGATCGGGGATTTTAATCTTCATAATATTCTTGCTGCGATTTCCGTAGGTGTGGCGCTGGATGTTGATACAGAGATGATCATCAGAGGAATCGAGAAAATGGAAAAAGTTCCTGGCCGAATGGAATGTGTTGTAGACAGAATATTTGTTGACTACGCCCATACACCAGCGGCCGTCGAAAAACTGTTGCGAGCCTTCAGGAAATACACATCCGGTAAGTTGATAATCGTCTTTGGATGCGGTGGCGATCGTGACCGTGACAAACGCCCGAAGATGGGAGCGGTTGCTTCGAGCCTCGCGGATGAAGTCATAGTTACTTCGGACAACCCACGCGGTGAACCGCCTGGGCAGATCATCGCCGATATTCTGCGCGGTATGCCCGGCAACAATCACGTTGTTATCGAAGACCGGGCTGCGGCAATAAGACGCGCAATTACGTCGCGCAGGGAAAAGGACATAGTGATCATTGCCGGTAAGGGGCATGAGGAGTATCAAATAGTCAACGATGAAGTCATTGAGTTCAGCGATAGCGCGGAGATCAGGAAATGTTTCGCGAATTTACGTTAGCGGAGATAACCAGGATGATCAATGGAAGGGGCAGAACCGGCGTGGCTGAATTGGTGCGGGGTGTATCGATAAATTCATTGCAAACAAGACCCGGCGACCTGTTCTTCGCGCTCAAGGGAAGGCAGACGGACGGGCATAGCTACGTACGCGATGCGCTGCAACAAGGTGCTCTCGCTTCGGTCGTCGAGCGTCCTCAATCAACAGGCCGGGAAATATTCGTTTCCGATTCGCTCTTCTCGCTGGGAGAACTAGCCCGCCGCTACCGGGATGGTGTTAAGGCAAGAACGATTGGTATTACCGGGACCAACGGAAAGACGACAGCAAAGAACATGGTTGCGGCGATACTGAGCATGACCGGCAGGGTCCTGCCCACAAAGCATAATTACAATTCACTCATCGGTCTGCCCCTCACCATATTGAGGTCGGAGGGCGATGAGGATTACCTCGTTTTGGAAATGGGAACGAGTGCACCGGGTGAAATAAAACGCCTGTGCGACATCGCGAGGCCGGATATTGGCCTGATCACCAACGTGGGGTCAGGTCACCTCGAAGGGCTGCAATCCATTGAAGGCGTCCTGAAAGAGAAGATGTCTCTGATTGAAGCCCTGCCAAAGAACGGGCTATCCCTGATCGGCGACGGTACGGGTAACCTCGCCCGGTCCGGGGTAGAGCGTTTTTCCATTGAAATGCTGGAAGAGATCACGCTTACAGAGCGCGGTTCATACTTTTCGTACGACGGAAGTCCTTATTTTACCAGGCTGTTGGGAATGGGCAATGTGTACAATTGTCTTGCGGCAATTCGTTTAACCGCCATGCTTGGTGTTGCTTATCGCGTGCAGCGCAACGTGCTAGCTCAGGTGCCGCCTGAGCCCGGCCGCATGGAACCCCTCCACTGGGGCAGGTTGCTGGTCGTGAACGACACATACAATGCTAATCCGGTTTCGATGAGAGCCGCCATCGATTTCACGCGCCATATTAAACGAAGGAAAATATATGTATTAGGCGATATGCTGGAATTGGGTGAAAAGGCGGTGGAGTTACATGATGAGATCGGAAAGTATGCAAGAGATTCTGCAGATCTTCTCATAACTTTTGGTGAGCAAGCTGAGCACTACAATGGGGAGCATTTTACGGACAGGAATCGATTGCTTCGATACCTCAAGAATAACATCGCCGGGGACGAGGTCGTCTTGTTTAAAGCGTCTCGCGCACTTCATTTCGAGACATATGTTGAAACACTGGCGAGGTTGATAAGGTGAATAATCATAAAGTTGGATCACTGATAATTACAGAGAAAGGATGAATCATTATGCTGCTATGGCTCTTGTATCCTCTGCGTGACTATTTCGGGCCCCTGAGACTCTTCGGGTACATCACATTCCGGAGCGCTTATGCTGCAGTCTTTGCGATTCTCATCGTTCTTGTGTTCGGTCAGCGATTCATAAGGTTGATGAAAGCTCGGGCTGTTACACAGAAAGTGAGGATGGAGGTGCCCGATGGCCATCGCTCTAAAGAAGGGACGCCTTCGATGGGCGGCGTCTTGATACTACTTTCTATCCTCGTTTCGTCTTTCCTGTTTTGCGATCTGAGCAATCCCAACATATTAATCCTTTTCAGCGCGACGATATATTTTGGATTGCTGGGTTTCTGGGATGATTACGTGAAGATATTCAAGCAGAAACCTCGCGGTCTCTCGATCCGCAAGAAGCTACTCTTTCAGCTTATCTATGGGCTTTCCCTGGGGGTCTTTCTGTTTTTCTTTGGTCCGGAGGGCTATGCAGACAAGACGAATCTCATATTCGTCAAGAATTACATCATCAGCTTCAGCCTGCTTTACCCTGTTTTTGTCGCTGTTGTAGTGGTCGGTTCTTCAAACGGAGTCAACCTGACTGACGGTCTCGATGGTTTGGCCATTGGATTGATCGGGGTTGCCGCGCTTGCTTATGCCGCGCTGGCGTACGCTGCCGGACACGCGGTGATCAGCGACTATCTGAACATTATATTCTTGCGAAACGGCGGTGAGATCACCGTCTATTGTGCGGCCATACTCGGTGCGAGCCTTGGGTTTCTTTGGTTCAATGCTCACCCCGCGCAAGTGTTCATGGGTGACACGGGAGCACTGAGTCTCGGTGCGATAATTGGCACGGCGGCAATACTGATCAAGCAGGAAATCCTGCTGCTGCTCGTGGGCGGGGTCTTCGTCGTGGAAGTCTTGACCGTATTGCTACAGGTCATCTATTTTCGCCGTACCGGAGGGAAGCGTTTATTCAGAATGGCACCGTTGCACCACCATTTCGAACTGAAGGGCATCGTTGAGCCCAAAATAGTCGTGCGATTTTGGATAATCGGAATCATCTTCCTGATGTTCGCCCTTTCAACGTTGAAGATAAGGTGATGCTTTGAAAGTGTTGCTTTTAGGGCTGGGGCGTGCGAATCTTGCGGTTGCACATTACCTTGTGGAAAAAAGAGAACAGGTGCATGTCTATGACGAGAACATGGCCGGTCTGTCGGCAGAGGCGCAGCGACTGATCAGCAGGGGGCAGGTTGGGCTGTATGTTGACGAACAGCGCTACGATCTTGCCATTTCGTCACCGGGTTTTCCTCCGGGAAGGTCGATATACAAAATTCTCACAAAGCAGGGCACGAAGGTGATCGATGAGATAGAGTATGTCTACCAGCAGCTGAATCATCCGACGGTCATTGCCGTGACCGGTACGAATGGTAAGAGTACGACTGCCGCCCTGATCAGCAGTATTCTCGCAGCCGCACAAAAAGATCATTTTTTAGGCGGGAACATAGCTCCAGGCAAGCCCTTCTCTCATGTCATGGTCGGAAAGAAGTCCGATTACTACGTACTCGAGGTATCGTCGTTTCAGCTGATGCGCATCGAAACGTTCCGTCCGCATGTGGCAGTGCTCACCAACGTAGGCATTGACCATCTCAATTGGCATTCAGACATGGAAGAATACAGGACAGCTAAGGAAAGGATATTCTCAAACCAGGAGAGCAATGACTATGCTGTTCTGAACTATGATGATGAGTGGATAAGGAACCTGGCAGGTAGAATCAAAGCACGTGCCGTTTATTTTGGCAGGCATGCAACGAGCGGTGTGTCATGGGACGGTAAATTTCATTACGAGGGAGTTGAACTTTTTGCCCACAACGGACTGCCGTTGCGCGGCACCCACAATTTTATGAATATAGCCGCCGCCATAGCGGTCGCGAAGGTCCTACAGATTCCGACGACACGAATCGAGCAAGGCGTAATGAATTTCAAAGGCCTGCCGCATCGCTTGGAAGATGTTGGTGTCATTCACAATATCCGCTACATCAATAATTCCATGTGCACAAATGCTGGTGCAGCGGTCGCTTCTTTCCATGCAGTTGAAGGTTTGAAGATCGTCATCCTCGGCGGAAGGCACAAGGGCGATGAAGGAACGCAATATTTCGATGAGCTGATAAAACATGCAAAGGCCTGTGTACTCCTGGGTGAAAATTCCGGCTTCATTGCCGAATATTTGGAGGCCCATCAGTACGACCGTTATGCGATTGCCCGGGATATGAACGATGCCGTCGTCAAGGCGCGTAGATTCGCCGAACCAGGGGATGTCATATTTCTCAATCCGGGGTTCGCATCTTTTGATCGTTTCAGGGATTTTGAAGAACGGGGGGAGGTATTCAAGAATGCTGCACGGCAAGACTGATCGTGTATTATTACTACTCGTTATCTGCTTGGTCGTCCTTGGTATAATATTCGTCTTCTCTTCTTCTTATTATCGCGCACTGCGTCAGGGTGAAAACTCGACATACTACATGATGGCACACCTCAAGCGCGTGCTGGTAGCGATCGGATTCTTGGTATTCGGTCTCATCGTACCCTACGACAAGATACGAAAGATGCTCTTGCCGTTGCTTGTGCTCATCATTGTATGTCTGTTGTTGACAGTTCTGGCCGGACGTTTTCAGTTCGGTGCCAAGAGATCGTTGGCTATCGCATCGGTCGGCGTGCAGGTATCGGAATTCGTGAGAATTTGGCTCGTTTTCTTCCTGGCGAATTTCTTCGCGGCGCACCCACAGACTGCAAGTACGCATCGGGGGCTTGCCACGATATTGGTGATCTGCTTCACGACGATAATCCTTGTTGCGGTACAGCCGTCTATCTCAATGGCTTTTGTATGCCTTGCAACGGTCATAGCCATGTTGATATATGGCTGTGCAAAATTGAAGTTTCTGCTGGCAACAGGTGCAGCTAGCAGCGTGATGCTGGCTATCTTCATCGGATTATTTCCGCACGCCCAATACCGCATCACCAATTTCATCTCGCAGCCTACATACCAGGTCAGACAGTCATTGATTGCCATTGGCTCTGGTGGGCTGATCGGTAAAGGGCCCGGCGCCGGCCTCCAGAAATTCCTTTTCCTGCCGGGCATTCATAACGATTTCATTTTCGCTCATATTGCCGAGGAACTCGGCTTCATCGGATGCATCATTGTCTTCATCTTCTATTGGCAGATCTACTTGCGTGGTCTGTCGGTCGCTGGCACGGTCGATGATGAATTCGCCAGGCTCGTAGTCTTAGGGCTAAATGCATCGGTGTTCATTATCTTCCTGGTGCATGTAGGCGTGAGCCTCGGCCTCTTGCCGCCGACAGGTATACCCTTGCCCTTCATTTCATTCGGCGGCTGGTCCCTGGCGGCCAATCTCTTGGCGGTCGGCATCATACTCCAGGCGTCGCGACGGAGGAATCTATGAACCGCGGGCAAGAGCGCTCAGCCATGAGGATCGTCGTAAGCGGCATTGGAACGGGCGGACACTATTTCCCGGCGGTGATTACCGCTAATGAACTGCAGAAACGTAAGTGCGATGTGGTGTTCCTCGTTCGTAAAGGGTACCAGGAAGAGTTTATCGCAAAGAAATACGGGTTGAGGACTTTCAATATCAGGTCGCGAGCATTTTATGGTAAATCACATATCGGCAAATTACTGTTCATCTTGACACTCTTTCATTCGATCCTGCGATTACACTCATTGGTGCGCAATGCCATTGGCATTGCCTTTGGCGGATTCGGTGCGGTCGCTCTGAACATTTCCTGCATCATGCACCGGAGGGCCTTCTATATCTTTGAGCCCAATCGAGTGCCGGGGAGGGCCACTAGATTCTTTGCAACTGCGGCACGTAGGGTATTTCTGGGGATGCCGCCGGCTCACGCACTGAATGGCAATCTTCTGGTGACCGGGATTCCTATCCGTCCGGAATTCAAACGAATGGTAAGACCTTCGGTCAGAAAGATGAGCAAGGGTACGAGTCACATTCTTTTCTATGGCGGTAGCCAGGGAGCGACACGTCTGAACGACCTGGCCCTGGAGATTGCTAAGACGATGCCCCGGCAATGGCGTCTGACTATTATCACGGGCAGCCGTGATCAAAAACGCGTTTCGAGTCAGGGGAGAACGAACACGAAGGTGATACCGTTTACCGAATCGCCATGGAGGGAAATAAGTGAGGCTGACATAGTAGTGTCACGCGCCGGTGCTCTTGCCGCGTACGAGATAGTGGCTTGCCACAGAAAAGTGATATTCGTACCTTTCCCGTTTGCCGTCGATAGACATCAGTATCACAATGCATCGTACTTTGCCGAGATTGGCGACGCCGGCGTGTGTGAAGAGAGGGATATAACCGCCGCCCGACTTCTTGCGATCATCAGAGAGATGTTGAAGAAAAGGAAGGTACGGAAAACACGTTTGATAATGGACGCGGAACAAAGGATCGCTGATTGCGTGATGGGAGATGTTAATGAAAAGAAATAGGCCAGGTACATTCGGAAAGACAAAACACATCCATTTTGTGGGTATCGGTGGGATCGGAATGAGCGGTCTTGCGACAATAATGAAGAATCTATCATTCAAGGTCACGGGTTCGGATCTTCACCCTTCTGATATAACGCAGAACTTGAAAAGGATGGGCATTAGCGTCAGCTATGGTCACCGAAAGGATAATGTGAAAGGTGCGGATGTTGTCGTCTATTCATCTGCGATTAAACGTGACAACCCCGAGATCGTTGGAATCGGGCAAAGCGGTGTCCCAGTGATCCACCGCGCCGAGTTACTGGCAGAGTTGACCCGGACGAAATTTGCCATCTGCATTTCAGGTACTCATGGAAAGACTACGACCACGTCTCTGGTCAGCGAAGTGCTGCAGCACGGCGGTCTCTCACCGACCACTGTGATCGGCGGCATCGTCATAGGCAAGAGCCAGGCCACACTGGGCGCCGGAGATTATCTGGTTTGCGAAGTTGATGAATCAGACAAGTCATTCTTGAGGGTCTATCCGTCCTATGCCGTGGTGACGAATATCGAGGCGGAACACTTAGATTATTACAGGAACCTGGATGAGATCATGGAGCATTTCGGGCACTTTGCTAATCATGTGCCGTTCTGGGGGTGTGTTTTTCTGGGTGCGGATTCAGAGACGACAATGGCAATCAGGCGAAACATACGTCGTCGAGTGATCCTGTACGGTCTCGATGATCATTCTGATCTGATGGCTGAAGGATTGCAGAAGTACGATTTTGGTGTTTCATTTATCGTGAAAATGAAGAATAAGCGCGTCGGCAAATTTACGGTCAGCCTACCGGGACGCCATAATGTTGCGAATGCTTTATCGGCGATAGGTGTGGGACTGGAACTGGATATACGTGTGAACGATATCAAGGATGCTCTTCGATCGTTCAAAGGCGTGCACCGTCGTATCGAATATATCGGAGATGCGAATGGCGTGAAGATCTTTGACGACTATGGGCACCATCCGACCGAAATCGCAGTTACGCTGCAGACGTTGCGTGAATATTTCCCCTCGTCCCGTATCGTTTCAGTTTTTCAGCCACACCGGTACACGCGCACATTTCATCTTTTCGATCAATTTACGAAATGCTTCTTGAGTGCTGATGTCGTGATTCTTACTGAGATCTACAGCGCTCATGAATCGCCGATTCCAGGGATTACAGGACACGCGCTTGCCAAGCGCGTCGGCAGAGAGCAGGGCAGTGTGCATTTCCTCGGTTCATTCAAGAAAATAATCGCATTCCTTTCAGACGAGGTACGTCCAGGTGACGTCGTCATCTTCCAGGGTGCTGGAGATATCAACAAAGTCGCGCGCATTCTGTTTGCGGAGTTGAAATGAAACATCCGTTTGAGAGGGTACGCGGTGTCCGTGTGAGAGAAGGTGAATCTTTATCAAAACACACCTCTTTTCGCATTGGTGGGGATGCACGATACTTCATCTATATCGATTCGCGGCGGGCATTGAGACGAATCCTTGAAATATCAAGGCGTGATAGAATACGCTACTTCCCGATCGGTGCGGGTACGAATGTCCTGGTCGCGGATGCGGGATATGATGGTGCCGTGCTGAAGTTGTCCGGAGTATTCAAGAGATTACGTCGCAAGGAGTCTGTATTCTGGTGCGGCAGCGGTGTCTTAATTGAACATTTTCTGAGAGAAGCAACAAAGGCAGGTTACGGCGGCGGCGAATTTCTCGCCGGGATACCAGGTACCTTGGGCGGTGCGGTCAAGGGAAATGCAGGTGCGTTCGGGCATGCCATCGGAGAATTGGTGGTTGCCGTTCACTTGATGGACGAGCATGGTCTTGAGCTCGTGCGCGCGAAGTCCGAGATCATGTTTACCTACCGCAGCACGGACATCGATCACAGCCGGATCATTACGGCGGTACACCTTCGGCTGAAAAAAAAGAACAGGAGGATCATTCGGTCGAAGATCGAAAGGAATCTTAGTATCAGGCGAGTGCGGCAGCCCGTTGGGTACTCAGCAGGATCTTTCTTTAAAAATCCTCCAGGCCGTGCGGCGGGTGAACTGATCGACACCTGCGGGTTGAAGGGAATGTCAGTCGGCGATGCAGAGGTCAGCCGGAAACATGGTAACTATATTATAAACAGAGGACATGCTCGGGCAGCAGATGTGGTGGAACTTGCCGAGAGGGTCAGGAAGGCCGTGCGTAAGCAGACCGGTGTTGCACTGGAAGAAGAGGTGAGATTATTAAGCTGATCGTTGTTGTGTTACTTGTCATTGTCATTGCGGTGTTCTTATTTGCTTTGCTTCAGAAGCGTGAGCAATACATTGTGCTCGAGGATGTAATACCGGGAGGTGAAGTGGTTTCTGAAGAAGAAGGAATCATTGAATATAAGGGCGCTCAGTACATACTGGGCACCAATCAACTGAAGATGAAAAAAAAATTGCTTGAGAAACTGAAATTGCTGGAGATAGAAGAGTCAGTAATAGTCGATATGCGTTATGCCGGACAGATTATTGTAAGGAATAGGAATGGTTCTTGATGTCTTAAGGAGGAAATGATGGCAAGGAAAGAAAGAATCGTGGGCGTCGATATGGGAACAACGAAGATTGCGGCGATCATTGCGGAAGTCGAGGATGATGATCTAAAAATCGTTGGCGTGGGTTCGACGCCCTCCAACGGATTGAAGCGGGGTGTCATAGTCAACCTAGAGAAGGCGATCGAATCAATCGTCAAGTCGGTTGATGAAGCATCTCGCATGGCCGGTGTGCGAGTTGATTCGTGCTACGCCGGTATTTCCGGTTCACATATAGAAAGCATCAATGCACACGCGATGATCGCAACGGCACGGTCCGGCGGGGTAGTGACGAAACGTGACATCGAAAGGGTGGTCGAACAGGCCAAGGCGATCGCCCTGCCTCTTGACCGTGAGATCATCCATGCGATACCCATTGAATATGTTGTTGATAACGAGAAGGGAATCAAAGATCCGGTCGGAATGAGCGGTGTGAAGTTGGAAGCCGAAGTGCATATTGTGACCGCGGCGATTACTTCGGCACAGAATATATATACTGCACTCGAACGTGCCGGGCTCCGGGTTAAGGATCTCGTTCTGCAGCCTTTGGCGTCATCGTATTCGGTCCTCCAGCCTGACGAGATCGACCTCGGTGTCTGTCTTTTAGATATCGGAGGAGGCACGACCGACCTAGCAATATTCTACGATGGTGCAATTAGATATTCCGAAGTTATACCGCTGGGCGGTGAATACATCACCAATGATATCGCAATTGGTATCAGGACACCGTACAAACAGGCAGAGGAGATCAAGAGAAAGAATGCCAGTATTTCACTGTCAGCAGACGAGGCAAAGGAAGAAATCAAGGTGCCTGGTATTGGAGGACGAGAGGATCGCAATATCACGAGGGAATTGCTGGCTTCCATAGTCACCCCAAGGGTAGAGGAAATACTGATGATTACAAACAAGGCGATTAAGAAAAGCGGATTCTATGACATCTTGGCTGCGGGTGTGGTGGTTACCGGAGGTACAGCGCGGTTGCGCGGGCTGGATACACTCGCCGAGGATATCTTTCATCTTCCGGTGAAAATAGGTATCCCCAAGAAGATCGGTGGTCTGACAGATATCGTGCAGGATCCGATATATGCAACAGGAGTAGGATTGATCCTATACGGTTTCGAAAAGAAAAATCAGATGTTGATTAAAAGGACAAGAGGCGTAGGCGTTTTTGATGCATTGAAGAAGCGGTTTGAAGATTGGTTTGCCAGATACTTCTGAAAGGAGGAAGTGTATGTTCGAATTAGTTGAAGATCCAAAATACATCGCAAAGATTAAGATGATTGGCGTTGGTGGTGCTGGGTGTAATACCATAAATTATGCCACGAATCACGGTATACATGGCGTCGAGTGCATTTCGGTGAATACAGATGCCCAGGTGTTGAAGCTGAATAAGGCAACGGAGAAAATACAGATCGGCACGAACCTCACTCAGGGGTTGGGCGCCGGTGGTGATCCAGAAATCGGCCGGAAAGCTGCGGAGGAATCACGGGAGAAGATAAGGGATGTCTTGCGTGATGCAGACATGGTGTTTGTCACTTGTGGCGAGGGTGGTGGGACCGGTACGGGTGCCACGCCGATCATCGCCGAAGAGGCAAAGAACACAGGTGCATTAGTTGTTGCGGTTGTGACAAGGCCCTTTGAATATGAGGGTGTGTGGCGCATGACCAATGCAGACGGCGGCATCGAAGAGCTCAAAGACAATGTTGACACACTGATTGTAATACCGAACCAGAAACTCATTGCCGTTGCCCCCAAAGACCAGTCGATCATTGAAGCCTTTAGGCTCGGCAACATGGTCTTGTTCAACGCGATCAAGGGCATTGCCGAAATGGTGACCAAATCGGGCCTGATAAACCTCGATTTTGCAGATGTCCGTACGGTAATGGTCGAGAAGGGTACTGCCGTGATGGGGCTGGGTATCGGTGAGGGAGAGAGTCGTGCAATACAAGCTGCACAGGCTGCAATCTCATCGCCACTCCTCGATGACGTATCGATCAGGGGGGCACGAGGGTTGTTGATAAACATCACCGGCGGGCAGGACCTGACCCTCGCCGAGACGAACGAAGCGGCATCATTGATCACAACCGAGACCGATAGCCAGCCAAAAGTGATAACCGGTGTCGTCATCGACGAGCATATTGGCAATAAGGTGAGCGTCATGGTCGTTGCGACAGGTATCCGGGAGAAGATGCATGAGGAACCGATCGATTTCAGCTCAAGGAGGGAGAATCTCGAACTGCCCACGTTCAAGCGCCGAGAAGTAAGGAGCGACACTAAGGACAAGATCTATAACGAGAATGATCTGGAGGTGCCGACCTTTCTGAGACGTCAGATCGACTGAGCGGCAACTGACAGCATCCAGAGTCAGGCTGCGTAAGGAGTACGATGAGCCATGATGTGGTAATTGTAGGTGGCGGGCCGGCCGGGCTTTCAGCAGGAATCTATGGGGCGCGGGCAGGTCTGCGGGCAGCCATTGTAGAAATGTCTGTGCCTGGTGGACACACGGCGACCACGCACTATATTGAAAACTACCCAGGATTCGCGAACGGAATCAATGGTTTTGAGTTGGCCGAGAGGATGAAAGAACAGGTGTTGAGATTCGGGGTCGAGATCATAGGTACACAGGCAAGAGCGATCAAGAAGAAAGATGGATCATTTGTAGTATTCACCGATAGCAGGGAATTGGCAGCACGGGCATTGATTGTAGCAATCGGAACTGAGTGGAAGAGGCTGAACGTTCCGGGTGAGGATAAACTTCGCGGACGCGGTGTATCTTACTGTGCGACATGTGACGGTCCACTCTTTAGAAAGCGTGACGTGGCAGTAGTTGGCTGCGGGAATTCAGGAATTCAAGAAGGCCATTTCCTCCTTGAATTCGTGAACCATGTGACCTTCGTGGAGTTCTTACCCGAGGTTACTGCGGACAGGATACTATTTGACCGGATCAAAGAAGACAAACGGGTAGATTTCTTGTTGAATCATGAAGTGGTGAGTATTGATGGTAGCGGAAGGGTAGAATCGATAACAGTAAGGGATCGGGACAGAGGTGTGGAGCGAGTGGTAGCTGTTGGTGGCGTCTTTGTCTATGTAGGATTGGAACCACATTCTGGTCTATTGCGAGACCTTGTGGAATTGGATGACAGAGGATTCGTGAAAGTAGATGAGCGTATGGCGACATCGGAACCTGGTGTGTTTGCCGCTGGTGATATCTGTTCGAAAGAGATCAGACAGGTCGTAACGGCGTGCGCAGAGGGTGCAACTGCTGCAATAAGCGCGTATCACTATATACGTTCTTTCGGAACTGATTTTAAATGAAGATATTAAGTTTGTTTTTGTGAACTTACTTATGAATCTATAGGGGTTAAGGCCTGGATGGGTTGAGGGTTAGGGTTTGGGATGGTTCATTCTGCATCCCGACCCTAACCCTCTTTTTTAAAGGTCGTTGTTCGTCTTACGGTTGCGATGCCCGCTTCGTTGGACGGTGACGTCGTGCATTACCGAAACGTGACCGTAGCCTTTATAAACGATACGGGCTTCGTTACCGACTGAC
>CP070705.1:1808457-1878500 GCA_020349965.1 Caldifarciminota bacterium | reverse complement strand
CCAGGCATTTGTGTCGATATCTTGCCCGGGGTAGGAGAACAGCTGTATTTCCCCGTCGTCGAAATTCTCGATAGTGTCGGCACGTGTTGGGTTGAACTCAATATCTGAAGGCGGCCCGGGCGTGTTGGACGCAGCAACTAAGCCAGCGGCAAAAACCAACAGCGCTGACAGCGATATCAGTATGTTCCTGCATGTTCTCATCTGTGGAGGATTATAGATTACTGCGGGCGATAAGTCAATCATCAGAGTATGAGAGAAGGAGAGGGGGACAGTTACGTGAACTCTGAAACGTCCTGTCCCCGCTGTTCTATTTCATTAATAATATCTTCTGTGTTTCGGTACACCCATCAGTTTCCATCCTGCAAATGTAGACACCGTTGGGCCTTTGTTTTGCATCCCAACACACGGAGTAAGCACCGGCGGTTTGTTTGGCATCGACCAGTGTTGCGACACGCTGGCCTGCTGTATTGTAGATGGCTACCCGAACATGCGTGTCTTCAGGTATCTCGTACTTGATCGCGGTAGTAGAAGAGAACGGGTTGGGTGTGCACACGTGCAGAATGGCACCTGTTCTGTACGCTGCTTCACTGCCTTGGGGCCCGCCAGTTCCTCTCACGTTGAGGGTGCCGACATCGTGGAATGGTATGTGGTTGAAGAGTTCGCCAGCAACGCTGAGTTCCACCGTTTGCCTGCCGTGGATTCCCATTGCGTAGAGATGCTCGACGACATCCTGTCGATCGAACTTCACCATGAGGCACAATTCACCGCGGTACTCGCAGATCTCGATCGGTCCTTGCCGCTGAAGTGGAGGGTCAATGGCCACCCCATTTATCTCATTGAGTACAACTGTATACGGATCGATGTCAGTGGCCAGATAGTCACCGGGCAAACCGATATGGCAGGTGATCCAACTGCCCGGGCTGCCGAGGTGAAGTATCGTCGGTTGAAAATATACGTGCGCCTTGAGACCAACCAGGAAGGCGATACCGATGGGAAACCGCTCGGGCAGTGCAGAAAAATGATCGCCGACGTATTCCTGGAATTCGTGTTCGATGTTGAGTTGTGATAGGGTATCTGCAAACGCGATATTCTGAGGATAACAGCCCATCTCATCCATGTTGCCGCAATCGAAATATATTCCGATTGCTGTGTTAGGCGGCAATGCTGAAGCATACGTTGGAGGGTTATGCTGGAGCCATAGCTGCCATATCGGTTCGATTATCTGCGCGTATTCATCGAGCGGGATGTCAACGAAAAAAGGAGGATTCAAGGGATTGGGTGAGAAAGCTGCTCCCATTGAGAAGAATACGCTTGAGAAGAATCCGGCATAGGGGTTCCAGATGTAGGGCGGTCCCGGAGGATATTCTGCCAGAAGCGAAGGAAGAGCGGCTACGATCAATACATTAAACTCTAGCACTCCGCTGTGAGCTGCAAGCCGTGAATAAACGTCCGGATGTCTAAGCCCCAAGGTCATTGCGCCGTAACCCCCTGCTGAATGTCCCATAATATACCGACAATCCGGTTCAGGTATTGCAGAGTAATTTCCTTCCACAAAATCCACGAGGTCATTCACGATGTAATCATCGTAGAGTCCATTGAGGATTGAATTGGTGTACCAACTGACAACATAGGGAATACATCGTCCGTCTGGTTTAACGACAATGACCGGTTCGATTATTTCCCCGGCAATCATCGTGTCAAAAATATCGAGAATGAACGGATATCCCGTGTGGTTATCCAGCGCTCCGTGCAAAAAGTACACAACCGGATACTGAGTGCTTGTCATAGGATCATAGCCGTCTGGAAGGTATACTTGAACCGAACATTCCCGGGCTAATGACACGCTATAAAAAGCCGTATCATATACAGTCCCCGCACTGTACGCTACACTGGCCATGCATACATATGATACAAGGGCGAGAGAAAAAATCTTCATTGTTGTACCTCCTCTTTCTGTACAGATATATCTACATTCGTGCTTTTGTACAAAATCTTCTTCCTACTATGCTGGACCGACCAATCTTCTCCTGCCACCTCCTTTCTTCATCGACAGTGCTATGGTACTGCAAAATGTTCGAAACATGCGAATTCACGTCAAAATCTAAACGGCATCACTGCCACCGTGTTGTTTTGTTTGTAATATCGACAAGGGCCTTCTACATTGCTGCGGAGCATTGTTATTCATGTGTTTAGCATCAGAGGATACTGTGATAGACAGTGTTATAGACAAATTACTCAAGCATACCCTCCGACTCTACATAACAATATTCTGAATGCATTACATTATATGTACAATATGAAGGTTGTCAATAGAAGGGGAAATGGGGACAGGCTACTTTTTCCGTTCGTCGGTCGTATCTACGTGGGTACGCGTATAACCTATGGAGACGGTGCTTGACAATTTGACAATTTATGAACATTGGTTCGCGGCTACCCCAGACACATTGCTTAGCAAAGCTGCCTAAATTGTCAAATTGTCAAGCACCGTCCCTTGCCGTCTATCTTACCAACAGCACCTTCTCGGTCTCTTCGTGATCGCCGGATACGAACTTCGCGAAATAGACACCACTCGGCAATTTCCTGCCGGCATTATCGATGCCGTGCCAGAAAATTGCTGGTTCTTGATTTTCGATGCTCGATTCTAGATCAAATGATTTGACTAACCGGCCATTTGCATCGTAGATCGCTAATGTCGGTTCTTGTATTAAGTATCTAGTATCAAGTATCGAGTATCGTATTTGAGTCAGCTTCGTGAACGGATTCGGAGAGATCTTCAGCATTTTCGTAACCGGGTGTTCGGTCGTATGCTCGGCAACACCGGGTATGCCCGGATAGACGGGTAAAATGAGATGTGACGGCATGGCTGCGGAACGGTAGACAGTATTGGTCGCGGTGACATAAACGGGGTCGTTACGCATAAAGGGTGCTCCGGTGTTAGGATTTTTCTCGAAGCGCGGATAGTTGGAGGATGAGATGATCACGCGTAATCTATGTCCCGGTGCAAAGACGTTCGCTGTGCTGCCCACATCAATGTGAAAAGTATCGGGCACATTGGGTATGAGCGAGTTTTCGATGTCGAATCCGTGGCGGTGCCGTGCCATGATAATGCCGTCGGTAATCAAGATGGATCGGCCGTCCGGATACACGTCGGTCACTCTGACCGTCCAGTCCGTGTCATAACGATCCGATGCGCCGTGCAGCGTAAACCAGATCTTGCCGATGACACAAAGTGGCTGCGTGAGTACGGGTGTTGAGAAAAGGAGCACATCTGATCGTCCCTCGATCGGTTGGTTATCGATCGGTCCGTAGCCGTGTTGCAGTCCCCATGATTCCTTGCCGCCATAGCTCGGACAGGGATCAGCGGGATCATACTGGAAGGTGTCAACAGCGGTTATACCGGGAGGAACGGTGTCGAGCAATCCGTCTTCGCGGATGTAGTAGTTCTTGTACTGAACCTCAGGCAGTGGCCACGTGTCAGCCTCAACCCAGAAATTCCACAGCGTTGTGTCCTGCGAATCGCACTCACCCATGAGATAAAAGGTTACCTTTGGTTCAGTAATGCCGTTGGCGCTATCATGTAGCCAGTAGTCATACCATGCCCTGTCGAGTTGCCTGAATTGAACATCACTCATTGCGGCATTTGGCGGGAACGAGAGATGCCCGACGTTTTGATCACCCCAGGTCCAGTGGCCCCACGGGCCGACAAACAACTTCTGGTTGTGATGGTGCGCCTGCAATCCAGAAAACGCAGCTAAGCCACCCTCGAGCGACATATCGTACCAACCGGCAAAATGAAACATCGGGTAGTGCGCCGAGTCCCAGCGCGTTGCCAGATTATGACATGTGTAGAAGGAGTCTTCATTAGGATGATTACAGACGGTATCGATGAAATATGGGGTGCCTTGCATTGTACACCATCCCTCGACCGATGCTTTCTTGAATTCACCTCCTGGCCATGTTGCGTCTTGATAGTAATCAAGAAATGCGACACTGGCATTACAGCATGTGAGATGGGGCGGTGCGGCACCGGCGGCTTGATACTGAACGACGCCGGGTCCTGAAAATCCATACATGGCAACTTCACCGCTTGACCAGGGTTGACTTGCCAGCCATTCTATTGCGTCATAACCATCTCGAAGGTCACCATAGTGAACATCTCCCCAGCCGTCGGTTTGAAAGAGTGTCTTCACTCCTTGCGAATTGCCCCACCCACGTAAGAATTGGCCGACAACAGCATATCCGTAGACATCAGTCCAGATTCCGGGGTTGGGAAATGTCACTTCATAAGGGCTACGACGGATAATGCAAGGCCACGGCGGCGCGAATATATTCGGATCTGGTTTATAAATATATGAGCTCAGTAGTATGTTATCGCGTACAGGGATATTGACCTGTTCCACTGTCCAGCCGTAGCAAAGCTGTATGCACACGGGCACACATAGGCATACATTGAACATGACCACCTTGCTAATGGTACTTCTCATCTGACCCTCCTTTTCGAGTAGCGAAGCTAGCTGGAGTGGCCCCCACTGATCGGTCCAAATGCAGAGATTATGCTGGCAGTGCGAGCTGTTGTGTAGAGGGTGATTAGGCCAAAAATGCAGTTGTTGTTAGCTATGTTGTACGAATCTCTTGATTGGACATCCTCGCGACATATTTCAGTCTGATGCCAACCAATCAGCAGGTTCATCATGCCTGATGAACACGGCACTGTCTTCTTCGTGGCCATCCACCAGTCTAATATATCATTGATACTCGAATACTCTCCAGCATTATAAAAGTGCTAAGCAGATTGTCAATAGTTATATTTCACCATACCTGGGAACATAGACAAGATATGGTTAGAATAAGGCCATGACTTGCCTATTCCCATGTGTGATTTTCGTTTTCGTATTTCGAAATTCGAATTCCGCAATTGGGTCAATGCAAGTCACCCCTTGACAAACGCGGATTTTTTATTATAATATAATTGAATATTCTAATTTATGTGAATATTAGCCAATTATTGAATAAGGGGGAAGAATGAAGGATACGGTGAGAATCAAAGATTTAAGGCAAGTAAAGGTCTTTGCGCATCCTCTACGGGCGAGACTCGTCGAGGTCTTTGCTGATAAGCCGAGGACGGCAAAACAGGCGGCTGAAATTATGGGCCAGAAGCCAACGAAGCTGTACCACCACGTTGAAGCGCTTGAGCGCGTGGGGTTGATCAAGCTCGTAAAGACTGGGAAGAAGCGAGGTACGATCGAGAAGTATTACCGGACCGTGGCCAAGCGATTTTCAATTGACAGCCGCCTCTTCGAGATGACGAAGAACGGGAAGAAAGTGATCGGTGAATTCCGGGCGATGCTAAACACAATGCTTGAGAACACAATGCATGAAATTAACGAAAGCATTTCGCAGAAATTGATCTGTCCGGAGAAAAAGGAGACAGAGGTTGCTGTGGTGCGCAAACACATACGCACCAATCCTGCCAAATTGAAGCAATTACAGGAAAGAATTCAAGAAATGATCGAAGGATTGGCGGATGTGGACGAAGAGAGTGGAGAAATAGAATACAGGTTCGTGCTGGTCTTCTATCCGTTGGTCAAGAAGAAAAGGAGGAGGTAGTATATGTTTGAATACTGGCTGGATATTGAACAAATAGAAATGCTTGATCCATATAATATGTTACCGATTGAAAGAGTAGTCACAAACCTTGGTGAAAGGAGATAAATATGAAGTTCAATAGCTGCATGATGACCATTCCCTTCGTGTTAATTGGTTTTTTGATGCCGGTCAACGGCGAGCAGCTACTATCTGACCCCTACGAAATCCTCCAGAAGCACATTGAGGTAGTAGGAGGTTTGGACGATTTGAAGGCACAAAGAGCCATGTACAAAGAAGGTAAGATCATAATCGAAGGCGCAGGGCTCGAAGGGACATTTAAACAATGGAGCGAGCGTCCTCTCAAACTGAGGCAGGAAACAGACCTGAAAGTAGTGAAGAGTGTCACAGGTGATAATGGTGAATTCAGCTGGTCGGTTGACGCAAACGGACAGGTTTTGATCAAACGGGATGAAAATACAATGAAGGAACGCGAAGTAAGAAGGTTGATGGAGGAGTATGAGTTCTTACGTCCTGCATCAAGGTATTTTACTCTAACGCTCGAGGGCATCGAGAAAATAGATGGCAAGAATTGCTACGCTGTAAAAATAGCAAACAACATAAATCAGGACATTCAGGTGAACTATTATGAAGTAGCGAGTTTCTATGTGTTGAAAACGATAACCACGACTCCCGATAACGAGGTGCATATTACGTACTCAGATTTCCGTAAGGTTGATGGATTCGTCTTGCCGTTCAGTGAGGTTATTAGCGAGTATCCCACGAATGAAACGGTTTCGTTTGAGTATTCTGCAATTGAACTCGGCATGGGCATCGACGAGGCACTTTTTGAACCGCCCTCTCAGGAAGTCGAGGATTTCGTCATCGCGAATGGCGTAAGTGCGGAGAACGTTCCGGTTGAATTCATCGAGGATCACATGTATTTACCGGTGAATATCATGGGCAAGGAGCGGCTCTGGGTTCTTGATTGCGGAGCTTCGGCCAACGTCATCGATTCAAGCTTTGCTGCTGAATTGGGTCTTACCTTTGAGGGTCCATTGAAGGGAAAGGGTGCATCTGGTATTGTAAACTTCTATTTGGTAACGCTACCCGCGTATACCATTGGTGACGTCAGTTTCAGAGAGCAGAAAGTGGTGGCTCATAACTTCGGCCATTTGTTTCGGAAGGCTTTGGGTTTGGAGGTCGTCGGTATCCTCGGCTATGATTTTCTATCGCGGTTTGTAACAAAAATCGACTATGCGAGCAAAACGATTTCCTTCTATCACCCGGAGAAATACGAGTATAAAGGTGAAGGGAAGGTCTTTGATTCACCGTTGGAGGGCAACATGTTCAGCCTTCCAGTTACGGTTGACGGCAAGTATTCGGGTAAATGGAGGATGGATATCGGTGCGCCAGACATAGATTTCCACTACCCTTATGCCAAGGAAAAAGGTCTTCTGGACAGGAAAGGGGTTATCGTTATGGTCGGCGACGCTGCGGGTTTGACCACTGTCAATTTGTCGAGGTATCGTACAGCCGATATTGGTGGTTTCTTGATCAATAATCCCATTGTCGGAACACCTCGCGAAGAAGGAACAGGTGCTTTTGCTCAAAGGACTACAATCGGAAATATCGGAAACTCGATCTTGAGGAATTTCGTGCTCGTTCTTGATTATCACAGGCAGAGGGTGATACTTGAAAAGGGCGGTGACTTCGGCAGGGAATTTCCGAAGCACAAGAGCGGGCTGCAATTCTATTACAACGATGACGGCGACGTTGAGGTAGTTTTTGTGTCACCCCAGACCCCGGCAGAAGATGCAGGTTTTAGGAAGGGGGATATTATCAAATCTGTGAACGGAATTGACGTCCAATACTATGGTGGACTGATCGCTTTACGGAACCTCATGAGAGAAAAAGCCGGCACGACATACGCAATCAAGATATTACGTGATAAGGAAGTGAAGGATATAATACTTACCCTGCGCGATCTGTTCTAGCGGATGGCATAAGTAAAGCGAAGACTATACCTGGAAGACACTGGGCGGGGGAGTGGCAACACTTCCCCGCCAATTTGCTTTTTCTCTACCATTGACACCTTTGATAATACTCTTATAATTGTTCGGACGGTGACACTTGGATAATAAAGGTTTTACCCGCAGGCAATTCCTAAAGGCATCTGCAGCTGGTTTGAGTTTCATGTACCTGCCCGGCGTTGGTCGGATAAAAGCGCGTCCATTCGGTACAACAGCAACAGAAGACACGTTCGGCAGGTTGTGCTATAATGAAAATCCGTTGGGACCTTCACCCCTTGCTCTGGGGGCGATGCAACAGGCTGCTGCTGAGGGCAACCGGTATCCGGACTGGTTCAGCTCCACACTTGAGGCGAATATTGCGCTTCAACATGGCGTGAGTTCGAATATGATATGCGCCGGCGCAGGGGCTACCGAAATGATCCGTCTCGTGGCAGATGCTTTTCTGTATGCCGGAGGCGAACTGGTGACAGCCAATCCGACATACTCACAGATGGCGTCTGAGGCGGCTGCAAATGGCGCATCAATTGTGTACGTACCGGTGGATGAAAACTACATGATCGATCTGAGTGCGATTCGTGATGCGATAACGGGCAATACGAAGCTAGTCTCGCTGGTCAACCCAAACAACCCCCAGGCGACGATATTCTCTAAGACCGCTATGCAGTCGTTCATGGACTCACTTCCCTCGGGCATCGTGGTCGTTGTGGACGAAGCTTACCATCACTATGTGCATTCCTCAGACTACGAAAGTTGTATCCGTTATGTAACTGAAGGATATCCCCTCGTCGTGATACGGACCTTTTCCAAGGCTTATGGTCTTGCCGGTGTCCGTATCGGATATACAGTGGCATCAGCCGGCTATACATCGATGATACAATCTTCGCAGAATATAGGTATGGTCAGCAGATTGGCACAGGCAGCGGCAATCGCAGCTCTCGCAGATACTCAACACTTAAATAACACCATCGCACTTAACGAACAGGCAAAGGAGATTCTTATTGAGGGATTCCGTGCTCTCAGGTTGGGTTATATTCCATCAGAGACGAACTTCATGATGTTCGATACGGGTACGAGTGCGAGTACGGTTGCTGCTTCGCTCGCCAACGCGGGTTTTCTGGTGCGCGTCGGTTGGGGAATGCCCCAGCACATACGTGTTTCTACTGGAACGATCGATGAGATGCAGCAGTTCATCGTGGCGCTCGGCGAAATACTCGGTCAGACCCCAGGTGGTGGCGACTCGACGATCTTTGGTCTCAGCCGGGTCTATCCGAATCCTTTCAGTCAGCAATGTACAATCAGGATCTCGATTTGGGGTGGGGAAAGGGTCCGTCTTGTCATATATGATGCCTCAGGCAGGAAGGTCCAGGCCCTTGTGAACGGCGTGCTCCAAAGCGGAACACACGATATTATCTGGGACGGTAAAGACGTTCACGGAAGAAGCGTACCATCAGGCGTATACGTCATACACCTCATGCAGGGTGAGTTTGCTGAGAGCAGGCGAGTGACCCTGGTGCGCTAGAAACGCAGACTATCTTTTTCATCTCTTTCCCATACCAGTCCGAGTCCTCAGATGCATAAATCCTCATCCATGAGCGACTAAACCGATATTCCTTTGTATTGTCGAAAATGTAGATAACGAAGAGAGAATAAACGGGATGTGTCAATTGTACGGGAGGTGAGGTATGAAGTATGAAATGAAGTTGTTCGTGTGGATCGTAATGTTGGTGATGCCCGTTCTTGCTCTTTCACAGGGTTGGGTCTTACAGAATTCAGGTACTAACAAACCGCTTTTCGATGTTCACTTCGCCGATGGTCAAAATGGGTGGATAGCGAGCATCACTAACAGTATTTTTCATACAACGGATGGGGGCGCAAATTGGGTCGATCTCCAACCGCCGCCGTCCGTCAACTATTACTCAATACACTTCGTGAGCGCGCAAGAAGGCTGGGCAGGCGGCAATTTCGGACAGCTTAGATACACTACTGATGGTGGGACTACATGGGTTGATCAGAATTCGACGGTCGATGGTTATCTTTGGGATATGTATTTCATTGACGAAGATCACGGGTGGATCGCTGGAGGCAGGCCTGAAGGTTTTCCTGGTCCGGATCCGACGCGCTTTGTGCTCTATACGAGTAATGGAGGGAACACGTGGAGTACTCAGTTATACGAAAACGATGAATATGCACTCCATGGTATACATTTCCTCGATTCAGATATAGGCTATGCGGTTGGTCAGGCGGGTGCCATATTCAATACGACAGACGGTGGGGCAAACTGGATTGAGCAAACATCTGGAACCCTGCGTGAGTTTTCAAGTGTCAGCGCAGTGACTCCTGATACGGCATGGGCTGTCGGCGTTAACGGATTAGTTGTGAGGACGGTTGATGGGGGTTCGACATGGGATTCTTTGTACCTCGGTACACTGCATCATTTTAGCCATATTCAATTTATCGATGATTTGACCGGTTGGATCTCAGGTGGCGACAACACGCATGCAACAATTCTACATACAACAGACGGTGGCGGAACGTGGGTAATGCAGGATGCCGGAGCTGACAATTATCTGTATGGATTTTTCTTCCTCGACGCGGACACCGGTTGGGCTGTAGGTTTCGATGGTACTATTATCCACACGACGACCGGCGGAACAGGTATTGAAGAAACTCAAGTTTTCAAAGGAACAACCGGCGATGTCATTCTGGCGCAGAACAGTCCGAATCCATTCCGTGATGTGACTGCTATACGTTTCAGCATTCCTGAAGCGGCACATGTCAGGCTAACGGTCTACGATTTGATCGGGCAAGAGGTGGCTGAACTCGTCAATGGACAAATGGAAGCTGGCCATCACAGTATTACTCTTGACGGAAGGGGCCTGCCTAATGGAGTCTATTTCTACAGGTTAAGTACCGGTGCAGCCACGCGAACGAAGATGTGTGTATTGCTGTGGTAAAGCGGCACTGCTACCGCAATGTTAGTCTCGGGATAAAGTAGCAGGATCAGCGCAGGGCTACTAGATTTACTGAGAAAGGATCTATTCGGCGTTTGGTTCCATCTGTGAAGGATTAAATGTATGCTGAAGCAAAGGGCCGTAATGACCGGGATCACTACGACCCTCTGTTTATTCGGGATAATTGTTGATTTAGTTCACTAACTTGCGGTCCAGCCCTTCCCACGCATATACTCCGCCTTCAACAATCCAGGCATCGCGTCCGTTCATCCTGAGTACTGCGACTGCAAACGCCGAATTCGTATCGAAGGAGCACACGACTGCGATCTTCTTATCGGACGGGATTGAATCGAGCTTGTTCACAATCATCGGCAGTGGTACGTTCATCGCACCCCTGATATGTCCGCTTTCATATTGTTTAGGTGGCCTGATGTCGAGGACGACGAAGTCGGTTCTGCCTTCGTCAACCATGGTAGCGAGGTCTTCAATTGACAACAGGTACATATTGTTCTGGGGAACGGATTTAACGAAGGCTTCCGCTTCAGTCTTCAGGCACGTGCCGTCGCATTTGCCCGTGCATTGAGCATTGAGAAACGCCGGTAAAGCCATTATAGCGATGGCGATAATGGCAAATTTAATTGCTGATTTCATCATACCCCCTTAGTGTATGTTCGACATTGCTCATTGTAATACGTTTATAGGCTATTCATTTTTTGTTCGCTGTCAAGAAGGTCATTGCTGAATGTGCGGGTATAGCCCCCTTTGGATGTCATTTGCGTCCTTTGATCACTTTTTCCTTCACCTCATTCCTACCTGCCTTCTTAGCGTTATAGAGGGCTTGGTCCGCAAGTTTGAGGATATCGAGGGTGCTAGCCATATCTTTGTGAAACTGGGTCAAACCGATGCTGCAAGTTATCTGAAACTTGGCTGAGCCATCAGCGGCAAAGACCTTGCCGGAAATTTCCTCCCGTATTTTGTGAGCCAATGCCCGTGCTCCTGGTGCTGTGGTGTTTGTCAACGCTACGCAAAACTCATCGCCGCCGTAGCGTGCAATAATGTCAGTCGAGCGGGCATGTTTCTTGATTATCTCGGCTGTCATCAAAAGTACCCTGTCTCCGATAAGATGGCCATACGTATCATTAATGCGTTTGAAATCGTCAAGGTCGAGGATCATGACGCTCAATGGAGAACCAGAATGCACTGCCCTTTGTACTTCTGTTGTCAGTTCTTCCATGAAATGTCGGTGATTGCTCAGTCCGGTCAACGCGTCTGTTTGGGCAAGGAGTTCCAATTTCCTCTGCTGCTTTTCAATTTGGTTACGATGAAGATTCAATTCGTCGACCATCTGGTTGAATGTATCGGCAAGTTCGCCGATCTCGTTCTTTGCGTGAATGTCCACCTTGAACGTGAAATTCCGATTTGCAACTTGACGCACACCGTAGATGAGTTTCGCTATAGAGCGGGTGATATACCGGGAAATGAGGAAGGCAAGGAGAATAGCAAAACAGAGAGAGAGAACACCCACCAGAATCGATAGCCTTCTCATTCGTCCGAGGCTCCAGTATACGACATCATAAGGTTGTTGGATGAATACTGCCCAGGCAAGTTCGGGCATGCTTATGAGAGCGCCGAGCATTTTGCCCTTTTCCTTATCGGTATAATTGTGAGTGGCTATGAAATTACTGCCGAAGACATTTTCCATCGTCGGATCGTCAAGAACAAAACCATGTCCCAGGACGGACTTGAGAAATTCCTGCCTGCGTTCATCGAGGGGGAGGACAGTGTTTCCGGCGCGGTCAAATACGCAAACCAGATCTTCGGCGCCCAACCTTGACAATGAAATGTCCTTGATGTACGAAGAAATGCCGGACAGATCCATCTCAGTATAGAGAAATGCAAAGATCTCGTTCCGTCGCACCCATGGAATGAGGATACCCAACTTACCACTACGTTTGTCCCCATTGACAAGGCTATAGTATCTGCCTAGTGTGATAGAGGTTTCACGTGCTTGATCAGGCAACCTGTCGGGAAGCACAATCTTGCCTGAAGAAATAACATCCTGCCTCTTTCCCGTTTTGTCGAATACGGCGATGAAGTCTACAGATTCCAGTACCATGATTGCTTTTGCCATCTCAATTTTGTCCTCGGTAGATATCCCCGGGCTGCTGAATACATTGATGATTTGGTCTACAGCATTTTCGAAACCCTCGACTTCGTAGGATATCCTATATGCTACGTTCTCGGCAACGGAAACTGCATAATCGCGGGCCGAGCGCTTAAGAGCATCGGCATTGACGTTAAGGAGCGCGTAGGTGATGCTCAAGACAGCGACACCTGCGATCGTTATTGTTGTTACCGCTATTTCCTGAAAAGTTGTTCTCTTTCTCAGCATTTGTTTAAGCATTTGTTAACCCCCCACCGGAAAAGATGATCCCTATGCTGATCATCGTATCCTGTCCTGGATCCCTAAACCTATTCTCGTGAGCGCATTGGCATGGGCTGAACCACTGCTCTCACCAAAGATGTACGTGTAGTCTGCATGTAGATTTAGATGCCATTTGTACCCTATACTTAGCCAGAGCCCAGCACCGAAGCCCGCGACTGGATCAATTGTCACTCGTCTATAATTGATATCGCCAGGGAGGGCATTAGGGACCGGGTTAATCTGTGACCAGATGAATCCCGACCTGACATAAAGGAAAGGCGAGACTCGACCCATGTAGAAACTTTTCCTCAAGCCTATCTCCACAGGCATCATATCCGTCGCATTGAGCGCATCACCCATTTCTCCGACACTGCGTGCGACGGTTGCGCTCAAGAAGAAACTCACGCCGGGCAAGAGGATTCTGGAGAACTGTACGCCGTACCAGAAGCCCCTCTCTGCTTTATCTCCTCTATCATTGTCAACTGCACAAATCCCGGCGGTGATCCCCATTGCAGACATCGGTCTCTGCGGTATTCTGCAACTTCGTTCTGTGACATTACCAGCACGGTCGATCGCTCTGGCCACGACGAACGCGCTGCGATAATCTTGCCGTACTACGTAGGAGAATGAGCCGTCATCATTCATCTCGACTCTTGTGTCATCGACGTACAATTGGGCGTCGCTATCAGCGTGGCCAGCTAGTATGAACTCATTCTCTCGTTTGCCCCTGGATAAGGTGATATTCAGGTACGGAGGTACCGTGTCGATCTGAACGGCGAGCGTCCAGTAGTCTGAGTATTCACCTTCCAGGCTATCTTCATTGATGCCACTTACACGCCAGTAATAGATATTCTCAGCCAATGATGTGATTACCGAGTCACTTGCTGCATACGCGTCGAACGCTATTTGCTGGAATAGTGAATCCTCGGCGACTTGAAGATGCGAAACGACTGCACTCGGTTTCCACACGAAAGCTATCTCATCTGTCGAATACCTTGCTTCATGCATCCTTGGAGAAATCAGCCTTGGGGCATGAGGCAGATGGCGTTCCTCGAAGCTAAGTTCTCTATCAATGAGAAGATCTTCACCTCTTTCTACTTCTCTTTCACCTATTTCGTCCACTTCTGCGTTACTTTGGTACACGACGACGAGATCCTGGAGTTTCTCAGTTACGAGTGTATCATCGATTTGTTCGGATCTTGTTTGTATCGCTGTCACTATAGTGGAAGAATCGACTTGTCCGGGTACATCTTTCAATATTGCGGCCAAGCTCCCGTCCTGCAGTCGGATGTCCTTGACTTGCGTCTTTTCCTTCCTCGGCGTACTAAGACTGTGAATGATGACCATCGCTTCCTCGCCCATCCGCAGTACGCCCCTATTCGGGTAGACTATGCGGGCGGTAGATCTCTTGCCAGTCGTCACCTTGTAGCCGCGGTAGAGATAGTAATCGCCAACTGGATTTAACCAGTTCGGTCTTAGAGCAGGTGGCTGTACTTGTACATTATTGGTGAATGTGGTAAGAATGGCGTCCGGCTTACGGATGACTATCTCCACCCTGCGGTTTTTCGCTCGGCCTTCGGGAGTCGTATTAGACGCGATTGGGTTTTTCGGACCATAGCCGGTAGTTCGGATTCTACCGCCGGATTCGTCTACGAGACCTGCGAGATAGGCTCGTACTCTCTCTGCCATTCTTTCAGAAAGGAGTACATTGACTGAAGGTGTACCGGTATCATCTGTGTACGCATTCACATCGATCATGATGTTCGGTTCGGCACGCATCTTATTGGCGATTCTTCTCAGCATATTCTCTGATTCAATGGTCAGCATGAATCCGGTTCTGTCAAAATACAACCGGCCGAGGACCGTCTCGGCATCTGGTTGCTCGGAAATCATGAAAAGAAAGATGATACTAGCCAATATTTCCATTTCTCCCCTGTAATTCTGGTAAAATAACACATCTACGCCAATTATCCCGATCAAAGATAGATGGCACGGTACTATTACCTCCCGCGAAAGATGGGTAGGCTCCGCCGGGTGTGTATCATCAAAAGATTAACTCATTATATTGCAAATTGAATTGTTGTCAATACTTAAGTCCTAAGATATTCGTGTAAACCTGCTACTCATTCACATCCCCTTGATATTCTTCATTGATGTATTATAATGATTAGGGATAGGAGGAAATGTGATGAAAAAATCCGTAGAGCGTCTTCTGCGCTGGACACCCAGAGTACTGTGTATGATATTCGCTTTGTTCGTGAGCATATTCGCTCTCGACGTGTTAGGTGAAGGATTAGGGTTTTGGCAAACGTTCCAGGCCTTGTCGGTCCATCTAATTCCGACATTCTTTGTAGTAATCGTGCTATTGATTTCCTGGCGCTGGGAGGTCGTGGGGGGTGTTGTTTTTAGTGCCCTCGGCATCCTGTACTTGATTGGCTCTTGGGGTAGGTTTCCGTGGTTGACTTACGTGATGGTGTCAGGACCGCTGCTGCTCATTGGCGTCCTGTTCCTGACGAATTGGGCGATGAGGTCGAAACCGCGGTCTGTATGACAGTACAGTACGATCATTGGGTCAGACCCGTGTTGCCGTTTTGAAAAAGGTTGCTTGTCCTATCGATTCTCACGATATGTCAGGCGGCTGGGAGTCTCTCCTATACGTCCAGTCTGTCGTATTCGTCTTTTGTGATCTCTGCCCTCACCGCACCGGTGTGCGCAATGCCAATGGGTTCGAATAAGATCAGCTTGACATGTCCTTGGGGAACCACTCGATGTTCCTTGCCCTTTTTGACGATACAGAATTCTCCGGCTTGCAGCGTTACGGTTTCATCTTTCTCTTGGACATCGAGCTTTCCCTCGACGACAAAGAACATCTCATCTTCATTCTCATGTATATGCCACGGGACCTTATCCCCTTCGACCCGCACGACTTTAACATGTTGTCCATTAAGCTCACCTATAACCTTCGGTGAGAATAGATCATCGAACCTCTTGAAGCATTCATCGATGCTTATGACTTTTGCCATTTGTTACTTCCTTTCGGTAAATGTCAGGATACATACTCGTTAGTTTTCCTGAGTGCATTATACCATTTGATTATACTTCTTTTTAGATATCATTCAACTGTATTTTTCGTCCGCATTGAGTGCAACATGGTATTGAAGATCTATTGACTTCATACTTCTTGACGCCGGAGTGATTTTCCATACAATCTTTGCAGTAATATTTGATATGCATCGAGGCGTTTTAAGGCGATAGTAAAAAGGAGGTAGCATGAAGGTAGAGTGTGTAGGTAGCAGGAATGAATCCAGTCACAGTCCCTCTGAGAAAAGAGGAAACAGGTTCTTCTCATTGCTTTTGATGTTGTCACGTGTATGTCTTACCTCGATAGTATTTACTCTCTTGGTCGGATGCGTTCCCCCTTTTTCTGCCATGCAGAGCGCCAAATTGGCCGGGAAAGGGAGAATTGAAGTAACACCGATGTTCTCAACGGTGCTGGCATCGTTTGAAAGCACCGAACACGTGCAGAACGAGTTCGGTCTGCAGGTGGCCTTTGGGTTGGCAGATGGGGTCGATCTTCAGTTGCGTTATGAATTCATTAGTTTTAAAGTCGAGGATATGAGTGGGAGCGCAAATGTCATCGGTATCGGGCCGAAGATTAGGCTCATTAAGGATATGGTTGCCGTGAATTTGCCGATCGGCTTTGCATTTGGCGGCGACATTGATGACATCTCAGATACTTGGCAATTCCATCCGACATTGCACTTTACCCTATCGGCAGGAAGCAACTTCGAGTTAAACCCATCGACAAAGATGCTCATACCCCTTGGTGGTGATGGGGACGTTCTCCTTGCTTTCAACTTGGGTTTGGGCATGAGCACTGATCTCAGAAAATGGGCTATCCGCCCGGAGGCGGGTTTCCTGATCAATCCAGGTCTGGACGGGCACTATACGCATTTCAGCATTGGGCTAACAATCTATCCGTAAAATTGGTGGTAGTGGGCAGGAAGGGGAAGCAGGCATGCATTCCTGCATTTTCCTGCTGATAGACTGATAGGAATGCCCTTATATTTAGGCTCGGTAGATCATTAACTGAAGATAGTCTCGAAATCGTGACCGGCTAGTAGTATTGACACTGGCTGTTACGTTTGTACAATTGTTGAGTAATGAGGGAAAGGGGGTAATGATGAAGCTGAGCGTACTTGATTGGATTGCACTCATACTCGTGATCGTTGGCGGTCTGAACTGGGGTTTGGTTGGTATATTCAGTTTTGACCTAGTGGCGGCGATCTTCGGTTCGGTGTCGGTCATCTCACGTATCGTCTACACACTGGTCGGTCTCTCTGCAATCTACCTGATATTCTTCGTGGCAAAACTGAAGAAGAAGTAGTCCGGCGAAGAAAGATCGGGGACAGGCATACACTTTTATACTTTTTGCTCTCATCACTTTCAATGATGAGGGCAGCCGAATATGAAGAGATCTCTATATGAATTGCCTTTGCCATAGCTCAAAAATTACAGAAGTGTATGCCTGTCCCCGGTGCCTTGTTCGGCGTAATCGAAAAGCCCCATAATGGGGCTTTAAGCCTCTCGAGAACGCATGGTTCTCTCGAGACGTACAGCCAGCGTCCAGATTCGAACTGGAGACCTGCTGTTTACGAAACAGCTGCTCTGCCGACTGAGCTACGCTGGCATTGCCTATTGGCCGACTCGATGTTGAGCAGCACGCAAGGTTATATAAGTTGATTATAGTAGAAAGCAACGCGTTGTCAATTGTCTGTCTGAGACACGGAGTACCAAAGCCTTCCATTTCAAAATCGTAAAGGTCGTGTCCTGACCGTTTTTCTGCTAAACATAAGCTATCCCTGTCTGTCTAAACATTAGAAATTTCATGGTGTTTGTTGACAATATGGGATTAATCCGTATAATTAACTTGAAAATATGATACAAAAATTCTTGGGTAAAATATTCGGTACGAAGACCGATCGGGAGCTTAAAGAACTCTGGCCTGTGGTCGATGAGATAAACGCATTTTACGCGACATACAAAGACATTGACCTGATCCAAAAGACCGAAGAGTTCAAGAAACGCATTGAGGATGGGGAGACGCTTTATGACATTATGCCCGAGGCTTTCGCTCTCGTCAAAGAAGCCTGCCGCCGTTTGCTAGGTAAGAAGTGGCAGGTTGTCGACATCGAGACCGAATGGAATATGGTGCCTTTTGACGTCCAGCTGATCGGTGCCATCGTGCTCCACCAGGGTAAGATCGCCGAGATGAAGACCGGTGAAGGTAAGACGCTGGTGGCGACCATGCCCCTGTACCTCAACGGCCTGTCTGGAAAGGGCGCACATCTGGTGACCGTCAATGATTACCTGGCGCGACGCGACCGTGAGTGGATGGGGCCCGTTTACGAATCTCTGGGTATGACCGTGGGCGTGCTCCAACAGGGCATGGAGCAGGAAGATAGGATAAATGTCTATAGATGTGACATCACCTACGGTACGAATAACGAGTTCGGCTTTGACTATCTGCGCGACAACATGGTCTGGCGATTCGAGGATAAGGTTCAACGCGGGCACAACTATGCGATCGTCGACGAGGTCGACAGCATTCTCGTCGATGAGGCACGGACACCACTGATCATTTCCGGCCCGGTCGAGCACGAAACCAAGGCTTATAATGAACTCAATCCTATCGTTCAGCGCCTGAACTCTGCGCAAACCGTTGTTTCAAATCGCGATGTTGCCGAGGCTAAGAAATTGCTTGAGGAAGGTAACGAAAAAGAAGCGGGCATGAAATTACTGCGGGCACGACGCGCATCACCTAAAAACAAGCAATTGTTGAAACTCGAGCAAGAACCTGGAATAAAGAAACTTATCGAGCAAACCGAAAATATCTACTTACGCGAAAAAAACTTTGCCGAGGTCGACGACGAGAATTACTTCACGATAGAGGAAAAAACCAATATCGTGGATTTGACAGAAAAAGGCAGGCAGTTTGTATCTCCAAAGGATCCAAATATGTTCGTGCTTCCTGATCTGAGCGAAACGATCGGGAAGATCGACAAGGATGTCCATTTAACCGCAAAGGAAAAACTGTTCGAGAAAGAGAAAGCATACCAGGATTATGCCCGGAAAAATGAAACGCTCGCCAACCTCCGCGCCCTATTGAAAGCATATTCGCTCTTCGAGAGAGACGTGGAGTACGTCATACAGGATGGTCATGTGATAATTGTGGATCAATTCACCGGTCGGTTGATGCCGGGCCGCCGTTATTCCGACGGCTTGCATCAGGCGATTGAGGCAAAAGAAGGAGTGCGCGTACAGGAAGAGACCCAGACTTTTGCCACGATCACCATTCAGAACTACTTCAGGATGTATGAAAAACTTGCGGGCATGACCGGTACCGCTGCAACCGAAGCCAATGAGTTCTGGCAGATCTACAAACTGGATGTCGCCGAAATCCCGACAAAGGAACCGGTGCGCAGGGTCGATTATGAAGATATCGTATACCGGTCAAAGCGCGAGAAATACAATGCGATCGTCGATGAAATAGCCCGCTGGTATGAGAAGAAGAGGCCAATACTCGTGGGTACGACATCGGTCGATGTGTCAGAAGTATTGTCGAGGCTCTTGCAGCGCCGCGGCATACCGCACGAAGTACTGAACGCGAAGCACCACCAGCGGGAAGCGGTCATTGTGTCGCGTGCCGGACAACCTGGTTCAGTTACGATCGCGACGAACATGGCGGGTCGTGGAACCGATATCAAGTTAGGTAAGAGAGTAGTTGAATGTGGTAAGTGCTGTATTCTGTGTCTCGATCACAATTGTTCAGAATGTGACCACGAAGAGAAGAAAGAATGTTCTGGTGATCTGCCGTGTGGTCTATATATCATTGGCACCGAACGCCATGAGTCCCGCCGGATAGATAACCAGCTGCGGGGCAGGAGCGGACGCCAAGGTGATCCTGGATCTTCGCGTTTTTACCTGTCTTTAGAAGATAATTTGATGAGGATCTTCGGCTCGGACCGCGTTGCCGAAATCATGGATCGCTTCGGCGGCGAGGAGCAAAAACCATTGACCCATCCGCTGGTGACAAGGGCGATCGCCAATGCGCAGAAGCGCGTCGAGGAGAATCACTTCGAGGTGAGGAAACACCTCCTCGAATATGACGATGTGATGAACAAACAGCGGGAAGTGATATACAAGATTCGTGATGAAGTGTTGCTCGGCGAGAACCTCAAAGAACGCGTGGTGAAGTTCTTCGAAGAAGCGATCGAAGATATATTAATGAAATACACTGATCCCAAAATTAATCCGGAAGAATGGGATTGGGAAGCACTCAAGGGTGAATTCAACGTGCTCTTCCTGACGGAGGTAATGATCCCTGAGGAGCGTATTGCAAAGATGAAACAGGAAGAGCTGTTGGATCATTTTTTGGCGAGAGCAAGAGAGAGGCTCGACTGGCGCGAGAAAGAGTTCGATCCTCAGATGTTTGGCGAGATGCTCAAGTTCGTGTTACTCGGTACGGTCGACGGCAAATGGCGCGACCACCTCTATTCGCTCGATGCGCTAAGGGAAGGTATCAGCCTGAGGGCATACGGCCAGAAGGATCCACTGATCGAGTACAAACACGAATCGTTCAAGATGTTCAACGAGCTACAGCGTGATCTGGCAAGGGACGCGTCGGGTCTGGTGTTCCGCGCGCAACCCAGGCCGCAGGTGAGACGGCCGCAGCGGACACGTGAGTACAAACCCAGTGCCCGACCCCAGTCTGTGCCTGAGCCGGTCGGAGCGCAGGTGGCCGCAGCCCATGCCGGTGCCTCGGCACCGGGTCAGAAGGGTTCGGCGCCGGTTACCGCGACAAAGAAAGTTGGAAGAAACGATCCTTGTCCTTGCGGGAGTGGAAAGAAATACAAGAAATGTTGCGGGAGGAATGTATCATGAAACCATTCCAAGTTCATCTTTTCGATGAAGAAGGCAAGATCCCCGAATCCGTCCCGCCCGAGCCGTCATTTGTGTATGCGAACAAGCGGTATCTGAATTTTCTTCATGTCGATTGTTTTCATTTAAAAAATAGCGAGTACCTGCGGGAAACGGCGCGCACGAACATTGAAGCCAAAGGTATCGTGCCGACAGAAGCGCGGGCAGAGATCATGGGGAATTTGCTGAGTGTGATGTTCGACATAAAGAGACAGGAATCTCTGCTCGTCTTTCCCGATGAGATATCGGCAATCTTCGCCCTCGTTTCGATTTTTGGTCCGAGGACGACGTTCTTTGTCGATTACGAGAGTTCTTCCAGTCTTGCCAGTGTTTTGCAGTACCGCAACATCGAATACTACGATTTTCGCGATCTCGATCAACTGCGTAAATTACTGGCATCTCACGCTGAGAAGGTCATGTTCGTTGACGGTGTATACGATTGGCTGGGCAATGTCAGCCCGGCAAATGAATTGATCAAACTCGCGCATGAAAACGAATGTGTCATTGTCGCGAACGAACTGAATTCATTCGGACTCCTTGGAAGAGAAGGTAGAGGTTTCGTGGATCTGTGCAATGCTTATGCGTCCATTAATATTGATGTTGGAAGTTTCAGCAAATATCTTGGTGGCTTCGGCTGTTACCTCGGTGCCAAGAAGTATATGGTCAATAAGATCAGAGAGAACGTTGGGTACGTTACTGATTTCGTACCTCAGTTCATGCTTGCGGTGAATCTTGCCAGTCTGGATATGATAAGGGAGAAGGGTAAGAACAAAGAGATGTACAATAAGCTTTGGAAGAACAGCCGGTATTTCATAACAAATCTGAAACAGATGGGATTCAATACCATGAGCGAAACCCCACTGGCCGTTGTTATATTCAACAATAATGAAGAGGCCGGAGAATTCACCAAGAAACTCATCGATGAACAGATCATCGTTGCTCAGAAGAAAGAACGCATCAGGCTCTGTCTTTCCATTGAGCATAGCAAGGAAGATCTGGACCAGTGCCTGCAGAAGTTTGAGATTATAGGAAACGCGCTCGGTATGGTCAGAACGTAATGTTTTGACCATACCGATATTCTAAGGTCTTTGCTTCGCAAATAGATTACAGTGATAGAAGATGAGATTCCGTTGATGACAATAGCGTGATTCCTCGCAATGACGTAAGCCGCCCGGGGACAGGCACCTTACGGAGCCAGTCCCCTAACTGTCACTGCGAGCGTAGGCGAAGCGATCTGTAATATCACAATTCGAATTTCGAAATACGAAATTGGCAATATCCGCCATTCGAGTTTGCAGCAATTGACTTCGTTTCATATTCCGCTATACTGGGATTAATATGTCAACGAACCTAATCAACAAGAAAGACCTGGTCATGGTGTATCTCGATGAAAAGAGGCAGTTCCTCGTACAGATCGTGCCTGGTTTGCGCTTGTCGACCGACCACGG
This sequence comes from Caldifarciminota bacterium, assembly GCA_020349965.1. Classification (GTDB taxonomy): domain Bacteria; phylum Hydrothermota; class Tepidihabitantia; order SM23-42; family SM23-42; genus SM23-42. The sequence goes on along the minus strand of CP070705.1, from coordinate 1,856,080 downwards.
CGATCTGAATCTTACCGACATCGTAGGCAAGGCGTTCGGCTTTGTAGGCAAGACGCACCTGGGCAGGGATTTCTACTGCCTTAAGCCCAGTACGGCCGACCTGATGATGAAGATGAAACGGACGACGACAATCGTATATCCCAAGGATCTTGGTTATTTGCTGCTCGAAACGGCAGTCGGCCCGGGATCGAGGGTCTTAGAATTGGGCACTGGGAGCGGTGCACTGACCATGGTACTGGCAAAGCTAATTGCACCGGATGGCATCGTATACAGTTACGAACGGCGCGAGGATTTTATTCAGAATGCAAGGAAAAATCTCGAACGCGTGGGACACGCCCAGAACGTGGAATTCATATGCGCCGATGTTGTGAAGACAGGTTTTGCGCAGCGCGAAGTCGATGCGATATTCATCGATGTGCCTGAACCGTGGGACATAGTGCCTAAAGCCGTTGAAGCATTGAAGGGAGGACACCATCTGGTGAGCTGGAGTCCGAACGTGGAACAGGTCAGGAGAACCATAGACGCGCTCGAGGTCAACAATTTCAAATGCATCAAGACCAAGGAGATTATCGAACGTGAGCTGCTGGTCCGTCAGCAGGGTGTGAGACCTCGCGAGCGCGGCATCACCCACACCGCATACCTTACCAGAGCACAAAAGATCATTGCCGTGCAATGATCTTCAAGCACTAAATACTAAACAAATTCAAAGCCCGGAATTTCAATGCTCAAAACTGTTTTCTATTTTGAATTTTGGTCATTAGTATTTGTTTGGTATTTCGGATTTAGATATTCGGATTTATAAGAAGTGAGTTGTCTGTTGCTTGGTGGATATGCATACAACGAACAAGAAGTGCTAATGAGGACTTAGTCGAGATAAGCAAGTGGATCGACCGGCTTGCCGTCTTTGCGCAGTTCAAAGTGCAGTATCGGGCCGGATAGTGAACCACTCTCACCGACCCTGCCGATTATTCTTCCGGCAGTGACTTCATCCCCGGTGTTGACCAGCATCTCTGCAAGGTGCCCATACAATGAATAGAAACCGTCCAGGTGATCGACCAGAACAAGATTCCCGTACCCCATGAAGCGGTCTGCGTAGACTATCTTACCAGGTGCGACTGCGTAGACATTGTCGCCGTAGTTCGTGCTGATATCGATGCCGTTGTTCTTTGTCGTCGTGTTGTATTTCGGATGTATGACTTTGCCGAAATTCGTGATGACGTTACCGCGGCACGGCCAGGAAAGTTTGCCACGATTCGCTTCAAGGAAATCAGCACCGGCGCGGGCTTTCTCCCTTTGTTTCTCAAGAGATACGATCAGTTCCTCGAGCTTACGCTGCGCACTCTTCAATTCCTTTTCAAGGCTACGCTTCTTGTCCTCCTGCTTTGCCACTTGGCTCAGGATCTGGCTCTTCTTCTTCCGTTCGTCGTTGAGTGTCGCCAGTTCGCCCTCTTTGTCGCGCTTCCTCCCTTCGAGTGTGTTAATGAGATCATTGCGCAGTTGCTTGTCGGCTAGGTAACGCTTCCAATCATGCTCGAATTCGAAGAATGCCCTCTGGTCGTCCTTTGCAAGAAGTTGGAGGTAGTGCGAGGACGATAGGATTTGCGGTAGTGATTTTGAAGAAAAAAGCAGGTTCATCTTGTAGAAAGGTTTCCATTTATAGAGACGTACTATTCGATTGCGCATGTCGTCTTTCTTTAGCCTCATCTTCGATTCGAGACGCGCTATTTCCTTTTCGAGTTCTGCGACTTTGGATTTTTCAAGATTTTCCTGTGCGGTCAGTTCGTCTATGTATTTGATCGTGAGGTTGATTCCCTCGTCGATCTTCTCAATACGCGCTAGTGTCCCAACTTTCTGCTTTTCCAAATTCTTAATTTCCTGTCTTACGTTGGTCAGTTTTGTTTTCAACTGATCGAGTTCCTTCTGTTTTTCGGCGATCTGCGAAAAAAGACAAAGTGCTATGATAAGTATGGTCATTGCAAGAATCTCCTTACGGCGATGCCCGATCCCACTATCCCGAAAAACACGCCGGCAACGACGGTGCCTAGTAAGAACCACCAGTGCGGGAAATAGAGGTCACCGAAGAAGTGACCGGCAACGTAATACGTGCTCAGCGTCAGCACGAAAGCGATTATTCCCCCCAGCAGTCCCTGAATAACGCCTTCAAAGGTGAAGGGGATAGCGATGAAAAAATTGGACGCACCCACCAATTTCATGATCTCGATTTCGGTCGAGCGCGCAAATATGGTTAACTTTATCGTTTGAAAGATCACGAATATGACCGAGAAAATTATGATACCGAGCAGACCGAGGTCGAACACGACGATGACGCTTGTCACCCTCTTCAGTTGATCAACCAGTTCGCCGCCGTACAGCGTTTCCTCAATGCCGGCCAACAGCATTATCTTGCCGCTGATCTCCCGTAGACCGGGCGCGTTGCGGAAGTCACGCGCCAATTTGATGCGGAAGGAAGCCGGCAGCGGGTTTTCTTCGAAGATGTTCAGAATTTCTTCTGTGTCCTGTAATTCAGTCTTGAGGTCGGCGAGCGCCTGCTCCGATGAAACATAGATTACTTCTTCGACGCCCTTGATCTTCTCGATGTTTTCTTTGAGAGATGTTACATTCGCGCGGCGGTCCAGAAATGCTATTATCTCTATCTTCTGGTCGAGCACTTCGATCGCCTTATAAAGGTTTATCGTTACCAGCGAAAAGAGTGCGAGCAGGAAAAGTGATATCGCAGCAACGAGGAGCGACAGGAGGAAGAGGGAGCTGTTGCGTGTGATAGTTCGAATACCTTCCCTAATGCCGATACGTAAAGCCATATCACTTATCCTGTATAAGCCGACAGTTCTCGATCCTGAGCATTCTCTTTTTCATCTTTTTCACCAGACTGAGACTGTGGGTCGCCATGATTACTGTCGTGCCTCTGTAATTAATATCGAGCAGGATGTTCGTTATGTCTTCTGAGCTTTTTGCGTCAAGATTGCCGGTTGGTTCGTCGGCTAGAAGTATGTAAGGGTCTCTGACCAGAGCACGCGCAATTGCCACTTTCTGCTGTTCTCCACCGGAGAGTTGGTATGGATATGCGTATTTCTTATGACTCAAACGCAGATAAGTGAGGATTTCCATCAGCTTCTTTCTCACTTCACGGGGCGGAGTGTCCGTTACCTCCAGAGAGAATGCGACGTTCTCCTCGAGGGTCCGGTCTTGAAGCAGTTTGAAATCCTGAAAAACAACGCCGATTTTTCGCCGGAATTTCGGAATTTCTCTCTTCCGTAATTCTTTCAGATCGTGATTCAATACTTTTATCGAACCACGCGTAGGTTCTTCATCTTTGTAAATCATTTTAAGGAGTGTCGTTTTTCCTGCACCAGTCGAGCCGCAGATAAATACGAACTCTCCTTTTGTAATGTCAAATGTGATATCCTGGAGTGCTACCCAGTCCTTCTGATAGACTTTTGACACCTTATCGAATGATATCATTAAAATTAATATAACCAGAATTATTTTTTTGTCAACAGCACGCTGCGGTGCGCGGCGCCTATCGCAGCCTGGATTACTGAGATAAGAAACAGATTACATTGATGGTCTTTCCTGTCGCCCCGGATGTACATCCACATGCTTGGTATCCTAGAGTTGCTGTAGTATCCTCAGATTTTTTGCCGTAATATCTTGACTTTGCCATTCTTTGCTGCTATAATCCTCGGTGAAAATTGTTGCCAATAATCGCAAGGCGCTACATGATTATCACGTTCTCGAATCTTTCGAGGCCGGGCTGGTGCTTGCCGGAAGTGAGGTAAAGTCCCTGCGTCAGGGGCTTGTATCGATGAGCGATGCCTACGGTGATATCAGCGATGGGGAGGTGTATCTCTTTAACCTACATATCACCAACTACAAGTACAGCAGCGCAGGGAAGCTGGATCCGAAGCGCAGGAGGAAGGTTTTGCTGAAGAAGAGGGAAATCAAGAAGCTGTACGGTTTGGTGCAGCAGCGCGGGAATACGCTCATTCCGCTAAAGATATATTTCACAGAGCGCGGTTACGCGAAGGTCGAGATGGGTGTGTGCCGGCGTAAGCGTCTATATGATAAGAAAGAGAAGATACTGAGGAAAGAGGAAGAGAGAAAGATCGCCAAATTCAGGAAGATTGCACGATGACTTCATTGTTCTTCTTACTCCTTTGTGCCATTCCCAATAAGTATGAGATAACGTGTGCCGAGAAGACCGTTCTCGTCGAACCGTTAAGGATCGAGTTGCAGGATTACGTGTCGCTCAAACCCGTCGCTGAATTGCTCAGGCTCAACTACATAATGGATCACACAACGCAACAGTTGCACCTGACGGGTGATGGACGGAGATTCGTTCTCATCCCGGATGTAGCCACCGTCGAGTACGGAGGACTCTACTACCACGTGCCGTTTGCTCCGGTCTACCGAGACGGCGAGGTCTATTTTCCAATACAGCTGATAACGATGACATTGGCCAGTGCATTTGAAAGACTGGTTTTTATAAAAAGCGTCACCGAGATTCCACTAATAGAGCGAATTACCCTCCAATCCCGCGGGGATTCAACGGTCCTGAAATTCGGCTGGCCGCGTAGCGTAGATTTCGATGTCAGATTTTCTGTCCGACAGGCGATTGTGGAAGTAGATGGTGTATACAAAGGTAAGCCAACGATTAAGCCGCTGGGAGCGGTTAGAAGCGCAAAGCTGACACCTCACAATACATACACATCGATCGAATTCGACCTCGAAGGCGTGAATTCCGTCATCGAGAGGGATGATGAGGTAGTATTCTACAATAAAGTAAGTAAGCAAGTGCGGTGTGTGGTCATTGATGCGGGTCATGGCGGTATTGACCCGGGTGCAGTGGGTAAGAAGGGGTTGTACGAAAAAGACGCCAACTTGGCAATATGCAGGATATTGAAGGATCTGATCGAAGATTCGTTGAAGATCAAGGTGGTCTTGACAAGAGATCGGGACGTCTATCTCTCCCTGAGGGAACGGACCAATGAAGCAAATCGCAACGCGGCCGATATTTTTATCAGCGTCCACTGCAATGCCCACTCGAGAGGCCCGATGCGCAGCGGGTTTGAAACGTATTTCCTCTCAGAAGCAAAGACGAGTGAGGAACGTGCAGTTGCGGCACTTGAAAATGCCTCTCTTCGGTTCGATAACTTGGTTATGCCCAGCGATGATTTGGGTTTCATTCTGTACGATCTTGCCCAGAGTGCATTTCTGGATGAGTCGAACCGTTTGGCCGAGAGCATCCAGATATCTGCCGAAAGAAATCTGAAGATACCTTCGAGGGGTGTGAAACAAGCAGGTTTCTATGTTCTCCATGGTGCTTTCATGCCGGCCATACTTGTCGAATGTGCGTTCATCTCCAATCCCGAGGAAGAAAAATTGCTGCGCCAGAAGGATTTCCAGAAACGGTTGGCTTTGTGCATATATCGCGGGATAGATGACTATATCGAAGATTATGAAAGGAGGTTGAACAATTGAAACATAATCCGATCGGCGTTTTTGATTCGGGGATCGGCGGATTGACCGTTGTGAAAGCAGTGAAAAAGATGTTACCGCGGGAGGATATTATCTACCTGGGCGACACGGCGCGCTTACCTTACGGTACGAAATCGGTCGATGCGATAATTCAGTTTTCGATAGAAGATACTCAATTCCTTGTCGATCGGGGTGCAAAGTATATTGTCATTGCATGCTACTCATCAGCATCTGTGGCGCTCGACGTCATAAGAAAGGAATTTTCCGTGCCGGTCATTGGAGTGATCCAACCTGGCGTGCGTAAGGCCATGGAGGTCGCCCGAACCGGTAAAATAGGTGTCATCGGAACGTCACTTACGATCTACAGCGGAGCATACGAGAAAGCGTTCAAAGAACTGGGCGCCCGCGCTGAGATATTAGGCAGGGCATGTCCTTTGTTCGTACCACTCGTAGAGGAAGGTTGGGTCGACCATGCGGTTTCCAGGATGGTAGCTCAGGACTATCTTGAGCCGCTCAAGAAAGATGGTATCGATACATTACTGCTGGGGTGCACGCACTATCCGCTGCTAATGAAGGTGATAAGGGACATCCTGGGTGACATCAACTATGTCGACGCATCGACTGAAGTCGGCGTTGAGTTGGCACAGAATCTCCGCCGTCTCGGTCTCCAGAATCCCGACGGCATGGGCAGCACTTCGATATACTTGACCGACCTTTCGATGAATTTCAAGGAGATAGGAGAACGTTTTCTGGGTGAGCCCATGAAGAATTTTTCTCGCGTATCGCTCAAGCGGTATGATGAAAAAAGCAGCCATGGAGGAAAGGAGGCAAAATGAGAAAAGATGATCGGGGCCTGAGCGAATTGCGCGATATGGATTTTCAGATCGACTATCTTGATTACCCTGCCGGGTCCTGTTTGGTAACGACCGGACGCACGCGTGTTCTGTGCGCGGTGACTGTCGATAATAAAGTTCCTCCTTTCCTTATTGGTAGAGGTACGGGCTGGTTGACTGCCGAATATTCGCTGCTCCCATTTGCGACTCACGAACGCGTCGTACGTGAGGCACACACCGGCCGCCTTACTGGACGCACTCAGGAGATCAAAAGGTTCATCGGTCGCTCTCTGCGGCCGATTTTTGACCTGAAGTTAGTAGGTGAGAGGACATTCATCATAGACTGCGATGTGCTACAGGCCGATGGAGGTACGCGGACGGCCGCGGTTAACGGGGCTTATATTGCGCTGCACAGCGCGGTGTCAAAGATGATGGTGAACAAACAGTTTACCAGATCGCCAATCCTCGATCAAGTGGCAGCAGTGAGTTTGGGTATTGTCAAAGGCCAGGTCATGCTCGATCTGGACTACGATGAAGACAGTAGTGCAGAGATAGACATGAATCTGGTAATGACCGGCCGTGGTAAGATCATCGAAATGCAGGCGACCGCCGAGAAGATGCCGGTCACACGCGATCGTCTTGCCGAATTGCTGGATCTGGGTACTGCCGGCATTCAGAAGATAATCGAGTTGGAGAAAAAGGTAATTGAGTCAAGAGACATCTAGGGAATTCTCCCGTGTTGTTGCTGAAAAGCAGAAAGGCCGTAGAATTGATCATTATCTGATAAGCGCTGGTATCGGAATTTCGAGGAACCTTACGCAGAAACTGATCCAGAGCGGAAAAGTACTTGTCAACAAGAAACCTGTGAAAAGCTCGTACCGCGTAAGAATGGGTGATGAAATATTCGTCCATTTCAGGGTCGAGACCGCACCGCAGATGAAGCCGGAATCAATTCCTTTGGACATAGTCCATGAAGACAGGGACATCATCGTTGTGAATAAGAGTAAAGGCATGGTCGTTCACCCGGCGCGCGGGAATTTCGAACATACGATGGTCAACGCTCTTCTCCACCATTGTGGCCATTTGCCGACGCTTGGTGACAAAGTCCGCCCGGGCGTGCTGCATCGTTTGGATAAGGATACTACCGGACTGATCTTTTTCGCAAAAACTGATAAGGCCCTGAGTATGCTCAGCCGGGCAATCGAACGCCGCGAAGTGACGAAGAAATACGACGTTCTCTGCTGGAACTATCCGGGTTTACCCGAGGGCGTCATCGAGGCGCCAATAGGTCGGAGTGGTCTGGATCGAAAGAAGATGATCGTAACGCCTTTGTCTTCAAAAATCGCCACGACGAAATTCAATGTGCGCGAACGGTTCCGTATTGCGACTTATCTCAGAGTGGCTTTGATAACCGGCCGGACCCATCAGATCAGGGTGCATTTCAAACACATTGGATGTCCTATCATCGGGGATAAGGACTACGGAGGCCGTAGTCCGGGCGTGATTAGCAAAAGCAGTGGCTTACCTGTGTTCAGGAGTATACTTGGTCTCATCGACCGCCAGGCCCTCCATGCTGTTGAACTGGATTTCCTGCACCCTCGGACTGAGCGAAGGATGCATTTCGAAATACCATTGCCGGAAGACATGCGTACAGTGCTCTCCTATTTGCGCGAGCACTCAGCGCGATAGCCCAGATCCGCGGCACTATGAGCTGAAGATATGAGACGTGCTCCAGATCAGTCACACACGATAAATCCATGAACGGTATATACCTTCATTTGCTGCTCGCAGAAATCCGTAAAGACCTGATAGGAACCTTTGTCAGGGATGTCCGTATGAAGGACAGGTTGATCATACTGCTGCTCAGAGGGCATTCGCTCCATATATCTCTGTACCCGACGGTTATGGGGATGTTCTTGGACACGAAGAGCGACTGTGGTTTCGATACGATGAAGGCAATTAGCGATACGGTCAGATCGTGTCGGATCACGGAGGTAGTCCAGGAATGTTTCATGCCGGTGGTGAGAATGCAGCTGGAGAAATCTTTCCCTGGCAAGGAAATTCTGGAATTGATCGTATCATTTTATCCGGAGGCTCCTAATTTCAGCCTGAGAACGGAATCGTGGCAAAGGAATGCTTTTCCACGTTACGTCGAGAAAAAACCTAAGTCGTCGATATTCGATTTGAGCGAGGCGCAAATCGCTGGCGCGGATGTTGATTACTTGATAAGAAATATCGAAGGCATCGACAAGAAATTGGCGCAGGAGATCGATGCGGAAATCCTGCGGAGAGTGAAATCAGCTTTACGTGGTGCAAGAGTTCGTCCAAAACTGGTCTCAGGCGATCCACTGAATATAAGCTTGAGTTCTAATGAAGACGCGCGGAGCTATCCTTCGTTCAATCGGCTGTTCAAGGCAGCGATCACACGTTTCGAAGAGGAACGTGAGAGGAAGCGCAGTGAACAAGACAAACGGCTACTGGTGAAAAACATGAAGAGGCGCATCGCGCGTTTGCGGAAGAAGATCCTTCAACCCGCACACATCGAAGGACTGCGCACAGCGGGAGACCTGTTGCTTTCGAATGTGACGCGCATCAAGAAGGGTTCTTCAACGGTGAGTTTTCTCGATCCCTATCTGAAAAGGCAGCGTCAGATCATCATCGATCCACGCCTTACACCACAGGCGAACGCCCAGAAATATTTCGCTAAATACAAGAAGGAGAAGAGAGGGCAGCCAAAGCTGAGAGAGCAGATCGCCAAATTGGAAAAGGAGATAGTAGTATTGAAATCCGGCGCGGGCTCGGGTGTGGCCCGTGAGAAGATCGATTCAAAGACCGGCCCCGTGCACGAACCTTTCCATAAGTTCACCCTTAACTCAGGTTCGATTGTTTATGTCGGCAAGAATGCGCGCAGCAATGAACAGCTGACGTTCACACGTGCGCGTCCGGCTGACTATTTCTTCCACGCCCGCGGCGTCGAAGGTGCACATGTGATTCTGCGTGCCAACGTACCGAGGGGGCAGCGTCCAGGCAAGGATGAGATCCGCACGGCCGGAGCCATCGCGGCGCACTTCAGCAAAGCAAGAAAGCAGCGGAATGTGCCGGTATCGTATACGCAGCGTAAGTATCTGAAGAAAAGCAAAAGGGCTAAGGTCGGTAGTGTCACAATGATGAGGGAAGAAGTGGTATTCGTAGATCCGGGATTGCCGGAATGAGATATGGGGACAGAGAGAAATGAACCGGGGCGTCGGTGAGCCGGAGAAACGGAGAATTTGAGAAGGTGATTGGTTCAGGTGGGTTATTGACTTTTGTATGTATCATGCTATACTTTTTCAAAAGGAGGAGATATGCCGGAGGCTAACAAGGAGATCGAGGAAGGCAAGATCTGGGCTTTCATCGGATACTGGTGGATTCTTTTTCTCGTTCCCTTATTAGGTAAGAAAGAAAACAAATTCGCTCTGTTTCACGGCAAGCAAGGATTGGTGCTGTTCGTTTTTGCGGTGCTGGTGTGGCTGTTGAGTTATATACCAGTCATCGGTTGGTTCATAATCGGTCCGGTCGGAAGTATCATCTGGATCATTCTTGCAATAATCGGTATGGTTAAATCCTTGCAGGGTAACTATTGGAAGATGCCGGTGCTTGGAGACATTGCTGAAAAGATCAAGATATAGTTACATGGATGCCTCGCCGGGCAACAAGTAAGAAGTGGGAAAAGGAGGTAGTATGATTCAGCGCATTAAAGACATTCTTTTCAAACCCAAAGAAACATGGCCGCAAATCAAGGCCGAAACTACGGGCATCGGACAGGTACTGACTGGCTATGCCATGATCCTGGCTGCAATTCCTGCAATCTGCGGGTTGCTGGGTTTCACGCTGGTCGGTCAGAGTTTCGGACCGATCACCGGTTTCTTCAGGATACCATTCACATATTCCGTTGTATGGGCGGTTGTGTGGTACGTGCTCATCCTCGTTGCACTATACGTCGAAGGACTGGTCATAAACTTACTGGCGCCATCTTTTGGATCAAAGCAGAGCTCTGTAAATGCCTTCAAATTGGCTGTCTATTCTTCCACACCGATGTTCGTAGCAGGCATCCTGAATATCCTTCCTGCCCTTGGTATACTGGTCTTCCTATTGAGTCTTTATGGTTTTTACCTGCTTTACATCGGCATGCCGATTATGATGGAGACACCCAAAGATAAATTGGTCGGATACTACGTCGTTACACTGATCTTGATGATCGTTATCTATTTTGTTGTCGGTGCTATCTCCAGCGCCGTGATGGCGGCGATGTGGCGCCCGATAATTCTGTAGGAAGAATTCTACCGGACGATCTTAGTACCTTCGTCACCCAGTATGGCCTGTAGTGCCTTACTGAGTGACGTGATGATCACCTCTTGACCACCACTTTGCAGGAAGCTGATCGCTGCTTCGATTTTCGGACCCATGTTTCCTGCGGGGAACTGTCCTGCATCCATGTGTTTCTTTGCCTCGGCAAGAGTTATTTTCCTCAGAGGTTGCTGGTTTTCTTTCTTGTAATCTAGGTATACACAGTCAACGTTGGTAAGAAACAACAGGGTTGTCGCGTCAATGTCATGGGCAAGCACTGCTGAGGCACGATCTTTGTCGACAACCGCATCGACTCCTTCATATGAGCCGTCATTTTCGATGTAAACGGGAATCCCACCGCCTCCTGCAGCGATCACTATCGTTCCGAGGTCTACCAGCGTCTCGATGGTCTTACGATTGACAATCCTCCTCGGAATTGGTGAGGGGACGACACGGCGGTACCCGCGACCTGAATCTTCTTTCGTCACCCAGTTGAAGATTCTTGCGAGGCTCTCGGCCTGCTTCTTAGTATAGAATGGCCCAATGTATTTACTGGGATTTATTATTGAGGGATCGTTTGGATCGACCACAACCTGGGTGACAATGGTGATCACGTCGCGCTTTATACCGAGCGCCATCAGTTTGTTTTGAAGGCTCTGTTCGATCATATATCCCATACCGCCTTCAGTGTCGGCGACGATGACGCCAAGGGGTAGGGCTGGAATGCTGCGCATCGTCCTCTCCACCCGTAGAAGAGCATTGCCTACTTGGGGACCATTGCCATGGGTTATGGCAAGTTTATAACCTTCTTTGATGAGTTCGACGATACCCTCTAAGCTCTGGCGTGTGTTGGCAAACTGTTCATGAATGTCCTCTTTGCCAGTAGATGATATTGCGTTGCCGCCGAGGGCGACGACCGCCTTTTTCATCTCAAATTATAGACTTGAGTGTGGAATTGTCAAGATGTTTCAATTCTGGAATCACCTATGAAAAGATCGCTGGCCCAAGGGCTTAGAGGGAATTGAGTATTGCTTGGACCTTTGCCGCTTTCGCCGCCCGTCCGGTTCTTACGAGGTAATTGATATTGGCGATAAGCATACCGCGGACGATCTGCATGTTGTATTCCTGCCGGGGATCATTGACCACCGGAGGTCTCTTCAGAAGGAAACGGTTGAAGTCAAAGGGATCAATGGTCGAGTCAGGGGTGATCCTGATCGCGAGTCCATATGGGAGCCGACGATATTGTGGCTTGATCGCGTTCAGGTCCATGTCTTGGGGAGATGATGCAATGTACACGCCTTCTTGTGTTTTGGCGTCGACGAAACTCTCGATCATATTGAGAAATCTGGATTGGATGACGTGCGGCAAATATGGGCGGTCGTACTCGAACTTCATCAATTCAATGAGATATGCTTCGATATCCTGACGAGTGGATCTGAAGAAATCGGGGTATTCACGTTCGAGATACTTCAGATACCATGTTCGGCGCAATAGCTCCTTGTCGATCACTACGATGTCGGTTCGCTCTTTTTTGATTTCCCTGAGGTACATAATGGGCGAGTAGATATCCCAGTAGGTTGTGATGAAGAGACTTGAATCAGGGAGGGATGACATGTTTGCGCGCGCCAGGTCTACAGCAAAATAATTGTCCCGCAGCGTACAGGATCTATAATTGAGGAACGGGATTGCCAATGCTATGGGGAGGATAACGAATAATCTGAGGTATTTTGAAAAATTTACCATCGCGTATGCAAGGCTGACGAGAAGTACGATGAAGCTGGGTATGAAGTACGCTTCGATGTCGGGAATCGAATAGTTGATTGTATACAGAATATTCAGAACGAGTATGGTAAGCAGAAGCCACAATTTTGCACGATCTTTTCTGTACAACACATAAAAACCGTAGACAGAGGGTATGATCAAGATATAGAGTAGATTGCGGAGTAGGAATTTCGCAGCACCGGCGAGATTCGTCAATACTTCGGCAGGCGACGATGAAAACATCCATATCTGGTATTGTTTTCCAGTCATGTGCCAGAGCAGTCGCTGAAGATTCTCGGTATTTCCCCAGGCATATTTGGCATTACCCATCGTGCGTGTCATCAGGTACATGTATAGTGATAATCCCAGAAAGAGGAAGAGCAAGCCTATGATTGTTTTGTGCAGACCTGGGCGATGTATGAATAAGGCGTACAGGAATAATGGCAGGACAAGCGAAAAGACCATCATGTGGTTAGTGAGGCTCAATCCGGCGACGTACAACAACAGATAGTATATACGGTCGCTCTCCAGGCGGAAGAGCAAGAATATGAGGATGGCCGAGAATAGAACGGTCAAAGGGTACACTTCGTTGGTGACAGACATGCGCCAGATGATCGGCGAGAATGCGAAAAGAGAGACAATGAGAACGGATGCATAAGCATTTCTCGTCACGTGCCGCGATATGAGAAACAGGAAGGCGGCGGCCGCGGCCGAGAATAGTGCTGACAGAGCATTAAGATTCCGTATCGGTTCACCGGGAATGTGAGCAAAGAAGTAGGAGATGAGTGTATAAAGGGGGTACCCTGTGGGGTGTGCGATGCCAAGGGTATAAGAGACCGTTGCTAGTTCACCCGAGTCGATGGTGTATACATCCGGGCACAGTGAGAATAGATAAACGGTCAGAATTGACGCGAGGACGACAATTATGATGCCGAAACGGCGCAGCGGTAGTGCGATCTGGCTACTTGGCAAAATTGAGTCGTAGATTAGTCAGCCGAACCTGGATATCTTTTTTTTCTTTTGGGTCGAGATCTGCTTCGATTATCTTATAAAGGGCATCTATGGCGTCGATCGCCGCTTTTGCTTCCTTGGGGTCTTTTTTGTGTTTTTGAGTTTCTGGGTGCGCAACGAGGTCAAGATATGCCCAGGCTTTGCTCTCCAGCGATAGTATGGTCATGTAGACGATGTCTTTAACCGCGATCGGCTCATCGAGCAGCTTTGGTGTTTCCTTCGATTCGTCTTGTTTCTCGTCTTTTTTCTCTTCGTCGTTCGTTTCAATCATGGGAGATTATATGAACACCTCGCAAAAAGTCAATGATTCGTTCAAAGGTAGATATACGGTTCACGATATGACAACAGGTGCATCAGGTAATCAGAAAATCAGTGGACAGATTATCAGAGTACTGATACACCAGGAAATGCAAGACCCGTCTTGTCGGCGATATGCTTTTCCGCTGTTCGTCTTGGGGTCGATAATATGTTCCGCTGGTGTGCTTATGTCTGAACGTCTTAACTTCTGTCTTTCTCCGGGTTTCCCGATCACCCGGGAGCGATTGTGTGTCAGAATTGTGCCGCTGCCCAGGTCGCAGTCTGCCTGAGTACAGGGTCTGTGTTCGTACAATATTGCCGGAGCAGGGGCAGCATCTCGCGATCCCGGACATTACCGAGTGCAACGAGGGCATTTCGCTGTATGGCTCTGAAATCGACCCAGTGAGCGCCCATCTGATTGCGGGCGAATCTTTGTCGGTATACATCTTCGGACATCGTCAGGATATCCATCAAAGGAACTGAGGGCCCCACATAACCAATGTCGGTCCGGGGAGGTTGTGCCTTGACATGTGCGTTTGCCGGGCATGCATCCTGACAGTCTGAGCATCCGTACAGCCGGTTCTTCCAGACTCGTGCGATTTCATCTGGCAGGACTCCATACCAATTAGTTAGTGCCTGGATGCACCGTCTCCGGTCGAGAATGAACGGTTCGACGAATGCATTGGTCGGGCATGCGGTCAGACATTGTCCGCATTCACCACATTCGAGAGTGACGGGTCGATCTGGTTGTATCTCAATGTCGGTGATGATTTCGCCCAGTACGATCCTCGAACCATACTCTTCATTTATCAGAAGACTATTCTTACCGTAATGACCGAGGCCACTGCGTTCTGCGGTTGGTTTTTCAGCGATCTCACCGTTTGACAGTGCAAGAGATCGTGCCGAGTATTGACGTTTCAGGAGAGCGGCGAGTTTACTGAGGCGTCCTTTCAGATCGGCATAGTGATTGCGCCAGGTGTAGCGGGCGATCAGACCACGCGGATTACCCGGTGTGTTCGAGTCATCCGTTTCCGAAGTAAGGTAACACTGGCATGCCACAATGATCGATTTTGCACCGGTCAACAGGGTTCTTGCGTCACAATAACGGTCGATGTCCCTGCGGTGCCAGCGTTCACTGTTCAAGAAGAGACCGGCATCACGCTGTTGATTGATACGGCGTTTCGCGTCAGTGAACGGTTGTGCTGTTGTTATTCGTAATTGATCTATTCCGAATTGTCGCCCGAGGGTCCTAATAATCTCAGCATCAATCACGAACTATCTTGGTTTGTCTTACCCTTACTGTATGCTACTTAAGCAGTATGCCGAGCGGGAAAAAGACGAGATAACCGACAATGAGGAGAATGGGTGCAACAACTATGTCACCTTTTGCAAGCAGCACAAAGCCGGCGATAATGAGAATTAGTCCGATTCCGAAGAATAAGGTGTTCTTCCTGGAGAATCTAACCGTGGCAAGAGATGTTTCCTTCTTTGTTGGTTTCTCCTTTTTCTTCTTCTCCTTCTTTGCCATCTTTTACTCCTTTGTGTGTTTCATACTCTATGAAAGAAGCGAGTCGCGAGATGACAAGGAGGCATCTCATCACCCCTGGCTTTTCGTGATGTCGGCGAGTTTGATGAATTCACCATCTTTGATTTCGTAGACACCGAAAATCTCGGTGCCGTGAAGCGTTTCCTTGATCATCCGTGGAAGTTGTGCACGCTCGTAGTTGGTGATTGCCTGCAGTTGCTGGAGCAACGTGTAGAATGATGCCGTAAATTCATTGATGGTAAGACCCGCGGTCTTGAGTTGCTTCGAAATCGCGTCGTCGATTGTCGACGGTGCGACGAATATGGCTCCCTCAACGTACTTCTCACCAAGTCGTGGAACACGCTCGCTGTGGAACCCGTCCGTGCCGAGCAGCGTGATTGACTCGAGCCCGTAGTATGCAACCTGTGGTGCCACATTAATGATCATGTCGGTACCCATTGCGAGAAATAGTGCGCCCGGTTCCTTTTTCTTGATCGCTTCGATTTCTTTTTGAAGGGTGATCGAATCCGGTGGAAAGCTGACCATGGCCACGACTTCGCGGTTGTTTCTTACTACTTCCTGAGCGAAGGCTTGGGCCACACTACGATGGTGGCCGTCCTCAGGATAGAGAATAGCGAACCTGTTCAGACCTTTATCGTAAGCACCGAACCGCGCGGCCATGCGCGCCTGGTCCTCATTGGACTGCCCCCGCGTGAAGACCAGTGGTATTGACTCAAGCCTTGCTTCTCCGCTTATCGGTAATATGATCGGGATCGCCTTACCGTATGCGTAGCCGCACACTGCGAATGTTTCGAATGAGCTGATGGGTGCTATGAGGAAATCTACACGTAATTCTTCAGCCAGCCTGTGCGCGGCGAGTGTAGCTTCGATCGGATCCGACTTTGTGTCCAATACATGTAAGGAGAATGGTAGCGTTTTGTTCCTCTCGAACGTACGGACAACCTGAAGCAGATCTTGTCCGATGTTTGAAAACTTACCGGTTAGCGGAAGCAGTACGCCAGCCTGTCCAGAAGCTTGCCCTAAGCTGATGAATCTCTTGTATTCCTCCGCTTCGTAGAGATACTGTGTTTCCGGGAAGCGACGCACCAGCAGGTTGAAGTCTCTCTCAGCATCTTCCTTCCTTCCCTTCTGGGCCTCTGCTTGCGCAAGGTGGTAAAGGAAATGCTCATCGATGTCGTCGGCCATGAACAAACGATGTAGCTTTTCCAGCTCGGCCATGGACAGTGTCGGTAAGAGTTCGATAATGCGCTCAAATGCCTTCTGTTTGGCCGAGGTGTCAGGCGTCTGGACATAGAACTTAGTTAGGTAGTACGTGGCTTCGTATTCCTCTCTCAGACTGAAGTAGGATTCTCCCACGAGCGATACGGCATTGAGGTAGTACTTGGATTTGTAGAATTCTTTTATGTATCTTTCCCCGAATGACACCGCATTTTTATATCGTGCCAGCTTGTAATGGCAGAACGCTGTCAGGTAAATTGCTGGTTCGTACGGATCGGTCGCCGCATACCGACTGACAATTTCTTCAAATGCCAGCAGGGCGTTTTCATAGTCCCTGCGTTTGAAGAGATCGTTGCCTCTTTCGAAGATAATGGCGGCGTTTTCTTCTGCTCTCTCTCTCGGTATATCGGTGGCAGGTCTCGGTCCGAACGTCGCACACCCGAGTAAGGATACAACGAGCAAGAGGAGGACCTTTCGCCGGTTCATGTTCCAAATAGTAATCAAAAAGAGATGGATGTCAACTCGTTTTGTTGCGGAAACGAGACTCTGCTGGTCTTCCTTGACCGATACCCTGCCGACCTGGTCAGCCACGCCCTGTGTTTTCGGCCATTCGAATTTCAAAATGTGTATTTCTCGGCAGTCGTCTTGATACTCGTATTTGTCGAGAGCCGGGTGTTCCTGTTTTAAGACGTTACTATTGATTTTGGTAATTTTTCCGCTAATATTGACGATGAGCGAGGCGTGTCTTGGAGTGATTAGGTTCCTCCGTGCGCAGCTCGTTGCCTTCATATATAGCAGTATCATTCTGCTCCTGGTCGTTCTCACCGGCTGTGTGCAATACGTTAAATACGTTCCTGATCCAGAGAAGGACGTCTACGAGTGGATCGCGAATGTCAGTCGGCAGAGGTCGTTCAGTTACGAATACGAGACGAAGATGCGGTCAGTGAGTGTGAAAGCAAGAGGTTACTGCGAGGTCGGCATGGGCGAGCGCGTATCGGGTTCGTGGTTGGGTGCCGGTGAGACCCAAGATTTTGAATACATAGGTTTGGGTCATTTAGAGTATACAAGAGGAAATGGTAGTTGGGAGAAGAATTCGCGCGGTGAGCAGTCCGACTTTCTGACACAGCTGAGCCGGATCCTGACGACGGACAGGTACGAATACCAGGGCTTTGACCATGGATACTGGTACCGTTTCGTGGCTAACGTTCCGTTTCTCGAGCCTGAACGGCGTAAAGAGATGATCGGTTTGATCAAAATATCGGATGATGATTTCCTGCCATCCTATGTCTGGGCAGGGTTGCCCGATTCTTCGACATTCTGGTCTGCCAGGGTCTGGGGTTTCAATTCGAGGGGCAGGGTGAAACCGCCGAAAAAGGATCGGCTGGATTACCTGGTGACTGGGGCATTGAACAATGAGGGTCTGCGCTTGCTGAAAAAGAGGTTGGGAATATTGAATATTGACTACCGGATTAGGAGAATTAAAGAGGGGTTGCATCTTTCCGTTCCTGCCCATTATGGGATCGGAGATATTGAGGCATTGCTGCGGCCAGGCGGCATGGTTCTTCATGCCGTTGCAACAAGGGCCGAGCTCGCGTGCCGGGTGGCGTATCTTGGTGACGACCACAACAAGCCGATTTTTCTGTCGGATAGCCTGATGACGGAACATGACATTCGCGATGTCAGTGTCCATTTCGATCAGCGCTCTACACCGTATCTTTCTCTGGTCTTGCGGAAAAAGCGTAACCTGCCTTCCACGATGGCACTCCTGGTGGACTCCATACTGGTGGCCACCGTGACTATTGACACGTTGAAGAGATTGAATAGAATAGATTTATATCCCGAAATGCAATACCATGAAATGGAAATCCTAAGGGCGTATATTCTCCAGCCGCTGGACACACTCCGAATCATATTCTCAGGCGGAGCAATTCATTGATTAGCGCCATACTTGCCTTCTATACTGCACTTCTCGTCATCTTGTTCTTCTATTCAATGCACTCGTTCATTCTCATATACTATTATTACAAACTCAGGAATCGTCGTCATAGAAAGCCAAAGAAACTCAGCGAGTATCCACGGGTAACGGTCCAACTGCCAATCTACAATGAGAAGTATGTGGTGCACCGGCTTATCAAGAGTGTTACCGAGTTGGACTACCCGCAGAGCAAACTCGAGATCCAAGTGCTTGACGATTCGAGTGACGATACGAGCGACATTGCGGCGCGGCTGATTGACGAATACAGGAAGCGGCGTTTCGATATCTGTCACATACGGCGGGGTTCGCGTGACGGTTATAAGGCAGGGGCACTGCAATATGGCCTTGCCTCTGCAAAGGGGGAATATATCGCCATCTTTGACGCGGATTTCGTACCTTCGCCCGATTTTCTGAAAGAATTGCTGCCCGAGTTCACTTCACCCAAGGTTGCCGGCGTTCAATCCCGTTGGGGGCATCTCAACCATGATGATTCCCTGCTTACGCGGGCACAAGCCATTGGTCTCGATAACCATTTCGCAATGGAGCAGCGACTGCGTTATAGGGCTGGTTTTTTCATCAATTTCAATGGTACCTGCGGCATCTGGCGCAAAGATGCTATTACCGATGCCGGTGGATGGCATACCGATACCCTTGCTGAAGATCTTGACCTATCGTACCGCGTGCAACTTCGTGGCTGGAAGATTAAGTTTCGCGATGATTTTGCCGTTCTTGGTGAATTACCCGCTACTGCGGAGAGTTTTAAGATCCAACAGAATCGTTGGGCAAAAGGCACGATCCAAGTTGCGCGCAAATTACTGCCACGGGTTCTGCGAGCCCGGTTGGCAAAGGTAGCAAAGTATGAAGCGTTTGTGCATCTGACGTGCCACATAAATTTTCTGGCAATGCTCGGGTTGGCTTTGTTTTCACCGATCATTGTTTACTTTAAGGTCGAACATATTGTCGCCGACGGATACTTCATCTTTGCGTCATTCTTTACCATCGGAGCATTGGGATACCCTTATCTGTATTTTCTTTCGCAACGTGAATTGTACCCGGATTACCGGCGGCGGATACCTTTCATTATGGGTGTAATAGCCTACAGCATGGGTCTGTCAGTCTCGAATTCAAATGCGGTCATCGAGGGATGGTTGAATCGGAAGAATGTCTTCCGCCGCACTCCTAAGTCTGGCGGTGAATCAAGGGGTTATCGCGTTGAGTCCAAATCCGTACTGCCTTTTGTCGAAATTCTGCTTGGTGTCTACATATTCGTCGCGCTTATCTATGTAATTGTGAACCTGCAGCTGATACTCATTCCATTTTTGTTATTTTACAGCTTCGGATTTCTAAACCTTGGTTTAATGTCTCTGAAAGACAAAATATATACACTGGAACCTCGGGAGGTTCTATGCTCAAGAGAGAGCTCCTAGAGATCCTCGTTTGCCCGAAGTGCAAGGGCGAACTAGAGTATGATAAGAAGAACGAAGAACTTGTCTGCCATAAATGCAGGTTGGCTTATGGCATTAAGGATGATATACCAATAATGTTGGTCGAAGAAGCGAGGTCGTTGGATGGTTAGTTTTGCAATGCTCATCTTGGTCGTTGGTGCAACGACGATCAATGAGGTAGGAACGCAAGGAGTCGAGGTTACTTTTTCATTCGATGAGTTGAGTCGTGATAAGTACTCGTTTCCGGAAGCGATGTGGTTCAGCCGGCGCGGTGAGCCGAATGTCCCTTCGCTATATTATAAGGTTGGCATTCCTCAGGATGGTGGAGTAGAAGTAAGTGTCATCGGTTACAATGAAACGGTCTTCGAGGATGTGGTCATCGAGCCTGCATACTACACGGCAATTGACGAGAGTGGTGCTCGAGGTGAAGGTAGATTCTATTCAGATGTTTATCGTCGGAACAGTCTTTACCCGGAGGCAATGATCTCCGTGTCGGAACCGGGCTATTTCCGTGATCTATATACGGTCGATGTGCGCCTCAACCCAGTACGTTATAATCCGGTGACTAAGGAGCTGAGAGTTGCCAACGACGTAAAAATCTATGTAGCATTCAAGGGCGAACCAAGAACGAGACGTGCACTCGATGATGCGTATGCCCAGATCTACAGTCAGACGGTCATCAATTATGAGCAATGTCGTGATTGGCTGAGAACACCAAATCCAATGCGGCGAAACCCGTTCGCCGGCTCGGTCTGGTTCAAGATAGAAGTCGAGAATTCCGGGCTGTATAAGATCGGGCCGACCGAGATCAGAGATGCAGGGCTCGATCCTGGTCAATTCGACCCGAGGACGATGAAGATCTTTACCGCGCCGTACGATGTGCTGCCGCAGAGCGTACCGCTGCCCGATTCGCTCGATTCGCTCATCGAAATACCGGTATACGTACATGGCGCTGAGGACGGTGTGTTCGACGCCGAAGATTACTTAGTCTTCTATGGTCATGGTGCCAGTCACTTTGTACCGGACACCGGTATTACGTGGTATGAAAACGGATATGCCACTAATAATATCTACTGGTTCACCTTTGGCGGTGCCGACGGCAGGCGCATGGTAGGGGTGGATGCCGCATGGAACGGGGCAACGCCGGACACTACTGTCAGCGCGATATGTCACAACGAGATTGATGTTGGCAATCCCACGCGTTCCGGAACGAATTGGTATTGGGCAGACATGTCACCGCTGAGCGGTCCGCAAGGCATGGCTCAGGTTACCGTTGCGCACCCCGGTGCGATCGGCAATGCAGAGGCAAGGGCAGCGTTGTTCACACTGGACACGGCAACTTTTTGGTTCCGGTTCTCATTAGACGGCCTCACGTTCTTTAGCGACACCGTTCTCGTGCCCCTACGGAGCAGAATGCCGCCAATATACATGACTGGCAATGGAACCTTGAGCGGAGATTCCTCGACCTTCCTGTTTGAGATCATACGGCCAACGGGCGTCTTGACGAGTCTAACGGCCTATCTTAACGCGGTGGACATCAGTTACGAGCGCCGTGCTACGCTCGAGGCACCTCACCATGTATTGTTCAACGTGCCGAGGAATTATTCAATACGGTACACTGATATTGGGACTCAACCGTTCGTCATCGATGTCACGGATTTGACTGTGCCGAGAATGCTATCCAATCTGGAGCTCGAAGGTAGTATAATGCGCTTTTCGGGAGCAGTCGATTCCTTTCAGATGCTGTATGTCTCTGCACTCGCTTTTGCAGAATCGGCAGAGTTGATTCCGGCCAATCCAGGTAGATTGCGAACCGTGGGTGAGGCTTGTGACTACGTCATCATTACCCACGAAGATTTCTACAACGCGATCATGCCGCTCGTCGAATACCGAAGTCAGGAATACCTCACCAGGGTTGTTGTTGTTGATGATATATACGATGATTTTTCCTTTGGACGTTTTGATCCATTGGCGATAAAGCATTTTCTGTATTATACAACCAATAATTGGTCACCCTATCCAAAATATGTTCTACTCGTTGGAGATGCCACGTACGATTACAAGAACAACCTGCGAAAAGAAAATGCTCCAAATTTCGTTCCCATGTATGAATACGGCACATTCCTTTCAGGCAGTCCTGTTTTCTCGGACAACGATCTTTACGAAGGTGAATACGTCAATTTCGGGCAAGGCGAGGCAATGTGTTTGGGAAGGATCACGGTACGCACCAGGCAGGAAGTGAGGGACTTCATTGACAAACTCCTTACTTATGAAACTGGTGATATCACGGGTCCATGGACAAAGCGCGTGCTACTGTCCGCAGATGATGAATACGCTTACAGCTTCGAGAACCCGAGTATGCATACAGGAGCCGCTGAGGCAAACAGTGCATTCATCCCTGACTCGCTGTATGATTTCGTCAAGGTGTATATGATCAGCTACCCGCCGCTCGGTGGGGGCACTGCGGAAAAGGCGAATGCCCGAGAGGTGTTCATTCGGGAGTTCAATAAAGGTTCTCTGCTCGGTTTGTTCTACGGCCATGGTAATACACACCAACTGGCGCACGAAATACTGTTCTTGAGCCCCTATATCGGCCAACTCAGGAACGGCAGACGCTTACCTTTCTTCTACTTCGGGTCGTGTAATGTCAGCCGTTTTAATGATTCTGACTACGAATGTCTTGGTGAAGAATTCGTGCGCATCAGGTCGGGCGCGATCGGCACGATGGGAGCCACGGCCGGTACCTTTGCTGGCACTAACCAAGCAATCGGCGGGCGTTTGTGTGAGAGTATCACGAACCCTGATACAACTTTGACAATGGGTGAGTGCAGTGTGATCGCCCGCAGTGGAGTCTGGTTTCAACAGCATCTGCTCATCGGTGATCCGGCAACGAAATTCAGGAAGATGACGGAGTCGATGCATTTTACGCATACTCCTGATTCGGTGAGGCCATTGGAGGAGCTCGATGCAATCTGCGACGCCGACCGCTATCACCTTAAAGCTTTTGTACGCGATACCACTCATATCGAAAGATTCGATGCGAGCACGGCGGATAAGATCAGTGGTTATGTGTACCGTTTGGTGCAGGTCAGTAACACACCATCATATGTTCCTTATGGGTACTACATCGACGGTAAAGAGGTATATACTGGATACTGGGATAGTGATACGGCAACGATCATTGCACCGAGGGTTTTGACCACTAACCTGCCGGTGCTGAAAATCAGCGGGATATATGGTAACCGCAGCGGCGTGCAGGACTCGATCCGCATGTACGGAACGGCCCTTCCCTCTGCCGACAACAACGGACCTGAAGTAGTAATGTATGACGGAGGGAGGGAGTTGAAAGATGGAGATTGGGTTGACAAGGTATTCACTCTTACTGGGCGGGTAGCCGACAGCAGCGGTCTCAATTTGCTGTATTCGGTCGAGAGCACGAACGGGTTCTTTCTTTACATAAACAGCAATCTCGACAGTAAGGTTGATCTACGTGATTACTTTTCCTATGACAAGAACTCGTTTACCGCCGGTGAGTTCCATGTGGAATTAGAACTGCCTGAGAGGGTCGACACCCTCACGATAAACGTCGTTGATAATAATTTCAACCAGACGGTGAGAAGGATCACACTCAATACCGAATTGTACGGTCAGATTGAGATCGAAGATCTTCTCATCTATCCGAATCCAGTACAGACGGACGAAGGACTCTGGTTCACTTTCAATGTTACACGAGGCGGTATGGCAACGATCAAGGTTTTCACGATCGCCGGCCGTCTGGTAAAGGTTATTGATAATATTTCTTGCCTTGCGGGCTACAATCAGATCTACTGGGATGGCCGCGACAATTACGGTGATTCGATCAGCAATGGTGTATACATCGTTAAGACTTATGTGGAAGCCGATAATTCGCGGGACGATGCTGTAGAGAAATTCATTGTTGCCCGATAGACCTGAGGAGAGTGCAAATGATAGAAAAGATCGAACAAAACACAAATATTGCCAAGGTGACGTTACATAACGTGGTGGATCGCTATGGTATTGCCGCGGATGTTTTCAGCGCGTTGGGTGAACACGGTTTGAATGTTGAACTCATCTCAAGTAGTTCAAGTGGACGGGGCCGCGCCGACATTTCATTCGCCGTCCTCCAGTCTGATCTCGACGAAGTCGTAAGGCTTCTGGAGACTACCAAGAGTAGCTTCGGCGCTCAGGAACTTCTGGTTGATAAGAATTGCGCATTGTTGACAATCTACGGTGCAAAACTGGCTACGACCCCAGGCGTTGCCGGAAAGATATTCAAGACACTCTCCGAAAGCGGGATCAACATAGACATGATCAGCGCCTCGCTCACGGTGCTAAGTATAGTAGTCGAAAAAGGAAAGATCAAAACTGCAGCCGAGGCGATACAGAAAGAATTTCAATAAGAACGCAACGACACGTTTGGAGAGAGGAGGAGGCTATGAAAGTTCTGAAGTATGTAGCTTTTGTGTTAGGTGTTGTTACCATGGTGCTGGCCGTCATCTGTCGCCTGCTGACACCGGGCAACGTTCTGCTTGGGCTTGCGGGCCTGACCTACTTAAGGCTGACCGTCGCCATGCTGTTGTTTGCGTTGACATTCCATTTTCTCTTTCCCGAACGATAGACATCGAGTAATCGCGCGGGCAAAAGAGCACGTTCAGGATCGTAGCAAAAAAGCCTGCCGGGTGCAGTTGGCGAAGCGGAGTTCAGCTTGCGTCTCGCGGACGTGTATGTTCTTCGATCGCCAGTATGACGAGTATCAATTCTGCGCCAGCGAGTAGGCTGATAAACCAGATGATACCGATTATCAGAACGTAGAAAGCAACACCAACCGCGCCGAACGGCCCAAGGGCACCGAAGCCACCAAAACGGCCGCCGAATTGTGCAAGTGCCGCACCCCCGACGAGAATAGCAATGAAACCGATGAGGGTCAGCGCAGCAATGGTCCAGGCAATTATCTTAAAGATTATCGTAATCGTCCTCAATGTCCTGAATTTTTTCTCCACCATTCCTCCTTTCATCCATTATAATGGAAGCGTAACCAAAGTCAATCGGTTTGGTGTATTACTTTTCCATTCCTGTAGAATACGAATTGTGACCCCTTGCGGATGACCTCGGATGCACCGACCGTCTTTGCCTCCAGTCTGATATTTGAAAGTACGAATAGATTCTCCACTTCCGATGGATATCGGCCGAAGCGGTCGAGGATCTCTTCCTTTATTGTCTTCAACTCCTGGACAGATTCTATTTCGAGAAGTCTCTTGTAGAGCGCCGTTCTTTCATATGTGCTTGTGACATACGTGGAAGGAAAATAGGCATCCAGTTTGAGGTCAAGGACGGGTTCATGAGCGACGGTCCTACCCTGCAATTCGTTCACTGATTCGTTGAGTAATCGTATGTAGTGGTGATACCCGATCGAATTCATGTGCCCTGATTGTTCCCTGCCAAGGAGGTTGCCAACGCCCCGTATCTCCATGTCGCGCAGTGCAAGGCGGAATCCAGACCCAAGCGAAGTGTACGACACGAGGGCGCCCAATCTCTTGTTTGCCTCGTCGGTAATTCTGGCGCGTGGCGGTACGATAAAATAGGCATAGCCCTGAAGTTCGCCACGTCCTACACGGCCCCTCAATTGGTGGAGGTCAGCCAGGCCGAACTTGTGCGCTTGGTCGATGATGATCGTGTTGACACGCGGAATATCGAGTCCCGATTCAATGATGGCGGTCGACAGAAGGAGGTCATATTCACCATTGATGAATTTAACCATTCTTCTTGCACTTATGTCTTCACGCACTCTTCCGTGTAACAAGCATATCCTGAGATCGGGCATTATTCTGATCAGCCGGTTACGGATGGTCTCGATAGTCTGTATACGGTTGTGGACAAAGAATACCTGTCCTCCTCTTTGGAGTTCGCGGCGAATGATTTCCTCGAAAGCCTCTTCGTCAGAATGAATGATATGCGTTATGACATCTTTTCGGCCGATGGGTGGAGTATGTATGTTCGACACATTCTTCAGTCCAGTGAGCGCCATATACAGTGTCCGTGGAATGGGTGTTGCCGACAAATATACCACGTCGACACCGGGTTTTATTCTCGTGATCTTTTCTTTCTGAGCAACGCCAAATCTCTGTTCCTCGTCGATGATCAATAAACCGAGATCGCGAAAACGTACATCGGGTTGCAACAGCCGGTGAGTACCGATCACGATATCGATCTTACCTTCTGATATCCCTTCGAGTATTCCCGCAATCTCGTCTTTCTTCCGGAAGCGCGATACCATTTCAACGCGCACGGGAAATGCATCCAATCTGTTCATGAACGTATTGTAGTGTTGGAATGCGAGTAGTGTCGTCGGGCAGAGGATCATCGTTTGCTTGCCGTCGAGTGCCGCCTTGAAGGCGGCTCGTAGTGCTATCTCAGTCTTGCCGTAGCCGACGTCGCCGCAGATCAACCTCTCAGTGGGTTTTGGTAGCTCCATTTCTTTCTTCAGATCATTGATCGCCTTTAATTGGTCTTTTGTCTCCACGTAAGGGAATGAGGCTTCCAGCGCCTTCATTTCTGATGAGTCGGGCGAAAAGGCAAAACCGGGTTCCTGCATCCGCCGTGCGTATAATTTGAGCAGTTCCAGAGCCAACCGCTCGGTGGCTTTTCTAGCGCGCTTCTTCGTACGGAGCCATAATTCTCCACCGAGTTTGGAGAGGCGGGGAGGCCTCCCATCGCTAGCGATGAATCGCTCGAGCAGGTTCAGGCGTTCGATGGGCAGGAATAGTCTATCTTTGCCAGCATAGGCTATCTGGAGGCATTCTATGCTTTTGCCCTCGAAATCAACGAGGGTAAGACCTTTGTACTGGCCGATTCCGTAATCGTAATGAACCACGTAATCGTTTTCGGTCAGGCCCATGAGGTCATCGACGAAGGGACCCTTATACGCTCTCTTATGCTTTCGTACTGTGCCGAAGATTTCGCTTTCAGTAAGGTAGGCGATGCGACGCTGCTCGTCGACAAAACCGAGTTCAACGGGTATTTGATGGATCTCGACCTCGCCGAGAAGAGATCGTAATTTTCTTGCCAGCGACGCGGAGACCAAGAACTTGAAAGAGTATTCCGTGTCCTTCATGTCGGCGATGAGACTCTTGAGGTCGCCAAAATAGCGCCTCGGAGACGAGAAGTGATATTGGATGTCTCCACGTTCCGAGAGGATGACCGATCTATTCATTCCGTGTAACTCAGACTCAGATACAGTAACATAACGTTCAGCGAACCATTCTGTCAGCGGACGTGGATCTGAGTCTGCGTTAACGATCGTGACACGAGTTCTGTCAATGCTGTCCGTCGATCTTTGCGTTTGTGTGTCAAACTTGCGGATGGAAAATATTTTGTCTCCGTACATCTCGATTCTGATGGGAATGCCGCCGCTTTCGAAGAAGTCGATGATGCCACCACGTGCCGCGTACTCGTTTTCGTCCTCGACGTTGTCCTCGCGTGAATAACCGGATGCCTCCAAGCGTGCGACGAACTGCTGAAAAGCAATTTCCTGGCCGACGGTGAGTCTTACCACTTCTTCTTCTGCGATGCGAGTGGAAAGCAAGGGCTGAGCGGCGACGATTACGCGTGATTCGAGAAAATAGGGGTGATCTTCGTTTATCAAAGTGACCAGCACACCCAGTTTTCTCAACTCGCGGTGGTAACGGTTGATATTCTCATCATCGGGCAATACGATCACGGGTTGTAGCTTTGACAATTCGTAGACGAGAAGTGTCGCTGAAGAGCCGCGGAGACCCCCGATGACGAGTGATTTCCTCCTCATCAGTTCATCGATCAGCTGCTCTGCGGGAAAGAAGGTGATGCCGCCGGTGTGGATGCCGTTCTCCCGTTTGCCCAACTTCTTGCCAGTGTGCGTCTCGATATTACTCTTGTGCAATTACGACGCCCAAGGCGATGGAGTTCAATTTCGTTTGAGGATCATCGGCACGCGACAGCATGATGATCGGATGCGATGCGCCGACGACCATACCCGCGGCTGTGGTTTTACTGAAATAGATCAATCCCTTTGCCCAGATATTAGCCGCTGAGATGTTGGGCATGAGTATGAAATCTACGTCTCCCGCGATTGGACTATCGATCTTCTTGATTGCCGCTGCCCTGGCCGAGACAGCCACATCGAATCCGAACGGACCATCGATCGTGGCACCAGAAATTTGTCCATCCCGGTTCAATTCGGAGATCTTCGCAGCGTCGGCAGTTTCAGCCATATCCGGGTTCACTGTTTCACTCGCAGCGACCAGCCCTATCTTGGGGTTTTCGATTCCGATGTGCGAAAGGGTACTGATCGCGTTCTTTATGATCTCGATGCGCGTTTGAAGGTTGAGGTTGGGATTCATACCTCCATCAGACATGAATAGCAGCTTGTGGTAGCCTGGAATCTGAAAGACGGCGATATGGCTAAGTATCTTACCTTTCCTGAGTCCAGTTTCTTTATTCAAAATCCCCTTCAGAAAAGCCGAGGACGAGAGCATACCCTTCATCAGGAAACCGCCCTTTTTCTTGACGAGTTCTATCGCCTGAAAAATCGATTCATTCTCCCCTGTTGCATCTTGAATTTCACAACCTGCAGTATTCAGTCTTACCTTCTTCGCGATTTCTTCGATATGCATGCCGTTTCCAACAAGTACCGGAGAAATTATGCCGAGTTCCTGGGCGAGGCGAATGCCCTCGAGTACTGCTTCATCTTCGGCCATAGCTACTACACATCGTACCTTGCCCTTTGTTTTCGCCAGATTGAGGAGATCTTTGAATGATTTCACCGTAAGAATTCCTGCAGAGTGTTTATGAGTTGTTTGTTTTGTGAAGGCGAGCCGATCGTGATCCGCAGCGAGGTCGGGAGGCCATATTCATATACGGTCCGGGTGATGACTCCTTTGCGCTGTGCTGCTTCGAAGATATCCTTTGCATCACGCTTGAAATCGACGAGAATAAAATTGCCGAAAGTGGGCGTGTATTTCAGGCCGAGGCTGCGGAGTTCGTTGTATAGAAACTCCTTACCGGCTTCGTTGTTATTCCGGCTGTGCTTCACAAAATCCTCATCGCCGAGTGCGGCGCCGGCAGCGATCTGTCCGATACGGTTCACGTTGAAGGGAAGTCTCACCTTCATCATCGCACCGACGATCTCTTCGCTCCCAAACCCGTAGCCAACGCGCAATCCGGCGAGCCCGTATATCTTCGAGAATGTATGGAGCACCATGATGTTGCTGTGCTTTTTCAGGTAATCGAGGCCGTTAGGGTATGTTGCATCTTCGATGTATTCGTGATATGCTTCATCGAGCACAAGGATGACATCGGGCGGTACCGCGTCGACGAAATGATCCATTTTCTTTTTCGCAACGATCGTGCCAGTTGGATTTATGGGATTATCGAGAATTACTATCTTGGTTTTACTGTTGATCTTTTGTGCCATTGCGTCAATATCGTGGGCATGTCCGACGAGTGGTACTGCAACTCGCTCGCCTCCAAAGATCTGGCAGGCTATTTTGTACATAATGAAAGACGGTTCGCTCATTATCACTTCGTCACCGGGGTTGACATACGCCTTGAAGATCAACTCGATCAATTCTACCGAGCCGCTTCCTACGATCGTGTTGGCCGTCGGAATGCCGAATTTTTCGCTCAACCGGTGTTTCAGGTAAAAACAATTATCATCGGGATAAAGGTGTGAGTCGTCTATTTTCTCGCTCATTGCCTTTATTGCAAGCGGCGAAGCCCCCAAGGGGTTCTCGTTTGATGCAAGTTTTATGATTTCGCCCGTCAGTCCGAGCTCCTTAATCACCTCTTCGATCGGTTTTCCGGGTTTGTACGGCTTTATGTTTTTGACGAAATTCCTAAGCTCGATCACGGTACCTCCGGACATAGTATAAACATTTTCTCTGTAGATTCAAGTGAGAGGTGCATCTGATGCACTATTGACGGCATCGCCTCAAATGGTTATATTTTTCAGTGAAATACGTAGTTTGCGCCGTGTTCTGCGTTCTTTTGTTCTCGTGCGCGACAAAGAGAGAAATGTTGGTACCTGTGCTGCTCGATTACGATCTGGACTATCCGGACGAGGCAAGGCGTCAAGGCATGGAGGGTACAGTATACGTGCGAGTCCTTGTCGGCCGCAGCGGCAAGGCCAGTAATGCGATGATCGCCAAGACCTCGGGCAATCAGATTTTGGATTCGGCGGCAATAAGGACGGCTAGGACATTCAGGTTCTCCCCAGCAATGGCGGGTGAAGAAGTGCTTCAGTCATGGGTGATGGTACCGATCGAATTCAAGTTTCGCGAAGTCGAATATACGGAATGGTTTGCCGAGGTTGAAGTGCTGCAGAAAAGGATCGAGCGCCAATACGACCGGGAGGCAGTCGACGAATTGTATGAACTGTACAGGCAGATGATCTTTTCGCCCTGGGATGTGAGGGATGTGGAGTTCAACGAGTATGTGAAGGCGGTGGTAGTCGAAGGGGCAGCAAAGATCTGGGAAAGCTACTGGTCGGTCTATCCTGCCCGTGTTGTGCTGTTTGTCGACATCATAACGCGCTATCCTGATTCATTCACCGCGCTTAAAGCACGTGCAGATCTTAATAACTTTATGGAGCAGGAGAAGATAAAGATGCGGCATAGTCTGGATCCCGTTCGGACGGATACGCTTATCAACCGGATACTGGAAGCAGTAAAATTGTAACGTCGGAGCAGGTTATTGGCTAAGATAATTGTGATAAGTCAGGATCTTGAAATCATCGATACAACGACGAGGTCGCTCAAGAACGAAGGCCACGACGTCTGCGTCTGCAGCAAACCCGCTGACGTGGTATCCATTGTCAAAGGTAAGGATTTTGACCTTGTATTCATTGATGTACACGTGCGTGATGTTCAGTATGAAAAGATCGCAGAACTAATGCGGAGTATCCTGCCCGATGCAGAGATCGTTTCTATCACAAATTATGCATTCCCCTACGTTTCGACCTATGATACCAGTCATGTGATGTCATACCTTGTCCAACCTCTAACCGATGACAAAATCAGAAACGTTGTCAGCCGAGCTCTGAGACAGGCAATGATTTCGCGCGAGCGGCGTCGTTTGCTCTCAAATGTAACCGCGGCAAAAAAACAGTGGGAAGCAACGGTCGATGCGATTGACGACCCCATCTTCCTGACCGATTTCGAGTATAACGTCTTGAGGGCTAATCTCATGACGTACCGCATGCTCGGCAAGGGTGTTGACAAAGTGCTGGGCGGCAAGTGCTACGAGATATTCCACTGCGCTGAGCGTCCTCCGCGTGATTGTCCTGGAAAGAGGGCGACGACTGGAGGGACGATGGTATCCGATGTCATGCATTTCAAGGGACTTGGTGAAAGACTGTCTTGCGACGTCTATCCCCAGGTTTTTTCGGGAGGCGGTCTCGTGCACCATCTGCACGCACCGGTCATCAGTTATGAGACGCAGACCGAATTGATGACAACGTACGAACACGTTTTCGATGAGTCACTGGTGCCGATTCTGTTGATCGACGTGGAAGACTATAAGGTTGTCGACGCGAACCGGAGGGCGCTGGAATTCCTCGCCCGGGAGCCGGGTATGATCTTCAACATGCCGTTGGCCAATCTGTTCGTTCCTTTGCTCTCGGAGCGCGCTGTCAACAGCCTGATGGAACGGCTGCGCAACAGGGGAGGTAGTTTTCGGTCGAAGATCGTTGATGGACATGGCCGGGAGAAGGATGTTCATGTCATTGCGAATCCGGTGAACGTAAGGAGCAAGCGCCTTGCGGCGATCATGCTCATATCGGTTGAATTACTTTAGATGAAAGTCGCCGTAGTAGGTCTCGGTCGTTGGGGTCCGCGTCTGGTAACCAAACTGCGCAGCCACGTGATGGTGGATGCAATCTACGGGTACGACAGTGATACGTCGGTGCAAGTCAGAATGGGCGGGGAGCTGCACGATGTGATCATCGAATCGAACTATCGTCAGATTATTGAAAACCCGGAGATCGGTGCGGTGATAATTGCCACACCCGTCGCCACACACTTTGATCTCGCACGGCAAGCCCTGGAGCATGACAAACATGTGCTACTCGAGAAACCGTTGACCAGTTCTATGGAAGACGCAAGGGCACTCGTGAAACTGGCGGCCAGTCGCGATTTGAGGTTAATGGTTGATCACATCACCGTATACAGCGGTGTAGCACGTAAGCTGAAGGAACTGATCATGAACGACGAATTGGGTAAGATACTGTACTTCGATGCCGTCCGTTCAAACCTGGGCATGCTACAGTATGACGTGAATGTCGTATGGGATCTGGCAATACATGAATTCGCCATGCTGGATTATCTGTTGGGTGAAGTGCCGGCTGCAGTTACCGGTGTCGGATCTGCCCATCATGGTTCGCAGGAGGAGATAGCCCACGCCACGCTATTCTATAGGAATGGTGTGGTCGCCCACGTCCATGTCAGTTGGATCTCACCTATTCGGATAAGAAGGATGGTCATCGGAGGGACGAAAAATATGATCGTATTCGACGATACACTCGATGCCGAAAAGGTAAAGCTTTACGATTCCGGTGTCGATGTGTCAACGGGTCATGAAGCACAGAGACAGGATGTCACATACCGTGCGATTGGATGCCGAACGGTCGAATACACGTCAAGCGAACCCATGTTGGCGATGCTCGATGAATTCTTCCGATCGATCACAGACCACCGTGACCCCCTGACCGATGGTCTGGCCGGTATGCGCATGGTGGGAATCCTCTCGGCAGTCGAGAAATCAATGCGTGAAAGAGGCGCCACGATCTCGCTCGATTGAGCACCCGGTGCCCCTCGTAGACTAATATATCATGTAATTTCGTGACTTTTGGGCTTATGGTCGACATTCTGCGTAAACTGGCTGCAGTTGACAACCGATGAAAAATGGATATAATAAACTGGTTGAAAAAACTCAATTACCACCCGCGAAGAGGTCAGCAGTTTCACTTCCTCGTATCCTCTGACCGCTGACAAGGGCGGTAGCTTAAATATAGCTAATATCCACTCAGTCAATATTCATGAACCCGTCACAAAGGAAGTATTTACAGGAGAAATAAGAATATGAGCATCGTTAAGATGAACAGCGAACAGAAATTGATCAGAAACGAGGTCAAGAAATTCGCCTCAGTTGAACTCGATCCGATCAGCAGTGATATTGAAAGAGAAGGTCGAGTACCAGAAGCAATCCTTGGTAAGACTGCTCAGATGGGTTTGTTCGGCTTGACCGTTCCTGAGAAATATGGCGGCTCAGGATTGGATGGAGTGAGTCTTTGTGTTGCTCTGGAAGAGCTGGGCAGGTCGTGTTCTTCACTGGCTTTGGTCGTTGCCGTAAACAACTGCCTCATCGCGCAGCCAATTTTAAAATTCGGTTCTGCGTCTATGCAGGAAGATTACCTGCGTAGGCTCGGAAAAGGCATGATCGGCGGTTATGTCCCCTTCTCAGAGATCGAGACACAAGGTAAAGGTTTCACCCTTGATGAACGCGGCGACGGCCGGCAGATATCAGGCAAGTGCGACGTAGTATTAAATGGAGCACTGGCCGGGTTCATCGTTGTGCCAGTGAAAGAAAACGACGTTCGTTCACTCTACTTGGTGGATAAGGGGCAGGCTGGAATGGTTGTCCACCCCACTGCCATGATGGGATTACGGGCTTCCGGTGCGGTCGGAATGGGATGTCAGGGTACTCCAGTGATTCGGGATAACCGCCTGAATCCCGAGGCAGTCGAGTATTCACTTGAGTTCGCCCGGATTGGATATTCGGCGGTCGCACTCGGATTGATAAGAGCATCGTTGGATTGTGCGCTCAAGTATTCGAAGGAAAGGAAACAATTCGGACGAGCGATATGTGAGTTCCCGATGGTCCGGGAGATGCTTGCCGATATAAAACTCTGTGAGGAGAGGTCCAGACTGGCGGTGTATGATGCAGCGAGCAGGTTCGATGAAGATGAAGATTTCAAAATGGCTGCCCGTGTTGCTTGTCTGACGAGTTGCGACGGAGCAGTGGCGTCTACGCTTAAAGCGATACAGGTACACGGCGGATACGGATATATTCAGGACTATCCGGTAGAGCGGTATTTCCGTGACGCGAAATCGCTCCAGTTACTTGGAGAAGTGCCTGTGAATATCAAGAGCAGAATTGCGCAGGAGATCCTCTTATGATACTAACGAAAGAACACAGAAAATTCAGGCAGAAGGTCAAGGATTTTGCCGATCAGGAGGTTGCGCCGCGCGCTCGGGAAATGGACAGAAGCGGCAAGTTTCCTGAGGATTTGGTCAAGCGTATTGCAGAACTCCAACTTGCGGGCATTTATGTACCAAAGGAATACGGTGGGTCAGGGTTGGATATGCTACACTATGCGATTGCCGTTGAAGAGATAGGACGGGTATGCGGTTCCACGGGCATCTTTCTTGCCGCGCATTCTTCACTCGGTGTGTTTCCCATATATCTTGCCGGCAATGAAATCCAGAAGAAGAAGTGGCTTGTACCTCTTGCCAAGGGCGAAAAGATCGGTGCATTCGGACTGACCGAACCCGAAGCCGGTTCTGATGCCGCAGGGACGAAGACCACCGCCAGATCCGACGGCGGGATGTACGTTCTGAATGGTACGAAGCGATTCATCACTTCCGGGAGGGTCGCCGACGTCGTAATTGTGACGGCAACGCAAGACCCCACGAAGGGATACGGGGGTATTTCTGCATTCGTCGTCGAAAAGGGAACGCCCGGATTTACTTACGGCAAAGACGAAGAGAAGTTGGGACTTCACGGTTCGATTACGTCCGAATTGATTTTCGAAGATTGTGCAATACCCATGGACAGTCTGTTGGGCACCGAAGGCGATGGGTTTAGAATATTCATGGAGACGCTTGATGGAGGACGAATATCGATCGGGGCTCTTGCGCTCGGCATAGGACAGGGCGCCCTGGACGCCTCAGTGAGGTTCAGTAAGGAGAATACGGTATCGGGGAAACCACTGTCAAAATCTCAATCGATCCAGTCGATGATCGCTGAGATGGCGACGGAAATCGAGGCTGCCCGTCTGCTCGTATATCATGCAGCTGAACTGAAGGATGCCGGATTACCGTATGTCAAGGAATCTGCAATGGCGAAATACTATGCGTCGACAATTGGCATGAAGGCGGCAAATATGGCGATCGACATCCATGGGTTGTGTGGTATTACAGATGCATATCCGGTTGAACGTTTCATCAGAGATGAGAAGCTGATGGAAATCGGCGAAGGGACGAGCGAGATACAGAAGATCGTCATCGCGAGACAGATTCTGGGCAAGTAACTTGCCGAAATATCAAATCACAAAAATTCAAATAACAAATAATCACTTAACAAACCAACGATGGCAAGAAGCGTTTGGATATTAAGATGTGTCCATTATCTGAGATTTGAAGTTTGGAGTTTGAGGTCTTACCGATGAAGGAGGTTTGATGAATTTCGACCTTACAAATGATCAAAAGATGTTACAGGAAGAGGTGCGCAAGTTTGCGCAGACCGAATTGGCTCCGCTGGCGCCGGAGATCGATAAATCCGGGGAGTTTCCGTGGTCGAACATCAAGAAAATGGCGCACATGGGGCTGCTCGGCGTGATTGTGCCCGAGCAATACGGTGGCTCGGGGTTCGATTTCGTTTCTTTGGCAATTGCCGTTGAGGAAATTTCTCGTGCTTGTGCTTCAACCGGCGTTATCGTTGCGGTCAACAATTCGCTGGCGGCATATCCGATTCTGCAGTTTGGCAGCGAAGATCAGAAAATGAGATATCTCCCACCATTGTGCAACGGGGAGAAGATCGGGGCATTTGGTCTTACCGAACCAGACGCTGGCTCAGATGTGGCAGCGATGGAATCGACGGCGAGGCTGGAAGGCGATTGCTATGTACTCAATGGGACGAAGCGCTTCATCACCAATGCCGGCGAGGCCGGCACATTTGTCGTGTTTGCATACACGAACAAAGAGCTCAAACACAAAGGGATCAGCGCGTTCATAGTGGAGCGTGATACGCCGGGTTTTAGTCTCGGCAAGCACGAGGATTTGATGGGTATCCGCGCGACTGCGAATTGTGAGTTGATCTTTGAAGATGTGAAGATACCGAAAGAAAACCTGCTTAGCAAGGAAGGAGAAGGTTTCAAGATCTGCATGAACACGTTGGATGTATCGCGGATCGATATCGGTGCTCAAGCCGTGGGGATCGCGCAGGCAGCTTTGGACGAGGCGATAAAATATTCGAAGGAACGCAAGGCTTTCGGCCAGCCAATCTGTAATTTTGAAATGATCCAATCGATGATCGCAGAAATGGCGAGCAAGATACAAGCTGCGCGGCTTCTTGTGCACTATGCAGGTTACTGCAAAGACAAGGGAATGCAGAGATTTTCCAAAGAGTCCGCGATGTCAAAGTACTATGCCTCGGACATTGCCGTAGATGTGGCAAGAAAAGCTGTACAGATACACGGCGGCTATGGTTATTCAAGGGATTACGCGGTCGAGAGGCTGTATCGCGACGCGAAAATTCTCGAATTGTATGAGGGTACTTCCGAGGTACAGAAGATCGTGATCGCAAGAGAACTTACACGCTGATGTTCAAGGATGAAACACGAGACTCTAAGTAATCTCAAATGAGCAGAATAACAACTCTCATACGCTCTTAAAATTCGGAATTGGAATTTGTTTAGAGCCTGGATATTCGGATGTAGTATTTTTCAGAAGGAAGGAGGTCATTTTGGATCTGATCGTCTGTATTAAGAGAGTTCCTCAAACTGCCGAAGCCGAAGTGAAGATTGATTCCTCGGGCAAGGATATTGTTAGAGATCGCCTGACATTTGACATGAATGAAGCGGATTCTTACGCGCTCGAAGCAGCGATCTTATTAAAGGAAAAATTCGGCGGGACAATTACCGCGTTATCGTTGGGTACTGCCGATGCAGAGGATACGTTACGCATTGCTTTGGCAAAAGGTGCTGATAGTGCAATCAGAATAAGGGCAGAGGAGTTCGTTGAATTGGATGGATTCAAGACTGCTGCATTGTTGAAAGAGGTGATAAAAGACATCAAGTTCGATGCGATATTCACCGGATGTATGGCGACCGATGATAGTTATTACCAGGTTGGTCCTGTGCTGGCTGAGCTGCTCCGTGTGGGTCATGCCACCTTGGTGAGCAAGGTTGAAGTCGCTGATGGTAAGGCTCAAGTGAATCGTGAGCTCGAGGGCGGTTTGATCGAACACCTCGAAATGTCTCTACCAGCAGTCTTCGCGGTCCAGACAGGTATCAACGAACCACGTTATGCCTCTCTCATAGCGATACGAAGGGCAGCAGGGAAAGAGATAAGAGTCGTTGGCAAAGAGGACATATCCCTCGAATTGAAGTCCAATAGTACACTGGAAGAACTTTTCCTGCCACCCGTCGGAAAGAGAGCCGAAATTCTGAGTGGCAGCACTGACGAGATCTCTGCGAAGGCGGCTACGATAATAAAAGAGAAGGGATTGATCTAAGGAGGAAGGATGGCGACGATTCTAGCTGTTATTGAACACCGACAGGGTGTGATTAGGGACATTACGTTTGAATTGCTCACACTCGGAAGGAAGCTGGTGGAGAAAAATAATGCTCAATTGACCGGTGTACTGTTGGGTCACGACACCCAAAGTCTGGCAGAAAGCCTCAGGACACATGTGCACCGCCTCCTTGTGGTAGATCATGAGGTGTTCAGTGATTTCAACGGTGAGACATATCAGCAAGCTCTTACCGCGATAATCAAGAAGGAAAATCCTTTTCTGACACTTGTCGGCAATACTGCTTTCGGCATAGATTTCTGCCCTTCTCTTGCGACACAGCTTGGTGTTCCGTTCACGACAGATTGTATCGGCGTCGAAATGGTAGATGGCAGAATAAGGGTGACGCGCCAACTCTACGATGGCAAGATGGATGCCCACGTGCAACTAGCAGAAAGTAGTTCATATGTGCTCACAGTGAGAAGCGGGATCTGTCCTGCTGAGCAGGGCAATCTTTCTGCAGAGATACAGAAGATCGAATCACCTGTCGTGAGCCAGCCCGACTACAAGAAGTTCATAGAATACATCGAGGCCGTAGTTGGTGATGTTGATATAACGAAGGCCGATGTGGTCGTCGGTGTAGGCAGGGGCATCAAGGAGCAGGCAAATCTGCCCCTGGTAGAGGATTTTGCCAAGGCGATCGGAGGTGTGGTTGCCTGTTCACGGCCGATAGTCGACGCAAACTGGTTGCCGAAAGACCGGCAGGTCGGATCTTCCGGAAAAACCGTCAAGCCGAAACTGTACATAGCGATCGGCATTTCCGGTGCATTTCAGCACATTGCAGGAATGAAGAACTCAGATACGATCATTGCGATCAACAAGGATTCGAATGCACCTATCTTCAACGAGGCAGATTATGGTATTGTCGACGATCTTTTCAAAGTCTTGCCGGCGTTGAAAAGCAAGATACTGGAGATAAAAAAATAACCATGAAGAGAATAGGCGTCTTCATCTGTCACTGCGGGAGGAACATAAGCACGAACGTCGATATTAACTCGCTGGTCAAGGAGATTGCTAAGTATCAGGGTGTTGAACACTGTGAGGATTACACGTACATGTGTTCAGACCCGGGCCAGGTGATCATTAAGGAAAAGCTGAAAGAAAAATCCCTCGATGCCATCGTCGTGGCCTCCTGCAGCCCGCTGCTGCATGAGATTACATTTCGGCGTGCGATCGAGGAGGTTGGTTTGAATCCCCACTTGCTGGAGATGGCAAACATCAGGGAGCAATGCAGTTGGATTCATGCGGAGAGCGAAGAGGCGACAAAAAAGGCAATTGAGATTATCAAGGCGGCTGTGGAGAAGGCAAAGTATAATGATGCGTTGGAGCCGGCAAAGATACCCGTAAATCAGAGGGCACTGGTGCTGGGCGGCGGGATCGCCGGCATTCAGGCGGCACTGGATATCGCCAATTCCGGTTATGAGGTAATACTGGTTGAAAAAACTCCCTCGGTCGGTGGCCATATGGCTCAATTGTCAGAGACTTTCCCTACCCTTGACTGCTCACAGTGTATCCTCACGCCCAAGATGGTCGACGTCTCACACCACCAAAAGATAAGACTCTACACGTATTCCGAGGTTGAGGAGCTGGCTGGCTCGGTCGGCAACTTCCGTGTGAAGATCAGAAAAAAGGCTTCATACGTCGACAGAAAGAAATGTAACGGCTGCTCGGATTGCGAACCGGCGTGCCCGGTCTTAATGGTGAATGAATTCGACGCAGGGTTATCTGGGAGAAAGGCCATATATAGGCCATTCCCACAGGCTGTGCCCAATATCTATACAATCGATAAGAAAGGTGTGCCTCCCTGCCGTGTAGCTTGCCCTGCCGGTGTCAATGTGCAAGGTTATGTTGCACTAGCTGGGCATGGCAAATTCGAGGAAGCACTCGCCCTTGAGCGTGAAGATAATCCCTTTGCCTCGGTTTGCGGGCGTGTTTGCACGCATCCATGTGAAAGCGATTGTAAGAGAACCGAATACGGCGATGCCGTTTCGATAAGGGCGCTCAAGCGTTTCATCTCTGATTATGAGAAACAATTGCCCGAGCATGAACTGCCCGAGCCCAAGACACAGAAGGTTGCCATCGTCGGTGCTGGTCCTTCAGGCTTGAGTTGTGCTTACTTTCTCGCCAAGCAGGGTTACAAGCCTGAGGTATTTGAGGCGCTGCCCGTCGCCGGCGGGATGCTGTTGACCGGTATACCTGAGTTCAGACTGCCGAGACATAATCTCCAACAGGATATTGAATTCATAAAATCATGGGGTGTCGATATTAAAACCGGTCAGAAGATTGGTGATCCTCTCGATCTTCTGAAGGATGGGTTCGACGCCGTGTATCTGAGCAGTGGCGCTCATGTTGAAAAGAAACTCGGCATTGATGGTGAGGATTCCAAAGGCGTATTCTATGGCATTGATTTTTTGCGCAGGGTGAATCTCGGAGAGAAACTCGAAGTAGGGGAGCGTGTTGCCGTTGTCGGTGGAGGCAATTCAGCAATCGATGCAGCACGCACGGCATTGAGATTGGGTGCGAAAGAGGTGACTATCATCTACAGGCGCTCACTGACAGAAATGCCCGCTGATCGAGATGAGATTGAAGAGGCGATGAAGGAAGGCATCAAAATCAAATTCCTCGCTACCCCTGTTTCCTTCGGCGGTGAAGCTGGCATTTTAACGGAGATGACGTGCGTACAGATGCGCCTCGGTTTACCAGATGAATCAGGCCGGAGGCGCCCCGAACCCATACCAGGGTCCGCATTCACTATTGGCGTCGATACCGTCGTCGTAACGATCGGCCAGGCGCCAGACCTTTCGTATCTGCCACCAGACACAGAGATAAGGTTGAGCGCGTGGGGCAGTATTCTTGTCGATGACACTACAAAACAAACGTCGGTACCTGGGATTTTCGCGGGTGGTGATGCGGTGCGCGGACCCGATACCGTGATCTGGGCAATAGCCGACGGAAAGGAAGCAGCGGTTTCCATTGATCGGTATCTTGCCGGTAACGATATGAAGGCGAACCGCACGAGACCTGAGGCAATCAGCGACATAGTCCTGCCGAGGATGGTCAAGGATAACCTGCGGCAAGCAGCGCGAACCCTGCCCGTACCAGAACGAGTGAGCGGCTTCAGCGAGGTAAGTCTCGGTCTCACCGCGGAACAGGTCAAGGTCGAGGCATCGCGGTGTTTTGCCTGCGGGGGGTGCGTGGAGTGCCATGAGTGCGAAAAGGTCTGTGAGAGGGATGCGATTGTGCATGGTATGAGGGATGAGATTGTGGAGGAGGAAGTCGGTGCGATAGTAGTAGCGACAGGATTTGAGCTATACCCCCTCACCAAGATTCGCGAGTATGGGGCAGGTAAGTATGAGGATGTGATCGACGGTCTTCAGTTTGAGCGTCTGCTGTCTGCATCCGGTCCGACTGGTGGCGAGATTCGTAGACCGTCTGACAATAGCGTGCCGAAAAGGATTGCGTTCATCTCGTGTGTTGGTTCGCGGGAACCAGAACATCACCTGCCGTACTGTTCCAAGATCTGTTGCATGTACAATACCAAACATGCGTTGTTATACAAAGAGCGCGTACCCGACGGTGAGGCCATCGTGTTCTCGATCGATGTCAGGACTGCGGGCAAGAATTATGAAGAGTTCTTCATGCGCGCAAAAGAAGATGAGAACGTACTTTACCTGCGTGGCAAGCCCTCCCGGGTGATAAGAGAAGGAAGTGGTCTGGTCGTGTGGACAACGGATACGCTGACCGGGAGACCGCTCAAGGTCAAGTGTGACATGGTGGTGCTGTCGATGGCTGTTCTACCGTCGGCAGATGCCATCGGTCTTGCCAGGACGCTGAGGATACAGACCAATGGACACGGGTTCTTCAATGAGGCACACCCAAAATTGCGTCCGGTTGAATCGCTCGTTCCCGGATTCTTCTTGGCCGGTTGCGCACAGACACCGAAAGATATCCCGGAGAGCGTTGCTCAATCCTCGGCAGCAGCTTCGAAGGTACTCGAGATGTTTTCAAAGAGAGAACTCACCGCCGAACCGATGGTTGTTGTAATCGATGAGGAAATGTGCAGCGGCTGCAGACTCTGTGTCGTTACTTGTCCATACGAAGCACGGGAGATCGACGAGGAGAAGAATATCGTAAGGATCAACGAAGCGCTCTGTATGGGATGTGGTTGTTGTGTTGCTGCCTGTCCGAGTGGTGCTTCGCAGCAGAAGAATCTGATTGGAAAGCAAATATCGAGAATGGTGGAGGTAATCCTTGGCCAATAAGAAGAACGTCGTCGTTGAGATAAACCCCGAAATCAGGGATGCTCTCGTTGAAATGGGGGCGATAGATGCCTACAAATGCTATCAGTGCGGGAAGTGTGCGAGTGTCTGCCCTTGGTTTCAGGTGGGCACCTATGAGTTTCTCGTTTTTCGATTTCCTCTGGAGACCGTTCTCGGCTTGATCGCGAGCAGCGAGGACAAAGATGATCTGGCGAGAGAAGTTGAAAAACTGTACCGATGTGTTGGATGTGAGGCGTGCGTGGATCAATGTCCGTTAGGCGTGAAGATGCCGCAGATTCTCAGGTCGGCGCGCAGGATACTCGTTGATTTTGGCTCGTACCCGGAGAATCTTAAATCCGTCGTTCAGAAGATACGGAATGCAGGAAATCCTCTCGGCGAACTGCGCGAAAGGCGGTCGGATTGGGCAAGTAAGGCAGCGGTGAAGAATTTCGAGTCGCGTATGGATTTGATGTATTTTGCGTGTTGTCTGCCTTCGTATGACAGAAGGCTTCAGAATGTCGCTATGGCGACCGCGGGCATTCTTGAAATTGTCGGTGTTAGTTATGGTATTCTTGGGGTAAAAGAGAGTTGTTGCGGTGAGGCTATTCGCAGGATTGGTGCAGAGAAAGTATATAACGAGACGGCACGCTCCAATATCGAGAATTTCAGGGAGGTCGGTGTCAGGAAGGTGCTTGTTACTTCGCCCCATTGCTACGTCACTTTCAAGAAAGAATATCCTGACCTGGGCGGTGAATTCGATGTGATTCACGCTATGGAATATTTTTGGAATTGCATCGATTCTGGGAAGTTGACACCAAAGCGCAGTTTTCAGAAGAAGGTCGTGTATCATGATCCCTGTACACTGGGGCGACAGAGCGGTATATATGAAGCTCCGCGAAATATACTGAAGAGCATCCCCGGTTTGGAGTTGCTCGAGGTCGAAGACTTTTCACGTAATCTGAGCCTCTGCTGCGGTGCAGGGAGTGGGGCGCTCTGGATCGACTGGGAAAAAGGAGAACGAATGGCTGATATACGGATTAAACAGCTACTCGATACGGGCGCAGAAGTCATTGCGGTCGCCTGCCCGTACTGTCTGCAGATGTTCGAGGAAACGCTTAAGGCGATGGGCGTCGACGTCCCGGTGATGGATGTCAGTGAAATCCTCCATGATTCGATCCGTGAACAGAAATGATTTGAACTGTATGTTGCGATGAGCTTTAGGTCACTCTTAAAGAAGTTTCCCAATGAAAAGGACCTCGCTTCGCGGCCGAGGCCTTACTTCAATCATTCAGTAGAAATGAAGAAGATATTCACTGCCGAGGAAAGGGCCGATATTCTGCAGAAAGTGGGCCTCAATGTTTTCTTCTTTCCATCGGAGATGATCACCGGATGCGACCTCCTGTCTGATTCGGGAGTGACGACCATGACCAATGAGCAATGGGCGGCACTCCACGTCGGTGATGAGGCGTATGGATCGAACCGTGGGTATTTCTTGCTGAGAGATCAGATAAGGACTACATTCGGCGATCATTTCTTCAATGAGCCCGGCAAAGAAGCACCAAATGCCTTTCTATTCCATCAGGGCAGGGCGAGCGAGGATGCTCTATTCACCCAGATCGGCGGATTCGGCAGTGAGCTTGTCATTCCCAGTAACGGGCATTTTGACACGACCGGGGCCAACATTGAAGCCAACGGGATGACCGCTCTCAACCTCTTTGCCGATGATTTGAGCAGCAATAGTGCCAATCATTTCAAGGGCAACATGAACGTGGAGCGATTGAGGTCGCTACTGGCGGAGTCTGCAGACCGGGTTCCCCTTGTATACCTGACCGTAACCAACAACACGGCTGGCGGGCAGCCTGTGTCGATGGCGAACATCAAGGAAGTTGCTGAGGTCGCTCACGGATACGGTATACCGCTTTTCTTTGATGCCTGCCGGTTCGCTGAGAATGCCTGGTTCATACAAAACCACGAAGCCAAATATAAAGGTAAAGAGATCGATGCCATTGTGCGCGAGATGTTTGGATCCGTTGACGGATTCACCATCAGTTATAAGAAGGATGGGTTGGTGAACATGGGCGGCGGTTTGTTCATAAGAAATGATGGTTTATTCTCCAAAAAATACCCCGGGGTGGCTGAAAGGATACTTGATTACCAGATATTGAAAGAGGGGCATCCCACATATGGTGGTCTTTCGGGACGCGATATCATGGCGCTGGCTGTCGGTCTGAAGCTCGTTACCAAGGGGGAATATCTCGCACATCGAATAAGTCAGGTCCGTGAATTCGGCGAAGGCATGCGGAGAGCGGGGATACCGATCATTACTCCTACCGGAGGACATGCGGTGTATGTGGACGTCAATAAATTCTTTGAAGGTACCGACATGAAGCCGGATGATTTCGGAGGCGTATCTCTGTGTGCAGTCCTTCTTGGTGCATATGGGCATAGAGCTTGCGAGCTCGGGTATTTTACATTCGGACGCTACGATAGGGAAAGAAAGTTAGAGGTCGTGCCCGAAGTGAATTTCGTACGTTTTGCCGTGCCTAGATTAAGATATGAG
Organism: Caldifarciminota bacterium; assembly: GCA_020349965.1. Lineage (GTDB taxonomy): Bacteria > Hydrothermota > Tepidihabitantia > SM23-42 > SM23-42 > SM23-42. The sequence goes on along the minus strand of CP070705.1, from coordinate 1,811,731 downwards.
AGGGAGGATTTGGATGCTGTCGTCCAGGCAATGAAAGCTCTGCATGACAATAAGGATGTGATTCCGGGTGTTCGTGTGGCGTACGGTCGTGAACTTTCTTTGCGTCATTTCAAGGCCCGGTTTGAGTTCAAATAGGCCGGTTTTGCGTTGTATTAGTGCACAGGAGGTAGAATGAAGAAAGTCGCAAAGGATGATGAAGCATATAGGCGAGCCAAGAAGCGTGTTGAAGAGATAAAAGGTTTCTATGCACATCTGATCATCTTCGTTGCCGTCAACGCTCTTTTGGTTTTGATAAATCTATGGACCTCGCCGGGATTCTTATGGTTTTTGATTCCTCTTGTCGGATGGGGGATAGGTCTTTTCTTCCACGCGGTTTTCGGTTTCGGTCTCTTCGGAGTCTTCACGAAAGAATGGGAAGAGAAGAAGATTGAGGAATATATTGATAAAGGCACGTAGTAATATAGAAAACCTTGATCGGTAACCGAGCATGAAACAAGATTTTGAAAGATACTGGCTCAGCAAGCTCTCTACTTCCTTGGAGCGATCGGTGGGTCCTGACATCCGGGCGAAGATAATGGAGGGAAGCGAAGACCTGTCAGACGGCACGGACAGAAGCGAGGTCGTCGCATGGTCGGCGCGGGCAATGGCCTTACTAGATGAGCGTGTCGAGGCAGCCAAGCGTTTCGACGTGATGACCGGATGTGCATGTCAATGCCCGAATACAGAACTGCGGGGTATAAGAGCGAAATACGAGGAAACGAGTGACATCGATATCGTGCTTGAGATGCTGCAGAAGAAGTTCGTATCTTTTCTCAAGGACGAACTGAAACTGAGTGCAACAGTCGTCGATGTTATAATCAGGAAGGGATGGGGTCTGGCCGGTCGCAGGGAGGGCGGCAAGATCATCGCAACGAAGATCCCGAAGAGCGCCTATATCGCAGACTATTTGAAGGAAACAGATCCGGTCAAGAAGAGGGCGATCTACTGCCATTGTCCGAGGATCCGCGGCGCCCTTATGTCAGGCGTGAGCATTTCCTCGACCTATTGCTATTGCGGCGCCGGGTATTACAGAGGCATATGGGAAGAGATACTCCAGGAGCGAGTGAGGGTGGAGTTGCTCGAGAGCGTGCTCAAGGGCGATGATGTCTGTACTATTGCCATCCACCTTCCGTAGGAGAAAGATGATGAATGCGAAGAGCGTCGGCAGTTCCGCCAACTTCATAGAGGAGATCGTAGAAGAACATATGCGGACGGGTAAGTATGGCGGTCGTGTACATACGCGCTTTCCCCCCGAGCCGAATGGGTATTTGCATATCGGACATGCAAAAGCGATCTGCATCGACTTCGGGATTGCATCAAAGTACGGTGGTCTGTGCAACTTGCGATTCGACGACACCAACCCAACGCGTGAAGAGCAGCAATTCATAGATTCAATAAAGGAAGACATTCATTGGCTGGGGTTTGACTGGGGCGACCGCGAATGCTATGCTTCTGATTACTATGACAAGCTATATGAATGGGCGGTTAAGTTGATTGAAAAAGGAAAAGCGTACGTGGATGATCTGAGTGCCGAACAAATACGCGAACACCGTGGTACCCTGACATCACCGGGGACGGACAGTCCTCACCGCAACCGTTCGGTTGGAGAAAACCATGAATTGTTTGAGAAAATGCGGGCGGGAGAATTCCCGAACGGTGGCAAGGTGTTGCGTGCCAAGATCGATATGTCCGCGGGTAACATGAATATGCGCGACCCCGTGATGTATCGAATATTGCGGGCGACGCACCATCGTACCGGTGATAGATGGTGTATATATCCGACTTATGACTGGGCTCATGGCCAATCCGATTCAATCGAAGGGATAACCCATTCACTTTGTTCGTTAGAATTCGAGGACCACCGGCCGCTTTACGACTGGTTCCTTGAAGAACTCGGAGTGCATCACCCACAGCAGATCGAATTCGCCCGTCTAAACCTTAGTTATACCATTACTAGTACCCGTAAACTCCGTAGACTTGTCGAGGAGAAATATGTCAGCGGCTGGGATGACCCGCGAATGCCTACACTGTCGGCCATGCGCAGGCGTGGTTATACACCGGAAGCGATACGCAATTTTTGTGACGAGATCGGTGTGGCAAAGACTGAGAGCGTTATCGATATCGCTAAACTCGAACATTACGTACGGGAGGATCTGAACAAAAGGGCGCCGCGCGTCATGGCGGTCTTGCGTCCGCTCAAGGTTATCATTGATAACTATCCCGAAGAGAAGATTGAGGAATTGGATGCAATTAACAATCCCGAAGATCCGGAAATGGGGACGCGAAAGATACCATTCTCTCGTGTTCTCTACATAGAACAGGATGATTTCAAAGAAGACCCTCCGCCAAAGTATTATCGGCTGACACCAGGGAGGGAAGTCAGATTGCGCTATGCCTATTTCTTGAAGTGCGTTGATGCAATAAAGGATGGCGCTGGCAGGATCATCGAGCTGCACTGCACTTATGATCCCAAAACGCGTGGTGGCGATTCACCGGACGGTAGAAAGGTCAAGGCAACGCTGCACTGGGTTTCTGCGAGGCATGCTGTCGATGCGGAAGTGCGATTGTATGACCGATTGTTCTCAAAACCCGATCCTGACGAAGTCGAAGGTGAAGCCGAGGATTTCCGTTCAAATGTGAACAGTGATTCTCTCCAAATTTTGACCGGATGCAAACTCGAACCCGGTTTGAGCGGTGCAAAGTCAGGAGACCACTACCAGTTCGAACGTCTCGGCTATTTCTGTACTGATCCAGATTCAAGTGCAAAAAAGTTGGTTTTCAACCGCACCGTACAACTGCGGGATACATGGGCGAAGATAGAAAAGGCCCAGATGAGGCAATAGAACTGGAACGTTGAAATATGGATGCTGAAAGGATTGTCGAAGAACTGAAGCAAAGAATGGAAGATGCTGACTTCAGGTGTGCGGTTGTTTCAACTCGGCACTTGCCCGAACTCCGACAGAGTTTTGAACAACTTCTCGGGGACAAGCAACTGGATAAGAATTTTTACGGTCAGATAGTCGAACGTTTGGACCTTCGGTGGCATTTCGAGCCGCCGGCGAACGTCGGTGCCGCAAGGTCAGTCATCATCACTGCGGTTCCGCAGCCAAAGACGAGTTTGAGTTTCGACGTCGATGGAAAGAAGCACTACGCCATTGTTCCGCCTACCTATTCGCATTATACAGACAAGACGATCATCGATACAGTGTCACCATTACTCGCCGGGTATGGATAC
>CP070705.1:1750354-1808357 GCA_020349965.1 Caldifarciminota bacterium | reverse complement strand
TACCAAGAACAATACACCGCGTACTGTGCCGATGAATCAAATTGTCTACAAACTGCTTAGGAAAAGGTATCAGCAATTGAGCTCAGCATATGTTTTTCCAGGGAAGAACGGAAAGCAACGTGTGACTATCAAAACTGCTTTCAAAGCGGCATGCCGAAGGGCTGGCATTACCAATCTTCGCTTTCACGATCTGCGCCATACTTTCGGGACTTGGTTGGTGAATCAAGGTGCTGATATCAAAACCATTCAGGAATTGATGGGTCATAAGAGTCTGAAGAGCACGGAACGCTACCTGCATCCAAACGAGGAGCGTAAACGGAAGGTCATCGAAAGCATAACTGGCATATCGCATGAAGCTTCCACAAACCTTCCACAAAATGAGGGTAGCGTTTAGCAAAGCATTATGCGCCTGTAGCTCAATCGGATAGAGCAACGGATTTCTAATCCGTAGGTTAGGTGTTCGATTCACCTCAGGCGCGCTCCAATTCTGCCTACATCTGTGATGTAGCTGCAGAATTGAGAGTCCCGAGCGTAAGCGAGGGAGTACGATCTTTCAAATCTTTGATCTGAGCGGAGATTGCTTCGTCTTGTTCCGCAAGACTCGCAATGACAGAGGGGAGTGGAGATTGCCACATCGCTTCGCTCCTTGCAATGACGGTACGGTGGTGCGGAGCAGGCGTACAGCGTCTCGCGGTTATACGCCCCGCTAGCTCAATTTGGCAGAGCAGCTGATTCTTAATCAGCGGGTTGCAGGTTCAAATCCTGCGCGGGGTATTTCGGATCTCCCGTGGTTGGAGTATATTGCGCCACGATGGAGATTGCTTATAATAAGATGCTGGGTCCTTGAATCCAGTATCGAGGATCAAGTATCCAGCATCTGGTTCTTGGTGGGTATAGCTCAACCGGCAGAGCATTGGACTGTGGCTCCAAATGTTGCGGGTTCAAGTCCCGTTACCCACCCTTGTCCTTTTTGGAATATTGAATTCCAAAAAGGAAAATCCTAAGTACTAAGCACTAAATTCAAAATCACAAATAAACTCAAGGAGAACCAAGGGGACAGGCACCTCACGGAGCCAGTCCCCTTGTCAGGATATTCTGATTTCGGATTTGTCTCGAGCGACAACGAGAGATCACTCGTTTTCCTCCCAGTACCTCTTGACCAAATTCTTAACCATTTCATCCCGCTTCGCATAAAGTCTGCGCAGCGGGCGTTTCTTGTGTTTTGCCAGTGCATAATGAGTCAAGAGTGGCAGCACAACAGTCGCATCGACATAACAGACGATGGCGTCGGGCAGTCGGTTAGGATCGACCTTGCCCCAGGATACGGCTTCGTGCGGTGTGGCACCTGAAAGGCCTCCCGTATCCGGCCGCGCATCAGTAATCTGTAGAAAGTAATCGTGTCCGACATCTGGGATATGCAGTATTTCCTGGATGTGCGGTTCGGTCTGAAGTACAAAATTCTTCGGGCTCCCTCCGCCAACAAGCACAATTGCCGACTTGCCACCCGACCGCTTTGCCGCATACACTATTGCAGCGGTTTCGTTCACATCGATTGACGGTACAAGTCGAGTTCCAAAGTCACGCAATGAATTCTCAGCAATGTGCATGCCCACTCCAGAATCGCCTGGTGAACTTGTGTAAATCGGTACTCCTGCACGATAGGCAGCAGCAAGGACTGAGACATTCTTGATGCCCTGTTTCTCCTCTTCCTTTGCGCAATATTTGCCGAGCAAGTAGTGAAGCTCAGACGTGCCCATCATCCTCTGGAACTCCTGTCTGCTCAAGATCTCGCGCAGCCGACGGTCTGTTTCGAGCAGGCAGTCAGTATAACTCAAAAGGATATCATAGATTCGGACCACACCACTGTCGCGTAATGCGGCATCATTCACGTGATGAGACCCGATATGCAGGGGTAAATCAAAAGCAAAATGCAGATCATGATACAAATTAGCACCCGTAGAGACGATCCAATCCACAAAACCTGCATTTATTAGAGGGACGATTACGGACTTGCCGAGACCAGCAGGAGTTAACGCGCCGGCAAGACTCATGCCGACGTAAACATCGCGTTTGAGCATCTTCTCGGTAAACAGACGACAGGCTTCCCGGATGCGCGCCGAATTGTAGGCAAGAAATGTTTTTTCGATTACGCCGGTCAATTTTTCACGACCCGTGATCGGATCCGGGTAAATCCTTGGGCCCGAAAGGTATTTGTACATATTGGGGAACTTCTTTCCTCTGAGCCATTTAGGCAAAATATCATATTGCTTGTATCGCTTCATCTTCTTCTTCTTTTTCATCGGCAATTCTCCTTACACTAAGCAAGGCAACTTCCCCGCATCATCTTGGGGAAGTACGGGACATTAGATACAACCATATCACAGATACGGGTAAAATTCATGAAGGTACTTGAAGGCAATTGATGGCATACGTCTCACCTTGCCAGCAAGTCGGCATCAAACTCTTCCAAATCACCCACGATCTCCCAGATACGCAGTCTCATCCTGTCATACCCTTTGAGCAGTGAGTACATATCTTCATTCAAACCTCTGAGTTCATCCTGACTGATCTCAACCGGGTCGTGCTTCAGGTGTATGCGGTCGATCGGCAGGGATGGAAATCTATTCAGAAGCCGCGGCGTGAGGATAAGAAGCTCGATCGACGTCGAACCTTGTGCCGTGCTCGTAATCTTCAAAGGGTAGAACAAATGGTCACTCTTGAAGCAATACTGTATTGGCTCATTGGTCACGATATCTTCACCTAATGATACAACATCAAACACGAACCATTCGAATCCATCCTTGATATAATCCTCGATCAGATTATTCATTGCCGGTGAGACAATATCCTCCTCGATACCAATGGATTGTAGGTATCGTACCACCCATGCGACAAAACCCGACGCATTGAGCAGATGAGTCACCGAAATATCGTGGGCGCCGATTTGCTTGTGAAATGTAACCTCACCGGACGGAACCACCACACCTTCTGAGAGCACCCTACCCTTCGAAACGCCTCCGCGGTGGATCTTCCAGTTGATCAAGTCGGTCGCCCGGCGAAAAGTCTCCAGGTCTCCCTTTTTCACCTCCGGTTCTGCCGGAAGGGGGAGAACTTCCAGGACCATGGTCGATTCCGACGCGTGCACGTCCGTACTCAAGAGCAGTATCTCATCGGTACCGTTCCAGGCGATCATTGCCCGCTGAACAGGTTCGAAGATCTGCACATTGGGATTGAAAGGCATCATGCCGCGATCAGCAAAACAAAATGTAGTGGTGATGATGGAGAGGGTTGCTAATACACCAATGCGCTTCATGCGTTATTATAACAATCTGCCGTGCAAAGTCAATTACTGCGCATGATTAACGCATAGAGCAAAGGGTATAGGTCAAAGCGAAAAGAAAAATACAGGAACCAGGAGGAGGAGAAGTGAATCAGGACATCAGAATATCAGCAAGAAGTCTATCAGCGAAGCAGAATATCAGAAAAGCCATCGGTGTTATCGCCACGTTGTCGCCGGCCATCGGTTTCATCCACCATGACAGGTCTTTATTACCAAATGCATTTGACAATAACGAAATTGTGTGCATAATATGAACTTATGCGCTGGCACTGGGAGGATCCCTACGCTGTTGAACAAGATGACACGAGAAAAGTGAATTGGCGCATTATCAAGAACTTGCTGCCTTATTTCCGCAAATACACAAAGACGATAATCATTGCTTCGTTCCTCCTACTTTTCTCGACACTCCTTACCCTGCTCGGTCCGATCCTCATCAAACGTGCCATCGATGTTGAAATCCCCAATCAAAGCACGCAGGGATTGATACTAATCGCTGCTATATATATTGTCGTACAGATCGTCGTGATCGTCGTCCGGTACTTCCAGCAAATAGAGATCATGATCACAGGTGAGAGGGCGATCGCCGATCTTAAGGCCGACATGTTCAGACACCTCCTCAGGCTGCCGATATCCTATTATGACAAACATCCAGTCGGCTCACTGATTTCCCGAGTCGAAAGTGACACCGAGGCATTGAAATCCCTTTTCTCATCCACCGCCGTCATACTGGTCAGCAACATTGCCCTGCTCGTCGGGATGTCGGTAGTCATGTGCGTTGTAAGCTGGCGCCTTTACCTGCTGATCCTGGTGATGCTGCCGATCTTTGCATACAGTTTCTGGTGGTTCGAGAAACATGCCCGTTCCGTATACGTAAATCTGAGAAAGACCATCGCCGAAATAAACGGTTTTGTGGTAGAAACGGTGAAATCGCTCAATGTCGTGCAGGCGTTCCAGCAGCAAGACAATTTTGTATCGAAGATCCACCGGATGGGAAAGGACAAGTACAAATATGATATGAAAGCGCTTTCCTTATGGTACCGGATCTGGCTCTTCGTGGAATTGGGTGAGATCATCGGAATCGTTCTCGTGCTCGGCTTCGGCGGGATCTGGGCGCTTGCAGGACTGATCTCGATCGGTACTCTATATCTCTTCATAAGTTACATCACCCGCCTCTTCGTACCGCTGCGCGGATTGTCAGACCAGATAAACGTCATCGAGCGCGCTTTCGCTGCGGCCGAGAGGGTATTCAATATCCTATCGATTAAGGAGGAGTTCCACGTTGACGAGAAACACGTCCTCAGAGAATTCGAACACGCGATAGAATTCAAAGACCTGAGTTTCTTCTATGAAGACAAGAACTGGGTCCTCAAGAATTTGAATTTCCGCATCGCGAAAGGCGAGCGGATCGCGCTCGTCGGTGAGACCGGAGGCGGTAAAACATCGATCATATCGCTTCTTCTGAAGTATTACTCGCCTCAAGACGGCGACATCCTCATCGACGGCACACCTCTGGCCGATATCGAACGCCACTCGCTACGCTCGAGAATCGGATTTGTTCCTCAGGACGTCATCCTGTTCCCCGGTTCGATACTCGAAAATCTGAGGCTCTTCGATTCCGCGATACCGGATGATCAAATATTCGACGCCGCAAAGCGGGCTAAGATCCATGACCGCATCTCGACTCTCCCGGATGGTTACAGAACGAATATCGTCGAACAAGGCATAAATCTTTCCTTCGGAGAAAGGCAGCTAATATCATATACGAGGGCACTTGTCTTCGACCCTGAAATACTCATTCTCGACGAAGCAACATCGTCCGTCGATCCACAGAGCGAACGGTTGATCCAGCAGGGACTAAAAGAACTCCTGAAAGGACGCACCGCTATTATCATCGCCCATCGTCTCACGACCACACGACTTGCTGACCGGGTGCTCGTCATCCATAAGGGCAAGCTGGTGGAACAGGGGAAACATGGCGACCTCCTGCGCGAAAAAGGACACTACTATAAAATGTACAGGCTGCAATATCTGAGCGGGGCGCAATGAGATCAGTCATCCATTTCTGGAAGCGGCACAAGATATGGTTCTCATTCCTTGTAACGTTCTCATTCATCAATACGATCATCTCTCTCATCTTTCCGTACATCCTCAAGGATGTGATCGACGGCATAAGAGTGAACTTCGCGCGCCAGGATCTTCTTTGGTTCATTATGATCATCGGGGGGATCGGCTTCCTTCGCGCCGTATTCAACTCTCTGTTGCCCTACACGCGCGGACGCAGCAACGAAATGTACCTCATCGACGAACGTACCAACACCTTCTCCAAAATACTACGCAAGGGACACTCATTCCTCAATCGATTCCCTGCCGGCGACATTCTGCAGCGCGTAGATCATGACCTCAACGAACTCGCCTGGTTTTCCTGTTCAGGTCTTTTCAGACCCATCGAGGGTATTTTTGCTCTGGTTGTTGCACTTCTCTTCCTTATTAAAATAAACCCGTTGCTTACGCTGATCTCTGCCCTGCCCATTAGCGTAGCCGCGGTAGGTTGGCTCAAGATAAGTCCCATCATGTACAAATACTATTATGCCTGGCGCGATTCAATATCGAACACGAATAACCATATGCAGTCGAGTTTCACCGGCATAAAATTGGTGAAGTCATACATCACAGAGAAGAAAACCGACCTGCGATTCATCGAGATGCTCAAGAAACGTGTTGCCGCGTCGATCAAGGTCATCAGATTAGAAGCTCTTATTCACACTCTTTTCACCGCCATTGAAGAGACCGGCGTAATACTCGTACTTCTCTTTGGCGGGTTGTTCATCATCAGAGGCGATCTTACGATCGGTGAATTCGTCGCCTTCAACGCATATATCATACTTCTGCTCGATCCAATGTTGAGGATCGGCAACTTCTTCGTTTCCAAGAAACGCGCCCAGGTGCAGAGCGAACGCATTGAAGAAATGAAAAATTTCCCGCCCGATGTTAAGGATGTCGGTCAGGTGCAAGAGGCGGATCACAGAGGCATCGCCATGGAGAATGTATCTTTCAGGTACGCAGAAGACGGCCCATTGATCCTCGATGGAATCAGTATCAAGATCGAACCCGGTCAGAAAATCGGAATCGCAGGCACGGTCGGCTCGGGCAAAACGACGCTGCTCCAGGTGCTCATGCGCATTGCCGAACCGAGTGCAGGAAGGGTAAAATTGAACGGAACGGATATGCGGGAAATTCGGCTATCTGAATTGCGTTCTCTTTTTGGTTACATTCCCCAGGAACCATCACTATTTTCGGAGAGTATCTATAACAACATAACGTTCGGCCGCAGGATAGATACGCCCATGGTCAACAACGCAGTGAAACTCGCGCAGCTCGAGGGTTTTGTGCGCGGTGCGCCCAAGGGGCTCGACGAACTGATCGGCGAGCGCGGATTGCGGATATCCGGCGGGGAGAAGCAACGCGTGGCAATCGCCCGCGCCATCCTCGGCCGACCCAAAATCCTCGTACTCGACGACGCGACTTCAAATCTCGATGCGGACACCGAAAAGGCACTGATTACCCAGTTATCCGAAATACCGGGCACGACGCTGATCATCATTTCCCACCGCCTTTCAGTCCTTTCGATTTGCGACTACATATATGTCCTCGACAAGGGCAAAGTCGTGGAACAGGGACCACACGAGGCACTGCTTAAGAAAGAGGGGTTGTATCTGAAACTCTACCAGCACCAGATCATGGAAGAAGAACTGATGAAAGACTAGACGAACTCATCTCAACATGAATCGCGATTATCAGAAGCACCACAGGTTTCTGCGGGAATGATCTTCTTCTCACTCCATAAATCCTAATATCGAAATCCGAAATACTAAACAAATCTAAAACTCTAAATACCAATGACACAAACAACAAAACTTCACTGCCAACATTTCATATCTTCCAGTGTTCAGCACGAATATTATGCCTCGAGCAAGGGGCGCGAAGCCAACCGCGTCGAGACACAAATCTGACCATGCGCTTAACGCTACCATATGCGCAATGCACGCCGATGCCGTAAGGCAGACAAGGGGACTGGCTCCGTAAGGTGCCTGTCCCATTAAACTCTCAACTGCCGTATTTCGCCAATTGGCGAATTGTTGAATTCGTGAGGACTCGATGACCTTGATTTTTCTCCTAACATGATTACCATCACTAGAGGAGGCAATATGAAAAGACCGATCATCGTAATATTGTTCCTTGTTCTTTTTCTTTCAGCCAAGGCAGATAAGGCCTTCCGTTTTGCCGTAGTCGGCGACCGCACCGGCGGTGCAACCGGGCAGGTTTTTGAAGAAATACTCAAAGAAGTAGAATTGCTCGATCCTGATTTCGTGATGTCTGTTGGTGATCTCATCGAAGGGTATCAGACAGACACCACTGTCATGCACGCCCAATGGGATACGATCCTGGCGACGATCCGGACACTCCCCTCTAAGTTCTACTTCACGCCGGGCAACCATGAGCTGGAGAATGAAGTCGATCGCAGGATCTACGAACAGAGAACAGGGTTCAAACGATACTACTCATTCAATCATGAGAACAGCCATTTCATCATCCTCGACAATTCCATGACTTACTGGGCGCAGCGCCAGGACATGGAGCCTGAACAGCTCTCATGGCTGGCAAAAGACCTCGAAAAGCACAGACAGATGGACAACATTTTCGTATTCTACCACATTCCCACATACATCTACGCGCTGCGCGAGGGCGAAACCGATACCCTCATGCAGATATTCGAGAAATACGGAGTTGACGTCGTCTTCACCGGCCACCACCACCACTATTCACATTACGAACAGAACGGTATTGAATACATCAACGTTGGTAGTTCGGGCGGCGATAAATCGACCAATGACCCGGCACGCGGACATTTCTTTCAGTATCTACTCGTCACGGTAAGGGGAAAACAGCGGAATATCGCGGTCTTTAAGAAAGAAAGCGTACTTCCGCGCAACGTCGTGACCCTCAAAGACATTCAAACGATAGAACGGGCGGATGAAGAAGCCATCGCCGCGGAAGACCTCATAGTCGACGAAGACGTGAAAAATGTCTCGCAGACTGTAATCATAACAGTAAACAACTTCGGTCCTGACTCTTTGACGCAAACGCTAATGTGGCAGGTCGACCCGGTACACTACGCGATTAGACCGAACGAAATGCCGCTGGCCATCGCACCCGATGAGAGTAAGGAATATAGCTTCGACGTGACCATTGCTGACGGCGCAAATCCATTCCCGATACCAAGATTCACGCTTGCCTACCCGTTTATGCGTGACAAAGTATGCACCCTCTACCATCTACTTTCGGTCAAGCGGCACAAGTATGTGGAGAAAGTGGCTTCAGCTCCTGAGATAGACGGACGCCTCGATGATCCCCTGTGGCGAAGTACAAAGCCGATGCTCCATTTTGCCAATTTCGACGGCTCAGCTTCATCGCCCATCGAAAAGACCGAGGTTTATTTCGCACACGACGCCGATAATCTCTACTTCGCGGCGCGGTGCTACGAAAGTGACTTCTCGCAGCTGCATGCCGACGTATTCGAACATGACGGCGAAACATACTATGACGACAACGTCTGGCTTTTCTTCGACACAAATCTCGATGCTGAGAATTATTACCAGGCGATCATCAACTGCAACGGTGCGATCTTCGACCGCAAATGCACCACTGATGGAACAAGAGATATTACATGGAATGGTGCATGGCAGGTGGAGGCGGGCCGTGAAAACGGAGCGTGGACCTTGGAACTAAAGATCGCCAAAGCGGAATTCGCACCTTTCAGCGAAGACAAATGGGGGTTCAATATGCGCCGGCTCCAGCCCCGCCTCAATGACGCGGGCTACTGGTCAGTCCCGTTTGCTCACGCGCCGCAGTACTTTGGGATACTGGAGTTCAGATGAGAACACGAGACTGACGGGGTCAGATCTTGACTATTGACAAAACCACGCGACAAGTTTTATCTATCTGCCGGTAAAATCGAGCCCAACATTTCTTGGAATGTATCCCCTGAAAAATAGATTTGTCAATAGTCAAGATCTGACCCCAAGGCTATTTGAGATTTAAAGTACCGTGTTGTCGATCAATCTGGTACGGCCGAAGAATACAGCCAGAGCAACCAATGTCCCTTTCTTCAATTTCTTGACCGGCTCGAGCGTATCCTTGTCCACGACGGCAATGTAGTCGATTCTGCCGCCTCTGTTTCTGATCATCCGTGCCATCCTTGTCCTGACTTCCTTTGTTTGACGCGCACCCTTCTTGTATGCCTGCCTCACCCACTCCAGGGATTCGCTGATAACGACTGCATTCTGTCTCTGTCCCGGGTTCAGATAGATATTCCTCGAACTCATTGCCAGGCCGTCTTTCTCCCGGACTACGGGACCGGTAATGACATTCACCTTCAGATTCAACTCTCTGACCATCTTCCTTATTATTGCCGCCTGCTGATAGTCTTTGCGTCCGAAGACCGCGATATCCGGCTGCAGAATATTGAAGAATTTAAGAACAACTGTGGTCACACCCCGGAAGTGTATGGGCCGCGATGCACCACAAAGTAATCTGCTCCAATCAACGACCTCAACATACGTTTGATGGTCGGGCCCATACATCTCTCTTACCGACGGGTTGAATACAAGATCGACGCCTTCCTTCCTGAGCATGGACAGGTCTTTTTTCAGATCACGTGGATACTGTCTGAAATCCTCTTTTGGCCCGAATTGGGTCGGGTTAACGAATATCGATACAATGAGATAACCGCATTTCTTCCGGGCAATACGGACAAGAGAAAGGTGCCCTTCGTGCAGATAACCCATGGTCGGCACAAGTCCGATCACCTTTCCTCTCTTTCGCACACGCGCAACGATCCGGCTTGCAACGTCGACTTTCTTGATCAACCGCACCGACAATTATATCGCTTTTCTTGAGTAATGCAATGAATTTGCGCTGGACCATAGTTGACAGGAAACAAGCTACCGTATATAGTAATTCATGATCGCATTCTTTCTGTTCATTTTGTACGACGGTGAATTAACTCCCAACGACATTCTCGAACTCGAGCGCAATCGCATGCAGTATCCTACCCTTGCCGAGATTCATGATTCGATGCACGATATAGCCCTCAATCATCCCCTGATCGCCAGAGTGGATTCTATCGGTCTGAGCTACGAAGCAAGGCAGATCCTATATCTGGAAATCTCGGACAACCCTGGAATCGACGAAGGTGAACCAGGTCTGTTCTTCGTCGGCCTCCACCATGGGGCTGAATGGACGTCGGTCGTAGTACCTCTATTCTTTGCTGACTCACTGGCAAGCGCATATGGGCAGGATCCTTCCATCACCTGGATAGTCGACAACTGCAGGATCTGGATAATGCCGTGCTTCAATGTGGACGGATACCATTATTCGCACGATCTTGGTAACACCAGCTGGCGCAAGAACCGTCGACCCTACGGAGGTTCGATCGGCACCGATCCTAACCGAAATTACTACGGCGGTTGCAGCGGCAGCGCATATGACACGTGGGGCGGCCAACCCCATCAAAACACATCCCATCTACCCTCATCCGCTTTCTTTTGCGGCCAAGCCGCCTTCTCTGAATATGAAAATCGGGCACTGCTTTCGTTCTTGAACGGTCAGCGGATTAACACCGGCATCTCCTACCACTGTTATGGCGAATCGGTCAGCCGACCCTGGTCCTGGTCCTTCGATCCGGCACCGGATAGCATTTTGCTCACAATGCTCTGCGACACGATAGCGAGCATGATAACCTGCCAGAGTGGGTCGGGTCATTATTCATCCTTTCAACAGAGTACCTGGTACCCGATCTGCGGGTCCTGGGGTGATTTCATGTACGGATACAGCCGTTATGTCAGAGGCATACCGTGTCTTCCATTCACGATCGAGCTCGGTACATCAGCGGCACCGGATACGCTCTACCTCCCGCAGATCTGTCGGGAAAATTTCAAAGCAGTACCATATCTTGCCCAAAGCATCGATTCTGTCGTCAATGTTACACCCCGGATCGTGATTGCACCTGATATCGGCTACTCGCAATCAGGCAATGATTATACGGTCTACTGGATCCCTCAGAACAATGCCGGTCCCTGCTTATGGCGCCTGCGCGAAATGGCGAACATCGATGTGACTGCCGACACGTTTGGAACAACGAACGATCGGTGGGTCATGTCCGGATTCTCTCCGAGCTCGCAGCAAGCACACTCGGGCCTCTATAGCATCTCTGCCAATTATTTGGATGGCACCATTGCCCATGCCACGACGCAATATCCTTACCTTGTCGAACAAGGTGATACTGCAACGTTCTGGACATACTACGACCTTGAACTGAACGGAGATGTGGCCTTCTTTGAAATTTCAACCGACGGCCTAGTTTGGGATCAGATCTTCCGGTTCACCGGCCACCAGTCCTTTTGGCACACCCGCGCCTATCCATTGAATGACTACGTCGGCAAGTCGGTCTATTTCCGGTTCCGCCTTTCCACGGACGGTTCTGGCCGGTATGAAGGTATTCATTTCGATGACTTCTATCCAACCGTCACCTATTATCTCATTTCAGATCTTCCGCATGGAACAGACACTTTCACTACCTTCACCAATGTACCCACGGGGACTTATTTTTACAGTGTTCAGGGACAGAACAATCAGGGACTCGGCATTCGAAGCCGGCTCATAAGGATAGATGTACCGGCCGCCATTGCCGAGAATAACGCAAGCGGCCTGAAGCAGAACTATTTCCCGACAATAACCAGGCAATTCAATCACGAGGGCATGGCCGATATAAAACTGTACAATATTCTCGGCCAGGAGATCAAGAACGTTGACAAGACGGGCATCTATTTTGTAAGACAAGGCCAAACACTGACGAAAATCATCATTGTAAAATAGAGAACACCTTCTTTCCTCACTGAGCCATCTCCTTGACTCAAGGGCTATTTTGGCTATAATTGCAAAATGGTAATCTAAACTGGTGCCGCGGTATCACAACGGCACACAGAACGCGGTCGATTATTTTTCTCATTTAGACACCTTTTACCGAAAAGGAAAGGAGTTTTGAGATGGCATTACTTGAAATACGGTGGCACGGCAGGGGTGGACAGGGCGCAAAAACCGCCGCCTTGCTTTTCGCCGATGCCGCGGTCGAAACCGGAAAGTACATCCAGGCATTTCCGGAATACGGGCCAGAACGCATGGGAGCACCGGTCTTTGCATTTAACCGGATTTCTGATGAACCGATACTCCAGCATTGCGGTATCAAGGAGCCCAACATTGTTGTCGTGCTCGACCCGACACTCATGGAAACGGTCGACGTCACCGACGGCCTGCCCCCGGATGGTGTGATTCTTGTCAATACCCAGAAGTCGGCCAGTGAGATCAAGAAACAACTGAAGCTCACTTCTCAGAACGTCTATGTTGTGGATGCGAGTAAGATCGCAAATGAAATACTGAAACGCAATCTGCCCAATACACCCATGCTCGGTGCTCTTATCAAGGTATCGAAATTGCTCGACTTCAACGCAATGCTCGGCTCGGTAAAACTCAGACTGGAACACAAATTTCCTAACCGCCCCGAAGTCGTAGAAGGCAACATGAAGGCGATCAAGCGCGCTTACGAGGAGGCCAAAGCATGAAGAAAGAGAAAGAAGGCTGGAAAGAACTACCTATCGGCCTCGTACTGGAAGGCGGTTCGAGCAAAAGATTTGAAACCGGCGACTGGCGTAGCGAGAAGCCGATCTGGGATGAGAAGAAATGCACCAACTGCTTCATATGCTGGATCTACTGCCCTGACTCTGCGATCATCGTAAAAGACGGCAAGGTACAGGGAATCGATTATCGCTACTGCAAGGGTTGCGGGATCTGTGCCGAGGAATGTCCCCCGAAAGTACAGGCGATCAAAATGGTCAGGGAGGAAAAATGATAGTCGCGAGAACCGGAAACGAAGCAATGGCCGAGGCAATGCGCCAGATAAACCCTGACGTAGTCGCTGCATACCCGATCACGCCAGCCACCGAAGTCGTCCAGTTGTTTTCCACATTCGTTCATGACGGTACGGTCAGCACTCAATTCGTGCCGGCAGAAAGTGAACACTCGGCGATCAGCGCGTGCGTCGGCGCATCATCAGCAGGGGCAAGAGTGATGACATCCACGTCTTCCCAAGGACTCGCTTTGATGCACGAGATCCTTTTCATTGCCGCTGGTCTGCGACTGCCCATCGTCATCTGCCTGGTCAACCGTTCCCTGTCGAGCCCGATCAATATTCATTGTGACCACTCTGATTCACTCGCTTCGAGGGATTCCGGCTGGATACAGATCTTCACCGAGAACACACAGGAAGCATATGATACGACACTTATGGCAGTGAAGATCGCGGAAAAAGCACTGCTCCCGGCAATGGTCACGACCGACGGCTTCATCATCAGCCACGGCATGGAAAGGGTCGAGCTCGTCGGCGACGCCGAGGTTCCGAAATTCCTCGGCGAAAGGAAAGCAAAAACCTCACTGCTCGATGTCGACAACCCGATCACGCTCGGTGCCCTCGACCTTCAAGACTATTTCTTCGAACACAAGCGGTCTGAAATCGACGCAATGAACCATGTCCTTCCGATCATTGATGAGGTCCAGAAGGAATTCGGAAAGAAATTCGGACGCAACTACAATACGGTTGACGAATACAAGATGGACGACGCCGAAGTAGCGATCCTTGCCATGGGCTCAACCGGAGGGACTGGCAAAGTTGCCGTCGACCGGTTACGAGAACAAGGTAAGAAGGTCGGCCTGATAAGATGCCGCGTTTACCGCCCCTTCCCAAAAGGAGCAATGCTGAAAGCAGTGAGCAAGGTTAAGGTTCTGGGCATCATGGACCGGGCAGATACCATGTCCACGCTCGGCGGTCACCTCTACAACGAATGCCGCTCGATCCTGTACGATTCAGAGGAGCGGCCGATCATGAAGAACTACATCTACGGGCTGGGCGGGCGTGACATCAGCATCGAGGAGATCGAAGACATCTACGCAGAACTGTTCAACATTCAGAAATCAGGTGAGGTCGACAAGGAAATCGTCTACTACGGAGTGAGGGGGGAATAATGGCATCACTGAAGCAATTAGCGACTCAGAAAGAGAAATTCATGGGCGGCCACCGCGCCTGTGCAGGATGCGCCGCAACCATTGCCGCGCGTATGGTCTTGATGGCGGCAGAACAACCGGTCGTCGTCGGCGCGGCAACCGGATGCCTCGAGGTCGTCAGCACGATATACCCGTATTCGGCCTGGAACGTCCCCTATGTCCATAACGCGTTCGAGAACGTAGCCGCGACCATGTCCGGAGTCGAAGCTGCATACCGCGCCCTGAAGAAAAAGGGAATGATCAAGAAAGACCTCCGGTTCATTGCTTTCGGCGGCGACGGAGGAACCTATGACATCGGGCTGCAATCGCTCTCAGGAATGATCGAAAGACGCCACCGGGTGCTCTACGTCTGCTACAACAATGAAGCATACATGAACACCGGTATCCAGCGTTCATCGGCAACGCCACGCGGTGCGCACACAACGACTTCGCCGGCCGGCACCGAGATCCCCGGCAAGATACAGCTCAGAAAGAACCTCACTGAGATCGTGATCGCTCACGAACCCGCTTACGCAGCCCAGACTACGATCGGCTATTGGAATGATCTCGTAACGAAAGTGCGCAAGGCTTTGGAAGCCGACGGACCTTCCTTCATTAATATCTATTCGCCATGCCGGCTCGGCTGGGCATATGTGCCGGAGAAGACTATCAAGGTGTCAAAACTGGCGGTAGAAACCTGCATCTGGCCCCTATATGAGTACGAGAACGGAAAGTACCGGATAACCGTGAAACCAAAAGAGAAGAAGCCGATCACCGAATTCCTGAATCTCCAGGGCAGGTTCGGACACTTATTCAAATGGCACGACGATGTCCCGATCAAGGAATATCAGGCAGAGGTCGACATGATCTGGGAGCGGCTGCTGAAGAGGAGTGCGGAGTAGCGGGAATCCCCTAGTCCAATACTACATATATGATCCTTGAACACGGCACGCTGAAAACGATACTCTTCGACCTCGACGGTACTCTCTATAACAGCGCCGAGGTTAGGGACAAATTCGCCGAAGCCGCGTATCATGCCCTGGCGAAACTCAAGAATATTCCGGTAGACGATGCGAGAAATCTCATCGAAGAAACGCGCGAGAAGCTGCGTGCAAAACACGGGTTCCCCGTACCCTACACACTGACCCTCGTGCGTTTCGGCATGCCGGTCGAAACCTGGCACAAGGAGAATATCTCCTTCTTTGATCCCCGCGATTACCTGTCGGCTAATGGCGACCTCAAGGAAATGCTGAACGGGCTAAAGAAACGGTTCCGGCTTGCGATCTTAAGTAATAATAATGAAGTGCAGGCAAGGCGGATCCTGGAGGCACTCAACCTGCAGGATGTGTTCGATCGCGTCTTCACGTACAACAGTTTTCGGACGATGAAACCCGATCCCGAATTCTTCAAAGAAGCGGCCAAAGCGATGGGTGTGAAGCCCAACGAGTGCCTTGTCGTGGGTGACCGGTACAGTGTCGACCTCATCCCTGCCCAAGATCTGGGGATGAAGATCTACGAGGTAAAAGGTCCCGAAGACATCAAAAAATTGATCACCGCTCTCTTGTCTGTTGCCTGAGAGCGACCTCGTCGTTGTTGTTACTCGCGGAGATCTGAGGAGTCTATACTGCTCAATCGCTGGCGCGCTCTGAGTGCGTAGATCGTGTTTGGCCGCAGAACGATCAGGTCTTCCAGTATCTCTCGCGCTTCTCTCCTTCTGTCCAGTCTGATATATATATCGGCCTCGAGCAGAACGGCATCATAGACGCTGTGGACCGGATGTTCGTTTCTCATCTCCGTGAGCGCACCCAGTGCTTGAGGCACGTCATCCATCGCAGTGTAAACAAGCGCCAGGTAGTAGTAGGCATAGGGAGCCACCACCGTCTTCAACAGTCTTCTGGCCGAATCGACCGCAGCCGGATACTGTTCAGTTTCGAACAGGCGGACGACATTGACCAGCCGCTTCAACTGTACCGTATCATCCCGTGCTGCTTCGATCAAGTAGAGACGGTCTGCTACGTCATTGGCGATACCCAATTTGGGGTAGGTGCTGACGACACGGATGAACATGTCATGCGCCCTGACAATATCGCCGGCAAACATATACGCGTTGCCCGTTTCAAAAGCGATGAGTGCTTTCTCCGCCTCTTTCATGAAATAACGCTCGCACTTCTTCAGTAGCTCCATGCTCTTATGGTATTCACCTTCCGCCAGGTAATATCGGTTGAGCTGGACGAGTGTCTCGATCTGCGGATCCTGAACCATTAGATTCTCCAAACTGTCGGCGCGGCTCTGAAGGCTGAACAGGATGATGAAAAGAATCACTTCTCTCCCAGCAGTGCCTTGAAATATTCCCTTATATAGATCTCATATTCTGGGGGGTAAGACTTCCGCAATTCCTGCTGAAGCAGTTCGCGCAGTTCGTCTTTGCCTAACCTTTCGCTCAACGGTGCGGGGCGCGCGCGGTCCAGTACGGCCTGACCCGGTTTGCTCTCTCTCTTCTCAGCGTAATCCTCTTTGCGGATCGAACGCTGACTATCCAGTAATCGTGAGATGACTCTTTTCTGGCGTTCGATCAATTCACGATCCACCTTGTATTGAAAAAGAGCCTCCTCGATATCCATCATCTCATCTATCATGGCGTCGAGCATGTGCTGGTACTTGCCAGCTGCAGCCTCTCCCTTCAAAGATTGGAGTGCCTCCCTCAATGCTCGCTGCCGCCCGGCAAGGCGCTCCAGCTGCGCCTTCTGTGCCTGGGAAAGACCAGGCATGGGTATCGGAAGGATGTTCATCAAGGACTGACTCAATGTCATCTGGCCCTGTGTAATATCGGATAACTGCTGCATAAATGAATTCATGCCCGTCGATGAACCGTCTTCCACCATCATCTTTAGAGCGAAGAGTATGTCGCGCGCAACGAGGTTCAATTCCTTCATCGCCTCGGTCGCCTTCACCCTGTTCACCCTGTCCTGATTATGCGCCTTCTGCGCTTCCTTCATGCGCAGGGTGGCTCGAGCCAAACCCTTGCTGATGTGCGGGCCCACAAAGAAACTCTTTGATTGCTGCTGAAAAAGGCTTTCCGCAATTGTCTCGGTCGCGCGGATGATGTCCTGCTGCAGGCCCTGGTCGATTCCCGCTCCTGTGTTTAGACGGTCTATTATACTTTCCTGCGCCTTGGAGGCCTCGATCGTCTGCTTGAGACTTTCGATGAGATCTTTGCGTAAGTTCACATAGCGCCCCTGGGTCAGTTTATCGTACAACTGCTGCAGGCCCATTGCCAGGTTCTTCAGCCCGGACTTTTTCTCTGCCATGCCCGCGCTGCTCATCTGCCGTAGCTGCATCGCCATCTGCTCAAGGGCATCTTTTATCTCCTGCTCCAGATCCTCTGATGATGCAAGCTGGGAGATCTTGCTCATGAGTTCCTCCATGGCCCGATCTATCTCATGCTGCTTCTCCGTAGCAACCTCTTCGTCTTTGCCGAACAACTCCTCGACGATTTCCTGCTGTTCAGCCAATTGCTGAGCTTTCTCGGCGTACTCCCGCAACTTCTCTTCCTGTTCATACCGCCTCAGGATCTCCAAAGAGCGCTCAAGGGCTCTGGCCAGTTCTTCCTGCCGCTGCTGCAACTGTTCGAGGGCCCTCGGAAGATCATTCGGACGTTGCTCCATAGCCAGCCTTAACTCCTCCAGCGCCTTCCTCAACTCTTGGGGCGCGATCTCCTCGAGTATCCGCGCGATCTCGTTGAGACGCTCGATGGATTCCGGGTCAAGAAGCACACCATCTTCCAGTTTTTCAATCGTCTGTTCCAGCTCGGCCCGCCACTCGTTCACCTTGTCCAGAATTGCTTCTTCCTTCTTGATCGCTTCGCGCAACTGTTCCTGGTCGGCCCAGGAAAATTCCCGCTCCTTCATCATCTTCTCCTGGATCCGCGCCGTCTCCTTCATTTGGTTTCCGTGTTCGGACTGTATCCGTGCGATGTCTGTCTGTAGCATGGTTTCCTTTTCACTCACCTCATCATACATCTGCTCCATTGTAGGGAAGTACACGCGGTAACTGCTGCTTTTGGTCATCTGTCCGCTGTTGTCACGGATCACCGCGTAGTATGTAACTTCGTCACCCGGCAACATACCCAACTCGGTCAGATCCCAATTGAAAACAACCGTATCTTCGAACACACCTGATTCAACTGCGATGGACGTCTTAAATTCCTTATCAAAAGTGTAGTAGAAGACACCTGCGGACAAACCGTAATCATCGCTGCAGCGGACGCCGATCTCGAGCTTCATATCGCGCGGCAGATTCACGTCTGTACCCGGATAGAATATATCGACTACCGGCGCCAGGTCTGGTATCGAATAGATCCTGATCTGCTCTTGTAACGAACTGCGCCCGGACAGGCTCAGCAGCGCAGTACCGCTCTCTCTTACCGTGAATCGACCGCGGAAATTCCTGCCTTCGTGATCCACTTCGACTGTGTCGCCATATTGAATCCACGCTGACCTCAACTGCTCCGAAACCCTCCCTTCCATGTACACAACGGTCTGGGCAGGCGCGACCAACTGTCGGCCGGTCATGGTATTATCGGACATGCCTGTGTGGGCTGGATACCGTAGCCGGAACGTGAGGTTTTCGATGCGCAACGGCTCAAGCGGAAACAGTTCATACGTTTTGGTCTTGTACTCGAGGAACGAAAAGCGATACGTGATGGTCTCTGAGATCGTAATTTTCTTTCTCGCGACGCCCTCTTTCACGCGGAGCTTTTGCCTGCCCGTCTTCTCTGCAGTACTTAGTCTCAACTCTATGTATCTCGGAACGTAGACACCCCATAACTGTAGCGAGATATCGGCCTGCGTGTCCTTGGGGTATTCTGCGCTTCCAGGCGACACACGGTATTCGATCCGGTGGTTGAGCGCGTACCAGAAGCGTTGCGGGAAAGAGGCTGGAAAGATCAAAGCGAACCCGAGCGCAACGAGGAGGTACTTTGCTGCAGCTGTGGCACCACCGTAGCTCACGTACTCCTCCACTTTCATTTCTCTGACCTTTATTGCGGTTTCATCGATGAAAGCCTGGATAAGTTCTCGCGAATAATTCTCCTTGCTCCCTTCGGGTATTTGAGCGAGCTGCAGGCTGCTCACGATCTCGTCATTTAACCCGGCCTTTTTCTGAAGTTGGCGTGCGCGATCGAGAGCCTTCTTGGGGCGAAAGAACAAAAGAGGTACCGCGCCGATCAAACAGTACAGAGGCGATTTTAGAAGAAACAAGGCAACCGTGAGTGATACGACCACCGCCGCACATGCGAAGATCAGAAGAGCGAAGAAATCAACGACGTTCTGTTTTCTCGCGTACTTTCTGGCCGCGCGGAAAATGATGTCGAAATTACGCATATTAATTGGTGAGGTAGTGCATTATGATATTGATGCCCATTTGAATAGCTTCTTCCCTCTTTTCCGGCGGATCGTTGTGCACATCCGGGTCCTCCCAGCCGTCGCCGAGATCGCATTCGTACGTATAAAATACGACCAGCCTATCGTTGTAAAAAATTCCCAAACCCTGGGCCGCTTTGCCGTCGTGCTCGTGGATCTTTGGCAATCCCCTATCGAATTCGTAATAAGATCTGTATATCGGATGGTCGAAAGGTAACTCGACGAGCGGCGATTCAGGAAAGATTTTTGCGATCTCGCGGCGGAAAGTGGAATCCATCCCGTAATTATCGTCCGCGTGGAGGAATCCGCCTGCGGCAAAAAACCCGCGCAACACCTTCACTTCATCCTCAGTAAAATGCACGTTGCCGTGGCCGGTCATGTAAAGGTATGGGTGCTCGAATAATCTGGGGTCGGTGATCTCAACGACCTCCTCGCGTGATGCAGCCCTGATGCTCGTCCGCTCGTTGACCGCAGCGAGTAAGTTCGTAAGCGATGACGGGTTCGCATACCAGTCGCCACCGCCGCCGTATTTCAACCTGCCGATCGTAAAATCATGCTGGCCAATGATCAACAGCAGAAATATCAGAACATTCATCTACTTCATTATAAGTTGGTTCTCTAGAGTGTCAAGCCCACCCGGAAGGCTTCGCCTTCCATGATAATAACTGCAGAAGAACAGATTACAGCGATGTCACCATCTTCGCTTTCGCTGGACACCTCTTCCGCATCGCAGACGTCACAATACTACCGTATATCTTGACAAAGTTACTTATTTTTCTATACTTTGGTGTAAAGTTGCTATATCCTATGTTAGTTTGACTACGTATATCTTCTGAGGAGACTAGTGCAAATAGTAGAGTACTACGGCATATGCATGAACGTCACGTATGCGGCGCGGCATTACATACACCCACACGAACAGATGAGAACACTGATTTTATCTCCAATGCTCGAAGAAAAAAGCATTGCTGGATGAATTGCCATAGCAGAATAATCGTTGGATAGTCTTTAAAGATGATGCATTAAATATCCAAGCGGAACCAGTAGGCGAGGGGGTGCGCATAAGCAACGTAATTACGTTCAATATAACAGACGCGTGTCCATTTGTGCCGCGTGACACTTGCTGGCCAAGTTCTTCTCATCATTTGATGTTCATGAAATGCTTTCTGGAGGAGGTAAAATGAGAGCACACAAAATAATATGGAAAAGCGGAGGGTTTCAAATTGTCTCGCTGGTCCTATTCGTGCTCATCGTGCAACTGATCGTCTCGCTAACCAAGACCGACCCTACGACCGGGTTACTGATATTTTGGGGCATTATTTTCTCACTCATACCGGCATTAGTCTGGCTGAGCTTCTTTTATCAGCGTGACAGGTTGGAACCCGAGCCAAAGCACTATGTATTCGGAGTTTTTCTTTTGGGCGCCTTCTTGGCATACTTAATTGGCATTCCCGTGGTCAAACACGTATTCAAAATACAAGCTTGGGTGTATTTGACAACTTGGGGTTACATCCTGGGATCAATTCTTGTCGTCGGCGTGGTGTATCAATTTCTGATATATCTGGCAATCCGGTACACGGTCTATCCAACAAAGGAATTCGACGAATGGATCGACGGCGTCATCTATGCAACTGCAGCAGGGTTAGGCTTTGCGACCGTTCTGAATATCTACCGCGTGATCGAACTAGGCGGCGCCAAACTCGTAATTTCTGCCATATTCTGTGTCATAAACGCGCTCGCCTATGCAAGCTTCGCTTCGGTCATCGGTTACTCCCTGGCAATGGTTAAGTTTCGCGAAGATTATAGCCAATGGCGGCTTATGACGGGTATCCTCGCGGCTGCCGTGTTGAATGGAATATTCTTCTGGGTACAGCGAGCAGTTGTGATCAGGAGCATGGAATATAACCCCTGGAATAGCCTCATTGCCGGCATCATTATTGTCATAATCGTCTACACAATCGTTGAGCTATTGATCCGACACTCAGTAGCCCTTCAGGCAGCAAGGACGTCCCCGAAAACAAAGGAGGCATGATGGGCACAGTTGACAAACATTGGGACCCAATAGTGTTGGTGTCTGTGATCGCCTGCCTTCTTATCGGCTGGCTTGTCAAGGCAGGGGTTGAAAGCAGAACAATTGAATTTGATGATCCAGAAGCCGGGATCTCACTGCATTATCCTGCATCTTGGCTTACGTCAGAAGAAGAAGATGCACTTCTGGAAGTGTTGGACCCACTGACTCCCTCGATATTCAATACTAAACTTGTGATAGCTTCGAAGGAGTGGAATGAAGACATCGAAATTGGCAATTTCATCGTTGAACTCACCGCTAAGAGGGGAAGTTCTCTCCCTCTTTACCGTACCATCTCATTGAATCCCTTTCAAGTGAATGATTTGAAAGCGATGAAATTGGAATATGCATATGCGTTCGACCCTATTGGTGTACAGGCTGGCGTAATTTCTGTTCCGATAATTGTCCGCGCATTCGATGTCATCCTTCCCTACAATGGAAGAGTCTACATTATTACCCTCGCAGCCGAAGAAAGAGAATATCATAGAAATCTACCTTCCTTTCACAGGATTCTGAGAAGCATTCAGATACAGTAAGGAGGGAACCGATGAAAGTGCTGCATGGATCAATAATTGGCCTGATCATATCCTATGCGCTGATCATTGCTTCAGCGCAAGGACAAATCTCTGAAAAGGACCTGAATAATTCACTTCATTCGACGGTCCTCATCTATGGTTCGGTGCAGACCAAGATCAATGACCAGGACACCACATTATATTGGGGCGGTTCAGGAACCGTTCTGAGCCCAAGTGGATGGATTCTTACGAACTATCATGTTGCTTTCTATCAAGATCCTGCAGATTCTGAATGGTACTTTGCCGACAACATCCAGATATGTTACAATCATGCCCCAGATCAGAGTCCAATATTCTTATACTACGCAGAAGCAAAAGATTACCTGAAATACGTTCCCCTACAATCTGATTACGCCTTGCTCAAATGCACCCGCGACAACACCGGCTTACCATTGGCCGAGGATGCTAATCTCTTTCCTTATTACATCCATGTTGGCGATTCGGACAAAGACATCCAGGTCGGGCATGATATCTACACCATAGGTTATCCAGACTATGCATTCGGCTCGGTCAATTGTTCCAGGGGCATGGTCACAAACATCATTTCGAGTGAGGATTTACCCAGGATCCGTATGCTGATCGGAACAGATGCAGAAATTTCCGCTGGAAATAGTGGTGGCGCAGCTGTCAATCGCGAGGGCAAACTCGTTGGTGCTCCAACATTCGCCTATCATGGTCTCGCCGGCTATAAGGGATATATCCTGCCAGTGAATCGTGTGCGCGAGATGATCGGTGCGTGGGTACCAGAGACAGAACTGGGCGCACCGGTCAGCGGCCGGATTATTGATGCTGAGACAGGAAGAGGTGTCATTGGTGCGGCCTTTTTTGTGCTACTACCAGGTATCGAGTGCAGTGAGGTCACTAATGAAAATTGGAAAGAGAAAACCTATATATGGATAAAAAGCGGTCTTGACGGCAGGTTCCGCATACCATTCATGTTACCCATCGAAAATAAATATAGCGCGGTCATACTCGCGGCTGGTTATCAGCAAAAGAATCTCGAGGGATTTTACGACATTCGCAATTCAAAACCGCGGGATAATAAGATCGAAATAGTGCGCCTGCGCTGAGTACATCGAGAGTTTTAGGCAGCTATGCACTAACTTAAGCGTCAGGAGATCAGTGGACATAATATCATTATTCCTCACAATCCTAGGTATTATAGTTGCTGTGATTTTTGGTTATTTGCAGGTGGTGGTGCCGTTCATCAAGGGCGAAGTAAAGTTTTCGCGCCGCTTTCCCTTTGTGGAAAGCGCCGAAGCCGTGGCTGCCACAAAGCCGCGCCGGCGCAAAAAGAAGAAGCGAAAACGCTTCCTCATCCCCGGTTTAGCAATCGGGATTCTGATAATCATTTTTGTACTCATTAGATTCCTCATCTTCCAGGCCAAGGCGATCGAGCGGGTACCCATCGCCGTGATCAATTTCACCAACCGCACAGGTGACGAACAATTCGACTATCTCTGCGCGGCGATCCCGAATCTGCTGATCACCAACTTAGAGCAATCAAAGCACCTCAGTATCATGACCTGGGAGCGAATGCACGATCTATTGAAAGTCCTCGGCAAAGAAGACACGCCTACGGTCGATGAGAACTTGGGCTTTGAGATCTGCAAAATGGATGATATTCATACTATCGTCATCGGTAGTTTTACCAAGGCCGGGAACACCTTTGTCACCGAGGCAAAGGTGCTCGATGTCCAAACCAAGAAACTGCTCAAGAGCGTCAGCTCGGACGGCGAAGGCGTTGCCAGTATCCTGAAGACCCAGATCGACGAACTGAGCAAGGATATTGCGCGAGGCGTGAGCCGATACGAGCGCGTAATTGAAACAACGAAGTTCAACATTGTCGACGTAACTACTACCTCTATGGACGCCTACAATTACTTCCTGAGGGGCAGAGACGATTATGAGAAATTCTATTTTGACGATGCTAAAAAATTCCTCCGGAAGGCAATTGAGCTCGATTCTACTTTTGCTTCTGCTTACCTCTATCTTGCCTGGACATATGATATGCTGAACGATTATAAAGAATCCAATGAAATCCTTGAAAAGGCCTACGCATTCTCGGATCTTGTCAGCGAGAAAGAGAGACTATATATCATGGCATCATACGCAGGTGTTATAGAAGAAGAACCGGAGAAAAGATTACGCATCCTCAAACAACTGGCAAAAAAATATCCCAAAGAAAAGAACGTATACATACGAATATCCCGTTATTACGAATCAAAGGAGCTGTTCAACAAAGCGATAGAAGAGTTACA
This sequence comes from Caldifarciminota bacterium, assembly GCA_020349965.1. Classification (GTDB taxonomy): domain Bacteria; phylum Hydrothermota; class Tepidihabitantia; order SM23-42; family SM23-42; genus SM23-42. The sequence continues at coordinate 1,783,542 of CP070705.1, read as the reverse complement.
CAAAGCACTGGAACTTGATCCACACTATGGAGCAGCCTTGCGTAGAACGGCCTATTTAAACACCACTCTGGGAGATTATGTAAAGGCAATCGAATATTTCAAGCGGTACGCAGCCGTGTCACCGGGCGATGCCAATCCGTTCGATTCTATGGGTGACCTCTATTTTCGAATGGGGAAACTTGAAGATGCGCTTGCTCAATACAAAGAAGCGTTATTTGCTAGACCGAATTTCTATTTTTCATGTGGAAAGATGGCTTACCTTTACGCGCTAAGGGAAGATTATGCTGCAGCAATAGAATGGGTCGACCATTTTATCGCCGTCGCTCAATCTCCAAGTGTGCAAATGGGCGGCTACCAGCAAAAATCATTCTACTACTACTTATTAGGGAATTTCGATCGAGCCTTCGCCAATCTCGATACAGCAGAAAATCTACTCAAACCAACTGAATTTGAGATGGGAATGGGACTCGTAGGTATGGCGAGAGCACTGATATATCATGATCTTGGCAAGCTTGAGCTGAGTCGCAAATATCTTGAGAACTGCTATCCGAAATTCCCTAAAATACCGGCCAATACTGTCCTATACAATTATTACCTAGGGTTAACATTGTTGAAACAGAAGAATCTTGATTCGGCAAAGACAACACTTGCTACAATCAGATCCATATTACCTAATGTGTCTACTTGGTACACAGATCCAGCGCAATTTTGCTACAGCCTTCTCTACGCTGAACTACTGCTCGCACAGGATTCACTCGAAAAAGCCATCGTAGTATTTGAAGAGAAACCGAAATTCGAAATAGATATTGCACCAGCAGAGATGATATACGGGGTACACCAACCATTTGACAGAACCGTAGGAGCCAGAGCCTTTTGTAGAATGGGCAACTTTGATAAAGCCATCCTTGAGTACGAACGATTGACTGATCCTGATCCCAATAAACGAGGACGGTGCCTTATACGTCCAACCTGGCACTACGAACTGGCCAAATTATACGAAGAAAAAGGTCTTAGAACAAAAGCAATCGAACAATACGAGAAATTCCTCAACATCTGGAAAAACACGGATGAGAACCGGCCAGAAAAGATCGATGCAAAGAAAAGGCTGGCAAAGTTGATGGCCACCAGTCTGTGAAGGAGGCGGACCATGAGATCAATATTATGCATTTTCACTGCTTGCGGTCTTCTTCTTGCCGGCGATTTTGGCCGGATTACCGGCAGGATAGTTGACCGTGAAACCGGCAACCCACTCGCTGGCGCTGACGTAATGGTCACAGGAACAGAATGTGGCGCGGCAACCGACGAAAATGGTGCATACGCAGTCCTCTATGTGCCAGTTGGAACCTATGCGATCTCCGCATCATACATCGGTTATACACCATACGAATACATCAGCGTCGTCGTGCATGCGGATCAGATCACACGCCTAAACTTCCGCCTGTCACCGGCAGTCATTGAGGTCGGTGGGATTACCTCAGTAGCCGAGCGGCCGATGATCATCGTTTCCGAGACCTCAACGAGCCGCGCCGTCACCGCAGATGAAATGAAGCGCTTGCCCGCGACGACACTCGATGAAATCGTCGGTCTTCAACCCGGTGTTGTGCAGAGTTACCGTGGCACGCACGTCCGCGGCGGAAGACCTGACGAAGTCATGTACTATGTAGACGGCATTATCGCAAGGGAACCTTATTACGGTCAACAATCAGCAATACTGAGTTACTCGACCGTAGAAGAAATTACCATGGTGAGCGGCGGGTTCGATGCTGAATACGGCGATGCCCTGTCCGGCATCGTCAACATCGCAACCAAAGAAGGCGGCATTAAACACACCGGTGCACTACATTATTATACGGATGAGATATTTTCGGGACATGACCGCGTGCACTACGGCTATAACCGCTATGAATTCTCCTTAGGCGGGCCCACGCTCCTGGCCTCACGCATCCGCTATTTCTTATCTGGCGAACTGATGCTGACCGATGCGTACCAGGAAGCACGTTATAAGGTTCCGTCTCCGCGCATGGATTACCGGGCACAGGCAAGGTTATCTTATCTTCTGCCCAATGCAAAGGGTAAGATTACACTCAGCGGATTCAATGAGCGCAGGCAGTGGATATACTGGGATAGATATACAGACGATCCTAACACGGCAAAGTATTCTGACAGTAAACCGATGAATCGAATAAAGAATTGGATGGCCTCGGGAAAGGTAAACTATATGATAACGCCGAAAACCCTCGTTTCTTTGAATGCGGGAATTACACACTACGAACGCGCCCTGGGCGCGCGCGATTACGCATGGGAAGATTCGGCCGGCAGGCAATGGTATGATGACTATCGATTGAAGGCCGAGCACTTAATAGACTATATTCTTGACGGTACTCTGCCAGTACGAGACGTGCTCGTAGACAGTGTCTTGCAGTATCACATCGAACCGGATAACACCGGCATTCTTGCCCTGCGTCATAGCCCCTATGGCATGGACGGGTGGTTTTTTACCTATGGTGATTATAACCGGTGGTTTTATCGGCAGAACGATGATTATCAAATGCGTTTCGATCTGACACACTCCAGTGGCAAGGTTCATGAGCTAAAGACTGGACTCGATTTTGTCAGATATAGGTGTATATTCCCCTATCGTGGTTCAATGCGGATAATCGAGAGCTGGGACTATTACGATAAACGTCCCTATAAAATCGCTTCTTTTATCCAAGATAAGATGGACTTTGGCGGTCTCATTGCCCGTTTAGGTGTACGATTTGACTATTTTGACCCCAAGGCTTTTACTTATGCCGCACCGACTGACTGGGAGAATGATTCAATTTTGCGTTCAAAAATAAATCATACGATTTCACCCCGGATTGGTATCTCACTGCCTGTAACTGACCGTATGAAATTCCGTTTCAACTACGGCCATTATTTTCAATTTCCTTACTTTGATCCTTATTATTTGTGGACAGATACGATCGCACCCGTGAGAATACAAGTATACCGAGGTAATTTTATAGGCAACATAACGCTTGAACCACAGAGGACTGTAATGTATGAAATTGGCTTAGAAACCCTATTGACCGATGATGTTGCCTTTGGCTTCACTGCATACTTCAAGGACATATACGATCTGCTTCAGATACGTGAGGTTCTGGCAATTCCGAGCTCCTACATTCATTACGTAAATGTTGATTACGGCAACGTAAAGGGATTTGAAATAAACTTGAACAAGCAGATGTCGAACATGTGGGCATTGGGTATCAACTACACCCTGCAATTCGCCAAAGGCACTGCTGCCGATGCAACAGAATGGTGGTACGACAATTGGTACTATGGAACATCTGTTCCGGTCATTGACCACTGGTTGGATTTTGACGAAAGGCATTCGATACATGCTAATATTGATGTCGAGCTGCCTGGAAATTTCTTCTTTGTACCGCTCCAAGATTTCCTAAGTTCAATTGTCATAGCTTTCCATTCCGGCTTTCCATACACACCAAGAGATCTGCGCGGTAACCTGCTCGGTGAAGAGAATTCCGCGCGCATGCCCGGGTTCTGGAATGTCGATCTCAGACTCCGACGACGTTTTTCAATCGGTCCGATAGATCTTGTTCTTAACGGTATCATCTACAACCTTTTTAACACAGAGCAGGTGCTGTATGTCTACAGCACAACTGGCAAACCTGATGACCACGGTGATCCTGAGCCGCCTCTTGACCAGTTTGGCAACGTCTCAATATCGAGCTACTATTATTCACCGCAGGCTGACCACAGCCACGACGGTCTAATCACACCAATCGAATACAAACAGGAGTGGATTGACATGCTCGCTGACTATTATGAAAATCCGGTGTATTATAACCACGGATTCAGGGCACAGGTTGGTATTGGCATCGAATTCTAAGAAGATAACCTGATATGGAACTCATATTCCTCTTGCTTACTATTCTTGGCATCATCATCGCAATAATCTTTGGTTATTTGCAGGTTGTGGTGCCGTTCATCAAGGGCGAAGTGAGGTTTTCGCGCCGCTTTCCCTTTGTGGAAACTGCCGAAGCGGCCCCTGCAGCAAAACCACACCGACGCAAGAAGAAAAAGAGAAAACGTTTCCTCATCCCTGGGTTGGCAATCGGGATTCTGATAATTCTGTTTGTACTCATACGATTTCTTGTCTTCCAGGCCAAGGCGATCGAGCAGGTACCGATCGCTGTCATCAATTTCACCAATCGCACCGGCGACGAGCAATTCGATTACCTCTGCGCGGCGATACCCAATCTGCTCATTACCAATTTGGAGCAGTCAAAGCATCTCAGCATCATGACTTGGGAACGCATGCACGACCTATTGAAAATCCTCGGCAAAGAAGACGCGCGTGCGGTGGACGAAGATCTGGGTTTTGAGATCTGCGAAATGGATGATATTCACGCAATTGTCATCGGCAGTTTTACCAAGGCCGGGAACATGTTTGTCACCGAGGCAAAGGTGCTCGATGTCAGAAGCAAGAAACTGCTTAAGAGCGTCAGTTCAGACGGCGAGGGTGTTGCCAGCATCCTGAAAACCCAGATCGATGAACTGAGCAAGGATATTGCCAGGGGTGTGAGTAGATATGAACGGGTGATAGAAACGACCAAGTTCAACATTGAAGATGTGACTACTAACTCAATGGAAGCCTACAACTACTTCCTGCGCGGCCGCGACGAATATGAGAAGTTCTACTTTGAAGAGGCAGCACGGTATCTGGAGAAAGCGATTGAGATTGACTCAACCTTTGCTTCTGCCTATCTCTATCTCGCCTTCGCATTCGGAGGATTGGATTATGGTGAAGCATATACTGAGGCGCTCAAAAAAGCTAAGGCATTGTCCCATAAGGCAACCGACAGAGAAAAACTCTGGATCGATGCCTGGTACGCACGCGATATAGAAAACGATCTAGAGACAAGATTTCGTATCCTCAAGTTATTGCCGAAGAAATATCCCAAAGACAAGCGCGCGCACCGTTTCTTAGGTGTCTATTACTGGGCGGTTGAGAAAGATTATGGCGCAGCAATCAAAGAAAGCAAAATCGCCCTGGCGCTTGATCCAACATATGGCTGGTCAATAATGGATCTCGCGTATATATATACCGAGATTGGTGATTATGATAAGGCGATAGAATATTTCAAATTCTATGCAGCGACTTTCCCCGGCGATGCCAACCCGTTCGATTCCATGGGCGATCTCTATTTTCAGATGGGACGGCTGGATGATGCGCTGGCAAAATACATGGAAGCGATATATGTCAAACCTGATTTTTGGGATGCGAATCTGAAGATCGCCTACATTCACGCTTTACAGGAAGACTATGAAGGAGCATTAAAATGGATAGGGCAAAATATCACCGTGGCACCCTCTCCTGGTATTAAAGCACATGGATATCGCCGCAAGGCTTTCTATGACGCACACTTGGGCAACTTTCACCAAGCCATCAACGATCTCGACACGATTAAACACATACTGTCCCCAACAGAATTTGAAGAAGATAAGGCGGTTACAGAATGGGTAAGGGGATGGGTGTACTACAGTGTGCAGGAGTATGAACGAAGTCGTGATTACTTGAGGTTTTGTGGCTATCAGGCAGGTTGGCACGACCCGGCATTATCCGTAGTAGACTCTAACTTTTGCCTGGCAATTATCGACCTGAAGCAGGAACAGCATAATTCAGCAAGAACGAGGCTCGCTATCATAGATTCTCTACTGCCTGATATCATCATCTCTCGGGACAGAGAAGAAATGCGTATGTATCAACATGCTCTATACGCCGAACTCTTGCTCGCTGAAGATTCGGTGGACAAGGCCATCGCGTTAGGTCAGAAGGCGTCAGGGGCCATTGTGCACGACCCAAATAGAACCAATATATTCTTTGAGAATTTTTTCGCCGTAGATGTAGCCGCGCGCGCTTACATCAAGAAAGGCGATATTAACCGAGCCATCCTTGAATACGAACGGCTGACTGACCCTGACCCGAATAAACGGGGCCGCTGCCTCATCCGTCCTCTCTGGCGTTATGAGCTGGCAAAACTGTATGACCAACGGGATCTAAAAGCAAAGGCGATCCAGCAATACCAAAAATTTCTCGACATCTGGAAGACCGCAGATGCTGACCGGCCGGAGTTCATCGACGCCAAGAAACGTTTGGCTGAGTTGAAGGCAAGATAAGCAATCATGGATCCAATTACCCTCATACTCACCATCGTCGGCATCATCATCGCCCTGGTCTTTGGTTATCTTCAGGTCATCGTGCCCTTTACCAAGAAAGAAGTTAGGTTTGCCAGACGATTCCCGTTTGTTGTCAGCACAACTGAAATAACACTGACGAAGATCGATACAAAGGCATACGCAAAGGTAATCGAAGAACAATTCCCTATACCTGCCGAACGCCGGCCCATTGCCGTCATGCCCTTCAAGAATCTTACCGGCGACACAAGTTTTGATTACCTTTCTGAAGCAATACCGAACCTATTGATCACCAATCTGGAACAATCAAAGTATCTCAGTGTCATGACCTGGGAGCGCATGCATGATCTGTTGGAAATCCTGGGTAAGGAGGAGATTAAAACAATCAATGATAAACTGGGTTTTGAGCTATGCAAGCTGGATGGGGTAGATAATATTGTGCTGGGATGTTTCACAAAAGCTGGTAATATGTTTGCGACTGATCTGAAGATTCTTGATGTATCATCAAAGCAACTGCTCAAGACAGCAAATTCAAAGGCAAAAGGTATTGATAGCATACTTGAAACTCAAATTGACGAATTGAGCAGTGTAATTTCTCAAGGTGTTGGTTTATCCTTATCCTTGATCGACAAGAGTGGATTACACATATCCGATGTTACGACGTCATCGATTGAAGCATATAGTTATTATTTGGAGGGAAAAGAAGCTTTTGAGAAATTCTACCATGAGAAAGCAAGGGAATTACTTGAAAAAGCAATACAAATCGATCCGGCATTCGCCGCGGCTTACTATATTCTTGCCTTAATAAATCGATATGCGGGCAATACGAAAACATTCAAAGAATTATTCGAAAAAGCTATGCAACTATCCGAAAATATTAGCGAAAAAGAGAAATTATGGATAAGATCACGTTATGCGCATGAGATCGAGGGCGATGTGGACAAACAAATAAAAATATTAAAAATACTCTTGAGTAAGTATCCCAAGGAAAAAAATGCACATTGCTGGTTAGGTATTGCATACCGGACAAAATATATGCTTAATGAGGCACTCAAGGAGTACGAAAAGGAACTAATATTGTATCCTAATGACAGCGAGATATGGAATTATATTAGTTTTGATAACGCTGACCTCGGAAATTACGCAAAAGCAATCGAGTGCATCGAAAAATATAAAAAGCTAAGCCCCGATAATGCTAATGCTTATGATTCTGCCGGTGAAATATATTTTCAGATAGGGAATTTGGATAAAGCGATAAGCAATCTTAAACTCGCGTTGAAAATTGAGCCAAAGATGTATAGAACAAATTTGAAACTCTCGTATATTTATGCATTTCAGGAAAACTACGAAGAAATGAATAATCTGCTTAAACAGGAACAAGAAAAAGTTACATTCGCCGGTTCGTTAGCACATGTTTATATGTGGTATGGTTTTTATAATTATTGGCTTGGTAGTCTTGAGAAGGCGCTTGAATACTTGCTGAGCGCAGAAAAATTCTATAAAACTGTTGAGAATGCTGGAGGTTTGAGTTGCGTCGAACTAATGCGGGCGTGGATCTATTTTGAAAAGAAGAAGTATCGTAAGAGCAGAACGTTTTTTCGAGAAGCCTTAAAATATCGTATAAAGGTAAGTCCCAAAAGACAATACTTTCTTAAAGCTTATCTTAATTGCTGGCTGTGTTATGTAGATATCACGAAAAAGCAATTGCCATTAGCAAAACAGAAAATGACAAAAATAAGGCAATACACGTCGAAATGCGATGATCCAAGAGACAAGAGTGAAATCGAATATCAGCTGGGTATTCTTGATGACGAAATGTGTATTGCCGAAAAATCTTTAGGAAAAAATATCAATGCAAAACGAGAAATCCCATATCGCTTTAAGAAGACTTATTTGATTGCGATCGATGAATTCTTTGGCTTACGATATATTCTGCCTTATATAAAGGATATCTCAGCGCGCATGTATTTAGTAAATGGAAATTTGGATAAAGCAATTAATCAATATGAGCAAATCGTTAGATTTGGTACAGAAAATAACGACCGCCGTCTCATTCACCCAAAATACCATTTCCGTTTAGCGAAACTTTATGAAGAAAAGAGCCTCAATGATAAGGCCGTGTTTGAATATGAAAAGTTTTTGAATCTCTGGAAGAACGCGGATGAGGACCGGACAGAAAAGATCGACGCCAAGAAGCGCTTGGCTGAGTTGAAGGCAAAGACGTAGCGAATTTGTGAGATGTGGATGTTGCCATACTTCGAGGTCATTGATATGAAATCACCAGGTATTGTATTAGTAGTGTATGCCATTTCATCCTGCCCAACGGCAGTGAATTCATTTTCGTAGACATTGTGCATAAGGAGGTTTGTCATGCAGCCCTTTGAAAAACTCGGCAGCTTTTATCTCGGCAAGGAGTACGACCTCGCTGCAAAGAAACTGCTCGAGCATTTGGTCATGTACGACGCCCGCGACCTGACCACACATGCGGTCTGTGTCGGAATGACGGGTTCGGGCAAGACCGGTCTATGCATTGATCTGCTCGAGGAAGCTGCGATCGATAGTGTCCCGGCAATAATAATCGATCCAAAAGGCGATATCACCAATATGCTGCTCGCATTCCCTGACCTGCGGCCTGAAGATTTTGCGCCATGGGTAAATCCCGACGATGCGCGCCGCAAGGATATGACAACGGAACAATACGCCAAGTACATTGCCCAGACATGGCAAAACGGCCTCAAAGAATGGGATCAGGGTTCGGAGCGCATCCGCATGTTCAAACAAAGCGCAGATTTTCTCATCTATACCCCGGGTTCTGATGCCGGACTGTCCGTCTCCATTCTGTCATCACTCAGTGCGCCCAAACTAAGTTGGAGTGAAAATGAGGAATTATTGCGTGACAAGATTCAGGGTACGGTAAGCGCCCTGATCGGTCTTGTCGGCATTGATGCCGACCCGATAAGGAGCCGCGAGCACATTCTGCTGTCCAATATTTTCGAAAACTTCTGGCGCCGCGGCGAAGACCTTGATCTTGCCAAACTCATTGCCGCGATCCAGACGCCGCCGGTCCGTCAATTGGGTGTCTTTGATACCGACACCTTTTTCCCGGAAAAAGAACGGTTTGAATTGGCGATGTTGCTTAACAATATTATTGCCGCGCCGAGTTTTGACTTATGGCTGCAGGGTGAGCCTTTTGATATCTCCCGGATCTTGTACTCTCCCGACGGAAAACCGCGTCACAGCATCTTCTACATTGCCCATCTCAGCGATCAGCAGCGGATGTTCTTCGTCACGCTACTGCTTGAACAGGTTCTCACTTGGGTGAGACAACAATCGGGCACAACAAGTCTGCGCGCCCTGCTCTACTTTGACGAGGTATTCGGATTTTTCCCGCCGGTCGCAAACCCTCCATCAAAGAAACCCCTGCTCACCTTATTGAAGCAGGCGCGTGCCTTTGGTTTTGGCGTCGTGCTCACCACGCAGAACCCGGTTGACCTTGATTACAAGGGACTGACAAATGCCGGCGCCTGGTTCATCGGCAAGCTGCAGACCGACCGGGACAAAATGCGTGTCCTGGATGGATTAGAGTCGGCGATCAGCGAAGCCGGCAGCAAGATGAACCGGCGTCAGCTCAACCAGAGTATCTCTTCGCTCGGCACACGCGTTTTCCTGCTCCACAATGTCCATGCTGATCACGCGATTATCTTCCAGACAAGATGGGCGATGAGTTATTTACGGGGCCCGCTCACCCGTATTCAGCTCAAAGACCTCATGGCTGGCATTACGGAGGAAAAAGCGCCGGCTGCCGCCGCAACTCAACCTTCTGCAGAACCTATGCCACGACCGTCCATTGCCGCAAAATACACTGAAGATCTTCCGCGGTTGTCCCCAGAATTACCGCAGACTTTCCTCCCGGTTCGGGTGAACAGTGTCGATGCGCTCACTGCCCTGGCCGAACAGATCCACCAGAAGACTGAGCAGACCCAAAGTACACTCGTTTACGAGCCAAGCCTGCTGGCATGGGGAAACATCCACTTCATCGACCGCAAGATCCATATCGATGAACTTCAGAAAAAAGTATTGCTTGTCGACCCGTCAAAAGTCAGCGGAATGATACGCTGGGAAGACGCAGAATGTGTCGACATTGACCCCACCGTCCTGGCTCAACAACCTGAGGCTGATGCCCGGTTCGGACCAGTACCAAAGCAACTTAACACTCCGGCCAAGTTCAAAGCATTATCCAAGGATTTTCTAGACTACCTGTGCCACCAAAATGTGTTGAATTTGTATTACCATGCAATCGCCAATATCTACGGACAACCATATGAATCGGAGCACGAATTCAGGATAAGAGTCCAGCATTTCATTCGGGAAAAACGGGATGCTGAAGTGGATAAACTAAGGCGTAAATACACCGCCCAACTCCAGAGGCTCGAATCAAAACTCTACGAAGAACAACAGGAATTGACTCAGGATCAGGCAAGATACGCCGGGCACAAACGGGAAGAGATCTTCTCTGCAGGAGAGAGTATCATAAGCGTGTTAGGGGTATTTGGCCGGCGCCGGCCAACCACCGCCTTCTCCAAAGCAGCCCGCAAGAGACGCATGACCGCAAAGGCAAAGGCAGACGTTGATGAATCAGTAAGGGAGATCGCCAGACTCCAGAACGAAGTCCAGGAAATCCGTAGTCGGATGGAACACAATGTCGATGATATCAATGATCTCTGGGCGACGAAGATTGAGAAAATCACGACCTATAAGGTAAGACCAAAGAAGAGCGATTGCGCCGTGGAAATGGTGAGTCTCACCTGGATCCCTTATTGGGAAATCGGATATCGAACTGCCAGCGGCACCGAGACAAGCGCGCGCATATCTGCCTGGCGCAAACCTTAACCCGGAAGGCTTCGCCTTCCATGATTACAGCGATGAAAGAAAGGTTACGGCGATGTTACTTGTGTTCGCCCTCCATCTCCACGGTTCGGCGTACTGGCCACTCTCGCCGAGAAGTGTGTTAACTTGTCAGCACCTCACTGATAGCAGTATGCCGTGTCGCTGAATATCTCGTTGTACGTACCGTCCCCGTCCGTCCAGTAACAGCTGAACCAGAAATATCCGAGCCAGACATAACCCGGCGGTGTCTGCAATATGATCCGCAGTTCTTCGAAAACATCGTCATACCTGAATGTCCACGTGTCATATGCGTACAGTGTATCATCGACGCCGATCTCATCAGCCCACCATGCCTGCAGAGTTGCTTGTATCGGTGTAGAACCTCCCTCCAGACGGCCAACAACATAACACCTGATTTCTGTGACATCCCTACCACCCTCAGGCTGTTCGCCGAAGACAAGATTCAACCTTGTATACTGTTCGCCACCACAGTTCATCCCGACGATAGAGATCACCAACAGGTACAGCGATAGCTTCTTCATCCTTCCTCCCTGGGTATACAGAATATGTGATAGTGTATAAATCCGCCTCCTCATGTCAATATCGATGGTGATAGGCATATACTTTTAAACTTTTCTGTTTCGACATTGAATGAATTTACGAGGAGAAGTTCCGAAGTACTGGCAAAAGTTTGAAAGTATATGCCTGTCCCCTTTTGCTTGACAACACGCTCCCCCGCGTGTTATACTATGCTGGAAAGGAGGAATCATGTATGGATTTGCCCACATAGAGATACCAACGACAGATTCGCAAAAATCAAAGGTTTTTTACGGAAAACTGTTCGGTTGGAAAATGGCGGAGGATATGCCGAACTATGTCATGTTTACAACTGGCGAGAACCAAAGCGGCGGTTTGACCCAAGACAGCAAACCATCTGAGAACGGCGTCATCCTCTACATTGAGGTGGAAGATATTACAAAAAAACTGAGTGAAATCGAATCAGCCGGCGGCAGAAAAGTAAAGGAAAAAACCGCCATTTCGCCCGAGTTCGGTTTCTACGGTCTATTCACAGACCCCTCAGGCAATATCATGGGACTGTGGAGTAAGACATAGGTGTTCATGCATAGTATTACGTGCAATTCTGTAAAGTAAAGGAGGATAGTATGGTTCGTCAAAGTAGTGTGCTTACTGTCTTAATTGCGCTAATCGGTTTCACGCATATGTTACACGCTGATGCAATGCCGACCGATGTGACAACTGGCTGCCCCGCTGTCCTAGTTCACGAAAAAGTAGAGACCCCGACAGTCGGACCGCTGAGGCAGCACAGCGTCTTATGGGATACCACCCACGGCACATACCTCAACTATGTCCCCTCTATCCGCTATTCAACTCTTCTCGCAAATCTTGCCGACAGCGGCTACACCGTTGATTATTGCGGTACCGGCGTGCACACCGTGGACCTCATGCAGTATGACGTAGTGCTCATCAACCTCGTCAACAATTGGAACAGCGCTTATACTGCAGAAGAGGTTGACTCGCTCGTGAGCTTTTATGATCAAGACAACCAGAGGGTGCTGCTGACCGGCGACATGAATTTCTGCGAGAATATGTATCTCTCTTACGCAGACAACGTGCCGTTCATCGACAATGTTTTTGACTGGCTCTCCGAAACGGGTGGGATTCTCATCATGGGCGACAACCTGGGCTGTCCGAACGTAAATATAAATCCCATCGCCAATGCGTTCCACATGACAGCGGGAATCAGCAACCTCACACCAACCGACCTATATTTCTCTAATTTTGCGCTGCATCCGGTTTTCAATGGAATAGACACGGTCTACTACCGGGCAGCCGGAGACGTGGCCGCGACTACACCGGCTGAACCGATCGCCTGGACAGTAATGAACCTACCTACCGTTGCAGCACTCGATGAGGCAGTGGGCATTGCGGAAACACCGACTATTACGGCAAACTATTCTCATCTGAAGATCGGCCCGAATCCGTTCTTGCACAGCACAGAAATAAAAGGGATAGAACCACCAACCGAGATACGAATCTTCGACGTAACCGGCAGACTTACTGCAAGACAAACGAGCAACATAGTCGGCCAGAATCTTAAGGAAGGTGTTTATTTCGTCTACATTGATGGTTTTCAACCAGAAAAGATCGTCAAGATCAAGTAACCGGAGCAAATGACAGGCTAAAGATTATCGATCACCACTAGCCAGCAAATAGTAACGAGGGCAACGAGAGGAAAACATAGAAATGCAGAAAAGCATCCGTTCTATCGCCTACTGCGGGCTTTCTTGCGGCGACTGTTTCATACACAAAGGTAAGATCGCAGACCTCTCACGTGACCTGCGCAAGGAACTACGTATGTCGAAATTCGACCGCTTTGCAGGTGTGATCGGCAAATTCTTCAAGCAATATCGGAACTACGATAAAACCTATGAACTCCTTGGCATGATGGTAAAGTTGCGGTGCAAGCGTATGTGCCGCAGCGGCGGCGGACCGCCCGCCTGTAAGATCAGAAATTGCTGTGCAAGGAAAGGGATTGTGGGGTGCTGGAAATGTGAGACTTTCGAGCAGTGTCAGAAGCTCGATTTCTTGCGGGCAGTGCACGATGACGCACACATCAAGAACCTCCGAATTCTTAAAAGGAAAGGGGTCAAACAGTTCATCCGGGGCAAGAAATTTTGGTAAATGTCGCTGTAATTTCGAACCTACGAATGTTTGAGATCGGATCACGCCGGCATAGTTGACAGTAAGGATAAATCAGTTATAATAAGAAAGGATAGAATCGGCAACAATATTGCTTTTGTAGCATTGTTTTTAGATATAAGACCATTTTTGAGAGAGTGACGCGGAACTAAGGAAAGGAGAAGTAATGCCAGCTAAATTGCGTCTTAAGATAGAGAATTGCAAGGTGTCGACGGAAGACGGCATTAAGCTTCTTGAAAAAAGCGGTTTTCCACGAGAACAAGCGGAAGAAATCATGCAGAATCTTCCCAAAACGGTTACATTCAAGTCGGCGTCGAAAAGATTCGGCACTTATAAGCTGCTGCAGATCGGGTTTAATGTCAAATTGACGTAAATACTGTACCGGTCGCGCTAGTTACCTTTACCTGACCAGCAAGACCGGTACGCTGTTCACCTCATCGTTTGCAGTGAGTCGCACAAAATATACACCGGCAGGCAACTGCCTGTCATGGTCATCTCGACCATTCCACGAAGCGACTGATTCACGATCCACGATACCCGATCCATGATAAAAGGATTTTACCAAACGTCCGCTCGCATCGTAGATGTTGAGCTCCATGCGCTCTGCTCCATGCCCTATGCCGAAGCTGACCGTGGCCAGCTTCGTAAACGGATTTGGCGAGACCTCAACGTACGATCCGATTTCCTCGACCGCAGGAGTCATTTCGCCGACACCGATCTCGCCGACTGGTATTGAATCGAGATACGGGATCTTATTGTCAGCAGTTACCGTGATATGCATATTGCCCTGCACAAGCGTGTCAAACCTGAAGATAATCTGGCCATTGTTCTCGGTATAGCCGTATTCATACACGGTGGTATCGATCAGCACACACACCAGCGCAGAATCAACCGGTGACTCATTACAGAGCACATCGATGCGTAACGATTCGGCATCCACTGTCAAGGTAGAATCATGATACACATCGAGCCGTTTGGGAATCGCGGTCCAGATTCTCATCGATGGGTCACCGATTGTCGTGAATCCTCTATATTCACTTGACGAAGAATACATATTGTAGACATTCAACCGACCACCTTCGCACGCCTCGCCGAATGTTTGCTTCTTCTCGTCGAACAGAGCATTGAAAAAGCCTTTGCACACCGCGCTCCTCAGATGGGAAATATTGCTGCCGCTGGTTGTCGTGGCATAGTAGCCTGCGGCACCTCTCGGCGTAGTCGCCGAGCCGGTATAAGCCCATTTCTCCGACGTCGTCGGTGAAGAGCTTGCACTGAGCGTTCCACAGGTTATGGAAAGCACGATCGGCAGTTTGCTCCCGTTCTGGGTAACGTTCGGATCAACAGAGAAAGGATAATACCAGACATTCGTAGCGCTCCCCCGGTAGAGAACGAACGCCCTTCCAGAATTCACTCGGTTGATGATAGTGCTCGCACTGTTGCCGAGCAGGTCCGAAAGCGTGTCAACTGTGTTGTATCCATGCGCCAACATCAAACTTTTTGCGTGCCGGATGTCACTCCAGTAGATCGAATCATCGCCGTAAGGTGGCGGCGGGTACGTACTGTAATCCTCATTGACGATCAGACATGCCCCAATGAACCAAAGCGAATCCTCAAGATCCGGTGTCTTCTCATACAAGAGGATCTTATTCACCACGGTCTGTGCTTCCGTGGGATTGTGTACATTTAAACGGCCGGACAATATTTCGTTGTAGATATCCGCATCCATGTTGGTGTAATAATTGTCCGAATAGCAATTGCCTGCAGAGAAATAGAAGAAAGGTATGTAATTGGGGGCACCCACCAGCAGGAGATATTCGGGTTTGGTCGGCCAGGTATTATACGCATTGTCGACGTAGGCCTTGATGGCAGCCGCTGAGTATCCGATCTGTGATAGCTTAACGATCTTTGTCCTCAATCCCATTCTGTTCTTCCATTGCGCGAGCGGCTGGATCACGCCGAATAAATCATCTGGCGCAACGATCAAATATCTGGCGCCTGATTCCTGCGCTATACTGGAGCCAAGCAAAACCAACAGAAGAAATATGCATTTTCTCATTCAATCACCTCATCCAATAATTATTGTGAATCATACACAAATTCCCCGTAATGTCAAGGATTATTTTAGACTTAAGTATAAAGGGACGTTTGCTCGCCAACCTATACCCACGTTGACACAGAGAACCTCTCCCCAGAAGACTTCTTAATCTTACGCCTGAGAATGAAAAAAAAGGGGGGCACACACCCGCGTGGCCCCCCTCTTCACTGTTGTATCAACGTCACCGTACTAACAGCAATTTTCCCATTGTCATATCATTCCCACACTGGAATCCTGCAAAATAGACTCCGCCCGGCAACCTGTTCCCACTGGCATCTGTACCGTCCCACCTAATGACCGATTCTTTATTCTCGATGCCTGATCCACGATAAAGGCAATTGACCAACCGTCCGCTCGCATCATAGATATTGAGCTCCATGCGCTCTGCGCTATGCTCTATGCCAAAGCTGATTGTCGTCAACTTTGAAAACGGATTTGGCGCCGCCTGTATCCTGATCGATTCTGTTATCAGATCCTTCGTCTCTTCGACACCCGTAGTCGGATCGAGGCTTATCACCGTAAAGTCATAGTCGGTTTCGATAAAGTGGCTGAAACCTGCTGCGTAAACACTACCATCCAGACCAAGGTCGATTGCATGTGCTCTGTCCCAAAAAGGATACGACGCCTCAGCCGCATAGTAGTAGATCCAGTTGTCAATACCACTTCCATCAAGACTCACAACCGTAAAATCCTGTGCGCTCCCTGTATTGTTGACCATACCGCAAGCATAAATGTTGCCGTCTGAACCATAGGCGAGCGCCACGGCGAAGTCATCATTCCCTGACGATCCGTCGAGCCGGTATGTCCAGTTTGTATCGCCCGCAGTGCTCAGGCTTACTACGAAGAAATCATCCGACGGACCAGCCGAACATTGTCCCGCTGCGTATATGTTGTTATCCAAACCATAGACAACAGCATTCGTACCATAGGGAAAATCGGTCGTACCGCCCTTGTATCTAAATACCCAGTTCTCATCGCCGTCATCGGACAAACTTATGACAGTGAAATACCGACATGAGTCGATCCACGTCGAATATCCGGCAGCATAGATATTACCATCCAGACCATACGTGACCGAATTCGCTTCGTCGGCGTTCAAAGCTCCGTCATAGCGATATGTCCAGTTCGTATCGCCCGTGGTTGTCAGACTCAGCACAACAAAATCACGGCGGGTACCAACGTGAAAGCTATGACCGGCAGCATAGATGTTGCTGTCCGCACCAAACACAATTGAATTAGCCGCACCGCCCAGGTATTCAATGCCGCCATACCGATATGTCCAGTTGGCCATACCGCTGCCATTAAGGCTGACAACGAAGAAATCGCCCCCGGTAAAATTAGCCATCGAATTTCCCCCGACATAGATGTTTCCATCCAATCCATATGTTATCGTACGCGCAACATCATAATCTTCGATGGTGCTCGGTCCATCATGCAGGTAAGTCCAGTTGGTGTCGCCTGAGGTCGTCACGCTCAATACTGTGAAATCG
Organism: Caldifarciminota bacterium; assembly: GCA_020349965.1. Classification (GTDB taxonomy): domain Bacteria; phylum Hydrothermota; class Tepidihabitantia; order SM23-42; family SM23-42; genus SM23-42. Next base: position 1,766,145 of record CP070705.1, on the reverse strand, counting down.
GAATATGTAAGGGGGGCCGAACTCATGCCGGCCGCATAAATGTTGCCGTCCTGTCCATAAACAACGGAAAGAGCAATATCCTCAAGATTGGCAGGATTATACTTATAGACCCAGTTTGTATCACCTCCATCCGTGAGACTGACCAAAAGGAAATCACTGCTCGTACCGAAGTTGGCGCTTCTTCCCGCTACGTAGATGTTCCCTTCCAACCCGCACGCCAGCGCATAGGCAATATCCGTATTATCAAGATTGCCGTTATAAGTATATACCCACTTTTCGATCTGCGCTGAGAGAATCACCGGGACCATCACAGCCAGTATGAGTTTAGGCGCGGTTTTACTTTTCACGCTTCCTCCTTTTACAATCAAAAATCTCTATTGAATATAACCCCTGACGTCACATATCACTCACAACGCCTGTCACAAATGTCTGCGCAGGGCCGACGCTTTTATTCGACATTATGGGACTCAGTGTCGACCATCGCCGCGTATCTTTCAGCAAACTTCCCATGTCCTTTGAGCACAAGGGGTCGTTCTTTGGACATAATCAAGCGTATCGAGAAGTAATAAAAACCACGCCCAGTGAAGCAACTAGACCTCCTGAAGCGACTTGCCACCATGTAATTCGAAATAATCTTTCACCGCATCTTCAACAATAGTCCTACCGTATTCGGTCACTTCTCTTGCATCATCGGTCGTAAGTGAACCTCCGTACCTTATTTTAATGACGATAGATAACCTTGATCTTTCCGCACCGAGAACCTTCACTCTACGCCAACTGACAGTGAGTCCATCGAGTTGTTCTTTCGTCAGATTCGGGAATTCGGCCCTTATCTTATCCCCGAAGTTATTACGCAGCACGATCTTAATTATCTCTTGTGCCGCTTTATCTGATGCATCCTCGGGAAGACCCACCACAGAAACGCAACTTCTATATACAGTACACGAAGAGACCACAAGCAACGCCACGAGATAAACAGACCACAATCGAAAAGACAGTATTCGCAATGCTGTACGACCCTACTTCGTCGTCGGTGCCAAACCAGCAGATTCGGGCAGCAGAGTTATCTCGATCCTGCGGTTTTGACTCCTACCTGCCACGTTAGCATTGCTCGCCACCGGATGGTACTCTGACATACCTATGACCTGAAGGCGCGTCCCTTTAATGCCAACCTCATCCTGAAGAAACCGCACGACGTTCGTCGCTCGGGCCGTTGAAAGTTCCCAGTTCGTCGGGAATTTCTTCTGCAGGTTCGGGTGGATCGGCACGTTGTCGGTGTGCCCTTCAACACGGATCACTTTGCCTTCGGCATCCTTCAAGACCTTGCCGACTCGGTCGAGTATCTCCAGCCCTTCCGCAGTGATCTCTGCCTCGCCCGACGGGAATAGTATCTTGTCAACCATGCTAACGGACAGCCGGTCGGCCAGTTGAGTGATCTTTATCTGACCCAGTTCGATCTCGCTCTTCATGTCCGCGACGAGAGCATCATATGTCCCTTTGAGCCTGTCGATCTCCTCCTCTTTTTCCTGCGAAACCTCGGCGACCCGCGCTTCGAGCTCAACCGTGAGGATATTCACCTGCTCTTCAAGGTCATCGATCTTACCCATCATTTCACCACGCATCTTCGAGTTGGCGCTGAGCAGATACAAAGCGAATCCCGCCAGCACCAGGGCGATTATACTAACGATAATTATCGCTATCTTCATCCTCCAACCTCCTACCTTTCACTATTGACGCACACCACAAATCGTAACCAAATCTTCCTATTCCAGTACTATCAGTTTGATCATAGCCCTGCGCGGACCGTCACTTACGACGAGAAAGTACACGCCGGAATTGATCTCTTCAACAGACAGCGAAGTTGTTACACCCTCGTACTCAAGATCTTCTTCTTTGACCAACCTACCTGTAACATCGTAGATCCCCAAGCGCAGTATCTTGTTCATGTTTTCCGCATCCTGCATCATGCACCTGATGCTGATCCTATCCTTCGCAGGGTTCGGCGATATGCTCAACAGGTTATCCTCTGGAATTGCAGAGGAAAATTCGACAACACCCGTGCTGCCGTCGATCACCGTGATCTTGCTCGACGCGTAGTGACTCATGTACAGAACGTCCTCCTCAGTATCATAAACGAGCGCTTTTCTGGGCGAATCGATACCGTATGATTGATTCTGCGAAGGAATGACAAAACTCGCAAGGATCGCGTCTGTATTGCCGTCGATCACCAGTAGCGCGTCCTGCCAAGTGCTGATATAAGCACAGTATATGACATTGCTGTTCGGATTGTAAGCAAGTGAATACGGCGCGCCGTTAATTCCGAAAGTCGTTATGATCGTATCGATCGATGCGTCGATGATCGTCATCGTGCTGCTGAAAATATTCGCGCTGTATAATTTATTGTTATGAGGATTATAGACGAGAGTGAAGGGATAAGCATTGGGTGCTATGAAGAGCGTCGAAACAACCTGATTCATCGCCGCGTCAATGACCGATATGTCATGACTCGCATAGTTGGCGACGTAAATCTTATTGTTGATCGCATTGTGAACCGCGGACCACGGCCAATTGCCGACCGCAAGTGTTGTGATGACGGTATCTGCGGATGCATCGATCACCGTGACCGTGTTATCGCCGTAATCGATCGAATAGATCTTGTTACCATCTGGATTGTAGAGTATGTCGTAGGGGCCGTAACCGACCTGGATGTGCCCGAGAAAATTATTGCTGCTGCCGTCGATAACCGTGACGTTGTCGCCCCAGAAATTTACCGAATATACCTTATTGTCTGTAAAGTTGCATGCGAGCCCGACCGGGTATTGTCCGGTGTTCACCTCGTTGAGTATCGAGTTAGTCGCAGCGTCGATAATCGACACGCGGTTGTCATAGCGGCTGGCGCAGTACACCTTGTTCTCATTCGGGTTGTCGCAAACATCCCATGGTCCGTCCCGGACAAGCAGCATTTCGGCCGTATCAGGACTTGCTATGTCGAGAATCGCCAGCATCTCATCACCGCGCCCTGCTGCATAAAACTTATTCGTGGCCGGATCGAGCATCGTCGAATATGGCGTGTAACCGATGACGGTTTTGAAGAGACTGACCAGATCGTCCCCTTCATAACCCTGTACTGTAAAACCCGGGAGATTACCGGCCCCGGTATTACCGATCCAGACTACATTATAACTGCTTTCCCAGAATACTCCCATGGGCCAGTTCGCCGCGGCAAGATAATCAATGACAGTATTGTTCGTGCAGTCTATCGCGATCACCTGGTCGCTGGATGATGTTACAAAGAGCCGGTTATCAGTGGTATCACAGTCGCTTGCATAGATAGGCTGGCCGAGCGGAATCGTACCGACCACGGAATTGGTGCTGCCGTCGATCACCATGACGTTCTGCCCGTTGCTGTGCCCTACGTATATTCTGTTCATCACAGGATTATAACTGACGCACTCTGGCCAGTTGCTCACCGCCACGGTCGCGATCAACATATTGCTTGCACCATCGATGATACTCACGGTATTACTACCGCGGTTGACACAATACACCTTATTATCAACTGTATTCAACTCCAAGAAGTAATTCGGCGAGCCGACCATCACTGCTGTGATCACGGTGTCGGCGCTGCAATCGATGACTGCCACGCTATCGGTGTATGCGCAATATACTTTATCAGATATCGGATTGTAAAGCACGGCGCGCGGATTGCTGCCCACCGTGATCCTTGTCACGAATGAATCGCTCATACAATCGATTACATCGACACTGCCCGCACTATAATTACTGCAGTAAACTCTGTCGTTAGTGCTGTTCCAGCAGGCATCGGACAGTGCACCCATGAGCGAGATAGTCTCGATCACATCGTTCGTCGCGCAATCCACGACATCGACGGTGAAATCGTAGTAAGCAGCGCAGTATATCTTGTTCTGCGTCGCGCTGTAGGCAAGCGCCGTCGTGCCGCGGCCGGTCATGATACCGTCGGTCCTTGCGCCGTTCTGGATATCGCAGACCGCAATATTACGGCCATATGAGCCGATAACATAAACTGATCCGTTACTCCAGTTCGCGACGAATTCTCGCGGAAACGCGACGCCGCTCAACTCATCCGGATACCATATCGTGCCGATCGTATCCCGGTACAGTGCCGATGGATCCTCGTGCGTCGGGAAAACCGCGATGATCTTACCCTCAGCCGTTAGGTAGATGCAATCATCCGTGTCACTATAGAAGCTCTTTATATTCTCGAAACCCATGGTATTTGCATAATGAATGCCGTACGCGGGTATTTCTACATGCTCTGGTCCGACAGTCAGTAGAATTACAATTATCGCTGACATATCTCCTCCCGTTTTGTGATATATGATAAGAAATCCAGCGCCGAAGTCAATATGGTGAAGTATATTGATACGCTACTGTCTTCACCAAGATAGGATCTTCGAACCATATATGAGAAAGACGGGAATGTAAGAGAAGGACAAATTGCAATTGCTCTTGCTTGAAGAAAATTGTTTTAGGTTGAATTCCCCCAAAGACAGGTTGACGATGAGAGTGGCCACACATTTATGCCCTTCTCAACCACCAACACACAATCCAGCAATTCCCGTAATGAAGCAATGATTGTAACCCCCGATACGAAGAATTAGCGAATTCGCCAATTGGCGAATTCTTTAAATGAGAATCAGATTATTGCCAGGCTGTTAGTTGAGAAATTCGGATCGCTGGTAAGGTTCACTCCCAGCTTGCGCAACCCTTTCTCATCACCCGGCGTGGGGATGTGCGTCATATGTATTTCGCAGCCTTGCAATTCTTTCAATTTTTCGAGGGCCATCTGCGCTCCAGGATTCGTAGTCGCGCTGAAACTCAAGGCAATGAGAGTCTCCTCCAAGTCCAGACTGACCGTCTTCTTCGGCTTCATGAAATATTTATCCAGACTGGAGATCGAGTTGATGACCATCGGCGACAAAAGGTGGATCTTATCGGGTATCTCTGCCAGGCACTTTATCGCATTGAGAACAAGACTCGATGCAGCGTGCATATGTACCGAGTTCTTGCCGGTGATTAGCGTGCCATCACGCAATTGTAGTGCCGCCCCGCAAAAAATCCCCTCATTACCTTTACCCTGTTCTTTCGCTTCTTGCGCAGCAGCGCGTGCCGGCCCGACCACAATCCGGTCCTCCGGCTTTACGTTCATCTCTTCCATCAAGAGCTCCACTTTCTGCACCGTTTCCTTGTCGACGAAACCCATCACATACTCGCAACGATAGCGGAAGAATCTTCGTATTATTTCCTGCTTCGCTGCCTCCTGGATTATCGCATCATCGACTATCCCGTAACCGGCGCGATTGACCCCCATGTCTGTGGGCGAATTATATACAGATTCACCCATTATCTTGGTGAATATGCGTCTGAGCACCGGAAAGACCTCGACGTCACGGTTGTAATTGACCGCGGTCTTACCGTAAGCCTCGAGATGGAACGGATCTATCATGTTGAAATCTCGGATGTCCGCGGTCGCTGCTTCATATGCGACATTGACCGGATGCTTCAGCGGCATGTTCCAAATTGGGAACGTTTCGAACTTCGCATACCCGGAATTCACGCCCTGGCGGTGGTCATGGTACAACTGCGAAAGACAGGTCGCAAGCTTACCGCTGCCCGGGCCGGGGCCGGCAACGACAACGAGTGATTTGTCGGTCTTTACATAATCATTCGCGCCGTAGCCCTCATCACTTACCACGGTATCGACATCAGTTGGATAGCCCTTGGTGTAACGGTGCGTGTAGACATTAATGCCGAGACGCTCGAGCTTGTTCTTGAATATCGTGGCTGATGGCTGGTTATCGAAGCGCGTGATGACAACGCCATTTACCGACAGATCCCAGTCTTTCAGATCGTCGATCAGCCGCAGCGTATCGACGTCGTAGGTGATGCCGAAATCAGCCCTGACCTTCTTCCGCTCGATATCGCCGGCATAGATGCACAGCAGGATGTCGACTTTGTCCTTGAGCCGCTGCAACAGCTGCATCTTGGCATTTGGATTGAAACCGGGCAAGACTCGCGCCGCATGATAGTCGAAGATCAACTTGCCGCCGAATTCAAGATACAAACGCTTGTCAAAATGTTGCACGCGCTTCAGTATTTCCCCACTCTGCTCTTTGAGATATCTTTCGCTGTCAAAACCTATTTTGTTCATTTCCGTGGCAATGGAAGATCAATGAAGCAATTAACGTGCCTTGTTGTGAAAAGAAATGCGGTCTTTAATGTCGACTGCTCAGGCACTGAATTATATTACGGAAATCTTCTAAATAGTCAATAGCGTTTCAGAGTTACATAGACCTTCGGTCATTTTTCACAAAATCATCCAATTGCGGCTAGGCCGGACACAAAGAACCGATGAATACCGCCTATCCCAGACAGTGTATCGTGGCCGGACACCCGCGGCATTCTTTCTTATAAACGGGACACTCCTGGCACTGTGCCCCGCATGGAGATCTATCCAGTGCGGGTTCGACCTTACCGGCACTCCACGGACTTGTCGCCTTCACTCCAGTAGTATAGAAGACTTCCGCTTTTTCCAGCCCAACCGTGTCCTTTGGCCGCTCCCTTATAGATTCCAGCCACCATTTGTGTTCATGCGGAATCGTCAATACGGCAAGAATCGTATCTCCCTTGCATGCACTCACGGCACAGTAGGGGCAGCTCCCGAAGAAGACACTGATCTTCTTGGCTTTATCTCGATTCGCCGCAGTCCCCGCCAAAATACCAATGAGGATCGATTCGTTCTCTGCCATAGTAACCTCTCCTGCTTACAATATACCTCAAACATGCCGCGAAGTCAACGAAGTGTCCGTGCAATGGCAACGGCCGGTCACTGCAAATCTTCCCTCAACAAACCAAAGGAAAAGATGTCATAATACTTGCCGTCGATCAAAACCGCCTCTCGTAATACACCTTCCTTTCGAAACCCGAGTTGCCGGTAGAATTTAACCGCACGTTCATTGGTCGCATAGCATTCAAGTGTCACCCGATGGATACCTATCACGTCGAAAAGCCATTTGAGATAAATCTGCAGCGCTTCACGGGCATATCCTTTACCACGTGTGTGCCTCTCTCCGATCATTACACGTAGCCACACGTTACCGCTCGTTCTGTCGATGTAGTTGAAGCGGAGGAACCCGATCGCAGATCCATTCGGCTTACTAACTATCATATGATACGCCTCTCTGTCCGACTTACGCGTGGCTCGAATGTCAATACGCTCCTGCTTCAACGTCGTCTTCTTCTCGCCGACCCTTGCCAGCCGCATGAGCTGCGGATCATTGTGCCATTTTCTGATCACCGGAGCGTCGTCCAATTTGACAGGGCGCAGATATACAATTGAGCCGTCAATGCGAACTCTGAGTTTTGATCTGCGTTTCATTCGATCACCCTCAGGTCCGAGCGGATATAACTGCAAACATAGTTGGCAAAATAATTCCTTATCGCGTTCTGCTGCGCGACATTCTCAATGACACACTGGTCGAAACAGGGATGTCTTTCCCCAGTACGGTCTGGTTGAAAACTAGCGCGATGTTGTAGACTTTTGAGAACGTGAAGTTCTTCGAAAGTGAAATTTCCACCGCAAAAGAAGGCGAGTCATTGAGCGAATAGTATGTACCATGATCAGAAAATGCATATTGACAGTGGATTCCAAACCAGCTAAATATCTCAAGCCCGAGGTGAATTCTATCGCCGTTGTTCACCTCGTCTGGGTTTGTACCTATCCACTCATACCCGATGCAAATGCTGCTACATATGATGCGGGCTTTCTTCGCATATATTTCAAACCAGTAGGCTCCTGGTCCTATACCCGCATCGTACAATCCGGTCGGCAAGCCCAGCCGTGCCAATAGACTTATGGTGCCGAAAGAATGCCCCATCAGCCAAACCTTTGTATCATGCAATCCCCATGCAGCATAAGATTCGAAATAGGTGAAGTGGAATCTATTGGCCACACCAATTTCTACTCCCAAAGATAGATTCCTACCGTACAGCATGGCGTGTGACAATTTAAGTTCATTGGCAAGAAACCCCTGGTAACCTGGATAAGGTTCAATACTCCATCTGGGAGTGAACGTCAACGCGTTCAATGACGTTCCAACGATCAGTTCTGAACCAGCAGCCTGAGGGAAGACCAGGAGTGTTACAACACAATAAAAGACACTCATCACTCAACCCAGAACTCGCGCAACACGTCTTCTGCAAGTTTGCTATAGGGCGTATATCCGATTGAATCTTCACTTAGTATGGGATCCCACTGCCAGAAAAATATCCCCTCCAGCCATTGTTTTCTCTGAAGGGTAGCCAGGATCGTCCGGTACGCATCGGCCTGAGATTCTTCATCCATGATCCCGTCCTCTTGCCATTCATAGGGTTCGACCGCGCAGCCCCGTACACTTCTGAATCCTACTTCGGTGATGATGATATCTTTGCCGACGCTGCTCTGGTAATTGTCGATCTGAAAAAGCCAGAGTTCAAAATTCTGAAGGTATTCCTCTATCGTCGCCTCTCTGTCGCGCGCCAGGGGAAAGTAAGCATCTATGCCGACGTAATCGAGATACTCCCAGAAACTTACCGACGGATATTCGTCCCAGTTGGCCGCATAGACTGTCATTCCATCATATATACTCTTAACTGAAGCGATAATGTCGATCCATTCCGATCTTGATGAGAGCCGCTTAAATTCAGTGCCGATACAGAATATTTCAACGCCGGTGAGCTGGGCTATTCCCGCGTTGTGAAGTATGAATTGCTCATAGGAACCGAACCACGAATCGATGTCGGCAGGAAAAATATCGCCCCTGAATGTACCGTCCTCGACATCGACATGAGGTTTCAGCATCACTCCATACCCCAGTGCCCTCGCTTCATTGATGACGTGGATGACCGCACTATCCACCGGCGTGCTTGCCGTTGGATAGATGGAATCGCCTTGCGCAGATTCCTGGTACCAGGTCGGCACAATGGCAATGTAGTCGGCGCCTGTCTCACTCAAGGCAAGCATCGACTCGATGACACGGCTGTCCAGGTACTCATGGCTCTGCCAGCTCGGTATGCTCATTCCTTTGCGATAGTCGACGATCTCGCCATATCTTCCGTCGTTGCAGGAGATCCCCCACAGTAAGAAAGATGTCATTATGACAACGAATACTGCAACGCGTTGTCCGCGATTTGCATAAGATCGAAAAATCTTCATTATCGTGTTTGGTCTTACGTTATTACAGCGCCGTTTATTATAAATAGCTGCAGAGTAGTGTCAACGATTACAAATTTCCTAACTTACGGGGACACGCTCTGGCTAAAGATGCAAGCGAAAACATGCTCTCGAAATCATGTGTAGCTTGCATCTATTTCGGAGATGAAGATAATCAAAGACCTGCTACACACCTTTGTGTTGAAAAGCAACCCCGTGTCCCAGAACTCTTTAAGGGTATCGTGCCCGTCCTAATTTGGTGACCAGTGGTTCCCCGGAACAGATTCTATTAATGATAAACTCTACCACGACACCACGGTCCACATAACTGTGTACTTGGAAGAATGATCACTGCTGAATAAGCACGAGTAAATGAGGTCGGTCAGGTAATCTGGCCGACCTCATCTCCCCAAGCCTAATAATCTCAAGTCTCGGCAAGCACGTGTAATTGGTTAAATCTACACCGCCAGGAATTTTCAACTATTCCACATTGGACAATCGCGAAGAAATGCGGTCTATTTGGCTTCTGGTCTTCGGACCTACCTTTCTTGCTTCATCCAAGAAACTCTTTATACTACTTTCATATTTTGTTAATGATTTAGGATCAATGGAATTCAGAACGACTACAGTATTGTAAATTCCATTATCATTATCCATATGTTCCTTGGCATAATTCAACAACTTAGGTACTAACATAGTGTCTGAACGCCACACTTGTATGATCTCTTCGGCACTTGCTGTTCGTGTTCGAGAAGCTGGCGCATACAGGTCTTCAATCAGTTGGTTCAAACGTATGTCAAGTGCATATTTCGCTGACCACTCCACATAACTCCCAGTATCTTTCCTTTCGGTCTCCCGTGTTACAAGGAATTCGTTGAAGACAGGGACCGCGTAGGTCACCGCAAAAACCGCTAACGCACGTTCATCCGTATTTTTGCTGGTGAGGGAAGTCATGAATTTCCTTATCAGCTCCGACTGATCGACTCTCACATTTGTTTGTGCAACGCCCAATTGGCCCTTCTCTATGCGATGGGCTATGAGGTAACCGACCAAGGCAATAGTGGCGGGAATAAGCACAGCACCGAGACCAAGGAATATATCCCATACGCTCTTCTTCTTCTGATCAAGCTTCTTCTCGATATCACCTACTCGATCTTCGATTTCTTCTACTGTCATACATTTCCTCCCGTTTTCAAGGCTTAATATGATCATTGGATTATAGCAATAATATGGATTTTGCAGTGAGGATGTTTTTTTTTGATTGTTAACACCGCATTTTTCCTTTTCTTTCATAAAAATCTGACGCTGTGCGAACACATCAGCTAACGACCTCGTGTACAATACGGTCCAGTATCAACCGTCATGCCCCGGTTCCAATCCGCAACGGAATCGGCAATTCCAATTTATGGAGTATACATTCAGACCGTACTGCAATTGATATGTATTTTCCAATCCAACTACTCATTGCTCTTGACACAACCTATACGACATATATAGTAATACGCCGAGGTGGTATGCCCTACAAGAATATCATCGTATATTCAAAAGTCAGAATAACACTGCCATGGTTTCCCCCTTCAATATTTACCAGGGCTGTACGAGTCAACATACTGCAGAACATTCAACTTTGCGAAGTAGCAAACAAGATAGTCATAGGTCATACAGCATGGAATATTCATAATCAACATGAATTAAATAAACGGCATATCAATATTGAGCATCCGTAATACGAGGTATTAAAGAATATAAAAAGGAGGTGATGGAAAAATGGGCCCATAGATACGCCGGCGCATTTGGTTTTTTACAAGTAGAGGCGGAGTAGGGGGTTAGAGAGGAACAAAACAATAAGGAAATAGTATATGAACCATTTGCAGGGGAGGACAAAATGAAATTATTCGCAAATATCTGCGTAGCCCTACTCATACTGTCGACAGCATCGTATGCCCAGGGACCGAATATTGTTTGGACAAAAACGTTCGGAACATCGGGCTATGAGGAAATCGTATCGATGCGCCAGACGCCAGATGGTGGGTTTATCATGGCAGGACACGTTGATCAAGGTCAAGACGCAAAAGTATATCTAGTCAAAACCGATTGCTTAGGCAATATCGATTGGGAGAGTATTGCAGATTCTTCTGGATGTGAGGGAAGGTGTGTCGAGATAGCCGTGGATGATCCAAGCGTGGGGGACGGCTATGTAGTTGTCGGCCAGCGGTTTCTTGCTGCTGGCACACGCGCCTTCTTCATGAAATTTTCGGTCGACGACGGGGACCTGGATATATATCGAGAATATCAACATCCTAACGGCGAGGCAAACTATATCCAGCAAATCACAGAAGACTATTATGTGGACTGTTATCTAGTTGTCGGCTCTTTCGTCAATGGTAGCTCCGTGGGTGATGCGTGGACCTTTGTAGCGCGGTCGAATGGCCAGATATATGACGAGGACACTCTTTACAACCCCGCTCCATACAATGACCGCGGTCTCGCAGGATGTGAAGTCTGGGAACCTTATCCAGGATATGCCATCACGGGTAAGTGGTCAAATCCAGGTGATTATAACGTCTTTTTGCATAAGTTGGACCCATCCCTAAATGAGCAATGGACTGTTGGGTTCGGAGGTAACCATGAGGATGAAGGAAGATCGGTAAAAGAAGTCGATGATGGAATTGTTGTAACTGGACTATACTCGGATGATAGCTATCCAGGCCGTGCCTGGTTGGTAAAAAGAGATTTCAGCGGAGATTCTGTATGGGCAAAATTCATCGCCGATGCCGGATACCGCTTTTCCGAAGGATTTGATCTTGAAGTGACCAATGATGGCGGTTTTATCGTATGCGGCGAATGTAGAACCGACAGTGATTCTGCCAGCACTAGTGTCTATGTGGTTAGGACTGATGATGAAGGAAACATTCTCTGGTACAAAGAGATCGGTGGCGAAGAACTTGACATAGGATATTCCATTGAAGAAATCGACGACAATACCTACATTATTGCCGGTGTGACGCTTTCTTACGGCGCCGGGTCGATGGATGGATACCTAATCAAACTGGGTGATATGATCAATGATACTGATGATTCGCTGGCGCTTGCCTATAACGGCAACCGGCACCTCGTACGGGAACCAGACACAGAGAAACTCCATCTCGTTTACACCCGTGGAGGAGAAATTGTATATCATTACTCGTCTGATGGCGGCGCAAATTGGGATGAACCAGAGACCATTGGTGAAGGCGCATTCCCGGCGATCGTCTTAGATGGTAGCCATCTGCCGTCTGTAGCCTGGACTGATGATGAAGGTGGCTTATGGTACAGGAGGAAAACATCAGCGACAAGTTGGAGCACTATCTACCACCTTGACAACCCTGCCGGTTCAAGTGATCGACGTCTCAATTCACCGCCGGCGATTGCCATTGATCCCTTCGAACCCGCTACCGTGCACATACTGGCGACGCGTTCAGGAGCCATTTCCACTCGTAAGAAACCAACGTACTCTCACGCCCTTGAGGTTTTCTCCTTTCCAATCAGCAATCCAAGCCAGGGGTGGTTCGACATAATCGAAGAAAAGCTCGGTCCCCTCAATCCGCCACTCCGAACCAATCCATCAATTGTACGCTGTGAGACGGACAATTCGTTCCATGCTGTTTGGCAGCGTGAGGACACGGTTTCCTATGCAGTGAAACCAGATAGTGATTGGTGGGAGATCAAGGGGCCGCCATTCGGCAGTGACGGGGCTCATTCAGCTCATCCTTTTGTTGAAACCTTTGGTGATTCGGTCTTTGTGGTCTGGCAGCATCTCGCACCCCCAAACCAACACGAAGAAGTCTATCGCGCCAGTAAATATCTGACCGAGGATGATTTCCAGTGGGTGAATTTCAGTTTTACAACTAATCTCGCATCTCTCCATCCTGTAAATGCTTCTGGTTCTTTCACTCTCTATGACGAAGAATCGACAGCGGATAGTCCGCACGACATCTATTATAAGATCAGATCATATGACGACCGCATCAATGTCAGTAATACGGCCAACCATTCCTCCTATCCTCAATCCGTAGCTCGATTCACACTCGACAACGATTTTCACTACACTGTGTGGCTGGAAGGTAACGCCCCTCCCTACGAGATCAAGTTCAAAAAAATGCAGCATCTCGATCCGGAGGGCAAGGCCTATCTCAGCTCAATTAATGGTATGAAAACACCTTCTCCTTATCTGGTTACCCGCGACAGTTACATCGACGACTGGCGGATTCCGGTGGACATCGGCAATACAGCAGCAACATACAAATTCCCACTCGTACCTGGTTACTCCTACAAGGCAAAAGCAGTATTCTATCACGAATCATCTGGTTCCTGGTCGGCGCAAGTAACGATCGACAACGATCAGCAATCAATTGTCACCTGCGATGCAAATGAATCCAAGACTCTGGAATTCTGGATTCCTCCCGCCTCGTATGAAGACGGTTCTATTACAATGTCCTTCAATCGTATTAGCGGTGATTATGTCGCCGTAGGTCCAATACATATTTTCCGGTATGAACAGAACGTAATCAGTGGCGGCCCGATGTCGCAACAGATTCAACCTGTACGTAATGCTTTGATCACGGCTCTTCCAAACCCATTTGCGGATAGGCTGAACATAACCTGTCAAATTGCAGAGCAGAACAGCGCCGATCTGAAGATCTACGACGTAACCGGACGCCTAGTCAAACGCTTTGACCTATCCTCAATTGCACCATCTGTCAACCACATCACCTGGGACGGCATTGATGACCATGGTAGAAAGGTTCCACAGGGCGTTTATTTCATTCGTGTTGACAATCCTGCAACCGGCGATATGCTTTGTCACAAGGTGCTCAGGATAAAGTAGTGGTCAATGGGTGGGGCAAGGTAGGAGGAACCTTGCCCCACCCTCACGCGACAGCGGACATGTGTCGATTTCTTTGCACCATGCCATGACGGCGCGAGCATACTTATGACAAAGTATAGGTGATAACGATGAATGAGAGAATCCAGAAGTGCATTAAAAGGTTGGACCAAAACAATATCCCGGCCCTTTACGCAGAAGACAAGAAGCAGGCATTCGAAAAGGTCATCTCCATGATACCCGAGGGCAGCGTTGTCGGATTCGGTGACTCGCTAACCTTAAGGCAGATTGGTCTGGTAGATGCACTGTCGAAGGGTAACTACACTTTCCTAAATCCCTGGGAGCCGGGAACGAGTGTCGAAGAAAATATCGAGATCAAGAAACGGGCATTGACTTCGGATATATTCGTGACCGGCACGAATGCTTTGACATTGGACGGCAAGATCGTCAACGTCGACGGACAGGGTAACCGCACAGCAGCCATGCTCTTCGGGCCAAATAAGGTTATCATAGTCGTTGGAATCAACAAGATCGTCGATGACCTCGAGGAAGCTTTGAAGAGGATCAGGAACATCGCTGCTCCGGCGAACGTCAAACGCCACACGGATTTTGATCCAATGCCGCCATGCGGCAAGACCGGCGAATGCAGTGATTGTACATCACCTTGGAGAATCTGCAATAAAACGGTTATCATAGAATGGCAATATAATAACGATAAATATAAACCAATAATTACAGTAGTAATAGTCGGCGAAGAATTAGGACTTTAAGATACTACGCGTTGCTATACTGTCTCACAAAATCAACTATCAGTTACTTCGCCAGCCGGGACGACGGTTGATTTCCTAAGAGCAATCTCTACAGGATGCCGTACCAGACTGCTCGAACCAGTCTGGCGTGATACTATTTCAAACGCAAGGATTTGATGCTTTGGCCAATGATCAACGGGAACAGACTGGACGCAAGGATGACCGACCAACCACTCACTCCCGGATCGGTCACTTTCAATACCATTGCCAATCCCGGCACATAAACCGCAACCAGGATCAAAGCGACACATAACAGCAAGGCGCCCCAGACAAAGCGGTTCCGCGTTATTTCATTGCGCAGCAAACGTGAACCGCGGTCACGCATATTGAAGACATGCCAAAGCTGTGCGTACGCGAACGTAAGGAAGGAAACGGTCATCGCCTTTTCAGGCGCGAAATTCAAGACATACAAAGCAAAGAGCAGTGAGCCGATAACTGAACACATGATCAGGAAACCATAAATACCGATCATCACCCAATGCCGCCGTTCAAGAATGGATTCCCTGGGATCGCGCGGCGGCCGGTCCATAATGCGGGTATCGCCCTCGCCCATACCCAGAGCAAGCGCCGGGAATACATCGGTTATCAGGTTGAGGAAGAGGATCTGCAGCGGTAGGATCGGCAATGGCATGTTGAATACGGAGGCCAATGCTACACTCATGACTTCGCTCACATTACATGAGATCAGATAGACCACGAATTTCCGGATATTGTTAAAAATAACTCGGCCTTGCTCAACCGCCGCGACGATGGTCGCAAACGCATCGTCCCTGAGGACCATGTCGGCAGCCTCTTGCGCCACCTGTGTGCCGCGCAGACCCATGGCGACGCCGATGTCGGCCTCTTTAAGAGCCGGCGCATCGTTCACGCCATCACCGGTCATGGC
>CP070705.1:1729413-1750254 GCA_020349965.1 Caldifarciminota bacterium | reverse complement strand
GTACACCTCAAGTCCTAGGTGCCTTGCTACCTGGATGACGATATGTGCTGAAGAACCGAACCCGAACAGACCGAGTTTCCCCTGCGATTGAAGACCAGTTGCCTGCAACGCCTGGTAACCAATGACCCCGGCACAAAGTAGCGGTGCCGCTTCAACGTCCGTATAATTAGCCGGGAGTTCATACAAGAAATCCGCTGGTGCCACCATATATTCGGCGAATCCGCCGTCTGCATCATATCCAGTGAACCGTGCGTTGTCGCACAGATTCTCGCGGCCGCTGCGACAGAATCGGCACTCGCCGCACGTCTTATATAGCCAAGGCACGCCGACCCGTTCACCGCCACTCCAATTGACCACCTTACTGCCCAATTTTTCGACCATACCGATGATCTGATGGCCCGGTATGATGGGAAGTTTGCGCGCTGGGAGCTCACCCTCTACCACGTGTAAGTCCGTGCGGCATATCCCGCAAACAGTCACCTTGATCCTCACCTCGTCAGGACGGGGCTCAGGAACGGGTAATTCCAAAAGTTCAAGCGGATCCTCTTCCAGTGAGGCATGTCTCTGCAGAACCATTGCTTTCATGTGAAATTATAGCGAATTATCGCCGGGCGTCAATTAGAGGACAGTCAACAACACTGCCCATTCAAAAAAACAGACTTGACACAAAGACGCTATTCAGGTATGATAAACCATGTTACTCTACATACTTATTGGTTTGTCCATAGGCATTGAAGGTGGATATGTTTTTCCCGCGGTAGGATTCGAAAGTATAAGCAGCGGTGCCGGATTTGCGGTCTTCGCCGACCGGAACGCAGGCATCGTCGATGTTTCACTATCCCTGCAGACTGCCTTCAATACCGGTGATAACCCCGGCTATTCCATGACCACCATGGGATTCCGCTTTGGGTTATACAAAGAAAACTGGTCGATCAGCCCGGTCCTTGCGTTCGGTGGAGATTATCTCAGCCGGAGCTTGAACGGAACCAGCGAATCCGGATTCGCCGCAGCATACACAATCGGCGCGCAGATCAACATCCGCCATGAAAGACTGCACATCTACCCCAAATTTTACTATGAAGGACTAACCGATCTGAAGGTTCATGCCGGATTCATTGGCATCAAATTGGGGGTCGGATATGAGATATAAATTAGCGTTTCTCCTATTACTCATTGTCAGCTGCGGCGACAATCACATCGTTCAAAGAGCAGCCGAGGATTATTTTCCCTTGAGCGAAGGATATTGGTGGCAATATAGTAGCCAGAACGACACTATCCTCGTCGAAGTTGAACCGCTCGATACGATAATCGAGGTCGAGTGTTTTCCCGTCACCTTCAACGGTAGGGTGGAGTACATTGCTAAACGCGATGCGTCGATATCGAAATACGTCGTGACATTGTACAACTTTGCCGGCGTTGACTACACCATCCTCGAGGATTTCATTGTCAGAATCGAGCTACCCCTTGTCAAAGGACATTCCTATCACCACGTACTGGCTGATTCAATCCTTGTGGCCGGTCAGTCGGTCTCTGCTAGTTACGAAGTTATCGGCGATATCATCGATTTCAGCTATGACCCAGGATACGGTGATGTCTACGAAATTCGCATCATGACTATCGAAACCCTCGTCGAGAACGGTTCAGTGAATAGCGACACGGTCGAGATCACAGAATATTATGCACCCGGTACAGGTATGATAAGATTCCAGGATGAGACGGCCGATTACAATCTCATCGAAACCAACATTCCTTAGATTATACAAGGCTTTGTACAAAGCATTCGGGCCCCAGCAATGGTGGCCTGGTGAAACGCCGTTCGAAATAGTAGTCGGTGCGATACTCACACAGAACACAAATTGGCGCAACGTGAACAACGCAATCCAGAAAATCAAACAGGCAGGGCTAATGGATCCCATGAAACTTCACGCGCATTACCGCAGGATCCCGGCTCTGATCAGGACAGCTGGTTTCTACCGGTCGAAAGCGAAATGTCTCCGCGCCTTTCTTAAATACTACATTGAAAAATACGGAGCACGCACCGAGGCTTTTGCGAAGAAAGGCACGCGTGCAATAAGGAAGGAGCTCCTCTCAATCAGAGGAATTGGACCCGAGACCGCCGATTCAATACTACTCTACGCCCTCCGCAGGCGCGTATTCGTTATCGATGCATACACGCGGCGCATCCTCTCACGGCACGACATCATCGAACACGATCTGCCATACGATGTTCTGCAGCAGACCATCCAGAAGAACTTACCTGCGAGCAGAAAGATCTACAACGAGTACCATGCCCTCCTGGTACGAACCGGAAAGGAGTTTTGCAAAAAGAATGAACCTCTGTGCAATGCTTGCCCTCTTGGCACAATGCTTCCCCGGGCATGACAGTATCATCCGCGGCGTCTACGTGAATCCGTACCAGGCCAACCGCCAGGCCTACTGGGAAGAAATTTTCAGCAAGGCGGATTCCGGCCTCATCAACACTGTAATCGTCGACTTCAAGAGCGATTACGGTTTTCTAACCTACGAATCGGCCGTGGAACTGGCGCACGAAATCGATGCGGTCAAGAAACATTTTGACATCGACGATCTCATCCAAAATGCATCGAAGCACAATCTTAACCTCATCGCTCGAATCGTATGCTTTCGAGATAACTACCTTTCCCGCCACAAGAAATTCGGCATCAGAGACGACAGCGGTAAAATATGGACCGATGCGAAAGGGATAGCCTGGACAAATCCGTATATCGACGATGTTCAGGGTTATCTGCTTGCCATCACGAAAGAAATCGTCGACCGCGGCATCAAAGCGGTGGCCTATGATTATGTTCGGTTCCCAACCGACGGTGAAGTAGCCCGTATCAGGCTAACGGACGTCAAAGGGTCACATGTCGACGTGATCACGCGCTTCTTAGAAAAAGCAAGAGAAGAAATCGATGCTGAGATCGGCGCATGCGTTTTCGGGTTTTCTTTATGGCAACCCCTTTCTGCTGAAGGACAGGATATCCAGCGGCTCGGTGAGCATATCGATGTCCTCTATCCAATGCTCTATCCGTCACATTTCGGCCGTAATTTCAAGAATGAAGAGACCGAGATTTGGCGCAATTACTGGATCTACTTCGATTCGGTCAGAGAATCCTTCGCCAAACTACCCTGCATGGTGAGGGTCGTTCCTTTTGTGCAGGGTTTTGAATACCGCGCGAAAGTGTATGGATCTGACTATGTGTTCAGTCAAATCAATGGCGCGCTATCCGCGGGCACCGATGGTTTCATGATCTGGAATGCCCGCTCTGACTATTCAACATGTTGGCAGGCTCTCGAATGGACGCGGAACTCGTTGCACATGAGATTCGGCAGCACAAAGCGAGCGAATGTAAGGAGGGTATTGAGATACCAATACCCGGAGGCAGAAGGTCAATGAGAGTCGTTTGTCAGGGAATACTACAGAACGAACCGTCTGTGATCAGCGAATTGCCGCCCGATTGCCAAAGCAATGCCGGGGGTTTTTCCTTTCCCCGTCTCTATGAATATTCTTCCTGATTTCCCTTATCTTTAATCTATTTGAATTTACCTTTCAACTTTGTCAGTACCTGGGGCAGGGTCGTGTATTCCATGTCCGATAGCGGCAGGCGCTGCGGCTCGAACGGCCCGTGCCTTCTTATGTAATTGGCGACCTCATTGGCCTGCTTTCTCGCAAGATCGTAGCTAGGATCGGCAAACATATCGCGCGGTCCTATTAGCGTACCGTTTGAAACCTGGAATCCCAACGCGATGACGCGCGGCGGGCCGTCAAACCGTGTCGGGTTTGCATCCTGGACAGAGACGGGCATGAACGGACCCCAATGCGAACCCCTCATCCAGCCAGTCACCATATACGCCATAGAGAAAGGTTCCAGAACCTCTCCGACCGCCGGCAAGCCGCTCTGGCATCGCACGATCATCACCGGATCGTCTTTCCCCACGTACCGACCGGCCATGAGATTGACTTTCTGGGTCGATGTTGCGGCCGCGATTTCGCCGCTCTTTTTATGTATTGCCTTGATGATATAGTGTTCCGAGGCGCCGATAAGAACCAACAGATCATACATATCCTCAGGCGTGTTTAGAGTCACGGTCTTGTTGTCAAAAACATCGAGCACGTCGAAACTGAAACCGTCGTGCATCGAAGGGTCGATGACCAGACCGATCGTATTAAACGGATCTGCGAACATCTTGTACAGCGGGAAATTCCATGACCCGGGCGAGGTTTTATCTGCCGCGAAGATAATCACCGGTTCGCTCTTCCGTTCCTCAAACGTCATCTCCGCCACACCAGGCCCCAAACCCTTGACATTACCCGCAAATGCGTCGGAAAGCAGATCCTGTCCTGCACCGTAGAGCTTCAATTCCTTCGCAACCTCGGTACAATCCAGAAAGATGTCCCATGCAAGCTTGTGGACATCCCCCGCGTTCTCGCCAAGTCTATGCGTAATTATCAAGTCAAGGTCATCACCGCAGTGCCCGACATGGAAATCCACTATCGCACCTTTGCTTTTCGCCTTATCCAATGTCTGCATTGCGTTCGTTATGATGTTCGGATGCATACTCGAATGCCCTACATATCCGCCAATGTCTGCCTTTATCACGCTGATCGTAATTTTTCCCATCTATCCTCCTTTCAAGCAGGGGAATTTTATTATATTCACCGCCGCAATTGTGTCAATATATGACGACCTTTAATCCCAAGGGACTGGCTCCAACGGTGCCTGTCCCATTTGTTTGATTTTGACCTCAAGATAGACAAGATTCCTCGCCAGTTGACACTGCCACCGATTTCCGCTATACTTTTCCTGCTTCCATGCAAATTGCGGTCTGTGCTCGTTCAAATCAACGTAGGCTGGGCCGATTTTAATCAACCGAGAGGAGGATCTATGGCAAAAGGCATGCAATTGAAGCCGTCACAGCTGCGCTGGCAATGCGACCCCAAAATGCTCCGCTTCCGGAATCTCAAGGAAGTCAGTTCATGCGAATGGATCATCGGCCAACCGAGGGCTATCGACGCCATCAAACTCGGTTTGAATGTGAAGTATCCCGGATACAATATATTCATTACCGGACCGGTTGGCACCGGCCGCACAACTGCGATCACAAAACTCCTGGACGACCTGAAGGTGAAGGGTGCACTGAAAGACCTACTGTATGTCAACAACTTCAAGAATCCCGACATGCCCAAACTCATCGAACTACCAGGAGGTCAGGGTACTAAGTTCAGAGAATCCCTGAGCAAGCTCATCCGTGGACTTAAAACGAACATCCCCGATGTTTTCGACAGCGAAGAATATCAGAAAAGAAAACAGGGGATCGTCGAAAAATACGGCAACCAGCATCGTTCACTGCTCAAGGATTTTGAAAATGAAGTTGAGAAACAGGGATTGAAACTGACGACCATACAAATGGGACCCTATGTCCGCCCAGCAATCGTTCCCATCATCGAAGGTAAACCAACAAATCTCGATGAGGTAGAAAACCTGATAAAGCAAGGTAAATTGACCGAGGAAGATTACCAGAAGATACTCGAGAAGATCCGCGTTCTCGAAGTCGATATGGCGAAGATCTACAGTCAGATAAAGGAAATCCAGGAAGCCGCCAGCGCCGAGCTGGAAAGATTGAACGAGTGGATGGTCAAACCGGTGGTCGTCAATCTCGTCGAGGATATAAAGAGAAAATTCCCCGGTGCCAAAATAAGTTCCCACCTCGATGAAGTGTTGAACGCGATCATGTCCAATCTCGAACGATTCCTCAAGAAAGACACAAAGGAGGAAGACTTCAGAGAATACGGCGTTAATGTAGTCGTCGACAATTCAGAAACGGATGATGTGCCGATTATTTTTGAAACGAACCCCAACTACAAGAATCTATTCGGCACCATTGAAAGGCAGACGGTCATGCCCGGGGTTATAACGAGTGATTTCGCCAATATCAAGGCTGGTTCCCTCCTGCGCGCGAACGGCGGCTATCTCATCGTCAACGCATTCGATGCGTTGATCGAACCCGGCGTGTGGCCGGCCTTGAAAAGGACCCTGCGCAATGGTGTCATTGATATCCAGGTATTCGATCCTTTCTACGTATTCACAACATCGGCATTGAAGCCCGAACCGATCACGATCGACGTCAAGGTCATTATGATTGGCAGCCAATGGCTGTATTACCTGCTTTTGCACCAGGATGAAGATTTTAAGAAGATTTTCAAGGTGAAGGCCGATTTCGACACCGTCATGGACAAGAACTCCAGAAACATAAGTGAGTATGCATCTTTCGTAAAATCGATCTGTGACGGCGAGTCACTCCTCCCGTTCTCAAAGGAAGCAATCGCCGAGATCGTGGAATACAGTGTCCGGGTGGCAGGACGGAAGACGAAACTGAGTACCAGATTCAATATCATTGCCGACACCATCCGTGAATCTGACTACTGGGCAAGACAGGCCGAGAGGAAAGAAGTACGAGGCAAAGATGTCGAGCAGGCGATCGACTGCTGGCGTAAGCGCATGAATATGTTCGAGGATAAGATACAAGAAATGATCGACAACGATGTGTTGATGATCAGCACCAAGGGTAAGGCAGTTGGACAATTGAATGGTCTTTCGGTATATCAATTGGGTAACTATTCTTTTGGCAGGCCTGTGCGCATAACCGCAAAGACATCTCTGGGAAAGGCAGGCATAATAAATATCGAGCGTGAAGCCAACCTAGGCGGAAGGACATACAATAAGGGTGTCTTGATACTCAGTGGCTTTCTGCGATCACGCTATGCTCAGGATCAGCCGATGGCGATCGATGCCACACTCGGTTTCGAGCAATCGTACAGCGAAGTCGATGGAGATTCGGCTTCGAGCGCAGAGGTTTACGCTCTACTATCTGCCCTTTCTGATGTACCTCTGAACCAGGAACTCGCTGTGACCGGCTCGGTCAACCAGCATGGTGATGTTCAGGCGATCGGCGGGGTGAACGAGAAGATCGAAGGCTTTTACGAAGTCTGCAAGTCAAAGGGGCTGACTGGCAACCAGGGCGTTATCATCCCGCACGCGAATATTGAAGACCTGATGCTCAAACAAGAGATCGTCGATGTCGTTGCCGCAAAGAAATTCCGGATATTCGCCGTCAAGACCATCGACGAGGGCATTGAACTGCTCACTGGAATAAAAGCGGGCAGGCGGACAAAGAAAGGATTCGAGAAAAACAGCATCAACCAGCGCGTAACGCAGAAACTGGCCGATTACGCAGAAAAAATGAAGGGATACACGAAACCCAATAAGGAAAAATAGAAGAGGGGGCTTGCACCCCCTCTTTGGCTATCATCTCAGCCGGTAAGTTGCCGGTTTGGTCTTTCTGAATATCTTCGGGTACCGATTGATAATTATGTAGACAGAACGTTCCGGGTCTCTACGGTGGAACCTGTATCCGCGTTTCTTCAAACGCACCGTGATCTCCCGGTAATGCAAAGGTTTCTTGCTCTTCTTCAAAATATCAATCGTCAGTTCTCTTATCGAAGGTTTCTTCTTCTTCTTCCTTGTGACCTTCATCCTCTTCTTCTTCCTCCTCATCTTCTTCATTCTTCCTCCTTTGCTATAAATACTGCTTCATTGCACAACTATGTTGAGCAACTTATCAGGAACATAGATCGTCTTTTTTATATCCTTACCTTCAAGATGCCGATTCACCCGTTCATCGTCAAACGCCAACTTCTTCACCTCATCCTCAGCCATACTTCTGCTGACTTCAAGATGGGAACGCACGCGGCCGTTTATCTGAATCACAATCGTTCCCGATTTGCTGCGCATATATCGATCGTCTTGTTCAATCCAGGGCTGCTCAACGAGGCTCCCCTTTCCACCAACCATTGACCAAAGTTCATCCGCGATATGTGGGGCGAACGGCGAAAGCATGTGGATCATCGCATGGATCCCGTATCCAAACACATGATCGCGTACACGCGTACCGTACAACGCATTCAACAATTCCCAGAGAGCGGCGATTGCAGTATTGTACTTGAAGGATCGAAGATCCGCAGTTACTTTGGAAATGGTCTGGTTGATCTTAATATAGAGGCTTTCATTATCATTGCTGATAACCTCCGGGCGTTTATCGGCGATTACCACCACGTTGTCGGTGACCAAGCGGTATAGACGATTGAGAAATCTTTCAGCGCCCGTCACACCTTCATCAGTCCACTCCATTTCGCGCTCCGGAGGCGCTGCGAATAGAATGGCTAAACGTGCCACATCAGCGCCGTGCTTGCCCACGAACTGTCCTACGGGCACGGCATTACCCTTCGACTTCGACATAACCTCGCCATCTTTCAGTACCATGCCGAGATTGAAGAGATTCACAGCCGGTTCGTCGGTCGATATGTACCCGGCGTCATGAAGAACCTTACTAAAGAATCGGAAATATATCAAATGACCGGTAGCATGTTCACTCCCACCTCCAATGTATTGGTCAATGGGCAACCAACGATCAGCTTTATCCTTTGCACAAAATTCACGTTCATTGTGTGCGTCGATGTATCGCAGGAAGTACCATGAAGAACAAACGAATGTATCCATCGTATCCGGATCACGCGTTGCCTTCTCACCGCACTCTGGGCATTTTGTGTTGATAAAACTCTCAACGGCAGCGAGCGGTGAGCGGCCTTTCGGAATGAAATCAGTGATGTTCTTCGGTAAGAGGACAGGCAGCTCTTCGTCGGGTACGGGTGACATGCCACATTTTTCACAATAGACAATAGGAATCGGTGCTCCCCAGTAACGCTGGCGCGAAATGAGCCAATCCTTTAGACGGTAATGAACACTGGGACCACCCAGATCTTTTTGCGAAAGCGACCGGGCGACGGCCTTCATCCCCTCACCACTCTCGAGACCTGTAAACTCAGCAGAGTCAACCATGATACCTGGATCTTCATAGGCCTCGGTCATTGACTCGGCATCCAATGCTTCGCCAGGTGGATTGATCACCACCTTTATCGGCAGCCCGTATTTCTTAGCAAACTGAAAATCGCGTGCATCATGCGCTGGGACGCCCATGACCACACCGCTTCCGTATTCCAGCAACACATAATCGGCAACGAAAATCGGGACCTTCTCACCGTTAATGGGATTAATCGCGAAGCATCCGGTGGGCACCCCATCTTTCTCTTTTTCAATGCGCTCCCGGTCGGACCTCTTCGTAGCCTGCAGTACATATTGCCGAACCTCGGATTCGCAAGCCGAACCACGAACGAGTTCATCTATCGATGGGTGTTCAGGTGCGACCGACAAGAAAGTCACCCCGTATATCGTATCGGGCCTGGTCGTAAAAACCTTGAAATGAAGTTTACGGTCAGCGATTTCAAATGCTATATCACAACCTTCGCTCTTGCCGATCCAGTTCCTCTGCATGACCTTGACACTATCGGGCCAACCGTCGAGCCCATCTAGATCCTTGAGCAACCTGTCGGCATATTTTGTTATCCTGAAGAACCACTGATTTAATTTTCGTTTTTCCACCAATGAACGGCAATTCGACCGATAACAAGCACCATCTATGACCTGTTCATTAGCAAGTACGGTCTGGCAGCCGGGACACCAGTTGACGTACGCCTCTTTCTTGTATGCAAGTCCCCGCTTGTAGAGAAGAGTAAACATCCATTGCGTCCACCTATAGTAATCAGGAAGGCAAGTAATAATCTCGCGTTCCCAATCATACCCTATCCCCAACAGCCTCAAGGATTCATCAGAAGTACGGATATTCTCCAATGTCCATTTCTCCGGATGTATACCCATCTTGATCGCCTGGTTCTCAGCAGGCAAGCCGAAGGCATCCCAACCGAACGGATGGAGCACATCGAAACCCTCTCTCATCTTGAACCGTGTATAGACATCACCGATCACATAGTTCTTGCAGTGCCCCATATGAATATCGCCGGAAGGGTATGCGAACATCACCAGATTATAGAATTTTTTCTTTGGATCATCGGCGGCCTTAAAGAGACCTCTCTCCTTCCAGTAACGCTGCCATTTGCTTTCTATTTCGCTGTGTTTGAATTGCATTTTAGCCAGGCAGACTACGTAATCTACGATGACCCGGATGCCCCAAGGATCTCGGCACCGCATTTCTCGCAATACCACGAATCAGCAGTATTGCTGTGACCACACTTGGGACACGCTACACCCTTATCCTCTGCCGCCCCAGACTCGCCGGGGCTGTCCGTGATTGCTTCAGGTTTGACCGCATCCTCCTCGGAAAGTAATTCTTCCAAAGCGACCTCTTCTTCAGGCAATTTCTCTTCCAGAATATGTTCGTCAATCTTCAGTTCCGTATCCCGCTCCACCGGCTGCTTGTGCACCGGCTTAGCGGGTTCCGGCTCCTTTCCTTTCATGATCGCACTGTAGTACTGGATATTCTCCTGAATCTTACGAAGCTCACCATCAAGCTGGCTCATCCGCGCATCACCTTCGCGCTTTGCTTTCTTGAAGGAAGCCTCGTCATACTCACCGATAGAATAACGTAGCTCCACTTCCTCCATTTTAAACTTTGTTTCTTTCATGCTCTGAACTGCTACGTCTTCCTGGTCCTTAAGACGCTGTATCTCCTCGGTCAGCAAGTCGATATGGCCGCTCAATTCGTCATCGATCCCCTTGAGTTTGTCGGCATACTCTTTCTTCACTTTCTCATAGACTTCCGCACTGACCGATGCTTTCTTATCCTCAATACGCTTAAGTTTGCCGACCACATCGTTCCGCTGGGCCTGCAGGTCTCTCAGGACAGACATCTTATCTTCCATATGATACTCCATTCCTAAAAGTATCTGCGTTCTGCAGAATAAAGAGCTCCATTGAATGACGGGCGAACAGGGAACTCCTCTTAATCTTTCTGTCTACTTTGATCAACTGTGCCACCACATCTACGACCGCCTTACGATTAGATTGTGTCACACCATCCTTGCGGCGCGCCCGGTTCAGTATTCCCCTAGTCAGAGCATCAACCAGTATTGCATTGGTCGGCAGATAAGGCTGCAATTCTTCGAAAATGCGTAGCACGTCCGAACGTCCATTCAAGAACGAATCCACCATCTGATACTTGTCGAAATTACACAAGCCTCTTGCCAGATTCCTCATGCTGGATCTGTCGATACCCCCTGCTTCGTGCAGATAGTTGTCGATCTTGTCGAATTCTTTCTTCAATCCGGTAATATCATCGTTGAACTCCTCTTGGAGATAATCCACCATCGAGTCATCGAGCATCAGGTTGTCGCGCCTGATTTTTGCCCGTATCCACTTACGTACGGATCCGGCTTCGGGCATAATAACGACTGATTCCGCGTGTGGGAACGTCTCCGACAGTTCCTTCAACTTATCCTGTGGACGCCGAAGCCCTTTTTCGAGTACGTAGATCATAATCATACAATTGCCTGTATTGCTCCTGCTTATTTCGTGGGCAAAATCGCTCAACTCGTGTGCTTTCACACCTTCCAGATTTTTCACAATCAAAAGCCTTCTCTGTGACTGAAATGGCATCAGAAACGACTTGGCGACGATATCCTCGACCGTTGCCTCTGGAAGAGAAAAGACATCCGTATCGAACGATTCTTCAGCACGAACAGTATCCTTTATCGTTTTCAGGGCACGGTCGATCAGCAACGGCTCGTCGCCGACGAGCAAATACTGGTCGTGGATCTGACCGCTGCTCAACGATTCATTCAGTTGTTTTTCGGTCATATGATTATTCTATACATATTCGATATTCTGTCAAGACCGGACTGGGCAAAGTGTAATACTATGCCACAATAGAAGTCAATGCAGATTGAATTACAATACTACTCCCATCGGCCGGCGACAATTTCGCCGCAGGAACCACACTTCCCCCCATCTACTTCATGTTTTTGCACAGAGTAACCAATACGCCCAACGACTATATTGCCACATTCACTGCACCTGGTGTTTTCTTCGTCTGCACCCGGAACATTCCCAATATATATGTATTCGAGGCCATGAGACCGAGCGATCCTAACTGCGTTCTTTAGAGTCTCTACCGGTGTTGGCGGAAGATTTTGGAGTTTATACTCAGGATAAAACCGTGAAAAGTGAATCGGCGTTTCCTCTCCCAGTTCATCCTTCACCCACCGACACAGATTACTAAGCATTTCGTCAGAATCATTCTTCGTCGGGATTACCAGATTGGTGATCTCAAGCCATACATTTTTCTTCTTCAAAGTCACGAGCGATTGGAGCACCGGATCGAGTGTGCCGCCGGTGATTTCACGGTAAAACGAATCACTGAAGCCCTTCAGGTCTACGTTGGCTCCGTCCAGGTATTGAGCGAGCTCGGACAGAGCCTCCTGGCTGATGTATCCGTTAGAGTGATATACGTTGAAAATCGCCTCCTTGCGTGCAAGCTTGGCCGTTTGAAGCATGTATTCGAAGAAGACCGTAGGTTCGGTATAGGTGTATGCGATCGTCGGTGCAGCGTATTTTTTCGCCAATTGGACGATTTCCTGAGGGGACAGAGGGTAATTCATCGTCCTATCCGGCCAGGCCTGAGATATATCGTGATTCTGACAATTCTTGCACGTAAAATTGCACCCCGCGGTTGCGATGGAGAGAGCCGCTGTACCCGGATGGAAATGGAAGAGAGGTTTCTTTTCGATAGGATCAATGTGAACGGCACAGGGGTTCGAATGCGCAAGAGTATAGTAATCACCATCCCGGTTTTCACGCACGCGGCAGAAACCTCGTTCTCCTTTACCGACCACGCAGGAACGTGGACAGAGAGTGCACCTAACGCGGTTATTTGCAAGTTTCTCGTAGTACAGTGCCTTCTTCGCTGCGACATAACCGAATCGTGCCTCTTGGGCTTCGGCAAATTTGACCAGCCTTGATGCGACGGCTCCACCGAATGCGACCCAGGCACAACTCCTAATGAAATCACGCCGTGTGATCGCTCTCTCAAAGAAAAGCTTCATATCTCTTTCATTATATGCGACTCTATGGCAGTGTCAATCTTCAATCCCAATATCAAAACAATCGAAACCTTATCGTGATGGCCTTCTTTGGACAGACCTCCAGACAGCAATAGCACTCAATGCACTTATCGTAGTCTATATAGTGCCCCTTGATCGCCCGCGGCGGGCAGACGTTCTTACAGGAAAGGCAACGAGTGCAGAGAGCATGATCGATGACCGGTACACGTGCCAGCCAGATTCTATACAGTATCTGAGCAACGAACTCGACGATACGGTTTCTGAAGGGAAATACAAACGGCATACTGAAACCGCGGATCGTGGGTAACTCACCATCTATCTCCACTCTCTGAGGATCGAAGAGCCCGCGGTCGCGACCGACCTTTGTAGTAGGCACCCTGAATGGATCGATACCTGCCATCAATGCACACACGTAATCGACCGCGTAGCCATTATCGCCGCCGATCACAATGCCTGGATGGTGCACCTGACCATGGGCGTCCACGACATCAAGGCAGTCAACGATAATGATGTCGGACGGTCTCGTCTCGTAGATCTCCACAAGAACCTCGCCGAAATCTCTGATCTTCGGAAAGAGGGCATGTATGTACGGTTTGTAACCACCTGGAACTATTCCAAAGTGATTCTTCACCGAAAGGCTCATCGTCATTAGATCGTGACACCTGAATTTCGGCAGTGACACGAGTATATCACAGTCGATCACCTCCCTTGAAACATAATACTCTTTCAATAGGTTTTTGGGCTTCTTTATCTTCGCGGAGTACCGGCCGATATTCCGCCATTCTTTTCCAGCTGCTTCCAGGTACCCGCAGTATTCTGCAATTTCATTCTCATAGTTGTATCCCCTTCCGGGTACGGGATTATCGCCCACCATCACCTCAGCTCCGTCTGTAATGAGGTATTCGACCGTCTCGGCCAGCAGACGCGGGTTTGTCACTACATGCTCTTCAGGACGCGCCGGTCGGAGCATATTCGGTTTCACAAAAACGTTCTTCCCCCGTAGATCCGCTGGACCAAGGATTCCGAAAATCTCGGCAACCGATGCACGGATCGACTTGCCCTTACGAACAACGACCCTATGACTATTCATAGACCGCTGAGATAGTCGAGTAGGCTCGATGAAGGTCACTAATACTCAAGTGTTGAGGCCGTTTCGAAAGTAATCCGGCCTCCAATCCGCTCGGGACAAATCCAAGATGACTCCGAATGGCATTCTTCAAAGATTTACGCCGGTAACGGAAGACACCGGACACGAACGCGAACAGTCTCCGTTCGTAGTCCTCGCTGAATAAGCTACCCTGCGGCAAGAAAGTGACCACGACAGAGCTCACTTTCGGTTTCGGTGAGAAATACCGGGGAGGTATGCCAAACTCCCGCATTACCCGGAAGTGGTAATTGACGAAGACCGACAAAAAGCCATAATCCGAAGCGCCTGCCGGTGCAGCCATCCTTGAACCATATTCCTTCTGGACGGTCAGAAGCGCGTTTTTCAAATTCTTCTTGCAGGCAGCCAGCTTCTCGATAATCGCCGTGGTGATGCCATACGGAATGTTCCCAACTACGACCACAGATCCAAGCCCATGCAGGTCAAAACTTAAGAAATCATCGTTTACTACATCGACTGATGGAAGGTTCAATCCTGCCAGATAATTTGCCAATCTACTGTCGAACTCCACTGCAATGACCTTCCGCGCCCGCTTGGCAAGTTGCCTGCTCAGAATACCTTTGCCCGGACCGATCTCCACGACGAGTTCGTTATCGACCCTGGCAGATTCGACTATGCGCTCTGCCACCTTGTTGCTATTCAGAAAATGCTGTCCAAATCTCCTGCTTCGACTCGACACGTGCATTCAGCAAGAGAACACTTCCCGAGCATTGGCGTCGAGAATTGCCTCGAGTTCCTCCGGTTGCGTCTCAAGGATATCTGCGGCAAAATGGAGCGTCTCGATAATATAGGCCGGTTCGTTTCTTTTGCCCCGATGGCTGAGCGGCGCAAGAAACGGCGCATCGGTCTCGAGGAGCAGCCGGTCCAATGGCAACCGCTTGATTACATCGCGAGCCTGTCTCGAGAAAGTCAGTACGCCGGCAAAGCTAATATAGAAACCGAGATCCATGACGACCTTAGCCTGTTCATAGCTGCCGCCATAGCAATGGAATATCCCTCGATGATAATCCTCAGCCTTCAGTATATCGAGCGCATCATCCAAAGAATTTCTTGTATGGATAAGAATAGGCAAACCTCTTTCTCTTGCCAGAGTGATATGCATTCGGAACAATTCTCTTTGCGCATCGCGTGGCGAAAAGTCACGATAGTAATCGAGTCCCGTTTCGCCGACCGCAACCACATTGTCATTGTCGAGCATTGCGCTGATCTTATCCATCTTCTTTATCGATTCCTCGGCGGCTTCGTTGGGATGAATGCCGACAGCCGGCATGAGCCAGGGATATTTCCGGCACATCGAGATCGCCCGCTGGCTTGTCTCGGTATCGTAACCTGCGTTCACGATCTTGCTGACGCCGCACCGCTGTGCCCTATTCAGAACACTATCGAGATCTCTCACGAATTGTGGATCAACAAGATGGCAATGCGTATCAATCATCGAGTATGGGTTACTTCATGAATAAGTGATATCGCAGGCACCTACTTAACCGGCAGGCCTGATGCTGCAGCGCCATCGGTAGTCACAAGAATGACTCTTTCACCATCCACTGCGGCCAGAAGCATGCCGTCAGATAGAACGCCCCTGATCTTCGCCGGTTCGAGATTTTCGACCACGACGATCGTCTTGTTCAACATTTGCTCAGGAGTATAGTCCTTGCCAACGCCGGCCACGATCTGTTTGACTGCATCACCGATCTGAACCTGGCACTTTATGAGGTTCTTGCTTCCCTTGACGCGCTCTGCGCTCAAAACCTTTGCGGTCTTCAGCGATACTCTCGTAAAATAATCGAGATCGATCGTCTCTTTGTGTAATTTCCCGACCTGTGCCTTGATGATATCATCACCGATCTTCTCGAAGAGTATCGAAGTATCTCCGACTATCTTCACCTGGACTGATTGCCCCCCATCATCCCAGCCGCCGGGATCGACTCTAAGCATGTCACGTATCTTCTGCGCAGTGAACGGCAGAAACGGATCGGCCAACACTGACAGAGCGGTAACGATCTTCATGCATACGTGGATCGTCCGGGCGCAGGCTGCAGGATCATTCTTGCGCGTGACCCAGGGTTCCCCATGGTCAAAATACCGATTAGCGTCCTGAGCTATTCGCATTACCTCCTGCAGTGCGGTCTTGAATTCGAAATTTTCGATCCTTGCACCGATCGTACCAGGGGCATCTCTCAGCATCGCCAATATCTGATTGTCACGGTCACCGAACGAAGACGCCTCTGGTATTGAGGAATCGTAGTATCTCTTAACAAAAGCAACGGTGCGATTGACGAAATTACCCAGGATATCTGCCAATTCATTGTTATGCCACGCCTGAAAATCACGCCATGTGAAATCCGTATCACGGGCCTCGGGCGCGTTACGCGTCAGAGCGTAGCGCAGCGGATCCGGATTGAATTCCTTCAGGTAATCAGGCAACCAGATCGCGTAATCCTTCGATGTCGAGAACTTACCGCCCTCGAGGTTGAGGAATTGGTTTGCGGGAATGTCTGTAGGCAGGACATAGTCGCCATAAGCCATGAGCATTGCCGGCCATATCAAAGCATGGAAAACAATATTGTCCTTGCCGATAAAGTGCACCAGCCTGGTCTCTTTGTCAAACCAGTACTCTTTCCAGAGATCGGGCTTTCCCTGTTTCTCTGCCCATTCGATCGTTGCCGAGATGTACCCGATAGGCGCATCAAACCACACGTAGAGCACTTTGCCTTTTGCCTCGGCAAGGGGAACCGGCACGCCCCACGACAGGTCCCTTGTGATCGGTCGGTCTTCCAGCCCTTCACGCAGCCACCCCTGCACAAAAGTCAACACCGTATCTTTCCAGCCTTTTTTGCTTTCGATCCATTTACCGAGTCTGTCCTGGAACTGAGAAAGTCTGAAATACCAATGCTTGGTCCGCGTCTTTTTCGGAGGTTCGCCGCACACCAGGCAGCGCGGTTCGACCAATTCAAAGGGCTCGAGCCAGTGACCACATACCTCACACTGGTCACCCCGAGCTCCGTCGCTACCGCATTTCGGGCATTTACCGATTATATAGCGATCAGGCAGGAACCTCTTACACCGAACACAATAGAATTGTTCGACCTCACGCGGATAGATCAGTTCTTTTTCATAGATCTTGGAAAAAAAATCCTGTGCCAGCCGGTGATGGACCGGGAGCGACGTGCGGGAGAAATTATCAAAGGTCATACCGAATACCTTGAATGATTCACCGATCGACTTGTAGTACTGATCCACTATCTCCCTGGGAGTCTTGTTCTTTTTTTCGGCGCTTATCGTAACCGGTACCCCGTGTTCATCCGTACCACACATATAGATGACATCGCGTCGTTTTAGTCTCTGATAGCGGACGTAGATATCCGCCGGCAGATAGGCACCGGCCAGGTGTCCAAGATGTATTTCCCCGTTGGCATAGGGTAAAGCGCTGGTGACGAGTATTTTCATTGGCGTATTATACTCGATCACCCTTGAAAGTCAACCGGTGTAACATTCCAGACTTTTCGTCGAGT
Organism: Caldifarciminota bacterium; assembly: GCA_020349965.1. Lineage (GTDB taxonomy): Bacteria > Hydrothermota > Tepidihabitantia > SM23-42 > SM23-42 > SM23-42. The sequence goes on along the minus strand of CP070705.1, from coordinate 1,732,586 downwards.
TGGCAACCGAGAATATTGACACACGGTGCCAAATCAGTAAAATATTCAGTGTTAATTCTGCTCATTACTCTCGCCTCCCATCTCGCCATCCCCTTGTCCCCCTGTCTCCTTATTACTGTACCCCAAACTATCTCCACGCCCCAAACATCTCCCGATCTCCCTGTCTCACAATCTTCCGAACTCCCCGTCTCACGCCAGTATGCTCCTCCTTCGAAAGTCACTGCAATTGACAAACCCAACGATGCAGGCTCGGTAATTCAGCTAAGGTGGACGCTTTCGCCTGACGATGCTTCGATCGAAGGTTATACGATCTTGAGAAAGGCATCCGAGGATACTGCGTATACCAAGATCGGCTCGACCATAAGCGGCGTAACGACCTTTGAAGACGAGGATGTACAGGACAGCGTTCAATACAAGTACATCGTCGCGGCAATTGGCAACGGCGAGATGTATCGTTCAGAGCCGAGCGCCTTGGTAACATCATATCCGCAATTATTCCATACAGGCAGGATCAATGTGCTCCTTTGTATCGTTGCATTCACTCTGACGCTGGCATATCTGGTCATTAAAGCACGGACCGGCAAGGATCTCTTCATCCGCAAGATCGCTGGTTTGGCTGCGGTCGATGAAGCAGTAGGCAGAGCGACTGAAATGGGCAAGCCGATCCTGTATGTTCCCGGATTGGGTGATATCGACTGGACCGCAACTATCGCTTCTATGAACATACTGGGTGAAGTCGCAAAAAAGATCGCACTCTACGATTCGGCACTGATCGTTCCCAATAGATGGTCCGTGACCTACACCGTTTCGAAAGAAGTAGTTAAAGAAGCCTTTATTTCTGAGGGTAGCCCGGAAAAATTCAAGGAAGAGTACGTGCGCTATGTTACCGAGTCCCAATTCGGCTTCGCTGCCGCGATTACCGGCATCATGATGCGCGAAAAACCAGCGACGAATTTCTTCATCGGCCGCTTCTGGGCCGAATCGCTTATCATGGCCGAGACGGGTGCGCAAACCGGCGCGTTTCAGATTGCAGGTACCGATTCGGTATTGCAGTTACCGTTCTTTGTTACTGCATGTGACTATACGCTGATTGGCGAGGAACTCTACGCTGCCAGCGCGTACCTGTCCAGGGAACCACTGTTGCTTGGATCATTGAAAGCCCAGGATTACGGAAAACTGGTTGTCTTATTGATTCTATTTGGCTTCACCGTGATCTCGTTTCTCGGCATCAATCTGCTTCCGCTATTGGGAGTGCAATGAAACGCAAACTGCCACTTGCGATCTGTTTCATCACGGGTGTTTCCATGATCGTTCAATTTTTCATCCCGCATCCAACCTCACTGGAATTCAGCAGTATGATCTACAAATGGATCATTGTGCTGATGGCTCTTGCCCTGATCCTCGCTATCGGCAATCTCATCCGCCACCACGGCAATAAGATCAGAAGGAAGAAAGAAAACTGGCAATACAGTATCGTCACGCTTTCCGGCATGGTTGTCATGGCGACCATCGGCCTTGCCTGGGGCATAGACCCTGATTCACTGTACCAAAGGATTTATCTCAACGTCATGGCTCCGCTGGGAGGGACGATGTTCGCTCTTCTTGCCTACTACATGGCATCAGCCGCGTACCGGTCATTTCGCGCCAGGAGTCTCGAGGCAACATTACTTCTGCTGTCGGCATTCATCGTCATGATCGGTTTCATGCCGTTTGGGCAGTATCTACATCCGAGATTCCCCGCGTTTGCGGAGTGGATCATGAAGGTGCCCAATATGGCTTCGCAGCGGGGGATTCTCCTGGGCGTTGCTTTCGGCTCTATCGCTACGGCTCTGAAAATCATTCTCGGAATAGAACGTTCCTGGCTCGGAGGGAAAGAATGAAGTGGTACGATAGGATTACCACGATCGACAGGCGCATCATTTATCTGCTCCTGACCGTACTTGTGATCATGCCTTTTTTTGTGAAGGTCACTATTCCTCAGAAGATCATGCCTCAAACCCAGAAGTTGTTTGACTTCATAGAATCGATCCCGCCAAACGACAAGGCAGTTTTGATTTCGTTCGACTATTCACCCCAAACCATGCCCGAGTGCCACCCCATGGCAAAAGCACTATTGAAGCACTGTTTTGCTCGCGGTATCCCGGTCATCGGCCTTTCATTTGACCCGGAGGCACCAGGCCTTGCGGTCGATGCCCTGGTCTCTGTCGTCCATGAACTTGACAGTCTTGCGGACCAAAAAGATGATTCGCTCATTTATGGCATTGATTATGTGTACCTTGGCTGGAAATCCGGAAGAATCGCGGCGCAGCTGGACATGGGCGAAGCAATATCCGGTGTCTTCCCGCGTGATTATTTCGGCAATCTCATTGATTCGTTGCCCCTGATGCAAGTAGTGAAGAACTACAAGAACATCGCCATCGTCGTCATCCTTGCTTCGGCTGATTATCCGATCGACTGGATAAGGTACCCCCAGACTAGATACGGGGTCAAGGTTGGTGCTGGCCTGACCGCGGTAATGGCACCTCAATATTACCCCTTTGTGCAAACAGGGCAGGTTTCGGGACTGATGTCGGGCATGAAGGGAGCTGCCGAGTATGAAAAATTGGTGCTCGATTACGGATATGCTCGTACCCTGGGCAATGCAGAGACCGGAATGAATTCCCAATCGATGATCCACATCCTGATCATGGTATTCATCATTATCGGCAATGTCGGTTATTTCTTCTCCCGTCGTAAGAAAGAGGCACAGAAATGATCACTATTCATCATAGTAGTCGGTCTTTCACTGCCGTAATCAATGGTGCAACTCATGAGTGGTGATCCCTGGATCTGGATAGGCGCAATCCTTACCCTGATGATATTCTCGTTTCTCTACAGGGACAACCCCTTCTACAAATTTGGTGAACATCTGTTCGTAGGTGTAGCAAACGGTTATTACATCGTGTATTACTGGCATAATGCTTTGAGACCGAATCTCTTTGAACCGTTGAGCGCCGGGCAGTTCATATATGTCGTGCCGCTCTTACTGGGGCTTATGTACTTCGCCAGATTCATCCCGAGAATATCGTGGCTCGTACGGATCCCCATCGGCTTCACCATCGGATGGGGCGCCGGCCTTTCAATACCTGCTTATTTCCAGGCCGATGTTCTCAGGCAACTCGAGGGAACGGTTG
>CP070705.1:1700849-1729313 GCA_020349965.1 Caldifarciminota bacterium | reverse complement strand
ACATCGAAGAATCACCCGGCGACGGCGACGTCGCAGTCAAGTGATTGTTCACATTCCAAACCTCAACATCCCAACCAGCCGGGAAAGCCAGACCATTGGTGTGCGTCCAACCCTGCAAACCAGTCTCAAAATCAAAAGTGATCGGACCGGCAGCTCCACCAAGATCGATCAGACCTTCAACATCGGCGCATGCTGCGCCCACAAGCGTGTTGTACCCGCCCGTACACATGAACGTGCCGTTGTCAAGCGGCGGTACGCCGACGGCGCATTGGGAGTTGCTGATCGGCGTTGGTTTGTCTGGCATCTGAACCCAGTCGGTGCTGGCCGGGTCATAGTACCAGCAGTCGTACGCAGGATTTGCTGATCCGTGATCATCACCGCCCGTGAAGTAGAAGTAGCCGCCGATGCATGCGCCCTGCACGCGGGAGCGACCCGCTAAGCCCGAAGTCCCAATGGGAATATCATCGATCTGGGTCCAGGTGATGCTCGTTGGGTCTGCCGGGTTGATTATACCCATATAAGATGCAGATTGATACAGGGTAGTGCTGTAACCACCGGTATAGTATATCGTGTCACCTGAAATGCCGCAGGCGAAAGAACGATTAGTTGTTGGCATATTCGTTCCGGTTGTCCATGTGTTGCTCGCCGGATCATAGATATCGACACGGTTGTAATAGGTCGTACCCTGTCCGCCGAGGACATATAGGAGTGTATCGTTCCAACCAACCGCAGACAAGAAGTAACGACCGACCGGCAGGGCTGCCCGGTCAGTAACCGTACCCGCGACCGGGTCGAATTCCTGGTTCCAGGTCGAATAGCTGGTGACGCCGTCTGATCCGCCCACAATGTAGATCTTTCCATTGACGGTCGCCGCGGCATGCCTGTAGACACCATGATTGAGCGTCGTGCTGAGCGTGGACCAGGTTTCGGTATTACAGTTGAAAGCATGGATGGTGATCTCACCATTGAGTGTACTAGTGCTTATCGTACCTCCGGGTGCATAGACGGTCGGCGTTCCGGTTGCATCACTGTAAGCAGAAGCATTGTAACCCAAGGTTGTTGGCAGGGAGGCATAGGTCTCCCATGTTTGGCGTCCGCTCGTTGTAGCAACCCTATCACGTGCCGCGGGTAAACGCGCTTCAGCCCCAGGATTATCTGTGTGGTAGAACTCTGATGTTCTGGCTTCGTTGGTCTGTTCGATGTAGGCATCTTTACTTGCAGAGAGTAGCATTGGCATGATCAATAGGCAGGTTAAAAGTACACATAGTTTCTTCATCATTCCTCCTGAAGTGTATGAGGGGTATGCTTGGTCAGAACCGAGTTCCTACCCCGAAAAAACTCAGTCTCTCAGGCTTTCGCTGTCGCAATCACCTCCTTTCAATCATATTCTATTTCTAGATTTTATAGACACCTCTATACATCAAGTTATACTGATAAAATGGCTCTTGTCAACCCCCCTCCAGACGTCGGTATTCAATTAGCCAAACCGTACCCGTGGGGTATCACGAAGGCCTTGAAATTAAACCGTTTATGGACTATAATCAATAGTATGAGATTGAAATGGTTCCTTGCTTGGATTCTCATATACCCCTTGTTCAAATTATTGACCGGAGTTAAGATCGAGGGCCGGGTACCAAAGAATGGCCCGGTCATTCTGGCTCCCAACCATGTCTCTTTTCTCGATCCACCGCTGGTCGGCATAACCGCATGCCGCGAGATCCACTTTCTCGCAAAACCGGGTTTGTTCGCCGGCTCAAAATTCTTCGCATGGTTGATCACAACGTACAACGCGATATCAATAGAAGGAACTGCTGGTATCAGGAAAGCGGTAAGGTTGCTGCGTAGAGGAAATGCCTTGGTTGTTTTTCCGGAGGGCACGAGGTCGCGTATCAAAGAAATTCTTCCCTTCCACCAAGGCGTCGGCTATCTCGCGATCAACTATGGAGTGCCCGTCATTCCAGTATACATCACGAATTCCAATAAGCGTGTCATCTCGCTTGTGCTCAGGCTGAACGAATTGAAGGTAAAGTTCGGGAAGCTGATCCATCCTCATGGCTACAAGAAGACACGCGAGGACTTCGCGCGCTTTGCAGAGCGAATTCGCGAAGAAATGTTGCGCATGAAATGAAAATATACAGGGCACGGCACGGCGGATTCTGTTTCGGCGTGAAGCGGGCGATAAAGTTGGCGCTCGAGGCCGCGAAAAATTCCCACGGTGTGTGCTCTGTAGGTCCTCTCATTCACAACCGCCTTGCCGTAGAAGATTTGAGGAAGCGGGGTATACGTCCGTGTGGTAAGATTTCGGACATACGCAAGCATGAGGTCGTGATCATCCGTTCCCATGGTGTAGCTCCCGATATCCTGCGTAAATTGAAGGCGCGCAACTGTACGATCATCGACGCTACATGCCCGCGTGTGCGCCGTGCGCAAACCTATGTACAGAAACTTATCGACGAAGGTTATTATGTGGTGATTGTTGGAGAAAAAGACCACCCGGAGGTGAGAGGTCTGCTGGGCTATGCCGGAAAGCACGCCACCATCTACAAGGATAACCTGAAGCTGAGTAAGAAGAAGGTCGGTATGGTGCCCCAGACAACACTCAATCAGGAAAGATTCAACGGTGCAGTTGCGGATTTGATGGCAGATGTGATCGAAATGAAGATATACAATACAATCTGCCGCGAAACAACGATGCGAATAAACGAAGCGACCAAAATTGCCAAGAAGGCGGATATCATGATCGTCGTCGGTGGGAAGAACAGCGCCAACAGCACACGGTTGTACCAGATTTGCAGAAAACTGAGGCGGTCTTACCATATCGAATCGGCGGATGAGGTGAAACGATCCTGGTTCAGGGGCATCAGGAGCGTTGGTATAACTGCCGGCGCATCAACACCCAAACGTCAGGTCGATGATGTGGTGAAGAAGATAAGACAGATGGTACCGGGGCGCCGCCCTACGCCGAACGCCTGACGCTGCACGCACGATACCCCGCATACAGTATAAGGAGAGTCTAGCTTCACATCTTTATCATGAAACGGAGAGACTTATTATCCACGATACATGATCCATGATGCACGATAACAACAAAGCGTATCAGCGGATCAGAAAATCAGCGGGCAGAGCACCAGGAAACCACATCAGGAAAAGCAGAACTCGTCTTGCGGCTGATATTCTGCTGTACTGATCAGCCTCCTTCTGATTCTCTGATTGTCTCGTCTGCCAGTGTTTGTGTTTCAGTCATTTGAATTTTAAAATTCGAATTTGCTTCGAATTTCGGATTTAGTATTTCGTGCTTGGCCTCGTCTTAGAGACCGTTACCGTTCAACTGCAAGATAAGACTTCTCGACAAGCTCGAAGAGTATGGGAATGGGGCTGTCAGTAGTCTCTTCTCTCCAGCGATGTGATCCCTATCCTCAGTGGAATGAATATCGCGCAGATACTGACGGCTATGAACAATGCAAAACCGGCGTACACAAGAAGATAATTTACAGGCCGTGCCATGAAGGTATGCGATAGGTAGTTGTATGCCGGCGTCGCGAGGAGTAATATCGAGATCGCGACATAGGTGATGCTGATGAGGGCGGCGATTATGCCGCCGGTTCCGGCCGCAATTCTCGACGGGTTATCTTCACTGAAGTGGGGAAATTTGCTGCCTAATCCGAGGTTGATCGACACAAGCGCTGCCGCAACAAAGAGCCCGATCACAGGCATGACAAAGTACAATCCGCGTTCTACCTTGATGAAAAGATTTGCCGAAATGAGCAGGAATTCGATAATGATGACTGCGGTCGTCAGGCTGAAAAAATACTTTGTGAGTAGGATTTTCCGAAAAGACAGGGGTGATGAAACGATCGCCCAGATTCCGGCGCGCTCCAGGCTCATCGTCGGGAAGATGAATCGGACACCGAGGGTCGCCAGCACAAAGCTGATGTAGGCAAAGTTTGCGAAGGCCACGACCGTTCTCCAAAGCGGGAAGGTGAAGAAGATCGGCGTTCTACGCAGAGACATGACATAGACGACGAGGAGGATGAGGAAGATAGAAAGTTGCACCCACTGGGTAGGTTCACGAACGAAGATTAGAAGGTCTTTAAGGAAGATGGCTCTGGCAGTCTGCCGTTGTGGCTTCCAGAGCAAAGATCTGCGTTTACTTTCTTTGCTAGTATGTTCTCCGCTTGATAGCCAGGACCGTACATAACATGTTTTGGCGACAAGGAACGCTACGGTGACAGAGCTTGCGCTGACAAATGAGAGTAGCAAGAAGTTAAAGACAGTCACGGTCGTATTGCCGTTGAAACCTTTGATTATATTACTCAGCCAGGTTGAGGGGACATAGATGCCGCCAACCGTAGTGAGTTGGGCCGCGAAAAGAAGCAACATCTGTTCGTTTTCCGTTTCGAATATCTTGAGGAGGTTAGGATTGTTGATCCTTACGTAGAGGTATGTCAGCCCGAGGATGAGAGCAAGGGAGATCATTATCACTTCGCGTGGCCCCAGCTTTGGAAAGACGCGCAGGATCAGTGCGATGAGGGTCGATGCGACCGCTGCCGGGATGACCATATAGATGAGAACGCTCAATATCGAGAGCGGGTAATAGAGTGCCGGCGCACCGGTCGTAATGCCGTAGGCGACGATCAGGGGAAAAGCAATGGTGAGTGTCGCCCAGGATGCGTATAGGCAATTCTCAAGAAGTTTGGTCAGATATATGGAGGTTGGCGGTACGGGCAGGGAAAAGAGAAAATCAAGTTCACGGTTGTTGTAGAATGTCGAAAAAGAGGTAATGACGTTGCTGAATAAAAGCATGATGAAGAAAACAAAGAGTGCCATCTCGATGACCCGATCAAGGAGTGCAGGTCCGATGACTTCGACCGTCGTGAGATAGCCGAAGACACGGAAGAAGACGTAGTAGGCGCCACCGACAAAGCAGGCGATGACAAAGACAAAAGACGCAGTTCTGACTGCGCTCAGCGAGCGCACCGAGGCATTGAACATCCTTGCTCGTGCCTGCAGCATCAGCCAGAAATCACTCATATGACGTTAAATGTTTACATCTAGTGTAACATAGAAAGATCGGGCATCGTTACCGATGAACGCCGTCGTTCGCGTTGGAGAGTTTGAGGTATATATCTTCGATGTCTTTTTTACCGGAGATTCTCGATAGTTCGTTGATGTCGCCGATAAACTTGAGTTCACCCTGGCTGATGATACCGATCTTCGTGGCGACTTCGCGTGCGAACGATAGCGTATGGGTTGATACAAACAGGGTCTTACCTTCTTCTTTAAGCTTGATGAAGAGTTCGCGCACGGTCTTGCTCGTCTTAGGGTCGAGTCCAACGAGCGGTTCATCGATGAGGATCAATTCGGGATTGTGCAGCAGTAACTGGCACATGATCACACGCTGTTTCATGCCGTGCGAGTAGCTTTCGGATAATTCGTCAACCCATTCGCCAATATCGAATGTCTTCAGCAATCCGGCGAGCCGCGTTTCGTAATCTACCCTGCTGACTTTGTAGATGCTGGCGACGAAATTGATGAATTCGCGGCCGGTCAGTTTGTTATAAATGAACGGTTCATCCGGGACGTATCCGATATGGGATTTTGCTTTGATCGGGTCTTTTCTCAGGTCGGTTCCTTCGATGAATATCTCACCTTCGGTTGGCCGCAGTAAGCCGGTTATTAACTTCAGCGTTGTCGTCTTACCTGCGCCATTTGGTCCAAGGAGTACGAATATCTCGCCCGGATCCAATGTTAAATTGAAACCTCTGAGTGCCCAGACGCTGTTGAATTTTTTCTTAAGATTCCTAACGACCAACCGGCTCATTTTCGGGTAGAATTTACTCGGTATATTCCAGGGTTTGGATCTTTAGCTTACCGACCACCTTGAGGACCATGGCCTGTTCTGCGATCTCTCCCTCTTTCAATTTCAGATGGCCGACATCTGCGGGAAACTGGTTGAATGTCGGGTCTACCGGTACCCACTTGCCGAGCCAGACAGCGCACCACGCGTGGTAGTAGTAAGCGTAGCCGTTGAGGTTTACGAGGCCCACGTAGATCTTGGTCGGTAGGCCCACGGCACGTGCAAGAGCCGTGAACAATATAGCATGCTCGTTGCAATCACCTTTTCTCGTTTGCAGAACCTCAAGTGCCGAGGGGAGAGAAGCGGTCGGATTTTTCTCAAGGAACCGGTATACGCCGCTAACGAGCTTCGCCGTCGCTTCGACTGCGTTGTTTTCGTCTGCGATCATTTCTTTGGCCTTCTCGATGATCATAGGATCAGCACATTGGATGTAGGCAGATGGTGCGAGAAAAGCTCTGTTATGCTCAATGGGTAGTGTCAATTCGGGGAGCGCTGACAACCTGGGCAGAGTTGATGCGACAACGATCGGTTGCCGGCTGATGAGTTCCTGGAAATCGTCGGTCAGATCCAGCCCTTCGGTCGTGATGTCATTCATCTGAATCTTGAGATAGGTCAACGAAGTAGGATCGGGTGTCGGCGGGTCGAGTTTGACCGAGAAGAAAGTGATGAGATCGAACGCCTTGTCCGGCGTTATCTCGGCAAGGGCCTGTTCTTTTGATAGTGGGATGATCTCCAACCCCATTGCAGGTGAAGATTCTTTTATCAGTTTGAATTCCTTGTCGAGCCACAGGATTGAACTGATGCCCATGAATGTTAATTCGACGCGGGTGCCGGTCTGTGTCTTGCCGAATACAGTAACTTCTTCCTCACTGAGCATCTTTATGCGGGCGGTTGACGATGATTGGGTGGTTGGGTCAAAGTATGGTATGGTGATTTCATCGCCGGTCTTGAGATTCTTACTCTTGATGACCTCCTCGATGGCATCGGGGAAATATGGTTTTTCTTTAAGTTCTATCGTCTGTGTGTACTGCTTCCCTTGAACATGAGAGGTAAATTTAAGTTTTTTGCCGATGACCTTCCCCTCGACACGTTGGAGGCCACCGTTGCGTAGTTCGAGTGAATAATCCTTCAGCGTGTAGTCGGCGTCGGTACGCGCAAATATATGAGTAGTTAGTGTACGCGTCTGATTCATCATGACGATGGTCATGCGGGTGATGTTCTCGACCGTGAGGCCGGTGTCGGCGCGCGATATTTTGGTGAACGAGTAGCCGATGCGCTCGCCCTGGATAAAGATACCGGCCCACTCCTCGCGCCCGTCGCCGATCGATTCCATTCCGACCGGCACTAACTCTGCGTTAACTGGTTTTCTGATCTGTAGTATCAAAATGATCGTGATGGCAATGATTGCCGCTGCGATCAAATAACCGAATATTTTTCTCATCATTACTCCTTTTTGTATTATAGCCACGCGATGAGTAGAGTCAAGATACCCACCGCATCGATGATGGCAGAGATGGAAGAACTGATCACAGTGATTTTTATCTGTTATTGCGAGGATGCTGTTGATCACAGAGACAAAAACAGATCGCAGCGATGTAGTTGCGGTATGTCGTTGCGAGGTCGCCGTTGCGACCGAAGCAATCTCGCGACATGGCAGTATCCACAATTGGCGGTTGACATTTATGTCGTCACACATATACTGAACGCAATGTTATCAAAAGTACTGTCATGTGCTACATATGGCATTGAGGGATATCTCGTAGATGTCGAAGTCGATATTTCAACTGGCCTTCCCGGGTTTACAACGGTCGGACTTCCGGATAATGCTGTCAAAGAGTCGAAGGATCGTGTCTTTGCGGCGATAAAGAACGCCGGGTTCCGGTTTCCATCGAAGAAGATTACGGTCAATCTTGCACCTGCCGACATAAAGAAAGAGGGTTCGAGCTTCGATCTGCCAATCGCCGTCGGCATCCTCGCAGCCTGCCAGAGCGTGCGTAGTGCATATCTCTCACGCTACACCATTCTCGGCGAACTTTCGCTCGATGGTTCTCTTCGTCCGATAAAAGGTGCGATCTCTCTTTCCCTTGCTGCGAAAGAGAACAAACTGGATGGTTTGATCCTGCCCCGGGCAAATGCCCGTGAAGCAGCGATCGTGCAGGGCGTCAGCGTCTACGGTTTTGATAATCTCATCGAAGTCGTTGCTTTCCTCAACGGTGAAATGGATACGCAGCCGACCGTCGTTGACCGCGAAGAAATATTCGATGCGGCATCGCAATATGCGGTAGACTTTGCCGAGGTTAAAGGTCAGCACCACGCAAAGCGCGCAATGGAGATCGCCGCTGCCGGCGGCCACAACATCCTGATGATCGGGCCGCCGGGCACGGGCAAGACCATGCTTGCGCGCCGGATGGCTACGATCCTGCCCCGCATGACCTTGGAGGAAGCTTTGGAAACGACGAAGATCCATTCGGTTGCCGGTGTCTTGCCGACCGGCGATTCGCTGCTCGGCACGCGTCCATTCCGCTCGCCCCACCACACGATCTCGGATGCCGGGATCATCGGCGGCGGCCATGTGCCCAAGCCCGGTGAGGTTTCGCTGGCGCACAACGGCATCCTTTTTCTCGATGAACTGCCCGAGTTCCACAAGAATGTTTTGGAGGTCTTGCGCCAGCCCATTGAAGACGGTCAGGTAACGATCGGACGGGCTAAGATCACGCTGACTTATCCGGCACGTTTCATGCTCGCTGCGGCAATGAATCCATGTCCGTGCGGGTATTTTACCGATCCGTATCACGAGTGCCGGTGCACACCGCCGGCGATCCAGCGTTACCATTCGAAGATTTCCGGACCGTTGCTCGACCGGATCGACATTCACATCGAAGTGCCGGCGTTGAAATACGACGAGCTGAAGTCGACTGCGGCCGGCGAGTCGTCCGTGGATATACGAAAACGCGTGAACAAAGCGCGCGAAGTGCAACTCGCACGTTACAAGGGCAAGAAGAGTATCTACTGCAATGCCCATTTGGGATCGAAGGACATCCGCAAGCACTGTGCGATCGACGAAGAAGCGCAGTCTTTGCTCAAGGCTGCGATCGAGCGGTTCGGTCTTTCTGCGCGCGCTTATGACAAAGTGTTGAAAGTCGCCCGCACCATTGCCGACCTCGAGGGTGTGGAAGATATCAAGACCCCGCACATCGCCGAGGCGATCCAGTACCGGTCACTCGATAAGAACGTCTGGCAGCGGTTGTAAGCCTTTTCGATTCATCTCACACTAGGGGACAGGCATAAACTTTTAAACTTTTGCGCAGCAGGTTACTTCCGGGCGTTGTGTTATTATTTCTTGAAATCTAATCGTATTTCTGCTGAAGAGTTTAAAAGCTTATGCCTGTTCCCAAGATCCAGATCCGAGATCATATGGAATTTAGAGATTTGGCTGCAATTGTTCGTATGTTAGGAGAAATGTGAGTAAATTGTGAGGCGGTTGACTATTCTTCATATATGCATAATATCAAAACGTGTGTTGGGGGAATAGACCCGAGAAAAATTTTTGAATAATTGAAGGATAGGATACGATGAATTCAGGCTTTTTCTATATTAGGGAGGTGTATGTGAAAAGAAGTATAATATGGTTATGCAAAGGGAGTACCATCCTTTTTGTGTTGTTGTGGTTCTTCCCACCGAGTATCATCGAGGCAGCTGATGTGGCGGCGTTCGAACGTGGGAATGATTTCTTGAGACAGGAGGATTATGCGGAGGCGTTAAGTGCATATGATGCGTTTGTGAAGGAGAACCCTCAACACCATCTTGTTCCTGCGGCTATGTGGACAATGGCGAAAATTCATCTTGCGATAAACAATGATTATGAAAAGGCAGCCGAGATCTTCGAGAAATTGATGAATGAAAACGTGGACACAGAGTGGGAGATTTTTGCGTTCGACCGGCTGGGTTACTGTCTGGAACAACGGGAGAAATGGAAAGAAGCCGCAGATGTATATGACCCTGCGATCCGAAAACTTTCGTCAGCGAGCGATGGTGTTGTGACCGTGGCATGGATCAATGGGCTCAAGAACAGACTCCTATCATGCTATCGCACAACGCAAGATTACGACCGGATTATTCTAACTTATCGCGAAATCTTGTTTGAGAATCCTGGTGCTTCATCCGCACCAGAGGATCAGTACAACCTTGCCCAAACCTACCTTGATATGAATGATTCGAAGGCAGCTGCCGAGAATTTTGCCTTGGTGGTGGAGCGCTACCCTGTTTCCGGCTATGCCCAGCGGGTAAATGCCGAACAAGCCGACATGTTGACGTCCCAAGTTGGCTACGACTGGGATGCATATTCTACCTTTCAATCTGCACTGGAGTTAAGTCAAACAGGACAATACGAGGAGGCCTTGACTCAGTTCGAGGAGGTCTTCGAGGCAAAACGCGACAAGGGAATGGCTCATGCAGTCAGGTTCCAGAAAGAACTCATTGAATACCGCAAGAGCGGTGATGCGGCGGCCTTGCGAGATAAAGTGGCCTCAAGCCGTGATGACTACCCGTACGGACTGGGAGGCGTGAATGTCGCCCAATTGGATAATCTGTTGGGAGGAATTATCGAGGCTCAGGAGGCACTCGCCGTAGATCCTGAATATGTTGGCGGGTACGTACAGATGGGGCAATGCTATTATTTTACTCAAGCATACGACCGCGCCATTGAGGCGTATGAAAAAGGAGTGAGCATCGCGCCTGATAACTCATACTTCTATAACATGTTAGGCTATAGCTACGTGAATCTACAGCGATACGATGATGCCATATCTTCTTTTCAGGGTTTGATCGATGTTGCTCCAGATGATCCGAATTCATATGATAGCATGGCCGAAGGTTACTATCTCAAAGGAGACACTACGATGGCCATTCAGTTCTACGAACGAGCCCTTGCTACAGATTCCACCTTCGGTAATCCCTATTATATGTTGGGGCAGATTTACTACGGACGCGGACAGAACGAAAAGGTCATTACGCATTTATCTAGATTTCTTGAATTGGAAGGTGGCGGTTTTAGAGCTCAGAACGCTCAAAGTCTTTTAGACAGTTTAAATGCGCCTTCGTCGAGCGATGTTGAGCAGTAATATGTTCCTGAGGTCAGTTGAGAAATTGAAATAAAGGAGTCAATATGGATAAGATTTCACGAAGAGAATTTTTGATTCGAGGAGCTACGTTGGGGCTCGCATATGGGGGCCTGGGTTTGATCTCAACCCCGAGTATTCTGAGAGCAGTGACTGAAGCGGCTCCTCCAAAACCGCTGGACTTAGCCGTAGCCAAAGGTGGTAGCCCAGCCGAAAATACGATGAAGGCGATTCAGGCTCTGGGAGGAATCGAAAGGTTTGTCAAGAAGGGCAGCAAGGTGGCGCTGAAGCCGAATTGCCTTGCGGCAAATCCCCCTGAGATAGCCTCAACGACCAATCCCGACGTGATGGAAGTGCTGGTGAAGATGTGCTTGCAGGCGGGAGCCCGCGAAGTGGTAGTCACCAGCCATGATCCAGAAAGAAGTTTTCAGATCAGCCGCGTAACGGATGTATGTTCTGCGGCCGGAGCGAGAGTAGTGGCCGCGAACACTAGAGACCTATACCAGAGTGTACCCGTGCTTCGGGGGAGGTTGCTGCAGAATGTTGAGATCATCAAAGAGATCTTGGATGCAGATGTGTTCATTAACGTGCCAATTGCCAAACACCATAGCCAGACAGAGGTGACCCTCAGCATGAAGAATTTGATGGGCATCAATTGGGATCGAGCCTTTTTTCATATCAATGGATTGGATCAGGCCATTGCAGATTTGAACACGGTTGTCAAGCCCGACCTCATTATTATGGATGCCAATCGGATTCTGCTGACCAATGGTCCGGCTGGACCCGGTCAAACAAGAGATGAAAGAACCGTCATTGCAGGAACAGATCCAGTTGCTATGGATGCCTATACTACAGCGCTTTTCGATAGAGCACCGCGGGACATTCGGCACATTCGGTTTGCCTATGAATCCGGTATCGGTGAGATGAACTTAGATAAGTTAAAGATAAAGGAGATGGCGGTCAATTGATCAATTTGCAAGCAGCCTGAGCTCAACGACATTACCGGGTGCGACACTGATAGTGTAACTGCTTATCTCCATTTCTGTAGTTCAATGATGTTGCCTTCGGGGTCAGCCATATAGATAAAGAATATAGTGCCCACGTCCTCAACTTCATGCTTGGCCTGCTCTCCAATTTTCTTCCCACCGTGGGTCAGGACTTCGGATATTGCTTGCTCGATGTCCTCCACCTCAAAGGCGATATGGGCGAACCCTTCGCGGTTTGCAATAACAGGTCGTGCCCGTTCTTCTTTTTGTTCAAATTGAAAAATTTCGAGTGTCGGTCCATCGGCGCCGTATCCGGGTAGGCGCAGGTGCATACCGGATAGCTTTGCTCCGGGTACGCCGGTACCCTTGTCCAGCCATGATCCAGAATGCCGGCGCTCAGGAGGAACGGGAATACATCCGAAGACTTCTTGGTAGAAACGTGCCAGCGCGCGCCAATCACGCGCCACGATATTCGTATGTTTGTACTTTGCTTTCATTGCACTGTGAACGTATGGTGTTTTTTCGTTCTACTCCAATCCATAGACCTGTCTTGGAGCGAGAAACTGCGGGTATTTGTCTAACAGAGATTTGCGTACAACATAGCAGAGATGGCAGGCATCGACATATGCATCTTCATGTTTGACGTCGTATGTTTTTGCGAGTAGTGCAGGGCCACCTTTAACCAGTGGGCCGCAGATCGGGTGCAGGTGAGCGTCGTATTTTTTGTCCAGTTGTGATAGTGGTATTTTCCAGAGATTGCCCATGCTCAAACCCTGGCACATGTGGGTGTGACCGTACGAGTCGATATGCACCCTCTTAGGTGATACAAGTTCTTCGTAAGGGCATTCGGTGAATGTATCCCATGGTTTTTTCGGAAGACCTTCGATCAATTTCTCTACGGCTCTTCCCCGCAGCATGGTCTCTCCGCCGGCAACAGGTTCGCCTTTTTCTTGCGTTCCACTTGTAGATGCTGCGACAGCGGGTTTCTCAATACAGATGGCATTGGTTGTTATCCCGGCTTTCTTTGCGGCGGCGATGAGGCGTTTTGCAAAATTCTGCTCTTCGTCTCCATGGTGAAGCGGGTCGTCGCTTACGCTGAGAATGGATATGCCCAATTCGATCAGAGGTTTCAGCCAGATCTCGGCATCCTCTTCGGTTGTGGCAAAATATGAATTTGTCACGAGACCTACTTTGAATCCTTTGTCGCGGGCGATTCTAATACCTTCGATCATTAAGGGATAAAACAGAAACGGTTCGCCACCTTCAAAAAATACGGACTCTGCTGTCTCGATGCGGGTCATTTCATCGATCACGCTTCTGATTTGACTTACGGTGAATGTACCTGGAGCTTTTGGGCTGCTGTAGACAAAGCAATGGTCACACTCAAAGTTGCACATATATGTGAGAAGAAAATGCACGCCCTGCAGCATAATAGATTCCTCTTTTCATTGTATTGCCAGCCCCGACCTTGTCAACCATCGCATCCTGTCGTCGACTCCGGTGCTGACCGATATCTAATGTTGATCAATTATCTTGCTAATCGATCTGTTCGCAGCTGTAGTCATCGTACATATCAGGTCATCGGAAGTGCAGCGACAAAAGTCTCACCATGCTTGATACGGTATTTTTATTCTGATTCTGCAATTTTGATTGCGATTCTAATGTCAGATTCAAAAGTGTTCATACACAACCAACTCATCAACGGGTTTTTTCGGCGGCATTTCTGGTATACTTTCCGGAATCCCGATGGGTATACCGCATACAAAGGTATATTTCACTGGAACCGTGATGATTTTTCTGATTGCGGCATCCGAGATGGATTCTGTGGCGTATAATGAGCCATACCCTAACGCTTGAGCAGAAAGACAAATATGGGCAGCTGCTAAGGGGCCGTCATGAGTGTTATAATGAGAAAATTCCTCATAAGAATCGGTGAAGACGACGATATAAGCAGGGGCAGAAAAAATATCATCATAGTGGTTGCTTACTTTTTCCTTACGGGCAGCTAGTTGTTCGGGAGTATGTTCCGTATTGTGTGTATATTCTTGAATCTTCAATTCGACTGATGCTCGTTTTATTGCGTCAATTGTTTCCGGGTTTTGTATAACTAAGAATTTCCATGGTTGGCGATTATTCGCAGTAGGGGCGAGAGAAGCGGCCTCCAGGATTCTTGTAATATGCTCCTTTGG
Organism: Caldifarciminota bacterium; assembly: GCA_020349965.1. Classification (GTDB taxonomy): domain Bacteria; phylum Hydrothermota; class Tepidihabitantia; order SM23-42; family SM23-42; genus SM23-42. The sequence goes on along the minus strand of CP070705.1, from coordinate 1,715,164 downwards.
TATTGGAGTTGATTTGAATTTCCTTATTGACCGGCGATTCTTGATTACATCAAAAAAGACTGTTGACCTATCGGTTTTTGTATTCATACGATTATCTCCTGTTTTCTGATAGTCTTCGTGCAAAGCCCATTGTCAATAGTGAGTACGATGTCATGCTAACAACCAGAAGTATGGGAAAGCGAGGGAGTCAGACATGGAAACTGGAAACTATTCTGGCAACCGTACGCTGCGCCTATTTTTTTCAACCACCGGTCAATAGTCGATTGTTTTTTACTCTCTACGAATTAGTTCCTGATTTCCAGATGTAGACCCGAATACGCCTTATTCGTTAAAACCAACTCTTACTGTTTAACGACTGCCCGAATTTGTTTGCTGACGTCTAATGGCACCGGCTTCTCTGCCACTGTACCGATCACTATCGTGGCGATTTTGATATCATATGGAAGTAGAATTTCAATACTCCCGTCTCTGATCGGTTGCACAACATTAGTTGAATCGTAATCGAAATCACAGCTGCGGACAAATCTAGGATCTTCAATTGTGTACTGCCCGATTTTTTCGCCTGCCGCATCATTGAAAACAACCAAAAAACCGCCGGCAGTTGTTTCCGTTGAATAATAGGGCATTCTTCCGGGCCGCAGTTGAGCTGGCCCATCAGCCAACTTAAGTTCGCCATCAACAATATCAAAGATAAGAGCAAGGTGTTTGCTTTCCGGATCGACAAAGTACGTGGCATTGTATTCCGGTGTAGTTTTTTCGACCTTCTGTCGCTGCTTTTCGTCTTGATATGTTTCGATCTGTCTTGAGCAGTTACTAAGGAAAGTCAGAACTATAAAGAGTACTGGCAGAAGGTTTTTGATTTTTGATGATTTCATAATTACATCCTTTCTTATGGATTGGTCGCGTTATCTATTATGCAATAAATGACGCGATCTCCACATGGTAGATCATAGTGACTGAGGTTGAGTCCCGAGAGTTTCATCTGACAATTATCATCGCAAATCTTGTACCATCCATCAGTGCCTATTTCCACTGCATCTGCAGCTGTTTTGTGTCGAGATGGAGCATCGGCTTGGGCTGCTTGTAGGGTAGCCCAGTTATTGGGGAGAATTGCTTCTTGCCAATGTGAACCGCCAGGATACTCATCTGCGAGATGGAACATGGCATGGCCTGCTTCGTGCATCATAGTGCCTCGATTCTGTTGTTCGGTCGAGAAAAGTTTTCCATATGCATAATCCCTGAGATCGTTCTGATGCATTATGACTTTTACTTCGGCGAAACTCAGGTTGGCCCAATTTGCGGGTTTCTGATGTAAGCCATCCTGGCTTATTCTGTTGGCATCTGTAGCAGTGCCCCTATCTGGATTAATAAAGAAGTTGAATTGTCTGTTCCACCAGTGGTCTATTGTGTTTTCTGCAAATATCGCGTCGAGGATCATTGATCGACAATGACTCCGGAACACCGCCATGTCTGTAATATCGGTATCGGGGATGAACACTACGTCAAATACATGATTAATATCTCCTTGTACATAGACCGGTGCAGGATGGGCAGTAAATGGGAACGGGTCAATCGCAAATATAACGTGGTGAGAACGCGTGTTTCCTAATTTATCTTTGACCAAGAAACGATATCGAATTAGTGAGTTTGCAGCATAACCCCCAACTTTCTTGTACTCAAGCGTTGTTGAATTGGGAGTTCCCGGTGGGTCCCACTCATGTATTAGCATCTCAGCTCCGAAACTGATGCTACCCGAGGCATCCAGAGAATATACCCGCTCGTAAAGTTTCACATTAGCTACCCCATTGTACGCCCATACATCGAGACTATAGACAATATCTGCACCTTTCGTGGGATAGATAGGGTCATGCATTGGCATTGTCCTGAAGCAATTCATGACTATCATGCAACTAGATACAAGAATCATCAATGCAAATGTCCTTCGCATAATCACCTCCCCTGCGTTATTACGTCAGTATTTTTGAAAAAACGGCTGCAATGTATCTGCCTATCTGACAGTGATAGGACCTTTCACAAACGCTGCCATTTATTTTAGTACTCTGCGCAGGAGATTGCAATAACATGTTTTTTTTTGATTATTAACACATGAAGCAAATAATGGGCAGCGTCTGGAGTTATTGCGTTCTTCTAATCTGTATTCGGAGTGTGTTAATAATCAAAAAAAAACATCTTCATAACAAAAGGCCAATATGTGTTATAATTTCTAACAACATTCGGCTTAAAAAGTTTTTGGAGTGAAGGTACGTGCGATCTTGTATCGATCGTATACGGACTGCTCTGAAAATAGATGTTAGGAAAGGGGGATAGTATGCGCGTAACGAAAACGACTGGCGGCCTCAAGGTTCATGTGGTCGCCGGAACGTATGTCGTAATGCTTGGATTCAATTTGGCAAAGGAAAGGTGCAGAGGCTTGCTTGGCTTTTCGGTACATCGCACCGACCATACCGAAGATGAGGCTTATTATCTGTCTGGAATGAAGGCGTTCGCTGAAACCGACCCTGGGTTTCCTGCCGGTTCGCGATATTCGACAAAAGAGCATCCGGTTCAAAGCTTTCAGTGGGCTGACTATTCTGCAAAGCCGGGTCACGATTACACGTACACGATCACCGCTGTGAAGGGAACTCCGACGAATCTTACACCTTACGCGGCAACGGCCGTCGACATCAGAACGGAATGCCCCGAATCCGGTAATCACGATGTGTATTTCAACCGCGGAGTAGCGGCATCGCAGGAATATGTCCGTCGCTTCGGCGACAGGCCGCCGGATAAGGTTTCACATGGTGAGGCATTCAAATGGCTGTCGCGCGGTCTGAACGAGGCGCTAGAGGATTATATCGAGTCGAGCGTACCCGGACGAGATGCTCTCCGCATTGCGGCATACGAATTCAACTATGTCGAATTCCTTGAAGTTGTGAAAAAAACTCTGGATAGGGGGGTAGATATCCGTATCGTCTACGACGCTCGCAAAGCCAAGCCCAGGGTTAAGAACATCAACGCGGTAGCCCATACCGGCCTCAGGAATGTCAGCAAGGGGCGGACAACGCCGAAATCTTACATTTCCCATAATAAGTTTATTGTCAAAATTCATGACGGTAGGCCGGAATCGGTATGGACCGGCGGCACGAATTTTTCCGAAGGAGGCATCTACGGGCATTCCAACTGCGCCCATGTAGTCGAAGAAAAGAAGATCGCTGCAAAATTTCTGGATTATTGGAATGAACTATGGAAGGACCCCGATAGTGCGCCGCTCAAAGATAGCGTTGAAACAATTTCGCCGCTGCCACCGGCTCGACCCCCGAGGGGGACGACGGCCATCTTCAGCCCCCGTAAGACTCTCGACGCACTCGATTGGTATGCCGACCTTGCGATGAAAGCCCGGGAAGGACTCTTCATGACCTTTGCGTTCGGCATGAACGATGTGTTTCAGAATGTCTACAAGAATTGCAGGGCAGGGATACGCTTTGCACTGATGGATAAGATGACCCGGCCGATGGAACGTGGGCCAAAGCGGACCGCGGAGGAAAAGAAGATCATAGCACTGCGGAAAATGCCGGAGAACATTTTCGCGATAGGCGATTTCGTCCGCACAAACAAGATCGAGGGTTGGGCGAAAGAGAAACTCACGAGGCTGAACTCGAATGTGCGCTATGTGCACAACAAATTCATGCTCATTGATCCGCTCACCAACGATCCCATTGTGGTGGCGGGTTCTGCCAATTTTAGCGATGCTTCCACTCGGCAAAACGATGAAAATATGTTGGTCACGCGCGGAAACAAACGTGTCGCCGATGTCTATCTGGGCGAATTCATGCGGCTATACACTCACCATGCATTCAGGGAATCCTTGAAATGGCGCAAACGAAATGATCCGCCGAAGCCTTTAAGGACCGATGATTGGTGGCGTGACTATTTTGGCCGGACGCCGCGTTCGACGCGAAGGAAACATTTCGCCCGCGTGTCGGTATAGAGCAATACGCCTTACATCTCGACGCCGAGGTTTTTCAGTCCTTCGACCATTTGTCCAAATGATGTTACGTGAATGCTGTCTATGTTCAAGCGCATGGCGGCGCTAACGTATTCAGGATTATCATCGAGGAATATTACTTCTTCAGGATGGAGGATGAGGTATTTAAGGACGATTTCGTATGCTTCGCGTTCTGGTTTTCGCGCATGCATTTCGTGAGAGCTGAATACCCTCTCGAAATAAGGAAGAACCGGCGCGCACATAGTCCGCCATTTTCTTGCATGTATTTCATTCGTATTTGTTAGGGCGACAAGCCTATAACTTTGTGCGAGATGTCTGAGCAGTCGTTCGATGCCAGGCACGAAATCTCCATAGAGACTATTCCAGCCGTCATCGAAACCAGCTTCATTGATATCGAGTTCGATCATATTCGAAATATGCTTCCTGAACTGGGAGGCATCGATCTCTCCTCTCTCGAACTGCTGGTATGTTTCGCCCAAAACGAATTTGCGTTCGATCGAGTCCGCATCGCTGCCACCGACCAATGCCCAGTGCTCATAGACTCTGTTGGGATGAAAATCGAAGATGACACCACCACAGTCAAAGATAATTGCGCGGTATTTTTTCACAGGTGCATTATAGGTTTGGAGGGGTTATTGTCAACACCTGGCAGGAAATCTCCTCAAAAGTTTAAAAGTTTATGCCTGTCCCCGGGGCTGGTGCAGTTTCGCGGCGTGTACATAAAGGAATATTGCTACGTGCTGGCGCCATCTTCTCAACCATTCATTTTTTCTGCACATCTCTTCGGTTGGACGTGGTTCGCTGATTCTTCTTAAGTTAAAGCCGGTGTCGATTAGAACATTAATATAAGTCGAGAGGGTTCGATAATAGCTCGGCACGGCGAATGGTTCGACGCTGTCGGGTACCGGACCTTTGGTGAATTTCCAATGATCCACTCTCGGCTCTGCATCAAAATAATCAGACATCTTATAAGCAATAACTTCTCCACGTTCATCTGTTATCCAATCCATTCCTTTGGTCAAGAAACAAGGGTGGGTTATACTGTAATAGAGATCGCCATTCTTTTTTAGAATCCTGTAGAATTCTTTGATCGCGCCTTGATAATCTGGTCCATCCATCAGGGCCATGAACGAGACAATGGCGTCAAAGGAATTTTCCGATGTGAAAGACATTTCAGAGAATGAAGCAACTCGATATTGGATTCCGAGCGGATTCCTTCTTTCTTCATCACGTGCTGCTTTTATCATATTTTTTGAAATGTCGATACCGAGAACCTTTGCTCCACGTTTGGCTAGGATGCGGGTGTTATGTCCTTCTCCGCAACCCGCATCTAAGACGTACTTACCCTTGAGATTTCCAATGAACTTCAGAAAGAATGGATTATTGAAATATTCCCGGTAGGCATCCCAGCCTTTTCTGACTTGTTCTGTCCATGAGGCTGCATTCTTGTTCCAGTACCTCGCGACTTTCGCATCCGTCAGTTTCTTACGTTTCATCCGATCCCCAAAGTTAACAAAGTATATCCGAAGCAGGATCTATATCAAGACGGATCGGCTTTAGATGCCTCATAGGTTCAAGAAACACCCTATGAGTTAGCGATCTGAAGCCTGGCAGTTAATGCTTGACATTGTGGACGATACTTGTACTGTGGCAGATTGACTGCCCGGTGCACTTAGATATAATGAAAACATGAACGATGTTAATGACAAATTGCATCGTTTGTACGGCGACCTCGCATGGTTATGGCCGTTGTGGGGGAGTGTCGAAGAATACAGGGAAGAGAGCGAAATATCCGTAGAACTCATCAAAAAGCATGCGCTGATCGAGGTACGATCATTGCTTGATATAACATGTGGGGGCGGAAAGAATATGTTCCACTTCAAGCGGCACTTCGATACGCACGGTTTGGACATCAGCAATGCGATGCTGGACAATGCGCGAAAATTGAATCCGGAGTGTACATTTTACCAGGTTGACATGAGGGATTTCGACCTGAAGCGTCAGTTCGATTCTGTATACATGAACGATGGCATTGCCTATATTACTAATACGGCTGATCTACTGAGAACATTTCGTTGCGCGTACAGGCACCTGCTTGCCGGAGGTGTAATGGTCTGCTACGCAGAATTCTGCAAGGAAGATTTAGTACAGAACAAGACACAGACTTCGGTTTCCAAAACAGGCACCATGGAGATAACTTTCATTGAAAATAGCTACGACCCCGATCCCGCGGATAATACGTTCGAAGCAACGATGGTATACCTGATCCGCGACAGAGGCAAACTTAGAATAGAACACGATCACCATGTGTGTGGTACGTTCAATGTCGATGTCTGGAGGCATTCTTTACGGGAAGCGGGATTCAGAGTGATCGAAATTCCGAAGGGCGCAAACGCCTTCGACTCTCCGTCGTTCGTCTGCGTGAAACCGACTCATTAACTTTGACCGGGATGCTTGTAACAACTATATGAGACGGGACAGACCATGAAGACTCTGTCATATTACAGAATTACGGCTGACTTATACGACGTGTTAGTGCCGCGAGATATTGAAGGTATCTGTAATAGCGTTTCTAGAATCTTGGCCAGACATACCGAGTGCAGAGAAATACTCGATTTGGGATGCGGGACGGGGAGGTTCACTGTTGCACTGGCGAAGAAAGGTGTTCGCGTCATGGGCATGGATATCACAACTGAAATGCTTGCCGTTGCTAGAACGAACGCAAAGAACTCGGGAGTGAAGGTTCGCTTTACTAAGGGCGACATGAGAAATTTCAGGTTGGCGAAAAGGATTGGCATTATTTGGGCTCGTGGTAGTATTGGAGACTTGGTAGAAATGGATGATGTGAGGAAGACGTTCGTCAATATCAAGAGCAATCTGCAAGGTGAGGGGGTATTCATTTTTGACGTGCGCGACCGTTCCTTTTATCTGCAGAAATTCAGAGATGGGGTGAGAAAGGAAGAGAAGGTGTTCAAGCACGGTAAGAGGGTAATTACGTTCGATTTCTCGGCGAGGTTTGATAAAAGGACGGGTATAGAAAGGATGGAGGGCGAGATCGGGGTCGATGAAGGGGGGAGCATGCGTAGATATGAAGTGAACCATGCTCTGAGATATTACACTCGAAGAGAAGTTACTAAATTTCTAAAGGAAACCGGGTTGAAGATACTTGAGATCAATAGTGGCTATGAGCTAGACAGCACGAAGAAACCTCAGTTGGTCATCGTTGCGAAGCGTTAATCCTTTGGATTTGGCAAATAGAGCGGTTTCGCGTGTGATCGGCCCGCCTCATATTGGGGGTTGACAAAGGTTTGATATCAAAGTATAATACAGAGTGAAGACGGATCATATCATTGCCTTGATTGCTAGAGTAAGAGACAAGGCTTATGAATTCATTATCAGGGAACTGAACAAGCGGAAGATTACGGGTCTTGTGCCATCGCATGGCGGGATAATGAGTACACTGTTAAAAAAGGATAGGGTCCCAATGAAGGAGATTGCAGAGAGGATTGGCAGGGACAAGTCTACCGTCACCGCGCTCGTCAACAAATTGGTGCGCGCTGGTTACGTTGTGAAGGAGGGAGACCCTGATGATGCCAGGATAACGTATCTCTGCCTTACTGCGAAAGGAAGGTCATTGGAGAAGGATTTTGAAGAGATTTCCGAGAAGTTGATCTCAAATGCTTTTCTCGGGTTTTCGCAAGCGGAGCGCGAGGAGCTTGTTAAGGGTGTTGTGAAAATGCTCAATAATTTTTAGGCATTCCCAGCGTTTTTTTAAAACGATGGTTTGACGTCAAACTAAAAAGGAGGATAAGATGTTTTTTCCCTTGTGGTTATCTTTTGTCGGTACTTCATTTGTCTTCGGTCTGATACCGGGACCTTCGGTCTGCTTCACCGTAGCCCACGCGCTTAAGCACGGAACCAGAAGGACTTTGCCCACGATTCTAGGGCAGCTCGCTGCAAATTGCTGCCAGGTCATGGTCGTGCTATTCGGCTTGAGCAAACTGCTAGAACAGTCCGTGGTGTTCTTCCAAGGTCTGAAGATCATCGGCGCCCTGTACTTGGTGTATCTCGGTATCCGTCAATGGACTGCAGGCAAACCTGTACCGAATACGCAAGAAGGTGCGACTGAGTTGACGATGCGTAGAGCGTTCGTCGACGGTTTCGTAGTATGTGGGACGAATCCAAAAGCGATCTTCTTCTACGCCGCTTTGCTGCCGCAGTTCATTCTTCCTCACTATGATACAAATACCCAGCTGGCTTTCCTTGCTATCACTAATATTATCGTAGCAGCGTCAGTGCTGCTTTTCTATACGATGATCGCTAACCGCGTGCAGTGCTGGTTCGACATGGGAAGATTATGGAAGACGCAGAACCGCCTCAGCGGAACGATCATGATCGGTGCGGGAGTGGCTATGTCGGTTATGTCGAGATGAATGGGGTCAGATCTTGACAATTGACAATTAATAGATCGGAGTAACGGCCCAGTTTGTTCGCGATCTCGCCTCTGCCGTTTCCGATCAAATCGGTATATGCAATTTTGTCAATAGTCAAGATCTGACCCCAAGGTGGTTACTTCTTGTACTGGTCGACGTACATGCGCTTCAACTGGACGAATTTTTCCGTCGCAGTTGCATCGAGCGTGATCGCCGTGATAATTTCTTTGTAGTACTCAACACTCATTTTTTCGTTCTTGAGCATATCGAGCGCCTTTGCTTCATTGACTTCAAGCATCGCCGCAATCTGTGCAACCTTTTCTATCATCTTCTGATCGGTTGCTTTCACTTCTTTTCCGTCTGAGCAACCTATGAAGACGAGAACAGCTATGACGGCGATTAGAAATATCCTCTTTTTCATGATTTCCCCCTGTTCCGTTGAGTGCTGGTCTCTATTTCCCCTTGCCTTTTCCCTTAGGTGCAGGTTGTTCTTCATGCGGTTTCTTCATTTCTCCCTTCTGGCTCTGGTCACCGCCGTCTGCCGCCTTGGCTTCAGATTTTGCTTTCTGCTCACTTTCCTTGTGCACCTCGGCTTCTTTCCCCGTGTGCTCTTCTTTCCGTTCGGCTTCTCCCTTCTGCTCTTCCACTCTAACGCGGTGCCGGGCCTGCAGTTCGGTTTTTACCGCCTGTCCCAATTCTTCGCCCTGGACGCCCTTTGCCTTCTGCTCGACGACATATCCGGATATCCCTTTATTCGATACACCGTCGGCCGTGTTTTCTTTCATGATCTTTATCGTGTTGGCCCCTTCCTGTGGGGTCAGTTTCTTCTCCTGGACGCTCTTGACTACGTTCTGTATTTCCTCCTCTTCGGTGCCGGTTGATCTTGCATCCCGTGCTGCTTCCGGTAGCCGGCTCACGTTCCTCAGTTCTTCAACCTCTGATACGTCGGCAGTTCTTTCTGGCGTTCGGTCAGCGGTCTGGGCGAACACGGACGAGGCTGCAAACAAGCCGATGATTGCCAATAGAATTGCTCTTTTCATGAATACCTCCTCGAGTATGTATACACGTTATTTTATTTCTTATATTACACAGACCAGGCAGCGTTTTGCAGTTGGTGACAAGTCATGGGGCCGTCCCTAAACGGCCCCATGACTCGATAAACTCAGACTCTTGAACGCTACTTGACAATAATCTTGCCGGTTGAATTGAGAGATTGGCTGGTGAATCGGTATAGATAGACACCGGCAGCGGCTCGGCGGTTGTCATTCTGATTCAAATTGAACTGCGCGATATCCCGGTCGCTCGAGCTTGTCGCGATGTAAGTGTGGACATTGCGGCCAAGGACGTCGAATATGTCGATTCTGTACTCCGTTCCTTGAGGTAATTCGATGGCGAACCGTATGTTATCTGCAGAACAAGGGTTGCTCATGAGAGCGACAGCCGGCCTCATTGCATCATGCACGATGATTTCGTCAATGCCGACGAGATCCATGACCCTTGTCTTTCCGGCTTGAAGACCATCGCGCGAGGGCGGATCTTCCTGTATCCAGGTCACTATGTTGCAGCGATTCTCGTCCCAGCCCGGATCGATCGTGAATAGGCGGCTTACATCGACATTCTCTGCCGGATTTATTGTCACCTCTTCTCCGATCTCGGTGGGCAGGAAGTCGCGTGCAAGTTTGTTATGCCACGCATGACCATTGGGATCGGCATGGTAGAGGCTGTCTTCAGTAATGACGAAATAAACGCGGGCCGTTATGGCACTCGTCGATTCGTTGTAGAAGGATGCGGTCACCGTACCATTGTTCGTCACCGGGTCATAGTCGCCCGAGATGTTGAGAGCGATAGGTGACGGTACGCTCATCCGGCTTGTGAGCCATGGCCGCCATGTACTGATCGGCCAGAGGTCGGAGCCGTCGGCAAAGAGTGATGGGTAACCCATAAAAACGTAGAAGTTGTTGTATATGCGGTTGTCCGCTTCCTGTAGATATCCGAAATCTCCGTCTACGGAATGATACTCAACGAGCGCGGTCTGTTCAGGATAGTCGATCATTGCAATGGTATCCAGCAAACTGCTGGCATAGGGGCAGGTCGGTCAACCGCTCCAATAGGCTTCTTCCATCATGATGACCCGCTGGGCTGCAAAAAGGTTACACAAGAAACCCATTGTCAGTAGACCGATCATTAGTTTAAGTGATAATTTTCGCATACTACCTCCTTGGAAAGGGAGCTTTTCTGCAGTGCGGTACAAAGAGTACATTCCGAACGCCGGTTGAACTCCGCACTGCACAGTAAGCCCATTTGCCTGACAAATTATCACGAAAATCCGGCTTATGTCAAGACCCACTCCCATAATAGAGACGGGTGAAGAAAATGTTGACTTCCCTCTGGATCTGACTATAATATTATGTGCTTTGTATACACCATTATTCAATGGCGAAAGCTCCTCGAGACAGGGAGTTGTTGCGAATGAACCAAGATTACCTGCAGATGATTGCATGCCATGACTAAGGATAGTTATCGGGATTTTGCCGAACGCTACGATCTATTCCATGGCGAATTCGGCGAACACAAACAGAGTTATCGCGTTTTCTTCCAAAAAGTGTTCATCGAGAACAATGTAAGGTCAGTGCTCGATTGTGCATGCGGCACCGGCCATGATCTCCATCTTTTCTATTCGCTCGGATGTAAAGCTGTGGGTTCGGATATCTCTTCGTCGATGCTTGCAAAGGCAAGGAAGAATCTGAAAAGGGTCGATGTCAGCATTCCTCTGCATAAGATTGATTACCGTGCACTGCACAAGCATTTCAAACGTAAATTCGATGCAGTGGTCTGTCTCGCCAGTTCGATACTCCAGATGTCGGACAAAAAAGAGGTTATCAGGGCCTTTCTAAGCATGCGGCGGGTATTGCGCGACAATGGTTTGCTGATCTTGACCCAAGGAACGACCGACAAACAGTGGCAGAAAAAGCCGAGATTCATACTCTCCTCGAGCAGCAGAGATTGTTCCCGTCTTTTTGTGATAGACTACCACGACAGGGGTGCCCGTTATAATGTCCTTGACATTTTGCATGATAAACAGAAACCGCAACTCAAGGTCTGGTGTGTAGATTATGACCAGATGCTGCTGAAGGATGACTACTCCAAACTGCTTCAATTGGCAGGGTACCGCAAGATCCGCTTCTACGGATCATATAATTTCGAGCCTTACAGCAAAAAGGAGAGTGATTTGCTCATCTGTGTAGCATACAAATAGTATGTATTGCTACACATGTACACAATCTTAATCACGAAGAATGTGCCGTCCAGTTATAGCAGCACGTTCGAGCTCTATTGCTTCATCTTTCGAGTCTCTGAAAGCGGATTGCAGGCACAGCATGATTATCAGCGCGTATTCAGGTTAAGGTAGAGTGAGCAATACAAGGAGTAATTATGAAAGCGATCGTGTCAACGATATTCATATCGCTGCTTCTAATATCTTGCCAGAATGGTACGGGAAAGAAGCACGTCACATTATTCCCGGTCCTGGTCGGCGATAAGATCGGCTATATCGACAGCAAAGGCAAGGTGGTTATCGAGCCGCAATTCAGTCGTGTCGGCTACTTTTCCGAGGGCCGCGCTGCCGTCGAGGTTGGGTCTAAGTGGGGTTATATCGACGAAGAGGGAACAATGGTCGTCGAACCGAAATTCGATCACGGCGGCTACTTTTCCGAAAACCGTGCCGATGTTCGTATGGGCGACAAGTGGGGTTTCATCGATACCTTGGGGAATATCGTTGTCGAATGCCGGTTTGCAGCGGTTCGACCTTTTGCCGAGAACCTCGCATCGGTTCGATCCGGAGACAACTGGGGATGCATAAACAAGGCCGGAGAAACGGTCATACCTGAGGCCTTTGTCATGCCACCGATCTTCTCAGAGGGTCTTGCGGCATTCCTCGATAGCGTGTTATGGGGCTATATTGATAAGTCGGGTAATACCGTGATCACACCGCGATTTATGGCCGTCGGCATGTTTTCTGAAGGTCGCGCACCGGTTCTCATTGATGGTAGCTGGGGATTCATCAGCAATACTGGATCGTTCGTCATCGCTCCTCAATACGACTTTGCCGGGACGTTCTCTGAAGGTCTGGCTCCGTTCCGAAAAGGTGAGAAATGGGGGTTCATCGATTCCACGGGTGCTGTGGTGATTGAGCCCGAGTTCGATCTCGTTTATGGATTCATGGACGGTTTGGCGGCGGCCAGGATCGGTGACAAATGGGGTTATGTCGATAGATCGGGGAGGATTGCCATCGCGGTGCAGTTCTCGTTCATAGGGCATTTTTCGGGTGGCCTGGCCATGGTGATGGATACTCTCAGGAATCCACTATATATCGATAAAGCTGGCAGGACCATCTGGAAGAGCGAACCGCCGCCGTCAAGACGATAACTGATCACGAATCTGCAGAACCGCCCATTCGGATGTCGGTCTGGAAGCCTGCAATGGCGCGGTTGTCATCCTTTCTCTTCTTATTTCATTGACATATAGACAAATTGGGGTAGAATATTTGATGCAGGTGTTGATACACAACGCTTCCCAAATTCTTACGATGAAACGCGGCCTCGGCAGGTTGAAGAACATTTCGCTCCTTGTCGAAGACGGTAATATCAAGAGGCTTGGCAAGATAAAGCCAAAAGCAAACTACAGGGTGATCGATGCTCACGGGTGCGTTGTAATGCCTGGTTTTGTCGATTCCCACACCCATCTGGTGTTCGGCGGGAGCCGTGAAGAAGAGTTCGCGATGCGCATAAAAGGCATGAAATATGAGGCAATTGCCCGTGCTGGAGGCGGTATCGCCAGCACCGTGAAGAAGACATCGCAGGCAGATGAAGAGACGCTTTTCGGACTCGGTAGGGAGCGGATCGAGAAGGTAACACGGCACGGTACGACGACGGTCGAAATCAAGAGTGGCTATGGGTTGTTACCGGAGACCGAATACAAAATGCTGCACGTAATAAGGCGCCTGAAACACCGCGTCCCGATCGACGTCGTTCCGACATTCCTGGTCCATGCCGTGCCAGGAAAGATAAGGCGGAACGACTACATGGAACTGGTCACCGACGAGATGATTCCGTTCGTGGCCAGCAGAAAATTGGCGGTATTCTGTGATGTATTTTGTGACCGTATCGCGTTCAGCCGGAAGGAAAGCAAGATGATTTTGGAAGCAGCGAGAGACCATGATCTAAAGCTGAAGATTCACGTCGATGAATTCGCCAATATCGGTGGGGCAAGACTCGCCGCGGAGTTGAAGTGCACGTCGGCGGACCATCTTCTCGTTTCAACGAAGAGGGACGTAATAGCGATGAAGAGAAGCGGCGTCGTTCCAACGCTTCTGCCTGGTACGTCTGTTTTCCTGCGGCTCAAAGACAAACCGAACATCCGGGCTTTCCGTGCGGCCAGGTCAGAGGTTGCTATTGCAAGTGATTTCAACCCGGGATCGTGCATGATATATTCTATGCTCAAGATAGTTGCTCTTGCTTGTCTTTCCTACGGTATGCATGTCGAAGAGGCTCTGATCGGCGCGACAAGGAATGGCGCAAAAGCGCTTGGTATGTTCGACCGTATCGGAAGCATCGAAGAAGGTAAGCAAGCCGACCTTGTAGTGCTTGATGTTGACAACTATATGAAGATTCCATATGAATTCGGGGAGGATATAGTAAGGTATACGATAAAGAAAGGAAAGATTATATGGAAAAGATAATTGAATGTATTCCGAATTTCAGTGAGGGGCGAGATGAGGAAAAACTCAATCAGATTCTTGCCGAAATCGAGAGTGCCGGCGTTGAACTGCTCGACCGTGAAATGGATTCAAGCCACAATCGAGCGGTCGTTACCTTCGT
>CP070705.1:1677157-1700749 GCA_020349965.1 Caldifarciminota bacterium | reverse complement strand
GAAATAAGATGAATCGAAATGCGGAACATGCGATTAATGGTGAGGTCGCACGGGTGAATTGTCACGCAATAGATGGTCGAAAGGAGGTTCATGAAGGTTCCATTCATTGATCTTGAGCGGCAACATAAACCGATTAAGAAAGACCTGATGCAGGCATTTGAGAGGGTACTGGACAGTAACAAGTTCATCCTCAGTGATGAAGTGAAAAAATTTGAGAATGAGATTGCCTCTTACACCGAGACAAAATACGCCATTGGCGTATCCAACTGCACAAATGCCCTGCTATTGTCTTTGAAAGCGCTGGGGATCGGTACGGGCGATGAGGTGATAACCACGCCCTTCACGTTTGTTGCTACCGCTGAGGTCATCGCGATACTCGGGGCAAGACCCGTTTTTTGTGATATCGATGGAAAGACATTCAATATCGATGTAAAAAAGATAAAAGATCATATTTCGGCTCGCACCAGGGCTATCATTCCCGTGCATCTCTACGGCCAGGCAGCAGATATGGCAGAGATGATGGACTTGGCCCGGGCATACAACCTGAAGGTCGTTGAAGACATGGCCCAGGCCATTGGTGCGAAATACAAAGGGAAGATGGTCGGTAATCTCGGCGACACGGCTTGCATCAGTTTTTATGTGACCAAGAATCTCAACGCGCTGGGAGATGCAGGCATGATCCTCACCAATGACGAGAAGCTCGACACCAAGATCAGGGCATACCGTGTTCATGGTGCCCAGAAAAAGTACCACCACGATTTTCTCGGCTACAATGATCGTCTCGATGCAATGCAGGCGGCTTTTCTCAGCATAAAACTTAAGTACCTTGACGACTGGAACGCAAAGCGACGTCAGATCGCCAAGAGATACGATGAAGGTCTTGGAAATGTGGTAATGACGCCGCACATAAGCAAGGATAACGAATCAGTGTACCACCAATACACGATCAGGGCCGAAAAGAGGGATGAATTGGGCAACTTTCTCAATAGTAAAGGCATTGGAACGGCGATCCATTATCCGGTTCCGTTGCACTTGCAGCCGGCATTTCGGTATCTCGGCTACAAAGAAGGCGACCTTCCGGAGGCGGAACAAGCTGCCGGTGAGGTTATTTCGTTGCCCATCCAGCAGGATCTAACAGAAGAAGAAGTAGATTATGTGATAGAGTGTGTAAAGCAATTCTACAAAAAGTAAGATATGTACATATGAAAATCGGAGTAACAAAAAATCGTGCAAGGAGATGTTACTATGTCAGTATCTGATTTTTAGGATTCGAATCTTATGCACTACTAAAAGGGGTTAGGAGGTGTTGGTATGGCGGAGAACATAGAACAAACGTTGCGTGAAGGACGTACACATGCGGTGATAGATGAGCATCGGGCGCAGGCGCGTATTGCCGTGATTGGTGCCGGATCCTGGGGGCGGAATCTTGTCCGGAATTTCTCCCAGCTCGGTGCGCTCAGAACCGTATGTGATTCAAAGGAAGCAAAGCTCAAGTCATGTAGAGCCAATTTTCCGGAAGCCATTTGCACGGAATCGATCGATGACGTTCTTAGTGACCCGGAGGTCAATGGCGTTGTCGTTGCCACGCCGGCAAAAAGCCACTATGAAATAACCAAGAAGGTCCTTGCTGCCGGGCGGCATGTGTTTGTCGAAAAACCGTTGGCCCTCAGGATAGATGAGGCAGAAGAACTTGTAAGGCTGGCCGGAGATAACAACCGCATTCTAATGGTTGGGCATGTACTACGCTACCATCCTGCGCTCAATAAACTTAAGCAACTCATCGATGCGGGCGAGCTTGGCAAGATCCAGTATGTATATTCAAACCGATTGAATATCGGTAAGATCAGAGATGAGGAGAATATCCTCTGGAGCTTTGCCCCGCATGATATATCTGTTATCCTGTATTTGCTGAACGAGCAGCCAAGTTCGCTTTCGGCCATCGGCGGTACTTATCTTCAGAAGGGGATTGCCGATGTCACTCTCACGACGATGGATTTTCCAAGCGGTGTGCAGTGTCATATCTTTGTGTCGTGGTTACATCCATACAAAGAGCAGAAGTTGGTCGTTGTCGGTGATCGTAAGATGGCTGTCTTTGATGATCTGACGACTGAAAAGCTCTTCTTGTACCCGCATACGATCGAATGGCAGAATCGTGCGCCGATCGCACACAAGGCTGATGCAGAAGTCGTTTCTGTACAGATGGAAGAGCCTCTTAGGATCGAGTGCCATCATTTCATTGAGTGCATTGAGAATGGATGGATTCCCTACACTGACGGCCACGAGGGATTGAATGTGCTTAAATTCCTCTTTGCTGCGCAAAATTCACTCAATAATAATGGGTTGAAAGTAACGTTCGATAGGCAAAGGAGCTACGGATCGCTGCGCAAGGACGTGTACGTGCACCCGACCGCCACTGTTCCTGATAATGCTCGGATCGGGAAAGGGAGCAAGATATGGCATAACTCTCAAGTCCAGCCCGGTGCGCGGATTGGAGAAGATTGTGTTATCGGCCATAATTGTCTCGTCTGTTCAAAGGCAGTTTTGGGAAATGGTGTAAAACTGGAATCCAACATCGATGTCTGGGATTTGGTAACACTGGAGGATTACGTCTTTGTTGGTCCGTCGGCGGTTTTCACTAATGATCTCACCCCCCGTGCAAAATATCCGAAACGGCTCTATCCCGAATATGGTCAATGGTTGCCAACTCTTGTGAGGGAAGGTTCATCAATTGGCGCAAATGCAACGATAATATGCGGTGTGACGATCGGACGCTGGGCATTCATCGCAGCCGGAGCCGTAGTGCGTGATGATGTTCCAGATCATGCCGTAGTGGCTGGCGTACCTGCTAAGATAATAGGTTGGATGTGCAAGTGTGGAAATAAATTGACCTTAGATGACAATAGAGCGGTGTGTACCAGATGTTCGCGGACATACACGAAAACGGAGAAGAGGGGAGTAGAACCATCGTGACCGCCGTGATGGAATAACGTCGTCTATACTGTTCTGTTTAGCATAGTGTTTCGATGAAACGCAAGGTCTTTGATCTGCCTGCATCCGATTTTGGCTGGCAAGTGGCCAGGGACATATTCTTTTTAGTATGTCTGCTCGCCATGTCGTTCTATGCGGTCTATTTCGCCAGCGAGGATGCATCCAGGGTCTTTTTTCTGTCACTGCTGATATTCTTCGTCCTTTCGAAAAAGGACTATTTTTGGTTTGCTTTTTTCTTCATTATCGCCCAGGGTCCCGGACATTTATTTGCGGATTTATCTGCCGCTTCATCACATCGTCTGCCGTTCTATACTTTTCTTGCCGGCATGTCATTTACACCGATAGATCTATTTGTGCTCGTGGCACTGGCCAAGTCCCTTACCCTAGGCAAGAAGGCAACCCTCCGACTGCGTAAGCCTCTTTTTCTGCTTCTACTGTATATCGCCTTCACTCTGATCGTAACATCCACGCTCTACGGCACAGATATTGATGTTGTTGCCTGGAATATCAGATGGCTTTTTTACTATTCCGTTATCCTTTCTTTCTATTACCTGATGAATGGCAAAAAAGACGTGTATCTCTTTGCAATACTGGTATTTCCCGTCGTTCTCTTCATCTTTTTCACACAAGTTCATTTCCTCGTAACAGGTAATGAATTTGTGAATTTATTCAGCCCCGGCTACCGAAGCCTAACACTGATTGTGTTGACAGGTTCGATAAGACCTATGGTGGGCGGCATTTTGATATTGTTCTTATGCTATTTTTTTTCTATCCTTTTGTTGGTGGACAAAGAACACGTATTACCTCGAACCCATATATACCTGATCGCTGCGGTGGCGCTTTTGTCAGTTTTTGTGTCTGCAACGAGACAATGGTTCGTTGTCTTTTCATTTATGTTCCTCGGCTACGCCTTACTCATACGAAAGAAGATCCTCTCGACTCTCGGTATTCTTGCTTCAATTCTGATTGTAGTGGGAGCGCTGACTTACTTTTCCGTCATACCATCGGATACGTTATTGCATGGCTCCTGGTTGCGTATTCAGGAGGTACTGAGTTTGACGAGAGGAGATATCAGCGCAATCGGCACAGCACAGAACAGATTCGTGAATCAGCTACCAATACTACTAGGCGTCATCAAGAGAAACCCTGTTATTGGATACGGATTCTCAAACACAACGATGGTGTATTATGATAATGATCTGGGTTTTGTGAATACTATTCTGATCTTCGGCATTATTGGTTTCCTGCTGCATGTGAATCTCTTTGTGCACATATTCATGTTACTTCTGAAGTCGGCTAAAAAGATTGGGGCAGGCAACACATGCAAAGGACCGTTGAGGGTTCTGGCCTTGGCATGGGCTGGGTTGTTGCTTATCTATCTCACGACGCAGGATTTCTTTGCATTCTATTTTAACAAAGTATTCTTTGTGTCAGTTTTGATTGTATTCACGGAATATTTCGCACGGAAGGCATTGAATGAAGAACTTTATGGCAAAGCAGGCAAAGTCTTAAATGGTACCATTTCT
Organism: Caldifarciminota bacterium; assembly: GCA_020349965.1. GTDB lineage: Bacteria > Hydrothermota > Tepidihabitantia > SM23-42 > SM23-42 > SM23-42. The sequence continues at coordinate 1,696,235 of CP070705.1, read as the reverse complement.
GGAGAAAGGTGGCGAATATGATTCCCGTATTTAGACCAAGCATGGGGCAAGAAGAAATTGAATCCGTAGCTGAAGTCATAAGGTCGAATTGGATTGGTCTTGGCCCGAAGACGCGGCTTCTTGAAGAGAGGTTCGCTCAATATGTGGGTGTCAGGCACGCTGTGGGTGTGAATTCATGTACGGCGGCGCTCCATCTTGCTTTAAAAACCGCCGATGTTGAGGGCGGCGAGGTTATAACCACGCCGATGAGCTTCATCTCGACAAACCATGCTATCCTTTACAATAAGGCAATACCAGTATTCGCTGACATTGAGGAAGATACGTTGAACATTCGGGTGGAGGAAGTCAGGCGGTTGGTGAGCCCCAAGACAAGAGCAGTCATGGTCGTTCACTACGGGGGGCATCCGTGCGATATGGACTCCTTACTCGAAATTGCGAAGGATAGGAATCTTAGGTTGATTGAGGATGCTGCACACGCTTGTGGCGCGGAATACAAAGGACGTAAAGTAGGTTCAATAGGTGATGCGACATGCTTTAGCTTCCACGCAGTGAAGAATTTGGCGACTGGCGATGGTGGAATGATCACTGTGCATGATGAGATGTTAGCGAACCGCATAAGAAAACTGTGTTGGTTGGGTATTAGCAGGGGGACATGGGATCGCGCAAAAGGTAAAGCATACAAGTGGGAGTACGACGTCGAGGAGGTTGGCTATAAGTACCATCTGAATGACATACTATCGGCGATCGGGCTGGTTCAACTCGAGAAATTGGATACGGCAAACGCGCGCCGGCGTGAGATCGTCAAGAGATACAACGAAGCTTTCCGCCGAGTCGATTGGATCCAGACGCCGGTCGAAAAGGGGTATGCGCGAAGCGCCAACCATAACTATGTGATGAAGGTTCTGAATGGGCGACGCGACGCCCTGATCGAATATCTTGCAGCGAACGACATATCTGCCGGAGTGCACTACATTCCTAATCACTTATACGAAATATACAAACCATTCTACAGAAAGCTGCCTGTAGCCGAGGAAGTCTGGCGTAAACTCGTCACACTTCCGCTCTTCCCCGATCTGACAGAAGATGAACAGACGTACATCATAGAAAAGGTAAGCGATTTTACATGAGGTCGAAGAAGAAAGCATCTGCGAGAAGATTCCCATTGGTTTATGTTCTGATTCTCAATTGGAACGGAAAGTCGTTGACCATCGACTGCGTCGAATCGCTCATGAAGTCCGATTATCCCAATTTCAGGACACTCGTGATCGATAACGGCTCTACCGACGGCAGCGCTGATGCGTTGGAGAAACGATTCGGAGGTCGTATAAAGATAATCGAAAACGGGAAGAACCTCGGATACGCTGGCGGTTTTAACGTCGGCCTCAGATATGCTTTTGGCGTGGAGAATTCAGATTACTGTCTGATAATGAACAATGACACGGTTATCGATAGGTCGGCCATATCAGAATACGTAATGGTTGCCGAATCGCACGAGAAGATCGGTTTCGTGACCGGCAAAGTGTATTATTACGACAGTCCCAATATCCTGCAGACCGTCGGTAAGAAGGAAGATCCAGTCAGATGGAGTGGCGGCCATATAGGCAAGGGAGAGGTAGACCGGGGCCAGTACGATACTGCATGTGAGCGCTATTTTGCGGACGACATTTTCACCTTGGTAAGCAAGCGTCTTTTCGAAGATACGGGTGGATACGACCCCACGTTCTTTCTCCAGAGTGAGGAGTACGACTGGCAAGCTCGCGCTAAGAAATTCGGCTACAGGATAATGTATACGCCAGGCGCTAAAATTTGGCACAAGGAGAGCATGACCATCGGGAGGGATTCTGCTCGCAAAGCATATTATGATGCGAGAAACCCAATGGTTGTCGTGCTGTTACACAGATCACCAGATTTCTTCAGAAGGTATTTTTGGCTTCACGTAAGGAAGGACATAATATTGAGTTCGCTGAGATATTTGAAACACGGCAGGTTATCAGTGGCAATTGCAAAAGCGCAGGGTTTATTTGCCGGATTGTCTTGGGGAATAAGAAACAGAAGAATGACATTGAAACATCTTCTCTAACTTGAGTGGGAGATCTCATTAGTGTTCATAGATGTTATGAAAAGAATCCATGTGATCATGTCCATATATCATTTTCAGATTTGGAGGTCATTATTCGGATTTCAGAACGCAAACCGACTGCTAATTTCGATCAATAAGCAGGCGGTAATTCCTATTCTTAGGAACAACGGAGCGAGTATAGACGCAAATTGCGACATTGAATCTCCATTGATCATTCATAACTGCGATAACTACAGAAACCTGGTGGTAGGCCCAGATTGTCACATAGGCAAGAATGTGTTTCTTGACCTGAAGCATCGAGTCATCCTCGAAGCCTCGTGTACAATCTCGATGGGTACAACGATAGTGACGCACATTGACGTGGGCAAGAGTGACCTGCAGGTGCTTGGTTTTCGTAAAAAAGGGGGAGGCGTTCTTTTCAAGAAAGGGTGCTATATTGGGGCGAACGTAACGATACTGCATGGTGTCACGATCGGTTCCCGTGCAATAGTCGGTGCGGGATCAGTTGTTACAAGAAGTGTTTCACCCCTCACGGTGGTCGGTGGTGTTCCAGCACAATACATCAGGAAGATACGGCGCTGATATATGATTGCCCAAAAACTCATACTGAGTTACGGCTCGAAGGTTACTATACAGATCATGCAGGTTGCCGCCAGTATTCTCGTCGCGAGAATTGCGGGACCGACCGTGTTGGGAACGTTAGCTTTTGGACTATCTTTTGTATCGATGTTTTCCTTTGTTAACACTTTCTGGGGTCCTGCACATATCAAGACGGTATCGGAGGGCAGGGACCTCGGTACCTGCGTATCGACTTTTTCCGTACTCAAATACTCGACTACTGCTCTGTTCATTGGCATCGTCATTGCCGTATTTACCGCACAAAAATTCGTTTTCAAGACGGATTTTGAGAGCGATGCTCATCAGTACGTCATCTTCATTCTGCTGGCCGCGATTGTCATTGAACAACTCCTGAGTATACCCAAAAGCACTTTTGCAGCGCGTACCGAGCAGGCGAAACAGGACATCCCTGAGCTTATCAAAGTATTTATATGGCAGATACTACGTATTGTGGTCGTTCTGCTTGGGTTCAGAGCAATCGCACTGGCGACAACGAATCTCATTGCCGTGTTGATCATTGCTCCGATAATCATTCTTCTATTCAGAAGTTATCCCCGTGGTAGGTTTGACAGGTCTCTTGCTGCTACATATCTGAAAATATCGGTGCCTTTTCTATTTATGGACCTGTGCCACAATGCAGTCAATTATCTTGATAAGATAATGCTTCAGTATTTTGCCAATTCACAACAGGTCGGATATTACACCGCGGGATATAGAATTGGCGGGTTCTTTCTTATTATGGCGAGCAGTGTAGGCATGTTGTTCTTTCCGCTATTTTCCAAAGCAGTGTCGGAGGGTAATTTCAATTATCTGAGGGACAAGGTTCTGCAGTTCGAGCGATTTAGTTTTTTATTCATCATGCCTCTTGTTGTTTTTCTTGTGATATATTCGGATATGATCGTTGGCATTCTGCTTGGCAGTCAGTACATTCCTTCAATCGCCATTCTCTCCATAATAACGGCGGCGACATTCATCAGGGTGATTTCTGACCCCTATGGTAATGTACTGACAGGGATGGGTTTCTTCAATCTTCTGCTCAGGCTGAATCTCGTGAATCTATTCTTCTTCATCGTCGCCATGGTCATCTTTTTGGACAGCCGGTTCCTTAATCTTGGCGCACAGGGTGTGGCTTACGCGATACTGCTGTCCAATATCCTTATGGGGGCGATGTACAGAGTATTTGCGAAATCGAAGTGCAAGGTTATAGATTTGCGCAAGAATTTCAGGTTCATATTGTTTGGTATGGCGAATTATGCCATATTCGGAGTGGTATATTTATATGGTAAAGCAGTGTTCGGCCTGCGTTTTCAGATCATTTTCCCCATAATCTTCTTCGCAATATCCTATTCTTTCTTCGTTATTTTTAGGTGGATCAATACGGATGATTGGCGAATGCTTCTCAGCGTGGCGAGGGTGGATAAGGTTCTCGAATATATCAAGAGTGAGTTCAGGATCAAAGGATAATGGGTATGTTGCGGCATTCATTATCCGCTGAAATTTGCTGATCTAAGATGAATAAAGACAGATTGCTGGAGATATCTGATTTCAAGGGGCCATACCGAGCTGCTGCTGCAATTTCATTCGATTACGAAACGTCGGCTGTGTATGGTGACATTGCCAGCCTGCGTTCGAAGATGCGCGGGGCAATGCTCAACTTGGCCGGCAAGTTACTTAACCATGGTATGGATTTATCTTTTTGCTACGGCTTGGGTTATTCAATGAGGCGCGGTGCGTATCATGTATTGGACGTCCTTAGAAAGTACGGTGTGCATGCAACATGGTTTTCCACGGGTCATGTACTCTTGAAAGGCAACAAAGAGAAGGATGCCTTTCGGGTAAATCAGCGCTTGCCGTACGCCACGGAATTGGCTGGTTTTACGAAACCGACAACCTGGCGGAGATTTCGTCCGACGTTTCATTATGAGCCGTACAAGGATTACATAGAGAAGCCATATTGGTATTGCGGCGACCAAGCGCAGGCGCTGAGGGAATATGGCGAGGATATTCAATGTCATACGTTCTCTCATCCATATGTTGCCATGGAAGCGCCGGATAATGTCCGGCTGGATATTGAAGACTGGCAAACAGTGGCGGCCAAGAACGACTTCGCAAATGCCATTATCCTTGCATTTCCGTACTGTGGCGATGCATACCGCTACTATTTCGACCTGGGAATGAAGGCAATGATCGGGAAGAGGATCACGGGGCAGAAACACGAGGTAATCAATCTTCCATCTGATATAGTCGACGTCTACAAAGAGTATGGCATTGAGTTGTTCACTCGCTGCGGCAGTAAAGTAGGCACAATCACGAGTTTCGCCAATTATAACGATGCGGGGCTTCACTTCATGCCAGACATAGCCTGGTCAGGTTGTGATCAAAGTGTCGAGGCGTTGGATCGAAAGTTCAAGGAAGTTACCAAAAATCGTGCGGCAGTGAACGTTTGGATGCATCCGTGCAATGTTTTTTCGGCGGGCGAAATAGCCAATTTTGAGGCACTCGTCGAATATCTGCTCGACAGGCAGAGAAATGGAGATGTATGGTTCACTACCATTGCCGAGATGTGGGATTACTATAAGAAGGTAATGCGTTGTAGGTTAAGAGTGGTATCGCGCGGACGCAAGAAATATACGGTATTCCTTCACAATGGCAATCATGCGTTGGTCGAAGACCTTTTTTTGCTATCAACATCCGGCAGGATTTCCGTTTGTGGCGGCGACGGCAATTCCCTGCCCACCAAAGACGGCATCATTGTGAAGAGACTACCATCTGGCGAGACCTACAAGCTGACGGTCATGGTATCATAACACAAAATGAATACGCTCACAAGGTATCAGTTAGAGGAATTGCCTTGGAATTCCAAGTACGCTCATCCGTCGGATGTTCCCGTAGAGCCAATTTTGGATGAAGTTCCACGGCTTGTTGACGTTCCGTTCATTCGTAGGGGCAGAAGATATCCGCTCTTCTATTGCTGGTCAGAGGTAATAAAGAGCGTTGGGACGGGGAATTACAGAGTGTTAGATGCCGCTTGCGGCCGTGGTTTGATCTCCCAGGTTTTATTTTTCAAGGGGCATGAGGTTCATGCATGCGATGTGGAAGATCATTTCAAAGGAGATAGTAAGATCGATTTCCGACAGTTGGATCTGAATAAGCGAATGCCCTACAGGGATCATTACTTCGATGTCGTTATAAATTGCGAAGGCCTTCAGTATCTCGATTATTCTAGGGCATTCATTGCCGAGGCGGCAAGAGTAATTCGCCCGGGTGGTCGACTAATACTCTCGGTACCGAATATCCAGAGCTATATGGGGCGTATCGAGTTCTTCAGAAGCAGTAGGTTGCTCGGTTACGGAGAGATATTTCACAGGCATAATATTATTTACTGGCCTTTCTTGAAGAATTCATTGGAGAGCGCCTGTTTCCGTGTGACATCGATCAGAGGCAACATACCTTTACTTACGAAGAAGTTGAGGATCTTAAGGTATTTCATCGGCCGTTGCATGGCCACCGAGGGTAATTTGGCAATGGAGTATGCACACTCCATAATCATTACGGCAGTGAGAACGGCAGAAAACAAAGATAAAGGACACAGAGGGCATTGATGCTCACGCACATAAGGAAGATTAATCTGAAAAATACGTCAATGAATTGTATTTCAATCCTTCAAACGTCTGTGAGTTCACGGTCATGAGAATAGTGAACATAAGGGCACAACCTCCTGCATATGACCTTTACTGGAATGACCCGCGCCCCAGGATCAACTGGGATATATCAGACGGCAGTTGGGTGGGAATATGGGAATACGGATGGGCTGATTTGATAGGCAGGCAAGTGCTGAGATATTCGGACGGATTTGAGTATGAAGTATGGCAACCAGACTTGAGGGCCGACAAGGTATACTCATATACTTTTTCAGGTGGTTTGGTTCACAAGGCATTTCCCGCTACATTGAGAAGAAAGAAATACGGATTCAAAAATATCGATTTTGTATCTGCGAAAGCCATTTATGACAGGTTGCTCTCCATGAGAAGGGATGGTGAGATGCTGGTACACCTGAATGGAATTAATCTGGGTATCGGGCGGGATGTTCTATCTCTGGAACTCGGTTGTCCAGTCGTCCTGGAATTCCTGGGCGAGGTCAAATCACCGGTCCACACCTTCTTTCAATTGAAGAAGAACATACTCAGTAAAATCCATGATGTGAGTGACTACTTTGCCCTCAAGTATCTTTTCAACAAGGCGGACGCCATATGTTGCTGTAATGAAAGGAGCCGCCAGAATCTAAGACGATATTTTGACAAAGAGATATCGGTCGTGCCTGTCGGATTAGATTGTGATTATTGGCAACCTCGTGGTGATAAAGCTCTGATAAGAGAACAGATAGGCTTGGATCATAGACCCGTGCTACTAACCTCTTCTCGCTTGAACGGCCTGAAGCAAATTGACAAAGTGATAAGGGTTTTAAGAAATCTGGATAGCGCTTACGATTTTCAGTACGTGGTGACCGGTCACGGTACAGAAGAGTACGAGAATTACCTAAGGTACGTAGGTGAGAGTCTGATGAAGAAGGGAAAATTGAAATTCGTGGGCTATCTTCGTGACGAGGATTTGAAGATGTATTATCGGGCCGCGGATCTATTTATAATCACCTCGCTCTCGGAGGGGGCGCCCGATGCAGCGAAAAAAGCTCTGGCAATGGAATTGCCGGTATTTTCCACCGATACCGGATACGTCGCTGAATTGCTGGCGAAATATGGAGCCGGCAAAGTAGTGCCGCTTAGGGATTACGAGCGCTGGGAACAAGAACTGAGATATTTCCTTGAAGGAAGGATGATAGAAACAATGGACATCGATCTGGTTAGATCTTATTTCCACTGGCCGAACGTAGCGAAGCAATACATTGATGTGTATAACAGACTGTTTGAGAGATACTATGGTTAGTCGATTATCAGGCAAAGGAGAAGGGATGAATTGGAAAGCCAAAAAGGTATTTGTAACCGGTGCGGGCGGTTTCATCGGAAGCCATCTCTGCGAGAAACTTGTAGTAATGGGAGCGGATGTTACTGCGCTTGTCCGCTACAATTCCAAGGGTTCTTATGGTTTTCTTGATGATGCCGCAGTCGACATAAGGAGCAACATCAGGATTGTCCTTGGTGACATAAGGGATGAGAGTACATTTCGCCTTTGTCTGAAGGATAGGGAGATAGTTTTTCATCTTGCGGCAGTTCCGGGCATTCCGTATTCATTTGTCCATCCACGTGACGTCTTCGAAACAAATGCATTGGGATCACTCCATCTTCTCAACGCCGCACGAGACGCGGAGTTGGGCAAAGTCATACTGGCATCGTCTGCCGAAACATATGGCGATGCAAAATACACACCGATAGACGAGCAGCATCCACAAATTCCTAAATCGCCTTACGCGGCCAGCAAAGCGGCCATGGAGAAGCTCGCATGGAGTTTCTTTTATAGTTATGGAGTACCCGTTACCATCGTGCGTCTATTCAACAACTACGGTCCACGACAGTCTGCGCGCGCTGTGACTCCAACTATCATCACTCAATTTCTGAGCGGCAATGAGATCAGAATTGGATCACTTCACCCAAGACGTGATTTTACGCTGGTTCTCGATACGGTAGAAGCGTTTGTCAAAGTCGCTGAATATCCGGAAAATGGAGAAGTGTTCAATATCGGGTCGGGTATTTCTATTTCGGTCAAAGAAATAATAGAGATCATTTCGAAGATCACGGACAAGAAGGATATCAAACTGATAACCGATGAGGCCCGCATCAGGCCCGGGCATAGCGAAGTTCAGACATTGATGGCTGATTATACTCATCTCAAGGACAAAACAGGGTGGCAGCCTCGATTCAGCTACGAAGAGGGTCTTCGGCTTACTGTCGACTGGATAGCCGAACGCCTTGACGCATATAAGCCGGAGATTTACAACATTTGAGTCATTCGATCATATGTGGCAGTATGTCTTTAGGCAATGTGAAGCAACGAGAGGAGTACAGTGATGGGTGAGGAGAAGCTCGATTATTGGCGTGATAAGGCGGTGCTTGTCACGGGGGCTGCTGGCTTCATTGGCAGCCATTTGACTGAACGGCTCGTACAATTGGGATCCAGGGTACGCGCGTTTGTACGCTACAATTCTACAAATTCCTATGGCTTACTCGATCTCCTGCCAGCCCGGATCAGACAGAAATTCGAGATCGTGACCGGCGATATCGTCGATGCATCCTCTATTCAATCCGCGCTGGAAGGAATGGAGATAGTCTTTCACATGGCCGCATTGCCGAGCATACCTTATTCCTTTCGAAATCCGCGCCATGTGTTCCTCGTTAATACCTACGGGACGATGAATCTGTTGTTGGCGGCAGGAGAGATGGGCGTGGAAAGGATCGTTCTGGCTTCTTCTGCCGGTGCAAGTGAGAAGCGGTCACTGACGTCTCCGTATGTTACGAGTAAAGCCGCAATGGAAAAGCTCGGTGTCGGGTTCTTCCAGAGCAAGAGCGCTTCGGTAACGACGGTCCGTCTTTTCAATAACTACGGACCGCGCCAATCGGCGCGCGCAGTAATTCCGACAATAATTAGCCAGGCATTGGTTAAAGATGATGTCCATCTCGGTAACATTGAGCCCAGGATGGATTTCAATTACGTCAGTGATTCAATTGACGCATTCATCCGTACCGCGCAATATAGAACCACCGATGGCAGAATACTCACCTGGGGTACTGGCCTATTCACCTCGATCCGTGACGTCGCACACATGGTATTTACCCTGATCGGCAGGCCCGGTCTGCATATAGTGAGGGAAGAAAAGAGGGTCAGACCATACTCGGGGCCAGGTGACAGCCTGTCAGAAGAGGTTCTCCAGACCCGGGAACTCTTGGATCTCGCGCCGAAAGTAGATCTCAATGAGGGGTTGGAGAAGACGATCTCGTGGATATCCGATAATATTGGTCTTTATAAAACGGACTTGTATGCAGTTTAACTCTGAGATCGATCAGAATATTGAAAAACAGGCATCTCATAATTGGGGATCATTCCGGCGACTTTTTCCTGTCTGTCGTGATTTCATCTATTTCAACCATGCGGCTATCGCTCCGATATCGACTCATGTTAAAGAACAAGTTTCTGCGTGTATGCAGAGGTATTGTGACCACGGAATTGTGTGTAATCGCGAAATGCTCGAATTGGTCGAAGAGGCAAGGAATCTTGCTGCCCGTCTCGTGCATGCCGAGCCGGCAGAGATAACATTCGTAAAGAATACCACTCAGGGTCTGCTATTAGCGGCCAACGGTATCAGATGGCAGAAGGGCGATAATGTTGTGATACCGGAGAAGGAATTCCCTGCCAACGTCTTTCCGTGGTTGAATCTGACCGAGGCAGGGGTTGAAGTAAGGTTCGTGCCGCTGAGAGGTGGAAGGTTCACGGTAGAAGATATTGACCGCTTCGTCGATAGCCGTACACGAGCAATAAGCGTCAGCGCGGTCTCCTTTGTTGATGGGTTCCGGTGTGACCTTGAGGGGATCGGCCGATACTGCAAAGACAAAGACATATTCTTCGTGGTCGATGCGATTCAGGCTCTGGGTGCAGTCGATGTTGATGTCCGAGAATGCCGTTGTGATGTGCTCTCAGCAGATAGTCACAAATGGTTACTCGGTCCGCAAGGCATCGGTTTTGCCTATGTATCCACGAATGCCCTCGACAGATTGAAAGTTTCCAACATGGGGTGGATGAGCATGACCGACGAAGGGAATCATCTGTGCTATGATATACGACTGAAGCACAGCGCAGCGCGTTTCGAAGAGGGTACTTTGAACATCCTCGGCATTATGGGTTTGAAGGCTACCCTGGAAATGCTACTGGCTATCGGCATACCGGTCATACAATCGAGAATTCTTGAGCTTCTCGACCAGCTGGTTGCCGGACTTACTGAGAAGAACTATGAAATAAGAAGCTCCATGAAAATTAGCGAACGTTCCGGCATACTGTCTTTTGCGCATAGGCAGCGGTCTGCCGAGGAGATCTTTAGAAGACTATTTGAGGCAAACGTGGTTTGTGCGTTGCGTGACAACGCAGTGCGGCTCTCGCCGCATTTCTACAATAATACAGTGGATATCCGAAAGTTCCTCGATGCGCTGTGTTGATCATATCCAGATGGTATTTTACTTCAATGATCGTATGTTATTTTCTGTAGATGAGAGGTGAAAATGCAGGCTATAATCCTTGCTGGTGGAAAAGGCACTCGCCTTCAGCCATACACCACCGTTCTTCCAAAGCCGCTCATGCCCGTCGGCGATTATCCTATTCTGGAAATACTGATTCGTCAACTGGCAAGGGATGGATTTGCGAAAATAGTGCTGACTATTGGATATCATGTCGAGCTCTTCCAGGCGTTGTTCAAAGATGGCGAGAAATGGGGTATAGACATCGAATACTCATTAGAAGACAAACCGTTGGGAACGATTGGGCCTCTAAAACAAATAGATGGCCTGGAAGATGATTTCCTGGTCATCAATGGGGACACCTTGACCGATCTGAATTTCACGATGCTATGTGAATTACACGAGAAGGAGAAGAATACGATGACCATAGCAACCAAGAAACGTTCCGTGAAGGTCAATTACGGTGTGATTGAGGATGGCGGCGATAATTGTCTTGTAGGTTATAAGGAGAAACCCGTGATCGAGTATAATGTCGCCATGGGTGTCTACGTGCTGTCAAAGGGTCTGCTGGATCTCATCCCGCCGGACCGGCGCTACGATTTTCCAGATCTTGTACATGAGATGGTGAGGAAGGGTATGAAGATCCGGTGCTTCAACTACGAAGGGTATTGGCTGGATATTGGCAGACCTGAGGACTACCAGATCGCGGTTGAGCAATTCAGTCAGAATAAGAAGATGTTCTTGGGTGAAGGCAATGAAGTATAAGATACCCTTATTCAAGTTACACTATGGAAAATCCGAGGAGCGCGCTGTTCTGAAGGTCTTACGAAGCAAATGGATAAGCATGGGGCCGATAACCGAAGATTTTGAGACTGCTTTTGCAGGGCGTTTGCATGCAAAACATGTCCTCGCCGTCAGCAGTTGCACAGATGCTCTCCATCTGGCAATGCTGGTTCTCGGCATCGGCGAAGGCGATGAGGTGATAGTACCGGCTCTCACCTTCGTCGCAACGGTGAATGCTATTAGATATGTTCGCGCGACGCCGGTCTTTGCTGACATCAAGAGTAGCGTTGATCTGACCGTCGATCCGGACGACGTAGCCAACAAGATCACGCCCAAAACCAAGGCTATACTGGTCGTGCATTATGGTGGCTACGCCGCGGATATGGACACCATAATGGCGCTTGCAGACAAGCATGGAATCAGCGTTGTCGAAGACGCGGCTCACGCACCTGATGCCGATTACAAAGGCAAGAAATTGGGGGCGATTGGGGATATTGGTTGCTTTAGTTTCTTTGCCAATAAAAACATCACATGCGCGAAAGGTGGTGCATTTGTGACAAACAGCGATGAGTATGCACAGCGGGCACGACTTTTACGGTCCCATGGAATGACGACTCTATCGTACGACCGGGCCACGGGGCATGCTGTTGATTATGATGTCCTGGACTTGGGTTACAACTATCGAATAGATGATATCCGAGCAGCAATACTGTTAGCGCAGTTGGAAAGATTAAGCACAGACATCGACAAGCGTAGTACTCTGGTAAAGGAATATCACAGGCTCCTGACCGGTATTGATGAGATCATTCTGCCATTTGAGAAATATCCTTATCGGTCATCGCATTATGTTATGCCCGTAGTCCTGAATGCCGTAAAGGTCAATGTTTCAAGAGATGAAATACGAAGAAGGCTCCAGCTGCACGGCATCCAGACGAGCGTGCATTATCCTCCTGTGAATAGGTTCGATATCTATAAAGAATATCATTCACCGCTGCCAAGAACGGAAAGTGTAGCGCAGTCGGAGGTCACGCTGCCGTTGTATTATTCGCTCGAGACAAGTGAGATAGAAGCTGTTGTTGAATCATTGAAAATATCGATGCGTGAATGATCATTTCCTTGATGAAACCTGAGGTTCACTGACCCGTAAGGAGAGATTTGATGATGAAGACACGTAGGATCCACGTTTTGGTAACCGGTGGGGCTGGGTATGTCGGTTCCGTGCTGGTGAGACAGTTGCTGGAGAAAGGTTACCGCGTCCGTTGTTTGGATAAGCTTTTGTTTGGTGGAGAGTCGCTATTGGGGTTGATCACCAATGTGAATTTCAGTTTCATCAATGGTGATATAAGAGATACCAGAACGCTCATGTCTGCGCTCGATGATGTAGACGCAGTTCTGCACTTAGCGGCGATCGTCGGCGACCCGGCCTGTGCAAGACAACCGGATTTGGCACGAGAGACCAACTGGGATGCTTCAAAGGCTCTATTCGATCTGTGCCTCGAAAATGGCAACGTAGGGCGATTCATTTTTGCCTCCACTTGCAGTAACTACGGAAAGATGGACGGTAGTAGGTACGTCGATGAGAATTCACCACTTCATCCTCTCTCCTTGTATGCCGAGCTCAAGGTTACTTTTGAGAAGTACTTATTGGAAAGCAAAACCAGAAATGATTTTATAGCCACTGCACTCAGATTTGGCACCGTCCATGGACTATCGCCGAGGATGCGTTTTGACCTGACCGTGAATGAATTTGTCAGAGAGTTGACGTTTGGAAAGAAACTGGTGGTTTACGGGCCTCAGTTCTGGCGTCCATATATTCACATTGAAGATGCTGCGAGAGCATACATCCATGTCCTGGAGAGCGAGGCTGCCAAGGTTAAACAAAATGTCTACAACGTCGGTGATTCGAAAGAGAACTACCAGAAGAAGATGTTAGTCGATGAAATGACAAGAATAATCCCGGGAGCACTCGTTGAATATCTCCCAAAAGATAATGATCCAAGAGATTTCAAGGTCGATTTTACAAAGATCAAGAACGAATTAGGGTGGCAAATATTAAAGACCGTACGAGTGGGTATCAGAGAAATGCATGAAGCGCTCAAGAGTGGCATAGTATCCGATCCATATTCGCCTAAGTACAGGGAAGTCTAAAAATGCCCGGAGGTTGCCTGAATGAATATTAGCGTTTTCGGTCTGGGATATGTTGGTTGTGTGAGTTTGGGGTGCCTTGCTCAAGACGGCCACACTGTGATTGGTGTAGATACTAATCGAGAGAAGGTTCGCCTGATTAACCTCGGCAAAGCGACAATCATCGAAGCTAAGATAGACAAAATCATCGATGAACAGCACAGACAGAATAAAATACGGGCAACGAATGACTACAGAGACGCAGTGCTTGAATCCGATGTCTCGATCGTATGCGTGGGTACTCCTGCCACTGAGCATGGCCGTTTGAATTTGGATTACATATTTAACGTCGCAACGCAGATCGGTTGTGTTCTAAAAGAGAAAAGCAGTTACCACGTTGTCGTGATAAGAAGCACAGTGCCTCCAGGTACGAATGCCAGCGTCGGCGAAATCATCGAACAAACGTCGGAGAGAAAGAAAAATAAGGGGTTTTCCGTAATTTCAAATCCTGAATTCATGCGAGAGGGCTCGGCCGTTGATGACTATTACGAGCCGGCTATGATCGTTATCGGGGGCGATAATGATAGAGCCTCAAAAATGGTCAAACAACTATATAAGAATATCGACGCACCCATTGTGGAAACATCTATCGAGGTGGCGGAGATAATCAAGTACGTTAATAATTCATTTCATGCATTGAAGATCGCGTTTGCGAATGAAATAGGAAACATCTGCAAAAAATTAAACATCGATTCTCATGAAGTCATGGATGTTTTTTGCAAGGACGATAAGCTCAATATATCACCCAGTTATTTCAAACCGGGTTTTGCCTTTGGTGGTTCCTGCCTGCCCAAAGACTTGGAAGCATTGAGAACACTGGCGCGCGACAATTACCTGAGTTCTCCAGTACTCGAAGCGATAAAGATGAGTAACGAAAACCAGAAAGAAATCGCATACAAAATAATTGAATCAAAAGGGCTGCGAAATATAGGCATGATTGGTCTGAGTTTCAAACCAGGGACCGATGATCTGCGTTTTAGTCCGACGGTCGAACTCGTTGAGAAACTCATTGGCAAGGGGTATCACCTGAGAATTTACGACAGTAATGTATACATCTCAAAACTCACCGGAACGAATAGGGCATATATCGAAAAACATATACCGCACCTTTCACAACTTATTACAGATAACCTTTCCGAAGTGATACGCGAATCTGAGGTCCTTGTGGTATCTCACGATCACGGAGACCTGCGAAAGGTGCTAAAAGCACATACAAAGAAGATCGTCGTTGATCTAGTTCGAATATCTGGTTATTGGCTTTGGAAAAATTACGAAGGAATTTGCTGGTAGCATGAAAGTTGCCATAATTGCCTATGGTCATCCAGATAATGTGCTTTGTCTTGCTCACTATTTGGCGCACTATATTGACGTTACGTTGATCTTTGTCGCTGGGGGTGACCGTTTTACCAAAAGCATCTTCGATTGGGACATTACGAAATTGAATTACGGTATCACCTCAAGTCAACACATCGTGAAGGAATATGTTGGTGAGAGGATCATGAAATATATCCATCCAGGATTGAAGATAATGATTGTGAGAACGCCTACGTTAAAGATTCTGAAGGATTGGAAGCGCGAAAACGCAAAGTATATAAACGCGGTTGCTTCGTATATTCAAAATGGGCAATATGACCTAATTCATTTCAATGGATCATCTGGATTCCAGCTGTATTTTCATTTTCTCTTAAAGAAAGAGCCCAAAGTCTACACAATCCATGATTATTTGCCTCATTCAGGAGAAGGGACACTTAAATCGAGAATAGTAAATAGGCTGCAGAATAAGTTCTATACCAGGCACGATTATGATTTTATCCAGCACTATCATTTTTTAAGGAGGAAGTTCGCCGATTATTACCGAGTTCCTCTCCGCAGAGTACATAACATCTACTGTGGTCCCCTCGAGGTGTATAGATTATTCGATAGAGACCACACTCGGGAGGAACCTCATACGATCCTTTTCTTCGGTCGCATTTCGGCTTATAAGGGAATTGATTATCTGATTCGCGCTATACCAATTATTAAGAAGAGCATTCCCGATTTAAAGGTGATCATTGCCGGCAAAGGACATTTATCGTTCGATAAGATTGACAGCTCGTCAATTGAAGTGCACAACCATCACATTTCCAATGAGAGTCTCGTCCATTACATAAAGCAGGCGTCTGTAGTCGTAGTACCGTACACGGATGCGACGCACAGCGCAGTCCTTATGACAGCCTACGCATTCACGAAGCCCGTTGTGGCAACTGCCGTCGGCGGTATTCCCGAGGTTGTGGAGGATAACGTCACCGGAAGATTGGTCAAGGCAAGAGATCATGACGATCTGGCTCGTGCCGTGGTGGATTTGCTGGAGGATCGAGAGAAGAGAGCGATGATGAAACAAAATATCGAGCGTTTATCCAAAGGCGGCAAGTTATCGTGGCATAGGATAGCGAAACAGACCATTGATGTCTACAACAAGGTCATTGCGTCGCACCGCGTATGAAGATCTTCATTGTAATAAATACCCTTGCGTACGGAGGCGCAGAGATGCAGGCGGTCATGGATGCAAATGCGCTTGCCGACATCGGTCATAGTGTGACTATCGCATACAATGAAAATGGTGACCTTCTGTCTCTAATGTCAGGTAAGGTACTTCGTTACAGGATAAGGTACAGGAATGTCATATTGGCGTCATTGCAGCTATTCATGCACCTGTCGGAATGCCGATATGACATTGTGCATAGCCATATGTTCTGGGCCGAAAAGGTCTCAGCTTTGCCGTGTTTTTTTACCGGACAAAAGGTAGTCTTCAATGAGCACGGTCTCGGGTTGTGGAGAAGATGGTACCACATCATGGTAGCGCGGTTCATTTCTTTATTGTCGGTTAGTCTAATAACCTCGTGCAATGCAGTAAGGGAGGTGAAGATCAAAAGCGAGAAGATTGATCCGAGGAAAGTGTGTACCGTTTATAATTCAGTGAATGACCGGAGTCCGCTTAGACCGAACGACGAAGGAATGCGCAATCCGAACGTTCGGAATAGCGTCATCGTTGGTTTTGTTGGGCGTTTCAATGAAGTGAAGAGGCTGCATTTGCTCGTCGATGTTGCGGAGATGCTTGTGCACAAAGTGGCAGGATTGATGTTCGTGTTGGTCGGCGATGGTGCAGAGAAATCCAGGATAGAATTGGAGATAAAACGAACTGGTTTGGCTGAGTACTTTAATCTACCCGGATCGACGTTGAATACCGAACAATACTATCGAGCCTTTGACATATTTGCACTTCCTTCACGTATTGAAGGTTTTTCTCTAGCACTGCTGGAAGCATGCGCGTGCGGCACTGCAGCAGTGGCATTTGATGTCGGAGGGAACTCTGAAATCATTCAGGATGGCAGAACAGGGTACCTTGTGCGGGAAGGCAATATTGAAGAATTCACGCAGCGGATACTTCAGCTTTGCAGGAAGAGAATGATCCTGGCTAAAATGGGAAGAAGGGCTGAATCTTTTGTCAAAGATAACTTTTCAATATCGAGAAGAGTGAACGGATTGCTGCGCGTATATAGAGGTGGTTTTGAATGATTCCGTTTACCGAGGCTGAAAGATAATGGCCTTTTCCTTTGCAATCCTCAAGAATGAAAATGATAGTGACCACATGGGATGGATTCACGCTTGTGAATGCAGCAAGATCCCCCTTAGATACAGCGTGATCGATATAACTCGACACGATTGGCTTGAAAAGGCAAATGCTGAAGATTTCGATTGTTACCTTACGAGACCGCCCGGTATAACAACTCATTTCAAACAACTGTATGATGAGAGAGTGTACATATTGTACGCTGTCCTGGGTAGAAATATATATCCCTCATACAATGAAATCCTGATGTATGAGAATAAGAGGATGCTTGCATACTGGCTTAAGGCAAATGGTGTACCTCATCCGGAAACATGGATATTCTATGACAAAGGTGAGGCCTTGGGATTCACAGAAACATGCAGTCTCCCGATTGTGGCGAAGACTGCGATTGGTGCATCGGGTTCGGGAGTTAGAATTATCAGAAGAAGACAGGACTTGAGAGACTATGTTGAACATGCATTTTCAGAAAAAGGCATCAAAAGACGTTGGGGGCCGAATATAAGAAGGGGCGATCTATGGAAACGATTCGTGAGAAGGCTGAAACATATTCCAGAGTCGTATAGATATTTCCATGATAGATACATTGCAGTTCATATGAGTGCCCATCGGTGGTTTGTCTTGTTCCAGAAATACATCGATTGCGATTTTGAGTGGCGTGCCGTGCGTATAGGAAATTCTTATTTCGCTCACAGGAAGGTAAGAAAACGGGGCGAAATGTTTAGCGGAACATCGGAAGTGAGTTGGGATAGACCTTCTTTGAATCTGCTGGATTTCGTGAAAGATGTCTGCAACAAGGGAGGGTTTTTCAGCCAGGCAATAGATATATTTGAGGACAAGGAAGGTAACTTCTTGGTCAATGAGCTTCAATGTTTCTTTGGGTCCAAAAACCCCCATCAGATGATCGTAGATGGCAAACCTGGTCGGTATCTTTACCGCGAGGATCAGTGGATATTCGATGAAGGTGACTATAATACAAATGAATCGTTTGATCTGAGATTGCAGCATGTTATCGAATTACTGGAACGCAAAGCACATTAGATAGACTGCCGGTAGGTTAACGGTATTTGGAGATGGATCGAAACGAAAAGCATCTTCTGATAATATCATCCGAGATGGGCGGACTTCATGTTCGTAGTTTTAATCTACTGCAGTAGTGAGAAAGGATCGTGAGGACCATAGAGAATGCGACATTTTGATACTGGCCACCCCTGCATTGTCCTTGGCATGTACGAGACAGGCCTTGCCGTTGGAAGATCACTTGGACGGAAGGGTATGAAGGTCATCGGTGTTGACTGGAAGCGAGATATAGGCTTCCGTTCTCGATATGTGAAACCATTTCTCTGTCCCCATCCGTTGAAAGATCCGAAAGCGTTTCTCGAATTTATGATGGGATTGCGCAGAAGTTCCTCTCACAAACCAGTCCTCTTTCTTACCGCTGACGAATTCGTTATTGCTGTTTCACGAATGCGTGAGCAATTGGCAGACCGTTATCTTTTCAACATTCCGTCCGGAGAACTCATTGAGTGTATCATGAACAAAGATTGTTTATACCTCAAGGCCCAGGACGCCGGTATTCCTGTCCCAAAGACTGTTAAGTTGGATACGCTTGAAGATTTGGAAAAGGCACGT
>CP070705.1:1665565-1677057 GCA_020349965.1 Caldifarciminota bacterium | reverse complement strand
TTCAACATTGCCACCGCTCAAGCCACCACTGAGGTCCTCTGGCGGTATAGGATGATACCATCCGGTGAACCAGTGATCATGGTGATACGTTTGCCATTCTATGTTCGCCATTTCCAGCGCCCCATCCAGATCCCAGATATGTACGAGACTGTCCAGACTACCGACGCCCACTTCGATGTCACCGTCGTAGTCGATATCGCCGAGTGTTATTGGCGCCGACACCTGGTGTCTGGGGCCGGTGATGGGCCAATCAGTGACCAACCCGGCAGTGTGGTGGAATGCATATACTTTCTCATCATCACAGCCGATGACAACCTCCATATCACCATCGTCATCAATATCACCGATCGCGCACGACCCCTGACACCATTCACCCATGGCAGTTATTGCAGGCCAACCATTTACCGCAACGCCCGTATGATGCCACGCATGTACATGATATTCCGTGCCGATCCCGGTCGCACCGATCACAATTTCCAGATCACCGTCACTATCCAGATCACCAAGACAGGGTTCTGCATATAGACTGGCTCCTGTACTCTGAGGCCATCCCGATAGAGAATTACCTTGGTAATCGTAGACACGAACGTTGTTCGTGGCCGCGACCGTGTTGATGATTATCTCGCCGTATCCATCACCATCGAGGTCACCCATGGCAATACCATCGCTGTAGTAAGGACCTATGTTACGGGGAAATCCACTGCATTCGGTGCCATCATCGTGCCAAGCATAAAGAGCACTTGCCGTAACGACGATTACCTCAAGGTCGCCGTCGCCATCCAGATCACCCACGACCGGAGCATCCCGCACGTTGCTCGGACTTTCCTGCGGCCATCCCTGGAGCCTCGTCCCGTCATGGTGAAAAACATACGTACTATCACCGACATATAGACTGAAAACGACTTCCAGATCGCCATCATCATCAAGATCGGATAGCACCGGACATGAATGCACCTGTGAGTTGGATGCAAAGTTGATCGGGAAACCCGGTAGCGCGCCGCCCGCGATCTGCCACCCGTACAATGCGGCATACCCGCTGCTCGTATTGGCTCCGGTGAACACCTCCATGACATCATCGCCGTCAACATCACCGGCTACCGGCGCACCATAGTTGTACTGTCCAAAGGACACCGGCCAATTCGGATAATTAGTGCCGTCGTACTGCTTGAGATGAACCATCCCACCAACCGTGCGCGAGCAGAGCACTTCGGGATATCCTCCAGCATCAGCATTCACGAAACTCACCGCGTCCCAGATATATCCTTGCAGGTTAACAGGCCAACCCGCCTGATAAGGGGGTGGATCCCTATTCACTACAGCATCTGAACGAACGTGTGAGTGAGTTACCAACGGTATTTCCTCATAGTATCTATCATCAATGTGTGATCCTTCAGCGTTCCCCTTTACAAGAAAAAGAACCACCATGAGTACAGCGCAAACACGTAGTACTTTCAGCATAACTCTTCCTCCCTTCATGCACACTCAGTGGAGATGTGCATAGATTCTTGCTGCGAGACAACAAGCACCAAACAGCGCATCGTAAGCTGCCATCAGGGCCTCACTGACTTTTCCACGGCCCTGGTCAGGCTCCCTCTCTCGCGTGTTTTCTCACCGTCATGGGATATCCAAAGACGGCCTTAATACGCCTGCCATTAGCTGGAATACCTTTGTATGCCGCCCCTACATCGTAGTTAAAGAATGCGCGGAAAACGGCAGTAACACATTTACAGGCGATATTCTAGTAATTCATCTATTTGGCAAATCTATTATATACTGCGCAGAGCCCGAATCAAGTAGCAACATTCTTTTCACGCCCGAGCATTCTGCCTTGACATCGGAGTTTGAACCGCTATCCTTGAATCACAATGTTAAGATCATCTTTGTATTTTCAGAGTCTCTCTCTAGCTCTCGCTGGATTTATTACCGTTCAAGCACCTGCAATTCTAAAGATAGAACAGATGGCATACAGCTCATGAACAGCAATTCGTTAGAAGAATATTTTAGCGCGAATGAAAAACTCTGGAACGGACTCGTGTCGATCAACAAAAGGTCAAAGATGTACGATCTCGATAGTTTCAAGAAAGGCAAGACTTCGCTCAACTTCATTGAAATCGAAGAACTGGGGGACGTTTCGGGCAAGTCACTGCTACATCTGCAATGTCACTTCGGCATGGACACTCTATCCTGGGCGCGATTGGGCGCGCGAGTTACAGGCGTTGATTTTTCAGAAGAAGCCATACAACTTGCCGGGTCACTCTCAAAGGAATTAGCCATACCTGCACGCTTTGTGCGAAGCAACATTTACGACCTGTCTAATGTCCTCAAAGAAAAATTCGACATCGTATATACATCGTACGGCGTTCTCTGCTGGCTACCTGACCTAGCAGAATGGGGCAGGATCATCCACAATTTTCTCATGGAGAAAGGCACTTTCTATATCGTAGAATTCCACCCGATCCGGTCAACGTTCGATGACGAGGGGCAAATGAAAGAGCCTTACTTCCACAGCGATAAACCAATTCGATACGAAGGCACAGGGACCTATGCCGACCCGTCAGCGCCTTTCTACCACGTTACCTACGAGTGGCTGCACAGCATGGCCGATGTGGTGAATGCATTGGTTGAAGCAGGGCTGAGGATCGAATTCCTACATGAATTTCCGTTCAGCGTGTATGATGATTGCCCCTGGCTCGTACAGCGGAAGGATGGTCTCTGGTATCACAAGAATAAAGACATCAAGGCACCGCTGACTTTTTCGATAAAAGCCCGACTTTGGGGACGGTGCTTGACAATTTGACAATTTCAGCACTACAGTAAGCTACGCTTCAGAGAAACGCCATCGGTCGATTATACAGATCAAGGTTCGCCGTAAATTGTCAAATTGTCAAGCACCGTCCCCAGACGGGGTTGGAATGTGTACTGCGAATTTGCAGATAGAATCGCCTTTTAGCAAGGATTCCAGAACGTCGACCCGGACCGGCTCATCAAATACTATTTCCCAATAGGCCCTGTAGAAACCGGCGCTACAGTTGCAGAATACCGGCGAGATCGGCGCAGGCGATTCTTTGAACGCCTCCTTGACCCACGGACAATGGCAGTAGTAGTACCGTCTCTTGTCCTCGTCTTTTTCAGCAAGATATTCCTTCGCCATGTGAGGTATTTTCTCGATGATAATCTTATCGCCTTCCCGTACCCCGGATTCGATATAGGGATCATTACGAACGTGCTCCAAGACATCCTTTGTTATCGCTTGCGTGAAAAATAGCGTACCTTTCTCATAGTGCCCATTCAACTCAGTGACAAAATCCTCATGTTTCTGTTTGAGAAATTCATCGATATTCTTCGATTTCAGAAATTTTTCACGGTCCGGTTTTCGCGCCTCTTCATAACGATCTCTGAGTCCCTGATTCAGAAACTTTGCACATTCTGCTGTACCAATCTTCTTCTCAAGCCGCTCGATCAGCATTCTTGTGTACACTGGTTTTTCCTGTGGACTTATGCCCAATGGAGGGATCTCCATTCCACCAAAGATATCGTCTCGTAGTTCTTGAGTAAATTCGCTTGTCAATCGTCTCGATAGATTGTCAATCACCTCCCGTCCATCCAGAACCTCCATACCAGCGACGATCAGTTCGTCGAGTTTCTTGAAATATCCGTATCTCAATAGGGCGAGATAATTTTCCAGCGTATTCCGCTCGTTCTCGATGAGATGCTTGGAATATTCGTAAAAATCCGTTCGAGTGATCTTATCGACATCCTTGCTTCTACTCTTCAGATACTTGTCAAAAGCCTGAAGCGCGCCGACTGAAGTTTTTATTGCTTCCTCACTGACATTCCTTGCAGCTAAGAACTGCCTGAAGCCTTCAATATCCATTGACCTCACTCCCATCCGATCAACATTGTGGAACTATTCTACGTCTGCCTCCTGCCGTGTCAAGTGCTCGCGGCAAGCAATTCATCCGTATTGAAATCGAACCGCTTACCTATGTTCTTACCACGCTACACAATCTCGCCTCTTATACCGACGATCACTTCTTCAAAAGGTATACTGCTGCCTGCCCGCTTCCTCGCTTCGTGTACGATCTGGGTCAAGCCAGAACAGCAGGGAACCTCCATCCTTACGACTTTTATAGTCTTGGGCTTCGAGTGTTCGATGATCTTAGCCATCTTGTCGATATACGCCTCGGCGTCATCGAATTTGGGACACCCGACGAGCACGGTTCCGCCTTTCAGAAAATCTTCATGGAGATTTGCGTAGGCAAACGGTACGCAATCCGCAACGATTGCGAGGTCCGCGTTCCGGAGAAACGGTGCGGTCGGCGGAACTAGATATATCTGAACGGGCCACTGCCTCAGTTCCGACGCTGCCCTGCCTTGCTTCTTCCTCGTTTCCTTCTTTCGCTCCATCTGAATTACTGCCGCTCCGGGGCAACTACTCGCTCCTTTTGGTTTTCCTCTTGATGCAGGGACTACTTCCTGTTCGTCCGTACGTCCGGCAGCCTGCTCCTTCTGATGCTTAACATGTTTCTCAAGCAGCTCCTTAATGCGTGCAATAGTTGCCTCTTCGTCATATGGCTCGGCTTCCTCTTCCACCAATGATAAGGCATTGGTTGGGCAATTCCCGAGACATGCCCCCAGCCCGTCGCAGTAGAATTCCTTAACAAGCCTTGCCTTCGGACCATTAGGCGTTTCCACGATCTGTAATGCCTGCTCAGGACACGCAGGGATACAGTTCCCACAGCCATTGCAGAGGTCCTCATCGATACAAATGATCTTTCTCTTTATCTTCTTCATAACATTCTTCTCCGTCATTCACCATTGTCAAATGCCAAGCTTCTTACGCTTTGCTTCAATATGCCCGATTATTCCATCGACTGCCTTAACTGCATCGGTTTCAACACTCAGATTCCCACCGGTAACACCCTTACAGCCTTCAAGTAGTAACTTAACCAAATTCGGTGCTTTTGTCACCGGCGGGACAGGATTAACGTACGTGTATAGGCCAAGCGCAAGCGCAAAGATGGCATCGATCGTTGCCTTCTGCTCCATGTATTCAGGCGCCACAGCCGCAACCGGAAGGTCGGTGACCGGAACATCACCCAGAGCGTGAGATACGGCCGCCAGTAGATCGGCAAGTCTTCCCGTATCCGTGCACGTACCATAGCTGAGAACCGGTGGCACATTGAGCGCCTCGCAGATGCTCTTCAATCCAGGACCCGCAAGCTCTTTTGCTTCAGGGCTGCACAATCCTGCGACCTGCATTCCACCGTTGCCGCACCCCATTGACAGAACCAGGATGTCACGCTTGATCAACTCTTTGGCGACGCGCACGCTGTGCACATCCTGACCATTATCGCGCAGCGAAGTGCAGGAGACCAAGCCCGCAATACCGCGTATCGTTCCTTTCTTCACCGCATCCAACAGCGGATCGAGACTACCTCCCAATGCTGCGAGGATACTTTCGGTTGAAAAACCAACGACGGCTTCTCTTAACGGCAACCCATTGAAGGCTTTTACCGATGCTCTTCGTTCCTTGAAGTTGTCGACGGCCATCTGCAGGAGTTCGGCTGCCTGCTGATCTGCTTTTTCTGGAACGTAACTGATCCGCTCATCGACCCCTTCGAATGCGACGAGCTCGCTCACCGGCACCAGTCGGAACTTGTATTTCCTTGCATAGAGCGGATCGACCGGCATAGAGCAGTTCATATCGGCGGCAAAGAGATCGACGCAGCCGCTTGCGAGGACCGCCTCCTGCATGATCCAGTTCCCGGTAAAACCGTAAAATACATCATCCATGTCCCACCGCTGTATCATCTCCTGACCGGTTTCTATGTTGGCGATAATGCGCAATCCCTTGGCTCCAACCGCCTTTGCTTTTTCTTGCCACTCTTTCTTGCGTGCGAGTTCGACCATTGCAAAGCCAAGAAACGGTTCGTGCCCGTTAGGCAGAACGTTGACATAGTCAGGGTCCAGAACGCCGAGATCCACCCGCATCTTATGGGGCCGGGGGATACCATATAATATATCCTGACAGTATTCGTTCACGATCTGACTCTGATAAGCCATGGCAATACTGAGCCGCATCGCTTTCAATGCCAGACTTACATAGTAGCCGTCAACATTGGTCAGACAGGAACTCGTTGCAAGCATCATCTCTCCGTAGATACCGCCTGGAAAGATGTTGAGCTTCTTCCACTGTTCTTGCCGCTCGGCCGGAGCCATTACCTGGACGATTCTACTCGGCTCATCGTATGGACGATTGAAATCTGCGGTGGCGAACTCACACAATCTTGCAGCTACCTCGCCATCCGTTCCTGAGATATCGACGCCCAACCGTCCGGCAAAGGTCCTTAATTTCTCGGTCTCCTTTATCTTGAATGACGTTTGACCTTTGATCGTCGCCCGCAGTGTCTTCAGTGTCTGCTCGGTATGATAATGATACGTCGATGCGCCCATGATATTCCTAAGCAACATCATGCGCATTGCCATTCCATCGCCAGTGATCCCGCATACACCACGCTTGTCCTTTTCGACATCGGCACGGCACGGACCGTTGGAACACAGATCGCACCTGACCCCGCCCATACAAAATGGACAGCGCTGGTCTGGATTACCACCCATGCCTTGTGCTTCATACCGGTCCCATATGTTACTCATCCCATCTTTCTTTATTCTCTCGTACAGTTTGTTGACTGATTCATGGTGAGAGATCCTATCTTTCTCCATATCTGCTCCTTTTTTTTGATTTCTTTCTATTGCTGTTCTCGCATACGTCGTTCAGCGTGTAACTATTGAAGAATGAATCCAACCGCTTCTTCAACTCGTGCCAGCATTCCTGCATTGGGCACAGTGCATTCTGAGAGCAATACCGGTCAGCCTTGCCCAGAACGCACTGAACCGGTGCGGTCGACTCACCGACCGCATCGAGGATTTCTTTCAGCCGTATATCCCGGGGATCGCGCGAGAGAATGAAGCCACCACCCGGACCCTTCTTGCCTTTGATCAACCTGGAGCGACGTAGCTTGAAGAGTATCTGCTCAAGATACTTGGGTTTCACGCGCTGTCGCCTGGCAATGACTGAAAGGGATAGTACACCATTATCAGGCTGGTTGGCCAGTTCGACGAGCGCTCTCAGGGCATATCTCGTTTTCGTTGTCAGTCGCATGATATATCTTACTAAAAAAGTAAGGTATTGTCAAGAGGGTTGTCAGGGCGCGTGCTTGACAACCATACCCGTGGCTATATAATCGGCCTACCATAGCGCATTTACAAAAGGAGGCATAGTGAAAATATCGAGGAAGGTTTTCATTGGTCTGGGCATACTACTGGCACTCATCATTGTGCTGGGTGGCGCGCTCTTCTTCAGAACCTGGCTGATGGCTAAGCACATACAAAGCATAGAGATCGAAGATGTTGATCTTTCAAAGATCGACGATGGTGTCTATCCTGGCGTATTTGCCGATTTCCTGGTCGCCATAAAGTTGAATGTCACGGTGAAAGAACACCAAATCACTAATATCGAAATCATAGAACAGAGATCGGGCCCGGGTTATGAGGCACTCGAGACCGTAGATCGCATACTCGAAGCGCAATCACCCAAGGTCGAAGCTGTAACAGGCGCCACCGGAAGCAGCAGAACAATAATGATCGCCGTGCAGAACGCGTTGCGGGGCGGACAAAATCAATAGCTGCAGTTAAGAGTCAATTCGCAGACTCTATGAAAGAAGTCAAGCTAAGAGTTTGCTACTTCGGCACCTATCTGCGCGATTACCCGCGCAACAAGATAATCATCGATGGGCTGAGATCGAACGATGTCGAAGTCATCGAGTGCCACGTTGACCTATGGAAAGGAATTGAGCCGAGGTGGCGTGAGATAAAGAGTTTTTTCGGAAAGATCAAGCTCGCCTACAGGATGATCGCTGCATATATCAGTCTCTGTTTGATGCATCAGGAGATTGCAGGTGATTACGATGCGATGGTAGTCGGTTACACCGGCCATTTCGATATTTTTCTCGCAAGGTTGCTTGCCTCGAGTAAGAGACGACCTCTCATTTTCGACGCGTTCGTCTCCCTTTATAACACATTGGTCGAAGACCGCAGGTTATTCAAGCCGAATTCACTGGTGGCGAATATCCTTCAGAGGCTAGACAGATTTACCTCTAATATTTCGGACGCCGTACTTCTCGACACACACGCCCACATCGCTTATTTCAGAAACATGCTGAACGTAGACAAAACCAACTTGCACAATCTGTGGGCAGGTGCCGACGATACTGTATTTTTCCCCCGGGTATCAACTCAGAAAGACAGAAAATTCACGGTCCTCTTCATCGGCGGTTTCATCCCCTTGCAAGGGGTCAAGCATATTGTGCAGGCTGCCCTTTTACTCGAAAAAAAGCGGGATATCCGCTTTCGCCTCATTGGTTCCGGACAGCAGTATGAGGAAGCAGTAGAATTGGCGGATGATGCAGGTTCAGAGAATATCGAATTTGTCGGATGGATGCCTTACGAGATCCTACCCCAGGAGATCGTCTCAGCACAAGTCTGCCTGGGCATATTCGGGACGACCGAAAAAGCGAAGAGGGTCATACCGAACAAAGTATATATGGCAGCCGCAATGGCAAAACCCATTATCACCGGTGATTCGCCTGCAATGAGGGAAATATTCACTAATAAGAAGAACATTCTCTTCTGTGAAGTGGGTAATCCGCAGGCAATAGCTGACTCTATAATGCTGCTGAAGAATAATGAAAGACTCAGATCAACCATTGCCCGCGGAGGATACATGCTCTTCAGGCATAATTTCGCTCCTGCAGTCATCGGGAAGATGGCAAAAGAAATAATCTCCGAGAGCATGAAAAGCGATATCCATCACGCAAAAGAGGGTTGAAGACAAACAGCAACACGATTCTATTATGGAAAGAATGAACCCCGTCAAATTGGAAAATGTCAATTGCGAAATATGCGGAAAGAGGGAAACCACGATCCTGTTCAAAGCGCGAGACTATTGCCACGAGTTGCCCGGGGAATTCAATGTAAGCAGATGTAGTAATTGTGGACTTGCATATCTCAATCCCAGACCGACGAAAGAAGGGATGGAAGTTTATTATCCGGAGGGATATGCTCCGCACAAGAGAATGGGCGGAGTGGGCGATATTCGATTCCAACAAAGGCTGCTGGGTTTTTTCATAAAGTTCCATGGCGGTGAACTCAGGACGCTTTGGCGCCTAAAGCCTGGCAAGATACTCGACGTGGGTTGCGGCGGAGGAATGTATTTGAAGGCCCTGAAGGAAAGGGGCTGGACTGTCTATGGTGTAGATGCCAGCGCCGTAGCCACACAGCGAGCAAGGGCACTGGGCCTCAACAATATTTTCACCGGCGAATTGCATGAGGCCCGCCATCCGGACAATCTCTTCGACGCAATACTGATGCGACATTCCCTGGAACATATGCCTCACCCATCAGAAACGCTCGCCGAAGTACATAGAATACTGAGACCCGGCGGAGCCGTATTGATCGTCGCGCCAAATTTCCAAAGCACGGAAGCAAGGCTCTTTAAGCAGCACTGGTATCAGATAGATGCTCCCCGTCACTTCTACTTTTTGGAGCATAGCACGATCAGAAACCTATTACACAAGCATAATTTTCGCATAACGACCTATTCATTCAGCTCGCGGCCGTTTTCGTCTTTCGTGAAGAGCATCACTTACGGCACGACGAGCAAAGTCATCAAACGATTACTGGACAACACAATATCTTACATCATCTCACATGTTATTTTCTGGCCATGGCACAGAGACACCTCAATGGTCGTTTTGGCAAAAAAATAATCGACCTGCCTGTCACATTGACAAGCACTACATCCAAATATATACTCCTTCGATGAAAATACTGCGAAAAGTCTTAGCAGTGGTCGTTGTCTTCGTAATCTTCTACTTCTTGATAACGTACCTGATAAACAACTGGCAGAAAATACCCTTCGCTTCGCTGCAATTCAATATTACCAACCTGCTGCTATCTTTTGCGCTCCTCCTCGTTAACTTTCTGCTTTTCATACAGGGGTGGAAATACATCATTCTGAGACTCGGAAGTAAAATCACCTTCAGAACTGCTTTCTGGATCATATCATTATCACAGGTTGCGAAATATGTCCCGGGCGGCATCTGGTTTGCGCTGGGCAGGGCCTATCTCGGCAAAGCAGAAAAGCTAGGCGCAGGCACAATCGCGGTCAGCGTGATCATCGAGACGGGCATGACGTTTCTGGCCTGCATACTATTGCTCTTCTTATCGGTGATCTTCTCCAGGCAATTGCTACATATAAATACTTGGTTTATCGTCCCTTTATTCATCATCTTTCTCATTCTCATTCAGCCGTCAATTCTCAATAGATTAATGAATACTGCCCTGAAAATCTTCAAAAGGCCAGCGATAAATCTGGATATGTCCTATCTTCAATTGCTGGAGTTGTCGGCGTATTTTATTGGATTCCTCATCGCTCAATTGATCGGTTTCTTTTTTCTGGTTAATTCCATATACCCAACCGGTATGTCGAAGATATTTGAGCTCTCGGCTGCGTATCTTCTCTCATGGATGGCGGGATTTGTCGTAATCTTTGCGCCGGGAGGATTGGGTGTTAGAGAAGGCGTCATGACAATTTTATTGTCCTCCATATTGCCTCCTCCGCTCGCCATTGCCATAAGTTTTCTCGCAAGGGTCTGGCTGACTGTATTCGAGATTGCGGTATTCCTTGCAGGATTGATTGCAAGAAGAAGCAGTTACAGACCGGAAAAGAACAATGCTTGACTTGTCGCAGAATGTGTCTACACTTACTGAAAAATGAGTAAGAAAAAGAAAGATAAACAAGAACTCAAGAATGCCAAACCGGACTTCATGGAAGTCCATTGGAATAAAATACTGATCGTCCTGCTATTTGTGATCCCTCTGATATATTTCGCATCCTTCCTCAGTCCCAGCAAGATGCTCGGCGGGTCGGATTACATCATTGGCGGATACCCATTTGAAAAATGGAGCCTGGAGCAGAAGGAACTGCCATTATGGTATCCCCACGTTTTCGGCGGAATCCCGGTACTCGGCTCACCAGTGGGCGGTCCGCTAGCGCCACTTGCACAATTAAGGCATATCATACCGCCCCAAACTGTTCTAACCTTGAGTTTTGTACTTATGTTCTTTCTAGCCGGACTCGGCTTATATGCGTATCTTAAGGAGATCGGACTATCTAAATATACCGCAACACTCGGTGCGGTCATCTACATGTTCATCGGCAACCTTGCAACTACGCCTCAGGCCGGCCACCTGGGCAGAGGCGCGAGCGTTGCGCTCTTCCCCTTGATGCTTTTCTTTGTACACCGTGGTTTGCGATTAAAAAGTCTTCTATACTTCCTGTGCATGGCCCTCACTACGGCCTTTGCTTTCTATGAAGGACATTTCCAAATTACTTATTATGCATTATTGTTCATCCTGGCGTATGTGAT
>CP070705.1:1653934-1665465 GCA_020349965.1 Caldifarciminota bacterium | reverse complement strand
TTTTCTTATCAATCGCCTCCGTACCGAATTCGATCTTGTGGCGTTCCTGCTGACATTATTCTATGCAATAAGGATATTCATTGCGACGCGGACCCAGATAATATCCTACAATGTAGCATCGCTGATCGGTATCGATTTCAGATTCTACGCCGATAGCCTGGCAGGCTTTATCGTACTCTTCAATGCCATTTTTGCAATTCTCATCTGGTTCTACGCGCTCAGGTCGATGTCGAAGATGCCGCGCGAGAGAGTATACTATCTGTATGTTGCTCTTACCCTTGCCGCGGCGAACGGTGTGGTCCTCAGCGGTAATTTGATCTTCTTGCTGCTTTTCTGGAATGTCCTTGTATTTTCGCTTTACGGTATACTGCAGGTCGGTAAGGTCTACAGTTCACCGGCGGCACGAAAGGCTATCACGATTATCGGCGTCTCGGATTATGTGATGATGCTCGGGATCGTCATATTCCTTGTCAAGACAGGTAACGTTAACTTCCCATTGGAAACGAAAGTATTGTTCACTGATACATGGCTGGTGGTCTCATATATTATGATTCTATGCGGCGTGCTAGCAAAACTCGGCGCAGTTCCTCTCCATACTTGGATCCCGGAATCTGCCAAAGTCGTTCCTGCTTCAACGCTGGCATTCATACCCGGCAGTCTCGACAAACTGCTCGGGTTCTACCTCCTCATGAGGTTATCATACTACATATTCGATATCACGACGTATGTGCCGGTGCAGATGATATTGATGATAATCGGTGCAGTTACGATCATTACCATGGCAATCATGGCGTTGCTTCAGAAAGATACCCAGAGGCTGCTGGCTTTTTCTACGGTTTCACAAGCGGGCTACATGGTACTAGGTGTGGGAACCGGAATCCCCATAGCCATTGCCGGCGCGTTGTTCCACATGTTGAACAATGTGATTTACAAATCGGCCCTCTTCTTGTCCGCTGGTTCGGTTGAGTACCGGACCAAGACAACGGACATGGATTCGCTGGGTGGTCTGGGTGTGAAGATGCCCGTTACTTTTTTCGCATTTGTTATTGCGGCTCTTGCGATCTCCGGTGTGCCGCCACTCAACGGGTTCTATTCGAAGTGGATGATATATCAGGGTATTATCGAAACGCGTGGCGCAACGAATGT
Source organism: Caldifarciminota bacterium (assembly GCA_020349965.1). Taxonomy (GTDB): domain Bacteria; phylum Hydrothermota; class Tepidihabitantia; order SM23-42; family SM23-42; genus SM23-42. The sequence goes on along the minus strand of CP070705.1, from coordinate 1,664,319 downwards.
TTGGTTTATCTTCCTGATCTGCGCGATGTTCGGCAGCATCCTGACACTTGCATATAATCTTAAACTGATTCATTCGATCTTTCTGGGTGAACGGCCAAAGGATTTCAATAAGGTGCGTGAGGCGCGGTTTGAAATGGTCGTACCCGTGCTTCTACTTGCCCTCGGTTGTATTGGATTCGGTATTTTTGCCCAGGCTCTGCCGCTCAGGTATCTTATTCTGCCGAGTCTTGGTTTTGAATTGGGTGCTCTTGGCTTCTGGTCACCCACGATGGCAACGTTGTTGATCATCGTCGGCATCGTTGCAGGTATAATAGTCTACTGGTTCGGAACGGCGATGAAACCCCGAAGGACATCCGTTTTCGTCGGTGGCGAAGTGCTGGACGGCGAGGAAGCACGGATAACGGGTCCCAACTTCTATTCATCAATCAATAGCGTCGAGATGCTTAGAAAGACATATGATTTCGGTGAAGGTGGAGCTTTTGATTTCTACAATTACCTGCGCGGTGCCGCGAGTGGTTTCGCCGCCCTCTCTCGGGACGTGATTGACCGGATAATCACTGAGTTGTACAGGGTGATTGGCCGTATCGTCACCATGGTGGGTAATCTGACTTCATTACTTCATACGGGAGAATTATACAACTATGTTGGTTGGATTTTTCTCGGTGGTATCATAATTCTACTAATTTTGGTCTTATGACGGGAGGCGTGAATGATTGAACTCTATCTATTTCTTGTTTTCATGACGGTTGCAGCCTTCATTGCCACTGAGATAAAGGATCTGCTGGCCGCGGTGATATCACTCGGTGCAGTTGGTTTCTCGGTCGCAATCATCTTCATCCTCGTTCAGGCTCCTGACCTGGCCATCGTTCAGATCGTTGTGGAGGTCGTGACGATCGTCATCTTTGTGGCGGTTGTCTTCCGCACTACTCACGTTGACGAAACAATAGGGAAGAAGCTGACAAGCAGCCACGTCCTGTCGATTGTTGGCTTTGCTTTTTTTGCGCTTCTCTTCTTCGTCGCAACAGTTAGGGCACTCCAGGAATTGCCGGCGTTCGGCAACGCTACGATGAAAGTGGCTAGCGAATACATCAGGTTAGGGTTGTCGAGAGCAGGAGGTGCGAATCTCGTCGGTGATGTAATACTCGATTTCCGCGCGCTGGATACACTGGGCGAGGCTACGGTTCTCTTTACGTCGGTCATCGGTGTCATTGCTCTGATGCGCAGCGTCGGGAGGAAGAAATTAAAGGCATGAGTCTTATCGTCAAAACGGTGACTACGATCATGATAGGCTTCATTTTCATTTACGGCGCGTACATAATCCTTCACGGACATTTGACGCCGGGCGGTGGATTTGCGGGCGGTGTCATCATCGCGGGCGCATTCATCCTTAAGATCCTTGCATTTGGAAGCGAAGCTATCGATGAAAAAAAATCAGAGATGGGATCATCAATATTCGAGAGCGTTGGCGCATTGCTGTTCATTGGTGTCGCTATTGCCGGGCTTGTTTTGGCAGGGACTTTTTTCCTAAATTTCCTGCCCAAAGGTATTCCATTACACCTCTGGAGCGCAGGTATCATTCCTTTCTGTAATATCGCAATTGGGATAAAGGTCGGCGCTGGTCTATTTTCCATATTCCTCGCCCTTGCAGCAGTAAAATATGTGATGACGGATTGAGGAGACAAGATCATGATTATTTTCCTGAGTTGTATTATTCTATTCCTGATTGGGTTGTATGCCATCGTTACGAAACGCAACCTGCTTAAGATCGTCATCGGTTTCGCTCTGGTTGAGTATGCGATCAATCTCCTATTTGCGCTGATTGGCTTCCGTAGCGGTATGCTGGCACCGATAATTACGCAGGTCGATGCTCCACACAGATTCGTCGATCCGATACCACAGGCCTTGGTGCTGACCGCAATCGTGATCGCCCTGGGGACTACTGCGTTGATGCTGACAGTGGTGTTGCGAATCTACAACCGGTACAAGACTTTCGATATAGCAGAGATTCGAAAGTTGAAAGGATAAGGAGGCGAGCGTGACATTCATACCTTTGTTCTTTGTTCTACCTTTGGCAGCTGCTTTCATAATTCCCATACTCGGTAAAATAGCCAAATCCCTGATCTGGATTTTTGTGACGCTCGTGTCATTTGCACTTTTTGTTCTTGCCTTGTACGGTGCAGCAGTGACACAGGAAGTTCCGATGATCGTTTATCAAATGGGGAATTGGCCCCCGCCCCTCGGTATCGTCATGGCGTTCGATTCTTTTTCTGCCTTCATGACGCTGGTCATATCGATGTTGGTCTTCGCGGGCAGCGTATTTTCGCTGCGTTACATATCGCATTACACGGGCCAGTGGAAATTCTATACACTCTACATGCTGATAACGGCCGGCATGATGGGCATTGTGATCACAGGAGATCTCTTCAACATGTTTGTCTTCCTCGAGATCGCAGCTATCTCCTCCTATGCGCTCGTTGCATTCGGCGTAGATGCCGAAGAGCTGGAAGCATCCTTCAAATACATGGTTATGGGTGAAGTCGGGGGATTGACGTTCCTGCTCGCAATTGCATTGCTGTACGCAAAAACATCTACACTGAATCTGGCAGATATTTCCAACTCGCTCCAATTGGTCGGACATACACCGTTCTTCTGGTTGGTACTGGGTATGATGTTGCTGGCTTTTTCGATAAAGAGTGCCTTTGTGCCTTTCCACTCGTGGCTGCCTGATGCGCACCCCGCAGCCCCGGCTCCGATATCGAGTCTACTCTCAGGTATTTTCATAAAGGTGCTGGGGATGTATACGGCGGCACGAATCATATTCAATGTATTCGGCCTGAGTCGCGCAAACGCGCCTGCGCTCTTCAATGTGCTTGTCGGGATAGGATTGCTATCAATCGCGTTTGCCGGAGTCACGGCTCTCAGTCAGAAGGATTACAAGCGGTTGTTGGGGTATTCGAGCGTTTCCCAGGTCGGTTATATCATGCTTGGTTTTGGTATCGGTAACTACTATGGTGTTGCCGGGGCGATCTTCTACATTCTTGCCCACGCACTTGCAAAGGGGTTGCTCTTTCTTACCTCTGGTTCAGTGGTCAACGCAACCGGTACTCGCGACCTGACCAAACTTGCCGGACTGGGAGAGAAGATGTCGACCACGGCATGGAGTTTTCGCTTCGGGAGCATGTCATTGATCGGTTTGCCTCCTTTTGTGGGATTCTTTGCCAAGTGGCTGATTTGCCTGGGTGCCTTGAAAGCGGGATTCGGTTGGTTGGCCGTTGTCGCGATTGCTTTGAGTGTTCTGACCCTGAGCTACCTTCTGAAAATCGAGAACAGCGTGTTCATGAAGAAAGGTAAAACACAGGCAGCGAAGGCACCATTCACGATGCGCATAGCGATGGTCTTTCTGGTTGTCTTGATCATAGTATTGGGTATCGGGTTTCAATCGGTCATAGAATTCATTGTCGGCCCCGCGGCGAATGCGTTACTCAGAGGTCTTGAGTATGCTAATCTTGTGTTTGGTTCCGCCGCTGTGGGGTTCTAAGGAGGTCAAATGAGATACGTAGTTTATTTTATCATAGCATTCTGCTTCTGGCTGATCTTGACGCTGAGTTTGAATCTTGATCATTTGATCGCCGGGATCGTCGTCGTTTTGATCGGAACCATCGTTTTCGGCGGGTATTTCACTAACAAGCCCGTGAAGTTTCTGCAAATCCACAGGATCATCTGGTTCATCATCTATATTCCCATCTTCCTATGGTATATGGTAAAGGCCAATATCGACGTTGCATATCGCGCTCTACATCCGGAAAGGCCGATCAAACCGGGCATCGTGAAGATAAAGACCATTCTCAAGACCGACATCGCAAAGGTATTCCTGGCCAATTCCATAACCCTTACTCCGGGGACGATGACATGCGACGTCGATGGAGATTATCTGTACATACACTGGATCTGGGTGCAGTCGCCCGAAGTGGAGCAGGCTTCGAAAATCATCGCTACGCACTTTGAGAGATTTTTAAGGAGGATATTCGAATGAGCGTGTTAGTTAGCATTCTCGCAGTCGGCGGTTTTCTATGCCTTTTCAGGATATACCAGGGTCCCTCTATATCAGATCGGGCAGTTGGCGTTGATATTATGGGTATCCTCTTTGTCGGAATAACCGGCTTGAGCGCCCTGTTCTATGACCTGCCGTACCTAATGGACCTATCGATTTCGCTTGCACTATTCAGTTTCATCGGTACTATTGCACTTGCCAAGTATCTTGAGAAAAGGAGTCTCGATGATTAGCACGATCGGATGGATCATCATTTGGGTGGGTGTTTTGTTCGACCTGTTGGGTGCGATAGGGCTCATTCGTTTCCCCGACGTGTACAACCGGCTTCAGGCGTCGACAAAATGCGTTACCCTTGGTACGCTCGGTATCATGATTGGCATCTTTCTCATTAAGGGTTTCACGCCCATGGGTATAAAAGCTTTGATTTGCGGCGCGGTTCTCCTGCTTACGAGTCCGGTCGCGGCGCATGCCTTGATGAAAGGATCACTTCACTTTGGTACTAAGATGTGGAAGGGGACGATTATGGACCAATATGGTAAGGACAAACTCGGCGGAGAGCAGATAGAACAGGAGGCAAAGTAAATGCGCAAACCAAAGTTGAGAGAACTCGGTGAAGCAATAAGAGCGATATTCAGGGGTCCTTATACATCGAAGTTTCCTTTCAAGCCTTCACCTGCTGCACCGACGTACCGCGGCAAGATCGAATTCGATCTGGAGAAGTGCGTACTCTGCGGTGCGTGTGTCGAGGTCTGTCCTGCTAACGCACGCGCTCAGATGGATGATATTACGAAAGGCACGCGGCGCGAGATATATTACCCTGAGAAGTGCATTTACTGTGGTCAGTGTGTCTCATATTGTACAACAAAAGATGGAATAAAGCACACTCCGGAGTACGATCTGGCTGAAATTACGAAGGAAGGATACGAAGAGGCTATTGAGAAAGAATTGATCTTCTGTGAGGGTTGCGGCGATGTCATAACGACTAGATCACACTTAATCTGGATAGCGAAGAAGGTTGGTGAATTGGCTTATGGTAACCCCAATCTCTTTCTCGTTCTTGCACAGGAGTACGGAGAGGAGTCGATCCCGAAGAGTGCAGACGTTCCGCCTTATCGTACTGAGCATCTGAGATATCTATGTCCGAAGTGTCGCCGTTCAGTTTACCTACACGAGATCTGGGGATACTGACAAAACAATTCGAATTTCGAAAGGCGAAAACAACCGGATGCAGGATCCATGATGCAAGATGTAGTCACTGGCAACGTTGCACGGTGACGAAGCCCGTCAGCCAATGGCAAATCCCAAATCCTAAGCACCAAATAACAAACAAATCACAATCTTAAAATCACAATGACCAAAACCGTGTCTTGGATTTTGGTTATTTGAAATTCGGATTTGTTTCATTGCGGGGATTCACCTTTTCCGGTATTCTCGCATATGCGATCAAATCGTAGATTCAAGCATCTGCGGAATCGGATTTAGTGCTTGGTGCTTGCCTGAAGGGCTTCGGGCCTCGTAACCCTTTAATCCAGGACAGTACTCTCTCTACAACAGGAATATCAGTGCGACGCCAATGACGGCGATGATCGTGCCCAATATCGCGCCGAGGCCTATACGTTCTTTAAAGAACCAGTGCGACAGCGGGATGAGAAACACTGGCGGAAGAGCCATTAGCGTAGAAGCAACGCCGATATAGGTGTTTTGAACTGCGATGAGCGACAGCCAGACGCCGAGGAACGGACCGCAGAATGCACCGCCGAAAAGCGCCGCGGTACCCTTCCGGTCCTTGAGTTGTCGGATCGTGCCTGGTACCCGGCCCCGAATGAGCGTGATTAGCCAGAGAAAACAGATCGCCACAAAGACCCTGATGATGTTCCCTGATAGAGCTGAATAATCATCTGCGAGACCTTTCTTTGACAGTATCAATCCAAGTGCTTGCCCCATTGCTCCTCCGATACCGCAAAGAATGCCGATGGCATAATGATTTCTGTCATGTCCGTCGTTCCTCTTTTCAGATATCACCCAGATAATACCTATGATGACGGCAGATATCGCCAAAATTTCGGTCAGATCGAGTGATTCATTGAGGAACAGCCAGGCGATAATTGTCCCGAAAACCGGAACAAGAGCCATCAGTAGCATTGATAGTCTTGCGCCGAGCATCACGAATGCTTTGAAAAGGAGCATATCGCCCAGAGCAAAGCCGATGATCCCCGATAGCCCGAACCAGAACCAGTGATATGCGGTCACGTCCGGCGGTACCGGTGTTCCCGTTGTGACTACATGCGCGAGCATGAGTAAGACCAAGGCAACGAACAAACGGACGCGGTTGACGACGTTGTGGCCCAGGCGGCGCGAGGAGACAGTAAAAAATATAGAACCGAACGACCAGCAGAATGCCGTGCCCAGGGCTGCAAATTCTCCGACGAGATGAGTCACTTCAACGACCTCCTAAAAAGCCCAATACTGCGATGGCTACTGCTGCGCATAGGATACCGATCATTTTCGACATGCTGAATTTTTCGTGGAGGAACTTCGCAGATAGCATGGCAGTGATGATGAAGCTCAATTGTATAATAGGTACAGAAGTGCTGAGTTCTCCGCTCTTGAGTGCAGTTACATAGCATAGTGTTGCCATGGCCATCAGTACGCCGTTCAGCGGAGCAAGTGTGAAGGTCTGTTTCGGGAATCGGAAAGTGCCGAAAAGTAAGTTATATAGGATTACGAAGATTGCGAAGAATAGGTTCATTAGTAATACAAAAGAGAGGGTTGAGCTGAAGACATTCGTCGATAGTTTCATGATTATCTGAAATCCCGCCGCCGTTACCATAGCAGCGATTGCCACGGTCAGGGACCTCTTTTTAGCGCCGGATCGTCCATTTCGATAGAAGAATAGAAATATCGCCAGGCATGCTAATGCGATTCCGAGAATCTTGTACGATGAAATGCGCTCATGCAATAAAAGGATCGCTACGGCTGTTGAGAGAACAAAACTCGAACGGAAGATGGTGTAGTTCACACCTGCATCGCCGTGTGTTAAGCTGTGTAGCATGAGAGAGACGGAAATGAAGCCGAAGACTGCGCTAAGCAGACTGTATATGACATCGGTGTTTGTCCATTTGATGCCACCGTATATAATGGCAAGCATGAGAACGATGACTGAATAGGATATGCTTTGGACGATTAAATATGAGCCAATGGGGACGCCAAGCTGCCTCGCGCGTTTGTTGACGACATCACCGGATCCGATGAGTATCATTGCCAGCAGTGCAGTTGTTATTGAAGTTGTCACTTTGATATTCCTTATCGAATTGCCAAAATTCTATTATTATAGTAATATGGAGTGAGGGGTCAACAAATATGTTCACTGTGTTGTTGACGGATTAAGATCGATATTGTTGGTTCAGTGAGATGGCTGTATTTGTGAATTCTGCCGGTGTTTTGTTGAATAGGAGGGGCATGTTCTTATAGGAATCTGCGATCAGTGAGCCGTCCTGCATAGTTCCGGTTATTTCCATTATCGGGCCGATTTGTCCTGTACGGTATTTGTTGGGGAATATTACAACCTCCAGGACATCGGTTTCGTCGTCCATCGTCAGAAAACTCATCAACTTTTTGTTCCTGGCACGGATCGTTCTCCGGGTGATGAGTGTACTTATCAAGCGTGTTCTAGCTTTATTGTAAAGGCTCGATATATGCATCCTGCGATATCCATAGAATACCTCCAGAATATGGCACTCGGGTATGAAACCTATTGCGTTTAGTTGGTCTAATACTTTAATATGGTCGTTAAAATCTTGCAATTTAGGGATTTTTTGATGAAGACCATAGATGGTATCTTTTGAGAATTTTGAGTCCAGTAGCAGGAAATATAATTCGGGCCAGGTGTGTTTGAATGTGTCCAGGCTGCCTGATTTTATCAGCGAAATGCCTTCCTCGATCGAGGGGCGAACGCGGTAGAAGAAATCTCGAGCATCCCGGAAGGGCCGCTTCTTGATTATGCGGGCTATCGTTTCCGCAGACAGTTCTCTTATTTCATCGAGTCCGGTAAGGAGCGAAGAATCGCAGACCTTGAATTTCGCCGCGCTCTTGTTTACATCCGGCGCCAGTATTTCTATGCCCCACCTTCGCGCTTCATTGATATATGCGATGGTTGGGTAGTAACCTCCTTTGTTGTTTATCACCCCGCAGAAGAACTTGAGAGGTTCATAGTATTTTTGGTATGCCGATAAGTACGCGAGTGTTGCATAGGTTATGCTGTGCGCTTTGTTGAAACCGAAAGAAGAGAACGCCTTTATGCGTTCCCAAACCGGTATGATCTCCTGCGTTTCATAACCCATAATGCCTGCTTTGGAGAAGAAGAGGTCTTCGAGTTCCTTCATATTGTCTTGGCTGCGCGCCTTGGTCATTGCCCGGCGCAGCATATCACCGTCACTCAGGGAGAAACGGGCAAAGTCATGGGCGATTTGCAATATCTGTTCCTGATAAACGGGTATGCCGAGAGTTTCCAGCAGCGCGCTTTGGAGCGTGGGGTGGGGGTAATCGATTTTTTCCTCGCCCTTGATCCTTTTGAGGAATCTCTCTTTCATGCCACCTTGGGCCGGTCCCGGCCTGATTATGGCTATCGCATTGGCAATATCCATGGTCGTTCTTGGCGTTATTCTTTTTAACATGTATCTGACCATTGGGCTTTCGATCTGGAAACAACCCAGGGTTTTTGCTTTGCCAATAAATCTATAAACATCAGGGTCGTCAAAGTCTATTTTCTCTTTTGATAGGTACAACGCGGGGAATCCCCTCACACCGAGAATGTCGATCTTCACCAGGCCGACCATTTCCACACCGTCTTTGTCGAGGTGTGTGATCTGATCCGCAGGGCTGGGATAGAGCGGTACGTAATCACATATCGCCTTCGGCGTTATGACGATACCGCTTGGATGGCAGGAAAAATAGTGGGGATAGCCGATGATCCTTTCGGAAAGGTCGTGTATTTCTCTGATCGTATTCTCTTCGAGATGATTCTTGATCGTCTTCAATTCTCGCGGCGTGATACCGTATGCACGGGCAGTTTCACGGAAACTCGCTCGGCGTTTGAACCGATTGACCACGGAAATGTGCGCCACATGGTCGCTGCCGAATTTCTTGTGTATTTCATTGATCAACTTATCACGCTGGCTGAATTCCACATCGACGTCGATATCGGGCGGTTCGGTGCGTTGTGGGTTGAGGAATCTTTCGAACGGCAGGTTGTGCTTCAGCGGGTTCGTGATCGAGAGTTTTAATGCATAGAGAATAAAGGATGATGCGGCCGAACCGCGTACGTTCATGCCGATCCCTTTTTGGAGCGCGAATTCCTTTAGATGGTAGACAAGAGAAAAATGGGGGGCGAATCCCATGTTCGTAATGATCTCGTGTTCGTGGTCGAGGCGTCTTTTTTCTTCTTCCGTTAGATTCCCGATTCTTTGCTGGATTATCTCACTCAGGTCCCGGGTCGAGGAATGGAATATCCATCCTTTGTTTTCGGGCATGTAGCTGCATAACTCGGAAAGTTGGATATTATTTTGGATCGCGGTCGGGTATTCGGCGAATATCCTGTTGAATTCCTCATTGTTAAGAAGATGGTTCGGTATTAATGGGGTATGCTCATATTGCTTGTTCTTTATTGTGCACATCAATCTATGCAGGATCTTGTCTTTTTTTGTAACGTAAAATATTTCATTCGCCGCAACCGCCGGGATTGTGCTATCGACTACCGCACGGCAGGGAAGAAGTAGATAGTATTTCAGTGAAAAGGACGGGCCTAATTCTTTCAATATTTTCAGGGAATTCGTGAGCAGGATGACTCCACCGGTATGCTCTTTTATGTAGTCGGTGTCGATCCGTGCGAACGAAACCATGGTGATTATTTTGCAGATATTCCTGTAGCCTTTTTCATTTTGTACGATCAAATAGATTCTGGAGCCGGCTTTCTCTTTGTAGGGGATCATCGTGCCGATCACAGGTTTTATTCCGTAATGCTTGGCGTGTTGTATGAATTCATGCAGGCCAAAAAACGTTGCATCGAAGAGCCCGCAACTTTTCAGATCGTTTCTGGCCAGGTGTTCAAAAAGAGTTTTGAAATCCGAACCGCCAACTCCATAATTACTGTGATAGAGAAGGGGTGTGTAAGGTATAGCCATAGTTATTGTCTTCGAAATTTCGCTTTAAGACAGTAGTATTCGCGGCGAAGAGGGAGTTGAATCCGAACTTGTCGCGTACTCTGTCCAGAGCGCCGTTCAACCGGTTGAGCCGCTCCTCTTTCATCCTGAACATTGAGAACTGCAGGCCATCATAT
>CP070705.1:1634988-1653834 GCA_020349965.1 Caldifarciminota bacterium | reverse complement strand
AGGCGCTGAAAAAACTGGATAAAGGCGGCCGGATCGTATCGGCCGGCATCTATACAACCCCCTTGCCTGGTTTTGACTATTCACTTATATACCCGGAAAAATGTCTGACATCGATCGCCCACACGACACGCGAGAACGTGAAAAGGTTCCTGGATGTTGCTGCTGAGTTAAAGATAAGGACACGGTCAAATGTATATGATTTGGAGGATGCGAATCTCGCTCTGTTGAACATAAAGCGATCAAAGGTGTCGGGTTCGAGCATATTGAGAGTTGGTTGATTTTGGCAAAAAAAAGCGGGACCTGAGGTCCCGCTTTTTTTAAAGACAATCAATTACTTCGCAACGACAATGCTTGCAGAGCTTACGATGTCATCACTGGTCAATCTCACGAAATAGACACCGCTCGACACTACAGAGCCACTGCTGTCTTTACGATCCCATGTAATGCTGTAGGATCCTGCATTCTGTCGGCCCTCGACGAGTGTGTTCACGTATTGCCCTGCGTTGTTGTATATTTTCAGGGCGACATTAGCACTGGCCGGAATGTTGAAGCTTATCGTCGTGAAGCGAACGAACGGATCGGGACTGACGCTCAGCTGTATCGCCCGTGCTGGGTCGTTTGCCGGCATTTCACTGACGCCGGTCAGGCCGAACGCCTCGAACATTCCGCTTACCATCGAGGTGATCTCTGTCCAATATGTGAATGACGCATCCCTCAAGTCGATGGCCCAGAAGGAACTCTGCCAATCGCCGATTCCAGGATAGAAGATGGCGATATTCACCATGCTGTCAACATCCTCTAGCACGCTATGACATCCCCACGCCGCATCAGGAAATAACTCGTCGGTATAGAGTGGATTGGATGCGTAATCAGAAATCACGGTCATGCTGAAGCAGTTGATTTCGTCCAAGCCATGTACGTGTGCCGAATCGATACCGTAATTGTAATCCTGATTGGCATCTGTGAGGTGGAAATGGGTATCCATCCAGGGAGCAGGCACGCCGCTCCACAGGACGTCTTGGCCGATCAACCAGACTTTGCCGCCGCCGAACAGCAAATCACTGATATTCTGCATGTCATCCGTCGTAAGTGCGGCAGGGTCGGGTGAACTCCACCAGTAATCATAACAGTTCCAGATGATGAGTTCGTATTGTTCCATCGTTGCCAGGTCCGGCCCGTTTGAAATCTCGTCGGGTGTGGTGAACCAACCGAAATTACCAGTGCCGATGAGTTCGGTGAGCAGACTATCCCACAGCGGGTCGGGCTGCGCAACCGGCCCGAATGTACCGGCTTTGTCTTCTACGAACAGCACATCATTCTGCCGTAGTGCCGGCTTATAGCGGACCATCTCGCTAATGTCTCTTGTTACCGGTTGACTCTGTTCCGTGTTGGCTTTCGAATACGGATTTGTGAAAGCCGCAGATAAGGAAACGACGCACAGTAGTATTACGCACGTGTTTAGCAGATATTTCATCGTACCTCCTTGTAATGGTGTCTTTATTAATTATACATTGCAAAGGCGGTTTGTCAATGCCTAATTGATGGTATCCTGGTTGTCCTGGCAGCAGTGATTGGTCGCGGGCCTGCGAAACCCTGGCCTATTCTTTGATCCCGGTTCGGGCGTATGACTCCATGATCTGCCGCTGCACAAAGAAATACAGGATGATGAGCGGTGCAGTGGTGAACGTTGCCGCGGCACACAGCAGCGGATAGTTCGTCGATTCGGCCTGCGTAAAATAGGCAAGACCCGTTTGAATGGTGCGCATGGCGTCAGAGTGGGTTACGATCAACGGCCACAAAAATGCATTCCAATTCGATACGATCTGGAAAATCCCGATGGTGACGAGAACGGCTTTTGAAAGCGGGACGACGATTCGGGTGAGGATTTGTAGATGATTTAACCCATCGATCCTGGCAGCGTCGAAAAGCTCTTGCGGCAGTGTTTTGAAGTGCTGACGGAGCAGAAAGATGGAAAAGACATTGACGCTCCAGGGAATTATAAGGGCCAGGAAAGTGTCGATCCAGCCGAGGCGGCTGAGTATCACATACGAAGGAGCAAGATAGACAGGGATCGGGACCATCATCATCGCCAGAAAGAGGGTGAATAGGAGATCGCGCCCCCAGAATCTGAGTCGGGCAAAGGCGTAAGCGGCAAGGGCCGAGGTGATGAAGACGAGTACGGTCGTACCGAGGGTCATGATTATTGTGTTGAGGAAATACCTCGAAAAGTCGACCTGTTTGAATGCCTCAAGGTAATTGACGAACATCAGTGCGTGAGGGAATATTGAGGGTGGGAAACGCAATGCGTCCATCTGGGTTTTGAGTGAGGTGGTTACCATCCAGAAGAAAGGTAACAGCATCCAGAAGGCCCCGAGCACGAGGAACACATGAATGGGGAGTTTTCTATTCATAGTGCACTCGCCGTTCGATGAATCTTTTTTGGAATTGAGTCAGAATGAAAATGATGGTAAAAATGACGAAGGCGATGGCGTTTGCGTAGCCCAGGTTCCACAATCTGAATGCTTGTTCGTACAAATAGAAGACGACGAGATTCGTCGTGCCCAGGGGCCCACCCGGCGGTTGTGTCATGACATAGATTGGTGTGAAAGTGTTGAACGCGAAGATCGATTGCGTGATCATAAGGTAGAATATGGTTGGTGATATGAGGGGAAGGGTTACATGCCGGAATGTTTTCCAGGGACCGGCGCCATCGATTCTTGCCGCCTCATAGTACTGTTCAGGTACATTCTGCAGGCCGGCCAGTGCAATGATCAAACAGTAGCCGGTGTTGTGCCAGACGGCCATTATGATGAGAGCGCAGAGTGCGATCGACGGACCGGAGAAGAAACCAGAGGCAGTAATTCCGAGAGGCGCCAGGAGTATCTCGATGATCCCTCGAGAATCGTTTAGCCACTTCAGTCCCTCAATCCCGAAGATGCCGAATAGCGCATTGAAGACACCGCGGTCCGGATTGAAGATCCATTTCCACACTACCGAAATTGCGACGATCGACGTGACTACGGGAAGGTAGTATATTGTGCGGTAGAATCCCCTTCCCGGGATCTTCTGATTCAGCATCTGGGCGAAGAGGATCGAGAAAATTATTGTCAGGGGTACGGCAAATACGACGTACCAGAACGTGTTACCGAGGGATTGGTAGAACTTCGTGTCGATGAACAACCGTTCAAAATTCTTAAGCCCTACGGTGTAGAGTGGGCCTGCCATTCCCCATTTGTAGAAACTCATCCTTACAGCCTGGAGTATGGGGTAAAAGCGGAAGAGGATGATTATCGCTAGCGCAGGCAGGATGAAGAGGTAACCGCTTAGATCCTGGCGTCGGCGCATGCGCTATTCTAATCAGGCGCCAGTCGGTGTCAATCACCAAGAAACCGAATAGATGATGCACGATTCATGATCCATGATACAAAGGACGACGATTAAATAGAAGATCTACTGGCAGATTATTAGAGTATCAGCATACCATGAAACAGATCGCGGTTTGTCATCTGATATTCTGTTATGCTGATTTTATGCCTGTGATCCCCTGATTCCCTGATATGCTCGATCTTCGTGGCGACACGTCTGGTATATGCTATCGAAGGCAGCGTGAAGCGTAATGCTTGGTGCGAAATGATTGACTTTTGTGTTTTCCTGACTATAATATGTTTTAATGAAAAAGGTAATGGAAGAATCAGATATCAGGAGGGCTCTGATTCGCATTGTACACGAAATCATTGAGCACAACAAAGGCATAAAGAAGCTGGTACTCATTGGAATTAAAAGGCGTGGCGACTTCATTGCCCGAAGGATTGCCGAAAAAATCGAAGCAAGCGAAGGGCTGACCGTGCCGATCGGCGCGCTCGACATAACTCTTTACCGCGACGATCTGCAACTTGTTTCTGAGGCGCCGATCGTTGAAGGCACCGACATAAATTTCGATGTAAACAAGAAAATAGTCATCCTGGTGGACGATGTGCTCTATACCGGGCGCACCATACGGGCCGCCATCGATGAGATCTTGGATTTCGGCAGGCCGAAGGCTATCCAGTTGGCTGTATTGATCGACCGTGGGCACCGTGAACTCCCGATCCAGGCTGATTACGTGGGTAAGAAAGTGCCTGCCGCGAAGACTGAGATCGTCGATGTCCACATCAAAGAATTGGATGGTGAAGATTGTGTCCTTTTGCATGAGGATAAGAGGCGGAAGTCGAAACAGAAGAAGGCCGTTTGCACTTCACCGCGTATCCAGCTACATCGTCAGCCAAAACAGAAGGTCAAGCAACTGACGATCGAAAATCCGAAATCAGATGAATCCTAAGAAAGATCTGATCGGCATAGAGAGACTCACTGCAGATGAAATATATCAATATCTTGATCTGGCTGACAATTTTATCGAAGTTCTGGCACGTCCGATCCCTATCGTACCCGCACTTCGCGGCAAGACAGTCCTGACGCTTTTCTTCGAGGCTTCAACCCGCACCCAGATTTCCTTTAGCATTGCAGCCAAACGGTTGTCAGCGGATGTTGTCAGTTTCTCACAGGCCACGTCGAGCGTTAAGAAGGGCGAAACCCTGCTTGACACTGCGCGCAATATCGAGGCGATGAAGGTTGATGGTGTGGTGATCAGGCATTCTGCACCAGGTGCTGCTCTTTTCCTGGGTCAACGTCTCGATGCATTCGTCATCAATGCTGGTGACGGCACGCACGAACATCCGACTCAAGGCTTGCTCGATATGATGACCATGCGCCAGCATTTCCGCGATTTGAAAAAACTTAAGGTGCTGATTATCGGGGATGTAACCCACTCCCGCGTGGCGCGATCGAATATTTTCGGCCTCAGGACTGTGGGTGCGCGTGTTGCGATATGCGCACCGCCAACATTGATCCCCCTGGAAATCGAAAACCTGGGTGTTGAGGTCTATAACAACCTCGATGAGATAATAGGCGATTTTGACGTTGTCATGGCGCTACGCATTCAGCTTGAACGGCAAGGGACCGGTCTATTCCCGTCGGTTCGCGAATACCGTGCATGCTATGGACTCACCAAAGAGAGGGTGATGCGCATGAAAGCGAAAAGCATAATAATGCATCCGGGTCCTACGAATCGTGGAGTGGAGATCGATCCCGACGTAGCAGACAGTAAGAAGTCGGTCATTCTTGAACAAGTCAAGAATGGTGTGGCACTGAGAATGGCGGTTTTGTTCATTCACGCCGGAGGTAAGATTGAGTAGTTTGTTGATAAAGGGTGCGCGTGTTGTCGATCCCGCAGCAAAACTTGACGCGGTACGGGATGTTCTCATCAGGGATAGAAGGATAGCGAGGGTGGAAAAATCGATAACCGATAAGAAGGCAAGAATTATCAAGGCAAAAGACCATGTCGTCGTGCCGGGTTTGATCGACCTCCATTGTCATCTGCGTGACCCGGGGCGCCCTGATGAAGAGACTATTGAAACCGGCAGCCAGGCAGCGATTGCGGGTGGTTTCACGAGCATATATTGCATGCCGAATACCGACCCTGTGATCGACAATGAGGGTATTGTTAATTACATCTACAAAGAAGCAGCCCGTGTTGATCTCTGTAATGTCTTCCCGATTGCCGCGATCACAAAGGGTCGTGAAGGCAAAGAGCTTACTGAATTCGCCGAACTGTTGAGGGCTGGTGCGCGCGCTTTTAGCGATGATGGTGACAGCGTGGCCGATAACAACGTATTTCGTCATGCGCTCGAATATTCAAAGGCCTTTAACGTTCCTATATTCGAGCACCCCATCGATAAAGCACTGGCTCAGGATGGACTGATGAACGAGGGCCTTGTTTCGACGCGACTTGGGCTCAGGGGGTCGCCGGCAATTGCCGAAGAACATTCCGTGGCCCGGGATTTGCTGCTTGCGAAATTCACAGGTGCGCGTGTCCATCTCTGTCATATTTCAACGAAGGGCGCGGTCGAGCTCATACGCAGGGCGAAAAAAGAAGGGGTACGGGTCACTTGCGAGACGTGCCCGCATTATTTCTATTTCAATGATGAGGTGATAGAGTCATTCGATGCCAACTACAAAGTGAACCCTCCGATAAGGACGGAGGCAGACCGACAGGCTATCCTCGAAGGCTTGAAAGATGGCACAATAGACTGCATAGCAACAGACCATGCTCCGCATTGCCAGGCAGAGAAAGAGGTCGAATTCGCCAATGCTCCGTACGGAATGATCGGGTTCGAAACGGCGGTTTCGCTGGTCGTTATGGAGCTCATAGGCAAGCATAAAATGACTTGGCTTGACGTTATAAAGAAGATGACGGTTGTCCCGGCAGGAATAACCGGTGAGAAAGCCGGGAGTATCAACCTCGGAACGACTGCCAACGTCACGATCATCTCTCCGGACACGAGGTGGCAGGTCACCGAGGGTAGTATAAGGTCGCGATCGAAGAACACACCTCATCTGGGTAAAGAATTGAAAGGTCGTGTTACACACGTTGTATGTCGAGGAAAAGTCAAGTACTCATTTGACGGAAAGTAGTACTACATATTCCCCGATACGACTATAGTCAAGTTAGTTTGTGTTCGGGATTATTCCAATTTTACGCCGAAATCGCCCCTCACGATCTCACCAATTATCTTCGGCCTGAGTGCTCTGAAATGCCTCAGATGCTTTTCATCCGCTACAGCACACATACCTATACCCATGTTGAAAACGCGGTACATCTCGTCTTCGGGTACTTTGCCCAGTTTCTGAATGAGGTTAAAGATCGGCAATGGCCGCCAGGCTTTCTTGCGGATGAGCGCCGAAGAATTTCTGGGCAGGATTCTTTTGATGTTGTCATAGAAGCCGCCCCCAGTGATATGGGCGAGTCCATTGACGTATCGTAACCTCGGTTCGAGGTCCTTGCGATAGGATCGATGTATTCTTAGTAGTTCTTGCGCGAGTGAACATCTCAATTCCGGAATATAGGACGACAAGCGGTATTTTCTCAGGAGGACGCGTCTGGCCAATGAATAGCCGTTGGTATGAAGGCCGGATGACTTCAATCCGATGATCACGTTACCCCGCTTTATGCGCGCAGCAGGATCAATGTAGTTTTTCTTATTTACCGTCCCTACGATGAAGCCGACCAGATCGTACACTCCATCGGGGTAAAACCGGGTCAGTTGGGCGGTTTCACCGCCGACCAACGCCATCTTTTCATTCCTGCATGCTCGGGCCAACCCACGGACTACATCGACGATTATTTTCCCCCTAATTTTGGAGAAGCCGATGTAATCCATAAAGAAGAGTGGTAAAGCGCCGGTGGTCAGGATGTCGTTGACACAGTGGTTGACGAGGTCTGCGCCGACTGTGTGGTGTACACCGGTGGCGCATGCAACGATTATTTTGGTGCCTACGCTGTCGCAGCTACTGATCAGGATATCCGGACCCATCGAGAAAATGCCGCCGAAGAGTCCAAACTCAGAACGCTTACGTGCGCTGAACGTCTTTGTCGCATGTCTACCGATTCCTTTTCTTATCACATTAAGGGAATCAATGTCTACACCGGCGTTCTTATACAGCATAGGATATTCTATCTATTCGAGCGGCAATTGCAAGGGGAATTGACACGGTATGGAATAGGGCTATACTTTTTGCGGAAGGTCACACGCGACAAGGGAGGTTGGATTCGTGAATAAAGACATCGATATCGCCAGGGCAGCAAAGCTCAAGCCGATAGTCGACATAACAAGGGGCTTCGATATCGACGAAGCTTGTGTTTTTCCTTACGGCAAGTACAAGGCCAAGATATGTCTTGATATTTTTGCCAAAGTAGAAGGTAATCCGACAGGAAAACTCATCTTGGTCACCGCAATGACACCAACGGCATTCGGCGAAGGCAAGACTACGGTAGCGATCGGTTTGAGCATGGCGTTGAACAGAATGGGTAAGAAGTCGATCGTGGCATTGCGCGAGCCGTCACTCGGTCCGGTTTTCGGTATCAAGGGCGGTGCAACAGGAGGTGGCTATGCTCAGGTCTTGCCCATGGATGAGATCAACCTGCATTTTACCGGTGATATCCATGCCGTTGGCACAGCGCACAATCTCCTTGCTGCAGTGCTCGATAATCATATGCATTTTGGTAATGCATTGGATATAGACGAACGTGAGCTCTACTTGACAAGAGCCATTGATATGAATGACCGGAGTCTGCGCAAAACAGTGATCGGGTTGGGTGGCAGAGCCAATGGTCCGGCTCGCGAAGATAGTTTTATTATTACAACTGCGAGTGAAGTCATGGCGATCCTTGCGCTATCCAACTCGATGGGTGAATTGAAAGAACAGTTAGGTAATATGCTGGTCGCGTCGGATATGGAGAGGGGTCCGGTTTTTGCCAGGGATCTCAATGTGCACGGAGCCATGGCCGCGCTCCTTACACAGGCGATAATGCCCAATATCGTCCAGACCATTGATCAGACGCCCGCGTTCATACATTGCGGCCCCTTTGCGAACATAGCGCATGGTACTTGTAGCATAATTGCCATTAAATTGGCGCAGAAATTTTGTGATTATACGGTCGTTGAAGCGGGTTTCGGTTCCGACCTTGGGGGCGAGAAATTCATCGACATCGTGGCCCGCATGGGCCGTCTGAAAGTCAATGCCGCGGTGATCGTCGCGACCATCAGGGCGCTGAAGTTGCACGGCGGCGCTCCGGAGAGGGATGAGCATGCGGGTACGCTTGAACATCTGAAGAACGGGTTGCCCAATCTTGCAAAACATATCGAGAACATGAAAAAGTTTGGCTTGCCGGTCGTTGTCTCGATAAATGTCTTCGAGGGTGATACTGAAGATGAGATCAGGACCGTAATGGATTTTTGTAGTGCTCAGAATATTCCGGCTGCTGAAACCCGGGCATTCGAACGTGGCGCCGAAGGCGCGATAGACCTTGCCGAAAAGGTGGATAAGATCACGCAGAGTGAAGAATCGAGGATGAAACCGATTTATGAGCTAGAGGACCCGATCGAAATGAAAGTGAAAAAGATTGCCAAAGAGATTTATGGGGCAGATGACGTAATATACACAACTCGCGCCGAGAGGGATATTAAGCGGATAACCAAGTTCGGTTTCGACAAATTGCCGGTCTGTATTGCCAAGACAAACAGTTCACTCTCCGATGATCCAAAACTCCATGGTCGGCCTACTGGTTTCAAGATAACCGTTACCGGTGTGAACATCTCGGCCGGTGCCGGATTCCTAGTGCCGGTTGCTGGAGACGTCATGTTAATGCCTGGTTTGCCAAAAATGCCAAACGCTAACAAGATCGATGTCGATGAAAAGGGTATGATAAGCGGGCTTTCGTGACGATGCCAAATCGTTGATGACGGAGATGGACAAATAGATGGCAGTGATGAGAAAGATGATTCCTACCGCATCGCTCGAGATACTGATTTCAGAGGTCAAATCAAAGATTTTAAGCCAGATCGTATCAGAGATAGACGGCAGATTTTCAAGATGTCACTTTATCGGTTGCAGTAATATGGTTAACCTTCAGGTGTCGGATGCCAGCTAATTTGCCTCCGCAGTATTTTGAAGTAGAGAAGAAGTACCGCGAATCGAAGAACTTGCACGAGAAGCTTGGATATCTCCAGGATTTGCTGGCGATCATCCCGAAGCATAAAGGTACGGAGAAATTGCAGGCCGATCTGAAGACGAAGATATCCAAGTTAAAGGAATCGATAAGCAAGCAGAAGAAGTCGGGTGGCACAGGCGGAGCCTGGTACCAGGTGGAGAAGCAAGGCGCGGGCCAGGTTGTTCTGGTTGGTCTCGCAAACTCCGGAAGATCGACATTGTTGAACACCTTGACCAATGCTCACGTTGAAGTTGCGCTCTACCCCTTTACGACTAATTTGCCACAAATCGGGATGATGGAATATGAAGATATAAAAATCCAGATTGTAGATACCCCACCGATGTATGAAGAGGCTCCGGCTTGGTTGTTTGGATTATATCGAAACGGCGATATGGTAGTACTTGTACTCGATGCTCAGTCTGACATGGAAAAGGATTTCGAGACGGTAATCGGTATGCTGGAAGAACGCAATATCCATACGAAACATATTGAATCAGGAGACGTGAAAAAAACCATCATTTTGCTCAACAAATCAGACGAAGGCAGGTCGGTCGCGACTGATGAGTTCATCGCAAAGCATGAGGGGAAATTTCAGATAGTCTTAGCGTCTCCGAAAACCGGTGCGGGTATCGATGAACTGAAAAAGCAGATATTCATTGCTTTGGGTGTCATCCGAGTCTACACGAAGAAGATCGGGCATCCCATTGAGCGTAAGGACCCGGTCGTCATGGGTGCAGGTGCAACCGTCATGGATGCAGCCGAACACATTCATAAGGATTTCAGGAAGAATCTGAGATTTGCACGGTTGTGGAACGACTCAAATTATTCGGGCCAACGTGTAGAGAAGGGGCATGTTCTTGCGGACGGTGATTTGCTTGAGTTCCATGTCTGATCATCCGAAGCAATTCAGAAATCCAAGACGTAAATTCTCGAGGAGAAAGAGTACGGACGGCGTGTTTTGTAAGAAGAACGATAACAGCGAGTTAGAGATCATCCGGTATCTACGGAAGAGGTTTTCTGTGCAACGGAAAGAAGTGTTGAAGGGTATCGGTGATGACGCGATGGTGTTGCGCGACGGCTACGTCATTACGACCGATTCATTTTTCGAAAAAACTCACTTTGACTTACGATATTTCTCGTACTTTGCGGTTGGCTATCATAGTATTGCCGCGAGCCTTTCTGATATCGCGGCTATGGGTGCATCTCCGATATGCGCACTCGTCTCACTCTGTGTTCCTGCTAAGATCTCCATGAAGGCAATACGTGAACTGTATGACGGATTCAGCGAATTGGTCAAGAAATACAGATGCGATATCTCGGGCGGGGATATCGTCAAATGTGAGACGTTCGGTATGACTATAACGGTGATCGGACGTACAAAGGTGCCGTTGATACGTTCCGGTGCTAAGCCCGGCGATTCTCTTTACGTGACCAATTTTCTCGGTCTGGCCGAAACCGGGCGCATGGCATTGAAAGAAGGCCTTCCGGAGAGTCAGTATCCGGATGCGATTCAGAAACACCTATACCCCCAACCGAGAATAAACGAAGCATTGTCGATAAAGAAATATGCGACATCCTGCATTGATACCTCAGATGGGTTGTCCGTGGATGCTTACCATCTTGCCGAGGAAAGCGCAGTGAAGATCGTAATCGATGCTGAACATATACCGATCCATCCCGAAGTTGGGAGATTTTGCAGGGTGAATGGCCAGGACCCGACGCGTTTCATCCTGTCTGCGGGCGAAGATTTTGAATTGCTTTTCACCGCAGGCAGATTGTCAAAGATCGCGGGTGTGAAGGTATTCAGGATAGGAAAGGTCATGAAGGGGAGGGGGTTGTTCATTTTGCAGGGCGGCCGGGAACAGCCGGTTCGGCCGTCAGGCTACAGACATGTCTAATAAGGGGACAGGCTACTTTTTATGAACATTGTGGATAGGCCCACCAGTGCGTGACCATCACACGACATGCCTCTGAAATTCAATCTCTATCACAAAAAGTAGCCTGTCCCCTTATTGCTTCATAAACCAAAGCTGTCTTTACCTGTCGAAACAGTAGGTTATCATAGTCTTGTATATTGGATCCTATTGAGTATTGACAATTCTGTGATAAAATTTATAATGATGTTAGGGGGCGATCGGTTTCGACGAGGCAGTTGAAATGACTGAGGGCATACCGAGGGTTCTGGTGACCTCGTAAATCCGACCGGAAAGAAAAAACATCCTGAAAACGGATACGCTCTAGCTGCATAATAATGCGGCTACGCCTCCCTGAGTGGCCAGCCCAGCTTAGGGAAAGGTGTCATAGAGGGCTGAAACCGATCAATTCCCGCCTTTGGGGTTGACCGGTCATCTGAATAAGGCTGTCTCTTGCAGACCTGTCTCTTGGTGACGCGAGAGGAGAAAGATAGAGAGACTAAGTATGTAGGCCTCTTCACGGAAGTGTCTCGGACGCGGGTTCAATTCCCGCCGCCTCCACCAATCTTTCCCAGATCTATGATTTGGTTGAAAGATTGAGTGTGCCGTTGCGAAGCGGAGGTGCACCAAATTTCTCAAGCAATTCACCTTATGAAATACTATGTCTACATCCTTCAGTGTGCTGATAGTACTTACTACACGGGTATTGCGAAGGACCTGAAACAACGCTTGGCACGTCATAACAGCGGTCATGGTGCACGCTACACTAGGGGAAGGCTGCCGGTAATGCTGGTCTACCATGAAGTGTCAAGCAACATACGGATCGCAATGAGACGAGAAAGAGAAATCAGACGGCTTTCTCGATCACGAAAGCAGCAACTCTTACAGTAAGATCATTAATAGGCGCTACTTATTTTTCACCCCTGGTCATATCATTGGCATCTTAGACGGGTTCCGAGATTGTTGGCAAGGAGATTTGATCACGAACAGACAGCACGATTAACGATTATGGGTTGATCGAGTATCCTTACATAAACCATATACTACTAACTTTTTGTTGACACACCTATCCATGTTCGTATAATGAGATGTGTTGTTTTTGCTCTTATTCGTAGTTGCCGACTCACCGATACTCATCACCGAGGTGATGTCTAATGTCAGAGGTCCTGAAACGAGTTGTGGCGACCGGAATGAGTTTGTTGAAATATACAACGAGAGCACCGATGCCATAGACCTTGCTGCCTACCGCATCTGGGATTTCGACGATGCGCCGCCTGACGAGATCTGTCCTTGGACCAATGATTCGATATTGCTGAAGTATCCTGCGGTCAGGATGAATTCAACGTTGATCCAACCCAATACCTACGCACTGATCCTGGACAGTGAATATTGCAGTCCTGATACATCCGGTGGTTATTGGCAGCCATATGTAATCCCGGATTCGACATTGATTTTAACTACGGATGAAACGACGATTTGCGACGGCCTCACAACGACAGACCCGCTCATTCTGTATTCTACCGTTGATTTTTGCACGACCTCCTTTGGCACGCCGTATGATTCTTTGGACAATTTTCCGAATGATCCTGGCGACGGCGTTTCATGGGAGAGAGTTGATGTTAGTCAGCCCGATGAAATCTCTAACTGGCATCCGTCGATTGACACTTCCGGGTGCACACCCGGGCGGGAGAATAGTGTCTCAGGAGCATACGACCTTGCTATCGATTCGCAGTCGATCTATTTCGCACCAGCTGTGGCAACGGTCGGTGAGAATGTGCAGATAGAGGTTTTCGTACGAAACAATGGCTTGAGCGGAACGAGTGATTACCAATTGGTAGTCTTTGACGATTTTAATGCTGATTCTTCACTGGATGATGATGAATTGATAACGGAGCGGACGGGTGATTGGGTAAATGCCCTTGACAGCGTCGCTTTAATCTGGACGTACGAGCATCCAGCGCAAGGCTCGCATAGCCTCGGTTTCAAGATCGAATATCCACCCGATGTCGATCTGTCCAATAATCTGGCGTTCAAAACATTGCGGGTTATCGGCGAGATAGGAGAACTTGCTCTCTCCCCACGTATCTTCACTCCTGACGATGACGGCGTCAATGACCGTCTCCAGATCGACTATCGTCTGCCGGAGGCCGGCGGGAGATTGACCGTTTCGATATTTGACATGCGTGGCATAAGGGTACACGACATATGTCGGAACGAAGGCTGGACACTTGAGCAGGGAACGTTCTATTGGGACGGCCGGTCATCACAAGGAGATATGCCAATAGGGATGTACATTGTCTATCTTGAATATAGATACAGTGATAAAGTGACAAAGGCCAAGAAGACGGCAGTGCTGGCGAGATAGAATCTCGCACATACGGCATTACTTTTCCTCCATCGTTTCACTGGCGACTCTACGTCCGTCATTGCGAGCGTGAGCGAAGCAATCTCACTCCCGTAATCGTCGCCAAAGGAGTTGACTTTGCCAGGCGGCTGAATATAATACCGCATGCCGAAAAAAACCCCCTTCTATGAAAAACATGTCCAGAATAATGGCAAAATAGTCGAATTTGCAGGATTTTTGATGCCGATTCAATTTGAAGGTATTATCCCTGAACACAATACGGTACGGAGCACTGTGGGTGTCTTTGACGTCTCACACATGGGAGAAGTCGAGATAAGAGGTAGTGACCGTATGAAGTTTGTGAATTACATAACTACCAATGATGCGTCAAAGCTAGAATTGAACCAGGTTCAGTATTCGACGATGCTCTATCCGGATGCGGGTATTGTCGATGATCTATTGGTTTATAACCTCAAGGACAGAATTCTTTTGGTGGTCAACGCGTCGAATTCAGACAAAGATTTTGCGTGGATCATGGAAAATAAGAAATATGATGTAGAGATTACTAACAGGAGTGAAGAGATCGGCCAATTGGCCGTTCAAGGTCCTAAGGCAGAGCCTGTGACGCAGAAATTGTTCGATCTCGATTTGTCGACCATCAAGTTCTACCATTCTGTGGAGACAGATATGAAAGGCATCCCGGTTATCCTTTCCCGCACCGGTTATACTGGTGAGGATGGTTTTGAAATATACCTGGAAAGCAAACACGCAGCCGATGCCTGGGAGATGGTTTTCAGTGCGGGAAGAGATTTCAACATAAAGCCTATCGGCCTGGGGGCAAGGGACACGCTGCGCTTTGAAATGCGTTATTGTCTTTACGGTAATGACATAGATAAGACCACAAATCCATTGGAGGCAGGTCTCGGTTGGATCGTTAAGTTCGACAAGGAAGAATTCATTGGGATGGATCCGTTGTTGGAAATTAAGAAGCGCGGTTTACGGCGGAAATTGATAGGCTTCGAAGCGTTGACCAAAGGTATACCGCGACATCTTCAGGAAATATTCGCCGGTGATGAAAAAGTTGGGTTTGTGACATCTGGGACGTTCGCGCCGTCTTTGACAAAAGGAATTGGCATGGGTTATGTCAATTCAGTACATGCGGCGATAGGGAATAAATTAAAGGTCATGGGCAAAGAGCCGATTGACGTTGAGATAATCAAGGGACCGTTCTACAAGCACGGGAGCCGTAAGTAATTCTTGCGGGCCATTGTTGACTTAGATATTTGTCCTATGGCATCTGCATCGATCCGTTTAAATCTAACGTCCAGCCTGCGGTTGGAGGAAAGGAGGCATAATGGCTAATGTGATCGACAGTGTAAAATATACCAAGGAACATGAATGGATAAAGATCGATGGTGACACGGCTGTTGAGGGATTGACCGACTATGCACAATCAGAATTATCTGACATAGTAATGGTTGAATTGCCGGCGGTCGGGAAAAAGGTAAAAGCGGGTGAGTCTGTGGGTACGATTGAGGCAGTGAAGGCTGTCAGTGATTTGTATGCCGGGTTGAGCGGCGAGATCGTCGAGGTCAACGAGAAGGTTGTCGGAGAACCTGCGTTGATCAACAAAGACGCGTATGGTGAAGGTTGGTTATACAAAATAAAGATCGATGATGTAAAAGAAGCAGAAAACCTTCTTTCCCCCGAACAGTACAAAGAGTTGATTGAGAAACATTAATGCAATACCTGCCCTTAACACCTCAAGACGAAAAAGAGATGTTGGCGAGAATAGGTGTTTCGTCATATGAGGAGTTGATAGACAAAATTATACCAAGAGACTTGCAGTACCATGGTGATATCTCTATTCCCAAGGCAGCAAGCGAAAGCGAGGTCAGGACCATACTCGGCAACCTTGCGGGCAAGAACCTCAATAGCGATGACTACCTTTCATTTCTCGGCGCCGGTGTCTATGACCATTACATTCCTGCTATAATAGACAGTCTGATTTCGCGAAGTGAGTTCTATACTGCTTACACTCCTTATCAGGCAGAGGTTTCGCAGGGTACATTGCAGACGATTTTCGAGTATCAATCCGTGATTTGCGAATTGACTGGAATGGATGTATCTAACGCATCTATGTACGATGGTGGCTCTGCGCTTGCTGAGGCTTGCCACATGGCTAATACTATCACGAACAGAGATAGAGTTATCCTCGTCGATTTGATTCATCCTTTTTATCAGAGAATAACGAGGACTTATACTCACGAATGCGGTGTGGAAATAGTACAGTGTCCGGCAAAAGATGGCGTCACAGATCTGACTGCGCTCAAGGAACTGGTCGACAACGAAACAAGTTGTGTGTGTATCCAGCAGCCAAATTTCTACGGGTTTCTTGAATCAACGGCCGAGATCGAGAAGATCGTCCATGAAAAAGGGGCATTGTTAGTTGCGGTAGTTGATCCCATATCATTGGGCGTCATCAAACCGCCTGGAGAGTACAACGCAGATATCGTTGTTGGTGAAGGACAGGCATTAGGCATTCCTCAGGGTTTTGGCGGACCGCTTTTGGGAATCTTTGCATCGAAGAAGAATTTCGTGAGATACATGCCGGGGCGGATCGTCGGAGAGACTACTGATATTGAGGGTAAACGCGGTTTCGTTTTGACATTGCAGACGCGCGAACAACACATCCGACGGGAAAAAGCAACTAGCAATATCTGCACAAACGAAGCACTGATGGCGCTTTGCGCACTAATTTATCTATGCACGCTCGGTAAGCAGGGGATCGTTGATGTGGGAAACCTCTGTCTGTCAAAGAGCCATTATCTGCGTGACAAGTTAAAAGGAATGAAAGGCATCAAAGTCGCGTACGAAAAGGAATTCTTCAAAGAATTTCTTGTCGAAACAGAAAAGTCGTCAAAGGTAATACTCGATTCTCTCCTCGACCAGAAGATATTCGGCGGCGTACCTTTGTCGATGTTCGATGAAAAACTGCAGAACCACGTCCTGGTTGCTGTTACCGAAAGAAGAACCAAGGAAGAGCTGGACTATTACGCAGATTGTCTGGCTAAGGTCTTGTAGATCGTTACGCATTATCGTGTTGTCAAAATGTTATCACTGTCATCAATTTTTGTCATCACCGTAATCGCGTGAAATGAGAATTTTATTCATTGGTGATGTGTTTGGTGGTCCAGGTCGTGAGAAGATAACCTCACGATTGCCTAATATCATTGAAAAAGAAAATATACTCTTCACCGTAGCACAGGGTGAAAATCTTGCTGGTGGCATCGGCATCACACAGAATACAGCAAAAGAACTATTCAAAGTGGGGGTAGATTGTATTACAACCGGCAATCATGTGTGGAAATACAAGGAAATTCTGAGTTATCTTGACGAGGAAACACGCCTGTTAAGGCCGGCTAATTTCCCCGAAGG
Source organism: Caldifarciminota bacterium (assembly GCA_020349965.1). Classification (GTDB taxonomy): domain Bacteria; phylum Hydrothermota; class Tepidihabitantia; order SM23-42; family SM23-42; genus SM23-42. The sequence goes on along the minus strand of CP070705.1, from coordinate 1,636,553 downwards.
GGTCGGGGGCCGCGGATACTATGTCTACGAGAAGCAGGGTGTGAAAGTCGGCGTCATCAATCTGCAGGGTCGCGTATTCATGAAACCGATAGACGATCCATTCGCTGTTGGTAAGAGAATTGCCGAAGAGATGAGTGAAGAAACCCGGAACATTTTTGTGGACATTCACGCCGAAGCCACGAGCGAGAAACGCGCCCTGGCGTGGTATCTTTCCGAATCCGTTACTGCCGTTATTGGAACGCACACCCATGTTCAGACAGCGGATGAGCAAATCATCAACGGCCGGACTGCTTATATCACCGATGTCGGAATGGTCGGTTCGATGGATTCGATCATCGGTAACAGAAAGGAAGAAATTATTGAGCACTTTGTGTTGTCTGTGCCGCGTAGATTCGTCGCAGACAAAGAAAATGTACGGGCAAACTGTGTAGTGATAGAATTCGATGAAAAAACCGGCGTAGCGAAATCAATCAAACGATATCACTTTTGATTTCCTGTTCGTGATTCGTTAATCGTATTCGTGATGTCAATAATACGTCATTGCGAGAAGTCCGCCGTAGGCGGACGGCGAAGCAATCTCACGAATTGCTCATGCTATGTGCTTGGATATTCTGTGCCTTCAGTGTTCCCGTTCCGTGGAAAACGTTTCGTACGAAACAATATCCTTGAGTTCTAACCTTCCCCTTTCTTTTGCCTCTTCAGCCGGATAGCCTAGCGGTGTCAACGCAACAACGCGCACATTATCCGGTATATGGAGAACATCCTTTACCATTCTTTCATCGAACGCGCCGATCCAACATGTCCCGAGGCCTTCATTGGTCGCAGCAAGGATGATGTGTTCCAGCGCAATCGATATATCATGCGGCCATGCCGCCATATAGTTGCCCATGCGACCCCAGGCGATCTTCTCAAATGCACAGCCACAGATGATGGCACCGGCATCTGTCATGAAGAATTGATTCCGGCACGCCTCTGCTACTTTCTTCTTCATTTCGGGTTCTCTTATTACGATAAAATGCCAGGGTTGTATATTCTTTGCCGAAGGTGCCATGCGCCCTGCATCCAATATCCGGTTCAGAACATCATCCGGAATCGGGTCTGTCTTGTATTTTCTAATACTTTTGCGTTTTCGTATGACCTCATTGAATTCCACTAAGAACCTCCTTTTTTAAATGTCTATCGTTTTTGTCGCCTTCGACTTCCAATTCACCAGAATAGTTCGTCATTGCGAGGAATGAAATGACGAAGCAATCTCAAGCATGGACTCTCAATTTTCATACCATGTCTCCATGTAATTACTTGCCCGCTGCGCGAGGAGAGCAATCTCAGTTATGGACTCCCTCACTGAAGCTCGGGATGCTGAATTTTATGGTCGCATCACAGAACAGATGCGAGTAAAATTCGCACGCGCCCGGCGCGATTCGAACGCGCAACCTGCGGAGCCGGAGTCCACCGTTCTATCCATTTGAACTACGGGCGCACATATATTTTTCAAGGCTTTGCGAGACCCCGCGTTTTCGTTGAGGTCTCTTGTGCCAGATTTGTGCCAACTTCAAGCTTTTTGA
>CP070705.1:1519717-1634888 GCA_020349965.1 Caldifarciminota bacterium | reverse complement strand
AACTCGAACAGGTCAAGATCGACAAAACGGCCGAGATCACCTTCACCTATTTTATCGCCGTTCCGGTGGAGTGTAAACCTACTGTCGATGACCCTCAGTTTGAGCGGGCCGATCGACTTTGCAAAATCCTTCTTTATCCGCGCTTCAACCTTGATGTCGGAGACACCGTTCTTCGCATGAACATACAAGCCTAAGGTGTCGGCTACTTTCTCCGCTAGGTTGACGCTCAATAGACTGGCAATCACCCGCTGCGTGACCGATCCGATCTGAACAGTAGGTGTCTCCGTAACGCCCGGCGGAAAGAGTCCCTCGACGGGCTGTTCTTTTGTGATGCCGATATCGAACGTCGCCCGGTACAGCGGCGTGAACGGCCGGGCGAACTGGGCAATTATGATACCAAGGAAGATCGGAACGGCAATGTAAACGAACAGATTCTTCCGGCGAAGGAAGACGTTTACGAGCTCGCGGAAATCGACCGTATCTTCTTGGGGTTTACGGGAACCTCTTCTGTTGGCGTTTTTCTGCATCTTTTCAACAGTCCTTAACTAACGCACTGACTGACACGCATAGAGCATGGTGCATGGAGCATAGGGAACGGTAGTATGAACCCAGCATGAAATGGTATATAGAATGAAATCATCTTAGAGTCCTCTGAAACATTGTTATCTTACGACACAGCACATCCAATTTGCTGAGTATTTCATCTCTTATTTCTTCTCTAATAAGACCTCGGATTGCATAGATGATTATCATGTTGGCATTCTCGAATGTTGATCTTCTTGCCATATTCAGAAAGTGAATGAAATCCCTCTTCGAATTACTGCCGGATCCTTCGGCAATATTGTTCGGCATTGAGATACCCGCGCCACGCAGTTGTTCGGAAAATCGGAATAGTCTCCTTTCATCGAGGCTGTCCGCAATATCGAACAACATGTTGGCAATCTCAACAGCAATTTTCCAAATCTCAAGATCCTGGAATCTGAATTTGGCCGGATTCACTCTGTTGTGTGTGATGCTTACCGCTCTATCCATATTGCATCACCGTATTTGCAGCGCCATGCGCTATGCTCTTTGCTCTATGCAAGGTTGTCGAATTTGTCAATTCGACAACCTGTCGTATGTGACGTAGAGATTCAGTATCGTGACGGCAAGAGTGAGGGTTGAAAGCACAACACTCCAGTTGAGCGTGAATTTCTTTGGCACGTAAACCCAGTCACCAGATTTTAGCTCGTAGTTCTTGGCCATTTGGCCCTTGTCCAGAATTCCGCCGAGATCAACAGTCTCTACGATCATGAGTGCCGGTTCCACGGGTTGAAGCCTGGCAACCCGCACCCTTCCCAAATGTGCATTAGGGGTAGGGCCACCGGCGAGTGCTATATAATCGCTTACGCGCAGTCCACGCTGATATTCAACCGCGCCCTGACGCAGTACTTCACCGAATACAGAAACATAGGGTATGGTAGGGCTTTTCAGAATAATGGAAACTACCGGATGCGTGAAGTACTTTTTCAAAGCCGAAGCTAACAATACAGCAGCATCTTCCGTAGACAGACCCGAAACCTTTATCTCGCCGATCAGAGGAAAGGAGATGGTGCCGTTGTGCATGACCATGAGAGTTCTTGACAATTCCTCTTCGCCGAGTATGACGATCTCGAGTACGTCGCCAGGCTCGATCGTGTAACCTTCTTCGACTTTCTTCGTTTGGGTGCACAGAACATTTATTAGATCAACATTGGACCCAAATACAAACGAAAATATTGATAACAGTACAATCATTCTTCTCATTCGGCCTCCCTTCGCAAGTTTACCCAACTGCTCATAGATGTCAACCGATTCCGTGAGAACCGGTGAATCGGAGAAACGGAGATGCTCATCAAACCACAGTGCTCGCTGACCTTCTGATCCACTGATGCACCTGGTCTTATCACATATCAAGAATCCAGTATCGAGTATCTAGCAAATCAATTTCGCAATTGCTTACTATTTAAGAATAAAAAATTCCACCCGCCTGTTTTTGGCGCGTCCTTCCTCCGTAGTATTGGAAGCAACAGGCCGGTCCTCGCCATAGCCTACAGGAACCAAACGCTCGGAGGAAATCTCGTGTACTTCCACAAGATAGTCGCGCACCGCGTTAGCGCGCATATAGGAAAGCCCGAGATTGTATTCCGGCGCACCGATCGCATCCGTATGACCCTGAATCTCGACCCTGATATTCGGGTGATTCATGACGATTGCAGCGGCTTCGTCGATCACCGGGTATGATTCGGGCAGGATCACCGCCTTGTTGTATTCAAAATTTATTCCATATAGCACGATCACATCATATGGTTTCAGCATCCGAATTTCAAGAACGTTCTTTGAACCAGGTATAATTGATATCGGGTAAACACCGGTTTCGAACCCGATCGCCTCAGCCTGTATCTTGTAGATACCCGGAGGGAGGTCGCGGACATCGAAAACACCGAGCGAATCCGATTTGGTCTTGTATTCTGTTTCAAGTACCGTAATGTCAACAATGAGTGGCCTGTCCGTCTCTGCCTCTACGACTTTGCCATGAACATTACCCGGAGGCACTGGTTCGGGCTGCATATCGAATTCGTGATATGCAGTCTTGCCGCTGCGTACTTTTATCTTACGCCATACCGTCTGATAGCCGGAGGCATAGGCATACACCTCGTATGTACCGACATCCAGTGGAGAGAAACTGAATATACCTGCACCGGGATTGGTCTCGACACGGGCCGTGGAATCATCCACGATACCCACTTCTGCTGACATGGGGTTTCCATACTCATCGACAACCTTGCCCGCGATGGCGCCCGGCTTCTTCTCCCCAAATTCGTTCACGTAGGACAAAGACGCTGATAATCTTGGCTTGTATTCGTCATCAGTGAATATGAGCCATTCCAGCTTACTCAGAGCAACACTGAACTCCAACGGCGCAAAACGATAACCCAAACCGATATTCACATCCCTTCCATCACCATCGATCATGAATCTGAACTGGTCGCCGATCTTCGCTTCAATGCCGGCGACCAGACCAACACCCCAGTCACCGCCCTGCTCATGATAGAAATTTGAATTGAAATACTTTGACTGGTCGCCATAGCCAACATACCTTCCTCTGGCAATACCTAACGTCGCATCGATATCTTCGGTGATTGCATAAGTCGTCACCAAGAATGCCGACCCGAGTTCGAACGGTTTTTCGTATTCGGCCTCGTTGTACATCATATCGTCAAACCAACCGACCGTATCACCGCGCCCCACTTCAGAGATATCTAGATCATAGGAGATGGTATGGATACCCCACGCAAAACTGAATTTGTTCATTTCAAGAAAACGGTGGCAGAAGCCCATTGCTGCGGTAAAGTTTTCGACGGTGTACACGTCTATGTACGCCTCGGCAATGTCGAATAGACCCATGGACATATGCACATTCCAATCTGTATCCTCGCCGAAATCCTGCAGCCCAAGCGAACCATCCACACCTATCCGGAATCCAAGGTGAGGCATAATATTGGCGGTCGGAATGTCAATCAAGCCGGACGTTCGATTAAAATCCGCAAAGAGCGGCAATGTACATAGACTACATATAATCAGTAGCTTTTTCATATCCCTTCCTCCTTCAATGATCTACTGCGATTTATTACAAACCATTCTGCAAGAGGCTCACGGAAATCCTATATACACGCGACATATTACTTGATAATCACAAATTCAACGCGACGGTTCATTAAACGCCCCTCGTTCGTATCATTGGTAGCTATTGGACTACTCTCACCGTAACCTTTGGCTACCAGCCTTGCCGGGTCGATTTTTTGTTCGGATACCAGATACGTCATTACCGAACGAGCGCGTGCTTGCGAAAGCCTAATATTGTATTCATCAGAACCCATCGAACAAGTATGACCTTGTATCTCGACGCGAATATCTTGATATTGTCTGAGCACATCTGCTGCCTGTTCAAGAATCGGCAGTGAAACAGGCCTGAGCGTTGATTTGTCAAATTCAAATTGAATTCCTTGGAGCACGAATGATATCGGTTCGAGTCTGATCAAGACATTGGCAGTCGTGTTAGCTTCAACCATCGCTGTAGCACTACCCGGATGATATCCCACAGCCTCGGCATTCAAGGTGTACTCGTCGGGTTTTAAGTACATGAAAGAAAAACCTGACTCAATATCCGATTCAGCAACGGCATCGGTGTTCTCAACCGATACAGTAGCAACAAGCATCTCCTCTGTCTCTGCATCGATCACTGCGCCGATGAGTCCGCCACTCAGTCTCTCGAGCACGAAGTCGCAGTACACTGTCTGATCAGACAATACTTTGACCTTCTTCCGCCCCGACGAGTATCCCTCAGCCGAAGCAACCACCTCGTACGAAGAAGGTTTCATTTCGGAGAATTCGTAGGAACCGAGAGCGGGTTCGGTCAGCAGCGGTGATATGGTGCTCTCAGAGATCTTAACCGCAGCGACGAGCGGATTGTCCTCGGTATCACGAACAGTCCCGGCGATAATACCCGGGCCAGGTTTCTTCGGTATATGCTTGTAAGATGCCGAAAGTGCAACCCTCGGTCGATATTCATCCCAGTCGAAGATGTACTCGATCTTTGTCAGACCCATCGCAAACTCCCAGGGCAAAGGTTGATACCGAACCCCTGCGTTGATATCCCGACCGTCACCCTCGATCATAAAAGAAATCTTATTGGAAACTTTATATTCTATTCCACCAAAAATCCCTATCCCCCAATCACCTCCCTGTCTATGATACAGGTTCGAATTCAGATATTTAGAGATCGCGCCATACCCCACATATCTACCACGGCCCATACCGAGGGACACGTCGATCATGTCAGTTAATGCGTACGACGATACCACAAATCCCGACAATCTCTCGTAGGGTTTCTCATAATCACCATATTCATATAGAAGATCGTCATGCCAGCCTGTGGAATCACCGTGCGCAATCTCTGATACATCATCATAGAAGGACAAGGTATGTATACCCCAGGCAAGACCGAGCCTGCCGTGATTGAAGAAATTATGGCAGAAACCGAATGCAACAGTCCAGACTTCAGGAAGTATCGTGTATACATCGAAGTATGTTTCAGCAAAACCGCCAAGACCCAATGAAAAATGGAGGTTCTCCTCGACAAAACCATCATGAGTACCAGGTCCCATCTGTATCGTCAAATCCCCCCCTACACGATAGGCCAAATGCGGTAGTATCCTCGCAGTAGGGATATCAACCAATCCGGATGTTCGTTTGAAATCTGAGAAAGCAAGAGATGTACACAATGCAAACACCACAAAAAAGTACTTCATGCTTGACCCCCCTTTCTTCATCACTGGTAACAGCTGTAAATAACACTCATAACAAAGATGCGCGCAAATCCATACGAAACATCCTCATTCAAAGATAGATAACCGTCGCGAATCGCAGCACGGATAAGCTACCGCCCTTGTCAGCATCATTAGGGCCGACACCTGAAGATCTATTTCAGTACACACCAATACTTACCCCCAATCAAGGTCGCTCAGGCTGAAAAAGCGCCACCGCCAATGCCTTCGGGTTAATTATAGATATCAGCAAATGCTTGTCAACTTTGAATTTGCACCGCTGCTGGAATCTTCCCATTCCGAGGGCAACACCATTGCCTTGTAGCCGAAACAGGCTATGTAACCGTCAAATGTTACCACAGAAACAGAGGTTTCTACAACTTGATATTAGTTATGCCTTCTGGGTTATTTATCTCTTTTTGCGGTATTGATATGCAACGTTCGAATCGGGAATGGTATTTCTATGCCCTCTTACTTGTAACGCTCATGCAAAGCTTTGATGAACTCATGGCGGATAAGATACTTGTTTACGTACTCCTTCACCCGCAAGATGACAGAGAAATTGATGCTGAAATCGGCGAAGGTATGATAACGTATTATCGGCTCGAATTCCGCTTCTCCCCCCTGGATTTCCTTGACCACTTTCTTGGCAACATCTATGGTCACCTTCTCCACCTTTGCCAGATCACTGTCATAACTGACACCAACATCTATGATGACCGACATCTGTTTTTGGGGTCGGCTGAAATTCGTGATAATGCTATTTGCCAGCGTTGAGTTGGGAACGATGATGAGATTGTTAGGCAGTTCTCGTATCGTAGTATTGCGCCAGGAAACATCGACGACATATCCTTTGGCTCCCGAATCAAGCTCGACCCAGTCACCCGGTTCCAGCTGCTTCGATACGATGATTTGGATCCCGGCAAAGAGATTTGAGAGCGTAGGCTGCAAGGCAAGGGCAACGGCGAGGCCACCGACACCGAGGGCGGTCAACAACGGCGTTATGGACACACCCAGAGCATTGAGTATGAAGAGCGCGCCGAACACAAATATCAATCCTCTGGTGAGATTGGCGAACAGAGATGCCGATGGTAATGCGCTCGTGCTTTTCTTGCTATGGAGGTTCACAAAACTAACTGCGACCCGCGCCAGGATAATAGTTGCCGAAACGAGGACGATGACAAATAATACCCTTTTTAATATGTCCTCGATAACCGGGATGAAAGGCAGGTTGATGCATGCGAGATACAAACCGGTCACGCCCAGCCATAATACGGGAACACCTTTTATCGCGTTAATGACTATTTCATCACCTTCCCACCTTGTGCGGGTCGCGAATCTTCTAAGCCTCGCCAGTATTATTCTCTCGATCAAGATCCCGAGCGTAAACCCTCCGAACACGAGCAAGGCGGAAATGATGATATCTTTCAGGGTGATCGCTTCGGTCAACATATTCCTTATACCTGTAACATTCTATTTGTTCGCCACGTGAATCGCTTTTTTCAGGAAGTTCTCTGCCGCTTCCTGTATCATTTCGGTCAATGTCGGATGCGGATGGATAGACTCGGCGATATCGGCAACATTCATCCCCTTGTCGAGTGCGACGACCGCCTCTCCGATCAGATTGGGTGATTCGGAACCCAGAATGTGAACACCCAGCAGCGTACCGCTCTCGTCACCGATGATCTTCACCACACCCTCGGTCTCCCCCATTGAAACGGCTTTGCCCGACGCGCGGTAGGGAAATCTCCCGACCGCGATCTTGCGGCCGTTGGCGATCGCCTCTGCTTCGGTCAAACCAACAGACGAAAGCGGTGGAATAGTAAAAACACATGACGGCATCGTGTTATTTCCACTTTCTGTCCTCTGCCCGGCAATGTGCTCAGCAACGGAGATGCCCTGCTTCGTGGCTTTATGAGCCAACAAAGGAGGGCCGGTGATGTCACCGATCGCGTAAATATTCTTCATGCTCGTGCGCATCCACTCGTCGACCTTCACGTAGCCTTTTTTATCGAGGTCAAGGCCCAGCTCTTTGAATGCCTTAAGAGAAGGCTTGCGGCCAACCGAAACGAGAATTTTGTCAAACGTATCCTTCATGACCTGTTCGCCCGTCTTGATGGAAACCTCGAGCACATTGTCCTTTTCTTCGTAGCCGGCGACCTGAGAACTGATGTGTAATGCAATGCCGGATCGCTTGAGGATCTTCAGAAGGTTTAGGCACAATTCGGATTCCATGCCGGGAAGGATCTGATCCATGATCTCAACAACGGCCACCTTGCTGCCCAGCCGCGAGTAGATCGTGGCCATCTCAAGCCCTGACGCACCCGCTCCGATAACGAGCAGTTTTGCGGGTATTTCCGAGATCTCGAGCGCATCGTCGGTATCTATGACGTGCTTGTGGTCGACTTCCAGACCAGGCAAGGAGACGACCTCGGTTCCCGTGGCGATGACGATGTTATCTGTCTGGAATGTTTCCTTCACTCCCCCATCTTCGATCTCGACAGTATGCTCATCAACGATCCGTGCCGTGCCGATCTTCCACTCAACATTATTGGATTTGAAAAGGAATTCTATGCCGGTTCTCAGCCTCTTCACTACATTCTCTTTCCAGGATCGCAGCTTGTCCAGATCGCAACCATTGAGTGTAACATCGAAACCCATGCGCTTTGCCTTCTCGACATTGTCGACGAATTCGGCAGCAAAACTTAGCGCTTTGGTCGGAATGCAACCCCAGTTCAAGCACAGACCGCCGAGCAACTTCGATTCAACAACGAGGACCTTCTTGTTCAGCTGGCCAAGACGGATCGCGCATGGATAACCGCCAGGCCCGGCGCCGATGATGATGATCTCGTATCGATTCACGAGACTATTATACGAAATAACATGAACAAGTCAACCACATTACCGTGGAGGAATTGCGAGTTTCGAAAAGCGAAAACAAAGAATTAACAAACAAAAAAAGGTGGAGGAATTGCGAATTTCGCTTTCATCTCCCTTCTTTCAGCCCCAGCAGTTGCCCGAAGCTTTTCATGCAGAAATATATTACATCAGAATGGAAATCAAAATCTATACGTGGAACCAGCAATTCTACCCAAAATCTATTCTGCTTGACGAACGTGAACAGGTTATCGAGGTCGTGATCCTTGAGCTTACCGGCAATCGACCTCAGATTCATACCGATGTCCAGTTCTGCGGCCAGGGCGCTCCGCCATGTAACGTCGTAATTGTGCAGACTGTAGCCCTGCTTGAGTGTTCTTCTCAATCTGTCAGCGGCAATTTCAGCGCACAGAAGTCCGTAATGAATCCCGCCTCCTGTCGTTGTCTTCACCTGGCCGGCAGCCTCACCGACCGCAAGGATCCCTCCCTGGACACTGTTGTCGATGGGTCCGTACGCTATGGGCTTTTGCTGAATTTTACTGACATCGACCGGGTCAGCGCTGCCAAGACGCTGGGCAATGAGCTTCATAAGCCATTTCTTACCGCGCTGTGAGAGGAGCACGCCGATCCTGGCCTTATGTGCCCGGTAGGGCACCAGCCAGCCAAACGACCCGGGTGCGAAATCACAGCCGATGTGCACCTCGATCCTCGATTGAGCCCTGGATACTGGCAGCTCGATCTGTGAGCCGTATAGGAAACCGCGTGGTCGACCGAACCCCACCTTGGCATGTAATCTGTAATCGATGCCGGTGGCAATGACCACCGCCTTTGCCCGATAAGTAGTACTTCCACACCTCACAGAATAGAATTGCGAAACCCCGGAAATATCATTAACCCTTTGATTCAGATGAGTTTCGACTCCGGCTTTTCTTGCTTTGAGGAAAAGTCTGCGGTCGAGAGCATCGCGGTCGACGATATATGCAAATACCTCTTCAGGAGTGTATTCGAGTCTCTGCCCTGATGGTGAGAAGAATGATACAGAATCGATCTTGGAAACGATGGAATCGACCGGTAGTTCGTATCGATCGAAAGCTTTCTTCCCGATCACCCCCGCGCAGATCGCGCCTTCACCAATCTTCTTCTTCTTCTCTATGAGACCGACTTCAAAACCGTTCTGCGCAAGAAGGCAGGAAAGATACGAGCCGACGGGGCCGGCACCGACTACGACGATATCGAACTTGTTCTTCATGTCACGCTCCTCATACGTGGAAACGATCTACCATTCATGATACAGATTACCGACATCGTTCGGATCGCTGTATTCACCATTCTTGGATTCCGTCCGTACATTACAGTACGTGCCTATAGACAAGGTGTATAGAAAGCACGGGCAGGGGCGACAACGCACGGTTCTCCATATCTCAATTTCCGAGTTTCTCAGCTCCTTTTATTCTGATCCTCTGATCTTATTGCGTGTCTCCGCTTCACCGGCCCTTCGGATCACCGCGGCGTGGAACGGGTATCGGCAGGATGGGCCGCTCGCAACGAAGCCATTCTATCGATACAGAAAATTCTTCTGCGACCTTCTGAAGAAATTCAGATGATACAGGGCTGAAATTCCTCTCATAGTTGTGGTACTCCTCAAACGTAATTCTGAACAAACTTGCGAAATCTTCCTCTTCGATGCCCATACTCTCACGCAGAGCCCACAATCTACGGTTGCATGTTTCGACCTTATCGATGACGAGGTTTTTCAGATATACATCATACGGCACGACTCTGGCGACAAAGTCGCGCAACAATTCAAGGGAAAGCAAATTGCTCTCAGCGTCCATTGACTTCACGGTAAACACCGACCACGGTGATAAGAATGGCTGATTACATTGATTTTCATTCTCATTTTGCCATTCGTTTCAGTTCTTCAAGTTTTTCGATGTCGATAAGGTCGGTGGGCCGTGAGGTCTCTTTTTTCATTCTGAGAAGGTCGTCGTAACTGATAACCGAAACGACCAAATCCCCGATCCGCTTGCTCGACTTCTTCAGGTCGGCAAGGTTTTTCGTTATCAGAACGTCAATCTGGAGCAATGGCGATTCAGGATTGTAGAAGGTGATCACCTTGACATTCTTCTCGCGCATCCATGCCGCGCGCTTTCGTTCATCTGCCATGGCCATTGGGTCGATGGGCACACCCGGCACAAAATTAAGCACTGACAAGACCTTCACGAACCGGGCAACATTCTCGTGCGTGAAATCGATCAGCAGATCTATATCCTTGGTGAATCTCACATATCCGTGTAATACAACCGCAACACCACCGATGACGGCATAATCCACATTATGTTCTTCAAGCACTCTCAGCACGGATTCTATACTGATCGTTTTTTTCATTAGTATATTATATCGGCATGGTAAATATGTGTCAAGCCAACACCTTGCTACATTAGATTCGGGTATCGGGGGCCTTACACAGCAAGAGCTTCACGTACTTCGGCGATTGTCATTAGGGTGGCGAACCCATAGGATAGATTCAACAACGCCGCCTCGTGCATTTGATTCGTGAAGGTCGCGGTTCCATCTTTCAGAAAATATACCTCAAAACCCCTCATGAAGGCACTGCGGGCCGTCGTCTCACAACAAAGGTTGGTAAGGACACCGCAGATCACAACCTGCCGTACGCTCTTCTCTCTCAGGATCTTTTCCAACTGTGTATTCAGAAAACCATCGTACTGGTGTTTTATCACAACGGGGCTTTCGCCGACATCGAGAACGTCTGCGATCACGCTCATCGGGTCTTTCTCGCTTATCTTCTCAGTCCACCATCGCAGCATGAGGTTATCCGGAGCATCCGAATCAATGTGGCGTGTGAATATAACCGGACGATTGTTCCTTCGGAATAGATCGATGAGTCCTTTGATCTTCTCGGCAAGTCTATCCGAGTCTGGCACAAAGAAACTGCTGCTCTTATCGCAGAAGTGCCGCTGCATGTCGATGACGACCAGGGCGACATGGTCCTTCGTCATACTAAAACTTTCTTTCATGTTGATACCCTGCTAACCTTTATCCTAACCTGTACCGTTCAATCGATGAGGATCAATCGCTGCGTATCCTGTGCATCCGATGTCGACACGAAATACACGCCAGCCGGTAGGTTCATCATGGGCACTCCTGTCATTCCTGGTTCAATCACATGTCTTCCTACTACTTGGCCGAGAAGGTTGAAGAGTCGTACCTCTACCGGAACTACAAAGGTGCTCGTGAAATGCAGCATCTCTCCCTTCCGCAGTACGGTCGGCGTAATCCCGAAACCGACCTTCACACTTGCGAGAAAGTTCTCGCCAATTGTAATGCCGGTCGGTACCTGCAGAGCTTCGACTGCATCAAGCATAAACTGACTCGCTGCCTCAACGCGGACGTAGCGTGCCGAATCAAGAGTCGTCGTACCCAGATCGAACTGCGTAACTGCTGCGTTCGCCGTCCCGAGAGTCTGCCACGAGCCGAACCAGTCGTTGCTCACCTTGACAGTCGCAACACCCGAGCCGGTCGGGCGATAGACCATAATGTCGTTACCCGAGAAATTGCGTATCGGTACATCGAAATAAAGCACTATCCACTTCCCCGTGTCGAGTTGAAAAGACCCATTATCGTGAGGACCCAGCGCCTGTGTCGGGTATGTTAAGTTTGTGTATGTATTGACATAGCGATTCCCGATCAGATCGGTTGCATAAATCGGCAGCGCGGAATCAGGCACCAAAGGAAATTCAATGGTCACTGAAGAATCCGGCGTCCCGGACGGAACGATGACATTATTTATTGTCTTCGGTATATAACCCGGACTGAGGGCAGTCACGCTATACGTACCGGGCAGGTAGAACCGGTGGAAATCACCGTTGCCGGTCTTTGCATAACTATGCCAGTGTGCCGGGTTAACAATAATAAGCGCCCGCAATCTTGTCGAATCGACGCTGAGGGAATCGTAGACATACCCGTGAATGCCCTGACCTGCCTTATGTATTAACCAGAGCATGGCAGCACGCTCCCGCGGCCAAATCGTATCGATCGAATCCGGCGGTGGCGTCTTGATGTCACACACCTCTACGGACCAGCTTATCTCGCCCCCGTACCCGTAACCGAAATCCTTGGTGCAGCCGTTTATCGGATACATCCCGACCGAACCCTGCCCGTACGGATAATTCGTCGGCGCAGCATATCCTTCTGAAAGATGGCGTATGAGGTTCTGTTCGGGAGGCTGAAGGTTACTAGTATAAGACCACGGCTCGGAGATAAATAAGGTCCCGGCATGATACGACACGTAGGTCACAAAAGAACGACGCCAGAAGTGTTCGATTAGACTACGCGATTCGTTTTCACTTATGAAGTCGGTGCCGCACGCATACTCATCCCCCCACATCCAGGCACAATTTCGGTTAAGGTCCACGCTGCGCGAATTGTACCGTTGGCTCGCGACAAACCCGTCCGGATTGACAAGGGGTGCTATCCAGATCTCACGCGTATCTACCAACCGCTGAACCATGGTATCGGTCGAATAGCTCTCGAGGAGATCACGGATCAACCAGAGGCACATTGCCCAGCCGATTTTCTCATCACCGTGGACATTCCCCTCAATATGCACCTCTGGTTCATCTTCGTCCGTGTTCACGTTGTCAGAGATCTTCATTATCAGCAGCAGCCTGTTCTGATGGCTGTACCCGAGTGTATCCAAGCGGCACATATCAGGAAAGTTGCCAGCCATAACAACCATGGAATCGACAAATTCCGTATAGGTGAGGTACTGGCTCCGGGATGATCTCATCATGCTGTTCTGTCTATAGACTTCGGTGATGTTCTCCTGAATGAGTTCAACCTTATGACCCCGAGCAGCAATGATCTGATACATATCCTTTGAGATCTCGGCAACGATGTGGTCCGGATGAACCTGGTTGATGATGACGCCGATACGGTCGAGCGATTTAATATCACCCATGCCAACGACGTCGATCCGCACCAAATCTAAATCAGCGGCATTGGCCGCGATCATCAGCAAAATCAAACCCGCAATGTATTTCACTTTACCTCCTAATGGATCAACAATGAATATCGGGTGATTATAAACAAAGATCGCCTCATGTCAAGACACGCCAGACTCTTCACGTACAAAATACTTGATACTGGATACTTGATGCTCTATACTCTATGCACTTCTTAACTTCCTGACTTCTCAACTTCTTAGCTTCTGCAGTTCGCCGATTCTCCGCTTCTCAGTCAGGATATCCTACCGGGATTATGTAGAGCGGTTCTTCTTGCTTAAGCTGCAGCAACTTAATGAGTTCACCGTCTCTGAAAGCACCGACCGGAACCGAACCGAGCCCCAACGCAACCGCTTCGAGATGAATATTCTGGGCACAATGCCCTGCTTCTATATGGACATACCTGACAGCCCGATCGCCGTACCGCAAGGCCGTGCGCTCAAAAACCGCAGTAATTAAGACGACCATACCGGCTTCAGATATGAACCCTTGCCCTAAGGCAGCTCTTGCGATATCTTTTCTGAGATCTTTCCCTGCCTCTCGTTTGAGTGTATGCGAACCGGGAAGATACCGGTAGAGGCCGTCCTTTTTCGCAACGAATATCTCCAGAGGATACGTGGCACCGGCTGAAGGGACAGCGCGGAAACCCCGCGTTTGTTCCGTAATACCCTGCGCAGCCCAGAGTATATTCGACATTTGGCCGAGTGTTAGCTCCTTGTCTCTGTAACCGCGGACCGAACGCCGCTTCTGTATGCATCCCTCGATCGACGCATCGGTAAAATCCGGTGCGGGCAAATTCACCATGTTACCTCCCACTATAAGACACAATAAAATAGAGAACATAAAACCCCCTTTCCTTGAAAAACGATGCCTCGAAGAAACGGAGAGCCGGAGAAGAGGAGAACGATATTGGTGATACCAACGATCACAACGAACAACGTTTTTCTGTTAGAATCGAAATGTCTTTATCAAGTATCGAGCATCCAGAATCCAATATCATGAACATCCGTGCATTACGCGCGCCGTATTACAGTGTATCTCAACAGTATCCTCCACATTCTCGGCATAGCCGCCGGCCAGAACCGTTGCGACCGGCACTGCCTTATCGCGCGCCCGCTGCAGTACTAATTCATCCCTTCTCTTCAAACCCTCAACAGTTAACTGGAGATTGCCCAATTGATCAAAAACATAAGGATCGGCGCCGGCGACGTATATCACCAATTGGGGATTGAATTTATCGAAAATATGATCCACTGCACCCTTTAGTTCTTTCAGATATTCATCATCTCCGGCCCCGCCACGCAGGCCGATGTCCAGATCGGACTTCTGCTTGACTGGGTAGAGATGTTCCTGGTGTATTGAAAAAGTGAACACGCGATGCTCGTTTTCAAAGAACTTTGCGGTACCGTTGCCTTGATGGAGATCACAATCTATGACCGCTATCTTCTCCACCCTATGTTCGAGCATCATCACTGCGCTGAAAACGACATCATTGAGATAACAGAATCCTTCGGCATGATCAGCAAAGGCATGATGGAAGCCGCCGCCGATATGATAACACATGCCGTGTTCAAAAGCAATCTGTGCTGCCAAGAATGAGCCGCCGCAGCACAGGATCTGTGCATCGATGATATCCTTGTTGACCGGCATTTCCGAAGGATAGGTACGTTCTGTCATACGGTAATTGAGGAGGTCATCGAGATATTCTGCAGTCACGATCTTACGCAATTGCTCGTCGGACGGCCGCTGAGGAGCGACCATATCTCCGTCATCGACCAACCCCTCGGCCCGCAGCCGTTGCAGGATGAAGTCGTATTTCTCGGTCGGAAAAACATGGAATCCTATGTCTGCTTTGTAAAGAGGTGAGTAGACAAACTTCATTAATACATCACATAAATTTAATGAACCGGAAGAGCATATAGATGAATGCCGCAACGACAAATAACAGAATTACATAAAGATAAAATGGGTTGCCCTTCTTCCGGGTTTTCTTCCTTTCCGTCTTTTTTCGCCGAACAATAGTGGTCGTGCTCTTCTTTGCTTCCGCACTGCTCACCAACTTGCTCATCATGGCGTAGCCGTGCGCGATGTTCTTCCATCCCGCGAATGCCTCCAGGTCGCGCATCATATGAGCCACGGTTTCGTACCTGCGGTTGAGGTTTTTCTTCAGTGCCTTGTTGATGATGCGCGCTAGACCGACACTGTGATGGGGGTCAAGCCAGAAAGGTGAACGGTATTTGCCCCTGCCGATCTTTGCCGTGATTTCGTCCGCGGTTTCACCCCAGAACGGCTTCACCCCGGTGACGAGTTCGTAGAGCACTATACCGAGTGAAAAAATATCCGACCGGGCGGTCAATTTCTTTCCCACTGCTTGCTCTGGAGACATGTAGCACGGTGTACCGATCAGCGTGCCGACGCGCGTTTGATCTCGCGCTGTCTCGTCCTTGGCGACACCGAAATCAGTGACCTTCACCCTGCCGTCTTTTGATACGAGAACATTGGTCGGTTTGATATCCCGATGTATTACGTTGTTCCTGTGGGCATGGTCGATCGCAAGGCATATCTCGCGAACGACAGTTGCTGCTGTAACCGGATGGAGAGGCGCCTCGCTTTCGATGATGTCCGAGAGATTCAATCCTTCGATGTGTTGCATCACCAGATAACTTGCCTGGCCGATTGTGAAATAATCATAGATGGGAACGATATTAGGATGCTCGAGCGCCGCTGTGATCAGAGCTTCATTCTTGAACCTTTTCCGGAATTCGGTACCGGATGATCTACCCAGCTCCTTCACAACGACGACGCGATCGAGCGGCACCTGCACAGCAGTGAACACGCGGGACATACCGCCCTTGCCGATTATGTCGACCAAGCGGTAATTCCCGACGTATTTGGATTCTTTACTCACGATAGCGTGCTACGCAATTCCGACCGCTTGCCTTTGCCTGGTAGAGTGCTTTGTCTGCATGGTCGAGGATCGACGAAAGATCCTTCCCATCTCCTGGGAAAGTGGCGAACCCGATGCTGACGGTTACCGGTATGTTGAGTCTTCCTTTTGACTGACTCTCGATGATCCCGCGTATTTCTTCTGCGATCTTGCCCGCATCCCGCCCATTTGTGTTGGGCAAAACGACGACGATCTCTTCACCGCCGTAGCGGGCTACAAGGTCGGTCTTCCGACATGCTTTCTGGATCAACCAGGCGATCGCCCTTAGAACCTCATCACCGACTCTATGTCCGTGCTGATCATTGATGTCTTTGAAGTGATCAAGGTCGATGAACAGAACCGAAAGCTGGCGTCGGGCTGCCTTCGCCTTCTTGATTTCCTGGGGCGCGATCCTGTCAAAATACTGACGGTTGTACAGGCCGGTCAACTTATCGGCATGTACCAGCGTCGCAAGACGCTTCCTGCTCTTACGGACGAATTTCTCTATCTCCTCGAACTCATTGCGAAGCGATCTACTGTCGATCTTCTTGCCCAGCTGATTGAATTTGTCCTTGATTATCGCCGTCTCCCGGCCGCGCCGCGCAACCTCGGTCTCCTCAATATTGAATAAGGTACTCGTGCCATCGTCGAACAGAATTGTGTGCTCGCCGATAGATATCTGATCGCCCTGAGCAAGCACGTCGTGTTCAATGGATACGCCATTGAGAATTGTGCCGTTCGTGCTGTTCAGATCCTCGATGAAGTAGCGACCATTCTGGAAGAAAACGGCGGCATGGTGCCGAGACACATCATGACCGCCCAAGGTGAGATCGGTGTCTTCTGCTCGGCCAATGATACATCGATCTTTGCCGAGTGGCACCTGCTTCGCGACCTTACCGCAATCAAGTAACAACAGCCAATATACTTTCATATGATCGTATTACATCCAGTACTACATTTTGGCGCCTGCATAAAGATATATTTCGCCGAAAATGGAATCCTGCTCGGCACGCGCGTAGCCTATCTTCACGATCTCCAGCATACCGAAGAAGTACGCAACGGCAATGGGGATGTCATTTTTCTCCTTGAGAAATTCCAGGAAGTTGATCTTGCCCGATGTCTGTAGCATTGTTTTTATCTCATCTATTATCTGTTCGATCGGGATTTCCTGCCGTTTGACGACGATACTCTTATCTTCAGCAGGTTGAAGGTCACGTAGGGCAAAGATTAGACTCATCAGGTCGCCTTCTTCGAGTGGTGGTTCCTCTTTTCCTATTCTCGGAAATTGCTTGCTCGTTTCGGCTTCCATTATGCTGAACGCCTGGGCGATCTCCTTGTATTTCTTATACTCCTCGACGATCTGTATGAGTGTAATAGGCTGGCCTGCTTCTTCGTCCTCAGGTGTACGAGGAAGGAGGGAGCGAACTTTCAGACGGATCAATATCGCCGCCATCAAGAGAAAATCCGCCACATCCTCAAAATCGTCCCGGTCGATCGTCTTTATGAAATCAAGGTACTCTTCAGCGATCTGGGCAATGGGTATGTCGAATATGTCAACTTCTTTCTGTCGTACGAGGTATACAAGCAGGTCAATGGGCCCGTAATATATACCGATATCTATTTTCATGGAATGAGAGCCGATGCGTTCACTCCTCGTTCAATCAATGGACGATGGCGTTTCCGCTTCCACGTCGATTGCTTCCGGGGATTCCTCCTCAACATACAGAATAGTTTAGCCAAGAAATAACGGGTGTCAATGATTTGGCACTGCACAACGTCCCATACATATTCCCGTTGCCCGTAAACTCTGAACATCTACGTCAATACCGTTGACATCTTGTCATCCACAGTTAGAATAAGAGTAGGTTGCCATGAACAAATTTCGTCTACCCGAATTCTGGAGACTCATCCTGAGCATAGGCATGTGCCAGTTTGCAGGTATAATCGGATCCCTGTTCACGACCCCACAGATCCCGACATGGTATGCATCACTTCAAAAACCAGGATTCAATCCTCCCAACTGGATCTTCGGACCGGTCTGGATTACACTTTACACTTTGATGGGTGTAGCCATGTTCCTCGTCTGGCGTCAGTACGCGCGTTCGGCACATGCAAAATCCGCCATCGAAACATTCGTCGTGCAACTCCTGCTGAACATTCTATGGTCGGTCGTTTTCTTCGGGCTGAAATCCCCGCTCGGCGGTCTGGTCATCATCTTACTACTCTGGATCGCCATTCTCGCAACGATAATACGTTTCCAAAAGGTCTCTGAGATTGCGAGTTTCCTGCTCATTCCTTACATCCTCTGGGTGACCTTTGCCGCACTCCTGAACTTCGCAATATTCCGCCTCAATCCATAAACCCGGAAGATCGCCATGTCCGCGTCCGTGAAACCGCACGTCGTGGTCAGCAAATGCCTCGGGTTTGCTGCCTGCCGCTGGAACGGTCTTTCGATCCCCGATGAATTCGTAGAACGACTCAAACCACATGTGAACTTTGAACCCGTCTGTCCAGAGGTCGAGATAGGCTTGGGCGTACCTCGCGAGCCGGTACGGGTTGTCCGCAGGAAAACCGAAGACCATCTCGTGCAACCGGCAACCGGGATCGATCACACCGAAACGATGAAGGAATTTTACCGGCATTACCTGGTTACGTTGAATGAAATCGACGGTTTCCTCCTTAAATCGCGGTCGCCTTCATGCGGAATCAAAGAAGTGAAGATCTATGCCAGCACTGAGAAAAAAGCCGCAATCGGCAAGGGAAGCGGTTTATTCGGCGCCGCAGTGTTGAAAGATTTCACTCATCTACCGGTTGAGGACGAAGGCAGGCTGCGCAACTTTGCAATCCGAGAACACTTTCTGCGCAGGCTCTACACGATCACAAGGTTTCGTTCCTTATCCGCGACATTGAAGATGAAAGATCTCGTGCAATTCCAAGCCGAGAATAAATTCATGCTCATGGCGTACAGTCAGAAGGAATTCAGGATCATGGGCAGAATAGTCGCCAACCACGAAAGAAATCCCGTAGCGAAGGTGTATGACGAATACCGAGAACACCTATACAAAGCCCTTGCAAGGGCACCGCGCCACACATCGTACATAAATGTCATGATGCACGCCATGGGATACTTCTCCGACAGGTTGAGTAAGGGTGAAAAAGCATACTTCTTGAGCCTCCTGGAAAAATACCGCAAAGGAAAAGCACCTCTGAGCAGCGACCTACAAGTGCTAATGTCTTGGGCCATCCGCTTCGGTGAGAAGTACCTGATGGACCAAACTTTCTTCCGCCCTTACCCGGAAGAACTACTCGATATCAGTGACTCAGGCAAAGGAAGGGACCATTAACGTCAAATGAGAATCGGTTATCCTTGTATTAACCGGTCCATCGACTGCCACTCTGACCACACGTTCCGCCTTAAGAACTACTCCGAAGGAAGACTGATCGAGACGGTCAGAGCCAATCTTTCGTGTCTACTCAGAATCCTCCAATTCAACGTCGAAAATAGATTATATTTCTTTCGCGTGACGTCAGACCTTGTACCCTTCGCCTCGCACCCGATCAATAAATTCGACTGGCAGAAATACTTCGAGCCTGAATTTGCTATGATCGGCGATTTCATACGGAAAAATGATCTGAGAATCTCCATGCACCCCGACCAGTTCACGCTTATAAACTCGCTCGACGTGGAAATCTTCAAACGGAGTGTCGGCGAATTGGAATACCACGCCGATGTGTTGGAATTGATGGAACTCGACAAAACGGCAAAGATCCAGATCCATGTAGGTGGAGTGTATAAGGAAAAAGAAAAGAGTATGGATAGATTCATCAAACGTTACAGGATGCTGAGCAAAAGAATCCGGAAGAGGCTGGTTGTTGAGAACGACGAACATAGTTATACGCTGGAAGACTGTCTGAAAATACACGCGGCGGTAGGATTACCCGTATTGTTTGACGTATACCACCACCGATGGAACAACAACGGTGAAGAGATTCAGCAATGCATGGAACGCTCAGGCCGAACCTGGGCGAACCGTGACGGTATCCCCATGGTCGATTACAGCCAGCGGAAGAAAGGAAGTCCGACTAAGGCCCACGCCGAAACCATGGAAGCACGCGGATTCCGCCGGTTTCTTCAATTAACAGAACCCCATGACTTCGACATCATGTTGGAAATAAAGGACAAAGAGAAAAGTGCCCGACGGGCTGCAAAGATCGCGGCAGACGACAGACGCTTCATTGAACACTGAAGATGCTAAGGCACCGTCCGGCGGTAAACGGTAACGATGCCCGTTTCGTCTACAGAGGCTACGGTTACGTCTTCACGAATACGATGAACGATTTATGGGAGTTTTCGGAATTTGCGAAATGCGCGATTATCGGAAGTCGTTGTTGGCGAATTCAGTTACGAAAATGTCGACCAGCCTTTCATCAAATTGAGAGCCGCTGTGCCGCTTCAGTTCCCGTAGTGCGGTCCGCATACTCTTCCTCTTGCGGTAAGGCCGATCCGTTGTCATTGCGTCAAATGCATCAGCAATGCATATTATCCGAGCGACAAGAGGTATCCTATTACCTAATAACCCGTTTGGATACCCTGTACCGTCGATCCGCTCGTGATGGTGCAGGATGTTCTTCCTCAGTTTCTTTAGCAATTCGATCGGTTCGACGATAGCGGCGCTGAACTCTGGATGGCGCTCCATGTACTTCTGTTCGCGCCGTGTCAAACGTCCCGGCTTACCAAGAATCTTATCGGGTATCCCGATCTTGCCGACATCATGCAAGATCGCAGATATTTCTATCTCTTTGAGTCTATCCTTGTTGCCCGTCAGCGCATGTCCGATCTGCAGTGCATACTCGACGACCCTACCCGAATGACCGCGCGTATAGGGATCTTTTGCATCGACGGCCTCGACGATCGCCCTGATCGAGGAAAGAAACAGTTTGTCAAGATCACTATAGAGTGATGCATTCTCAACAGCAATTGCAATCTGATTGCCGAGAGCAGCGAAGAGTTCAAGATCTCCCTTGTCAAATTTCCTATCGCCTTTCTTGTTGAGCACTTCGGCAACACCAATGACCTTGCCCTTTACGATCAACGGAACGGCGAGAATCGAACGAGTTACCCATTTGGTCTTCTCGTCAACACCACGGAACCACCTCCTGTCCTTTCGAACATCGGGAACGAGCAGCGGTTTGCCGTGTTCCGCGACCCAACCGACGATCCCCTTTCCCATCGGTACCCGGATCTCCTTCGCCTCTTTTCCTTTTTCACCACGAGCAGTAATGAAGTAAAGATCCTTGCGTTTCTCGTCGATACGAAAGACCGACGATGCTTCGGCCTCCATGACTTCTTCTGCCTTCTGCATGACCGTATCGAGCAACTCGTCTATATCGAGGATTCCCGAGAAGACCATCGAAGTATCGATGAGTGTCTCGAGTCGTTTTATTTTGCGCCGCAGATCAAATACTTTCGAGGTCATATTTCCTCTCTCCGGCACCCAATCGTTCGGCATGGACAAGCTGTTCCGTAGGATCAAGTTCAGGGTGGAGACGGTCGATCGGCTTCTTGACGAGATCGTAGCATGCTTGATCTATGCTGACCGGATCGAAGGATGCCAATATACCCACGTCAGGGGCGATCATCGGTCGATTTGTATGGAAGCAATCGCAATCTGGAGAAATGTTCATCAGAAAATTCAGATAGAAGACCCTCTTCTCCTTTATGGTGCTGGCCGCATATCCAGCGATACCCTTCTGAATATCTGAGGACACGGCATCCCAGGAGAATTTTATCGCCCGATCAGGACACACGGACATACATCCTGCACAGCCGGTGCAAACATTCCTGTCTATCTCTACCACGCTTTCCGTCCGGATGATCGCCTCGTGTATGCAGTAGTCAAAGCACGTCAGGCATTGAGTGCATCTATCCGCGTCGACGTATGGCTTCGACCCGGAGTGCATCTCCAACTTGCCGCCTTTTGCACTGCACCCCATGCCGAGATTCTTCAAAGCACCGCCGAAACCACAAGTGAGGTGGCCTTTGAAGTGCGAAACACAAAACATGGTATCGATGTGTCCAAAGAGACTCGCGATCTTTCTGCCATCGATCTCGACGTAATCGTCGCCAAAGAGGCCATCGGCGATGATCATTGGTGCAAAATCAAAACCATGCTCACGGGCAAGGGCGATGTGCAAATCGGCACGGTACCGACGGCCAGCATAGAGCGTCGTTGTGTCCGTCAGGAATGCCTTGCCGCCGGCCTTACCTATCAAACCGACTAGCCTGTTTACGAATCCCGGATTGACATAATTGATGTTGTTTACTTCACCGACATGCAGTTTTACGGCGGTAGGCGACTTCTTCTTAACGATATCCGACCCTCTTGCGACATCGACAAGCCGGTCGAAGCCAGAGAGCACGTTCTCTTCGTGTTTGCTACTGACATCGTACATAAACACCCGTGCCATGCAAAATAATATACACTTTCCGTAATAAATCAAGATTCTAATTGACTATTGGATGCCCAATCATTGACAAGGCATAATTTATAAATAGAATTCGGTGTGGGCGGTTTTGGCACGATAATCTCATTGATCCTACTCATTGCTGCGATAGGCATACTGGTCTTCATCGCCCGCGAATTGGACACGAGAAAGAAGAAGAAACTCTCCGGCATCATCTTGTTGCTGCTGTCAATCCTCTTCTTGCTTGCCCAGGTTTCATTCCTGATCTATCCTCAAGAAAGGTACAAGAACTGGTGCGGCCTCTTTGGCCACTACTCGTCATACGGTCTTTTCTGGCTCGTTGGTCTTTACATCTTCATCATTCCCTCGCTCCTCGGACACGCGGGTTATATCATGGCTTCCGACACAGAGAAGAGAATTCGCAGCCACCTCCTTTATTTCATACCGATCGGCGTGATAGCAGATACACTCCTCTCTCTCTTCTTGACGATACCGATCGCCGGGATGCGCAGCGGCGGTGTTCTAGGTTATCTCATCAGTGATTTTCTCGTCGACTTCTTCGGCCACGTCGGGACCTACATAATCCTCGGTTTCAGTATCGTTGTCGTCATTCTTATGATAGTCAGGGAAAAGGTATTCCCCAGGATAAGAAGACCAGAGGAGGTGGAAAAATCGAAGAAACCTCCAAAACCTCAAAAGAAGAAGAAAACAGAGCAGGAAGCTGCGGCGGCACCAGCACCGGTTGGGGCAAAGATCGAACGGAAGCCACCTTCAGATATCGATTTCAAACAGGAATTCTTGAATATTCTCCAGGTTCCGACACAAAAATACGGGATCGACGCCGACCAATTGAAAAGAGAATCCGAGATCCTTTCGAAACGCCTCGCCGAATTCGACGTTACTGGTAAAGTCGTTGCCGTGGAATCCGGACCCGTCATTTCAAGGTTCGAATTTCAGCCCGACCCCGGTATCAAGGTCAACCGCATCGCGAACCTCGACAATGATCTTGCCCTCGCGCTTAAGGCAACTCGCATCAGAGTGGTAGCACCGATCCCGGGAAAGTCAGCGGTCGGTATCGAGGTTCCGAACCGCGAGCGCAGTCTCGTTTATTTGAAGAACGGTCTCATTGCCGAAGGCTTCGAAAACCATCCTTCACCGCTGGCCATCGTCCTCGGTGAAGATATCACCGGAATGCCGATATGCGAGGACATTGCGGTAATGCCTCACATGTTGATTGCCGGCACGACCGGCTCGGGCAAGAGCGTCTGTATAAACTCGCTCATTGCCTCGATACTATACCATTCCACGCCAGAGGATGTGCGTTTTCTCATGATCGACCCAAAGAGACTCGAACTACCGATGTACAATCCTATACCCCACCTCATGCGCCGCGCGATCACCGAACCGAAAGAGGCGGTCGGAGAACTCGAAAAGCTGGTCGCGATAATGGAAATGCGCTACCGCCACTTTGCCCGTGAAGGAGTACGCGATATCGATGGTTATAACGAAAAAATGCGGAAAAAAGGAGGCAAGAACAAGCCATATCTCGTCGTTGTCGTCGATGAACTCGCCGATCTCATGCTGACCGCGCCAAGCGAAATCGAAGAGAACATCACACGGCTGGCCCAGATGTCGCGAGCCGTCGGCATACACCTCGTCCTGGCGACGCAGCGCCCTTCTGTTGACGTTATCACCGGATTGATCAAGGCTAACTTCCCGTGCCGCATCGCTTTTCAGGTAGCATCGAAAACCGATTCGCGAACGATTCTCGATATGAATGGCGCGGAATCACTCCTCGGACGCGGTGACATGCTGTTTCTACCGCCGGGTAAAGGAACGCCGGTAAGGTTACACGGTGCGTATATTGCCGCCGATGAGGTCAGCGGTATAAGTCAACTCATCGCCAGGATATACCTGAGGGAGAAATTGAAAGATGTCGAAGGCGACATCGATGAGATCATTACCTCTATTATCGATGAAGAATTGTGGACGATATTCACTGATACAAAGGATGTAGCATTCGACGAAAAGCGCCGGGCCCTCTCCAACATTATCACAGTCGAGAAGATCGATGAAATCATCGATTCAGGATACTACCCGAAGCTACCTGAAACAGAAGTTGAGGAAGTAGTCGAAGAGCAGGAAACGGACATGACCGTTGACCCGCTATTCGAGGAGGCAGCGCGCCTCGTTTTCAGACACCAGGTCGCGTCAGTATCGCTGTTACAGAGGCGTTTGAACCTCGGATACGCGCGCGCCGGGCGGATCGTCGATCAGCTCGAAGCGGCCGGTATAGTCGAACCCTTCCAGGGCAGTAAATCGCGAAAGGTTCTGATCGAAAGAGACGACGAACTGGACGCGATCGTCAAGAAATACTCAAACCCCTGATCAATAGCTCAAGTATTGCAGACTGAAGGAAGTCTGCCTGTACGTCATTGAAATTCGAGCACCGAAGCCAGTTCCGCCCAGTATTTTCTGACCAAATCCCGGTTGACCTGGGGAACCTCCTCGTAGATCTCGCTCGCTTCTTCCATTCCCTTCATTACTTGCTCGACCATCTCCGGCTGAGCTCCTTGCATCTGGGTTTTCATCGATGTGATCATAGAATCCATTACAACGGCTCCGATCGCCATGTATGTCTTGCCCATTGCCGGCCAGAATTCCTCCCATACCATGCCTGCTGCCTTGAGATTGGCCTCGAGTTCAGGAACACGCTTGTTTAAAACCGAATACTGCCCGAGCATGGACGCAAATTCCTGGGGGCCTTCTGTAGATTCGAATTCGGATTCAATTTTCTCAACTGCAGCCTTGAATACCGGCACCGCCTTGATGAATCTCTGGAGTTCTGACTCACCAAGCGTAGCATAGTACATCTCGGCGCCTGTCTTTTCAGACGGCTTTTCGGTTTTGACACCTGGACCTTCTTCAGGCGCTCCGCAGAAAACGGCCAACAGAACACAAAGACCTAACAGACCCAACCACTTTCTCATGTTTTCCTCCTTTGCTTTAATGCTTTTCCCCGCAGAAAATGTTATAGTGAAACTACTTGATTGCGGCCGAGTTGTATCGCCCGGTTGAGCGCTTTGGCCGACTGCTCGAGCAGCCCTTCAAGATTCTCGGCACTGCTCGGATAGGTAACGACACCTACTGAAATAGTCACTTTCTTCTTCTTGCCTCGGTAGACGAATGGAGTGCGCTCAATGGCCTTTCTTACCCGCTCAGCTGCGTTGACCGCTGATTCATTCAAGGCTTCTGGAAGTATGACCATGAACTCATCCTGCCCGAACCGCGCAATGAAATCTGTGTCGCGGATATTTCTCTTTATGGTCTTGGCAAGGTGGATCAATTGAGCGCTGCTGCCAGGCATGCGACGCGTGCGACCCCAATCTGGTGTGATCAAAGCAAGACTGAGTTGTCGCGTATACCCTTTGGCTTTCTTCACTTCAAGTTCCAGGATCAAATCAAAGAAATGGCGGTTAGGTATATTCGTCAATGTATCGGTAAGACACAGGCGCTTGTTTTCCTCCACGAGTTTGTGCACCTGTGCAATGGCTTGTTCGCAGAAGGCCTCCGACGTGAGCCGCTCGGCAAGCAGAGCGACAACGGATGCATCTGCATTGGTGAATGAATCATCTCTTCCCTTGCTCAACAGGATGATGGCGCCACACGACTCGCCGCGGTAAAGGCACGGTACCCCCATGATGCCGCGAATTGATGCTTGCGGCGGCGTGATCCGGCGGCGCCTGCAGAAGACATCAATTCCTTTGTTGACGATGATCGCCTTCCTGCTCTTGGCGATCAATAACGCCAGATCATTCTCAAATGACGCCTTCTTCCGGCGAACAAGGTCTAATTCACCTAGGATAACTGATACCTTCGTACTGCGGTACATTTTTCGCAGGACCTTTTCGACCTCTCTCCTCAATTGCTGTAGCGTATGCTTCCTCATTGAGACACGTCGGATTATGCTCAGAGAATGTAGCAGCGGTGTGTCCTGATTGCGCTTCATCAACTTAATGATAACCACGGACAGGATATTGTCAAGAACGGACGACGCGGGCAACCGACCTCTCGTCTCTGGTGTGCTGTTTATCTGACATGCTACCCACTTATCGTCTGATCCCCTGATGTGCTTACTGACGTAAGAAGATCAGACTAACAGAGTACCAGCAACACGACACGGGCAATCTACCTGCCATATCCGGTGCTCGTGTTCTGACTTACGGCCCAATGTTGATCTGCATTCTGATATGCTCGTCCTCATCGAGTATCCAGTGACGATAATCCAGTATCACACATCGTGTATCGTGTTGACAAACGACCTCTGTTCGGTATAATTCTCCGATGACAGAAAGAATAAACGTCCGTACTGAGAAGCGCATTCAAATGGTCGATATTACGGCCGAAATTCAGAGCCTCGTGGCAAAGGCAAAGATCTCCGATGGAGTAGTTCACGTCTATTGCCCCCACACCACTGCTGCCGTGACCGTAAACGAGAATTACGACGAATCAGTGCAGCAAGATATTGGCGAGACACTGAGCAAGATCGTACCGCACCGTGGAGGCTATGCGCATTCCGAGGGGAATGCCGACGCGCACATCAAGGCAGCACTCATGGGGTCATCGAGGACGCTGTTTGTCGAAAACGGCAAAGTAGGACTTGGTTCGTGGCAGGGTATTTTTTTTTTGTGAATTTGACGGGCCGAGAACCAGGGAAATATGGGTAAGGATCATACGAGAATAGATCCAATATGATTCATACTGATTAGATCAGATGCATATGGATATCTGGGCATCTGTGTGGCTCCGGGTGCATCCACCTGCATCGAATTTTGGGCAACAGAATCTAAGGAGGAATGATGCATAAGAAGTTGTTTATCCCGGGTCCCACCGAGGTGAGGAAAGAAATCCTCGATGCCCAGGCTCAACCCATGATCGGGCATCGAATGAAGTCCTTTACCGAATTGTACACGGGCATAATAAACAAACTGAAGGAATTACTCGAAACGAAGAACTTCGCGACCGTCCTGACCGCTTCGGGCACAGCACTGATGGAAGCAGCGATCCGAAACTGTGTGAACAAGGACGTCCTTTGCTGTACGTACGGTGCGTTCAGTGAACGCTGGTTCAAGATAGCCAAAGCGTGCGATAAGAACGCTGATGCAATCGCTCTCGATTGGGGTAAGGTCGTGAAACCAGAGATGATCGAAGAGAAACTCAAAGCGAAGAAGTATGAAGCCGTCACCGTCGTTCACAATGAAACCTCGACCGGCGTCAGGGCTCCGATCGAACAGATCGCAGAACTGATGAAGAAATATCCCGACGTTCTGCTGCTCGTAGACACGGTAAGTTCACTAATGGGCGACAAGGTCGAGGTCGAGAAACTCGGCATCGACATCTGCGTAAGTTCATCACAGAAATGTTTCGCACTGCCGCCCGGACTCGCAATCGGTTTCGTCAGTGACCGAGCGCTTAAGAAAGCAGAAGGAGTGAGCGGCAAGGGACATTACTTGAATCTTCTCGACATTAGGGACTATTTCGACAAGAAGGGCCAGACGCCTACGACACCGGCGATCAGTCTGATGTGGGCATTGGACAAACAACTAGACAAGATGAAGGCCGAAGGAATGGCGAACAGATATAAGCGCCACTGCGAGATGGCTCAATATGTGCAAAACTGGGCAAAGAAGAATTTCAACCTTTATGCTGAACCTGGATACGAATCGGTCACGGTCACCTGCATAAATAACACGAAGAAGATAAGTGTCGCCGACCTGAACACCGAACTGGGCAAACGTGGATTTGCCATCTCCAACGGATATGGAAAAATCAAAGAACTGACCTTCAGGATCGCACACATGGGCGACTTGACGCTCGATGAAGTGAAGGAAGTTATCAAGAACATCGACGAAATCCTTAAATTGTAGGACATAACATAGACAATGAAACCTATTTCCCAATGCCTCATGCAAACATTTCGCCGTTCAGACGTTTAGGGATTTAGGCATTTCATCTTCGAAGGAGGTTTTATGAAAGTTCTTGTCTCTGACCCGATTGCCAAGGAAGCCATTGAAGTCCTCAAGAAAGCAGGTATCGATGCCGTCGAACAAACTGGACTCACGCCCGAAGAATTGATCAAGGTAATACCTGACTACGAAGGCATCATCGTACGCAGTGCGACCAAGGTGACAAAGGAAGTGATTGATGCTGGAAAGAACCTCAAGGTCATTGGACGCGCCGGAGTAGGGCTCGACAATGTAGACCGCAGTGCGGCAAAAGAAAAGAACATCAAAGTCATCAACACACCGGCGGCAACATCGATCTCAGTTGCCGAACTGGCACTCGGTATGATGTTCAGTGCAGCACGCC
The DNA here is from genome assembly GCA_020349965.1 of Caldifarciminota bacterium. Lineage (GTDB taxonomy): Bacteria > Hydrothermota > Tepidihabitantia > SM23-42 > SM23-42 > SM23-42. Next base: position 1,605,882 of record CP070705.1, on the reverse strand, counting down.
GTCTGCCCGAGGCAACGGTTTCGACCAAAGCCGGCAAATGGGAGAAGAAGAAGTTCAAAGGCTATGAATTGTTCGGCAGTACACTCGGCATCATAGGTGTCGGGCGCATCGGTACCGAACTGGCAAAGCGAGCGAAAGCAATGGGTATGAAGGTCCTCGCCTTTGACCCGTATGTGAAGAGCAGCGAGCACGCCCAGGTCGTCGAACTGGACACCCTACTGAAAGAGTCTGATTATATTTCACTCCACATCCCTAAGACCGAAGAGACGACTCACATACTCAACAAGGCGGCTTTCGACAAAATGAAGGATGGCGTGGTCATCGTCAATTGCGCGCGAGGAGGTGTGGTCGACGAAAGCGCATTATACGAGGCCATTACCGGCGGCAAGGTGCGGATCGCGGCAATGGATGTTTACGAAGTCGAACCTGCCAAAGAGCATAAGTTGTTCTCTCTTGATCAGGTCATCGCTACACCGCACATCGGCGCGCAAACCGCTGAAGGTCAGCTCCGCGCCGGGGTTCAGATTGCCGAACTCGTGAGGGACGCCTTAAAAGGTTAGGCCTCTGTACGGGAAATAACCCCGCCTGCTTCATCGGGGCAGAATAAACGAGAATAAGGAGATATAATGCCGGAAATAAAAGCATTCAGAGGAATTCGGTACAATCCGGAAAAGATCGAGAACCTCGCAGACGTTGTGACCCAGCCGTATGACCAGATCACGGACCGCATGGAGAAATCCTACAAGGAAAAAAGTCCTTACAGCTTCGTACATCTCGTGCTCACCAAGTATGCCGAAGGACATGACCGCCAGAAAGAGTATGCGGATGCCAAACGCTACTACGACGATTGGTACAAGAACGAGATCTTCCTCAAAGATACCAAGGAAGCGATCTATCCTTACTGGCAGGAATTCTCGATTGGCGATAAGATGTATACGAGAAAAGGGTTCACGTGCTTGGTCGCACTCGAGGAACTGGGCAAGGGTAACATATTGCCGCACGAAAAGACGCTCTCAAAACCAAAGGCCGATCGCCTCAACTTACTGCGGATCACCCAGAAGGACCTCGAACCAGTCTTCCTCCTGTACACGGACACGAAGAACACTGTGAACAAGGCGCTCGATAAACACTGTACTAAAGATCCGCTTTTCGAAGCCAAAGATGAAAAAGCCGTCACCCACAAGATATGGGCAGTCGATTCAACCGCGGTCATCGACAAAATAGCAGGGGTTTTGAAGGATTCGATATTCGTCATTGCAGATGGACACCACCGATATGAGACCGCATATAATTATCGGAGCGAGCTGGAAGGGATCGATCCTGCACATCCGGCAAACTACAAGCTGATAACCCTCGTGAACATCGAGGACCCGGGACTCGTGATCCTTCCCACGCACCGGCTAATTATGAACCTACCTGAATTCAACCTCGAGGAATTCCTTAAGAGAACGAATGAGTATTTCGACATTAAGAAAACCGACCGAGCCAGCATCATGAACGATATGGACACGGGAGAACGGGGAACTTTCGGGTTCTACAGCACGATCACCGCCTACACCTTGAGATTGAAATCATTAGATGCAATGAAGAAACTGCTCCCCGACCGGAGTGATGAGTATCGCGGTCTCGATGTCGCCATATTGCACACCCTGCTCATTGAAAACGTCTTGGGGATCGATCCATCCAAGATCGAAGAACATGTAAGATACGAACGCGGTGCCGACGAGACAATGAGAAAAGTCGATTCAGGCGAATTCCAACTTGCACTCATGATGAATTCGACAAGACCAGAGCAGGTCAAGCAGGTTGCTGAAAACAGAGAACGCATGCCACAGAAATCCACTGATTTTTACCCGAAACTCATCTCCGGACTCGTCTTCCACGATGTAGCACAGTGATGATTCATACACGAGTATTCACTCAAAAAAAAGGGCGACACTGTCGCCTTTTTTTTGTATGACGTGTTCTCTCTTATAGAGGCCCGGTGTGCAATCTCACTGGATCTTGAATAGGTATGAATACTGACGAGGCGTAGACGCTGCACATGACCCTTGACATCGAATCTTCATTAGATATAATCATAGCAGGAGTCACTACACACAATAATTTTTTGGAAAGGGGGTGATATGGCATACAAAATCGACATTCCGTTCTTTTCAACCAATAAGGGGGTCAAATGAAGAAAGCCGTAATGATGTTAGTGATATGTGCCGTTGCATTCGCAACACAACAGAAGAACATCTCCGATGACATAGCGATTCCGAATCCAGGCACGAAGATCAGTGCAGACCTGTTTCCAGAAGTCCATACGCTCATGGAACAGATGATGGAAGCCAGAGTCAACCGTGATATGGAAAGATACAATCAGCTCTTGGAGGAATACAAAAGCCTGATGCAGCCCGTACAGGAAACGAGACTACCCGATCCCATCGAAATCACTCCCGCCGAGGACCCGATCATGAGATGGGGTACCGACATCATCATCTATAGTGGGCTGGTCAATTACAATTCCTGGGCCATGCTCCTCGACGTAGATGATGAAGCGATTTCGGTTGACTACCACCGCGGCGACACAGTGAGAGCTGCAGTTGCGTGCGTTGATTCGGTCGTGCGCATATTCATTTCACTCGACAATGGTATAAACTGGGCATACGAGCGCGGCTTTACCTGGGGCACAGAAGCAGTCTATGAGCCCGAGATCATCCACGGTCCGACCGGCAGCTACTGGCATGTCATTGTCCGCACTTCCCACGGAAACGGGAATATCTACGGCGCAAGGTTCGATGATGCAGGAGTGCTGAGCGGAGCATGGATCGAATCTACCGATGACACGGTCACCAACTACTCGGTCTGTTCAGACCGTGCAGAATGGCCAACCGGCTATTACCTCTATTGCGCGTACCATAAATCTCTCGGTGGACCTGGTTTGGACGGCATCTGGTGGACACGATCACTCGATTATGGAGCTTCTTGGGAAGCCGCCTTGCAACTCCAGTTCTCCGGTTCGGGTCATCCTGATGTTACCTACGGCAGCGGCGGCACCATTTTCGAGTCCTATCTAGCCAGAATGTCAAGCGGTAACAAGAACATAAACGCCCGCGTCAGTACTAATTACGGCTCTACCTGGGCCGGTTCTCAGATCGTTGAGACCGACACTCTCATAAAACATGGTCCGCAAATCGCAGCTTCTCACGATGGAACGGATGATGCCTGGGTCGTGTGGCCGAGGCGCTGGTCTTCGGACCCTTATGATTACGATCTATGGTGGGCCTGGACACAGGATGAGGGCGCAACCTGGTCAACACCGGGGTTCTTATCATCCTACTTTAAGCATGAGGTTCTGCCGAGTATCACCGTATATGATACTTCCGGCATGTATGACCCATATATCAGTTACATTGTAACCGAGAATGATACAGAATGGACCGAGCCGATCATTGCTACCAGATATTGGGATACGGATAGCACATGGGCAGACCCGGATACGTTCAACGATTACGAGCCTGAATTCACCAGGCCGATCCAAACCTGGCAGTCCGTGGGCATACCGGCGCTCGCTTATGTCGGTGCAGGTGGTCAGCCCGTTTATTTTGACGCATGGTCAAATACCGCGGTCGAGGAACACGAAGTCGCAGCTCCGAGAAATCTTCTCGGACAGACCCGTCCGAATCCTTTCGTTGACATGACGCGTTTCTCCTATACGGTGCCGGTCAGCGGGATGGTAACCATCCGTGCGTTCAACATAGCAGGCCAGCAAGTCGCAACGCTCGTCCAGGAACACAAATCAACGGGTACCTATACGGCTACATGGAATGGCAAGGACAACGCCGGTGCCAACCTCCCGAAAGGTGTCTATTTCCTTAAACTCGAATACAACGGCATCGACGCATCGAGAAAAGTAATCCTCGAGTAAAAGGAAAAGCAGTAGAAAGGGGGAGGCAACTCCCCCTTTTTTTAACATGCTGAAAGGTGTAAATATCGAATCAATAATCAGAAAACTTGAAAAAGACAGATATTCTTTCGGCCTCGGCTTGACCGGGTTGTTCTCAATAATCACTGTCCGTAATATCGTCGAAAGTGCGTTCGAAGGAACGCAGGTTTTCGGCTTCTCGCCCCTCACAGAGAATTCCTTTTATATGATATTCTCGCATTTCCCTCTTTTCTACATCTCACTCTTCGTCTGGTTCTGTCTGTTTTTCGTTCTCATAACCGGCGAGAAACCCGGCGTAGTCATGAAGCCACTATTGATCGGTCTCTCTGTCATTGTGATCACACCTTTCATCGATATCGCCGTGTCCCGAGGCAGCGGGTATAAACTGACCTACCTCAAAGGAATCGAAGAATTTACGCAAATCTACAGATTCTTCGACTTCACCCGGGATTTGATACAGGCAAGCTGGGGTCAACGCATCGAGATCATTGCAGTTCTCGTTGGCACCGCAATATATGTATGGGTGAAAACAAAGAGCGTCTGGAAGGTCATGGTCTCCCCGATCACAGCATATTTCATCATTTTCATCCACGGCGTGCTACCCAACACAGTCGCTCAGATCCCCGGCCTCCTCGGGATCTCCCGACTGAATTATCGAACCATAATCACCGCCGGAATACTGAGTATCGACAGCCAGAACTATTCGATCATCTTCATCTGCTCGATATTCGTGTTCGGATGGTGGGTCCTCAAACGATATGACCGGGAATTTGCCCGGAACATCCTCAGATTCAAGAAATCGCTCTTTTTGATCCTCGCCACCCTATTGGGCATTATTTATGCGATCTTATTGATCAGACCGTACTTTCCTTTCATATTCGATAATTCTGTACATTACCTCATCTTTTTCATCGCGCTGATGATCGTACATTTGGTGAAGATGGCATCACTGGAGCGGCGATCGTCAACCCAGTCCATCATTCTCACGATCTCCGCCCTCTCTGCCGCACTTGCCATCGGTTTCATGTATTTCTTCATTATTTTGTCATATTTCCTCTTTATTAATTACATCGTTCCGGCGATGAAAACGCGTACATCACCGCCTTACCTCTGGAGGTATCTACCTGGTGCGATCTGCACCATTCTGTCGTTCATTGGAGGATTCTCAGTCATCTTCGGGCAAGCCACGTTCGCCTGTGTCATACCTCTTGACCGGACAAAGATCGAAGCATACGGGCACGAACTCACGGGATGGAACTACTTTGTCGACGGCAATTACGGCGAGGCAGTGGTGCATTTCCAAACCTCCTATTCACTAAAGGAGAGCAACGAAATTCTGAAAAGGCTCGGCCAATCATATCTTTACATCGGGAGGAGCGACCTGGGCATTGCCGTGCTCAATGCAATCGAACCGCCCGATTATGAAACCATACTTTCACTAGGACAGGCGTATGTCCAGAAAGGGAAGCATGAAAGTGCCCGCCACCTGTACAGGAATGCGGTGACAGCGAATACCGAACCTGTCGAATTCATTACCCTACTTGCACAGGCCGCGGCGCGCAGAGGTTCAGCAGCGGAAATGGATTCGTTACTGCGTTCCGGGGAGAAATATGGCATGTCCAGATCCCGCTTTCACCAAATCAGGGGAGATTACCATCTCCAATCCAGTGATTACACACTGGCGATGGCCGAGTATGACCGAGCACTATACTATGATAGTCGTTCAGTACTCGCACATGCGGGCATGGGCATGGCGCACTATGGCAAGGGTGACCTGGTAGAGGCAGAACGTTCGTTCTCACAGGCGCTGATCTATGAACCGAACAATGACGTGATGCATAACAATCTTGGTGCCATCTCCATGGTACGTAGGGAATACGACAAAGCACGCAACCACTTCGAGAGATCGCTTAAGATCAACCCGCTCCAGTCTGAGGCTTACTACAATCTCGGTCTCATTGCGCAGGCTTTTGGGCGGAATCAGCAAGCGATAGAGATGTATTCGGAAGCCCTTAAAATCAATCCTGACTTCAAACCGGCCAGGATGGCTTTGGATAGGATACGGATGAATGATTAAGATACTGCGATATCTGTTTTACGGTTCACGGCCCTACATAGCGATCCATTACATTTTTCCTACCGCATTCGGCATCTTCTTAGGGGCGAGAATATTCAACGAACCGATCTACTTCCTGAAAAGTTGCCTCGTTCTGTTATCGGTCTTCTTCTCCTTCCAGGCTTCGGTCATCCTCAATGACTTCAATGACACCAGGGCTGATACGATATCCAAGAAACGCACGCCAATCAATGACGGTGATATTTCGACCAGAGAATACCAGAAACTGGCCGTAATCTGTCTGATCACCTCCTTCGTCCTGGCGGTTGGCATCAGCTATCGCACCTTCCTCATCGTCATTCTCGGTAACATCCTGCACTTCTCATACTCGTCAAAACCATTCCGGCTCAAACGCTTCTATCCGCTGTCGATATTTCTGCTCGCACTGGGAGCATTACTTGCCGCCATAGCAGGCTATAGTCTGTATGAACCATCCAGACCATTTCTTTCATTTCCTTTGCGAGCGTCAATATTCGTCGTTGTGCCCTTATTCCTCGCGTTGAATTTCCGGGATCTCGCCGATTACGAAGGAGACCTGAAGACGGACACGACCACGCTCTTCACCCTCATCGGGTTGAAGAACGGCAGGATCGTCAATGCGGTCATGGTCTTGCTCTCGTATATCTCCTTACCGATCATTCTTCGATATCCTCTGCTATTCGCCGCGTGTATTCCGTTAGGAGTGGCCAGCAGCTATGTATGCATCCAGAAGGATTTTCGTGAAAGACGTATTTTTCTGCTCTATTTCGTTCTAATCGGAGTTCTTACAGTTCTGTTCAATCTTAACCCATCGATAATAACTACGTAGGACGGGCAACGATCACAACGAATCCAGGAGCTCATCGATAATGTCGTCAGACTTTATCCCCTCAGCTTCGGCTGCAAAGTTGGTGATGATGCGATGTCTCAAGACGGGATGGGCTATGCTCCTTACATCGCCGATAGTAGGAGAGTAGCGTCCGTCGACAGCTGCCCGTGCCTTTGCTCCGAGAATGAGATACTGCGAAGCGCGAGGCCCGGCGCCCCAGGAAACATACCGTCTTATCCTCTCGGGCGCAGCTTTGCTGCTGGGTCTGGTTAGGGAAACGAATCTGACGACGCGTTCGACGATATCGTCGGCGACCGGCATCTTCCTGACCAGTCTCTGGAAGTCGATGAACTTGTCGGCATTGACCACCTTCTCCAACTCTACCTGATAAGCCGACGTAGTTGTTCGGACGATTTCAATCTCATCTGCACTACCCGGATAGTCGATCATAATCGTGAACATGAAGCGGTCGAGTTGGGCCTCGGGAAGCGGATAGGTGCCCTCCTGTTCGATCGGATTCTGGGTGGCAAGAACAAAAAAAGGTAAAGATAGATCATGCGTATTGCCGCCATAGGTCACCGTATGCTCCTGCATCGCCTGCAAGAGGGCCGACTGGGTCTTCGGCGGAGCCCGGTTGATTTCGTCTGCGAGGATGACATTGGCAAATATTGGACCTCTCAGGAACCGGAAATTCCTGCGGCCCGTGCTAAGATCTTCCTCGATCACATGCGTGCCGGTAATATCGGCCGGCATCAGATCGGGTGTGAATTGTATCCGGTTAAAAGTCAGATCGAGAATATCCGCTATTGTATTGACAAGTAGTGTTTTTGCCAAACCAGGCACGCCGATGATAAGAGAATGCCCGTTGCAGAAGAGGCAAACGAGAACCTGATCGATGACATCTTTCTGACCGACAATGACCTTTCCGATCTCGGCCAGTATGCTCTCATACCTTGTCTGCAGATCTCGGATCTCGGTCAAATCACTCCTCTTCTTCATAAGACCCGCCTTATTCCGGGTATAAAACACCTGATAAGGGATTCTGCGTTATTGCATGAGTTTGTGGATAACCCATAAAACGGCATATTAAAAAAAACATAGAAGTGCCGAAATTTCATGCGAATAAGTTATCCACAGCTTTTACCAAATTATCCACAGTTGAATCCGTTAATAGGGCTGACCGTCGTACATATCCTTGCGTCTTGCTTCAAGTTGATCTTCCTCCTTTCCGAGATAACCTGCAGCCGAGCACACCGTCAATCCCTGTTTGCATTTGCTAATCACTTCCAGGTAGGTTAACCAGTTCAGATCGCGAAGCAAGTGATGGTCAATGATCAAATTCGTGAGCCGGCACTTGTCAATGATCCCGGAAAGATTGTCGATCGCCCTGTCGATATCCGCTTTTTTGTAATGGGACCCGACAAGGTAGGTAGCCGGACCGTCAACGATCATCACGTTCGGACTCATGTCAATGGCAAAGTCCCTCGCACTTGAGTTCAGAGGACCCTGCACGTCCGATGTAAATAGAAACCTTTGGTCGTCCTCTATCAGAACCTGGACGACGTACCCCAGCTGAGCATTGATGCCGTGGAGCACAGGCTCGGAAAACGTAATGCGGGCATTGCCGAAGCTGAAGGCCTTACCGTCGGCGATGCTGATGGATTTCGCGTACTTCTCGATCCGGCTTAGGAAAGTTGCGGCGCGTTCTTTCTGACTCTGGTTCAAGAATTCGCGAGGATGCTTGAGAAAAACATCCTTTCCGTCGAAGATCTCCGGATGGTCGGGATTATGATGGTCAAAGTGATAGTGCGTCACGACTACAATATCTGACATCTCTACCCATCTCGTGATCGCTTGCCACATTTCCCTGTGGCGGTCGAGTTCAATACGGTGGGGCGGCAGGGAATATCGATCCGGAGATACGGAGACTCCGGGATCGAGGAAGATACGAACATCCGATGTCTCTACGAAAGTAGCCATGCTCCGCACACCGAGAGAATCGAACGCCACTGGAAGAATCTTCATGGCCGGCTCAGCATCGCTCTACTCTTTTGATGTTCTTCCATCTTTCTGACGCGACGGAGGTGACGACCACGCTCGAATTTTGCCGTTAGGAACGTATTTATTATCTCCCTCATCTTCCTACCGTATGGCATGAAACCGGCCGGCAATACTAGAACATTTGCGTCGTTATGGGCACGGGACAATCGGGCACCTATCTTGTCAACACAAAGCGCAGCTCGTACTCCCTTCACCTTATTGGCTGCCATCACCATACCTTGACCGCTATAGCAGAGCAATATGCCGAATTTAACCCGCTTCAGGGCAACAGACGTTCCAACGTGCCAGGCGATGTCGGGATAATCGACCGGCTCTTCAGAGAGCGTGCCGTGGTCAAGAACTTCTATGCCCCGCCTCTTGAGATACGTGGTGATGAACGACTTGGTCTTGAAGCCGCGATGGTCAGCGCCGATGGCTACCTTCATTTGGTGAAATTACAGCGGATTGAATGGTTGAATATTATCACTGGCATGAGACCTTCGTTATCCCGCCGCATTTGATATTTCCGTTGAGACTCTTGAACGCACTGCACTTGCCCTATCACTCGGACTATTAGCCATTCAATCGACTTTCGTGAGCCAGCCGTGCTTATCCGGGGCACGGCCTTCAATGATATCGAAGAATCTCTTCTGCAGTTTCTTTGTAATCGGCCCTGCTTTGCCTGCTCCGACGGTGATCTTGTCGACTGAGCGGATCGGGGTTACTTCTGCGGCAGAGCCAGTAAAAAATACTTCGTCCGCAATGTAAAGAAATTCCCTCGCCAATTTTTCTTCGACGAGTTTCATACCGAGATCGCGGGCAATGGTCATGACAGTATCGCGAGTGATTCCCGGCAGAATGCTGGCGTGCAGCGGAGGTGTATATATAACGCCGTTCTTTATGGCAAATAAGTTCTCACCAGAACCTTCGCTTAGATATCCCGTGTTGTCGAGCGCAATTCCCTCGGTAAAACCATAGAGCGTGGCTTCCATCTTTATCAGCTGCGAATTCATGTAATTCGCGCAGCATTTCGCCATCGCAGGGAATGTGTTCGGTGCCATTCTGTTCCATGAAGAGATCATGACATCTACGCCGTTCTCGAGCGCTTCGTCCCCGAGGTATTTACCCCACTGAAGCGTGGCCACCGTTACCGATACCGGGCACGGGAACGGATTGACACCCAGTTCTGCATAGCCTCGGAAGGCAATGGGTCTGATGTACGCTGCCTTCAATCCATTCTTCTTGATGAGTTCAATGGTAGCCTTGTTGATATCATCCCGTGTGAACGGAATCTCCATGCGGTAGATCTTCGCCGAGTTGAAGAGGCGGTCGGTGTGTTCTTTCAAACGAAAGATCATTGGCCCCTTCGGCGTATCGTAACACCTCAGACCTTCGAAGACTCCACTTCCGTAATGTATAACGTGAGACATAACATGGATCTTCGCATCATCCCAGTCAACAAATTTCCCGTCCATCCAAACATATTTTGTCTTCGCCATGGCCATGATGTTCCTCCTTGAATAAGAAACTATAGCTAAATGAAGCCTGAAGTCAAGAAAATTGTTTCGTTGACAAAAAAAGGAATTTACCTATAATAATGGCGATGAACAAACAGCACATAATGAACGTTAAGAAAAAACTCGAGAACCTCGACACGAGGTTTATCGATCTTAAGTATCCTTCGCTCATCGGCACGCTCCATCATATCACTGTGCCATTCGAGCGATTCGAATGGATCCTCGACAACGGCGTCGGAGTGGACGGTTCAAGTTTACCCGGTTACAAGGTGGTTGAAAAGGGAGATATGCTCCTCTTCCCCGACCTATCCACCCTCTTCTTCGATCCTTTCTTCGAACACAAGACGGTTTCGTTCTTGTGTAGTATACATTCGCCGGATACTCGTGCACCGTACCTACGCGATCCGCGTAACCTCGCCATAAAAACAGCGGAATATGTACGCAAAGAGCTGAAAACCGAAGCCTATTTTCTGACTGAACTCGAGTTCTATATACTCAACGAGTGTAGTTATGGTGAAGGTCCGGGTTACAGTTTTTTCCGGATAGGGCCCCAACAGATAGATGCGCCTGGCGTCTACTACCCGACGAGGAAGAAAGGCGGATATCACGTGGGACCACCGCAGGATCAGTCATACAACGTCCGTAACGCAATAGTGGAGGCACTCTCTGTCTGCAATGTTAAGTCCAAATACCATCACCATGAAGTAGGAGAGAAAGGACAGGTTGAGATCGAACTCGTCTTTGAACCGTTGGTCAAAGCTACAGACGACGTCTTCCTCGCAAAGTACCTCATAAAATGTGTCTCCCAGAAACACGGCAGGTGGGTCACGTTCATGCCGAAGCCTTTTTTCGATGAACCAGGCAACGGAATGCATTTCCATCAGTACCTTGGAAGCAGGAATCGATCGCTCTTCTACACCCCAAATAGAGAATACAACCTCAGTGATATGGCGCTCAATTACATCGGGGGCATCTTACGCCACTCGCGCGCACTGTGTGCGATCGCCAATCCCAGCACCAACTCTTACAAACGGCTCATCCCGGGCTTCGAAGCCCCCACCTACACAGATTTCGCCTACGCCGACCGTACAACGGCGATCAGAGTACCGGGCTATCTAAAGAACCAAAAGATGCTGGACATCGAATACCGCCTACCGGATGCAATGTCGAATCCTTATCTTACGATCCCGGCAATGGTCCTCGCCGGCATCGACGGCATAAGAAATAAGATCAAACCGCAGAAAAAAGAACGCCTACCATCTAATATGTTCGAGGCAATCGAAGGTCTGAAAAAGGACCACGAATTCCTGCTCCAGGGTGATACCTTTAGCATGGATCTTATCGAGAGCTGGATCGAAGTAAAGACAAAACAGTTCGAAGAAGTGCATATCAGACCGCACCCTCACGAATTCACTCTTTATTTTGGCGTTTAGCAACGCTTCCCGAATGAAGAAAGGACTGAACATCGGTGTCGTCGGGTGTGGCGCCCATGCTCAGATCGCCCATCTTCCCTTCATAACCAAGCACAGCGAGTGTCGTCTATCCGCGATCTGCGACAGCGATCCAAGGAAGATCGATCATCTGGGTTCGAAATACGGTATCACCAAGAGATACCTCGATTTTCAGGAGATCGTTCAGGATCCAGAGATCGACGCACTGGTGATCGCGACACCAAATTACCTGCACGTACCGATGTCCGTAGCCGCTCTGAAGTACGGTAAGCACGTTTTGTGCGAAACACCAATGGCGCTCAACCTACGTGAAGCCCGTGAGATGGTGAGAATCGCAAAGAGAGCAGAGAGTAAGTTCGTACTCGCCATGAATAACCGGCTGCGTCCTGATGTGCAAATACTGAAGAAATTCATCAGGGAAAGTGAACTAGGTGAAATATACTACGCCAAAGCCGGTTGGCTCATTGGAACGCGTGAATGGATTCTGAGTCCGGTACGACTGGAGAGCCTATCGACCGGTGGCGGCGCCTTCTTGAGCCTCGGTGTACACCTCCTCGACATAGCCCTTTACCTCCTTTCCAACAAAAGGCCAAAGAACATATTTTCCTCGGTTCACAGAAAAGAGGCCGAAGCCGATGTCGAGGACACAGCGATGTGCATCATAAATTTCAAAGACGGCGCCTTACTGACGATAGAAGTCGGTTGGTCTCTGCTTTTCGAGAAGGATTTTCTCTACTGTAACGTCTTCGGCAACAGAGGAGCTGCGCTTCTCAATCCCTTGAAGATTCAGAAGGAATTGCATGGCGAATTATTCAACGTCACACCAACGATCGCCCAAAAAAATATCTATAGGACTTCTTATGAATCACAGATAGATACGTTCGTTGCTTGTCTTACACGCAAAGCCGAAGCACCTATCTGCAGTGAGGACGGCCTCTTGATCGCAGAGGTCACCGAAGCATTCTATACATCAGCGCAGAAGGAACAGCTCGTCACCATCTGAAAACATCCATGACCTTTATACCGGGCATTCACTCGTACCGTAAATTGATGTTGCTTGCTATCTCATCTGCACTCATGTCCCTTGCCTTCCATCCCCTACCGATCCACTTTCTGGCCTGGTTCGGCCTCGTTCCGTTGCTATTTGCCCTCGAAAACACGCGCCCAGCTCAATCGTTCGAGTCCGGCATAGTATTCGGATTTCTATTCTCGATGTTCACACTATTTTGGATCGTCTTCCTACAGATCGAAACGAATATAAAACTCCTTATCGTCTTCGGACTAATCCTTCTCTTTCTTTATGCAGGGCTGTATTTCGGAGTGGCGGCGCTCGCTGTCCGAAAGATCGGAACATGGTCATTCGCATTTGCCATAGTCGGACTGGAGTACATACGTGGAATCGGCGAACTGGGCTTCCCATGGCTGACCTTCGGCTACACACAGGCCCGTTATCCAATTTTCATTCAGCAGGCAGCTGTCTACGGTGTATACGGAATTTCATTCTGGCTCGTTATGCTCAATGTAGCCATTTATCATACGCTTAGACAAAGGAATCTGAAGCACCTCGCTCTAGCGGCAATCATATTCTTATTACCGGTCATCTACGGGATTGCCCGACCTCAGACGACCGGAGGCAGATCTGCGCACTTGGGTATTGTGCAGCCAAACATCGATCCAAATCTCAAGTTCAGCCGGGAGCTAAGGCACAAGACTTTCGACCTTCTAATCGACCTATCACTGCGCTGTGTGGATGTCGCCCGGCAACAAGGAACCGACCAGCTGGACCTCATTGTATGGCCCGAGACGGCAACGCCGGTGTTCCTGAAATCACCAGGCAGATACCAGGATCTTGTCATGTACCTCGTTGACCGGCTGGCAACGCCGGTCTTCAGCGGAACGGTCATCTACGAATCACGAGACCGCGAGATATTCAACGGCGCCGTGCTCGTCGAACCCGGCCGAGGCGCAAAACAGGAATACCGCAAAATGCATCTCGTTCCCTTTGGAGAACATATCCCTTTTGACCGTCATATTCCCCTCCTCCGCAGTGTGGACTTTGGAGAAGGCGACTATGCCCCAGGTAATGAATATACCGTCTTCCAGACTGCTAAGTTCCGGTTCTCCTGTTTGATTTGCTTCGAATCGATATTCACCGGACTGTCGAGAAGATTTGTCAGCAAAGGCGCAGAAGTTCTGATCAACATCACGAATGACGGTTGGTTCGGCAGAATATCAGGCGCGCAACAGCACAACAACATGGCAATCCTGCGCAGTGTAGAGAATGGGGTAGTGATGCTACGCAGCGCCAATACCGGCATCTCCATGATAGTCGACCAACGCGGTCGTGTCCTTTCGGAACGGCCGCTGTTTGTAGACGATGTCATAGTCAGCGAAGTACCGATCGATCCAATAGACACGCCCTACAGAAAGATCGGTGATGCGATCCCTCTTCTATGCTTGGCGATCATGACCGTACTATTCACGCGGAGCTTCATCGTCGACATAACGAAACGGGGCAAACCGGTCTCATAATACGATATAAACAAACCGGATAGCGCCATGTTGACACCGAACCAGCTATCGTTATAATAACTCAAGCATGCCCAGTATTCCAGTACACGCAGAGTTTATCAAACTAACCAAGCCGCTTCTCGAAAACGCCGACCCAAAAAAGATATGTAATCTACTCGCAAGAAACATATGCGCGATCGCCAAAGCAAAGGCTGCACTCGTCGTGCAGTACGATGCGGATCGCAAGATGCTGCGCACGGCCGGCCATCATAATCTCTCTCCCAACTATAGAAATTTAGCCGGTAAAGATATTACTATTGTGCGTACGGCTTGCGAAAAGAGAACGATGATGCTCATAAGGGACATTAGGAAACTATATCGGAAGGGTGATAAAAACATCCTGAAAAAGATCAAAGGAGAAGGCATTGTCTCTCTCGTTGCAGTTCCGCTTATTCACAACGATACCTTGATCGGTGGCATCAATGTCTATTTTCCCCGCCGCATTCAACGATTAAAAACGAAAGAACCCTTGTCCCTGTTTGCAAAGATCGGTGCCTCAGCCCTATTCAATGCCCGAACTAAGAACATGCTCAACCGAGAAAAACAGATACTAAAAAGCATGTATGGAATCGGCACACTGTTCGCATCTTTATTCACCTTCGATGACGTTATCCGCATCTTATTGAAGGCAGCCGTGCAAGACGTGAACGGTGAATCGGCCGGTTTGATACTAATCGACGAGAGAGAAAAGCTTATAACTAATGCATGTGAGTACGTGAGGGACACAGACAGCGTAAAATGTCACATATCTACGGCACAGGTCGATGAAGGAGCCCCCGGTGCGATCCTGCGCGGCCGAAAACCAGTAGTATTTTCCGAAATTAACATCTCACCTGGCACAGACCCTTTCGTACAGAAAAAAAAGGGCGCCACAGCAGCGGGTGTCCCATTACTCGTACAGAAAAAGATGATCGGCATTCTGTTCGTCAACTTCTCCAACACCGCATACATCACCGACGACGACATCGATTATCTGTCGACACTTGCCTACCACTCCGCAGTTGCACTCGACAACCTGAATCTGAGCCGCAAAGTCAGCAGGGAAGACAAGGAGACTGCGTTGATGTACGACGTAAGTCAGAGCCTGATCTCGACCCTGGATTTTGACCAATTACTCAACAATGTGCTGCAGCGTCTCAAGGATACATTCGATTTTCTTAACGTCTCGGTTCTTCTTATTGACGAAGAAAAGCAGGCCCTGTACACCCACGCAAGCATCGTGTATTCTGCCGAAGACAGGGATCTCAGACTGAGGATCGGACAAGATGGTATTACCGGACATGTCGCCAAGACGAGAAGAATGTACTACAGTCCTGATGTAAGCAACGATCCGTACTACGTCGTTGGGATTCCAAACACGCGCAGCGAAGTCTGCTTCCCATTACTTACCGGTGACCATCTGATCGGCGTGCTTGATGTAGAAAGTTCAGAGGTGAATGGATTCACACAGGATGCGATCAGGCTTTTGTCGAGCTTAAGCGCTCAGATTGCAATTGCCATAGACAATGCACGGCTTTACGAGGAAACCAAGAAATTATCCCTCACCGATCCATTGACTTCTTTATCAAACCGCAGAAGTTTTGAAATGTTCGTTGAAGCTGAGATCAGACGTGCTGAGCGGTACCGACGTACCTTTGTCATAATGATGATCGACTTCGACAACTTTAAGAATTATAACGATCGATTCGGTCACATGGCAGGAGATATCGTCCTGCAAAAATTAAGTAAAATAATGAAAGAAGTGATACGGGATGTGGATTTTCTATGCCGGTATGGCGGAGATGAGTTCGTCGTCATCCTTCCAGAAACGGACGCCTCATTTGCTCTCGATGTGGCCGAAAGAATGCGCAAGAGGATCGCCGTCCAGAAGATCCAACCGAAGATAACATTGAGCATCGGTATCGCTTCTTTTCCACATGATGCCCGTGATAAATCACGGCTGATCGACCTCGCAGACCAAGCCTGTTACGAAGCAAAACAGCGCGGCGGGAATCGAGTCATCTTCACATTCAAACCCAAAGATAAGAAATAAGTCCTTCAACAACTCAAAAAGACCTGATTGCGCTGATGATCTGGTCAACTTCGCCTTCAGTGTTGTAGAAATGGGGAGAGAAGCGGAGGTATTCATTGCGCAGGGATAGCACAATACCCGCTTCTTTCAGATGGCGGTAGAGTGCTCGGATACGATCTTTCGGTTGTACCGTGATGATCCCGGACTGTGTGCCGTGGACCGGCGCCAGGATCGTAAAACCTTCAGCGTCGAAAAAACGCCTTAGATGCAACTTCACACCCGCAATTCTCTGCTCCACCCTTTCGATCCCATATTGAAGTAAAATATCAATGTTTTCGGAAAGTGCAAGAATTCCTATTACATTCCGCGTTCCCATTTCAAATCTTCTTGCATCCGGAAAGAGTGCAGGAAGAGCATCTATATCTTCCCAACCTATCCACGCTGCTCCTAGCCAACCTGTATGCAGGTTGGCCAGTGACCGGAAATTCCGCCTGTTAATATAGAGAAAGCCGGCTCCACTGGGTCCAAAAAGCCATTTTGCGCTACCGCACGCGACGAAATCGACTCCACTTGCCTTCTGGGCATCAAATGCAAGGGCACCGATCGACTGGATACCGTCGACTACGAGCACCATACCCTTGCTCCTCGTATAATCACCCAAACGAACAAGATCGACGACCTCGCCGCTCAAGAACTGAACATGGTCTATGACGACCGCCTTCACGTGCTCGGTAGCGCACTTTCGCACCACCTCAACAGGATCCCTCCCCGAGAAAGGAACGTATATTTTCTTTACACCGGGCAGGTTATTGTCGACGACATATCTGACCGCAGGAAAGACTTCATCCATGACAAGTACGACGTCACCCTCCCTCCAGGTTAGATTTGCCAGGGCAATGTAAATACCCTCTGATGTATTATGGGTCAGCACGATCTCTTCTGGTAGCGCATCTATTAGTTGCGCTACCTTTTCACGCGCTCGGTGGATCAAACGGAAATAATCGTCAGCCGCGTATTCGGCGTTCCTCGAATATACCTCGATGCACCGTTCGATCGCTCTTCGGGCCGGCAAAGACATCGGTCCGGTACCGGCATGATTGAAATACACGCACTCACGGGTGATCGGAAAGAGGCTGCGGATTTCCGCAAGAGAAGCTGCTGAACCATTCATGATCTCAGGCATCGTGCTCTATTCGTAATCATACCCTGTACGAATCAAATCTGATGGGATCTCGTTATAGAATGGTGATAGTTCGGTATAGGCTGGTCCGGACCGGAACATGTCCCTTTGCCTCGCATAGGTCAAGCATAACCTCTTACGCGCCCGCGTGATACCTACATACAACAGCCGCCGTTCTTCTTCATACTGTTTTGGATCCTCCTGGGATTTGTAATGAGGTATCAACCCGTCCTCAAACCCGGTGATGAATACCGTATCGAATTCAAGACCTTTTGCATTATGCAAGGTCATCAGGTTCACGCGCTCTTCTGCTTCATTCCAATCATCGATGTCGCTGCGCAGCGACACTTCTTCCAGGTAATCGTTGAGGGTTGCTTCCGGACGGTCCTGCACATATTCCTTCATGGATATGAGCAGTTCTTCGACATTCTTGCGCCGAACATACTCGCGTTCGGATTTTTCCTCGGTCAGACTCGACAGGTAACCGCTCTCCTTAACAACGGCAAGCGCCAGTTCGTAGATATCCCACTGGTCCCGCGTGTCAATGAAGCGGTCGATCATCTTCGTGAACTCTTTGATCCGCTTGCGGGTCCCTCTGTGTATTGTGCTTATGTTGTCGACTTCTCGTAATACATCGTAGGCCGTCATCTTCTGCTCGTTAGCATACCCGGTGATCTTTTCCATGGTCCCCTGACCTATTTTACGCGAAGGCACATTGATGATTCTCTTGAGACTCACGGCATCACATGGATTAACGACTAAACGAAGGTAGGCAAGCACATTCTTGATCTCGGCCCGCTCATAGAAACGCAGAGAACCAACTACTTCGTAAGGAATACGGTAGGTCACGAAACACTCTTCGAACAAACGGGACTGATAATTGACCCGATAAAAGACCGCGATCTGACCGAGTCGCTCACCCTTCATACCCATCTCGATGACCTTACGCGCTACATATGCCGCTTCGGCATAGGCATCATCAGCATCGAAGAACTCCACCCTCTCCCCGGTCTCATTCTCGCACCATAATGTCTTTGACTTACGATGAACATTATTGCTGACGACGCTAGATGCGGCTTTGAGTATCCGTCGGGTTGAACGGTAATTCTGCTGCAATTTAATCACGGTCGTATCCGGAAAATCGTTCTCGAAATCAAGTATGTTCCTGATCTCGGCGCCGCGCCAGGAGTAGATGGACTGGTCATCATCACCCACCACACAGAGATTCCGGTGACTCTCAGCCAACAGTTTCGTCAGAACGTATTGGGCCCGATTCGTATCCTGGTATTCATCGACGAGGACGTACTTGAAGCGGTTCTGATAGTATTCGAGGATGTCTCTATCCGTTTCAAACAACTGGACGACCTTCATGATGAGATCGTCGAAATCCAAAGCATTATACTCAAGCAGTTTCTTGTTGTAGTGATTGTAGAAGTGTTTCAAGAGGTCGCTTTTGATCTCGGATTCTAACAATAGATTTTCTTTTACTTTATTGATCGCCGCTGCAAGATGTGCAGGAGAATAAGCCTTGGGATCCATATCCATCTCAGCTTGACATTCCTTAATGAGACTCAGCTGATCATACTCATCGTAAATGGCAAAGTTGTTTCTGATGCCGATGCGCTCTGCACCACCGCGCAGGATCTTGGCACATGTCGAGTGGAATGTCCGTATCCAGACATCATGACCGCTTCCAAGAAGTTTCTGAACCCTTGTCTGCATCTCTCCGGCGGCTTTGTTCGTGAACGTGATGGCAAGGATATTTCTCGGGTTGACGTCTTTGCTCTTGATCAAGTATGCCACCCGATAAGTGATCACTCTCGTCTTGCCGCTTCCGGCGCCCGCAAGGATGAGAATCGGCCCCCGGGTAATTTTCACAGCTTTTCGTTGTTCAGGATTTAGTTGCCTGAGGAGGTCATCCACCAGCCCATTATAGCGGTATTTATGCCAAAGTCAAGCAACGCACTCTCTTTCGAATCTTTTCAACATTGACATTACAAGTAGCACAAGTATAATTCCTTATGGAGGAAAGATGAAACGACTTGCGATCATTTTGTTTGTCATAACTTGTCTCTTTGCCGATAATATTGACGACATACCCATACTGAGATGGGTAGGACCGCCCGGAAGCAGACCTGGAACTATGGAGGAGTGGCTCGCCGAGCACCCTTATACGCCATTCTATCATGCCTTGCGTGACGTACACTACGGCGATGGAAGATTAGGGAATATCGCCATTCTGACTGAGCAGGATCTAGTCCTGCATCTCGGGGACGAGATAGACCAATTGTGCTACTCACTGACGGCAGAAGGTTATACTGTTTTCGAGTACGAACTGTCCGGCGGCACGCCAGACACGCTGCGTGATTTCTTGACAGACATCTACGACACGGACGACATAGAAGGTGCTTTATTCATCGGTGACTTGCCCATTGCCTGGTTCGAGATCATAGATTTTGATGAGATATACGCCCAGTTCCCGATCGACCTTTTCTACATGGACCTTGACGGTACCTGGCTCGACACGATGAACACCGGCAATGGCAGGTATGACGGACATACCGGAAACACAAAACCAGAAATATACGTAGGAAGACTCCTGCCCACAGGTATAGGCATCGACACCGTCGTCCTGAGAAATTACTTCACGAAGAACAACGGCTTCCGTACAGGGACCATGAACCTACCCGAACGTGCTCTCGTCTTTGTTGACGACGATTGGATACCCTGGGCATATACGTGGGCAAACGATGTCGCCATGCTATTCCCGGACACCAACAACTTCTGGGACGCTGAAACGACGAGGGCAACCGTTTACCGTCGCGAACTCGACAGCGCGCGAACCTGGGTATCGGTCTTTGCCCATTCATCTCCGAACAACCATTCGTTCAAATATAATAATGGTTTGCTGTGGGATAACTATTGGGCCAATGAGTATATTACTCAGAATCCACCCACCAATTTCTACAATTTCTTCGCCTGTTCTTTCAGCCGTTACACACAGTCCGGCTATGGCGGCGGACGTGCTATATTCAACGAGACCCACGGTATCGGTTCGATCGGTTCCACTAAGACCGGGAGCATGCTCGATTTCCGGTATTTTTACCGGCCGCTCGGCCAGGGCGCCAATTTGGGTGAAGCATACAAATACTGGTTTGAGTGCATCTACGATTCAGTAGGCATGACCTTGGACCGCGTTCGCTGGCATTACGGTATGACTCTGCTCGGTGACCCTTTTCTTAAACCCACGGGCCACAGTACGCAAGTTGCTGAACACATTTCAACCGCCATTCGCGGTCCTGATATTGTCATGAACAATCCGGTGACGGACCGTGTCACTCTCACCATTGACCTCGGCCAGACTCTGCACGTATCTTTGACTATGTACGACTGCCTTGGTAGATATGTAGGCACGATCCATGATGGTATCCTGGGTGCCGGCACGCAAAGACTCTCGTTCAGGCCGGTTGATCAGTACGGCTCAATGGTACCAAGTGGCGTGTACCTGGTGAGAGTGAAGGTCGGCACGCGTACGTTGACAAGGAAACTGATAAAGATCTAACAAAAAAAGGGCAGCTTGGGCTGCCCTTTTTTTCATTTCTCCTTACCGTAGTTTGACCACTTTTTGCAGTTGGACACCAGTACCATCGGTCACGAAGTACACACCGGGCGCCACACTACTGCCATCCCACCTGACCGATGCCTGATCTCCTATGACAGACATGCGGCTCGTGAGGTCCTCGACCAAACGCCCTGCAGCATCATAGACTCTGAGACCTATGCTCTCTGCACTTTGCGCTATGCCGAAGCTGAACGTCGTCTGCGTTGAGAACGGATTCGGGTATACGGATACGGTATTGATGGTCTGACTTTCATGTTCGGATATTGCGTTCGGTGCCGTTACTATGATGTTGTCGCACCTTGTCCAGTCACCGAATATGGTAAATGAGTAGATACCGAAGAACCCTTGAGCGATGCGATCGTCAACAAAAGGACAGTCAGCCAGAAGGGAATCATCGTAATATGCCCAGATCGAATCAGCGACCATTTCTACCTTGAATTTGTGCCAAGATGATGTTGATGGCACCCCACCGGGTATTTCAGCATCTGTCCACTCTCTGATAATTGATACCGTAGCGCCGACCATGTGACGGAGCAACAATCTGGCGTCGCCGTCAAAATCGGACACGAAGTTGTATGTCTGATTGGTGGCCGTATCCATCCTTATACAAACACCATTGTACGGAGCCATCATCGGCGAGACAACAGTGTATATCCAAGCCTCAACCGAACAATCGGTCAAGGAATACTCACCAGAGTACATTGCTGCAATGGGAGTGCCGACTGAGTCACTCCATACTTCTCCAACCCAGGAATCACCGCCTGGGGACGTCGGGTCGTTAATGACTTCCATGTTGCTGTGCCCGACCCACTGTTCCCACTGTAATTGCGTGACCCCGCCCGTGAAATACTCTTCGTACTGGATAACTTGTCCGAAGAGCATACTGCCGAGTAATACAACAGCACATAATACCTTCATAAAACCTCCTTTGACATATCGGTTAAAGCCTTACGGTAACGATGCCCGTTTCGTCCACGAACGTAACGGTTACGTAAACCATTTATCACGAGGCAAATATCAAACTAAAATAGAAGCCTAAATTCCGGTAATCAGAATCCGAGAAGCAAATTTTATGATGCTCCCTGTCCCCTTGTCTTATTGTCTCATTGTCTCTTCGTCTATTCCTTCGGTCGTTCCGGTACGGTCCTGATGCCCCGTTTCCTGCCCGGAGTATTGTCGAACTCTTCAACGATATAGAAAAGCAAGAGCGGATACAGGCGCGGGAATTCACCGTGCATGTACGAATGGGCAAGATTGACGAACTCTAGGAGCTTCTTCTCAGATGGCAGAGCGTTCTTGTCATCTGGATGGACAATACGGGCTATCGTCCGTAACTCGAGCGAAGGTATGTCGAGAAAGACCAGCGTCGCGATAGGGTTTTCCATTACATTGAGAAACGTATGGGTCTCAAACTCGGGCGTGGCATACAGCTCAAGCGAGGTCTGTTTGCGCCAGTCGAAAAAACCCGGATCATCATAGAATGATTTGAGTACATCCATCTTCTCTCCCATGGAATTCTCGTATGTATCGCGTAACCGCTTTATCGCAGTGTCAATATTCTCATCCTTGGGTGCCAGACCAATACCTTTGATCGCATTATTCAAGGTGAATTCGGAGTCGAGGCGTCCAAGACCGTAAGTAGCCACTGCACCTGAATGAGGTCCACCAAAGCCCGGCATCTTCCCGGTCTTTATCTGTTCGAGAAATTCAATGCGCTTTGTCGCGTTCCACTCGACGAAATCCTTGCTTGCAGGCCGAATGTTGAAATCCTTCCACTCGTTGTCGATCCGGGCCCTTATTATACCATCTTTGTAGCCCTTCATATCGACTGATGGCTGGGTGAATCCACCATTTTGCCAAAAATTTTTCTTCCCGCGCTCGAGTTTACCGGCCCATAAGAACCCTGGTATCTTTCCGAGAAAGACCGCCACCGGTGCCAGAAACCCGAGCGTCTTCAAGAAACCACGTCTATCCATAAAACCTCCTTTAACTAGCAAGCACCAAATCCTAAATCCGAAATCCGATTCCGAAAAAGCTCAAATCCCAGATCCACAACGAACCACCAATGCACTCAAGCACGTTCCTGCTATCTAGTATCGAGAATCAAGTATCCAGTATCATCACTCTGTCAGAACCCGATCGTGAGCGAGATCCGATGCGTGCCATCGAGGACGTCCATGTCGATATAGGCGTAATCGACAGAAAATGTCCTTTGTCCGATCGTGAATTTCATGCCAGCACCGGCCGCGTACGTCTGCGTGTCGTAATTGAATTTGTAGCCGCCGCGCAGGAAGAGCATATCGTACAATCCATACTCAAGTCCCAATTGGACTTTCTCTTCACCATCATTCGGATGGATACCGTCGACTGCAAGGATCACGCGGTGTTGCTCGCTCGGGAAGAATGCTTCTCCCAAACCGAGCAATTCTATTGCGATGCCGAGCTTGAACGCGAGCGGTAACGGGAACGAACCCGTGCTCAGCCTCGCTTCGACTTCGGGGTTGCCTGTGTATTCGGGCCAGGGATCGGCCTGGACAATGAGATCATTCCCGTCTAATTGCATGCGACCGCCATAATTCGCAAGGCACATACCCAGTCGAATCCCCCTGAACGGAGTGCGCAGGATCGAGCCGATATCGAAAGCGAAGGTCGAGGCACTTTCATTGTGCAACTTCTGCTGTATATATTTGCATGATACTCCGACCGATAAACGATCCGAGAGGAATGCGGAGACTGTAAAGCCCAATAGGCCGTCGATATAGCTGAATCTCTGACCCGTACCCTCGGGATTTTCCACCGTCGTCACCGGTATATCGTCGCAATAAAGGAAAGAACCCCATAGCCCAAGATTTACACGTTTCGTTGGCAGGATGAAAGTGGCATAATTATACTTCAGATCTGCGAACAATACCGTATACCCGCCCATGAACTGAGGACTCTTGAGCTCCGCAAGGCCAGCAGGATTGTAGTATATCCCGGATGGATCGTCAGCAATAGCTACAAATGCGCCACCCATGGCAACGGGGCGCGCACCGTACTCGATCTTGAGGAAAGGCGCAGCGGTCGTCCCGACTTTGGTGAAACACGCAGCCAATGCCACCCACGCAAGGATCAATAGCGTAACTGTTTTCTGCTTTGAATGGATCTTCATGGTCTCTCTCCCTATTTTATTATTACGAACTTACCGTTCGCTTTGGCACCGCTCTCGGTTCTGATGACATAGATGTACATTCCGTATGCGACCTCGACTCCGTACTTAGTACGCAGGTCCCAGTATTCATAACCAAGATTGTTGCTATGCTCGATCGTCGTTATATGCTCACCCGCGACATTGTATATCAGGATCTCGCATTGTTCGGGTAGTTTGGTGAACATGAGGCGCCGGTCATACGGCGTACTCTCGAACTTGGACGCAAGGATATATGGATTGGGTACAACGCCAATACTGTCAAGACGGATCCGTGTTTGATCGATCGCGTAAGGTACGGTCGTGAATTCGTACGATACCGAATCAGAAATAGGGGTTAGCAATTTCACCGTGAACTCATCGCCATCCGATGGCGCGAGTGCCGTGCTGTCGCCGTTCTGCGTACCGAAATAGACCACGGCCGTAGCTGTGTTCAGGTCACCATTCCAAAGGCCGAGTTGGTCGAAGAAACCAACCAACGGTCCATTGGGGCTATTGTTATAGCCGGCACCACCGGGAATGAGGTCCCATCCTGCCGGACCGAAGTACAATGATTCGGTCTGCGGCGGAAAAACATCAGAATAGGCGTAATCGAGAAGCCAGCAATGCTCGCTGACATCAACTGGATTGGCCTCGTCGGTAATGTCATATACCCTCAAAGGCATCTGGAGTGCAAGTGTATCTCCGCCAAAGCCGTCCTCAACGTGGAATATTGAATTCGCGCTACGGTCAACGACGACGCGGAAATTGGGCCTACCGTAGATATAGGTAGGGCCAACCATGGTGCTATAGCTCTCTGTCCACACCCACCACTGGAACGTACTTGGAGTGCCAACCGTACTCGTCCATCCCATCGACACGGTGTTTTCTGAGTTCAAGATCAACAGCCTCAGGCCGTCGACGACCGGAATGTTGTCGAGCGAATTATCAGAGATCTCGTTATCGACCAGCAGGGTTTCCTGGTCGGTCACATCAAAGAGTGTGAAGGTTGTGGTATCGACCCATGTCGTTTCGGCCGGATGATACACAGAGTCGATCTCGAATGTAATCCTGTATGTGTGCCCGGTCACTGCAGCCGGGTCAACTACCTGAACAACGACCGTACCATCACACGGTCCGCCGATCGGCGCGAGCGTATCACCACCCTGGACGTATGGGTACACGTATCCAGATGGCATGGGTGCCGCTGTGGCGGAAACTACATGGTTCGCACTGGGTCTACCCTTGGAATTCTGGTATGAAGGCTCAAGAGAGTCAGGGTGCTGATTACCCTTATCATAGGCAGCAACGCAATACCAGTATTCAATTCCATTATAGACCGTAGTATCGATAAAGGTATGTTTTAAGCCGGTCTCCCGGCCCAACGACTGGTAAGGAAATGCGGGGTCAATGCCTGATATCCCGTCGACGAGATCATATTGCGCAATCGGGACATAGCCGACAACATGACCCTTATCATTGGTTATCTGCGTTCCCCACGTCAGACCCTGATCGTCACTTCGGTATATCTTATAGCCTTCAAAATCCTGTTTTCCCGTGAGGATATCCGACGATGATTCAGACGGTTCTGGGTCCCAGAACAGTGTGATCTTCCTGTAATCAGACACCGCATGGACAATTGGCGCTGCTGGAGGATCACTGCCAAGGAAGTAGTTATCCGCCATGAGCAACGCCATCTCGAGGTTTTCGAATAGATCTGCAGAATCTTCGCCGCATACGATGACAAAGGAAAATTGTACAGTGTCCTCAGGTGCTATTGTCTTTGGACCGCTCGAAACGATAAAATTGTAGGTGCCGACCGAATCAAGCGGTAATGCTTGTATGATCGATGGGTCATCGATGTGAACATCAGCGCCGTGGAAGAAAAGGGTTGAGAACGTATTAATCAATGGGTCATCCGGATCGGAGACTATTAGAGGAAAGTACCGGTTGTCAACGAGGGTATCCTCAGGTAAATGTTGCTCATCTTCTTTTTCCCAATAATGAAAGTTGTCGATTGTCTGATTCAAGAACCCCACGCCTATCATACCAACCGATGTCCAGTTCGGTTCAGGAACACCATCGGCATCCCAGTAGTAAACGAAAGTCACGACCGAATCGCGATACAGCCCGATGTAATCCTTCATATCGTAGTCGCATCTGAATTTGCTGCGAAATCCCAAATAGATGCTGTCGATAGCGGTGTCTGCTGTATTGTATATATTTAGGTCGAAGAAAATGAAATCATCGGCATATGTCCTTCCATACGAATACACCGACTGGTTCACCTGCAGACCGAAGACACCTCGATCATTGTAAATACTGAACAAATCCTGGTCCGAAGTGAATTCACCGGGAACGGGTTGACCGAGCGTATCCTTGCGAAAAGGTCCGGGCCAGACTGGTTCGCCGCCGACTATTGGCCACGTTTCCATGTCATCCGATGTCGCCATTATCGGCGTGCCCGCCGCATCAACGACGAGGCCTGAATACAATCCGCCATAAGATCCTTCAATCGGAAGCCACTCAGGGGCGACGTGGTCAAAAGACTCTACAACGTTGTAGTTCTGTGCGGCGAAAAATCCGAATCCAACGCCATAGTGTTGAACACCATAAGGGTCCGCATTAGGCCAATGATAAGCAGGAGTAGCATAATGGTGATATGATATCAACCCGAAATTCGTAGTGACGTTTGACAACTCACCCTTATCCGATATACCGATCGCTTCCCCTGGAATCTGGGTTTGACTGAATAAAAAGCAGAAAAAGAAAATCATGTCGACTCCTTTACGAAACTGTTACCCTGATACCTGCCTTGATCGTCCGTCGCGGACCGATATTCGAGGGGTCGATAATGTAATCAGGCGATCCCATGAGGCCGCCACCCTCTTCACCGGCATCCCACGGTAGACCAGTGCGCGGATACACGTATCTCGGGTTCTCGGCATCGGTAAGATTGTCCCCACTGATGAAAAAGACAAGGAGCGTTCGTCCGAACCTGATGCCTTGATGAAGCAACATGTCGATTGAGTGACCCCATTCCATACGTCCGGAATTCTCTTCTACAACGACGCCCAATCCAATGTAAGGCGTGTAAGGCAGTCCGCTCGACAATTGAGCGTTGATCCCAATGCCTCCCAATTCGTTGAACTGGTATTGAAATGTACCGGAGAACGTGTGTCTTCGGTCGAAGTCAAGGTAGTATTCCTGCTTTCTCTCCGGACTTCCCGTATAAACATCATAAAAACCCTGCATGGCAAATGATCGGTTGCCGCGCGCGACTTGGTATGTGTAGTTGAAGCTGAAACCGAGGTCCTCCACCAGATCCCGCTTGAACGTAACATCGATCCCCTGGACGCTGCCGAAATCATCATTAGTGTAGATGATGTAATTGTACGGATAAGATCGCACTTCTGTCGTTGACAAGAGATTCTTGATATCTTTCATGAAGAGAGTTACATCGATGCCATATAGATCGCGGATCGCATACTTGACGCCAACTTCATATGCCGTAGTGCGCTGCGGTAGGATACTCGGATTACCTACAAGGCCATAGCGCGGAATACCTTCAGGATCGGTTATGTAGTTGCTGTTGAAGTACATTATCTCATAGGGCGGCATCTGGAAGAAATGACCGTAGGCAAAATGCAGCATTGCATTGTCGGTGATCGGATGAGAAAGACCGAATCGCGGTGAGATCTGGTATTGCGTTTTCACATCAGTGACTGCGGACGTCGGATCTTCAATATCCTCCCACATCACTGTATTGACCTGGCTATAGTCAAAGCGTAATCCAGCATTCACGACCAGGTATTCGTGCTCTATCTTATCCTGTATGAAGACGGCGCCGTCACGCGGTTTTTGAACGTAATTCTGGTAGATAATCGGGGTCCGTGTGAACAACTGCTGGCGATTTGACAGTTCGAAATCATAAAAACTCTGCTCTCCACCGAATTTCAGATTATGCATTTTCCCCAGTTGCCAGTTGAAATCGGCCTTTGCGATGTACTGAATAGTCTTCACCTCCTGCCGGAATTGAGGATAACCAGACAAGTAGAATTCCGAGTAGTTGTCACGGATCGGTGCTGCGATACTGCCGGAAATATCCCCGATATCTGATGGCACCTTGGTTTCTAATTTGTCCTGGATATAACCGAACCGGAGATTATAGAAGAAATTGCTGACCGGAGCATGGTTAAGGCCAACAATTCCCCGCATGCTCGTCTTGTGATTGACGAGGTAATTTTCATAGAGGTATTTGTACAGGTGATTGTAGTTCTGAGATTCCTCGTCGATATACTGCGCATCTAACAGCAATTTGAGATTGGGCCCGAATCGACGGGTCAGTTTGCCGTTGACCGACCGCGACAGGTTGTAGCCAAACGGCAGGTATGATTCCTCGTTTAGATAATTACCAGCAACGAAGAAACGAGTCGCCCGGTCTCCAGGGATCGGACCCTCAGCGCTGGCATTTATCTCTCCGAGGAATGGAAGATCTTTGGAACCCAGCAGATCCGGAACTTCATAGTCTGATACGGTCATGGTATCGAGGGAATCGACCAAGGACCGGTGCGCATCATAGTAATCCGGATCATCTGGATCGAAATCACTGATCCAGTCCTTTTTACGGTAAGGTGAAGGATTGAGAACGAACGACGTATACTCCAATCTCGACGAGATCTTGCTGCCGCCTTCGGGCGTTATGATGTTGACAACGCCGCTCATGATATTACCGTATTCGGCATTGAACGTGCCCGACAGGAGCGACATCTCTGAGATCAGATTCTTGTTGAGCACGGGCGCATTACCGAGCAACGCATTTGATACTTCGATGCCCTCAATGTAGTACGCCAGCTCTCCGCTGCGTCCTCCCCGAACATGCAAATCTCCGGCGGCATCGGTCGTGACACCACCCTGCAGAGCAATGGCTTCGGTCGGCTTTTCAATGGGCGTGATGTCAAATTGCTCACGCGTAATGCGCGTCTCCTTTGACGTCATATCGATCTCGATGACCGGTTTCTTTGCCACAACGACAACGGGCGTCTCGAGTTCGATAACAGTTGGCAATAGAGTAAAATCAATGTAGGTGGTGCGGTCGGTGAACACGTTGACCGATTTCTTGATCTCGGCACGATAACCGATCATGGAAGCTTCAACATCGTACGTCCCGGGTGGAACATTGAGAATGAAATAGTGACCATCCATGTCCGTTGCACCGCCGGTTTGCAGTTCATCAATGAAAACGTCGACTGCAACGAGAGGTCCGTTCGTTTCAGCATCTAAGACACGGCCGGCAATCTTACCCACTGTACCGGCATAAATAAGGAGCGGAAAGAACAGCATGAATAATTTGCCCATATTCCTCCTTTCGCTTGGTAATGTGATTAGTGATTATCAGATTATACCACTATAATGGTGCACGTCAAGCTTGACAACAGAGACGCCTGGCACATGATGAAACCCAGTATATCACGAAATCAGAAGATCGGTAGGCAGATCAAGAGAGCAGCACAGGACCAGGAAAAACACGGTCGATTGACCGAAGTATTGGCCAGCATGACCTTGCGGTCGGTCATTGGGATACATTTCAAGAACGTATAACCATAATTCCTCTGTCTTAGGCACCTTGCTTTGGAATCTGTACTTGTTCGGGGTTCCGTACTCAGGATCCCGGATTCATGTTTTTGCGTTACTCCGGTTAAAGAACAAGCATACCGATCGAATGTTCAACACTACCGTTCCTCCCGGGTGCTTCGTTATTGACACTTTATCTATTCTCTGTATAATTCTGACATGAAAAAAGCTCTATTGATACTGATCCTCTTTACAATACCCTTCCTCAGTGTGCACGCAGCAGCTACAGAACACGCTACAGATCAGGTCGACACCGATGATTTCCCCAAACCCATCGTGTCTGACGACTACGTACTCATGCCGGGTGACTCTCTTCTCGTTACGGTTACGGGCGCCACGAACTACTCTTATATAACTGTCGTAACCTTCGAGGGTAAGATAACACTCAACATGCCCGTCACCTCGACGATAACCTTGCAGGGAGCATATGTACCTCAGTATGACGTTGTCGCGGCTGTAACCATCTATGGATTGAGTATTAAAACAGCCAAGGATTCTTTGAGACAGGCATTCTCCAAATACCTTAGAAATATCAGTGTCGACTTGACCCTAGTGGGCATGCGGACCTTTAACGTGCTGGTCGTTGGCGAAGTCGCCAATCCCGGTATTGTACCCGCTCTACCGATCTCACGCGTTTCAATGGTAATCGATGGAGCGGGAGGCATCAGCGCAATCGGTTCGCGGGCTCGGATCGAACTAAAGCGGAGTGGAAAATATTATGCGGTAGTCGATCTCATGGAGTTCGATAGAACGGGCGACCCGCGCACCAATCCATTTGTTCAGGATGGTGATATCATCGTCGTCCCTCAGATGGAATATTCGGTTGTTGTTAAGGGCGCTGTATTCGGTAAAAGAGAATACGAACTGCGAGTCGCTGAACTCACCGCGGCAAGAGAAAAATCAAGCGAAGGTCTCTATGAACTCATCGAGGGCGATCGTGTCGCCGATCTGGTGACGAGGGCAGGTGGATTGACCCCTTGGTCTGACCCGGAGAATGCTTACATAGAAAGGGACAAGGAGAAGCTGTACGTCGATCTGTCGGCTATCATGTCCGATGCTGAAAGCCCCCAGAATATCCCGATGGAACACGGGGATGTGCTCATCGTACCTTCAGTCAACTCCGTGGTCTACGTACAGGGACAGGTCGTAAACCCTGGTCCCTACCCTTTCCAACCGCAGCTTTATGCACATGACTATATCGGCATTGCGGGCGGACCGCTCAGTGACGCCAGCATGTCCGGTGCATTTATAAAGAGAGGCAAACATCGCATTCCCGTGCGGGACAATCCGCTTGTGGAAGAGGGTGATCTCATCCATATTCCCCGTCAGATCTTCAAATTCTGGCAAGACTATCTTGAGATCGGTGCTGTTGTTGCCTCGCTGCTAATATCATATTTAACTCTCACAAAATAGATTGCATTTGATTACCGGTCCATCAGCACGACGACATGCACAAGAGCGTGATGGTGGAGGTAACAGGCATCCGCCTAGGAGGCATTGATGAATGCATTGTGTATCATCGTCGCTGCAATGATAGCTGCATTCGGAGCACCCGACGTAAGAGACAATCCGAACGACAACGGCAGCAAGATTCTCATAACCTGGCAGCACGTCGATGAAGATGAAGTGATCGATGGTTATGAAATCATGCGCGCCGAGTCTGGTGGAGAGTTCGAGAAGATAGCACGGGTGAGCCGTTTCGAGAGCGAGTATACGGACAGCAGGACAAGGGATGGCACACAATATCGATATCAGATCATCGCGGTCAAAGAAGGCCAGCCCGTATACCGATCGGATATATCAACGCCTATTCATAGCAGCCAGCAGTGGTTCAACACAAGCCGGACAAATGTGCTCATCGGTTTCATCGTATATGCCATCATACTCCTCTGGTTCGTGTACCATGCCCGGAAAGGAAAAGATCTGTTCATACGCAAATTACCCGGCCTAGACGCACTCGACGACGCAGTGGGCCGAGCCACCGAGATGGGCAAGCCGATTCTTTACGTACCCGGTCTCTCGGACATAAGTGACATCGCAACCCTTGCATCCCTCAATATCCTTTCTCGGGTAGCGAAGAAGACAGCCGAATACAATACGACATTACTCGTGCCAAATCGAAGCCCCGTTGTCTATGTCGTCGCACGTGAAATCGTCAAGGAGGCCTACACAGAAGCTGGCAGACCAGATGCCTTCAATCCGGATAATATTTACTTCCTCACCCAGAATCAGTGGGCGTACACGGCCGCCGTTTGCGGCACGATGGTAAGGGAGAAACCAGCCACGAATCTGTTTCTCGGTTATTTCTGGGCAGAATCGCTGGTACTGGCAGAGACGGGTGCGACAACGGGCGCCATACAGATCGCCGGTACAGATTCAATCTTCCAGTTGCCGTTCTTCATCACCGCATGCGATTACACCCTCATAGGCGAAGAGCTATATGCTGCTTCTGCCTACTTGTCGCGGGAGCCGCTCTTGATGGGCTCACTAAAAGGACAGGACTGGGGCAAGATGATCGTATTGGGTATTCTACTTCTGGCATCGGCTTTGATAATGATCGGCTTTGGTAGGATCGTCACGTTATTCAACGTGTAGCAGAGGAGGACTGACATGAAAAGAAGAGTACCCTTAATGATCTGCATGTTCCTGGGAATCGCGATGATAATACAATTCTTCATCCCACATTCGATCAGCACACAATTCTATGATCATACGACACGCTGGTACATAGCGATTGTGGGTTTTGCCTGGGTGCTGGGCATCGGGAGCCTACTGGATCATCATTTCAGCCGTATAAAGCGCAAGAAAGAGAGTTGGTATTTCAGCTATGTCACCCTTGCTGGTCTCTTCGTGATGGCAATTATGGGAATCGGCTGGGGCATTCAGAGTGGCACCCTGTTCCAGAGATTCTGGAGTCACATCGTCCTTCCTCTCGGCGCGTCCATGTACTCGATCCTCGCCTTCTACATGGCATCGGCAGCTTATCGCGCGTTTCGCGCTCGAACTAAAGAGGCAACGATACTGTTGGTCGCCGCATTCGTCGTAATGCTCGGCATGGTGCCGTTCGGATATTTCATTTCACCGAAACTGCCGCAGATCGCCGAATGGCTGCTCAACGTTCCGAACACCGCGGCAAAGCGCGGCATCATCTTCGGTGTCGCTTTCGGTAGCATCTCAACCGCCCTCAAGATAATTCTCGGGATCGAACGCTCATGGCTCGGAGGAGGTGGAAGATGAGATTCCTCTCCTATCTTACCAAGATACCGCGTCGTTTCATCTTTCTCGCCATTGCACTCGCGGTCGCAATTCCATTGGTCATACCGATAGGCATACCCGTGAACGTGATGCCTCAGAGCAAACGGCTATTTGAAGCCGTCGACAGCCTCAACAGTGAATCCAAGCCTATCCTTATCTCATGTGATTTCGACCCTCAGTCGCTCCCTGAATTGTATCCAATGCTGATGGCCATCACGCGTCAATGCTATGCCAAGAATATCAAGGTGATCTTGATGGCTCTATGGCCACAAGGAACGGGCATGGTAGAAATGGCGCTGGACGAGCTATCAACCGAATTCACAAAAGAATACGGCGTTGACTACGCATTCCTTGGCTACAAGTTCGGCGTTGCCGCCGTGTTACTTGGCATGGGCGAGAATATCAGCGGCGTCTTCCCGGTCGATTACTACGGAACCCCGGTCGACTCATTACCCTTATTGAGATCGGTGAGGAACTACAAAGATATTAGCCTCATCATCACCCTTTCGACCGGTGACCCCGGCTGGCGCCAATGGCTGCTCTATGCGCAATCGAGGTACAGAGCACGCCTTGGTGTAGGCGTTACTGCAGTATCTGCAGCCGATGTGTATCCCTACGTGGAGACCAAACAGGTAACCGGCTTCCTCGCCGGCATGAAAGGTGCATCAGAGTATGAGAATCTGGTACAGGAAAAAGGTTACTCCACGGGAATATTCAGAGCAACACAGGGTATGGATGCTCAGTCATTAGGCCACCTGCTAATCATGATCTTTATCATTCTCGGTAACGTAGGATATTTTTACGCCAGGAGGCAGAAATGAACATATCACCTGACCCATGGGTCTGGCTCGCCGCTTTCCTGACCCTCTGCGTATTCTCGTTCCTGTATAAGGACAATATTCTCTACCGGTTTGCCGAACATCTGTTCGTCGGCGTATCTGCCGGTTACCTTGTCGCACTAACCTGGCACAACCAAATCCGCCCCAATCTCATCGTGCCTCTCTTCGTTGAAGGCAACCTCCTGTATATAATACCGCTGATATTCGCACTTTGCTACTTCGGACGCTTCGTTCCCCGGCTCAATCACCTTATTAGACTGCCCATTGCATACGTATTGGGATGGGGTTCAGGTGTGGCCATCCCGGCATTCTTCCAGCGGGATATCCTCAGACAGACCCAGGGCACCCTGCTCGTACCGGACGCCTTCGCCCGATGGGATAGCGGACTCTGGGCTGTAATCATCCTGGTCGGTGTCATCTCCACTCTTATCTATTTCTTCTTCTCGCGTGAGAGAAAGGGTATCATAAAGCCGACAGCCAATCTTGGTATCATTTTCATCATGCTCGGGTTCGGTGCTTCGTTCGGCTATACAGTGATGGCACGAATCAGTTTGCTCATCGGCAGGCTTCAATTCCTACTGGGAGATTGGTTGGGGATAATACGCTGAGCTGAAGACACACCTGCGGCTGGAGACACGCTGAGCTGAAGACACACTCCGTTGGAGACATACTGCGCTGAAGACACACCTGCGGCTGGAGACACGCTGTGCTGAAGACACACCTGCGGCTGGAGACACGCTGCGCCGACGGCACACCTGCGGCTGGAGACACGCTGTGCTGAAGACACACTCCGTTGGAGACATACTGCGCTGAAGACACACCTGCGGCTGGAGACACGCTGTGCTGAAGACACACTCCGTAAATCATGAATCACAAACACCAAATATCAAACAAATGCGAAATTGGGTTACGTAACCTTAGCCCGTGTTGACGAAACGGGCTTCGTAACCGATCAACGTAACTGGTTATGCATGTCTGTCATTGACAACTCTCCAGTTGCAAGTATACTGACGTATGGCGTTAGCTGACATCCAGAAAAAGAGCGCAGAGGAACGCAAGCGCGAGAAAAGGCTCGTGCATGCAACAAATGCGCTGAGCCGGGACTTCCTCGACACAAAGGGCGTCAAAGCAAAAGCAAAAGGGTACAGAGAAGGAGTCGAATACCTGACAAAAAGTCTGCTCGATTATCTTTTCTTTGAGGAAAGGAAAGAACTTAAAGAAATGAACGAACACCATCTGCAGCAATTCCTCCTCGTCCACGCGCCGCGTAAGTTGAACATCTCGCCGGAATTGATTGGCGAAACGACTGGCATACTGCAGAATTTTCTTCTTTACCTCGACGGCACCGGCTTGATCAAGAACGGCGATCAATTATCCGACACCGTCAAGGAAAACAAACGTGCCTTTCACAAACTCATCCCAATACCGAAGAAGTCCCCAAAGAAAGCAACCAGGGCAGCAACGAGAAAAAGCGGCAAGGATAAAACGGCGAAAGAGCAGGACGCCGAAGAGAAGATCGGCCGCAACGATCCCTGTCCTTGTGGAAGCGGTAAGAAATATAAAAAGTGCTGCGGCCAGATAAAATAAGAAACGCCGGTCAGTACGACAACACAGGTACATTAAAGTGACTTGCACTCGGCTTCCAAAATGATTTCATCTTTTGCGGTTGCGTTAATTCTGCTGACCACGATCCCTGCACCGGATACCGTAGAAACTGATACGCAGGATGTGCGTATTGGCCTTGCTCTATCCGGAGGCGCCGCACTTGGATTCGCTCATATCGGTGTGCTCAAAGTACTCCAGCGCGAGGGCATCGATGTATGCTGCATTGCTGGTAATAGCATGGGATCTCTGGTCGGAGGAATATATGCTGCGGGTTACAGCATCGCCGAAATCGAAAGCATTGCCGTGAACGCAGATTTCTCTGTACTATTTGGTTCTCGGGTACCTTTCGGTGCGCGTTATCTACCCGAAAGACAGCAGAACCAGAGATACATTATCGGACTCAACCACATAAACTTCGTTCCAACTCTTCCCTCAGGAATCGTGCCCCTTCAGAATGTCGAATTCTTGTTGATGGATCTTCTCTCGGAGATCGAATTCAGCACCCATTACAATTTCGACAGCTTACCCATACCATACCGCGCCATAGCGGTCGATCTTGCGAGCGGTGACCTGGTCACTCTCGAGGGCGGACGTCTTGAACAAGCAATCCGTGCAAGCATAGCGATCCCCGGGGTCTTCTCACCCGAGACGATCGACACGATGGAGTTGGTGGATGGCGGTGTCCAGCAGTTTCTTCCGGTCGAACCGCTATTCGATTTTCACCCCGATCTCATAATTGCGAGCACGACCGTGCACAGCTACGGCAACACGTACACGGGCGGATTGATCGACATCATTTCGCGCACCATGGACCTCATCAATATCTGCGACTATCAGGAGCAATTGAGTTACGCCCACATTGTCATAGAGCCAGATGTCGATCCTTTCCTGTCCTCGGATTTCCACCACGCGCGCGAATTGATTGCGGCGGGAGAGGCTGCAGCCGAAAATGCTCTTCCGGCAATAAAAGAGAGGATAGAGGGAAAGCGAATCGTCACGACGCGAACGGCTGTCAAGGACCGTCCCCTCCCTTATGTCAAAGCGATTCATTTCAGCGGACTCAACACGACACGCGCCTCGACGATCAGTCATCTCGTGAAGACAAAACCCGGGATGGTGCTCGACTTCAAACGACTGCATGGTGACATGGCAGCGATATACAACACCGGACTTTTCTCTGATCTGAATTACGAACTCATATTCGCTAACCCCGAGTCGGTCGTAGTAATCCTCGACGTTAAAGAGATCCCCTATGGATTCTACGCACTTGGCATACGCTATGACAGCAATGACGATCTTGTACTCGGCGTCGAAGCCGGACAGGGAAACCTCTGGGGGTCCGGAGCCAGCCTGCG
The DNA here is from genome assembly GCA_020349965.1 of Caldifarciminota bacterium. Classification (GTDB taxonomy): domain Bacteria; phylum Hydrothermota; class Tepidihabitantia; order SM23-42; family SM23-42; genus SM23-42. The sequence goes on along the minus strand of CP070705.1, from coordinate 1,568,781 downwards.
GGCCGCGTTTAATCTTGGCAACCCGAACTCGGCGAGGTTCGGCCTCACCGGAACCCGCCTCTTCGCTTTTCCATTTGGATACCGGATAGACGTGTTCCGAGGTTCGATCGAACGTTCATATTACGAAGACGGCGAATGGCTGGCCGAATACGCGACCACATACCACGGCGGGCTGGTCGAGGCAGGATACATTCTGGGACGCAACGCCTTCTTTAATGTTGGCCTGACCGTAAAGGAAGCAGTTTACAGATTGCCTGCGCTGCCAACATTCGACTCGCTGCCATCGAGCGAATGGGTCATAGGACCTACTTTCAGGCTCGAATACAATACATATGACGATCTGCACATGCCAACAAAAGGTGGAGTGTTTGTGATCAATGCCATTTCTTCTGTTCCGCGGTTGAATGCGGACAGAGAATTTGCTCAAGCGGAATTCTCAATCGACCATTACGCACCCTTGTCAGACAGAGTTCTCATCCACCCCGGATTTGACCTCGGGATTACAGTCGGCGAACCGGCTTGGGACAATTACTTTCACAGCGGAGGCAGCAGCGGCATCATTGGATTCGAGAGCGCATTCTTCACTACTCAAAACCGCATGATACTGCGTCTGGGTCTCGAGTTCAAAATCCTCGAGCTTCTCGACCAGGAAGACTACCCCGTATACCTTCAGATCCTATCGGGCATCGCAGCGTTCGACCGACCGGATGAACTGCTGAGATTAGAAGATATCATGTCACGCCTTCACTGGGGTTTCGGGCTGGGATTGAGAACGAATACGCCGCTCGGTCCGCTCCAATTCACTGCAGGATTGCCTGATATAGCCAAAGAGTATCCTGCCGACACGGGCATCAAATACTACATATCGCTCGGTCGCGAGTTCCGCTACACAAAGTAATCCTGCTGTCAGGTTTCGGCACGCTGGGTCAGCATAGTGACGGCAACGGCAGCAATGAACGCGATGATGAAAGACGCGGCCCTTGCCGTGAAGATCGCATCGAGCCCTGTCGTCATCCAGATGACGGTCGTGGCAAAGCCAGAGACGAGTGATGCGATGACACCACGTGCGTTGAATCTCTTCCAGAAAAACGATAAAATGACGGCAGGTGCAAATGAGCAGCCGATACCTGCCCAAGCCCAGCCGACGATCGTGTAAATTAGACTCTTCGACGTGAATGCCATGAGCAGCGCAATCACCCCGACAACGAGAATAGTGATGCGCGATATGGTGACCAGTTTACGATCATCGAGATCCTTGCGCAGGGCTTTGTGTACGATGTCCTCGCTGATCGACGATGTGGCGATCAATAGCTGTGAATCGGCGGTCGACATCATCGCGGCAACGGCCCCGGCGAGTAGGATGCCTGCAAGCCATGGAGGCATGAGTTGCATGAGCATGAAAGGAAGGATCTGCTCGGGATCGGCGACCGCATTGGAGCCGAAAAGCGCCAGCGCGGCGATGCCCAGTGTGATCGCACCTGCATAGGCAAGGAGTGTCCACACGATGGCAATTGCGGCACCGATCTTCACGTCTTTGTCGGTCCTCATCGCCATCCATCGCGCATCGAGTTGCGGCTGGCCGCCAAGATAACCGAAGAACCACGAGAAATTATTAAATATCAAAGTCCCCGCGGCAAAACCAACCGCCCCACCAGTCCAGGAATCGAGCCCACCGCCTGCAAGTGACAATGCGCTCGCGATCGAAAGATTGCTCCGCGCGATCAGAACGAGCGCGACAATAGGGGTTACTACCAGCGTTATGATCATCAATATCGCTTGTAGTACATCGGTCCAAACAACGGAAAAAAAACCACCGGCCATGGCATAGACGATAACGACGACGGCAGAGATTACAATACCCCAGGTAACAGGAATCCCGAATGTTATGTTCAAGGTCTTGCCTCCACCACTGAATTGAGCAGCGACATAGAGCACGAAAAAGAAGATGATGATGAGGCTCGAGAACCATCTTATGAATTTCCCGCGACTGGAATATTTCGTTGCTAAGTAGTCGGGCAATGTAAGGGTATCGTACTTGTCCCGTTCCTTCCTGAATTCTCTGGCCAACCAGATCCAGGAGACTGTTATACCGATTATACAACCGACCGCGATCCATACCGAAGATAGGCCCGCGGCAAACGCAAAACCGGTCAGTCCGAGCAGGCACCAAGCTGATTCACCGGTCGCTCTTTCAGATAAGGCAAGGGCCCAGCCCGGTATCTTCTTACCACCCAAGTGGAAATCTGCTTGGTTCATCTTCTTCCGGGCAAAGTAGAGACCAATGCCCATTATCAATACCAGATAGAGTACAAATTCAACGGTCACAATACTATTCATTGTTCCTCCTTTCTGCTATTCAAGAAGATTGCATTCCGTCGCGCCGGTCCTTCAATAGACGGAGAGCGATCCCCTCTTGCGGCCATAACGGTCCATCATCAGAAAGACGAGCATCCCAAAGGACAGCCAAACGACTAGTATGAGCGAAAGACGCAAGAAGATCGTCGGCAGGCTGACCGCTAGATTCTCGCCCAACAGGAAATGCCGGACCCCGATTATCCCGTAGGTCGTCGGCAAGAACATTGCCACCTTGCGCAGGACAAAAGGCAGAACGGCAAGCGGATAGGCGATCGGCGTCACCACGACGATGAGCGTCGAAAGTGCCTCAGATACGACCCACCATTGCTTCAACGCTATCGTCAAGCCGGCAACGACGATGCCGAGGCCATAGAGACCAAGGAGCATGAGTAGCACAGCGGAGAGCGCAAGGAATATCCCGCTCGTCTGCAGTACGATCGCGAAGAATGTTGTGATAGCGACTGCTTGAATGAGCATTATCAGACCTTGGTGGCACGTCGAATGCAGGGCCATGCCCGCAACATATACCCATCTCGGCACCGGTGCGACGAAAATCGTCTCGAGCGTTCCGAACCACTGTTCCTTGCGCAAGGAAAAACCCATTGCCCAGCAAGCTGTATTCAAGAACCCGATGAACAAGTAACCGATAAATGTATAGGCGACCATGTCACCGATACCGGTAAGACTCCTCAAGTGTTCCGAATACCTTCCACCGAGTAGAGCAAAGCCGTAAAGAAAATATGGGAAAAGATATACGAACGGCTCGAGGAACTGTCTTATGAAATCGGGTTTATAGGTTAGTTCGATCTTCCATTCTTTGATGTTCTCCGCATTTATCGCCCGCAGATAATGAAATACTCTGCTGCTCAATCCTCCCCCCCGTTCATTCATACATCAATAGTCGGCAAGCGTGCCTCGGGTTTTCGTTCTTTTTTCTATGCGGCGGAAGACGAACAGACCCAACGGCAGGAGCGTACAATCGATCGCCAACAGAACGATGCTGTTCTTCCAAAAATTGAATTCTATGTTGAGCAATAACCCGCGTAGGGCGATGAGCGCATAGGTAAGCGGGATGAATACGCTTATTGCCTTCGTTATCGGATTGACCTCGACCGGATAGCGGATCGGCGAGAAAAGAAAGAGGACATACTCAAACATATGCAGCATACCATGCGCCTCTTTAATCAGCAATGTCAGGGCCGCGGCCATGAAGCCGATGCCATATAATCCGACGATTAGTAAGAGGAGAAAGAGAAAAATCGGAAAAATCTTTGCCAGTGTGATATTCAATCCAAAAATGAAAACACAGATCAGCAACTGGACGATCACAAAGGAGGTCGAGAGAATTGAATTGTACAATCCCTTACCGATAAGGATGTAACCTGGCCGTACAGGCGCGGAAAGAATGTGTTCGAGCGTTCCGTAATAGGTCTCGTCGCGGAATGAGTTACCCATACTCCATACTGCCGAGAACATATATGTACTGACGATCGCCCCGATCAGCACGTACGGGATGAATTCATCGGTACCGGCAAGGCTGCCGAATGAAGTGCTATTGAATGCTCCGATCAGAGCCTTCCCCTGAAAGACGAGAGGAATGACCCATAAGAGCGGCGAAAAGATCCAGAAAACCACCTCAACCGGGTAGGCGAGTAGTATCCTGAAACTCTTCCGCACTTCCTCTATTATGACCCACATGGTGAGCGTCTATTCTACCGGATCACGGCGTCAGCCGTCCTTGAGGCTCGCACCGGTAAGGTGCACGAAAACGTCTTCGAGTGTCGGCACGGTGACGCGAACCGAGACAATCTTTGCTTTCTCACGTACGAGTTCGATGATATTGCTCAGAATCACTTCCGGATTGTCCGTGTTGACCCTCACATACACAAGACCATCGTCATGCGAAACATTTATACTCGCGGCCTCCCTTACTCCATCGAAGATCCCCTTGTCCAGTGCACCTTGACACTTGATCTCAAGCACCTGCTTCTGCGGCATACTCTGCTTCAAGCGAACCGGGGTATCCATAGCCTCGATCTTTCCCCGGTTCATGAAGGCGATCCGCTCGCACAATTCATCGGCCTCGTCCATGTAGTGCGTGGTCAAGAGTATCGTCTTCCCGAGTCTTCTATTCAATTCATTCTTTACGAAATCCCTTATGAAGCGAGCGAAGTAAGGATCCAGGCCGAGCGTCGGTTCATCGACGAGAAGGATCGGGGGATCGTGGACCAAGACCCGTGCAAGCGAGAGCTTCTGTTTCATACCTGATGAAAGCTTCTCTACCCTTACGGTTGCCTTGTCGGTCAAACCCATCAGCTCAAGTAGAAATTCGATACGATTTTTCACGCTCTTACGAGGCACTCCGTAGAGAGCAGCAAAGTACCGCAGGTTCTCGATCGGGGTCAATTTCCAGTAAAGCGACCGCTCACCGCCGGTCAGTACACCGATATGGCGCCTCACCTCGAGTGATTCCTTATATATGTCATAACCGCCGACGGTCACCGATCCATCATCAGGAATCAACAGTGTTGAGATGCATTTAATCAGGGTCGTTTTGCCCGCACCATTCGGACCAAGCAAACCGAAGAGCTCACCCTTCTTTATGCTGAAATCGACACCGTCAACGGCTCTCACTTCGTCGGTTCTTCCCTTCTTGAATATCTTATATATCCCCTGGACGACAATATGACCGCTCTCATTCATGCTCCTATAATACACAGAATAGTCTACATTTCAAGATTTGACTTGTATTCTTGTTGACATATCTGTAATTAATATTATAATTCGCCAGATGATAAGGAGACGCGCGGCAATAATCGTTGCTGGGATCTTATTAGTGATCTTCGCAGGGACGGCCGGCTATATGATGATCGAAGGATGGTCGGTCAGCGAAGCGCTATACATGACTGTCATCACGGTGTCGACCGTAGGTTTCGGAGAGGTCAAACCGCTGAGTGACGGTGGCCGCGTCTTCACTGTAATGCTTATTCTCGGGGGCATATTGCTCATCGCCACCGGCGCTAATTTTCTCTTCTCCTCGATCATGGAGGGAACGTTCAGGGACATTTTCAGGAGGCAGTCCATGGAAAAGAAAATATCAAGAATGAAAGAACATTTCATCATTTGCGGTCTGGGAGCTGTCGGCGAAGATATCATACAGGAGTTCGCACGTACTCGTGAACCATTCGTGCTCGTCGAAAAAGCGCGCGATGTATTGGAACGGTTCGTCAAAGAAAATCATGAGATACTCTACGTCATCGGAGATGCGACACATGACGAAGCTCTGAGGAATGCAGGGATCGAAAGAGCAAAAGGCATAATTGCCGCCCTCGGAAACGATGCAGATAACCTGTACATCTGCTTGTCGGCACGTGCCCTAAATCCGAAACTGCGGATCATTTCAAGGGTCATTGAAAGCGATTCCATCGATAAGATGAAGAAAGCCGGTGCGGATTATGTCTTCTCGCCGGAAAAGATCGGCGGCATCCATCTCGCCTCTGCAGCCCTGCGGCCCACGGTCATGTCGTTCCTCGATACGATCATACGGGGACAACACCTCAATCTCGTGCTCGACGAAGTGACGGTGCAGGCAACTTCCGAAGTCGCTGGCAAGACCTTGAGGAAAGCGGCGATCGCAAAGAATATCGGCATTGTCATTCCGGCGATAAAGTCGGCAGGGCTGAATAAATTGACATTCAATCCCAGTCCAGACAGCGTCATCGGTGCCGGTGACACACTCATAAGTTTTGGAACTCCAGAACAGCTTAAGCAACTGAGAAAGATGTGTACCTGATCTTCAAATAGCGGGAGAAAGATGGCCCTGAAAAAAGAACTCGGCCTTCTCGAAGTCTTCTCGATAGCAGCCGGAGCTATGATAAGCTCCGGCCTATTTGTCCTGCCGGGTATTGCATTTGCGAAAGCCGGCCCGGCAATGATACTGTCCTACGTCATTGCCGGCGTACTCGTTCTTCCTGCTCTACTGAGCAAAGCGGAACTTGTTACGGCCATGCCCAAAGCAGGAGGTGACTATTTCTATATAACGAGGAGCTTGGGGGTCGCGCCTGGAACGGTGGCAGGCATGGCAAGCTGGTTGTCACTAAGCTTGAAAACGGCATTTGCTCTCATGGGCATGGGAATATTCGCCATCCTGATAAACCCGGACCTCAGCATCCCGGAGATAAAGGCGATCGCAGTGGCCCTCTGTCTCATCTTCATGATCATCAACTTGTTCGGAATCAAGGAAGCCGGCATTACACAGATACTTCTCGTCATGTTGCTCATCGCCATTCTCGGCCTGTACGTAATCAAGGGATTTACCAGCGTCGACCCCGCCCGACTTGACGATTTCATGCCCCACGGATTCGGACGCGTACTATCAACGGCAGGTCTCGTCTTCATTTCCTTCGGAGGGCTTACCAAAGTCGCCAGCATTGCCGAGGAAATAAGAAACCCGAAGATAACCGTACCGGTCGGCATGCTCCTTGCTTATTCCGTAGTCTTAGGCCTTTACGTCGCCGTCGCTTTCGTCACGGTGGGGATTTTGCAACCGGAAATCCTCGGTGAATCCCTCACTCCAATATCGACTGGTGCAAAGACGTTCTGGGGACTGGCCGGCATCATAATCACGGCGATCGCCGCTCTGCTGGCATTCATCTCGACGGCGAATGCCGGGATTATGTCAGCCTCGCGTTATCCTCTTGCCATGAGCCGCGATCAGATCCTGCCCAGCACCTTTTCCAGTATCAATAGGAGATTCAAGACCCCACATACGGCCATTATCGTAACAAGCCTGTTCATGATTGTCACGATCCTCTTCCTCGAACTCGAGGTCCTTGTGAAAGCGGCATCGACCATGCTACTTCTCCTCTACATTTCAGCGAACCTTGCGGTCATCGTGATGCGTGAGAGCCACCTGCAGAATTATCAACCGAGTTTCCGGTCACCTCTGTACCCGTACATTCAGATCGCCGGCATACTCGGCTACTCTTTCCTGATCGTCGATATGGGTACCTTCACTCTCGCAACCACCGCCGTCTTCATAATCGGCGCGCTTCTTTGGTACTTTCTCTACGTAAGGCCGAAGACCACACGCGAATCGGCGTTGGTGTATATCGTCGAACGGGTCACAGACCGACAGATAGCCACTGATACTTTGCGTGAAGAACTCAGGGAAGTCGTTAAAGAACGTGAAGAGATAATCGAAGATGAATTCGATAAAATAATAAAGGACGCCATGATCCTTGACATTGAAAAGAAGATGCTATTCGAGGATTTCATCCAGATCGCCTCTGAACGACTGAGCAAAAGACTCGATGTTCCCAAGGAAGAATTCGTCAGACTCTTCATCGAAAGGGAGAAGCAATCGTGCACGGCATTGAGACCCGGGTTGGCGATCCCTCACATCATCGTCGAAGGTCATGACAAATTTGACGTCATGCTCGTGCGCGCGAAGGAAGGCATTGTATTTCCGGATGCGCCCGAACCAGTCTATGTCGTTTTCGTCCTCGTGGGAACTCAAGACCGACGGCGCTCTCACTTGAGAGCCCTCATGGCGATCGCGCAGATATCGCAGCACCCGGATTTCGACACAAACTGGTGCAAGGTGGCAAGAACCGAAGACCTGCGTGACATGATACTACTCGGTAAGAGGAAAAGGCACTAATACTTGACTTTGTCATAACTCCCGAGTAAAATAAAAAGTGGTCGGAATCGGTTATGACATACACCAGTTAGTACCCAATCGAACCCTGTATCTCGGAGGAATACAGATCGATTACCCAAAAGGCCTGGCCGGACACTCGGACGGAGATGTATTGATCCATGCGATCTGTGATGCCCTTCTCGGCGCCGCCAACCTGGGTGATATCGGCAGGCATTTCCCTCCCGATGATCAACGGTACAAGAATATTTCCAGCCTAAAGCTACTGAAGACGGTCAGCAAGTTCCTCGAAGATTCCGGTCATATGGTGAAACATATTGACACGGTGGTGATCGCGGAAGATCCGAAGATCCTGCCCCTTGTTAACGACATGAAGAACGCCATCTCCACCACGATAGGTATATCGAGCGATGCGATTTCGATAAAAGGAAAGACGAACGAAGGACTTGGCGATATCGGAACGGGAAGAGCAATCGCCGCATGGGCGATATGCGAAATCGGCAGAATATATGTTACCCCTGAAAGATAATCTTCGGTCTCGCACGCGGCCGGTTGTTGTATATGCAATCCTTGCCGCCAACATCCTAGTATATATTTACGAGATCTCCCTCGGCCCGGCGCTCAATGATTTTGTCCGCCAATTCGGCGTCGTGCCGTATTCTCTTTTTCACCCAACCGGGATTGAAAGCTACCTGACTGTTTTTACGAGCATGTTCATCCATGCCGACAGCATCATGCATATTGTCGGCAACATGCTCTTTCTGTGGATCTTTGCTGACAATGTCGAGGACCGAATGGGACATTTAAGATTTTTGCTATTTTACTTTTTCTGCGGTATATGTGCAGCGTTGTTGCAGAGTGCCATCAGCCCCGCGTCAAAGATACCTATGATTGGCGCCAGCGGTGCCGTGTCCGGGGTCCTGGGAGCGTACATTCTCTTGTTTCCCAAAGCGCGCGTACTCGCTCTCATACCGCTCGGTTTCTTTTTACGAATATCATACTTACCATCTTTCATCTTCCTTGGCATTTGGTTCTTATATCAATTCCTCTTCGGATTTTCCTCACTCGGCGCGCGCGGCGGCGTCGCCTATTTCGCACACATAGGAGGATTTATCGCCGGGCTACTGCTGGCTCTGCCGTTCAAGAGAAAAAGAAAGACCGTTGATTACGATATTTATTAGAACGAGACGAATGTTTGAAATAATAATAAAGGGGGTCTAATGTTGATAATTCTATTTATGATTGGCGCCATGTATCAGTACCGGGCACCACTCCAGGATAAAGTTGACCCGAGGTGCTACAGTGATGAATACGTGAAAGCCTGGGTCTATTTCACCGACAAGAACGTTACGGCTAAGGAATACGACGCTGCGGTCCGGGCTGCGGCAAGACGACTGACCGACGCCGCCATCAGACGCCGGGCTATGAGAAAGGGTGTGACCGATTATGCGGACATCCCTGTTTATGCACCCTATGTCAGGGAGGTCGAAGAAAACGGCGGACTTCTGGTGGAGGAATCGAGGTGGCTCAACGCGGCCAGTTTCTACATCGCAAGAGATGATATCGACCGAATCGCGCGCCTCGCCTCCGTCTACAAGATAACGAAAGTCGCTCCCTTCCGCGCGCCAGATGAAGAAAGCGCAGTGGTGCAGGATACTGCGATCTACGGTCTCACGTACCGACAGTCGCAGATGTTCGGCATCGACCGAGTGCATGAGATGGGCATATTCGGCTCGGATGTCAGAGTCGGTTTTCTCGACACCGGTTTGAGGCGCACCCATCTGGCATTGAGCAATGTCAATGTCGTTGCCGAACACGATTTTCTGGGCGGCGACCAGATATTCATGAACAACGATGCGGTGACGGTCAAGTACGGCACTTACAGTGATCTGGTATTCCACAGGACAGGATCACGCTATAATCTATTCCTCGCCGGGGATACGGTACAGTATGGCGACCCGGTACGCGATCTCTTATACACGTATTCTACAGACAATGGAGTGACGTGGCAGGATCCGGTCGTCACCCTCACCAATTACTATAACAACTGGGTTCGCGAATTGGATGTCTGTGGACGGGACACAATGTATGTATTCTTCCGGGATCGTTTCGGATTGAAATACATCGTCCATACCGATTCGATGCTCGTTGAACCAATGGGACTCGGCACTCCCGGATCGCGCGAGATCACGGCCACAATGTGGGGAGATACGGTATACGTAGCATACCACCGCAAGGACAGCGACAGCGATACAACCTTCCTATTTCTCAACCGGGGAGTGATGTCGGGTTTCACCCAGGAGAGTGCTATCGATACGTCCCTTTCGAGTATCCAGGCACCGAAGATCGTATCCTGCAGCACGGCAATTGGTGTCTTTTACCATATCTTTCCCGAGGATTCCCTCTACTTCATCAAATCTTCGATGGTCCCCGCGACATTCACTACGAAATTCACTACACGCGGCAAGGATGCAGAGACGATCACGTACGGTGACACGATCTTCGCGATATGGAAGGACGTATCGAGTGAACCCCTGTTCAGGGTGGCCTTTGCGTTGTCTACAGATTTCGGTGAGACCTTCACGAACCCCACCTACCTCTCGGACGATCTAAATGCGATAGGTAAGATCTCGCTCGCAAGAGTCTCCAATGCTATCAAAGTATCGTGGGAGGCAGGAGGAAAGATATACTCAACGACGTCGTATGACCAGGGTGCGCATTTCGGTATTGTGGATTCTCTACCGGCTCAGTTCGTGTACCTACCCACGATCACCGCACCGGCCGGCGAATTCATCAATTTCTACTGTATGCGCGGCGACGCCGTGACCGACGGCTATGCGTCGACCGACCCGAATCATTTTCATCCGAGGCATGGCACGGAAATGCTTGCCCTGGTCGGCGGTTATTTTACGGCACGGTATATCGGCGTTGCACCAGGAGCCCGGTTTATAGTCGCCAAGACCGAAAATCCGGATACTAATTACGAATTCCCCGTTGAAGAAGATACCTATATCGCGGGGCTTGAGTGGTGTGAATCACAGGGTGCCGACATCGTCTCCAGTTCGCTCGGCTATACTGCCTGGTATTCCTGGCCAAGAGATTACGACGGCAAGACCTCACCGAGTTCGATCGCAGCGTATGAAGCTACCAAACGCGGCGTCGTCGTCGTAACTGCTGCAGGTAACATTGCAGCGCCCAGGATCGAAATACCGGGTGATGCAATGGGAGTGATCACGGTCGGTGGTATCGACTCGCTCTACAACCGGTGGGAATTTTCCGGTTACGGACCCACGTTCGACGGTCGCCGCAAACCCGAGATCATGTGCCTGTCCGCTGCGCCGATTGTCGTCGATCCCGATTCAGTCGATTCCTACTTGTATTCTTTCGGGACATCAGGCGCCACTGCCATGGTTGCCGGGATATGTGCGTTGCTGCTCGAAGCCCATCCGAGCTGGAATGTCGATTCTATAAGAGAGGCGCTCTTTACCACGGCGAGCATGGCTGCTGCTCCCACGGACAGTATGGGTTTTGGCTGGCCAGATGTCTATGCGGCAATCCACTATTCTCCCATCGAGGTCGACACGACGCAAGGCTGCGCCTGGCTGGACCCTTTTCCCAACCCTTTCTACCTCAACGACAACGAATACATACGCCTTCCCTTCAGGCTCGACCGCCAATCGCCGGTCGAACTCAGAATATATTCGATGACCGGACGCCTGATCATGAGCGAAGAAAGAATGGATCTAATGATGCCGGGTACATACACAGATGACGACGCTTTCATATGGGACGGCACCGATGAAGACGGAAACGACGTACCGAGCGGTATCTACTACTGTGTCCTCAATACATTCGGTGCAGGTAACGATGTCGTGAAATTCGCCGTCGTTAAGTAACTATACGACTTTTCTCAGCCACTTCTTCCTGAGCAGAGAGAGAGGAAGGTCTACCAGTTTGCGTTCACCTCCAAGTACCTTGAGGCACCTCTCGGCCGTCGTACGGCCGATACGGGCAATCGGCAGACCGCCGAAGAGCGCAGTGAATTCGTCTTCCCTTCCGCCTTTCAACTCGACGAGGAAACGCGAATTCGATTCTGAGAATAGAATCGTATCGTAGCGCAGTCTCTCACCCCGAAAGGGCACTCTCTTTACGTCCACTTCGACACCGATATCACCACTGAAAGCCATTTCGCAAAGGGCAAGGGCCAACCCGCCCTCGGAAAGATCGTGGCAGGCATTGACCATACCCTTTTTGATGGCGCCATGTATGGCTTGCATTATCTTCGGAGCACTCCTGAAATTCACTCCTGGAACAGTGCCAGATCGGATACCGAGCATCCGAAAATATTCTGAGCCACCGAGCTCGTCCTTGGTCTCACCCACAAGGTATATCGGAGAACCGATCTCCTTCAAATCCATGGTGATGCATCTGTCGATGTCCTCGACTATTCCGATCGCCGATATCAGCAGCGTCGGCGGAATGCTGTAGACAGTTCCTCTTCCATTTACCCATTCGTTGTAGAGGCTATCCTTTCCAGAGATGAAAGGCACCCTAAAACATTTCGCAGCATCGTAGCAACCCCGGGCCGATAATACAAGATCACCCAGGACCTCTTCACGCTCCGGTGAGGACAGGCAGAAATTGTCGAGCATCGCCGCTTTTGCTATGTCGCCACCTGCGGCAACAAGATTGCGCAGCGCCTCATCAACGACTGAAAGTGCCATTTTATAAGCATCGAGTCGTCCGAAACCCGGATTGAGACCACAAGAAACGACGACGCCCCTCTTCCTGTCTAGCCTGGGCCTTACCACGACCGCATCCTGCGGTCCGATGCCGAGAACTCCGACGAGCGGTTTTACCGCGCTACCGCCCTGTACCTCATGGTCGTATTCTCTGATCACCCATTCCCTTGAACATGCGTTGAGGCCGCTGATCAGCTCGATGATCATCGAATTCAGATCGACGGGTTTTGGAATGTCGACTTCAGAGGGCGGTATGGTTCTGGCCTTTGCCTTCTTTACCGGCATAGGCAGACCATCGTGCAGGAAACCCATGTCGAGATCACATACCTTCTTGTCCCTGTAGTACAGGATGAGTCGCTTGTCACCGGTGAATTCGCCGATCACGGTCGCCTCCACACCCTCATGCTTGAAGATAGCGACTGTTCTCTCAAGATGCTCCTTTGGTACTGCAAGGACCATCCGCTCCTGTGATTCCGAAATCCATATTTCACGCGGTGACAGGCCCTCGTATTTTAGTGGCACACGGTCGAGATACGCCGTCACGCCGGTCTCCTTGCCCATTTCGCCTACCGCGCTCGACAACCCTCCGCCGCCGCAGTCGGTCACCGAGTGCAGCAAACCTTCTTCACTCGCCCGGAGCAGACAATCCATCACGCGCCTCTCCATTATCGGATTACCGATCTGCACGCAGGATTTCTCCGATTCACCAGACAGTTCAGCCGAGGCAAATGTCACACCGTGAATGCCGTCACGTCCGGTCCTACCGCCGACGAGGAGCACGGTGTCCCCGGGTTGTGCACGTTTTTCAATACGATCCTTTCTGATCAAACCAACGCAACCGCAATACACTAAGGGATTGTATAGAAAGGCATCATCAAAGTAAATGGCTCCGCTCGCCGTGGGTATGCCCATACGATTTCCGTAGTCACGCACCCCACGAATGACACCCTTGATGATCGTCTTCGGATGCAGTATGCCTTGCGGTAGCTCGGTGAAATCGAATTCGGGTATTCCGAAACAGAAGACATCCGTGTTGAGTATCGGCTTCGCACCAAGACCGGTTCCAAGTATATCGCGAATCACACCGCCGATACCCGTTGCCGCACCACCGTAAGGCTCCAGCGCCGACGGATGATTATGCGTCTCGACCTTGAAACATATACCGTACTCTTCATCAAAATCAATGACGCCGGAATTGTCATGAAAGACCGAGAGGCATAAAGGATGATCGATCTCGCGTGTTGCCTGCATGACCGTCTTTCGGAGCAGATTATCGATCTGTTCACCATCGAATAGAATCTTGCCAAGGAATGTTTTATGCCGGCAGTGCTCGCTCCAGGTTTGAGCAACGGTTTCCAGTTCAACGTCGCTCGGCATTCTCCTCTCTTTGCCGAAGTAATCTTTGATCACTTCCATCTCAGTACGTGAAAGTGAAAGACCCATCTCTCTACTCAACGCAAGTAGATCACCGGAAAGGTCGACCACCTTTGAGTGAAATACATATTTCGAGGGGCTGTATGCTTCTTCGTCCCGGTGTCTTAGATGCTGGATGAGTGGATTATAGAGAAACAGTTCGGCACACTTCTGGAGTTGACCAGTATCGAATGTACCCTTTATCTCGTAATTGTTGCCGGTTTTGACTGACTGAATCGCGATCCCCAGGTCGGAAATCGCCTTTCTTGCACTCTCTTCCTTCGGGTCGGTCACGCCGGCATTGAACAGTACTTCGAAGCTGCCCATACTCACCTGTGCCTCACCGACATCATAATGCTCGACAACCGGGTCACACAGTAACTCGCGAGCAATATGCTCTGCTTGCTTTTGGTCGAGCAGGCCCGTTATGTAATAGATGTCGCTTACGACGACCTCTTCGACTCGGGTCAGCCCGAACGAATGGAATGAATCCCTTACAAACTTCCCTCTCGGATCTGCCCCTCTCGTTATTTCGATCCGGTAGGACCGGCTATCGGTCCTTTTCACCGTGTTCTCTATTTCTCCCCCAGATGATCCTTACCAGAATGAATGAAATAAAAGCAAGTGCTATTATTACACCAAGTTCCCACGGACGGGTATCTGTATCAGGTTGGGAGGCTGATGATTCGTCTTCAATTGCTTGAGTGGCGAAAAAGATCCTGCGAAGCAGTCACCCCCTTTAGCATCTTCACAGCCTCTTGCACAAGAGGATCGTCGGCGACTCTTACCCGGTACCCTTCCTTCAGTCCCCACAGGGTGGTAAATATCTCCTGCCTCAGTCTGCTGCTCAATTCCTGCTTCGCCTCTGCAAACTCATCTTCGGTAAATTCGACATCGTGTTCCAGCAGGTATACAGCGAATTCCTTAAGCAGGGCGTCACTTACCTGAAAGTCCTTACCGATGTCCTTGTGTTTGGTTGTGTATCTTACCACGAAATCAAAACCCAGCCCCTTTGTCAGTATTTCGGTCTCGAGCCTCGATATCCTCGGCGGACTGATGATCACATCAGGAGTAATGCCACCATCACCGTAGACTTTGCGCTTTAGCGGCCCTCGAGTAATGAACTCTTTCGTCTCGCTAAGGCGTGTTGAATCGACGCGAAGCCTGTAGATGTTATCCTCGATGTCGTAGAGCTCATCCTCTAATCTGGATACGATCTTCTTCTCACCATCCGTCTTTGCACCTTCTCTCAGTGTCTCAAGTTCATTGCGCAATCGATCAACCATCCTCTGCTGTACAGACGTGACTCTACCATCGAGTCCGTCCCAGTCAACAGGCTTATCGATACTCCTTCCCGAGGGAGTGTACCAGCGTGCGGTCGTCAACTTCAAGGCGGTGCTGTCCTCAAATGGAATGATGTTCTGGACCGACCCCTTGCCAAAGGTCGCGGTGCCGATGATCAAACTGCGGTCCCAGTCCTGCAATGCACCCGCAACGATCTCTGAAGCCGAAGCCGAACCGCCATCGACAAGCGTTATCATGGCGAAATCAACATACGCGTAAGTCTTCTGCGATCTGAACACCCGTTCGCGTTCATTCCTACCCTTCGTGGCCACTATCTCCGTACCCTTGGGCAGAAACAACTCGCTTACCGTAAGCCCTTCGTTAAGCAGCCCGCCCGAGTTCAGTCTGAGATCGAAAACCAGCTTCTTTGCGCCCAGGACAAAGAGTGAATCGAGTGCCTTTCGCAACTCGACGTCGGCAGATACGGAAAAATTTCGCAGATACACATAACCCGTTTCGTTGTCGATCATGCCGAAGTAAGGAACTGCATCGAGTTTTATTATCGCACGGGTGATCTCCACGTCAAAAGGCTCGTCGATCACAGAGCGATGAATCGTCAGCACAACCCTTGTCCCCGGATCTCCGCGTATCTCTTTGACAACAACATCGACACTCTTGCCATCAGTGGGCACACCGTCAACACTGAGGATCTCGTCACCGGGCAGCAGACCTGACCTGTATGCGGGAGTGCCTTCAAGCGGCGAAATGACGGTGATCTGCTCGTTACGCCGTCCGATTGTAGCACCTATCCCCCCGAACTCACCCTTCGTCGACTCGACCAGGGCGCTGTATTCGGTGCTATTCAGGAAATCCGTATGGGGATCTCTTACCACATCTATCATGCCGTCGATCGCACCAGATATCAGGCTATCGGCACTAACCTCGCTGACGTAATTATCCTGCAATTCCTTGAGTATCTTGTTGAAAACTCGGAGCATAGTGTAGGTATCCGGCGCCGCCCAGAGCTTCTGGCCAATGAATACCCCACAAACGACAGAAATCAAAACCACCAAGATAAACACTTTCTTCATAGTCTGTACCCCTTTCTTGACAAAATATCTTCGACATGACGGATGACCTCGGCGTGAACGACATTGATCGGCATCTCTCCGCAGATTACCCTGAATCGTTTCTTGGAACGCCCGGCAAGTACCTCATAAGCCCGGCGTACTTTTCGGTGGTAACCTTCGGCCTCGGTTTCCATCCGGTCCTCAAATTTGCCCCGCTCCTTGCGCTTCTCCACGTCGATATCGATAAGAAAAGTGAGATCGGGTTTCAGCCCTGCAGCCGCAAAGCGGTTCATGACCGAAACCAAACGCTGCGGCAGTCCACGTGCATGACATTGGTAGGCAAGAGTCGAATCGGCAAAACGGTCGGTAACAACAATCTTCTTCTCTCTGAGAGCGGGCAATATTATTTCATACGTCAATTGGCTACGTGCGGCGAGAAAGAGCAATACCTCACACTTCGCATGCATCCCCCGGGACTGGTTATCAAGAAGTACGTCTCTGATCCTTTCGCCGATATGCGTGCTACCGGGATCCCTGACAAAAACATGAGGCAGCTTACTCGCTGCCAACCAGTCAACGAGTGCTTTGGCCTGGGTTGTCTTCCCAGATCCTTCAACTCCTTCGAAACTTATGAAAACACCGCGTTTGACACCGTGCATCCAGTACTACTCTACTTGCGTCGTCTGCCTTTGCTGTATTTCTTGATGTATTTTTCGGTTTTTTCGCGGCAGACGTAATCGGGGAACTGAACTGGCGGCGACTTGAAAAAGTAACTGGACGGCTCAACCATGGCGCCGCTCAGTTTGTTCTCAAGGGCAAGTTTGGCGCAGCGTATCGCATCGATCACGACGCCGGCAGAGTTTGGCGAATCCCATACTTCAAGTTTCAATTCGATATTCAACGGTACGTCCCCGAATGTGCGACCCTCGAGTCTCATATGCGCCCATTTACGGTCCTTCAGCCATGCCACGTAGTCGGATGGTCCGATATACACGTTCTCTTCGCCTATGTCGTACTGGAGCTGGGAAGTAACGGCCCTTGTCTTCGAGACCTTCTTCGACGCCAGCCGCGAACGCTCAAGCATATTCAAGAAATCCGTATTGCCGCCGACGTTTAGCTGGGACGTCCTTTCGAGTTTCACGCCCCGGTCGTTGAAAAGATTGACCAGAACCCGGTGGAGGATCGTGGCGCCCACCTGGGATTTGATATCATCCCCCAGGACTGGCAGTCCTTTTTCAATGAAGCGCTTCTGCCAGTACTTTTCACTGGCAATGAAAACGGGTATGCAATTTATGAAAGCACAACTCGCGGCCAATACCTGTTCAACGTACCATTTTGTCGCCTCTTCGCTGCCCACGGGAAGGAAGTTGATGACCACGTCGGTCTTCGTATCACGCAGTAAGCCCACGATATCGGCGGTCGGCCCGGGCGCTTTCTGTATGATCTGCGACAAATAGTACCCTAAGCCATCGTGCGTCATGCCCCGAACTACGGGTACATTCAACCTCGGTACATCGCAGAACTTGTAGGTATTGTTTGGCTTCGTGTATATAGCTTCTGAGAGGTCCTTACCAACCTTATTCTTGTCGATATCGATCCCGAAGGAAAACTCGATGTCTCCGATGTGGTAGCCACCCAGACGGGTATGCATGATTCCTGGAATTATGTCCCCTTCCTTTGCATTGCGGTAATAGTAGATACCCTGCACCAAACTGGAAGCACAATTTCCAACACCAATGATTGCGACTCTAACCTTTGACATCAATCCTCCTTAAGTCTATTTTACATTTTTTGTCGGTAAAGTCAAGATTGACAATGTAGTTCATTTGGCTATTATTTAACGAGCAAGGAGGTTCGATGGCAACAATACTGAGCGGTACTGAATTAGCACAGAAGATTCGCAATGAAATGAAAGAAGAACTGGCTGAGTTGAAAAAGAAACATAATCTCGTTCCCAGCCTTGCTGTGATCCTCGTCGGCGACGACCCCGGTTCTATTTCGTACGTCAAAGGCAAGGAAAAAGCATGCGCCGAAGTAGGTATCGACGCACGCAAGTACAAATTCGATGCCGACTATCCAGAGGGTGACTTGCATAAGCTCATCTCCGACTTGAACAATGACCCAGAAGTCAATGGAATATTGGTTCAATTACCCCTACCTTCTCATATAAATGAAGAGAAGATACTGTACGCAATTGACCCGGAAAAAGATGTCGATGGATTTCATCCGATCAATGTCGGACGTCTGATGATCGGAGCCCCTGGGTATGTGCCGGGCACCCCTCACGGCATCCAACAAATGCTCGTACGCAACGGCATCGACATCGCAGGAAAACACGTCGTCATTGTCGGACGCAGCAATATCGTTGGGAAGCCGCTTGCCTTGTTGCTCATTCAAAAGAAAAAGGACGCCAATGCCACGGTAACGATCTGCCACACGGGTACGAAGAACATGGGCGACATCACCAGGCTCGCCGATATTCTCGTTGTCGCGGCCGGCAGACCTCACACGGTCAACGCGGACATGGTGAGAACTGGAGCAGTAGTCATCGATGTCGGCGTGAACCGAATCGAAGATGCAACGAAGAAAAGTGGCTATCGGCTGATCGGCGATGTAGATTTCGAAGAAGTGAGCGCAAGAGCAAGCGCCATATCTCCTGTTCCTGGGGGCGTCGGCCCGATGACGATCACCATGCTGCTGCATAATGTGATCACTGCTGCAAAAAGACAAGCCGGTATCGACTAAAATGATCCCGTTCAGGACTATCAGATACGATCCTGACAAAAACAGCATTATAATCCTCGACCAGACGAGGTTGCCACAAAAAGAGGTTTACATGACACTCGAAAATGCCGAGGATGTCCATCGGGCGACAAGATGCATGAACCTCAGGGGTGCGCCGCTGATCGGCGTTGCTGCTGCCTACGGTGTGGCAATGGCGGCCAAACGAGGAGTAGCCAACGATGCCCACAAAGCCTGCGACCTCCTCCAAACAGCCCGACCCACAGCGGTTAACCTGTCCTGGGCTTTGAACCGCATGCGCGAAAGAATCAAGGATGCAGCTGATCTCTTCGCTGTACTCCTGGAAGAGGCACGCAAAATAGAAAAAGAGGACAAGGATGCTTGCCACAAGATCGGTCTCTTAGGCGCCTCACTGGTCAAAAACAACGACAAGATAATGGTACACTGTAATGCCGGAGCCCTGGCAACGAGCGGCATCGGTACTGCTCTGGGCATCATATACACGGCCAAAGAACAGGGTAAGAACTTCACCGTATACTCGAGCGAAACCCGGCCTCTACTGCAGGGGGCACGCTTGACGTCCTGGGAGCTGACCAGAAGCGGCATTGAAACATACACAATTTGCGACAACATGGCAGCGACGTTCATGGGCGAGATGAACCTGGTTCTAGTAGGCGCGGATCGCATTGCGTCAAACGGTGATGTGGCGAACAAGATCGGCACTCTCGGACTTGCGATCATCGCCAGATACCACAAGACACCTTTCTACGTCGCGGCGCCGATATCAACCTTCGACCGAAAGCTTGCATCGGGCGAACAGATACCGATCGAGGAAAGAGCAGAGGATGAAATAAGGATCTTTAACGACCGCTGTGTCGTGGCTTCGTCGGCAAGAGTACGCAATCCTTCTTTTGATGTCACACCTTCGGATCTGATCTCGGGTATCGTTACTGAACAGTGCATACTGGAACACCCTTATACAACGAGCATCGCAGAATTATCTTAGAATTATAGACGACATGCTCTTGATATTTCTCTTAATCACAAATCACGATTCTCTGCCTCCATTGCCGGACCTGGCGAGAAGCGAATTCCCTGAACCAGAGTTTTGGATCGATCCTTCACCCGACAGGTTACGCCTCGAGGGATTCGCCGGACAGTATTACGGCGCAGAGATAGATCTCTCAGTCGATAATATGTCTCTCCGCGGTGGGTATACACGAGAGGACAGATGGAGCATCACAAAAATCGGCAGTGCGTCCTTAGGATATTCACTATTCTTGCCCGCCCTGGTGGTCCGGCCCAAAACGAAAGCGTTGTATCTTGAGCGCGACCGGCGTTATTACATGATCAATCCCACACTCGACTTCAGGTTTCTCACACCGTCATTGATTGTCGGCGGAAAGTGCGATTATACAAGGTGGTCGATCAGCGATACACCCGTTCATGAAACCGAGGGTGAGATCTTTCTTGCACTCGATCGTCTTAGGTTCATCCCTCAGCTGACCTTGGCTGCCCTCTATACCGACGAAAACCTCAAACCTAATGCTACTGCCCAGCTGCATATCGGGAATTTTCACTTGAAACTCGGTTCACCGCTGAAAGCCGGATTCCCCTCACCTAATATCGGTCTTAGATACACCGAACCATGGGTAAACCTCTCTGCCAATGTCACAACCGGCGTACAGTATAACACACTTGGTACGATCTTCGTTACCGAGTTGCCGATCGACTACCCGGTCACCGTTGCGGCCGAGACCTTGAGTTGGGCGACTGATGTAAGGTTCGTCGTTAAGACCCACAAGCAGGAGTTCCGTTTGGGTAGTTCATACAAAGAATGGATCTACCGTCTGAACGTAACAGACCTGTATGCCCTGTCCGGCATACGCGAGGCAACGGAAATCAATCTTACCGTATCGGCGCGAAACAGGCTGACACTGAAGGATGTCGATATCATCAATTACCTCCACTTGTCATACAATGCGAGCGACAGCACGATCACATTCATGCCTGACTATGAATTGAGCGATACGCTTGTTATGAAGATCGGCATCTTTGAAGTGACTGGCGATGTTCAACATGTCTCGAAAAGAAGCGGAATCGGCAAAAAATTGCAGTCGTACTACAGTGTCGGTGCCTCTACTGGTTTAAAGTGGTGGCTTCTTAAATTCTATGTAGCGGTCGCGAATATCACAAATAACAAATCAGAAATATATGACGATTATTTCCTTACTGGACGAAAGTACGCCGCCGGAATCGAATTCAATAAGAAACTCTAATCGTAACCTACGCCGGTTTTAACCCCGTCTGCGCTTGAGAACACTCATCATCTGGCCATGTATCAGACCATTCGTTCCCAAAACCTCATCGCCGTAAATGCTGAATTTTCGTCCGGCAAAATCCGTGACTCTGCCGCCCGCTTCGCGCAGGATCAGAGAACCGGCCGCCTGATCCCAGGGCGATAACTTCAATTCCCAGTATCCATCAAAGCGTCCACAAGCGGTGTAACAGAGATCTAGTGCAGCAGAGCCCAATCTCCTTACTGCTCGCGCTCGCACCGCAAATGCGCCGAACTGCCGCAGGTTGTTGTTCTTCGTTCGACGGATATCATATGGGAATCCCGTCACAAGAAGACTGTGACCGATTTTTCTGGTAGTCGAGACATAGATCCTGCGGCCATTGAGCCGCGCACCCCTGTTGATAATTGCCGTAAAAATCTCTTTACGTGTGGGGTCATAAACGACACCAAGAACTACTGCTTTCTCAACTTCAAGGGCGATCGAGATTGCCCAAATTGGTAAACCGTGGGCAAAATTGGTCGTGCCGTCGAGCGGGTCCACTATCCAGCGTACCGGTCGTCCTTTGCCCGTACTAACATTCTCTTCACTCAACACACCGTACTCCGGGTATTCCTCAGTCATGGCATTCACGATTAAATCCTGTGCTTGCTTGTCAAACTGCGTCACAAGGTCAACTTCGCCCTTGAACGAAACACGAATCTGCCTTACTGCATTCTTTGCAATTCTATCGCCGACGCTCTTGGCCAAGTCGGCCGTAAATCGTAGTGTACTCGTGAGCGCCCTTGCGGACAGCAATTCCATGGGGTGATTAAGGCACTAAGATATATCTAATCCCAAGTGCTGAGGATTTCGATATCCCTGCCAAGACTCTCGTCCCCGGGGTTCAGTTCGAGAACACGCTGCCATTGAACGATGGCACGGTCGCTTTCGCCTTTGAGGAGATACAAGCGTCCAAGATTCAATAGTGTCGCGACATCTCGTTCGCTCTCCGGGATCCGTTCATAGCATTCGCGCGCTGCACCGTAGATTGCCGATCGATAATAGAGGTCCGCAAGATTCCTCAAGGCGATCTTATCGTCGGGTTGTATCGAAAGAGCCTGGTGGTAGAGATTCTCAGCATCCTCATCTCGTCCGATACTTTCGTACAGCAATCCTAGATTGTTCTTGAACGCCAAGAATCTTGGAAATCGATCCACTGCTTCAGTGAGAAGTTCAACGGCCTGTTGCACATCATTGTTACCGACGTGAATGGCGGACAGGTAAGTGAATGGCGTAACAATCGTATCGGAAGAACGCATACACCGTGCGAAATCGTCGGCGGCCTGTGCAGAAGCACCCCTGTTGTAATTGATTATACCAAGATTCAGCAGTACCTTCACATTATCTGGTTCAATCGCACGCGCCTCGTTCAGGTATTCGACACCCTCGTCGAACAAGCGCAGCCGGTTGCAGAGATAACCGATGTCGATCAGTGCCGAAACCCTCCTGCCTTCTGCCATTGCTCTTTCCAGGTGATCCTTCGCCGCGTCGCCGTTATGACGCTTCAGTTCGATCAGACCCAGGTAGAAGTGAGCTTCTGCGTCATCGGGTTCGAAGTGGAGTACCCTTTCGAATTCTATTTCAGCTTCATCGTACCGCGCGCTATGGAAATATGTGAGCCCAGATGTCTTGTATTCATAGATATCGGCTGCGCCAATTCCTTTTTCCGTCGGCTGTTTCGGCTTCTCGACTAGACCAGAAACGAGCAGCACGTAGACGGCCTTGCATGCTTCCTGGTAGTCGAGCTTCGATTCCTTGATCACTTCATCGATAGTACTAGCACCATCCACCAGCGATAGTACTTTCTCCTCGGTGGGAGTCAGATCGAAGCCATGCATATTTTCTCTTGCGGCAAGAACCGTTTCTCGCGGAGGCATCATTGCCTCTATCTTCTGCCAGTCCTGAATGAGCCGTGCGCCTCCGAGCAGTAGGTCCTGAGAAGACAGCGATACCGTCTGCTCCGTCGATGATGGCAACAAATCCACTTCAAAATTAAAATACCCTTCTTTCCAGGAGAGCATGGTGTGTATTGCCTCTTCAATTTGCTGCTTCAATTCTTTATCGAGGACCGTCTGCGATATTGCACCCATTTCTACTAGTATTTCGCCGAGCCGCTTCCCCTTATTTTTTTTCTGTATCGCAAGCGCGCTCTTAAGAATATCATGTTGCACAAGTTGTTTCTCAAGCATGGAATCACCCAAACGTGCCTTGCGTTTGAGAATCGTAGCATAGACTATTTTACCTTCGTCAAGAAAAATGTTGCCCAGATTTTTACCGTCGGTGACTGACAGGCACCCTGATTTAAGGGAATATGAAAGAAGCTGTATTACTTCGGGAAGTGATGCCTCAACGAGTGAACCTTTTATCGCCACAAAATGCCCCTTATCACTTTCATTGCATCGACATATATCAGTATTGCTCCTCGATCAATTCACCGGCAACTTCCGGCATAATGAAATTTCCGCCAATCGTTATCTCGATGCGCATAGACGGTCGTCCCTTCTCATCAACCTTTGTCGGGAAAACTATCCTCTCGCCCATAGCACCGGGCTGCGCCATATCATCTTCACCAGGCAGTCCCAGAGGTACGACCGCCGATGAATCATCACTAATACTCCGCAGATAATACGCTATATCGTAAAACGAATCGAACTCAGGAAAACCTTGTTCAATGCCACCAGTGGCATCCGCTGGCATGCGCTGTTTCATATATTCGTTGACCACATCGGCCGAAGGCTTCTCAAGAACTGCAACAATACCATCGTCGAATATACCCTCCAAAGCTACCGGTAGAGACATCTCGTCTGACATCGACCGCGACGCAATGATAACCTGCTTCGATGCTTCTCTGAATGCATCGATGAGTTCACCGATATCATTGATCACACTCTCCGTAGCATTCAAAATAGCATCAAGATTGTCAATGATCACGACGTCATATTTGTCGACTGCAGCCGTGAAGTCTGTATCCGCCGGGCAGGCGAGATCTCCAAAGAGCACGCTCTTATTCCGTGATATCAGGTCGTCGCAAACCGCTTCCAGAAAATGTGATTTGCCCGTTCCCTTACTGCCGAAGATTATGAAAGGATTGTTGGCACCGAGATTATCCAGAACTTTATCATGGTACGTATCCCACACTAACTTATTGCAGAAACCTATGATGAACTCGTTAAACCTCCGGTATTCTCGCCCCTTTTCGCGGCATTCATCGAATGCCTTGAGCAATGATTCCACATCATCAACCATAGCCGGATTGAATATCATCGAGTCGATCTTCAGACCCTCACCCGGCGCCCGTTCGCGATCGACATGGGCAAAGAGGTGCTGGAGTTCGATCATCCTCTTCGCGCGCTCCACGTACTCGTGATATATACGGCGAAGCTCGAGCGAATCTACTGAAAGATCTCTTTTCAGTGTCGAAACATCGAAACCTTTCGTCTCCCATACTGCAATCCTTCTCTCATACTCTTTCCGCAAATCGGGCGACTCGACATCCTCAAGACTGTAAATATCATCTTTCTGGCATTCCTTTAGCAGAGATGGCGTCCTGGGTACTGCCTTTCCCGGATAAAATTCTCTGAGGAGTAAGGCGATGCTGTTCGCATCGATTTCCAGTCTGCCGAGCGAAGAATAAGTGACCAGGCGGTTTATCATACTCTCGATTTCCCCTACTGATCCGAATGCAATCCGCGCTAACTCCTCCAGGGTCTCATCGGCAAGGATGATCCCTGCCTCATCTGCCTTCTTGCGAATCATTTCGATCCGGGCCGCCTCTGTCGGCGCGGCCATCTCACATACCAAGCCACTATCCATCATAGAACTTAATTTCTGACTGAATCCCCTCACCTTTTGCGGTGCCACCAGTGACGAGAAACACAATTGGACATTATTACTCAGTGCATCTTCAACAATTTCCCTCAACTTCCTCTTACGACCTTCGCTGATCTCATGGATATCGTCAACGATCAGGGGGGAATCATACTTCTTTCGCTTGCCGAGATCCTTCTCGAACTCCTGCGCCGTCATGAAATCTGCCTTTGATTTTTCGCTGAGGGCACTACTCAATGCAGTAAGGAGGTGTGTCTTGCCGGACCCATCTGCTCCATAGATGTAGAACGGATTGAATACCTCCCCGGGAAAATCAACGATCTTTTTTGCCGCAGTAAATGCAACTCTGTTACCGTCGTGAACAATAAAATTGTCGAAAGCGTACCTTTTTTTCATCCTTCAGTTTCCAGTATTCTTACCGCCTCGGCACAAAAGTCTTCGGATGCAACTTTGACCACACCGGGCAACGTGCGATCATCGAAGAGAGTCACCAACAGATAATCATCATTTATGCACGTATAGTACATACTTGCACTCACCCCTTCCTGTAAGAAACTGGAAAATTTCTTGTCACCAACAATGTGCGCCAGTTCCATCGTTGAATTAAAGATGCTGCAGGCAACGGCGTTGATGGATAATACATCGAATGAATCGACAAAACCACGCTGGACAACGAGCTGGCCAGCGAGAGTAGAGAAAAGAGCCCAAACCGTGTTGGCTTGACTACAAAAGTCATCAAGTAATTGTCCGAGTTTTTCGTATTTGTTCTTGGATATTACTATTACTTCAGGCATCTCCATATCTAAAAATTATAACTAAGAACTGTTATCAAGTCAATATTGACGCGAGGTGGTTGACGGACGACGCTGGACCCCGCATGACACAGGCAACACCAGGGCGTCAGTGCCTAAGCTTTTTTAGATTTTCGTAAATGCGGTTGAAATCATTTACACTCGGACAATGAATGACTATCGAACCGCGATTCTTCTTCCAGTCGATATTCACCCTTGTCCGCAGCAGTTTTGATAGTTCTTCCTCGAGCATGACGATATTCGGTTCCTTCCCTTTGGCCAGTTTGATGCGCGGTTTGCCACCTGCTCGACGAACGACCGCTTCAGTCTGACGAACCGAAAGATCGTCCCGGACAACACGGTCGGCAACATCTAGTATCTGCATTTCATCGCTCAATGCCAACAGGGCACGCGCATGGCCAGCATTGAGTTTACCCTTCTTAAGATATTCGATGACCTTTCTTGGCAGAGCCAACAGTCTCACCGCATTCGTTATCGTAGAACGCTCCTTCCCAACCAGAACGGCGATGCGGTCGTGGGTCAGCTGGAACTTCTTGTTAAGCTGATCGTAGGCCAAGGCTTCTTCGACAGGATTCAAATCCTTGCGCTGGAGATTCTCTATCAGACCAATTTCGAGCAACTC
Source organism: Caldifarciminota bacterium (assembly GCA_020349965.1). Taxonomy (GTDB): domain Bacteria; phylum Hydrothermota; class Tepidihabitantia; order SM23-42; family SM23-42; genus SM23-42. Next base: position 1,541,915 of record CP070705.1, on the reverse strand, counting down.
CTGGTCGCTCAGGTCTTTGATTACCACGGGTACTTCCTTCAAGCCTGCTATCCGAGCCGCATTCAATCTCCTCTCGCCTGCCGCCAATACAAAGTAGTCGCCGCTGCGCTTGACGATCAAAGGCTCGATGATGCCTTTCTCTTTGATAGAAGCCACGAGATCCTTCAGTTCCGGCTCCTCGAGCGGTGCCCTTGGCTGGTACGGATTCCTCTTGATGTTAGCGACCGGTACCATGCGGTAACCTTCCTGGAAGATCTCCTTTTCCTTTGTCGGTATTAAAGCTTCCAGGCCTTTGCCGAGTGCACGTCTACGCATGGTTCAAAATCTCCCTCGTAAGATTCAGATATGCCTGAGATCCGGATGATACGATACTGTAGTGTATGGCCGATTTACCGTGCGATGGCGACTCGGCGATGCGTACCGAACGCGGAACCACTGTTTTGAAAACAACCTCCGGAAAGTGAGCCTGTATGTCTTCGACCACATCCTTGGCGAGGTTCAGCCGTGCATCGTACATCGTCAGAAGTATCCCTTCGATGATAAGATTCTTGTTCAGTCCGTTCTTTATCACCTTGATCGTCTTGAGTAATTTTTCGAGTCCTTCCAAGGCATAATATTCGCATTGGATCGGAATCAAAACGCTGTCGCTCGCAACGAGGGCGTTCACCGTCAACAGACCGAGCGACGGAGGGCAATCGATGATGCCGAAATCATACTCATAGGCGATCATGGAAAGAACTCTCCTCAGCATTCCTTCGCGTTCATTCTCACTAATTAGTTCGATCTCGGCGCCGGCTAGATCCGTCGTCGAAGGCACGATCGACATCCTCGGCCATTTTGTCTTGATGATAGTCTCCCTGACCATGGACGGCTCAAAGAGGCAGTCATAGATTGATCTCTCAAGGGTTTTGTAGTCGATACCGAGGCCGCTCGTGGAATTGGCCTGGGGGTCGATGTCGACGAGCAGAACATTCTTCTCGGCCAGAGAGAGGCCGGCCGTAAGATTCACTGCGGTCGCGGTCTTGCCGACACCGCCTTTCTGATTGCATATTGCAATCTTCTTCATTTCGCCTATTGTATCGAAAAAACATCCAAAGTCAACATAAACGCCGCACGCGCTACGCGATACGCTAAACGCCCGACGCAGGACGCTTGATAATTAAATTGGGGGTTGCGGCTCACAATTCACTCGAGAGCTAATGAAAAAGAGTAACGGTTAAGGTGCAAGCGTTGCGAAGCCCGTATCGTCATTACAGGGTGACGGTTACGTATCGGTGCCGTAGGAAGTAGCCTTTGGACAAAACGGGCATCGTAACCGCTAAACGTAACCGATCTTTCTATATGTATTCTATCGTACTTGGCGGTTTTGGTGATATGTCATACAAAACTTTTGTCACTTCCGGGATCTGATTCGTGATCTTCTTCTGTATGCGTTCGAGAACATCATAAGGAACGCGGGTCGGGGTCGCAGTCATTGCGTTCTTTGACTGAACACTGCGCACGACGATGATATTTCCGAATGATCGCTTGCCCTTCCTTACGCCGGTCGCCCGGTCATCGAGCAGAACCGCAAATGTCTGGAATGCCTTGATGCTCTTCATCTCACGCTCGACGATCGACGTTGCCTTCCGCAGCAACCTGACCTTTGCCGGAGTGACTTCGCCCACCACCCTCGTTGCCAACCCGGGCCCGGGGAACGGCATCCGCTGGTGAATCGTCGATGGCAGCCTCAATGCCTTTCCCACCTTACGCACGTCGGGTTTGAATAGCGTTACCAGAGGTTCAATGACGTTCAATCCATAACGGCGCGGGTTTATTCCGATCTGCGCCAACACATTGTGCTGTGATTTTATCTTGCCCTTTGTCTCTATCACGTCGGCTGCGATCGTGCCCTGAATCAGGTATTTTGCCCTGTGCTTGCGCACTGCTTTGCCCAGCGTTTTGTAGAATGTGTCGCGAAAAGCCTTACGCATATCCTCCGGGTCTTCCTTTCCTTTCAGGGCTTTGAAAAAATCGTCGGCGGCCAGGACGAGCACGGTTCGGATTCCGCGGCTCCGTAGCAGGGAAGTTACTTTCTCCGGCTCACCTTCGCGCATGAGACCGTCGTCGATGAATATAGCGATCAGGTTCCTGCCCAGAGCGCGGTGCGCCAGGAAGGCGCAGACCATCGAGTCGACCCCACCGCTCGTTGCGCACAACGTAGTGTCGTTCCCCACCTGGGACCTTATGTCCCGAGTTTTCTCTACGACGAAATTCTGTGCATTGAATGCCATCTAACCTCCTGGATATTCCATGTTATTCAAATCACACGTAAAGTCAACGGGCACAATGGTCCGTGTTGTATCCTGCATCATGAATCATGTACGAATTCCACTCAAATTTCCAATTTGAACATAGAATTCAGTGTCCCGGGAGTACGTTTTCGAGGGGAAGCGTGCATCTAATTTTCAGGTTATGTCTTCCAGTCTTTCACGTGCTACTACGTCAATAGCTAAATCCGATGGGCCGAATCGTTTGAAACGTTCCATGCCGGCCCGGGCGATCATCGCAGCATTGTCGGTGCAGAATTGCACCGGAGACACGCGCAAGTGCATACTCATCTTCTCGGCAAGTGCGAAAAATTTCTCGCGCAGCCTTTTGTTCACGGTCACGCCACCGACCAGCCCAAGGTCTTTCACACCGGTCTCACTCATTGCACGCGTTGCTACTTCGACAAGATGTTCGAGCGCTACTTCCTGGAAATTGGCTGCAACATCATTTACGTCGTACCGCGGGTTGTCCCTCGTGTAATACAGAACCGCAGTTTTGAGACCAGCATAGCTGAAACTCAAACCCTCCGGGCGCGGAACAGGAAAATCGATCGTTCTCCGCTTCCCCTGAGCCGCCCGCTTTTCGATGTAAGGGCCGCCTGGGTAAGGCAAGCCCATTAGTTTGGCGACCTTGTCAAAGGCTTCACCGCACGCATCGTCGAGCGTCCTGCCCAGGGTTCTATAATGGAATGGCTCCCCGACGAGTACAATCTCGGTATGGCCGCCCGAGACGATCAAGACCAAATAGGGATGGCGCGGCAGAACCCCGCCCAACTGTAGCCCGTAGATGTGTCCTTCGAGATGATTGACACCGATCAGAGGTTTGTTCAATGATATCGCCAGAGACTTGGCATAGGAAAGTCCGACCAGGAGTGCGCCCACGAGTCCTGGGCCGCGGGTCACGCTTATCAGATCGACGTCATAGAGATCCTTCCCGGCCACCTCGAGCGCGTTTCTCGTCAATGGGACGATGACCTTTATATGATTCCTCGCCGCAATCTCAGGTACGACCCCGCCGAACTTCGTGTGGGCCACCTGCGACGACACGATATTCGCCAGAACTCTGGAATCATGGAGCACCGCCACCGACGTCTCGTCGCACGATGTTTCGATACCAAGGGTAACCACGATCTATTGTAGCAATAGAGAGCAGAAAATCAAGGTCGCGACGTTACCACTCAATGAAACACATGACGGAGACATTGACTTTGCCACGTATCCGGCTAATGTTATTCCATGGTAGTCTTATCACTCCTCATCGCGCTCGCACCCGGGTTATTCCTTATCTGGTATTTCAACCACCGGGATAAGTATGAACCTGAACCGAAGAAGAAAATCGTAAGAATATTCGCTATCGGCGCCTTGATGGTCGTTCCGGCAGCAGTCGGAGAATGGCTGTTGGCCCATTTGTGCAGTACATTCTCGACCGGAATATTATACACGACCATTCTTTCGTTCCTGGTCATTGCTCCGATCGAGGAATTGCTCAAATTCGTCGCAGTCAGAAAATGGATATACCGTTCGACGGAGTTCGACGAGGTGATGGACGGCATAGTCTACACTGTTTCGGCTTCTCTCGGCTTCGCCACCTTCGAGAATGTCTTATACGTGTTTTCGCTCGGACCAGTAGCCGGTATAGTGAGAGCGTTCCTTGCCGTACCCGGCCATGCCTTGTTCGGGGCAATAATGGGTTACTACATAGGACTCGCCAAGTTCAACCCCGACAACGAATCACGGTTGATGGCCCGGGGTGTACTCTATGCAACACTATGCCATGGGTTGTATGACTTCCTCGCCTTGCTCCAGAATTCGTTCTCGTCATTCGTCATATTGCTGCTCGTGATCCTGTCGTTATGGATCAGGATAAAGCTGAAGAAAGCAGAGGCTGCAAGCCGAAAGAGATTCGGACTCGGCGCCGAGATGGGTCGTACCGTTAAGGATGAAATTCCTTCGTCCTCCCCGACAAGCTCGGAGTCCTCGCAATGAAAAGACGAAGCAATCTCAGGATAGCGGATGCTACCCGGGCAATATGTTGTTGGGCTATTGACATCATGACAATACTGTATATTATCCAAATACAATGAAGATAAATAAGGCTCTTTTGGGCGCAATCGGTGCGGGGGTATTGGGTATATTTTTCGCCACATTCGGTTTCCTGCGCACCATAATGATCGCATTTCTGGCTGTACTCGGATACCTTGTCGGTTCGTATCTGGAAACGACGAGGAAAGACTGATACCGCAGTCGTTCAATAACGATGACTTGAACACAAACCCAAAGACCTAAAAAGCAAATTCGACTATCAAATAGCTCAACCACAGATCCAAGCAGATCAGACTACCAGAACACCAGTGGGAAGCGGAGCAGCAGAACAGAATATCAGCAATAAGAAGAGGTCTATCAGTAGGTCTTCCCTAGTAATCTGCTGTGCTGGCACCCTGCCAACTTATCATCTGATTCCCTGGTACACAACTTAATTATTGTGTATCTTGTATCCAATCCGTCAGATCACAAACGGCTGGGGAACGAAGGTCAGGATCAAGACAACCAGTGGAATTATCGCGTACAATCTTTCCCGCCTTGAAAGCGGGGTCAAAGAGTCCTGGATCACAGGATCGCGCCGGGCGATGAATAACGCAATAAGAAGCCAGAAATACCACCCGAACCATAGCAATCCAAGGGCAATGAGCGCACCAAATATAGGTAAATAGAGGTACCGGCGTTTTCTCAAGAACAGACTGAACGTAACATGCCCACCGTCTAACTGCCCTATCGGTATGAGGTTCATCGACGTCACGAATAACCCAAGCCAACCGGCAAACGCCACCGGATGCAGATAGAGATCGTAACCGGCTGGAATAGAAGGATGGATTAACTGGGCAATTATCCAGAAGAGCAGCGAATCGCCAAGCCGCAGTACACCTTCTGTCTCGGGTGCCGCCCCTATCTCGGAAAGATATATGCCGATGATGGAGATCGGCAATGCAACCAGGAATCCGGCGATCGGTCCTGACATGCCCACGTTAAGTAGCGCCTTTCTCGATGGAACGATCGATTTCATCCGGATCACAGCACCAAATGTGCCGAGGAAATGAAACGGAACAGGGATGAAAAATGGTAAGGTCGTGATCATACCCTCTCTCCGCGAAATGAAGTAGTGTCCCAGTTCATGACAGGTAAGGATCGACATTATCGACAACGAGAAAGGTACACCAAGCAACAGATCAGAGATGTTCTCAAAAGGATTCCCTCCGCTGTTGAGTGACCCGGCAAGTATCGTTGAGAGTATTGTCGCAAGAAACAAGATGATGTTCAACCAGTATTTCGGTTTGGCATCCGGTTTACGGTAGATCCCGAACTGTACAACGTGCTGCTCGTTTTCCTCGTTGAAGAGTGGCGTGTATCGGGTGTGGGAGAAATATTCCTTTATTTCTCCGATCGATTTCTCCACCGGTGCATATATAGTTCCTTTGACCTTCACCGCAATCGCAGAATCGTCAACATCTTCGACCGCCATCTTGGTGCTCAGGAAACTTATGATCTGTTCGTCCATCATCTCGTTACCATTGTCTTCTTCAAATAGAGCAACATAAGCAGTATGTCTGTCGGGCTGACACCCTGGATCCGTGACGCCTGGTCAAGATCCGAGGGCCTGACCGCAGATAATTTCGTGCGCGCCTCGTTGGACAACCCGTGGATACTGTTGTAGTCCAGGTCACGGGGTATCTTTTCCCGCTCCAGTTCGCGCAATCTGGCTATTGCTTCATCCTCCCTCTTGATATAGCCCTCGTATTTCACTTCTATCTCAACTCTCTGGCCGATATCAGGAGCGAACTCGAAATCATCCATCCTTTCCACGTCTTTATAATGCAAATGCGGACGCTTTAAGATCTGTAAGAGTGTCTGTCCCCCACGCTCCTCAGGGATCCCGGTCTCGTTCTTCTTTAGCAGAATTGGATTGGCAGCAGAAGGTTTGACCACCGTAGTTCTCAGGCGCTCGATTTCGCGGTCTATTCTCATCCTCTGGTCAACGAAGACCTGGTACTCGGACTGCTTGACAAGTCCATATCTCACGCCATAGTGCATGAGCCGATCGGCAACATTGTCGATCCTTAAGATCAACCGATGTTCGGCGAGCGATGTGAACATACGGTACGGCTCTGTCGCATTCTTGGTTACCAAATCATCGACGAGCACGCCAATATACGCTTCGTAACGCTTAATCACGAACGGCTTATCATCGCGTATCTTCAGCGCCGCATTGACGCCTGCCATAAAACCCTGGGCTGCAGCTTCTTCGTAGCCCGATGTACCATTTATCTGACCGGCAAAGTACAAGTACGTCACGCTCTTCGACTCGAGCGTGGGATACAATTGAACCGGATAAACGAAGTCATATTCGACAGCATAGCCCGGTTTGGTGATCTCTGCATTCTGCAACCCATCGATCGAGTGTAGTATTTCTACCTGAACGTCATAAGGGAGCGACGTGGAAAGTCCGTTCAGGTAATATTCATTAGCTTCAATGCCCTCGGGTTCAACAAAGACAAGGTGCGAATCGCGGTCTGAGAAACGCTCGACTTTGGTTTCGATCGACGGGCAATAACGGGGACCAATTCCCTTTATCTTCCCTGAATACAGTGGGGATCGATCAAGGCTGCTGCAGATAATGCGATGGGTCCTTTCATTGGTATGCGTGATGTAGCACGGTATCTGTTGTCGCGATACATCCTTTGTCCGGAAAGAAAATGGCGCAGGAGATTCATCGCCGGGTTGTTTCCGGAGATTCGTCAGATCGACGCTCTCTTTCTTGATACGCGGCGAAGTACCGGTCTTCAGGCGGCCAAGGCTCAAGCCGAGCCCCTTCAACGATCCACTCAGATGGGATGCCGCAGGTTCTTCATAACGTCCGCCATCAAAGCTTTCCATTCCGATGTGCATCAAACCGTTGAGAAAGGTCCCGGTGGTCACAATCACGGCATCGGTTTTGCATTCGTCACCAGATTTCGTTCTGACTCCACAGATTCGACCTCTATCCACGATCAATTCGGTTGCCTCTCCTTCCTTGATGTCGATATTCTTTGTCTTTTCGACGATCGACCGGGCGGCTTTCTTGTACAGGGAACGATCGTTCTGCGTTCGCGGCGACCATACTGCCGGACCCTTCGAACGGTTCAACAGGCGGTATTGGATCGCGGTTCTGTCCGCAAGCACGCCGATCTCACCGCCGAGAGCATCAATCTCTTTGACCAGGTGTCCCTTTGCCAGACCGCCGATAGAAGGATTGCAGGACATCCGACCTATCTTGTCGGGGTCGAGCGTGATGAGCAGCACACTATGGTTCATGCGCGCGCAAACGACCGCAGCTTCGATACCAGCATGTCCTCCACCGATTACGATAACGTCATACTGATTGCTCATGACCCCATATAATAACAATATCCGAAGGGAAATCAATGAATGATTTGTTGCGGACATAGTAAGGAGCATCTTCCACAGCGCCTACCGCACTTCGTGTGCACCAAACATTTGCTGTGACGCAGACTTAGGTCTCAAATCGATTCTTGACGCAGTATGCTTTTCCTTTATCATTTGGTAATAGTATAGGAGAATTTTTCTGTAAGTTCACAAGGTATAGAAGTACAAGTGGAGGCGTATATGGGTAGACATTGTATAATGTGGATCTCCATTGTCGGTATGTTGCTGTCAGTCAGTAATAGCTTTGCCTACCGCACAATATGGTATGTACACCCGGACTCTACTATGAATTCCATACAGGCCGGTATCGATTCCTGTTCAACTGGCGACATAGTACTTGTGGCACCTGGAACGTACTTTGAGAACATCAACTTCGGGGGCAAAGCTATCACCGTAACCAGCGAACTCGGACCCGGCTCAACGATAATCGACGGGAGTACTCCTGCACATCCGGATACTGGCTGCGTCGTTATTTTCATTAGCGGTGAGGACACGAATTCCGTATTGCACGGTTTTACCATCACCAATGGCACGGGACTGGTTATACCTCCATACGGAAGTGCCGGCGGAGGTATCAGCTGCTACACTAATTCATCACCCACTATCACCGGTAATATCATCACTGAGAACGCCGCCGTCTATGGAGGCGGTATTGACTTGTTTATAGATTGTGCGGCGATCATAATCGGTAATACTATTTCCGGAAACATATCAGACAGTTCTGCCGGCGGCATCGTTGTCCATGACAACTGCTCACCAATCATCTCAGATAATATCATTACGGAAAATACAGGTTACGATGGCGGAGGAATCAATTGTGGCGATACCTCTTCAGCGACCATCAGCAATAATACCATATCGAACAACAATTCGCGCTGGGGCGGAGGTATTGTATCGAACTGGTCTTCACCGCTCATCACCGATAACACCATCACAGACAACACATCTATCTATGCTGGGGGCATCGACTGTTATGGGAACCCTTCACCCACTATCATTAACAACATAATCACCGGCAATTATGCACTGTTTGGTGGAGGTATCGACTGTGAGAATGATGCTTCACCAATTATTACCGGCAATGCCATCGATAGTAACACGGCTGCATATGGTGCCGGCATCAGGTGTTGGAATAACTCTGACCCATCTATAAATGAGTGTTCTATATCGAGAAATATCGGCGACGGCGTGTATATCGGGCAGATTTCCGGACCTGTGCTACATTATAACAACATAGTGAGCAATACTGGTCACGGAGTGCGGAATCTATATCCATTGATAATAGTCGACGCCGAGAACAACTGGTGGGGTGATGCAACTGGCCCTTATCATCCTGATTCTAACCCGGGTGGATTGGGTGATCAGGTAAGCAACTTTGTAGACTTCACACCGTGGCTCACTGAACCTGGTATCGAAGAGAAGGGACCTTCAGCAAATATGATCATCGCGCTGCAGATAATTCCTAATCCCTTCCGCCACTTCACCGATATAAGATACCAGATGACGGAAGACTGCGGCGACATTGTTCTTAACGTCTACGACATTACGGGTCGCAAGGTCAAAACGTTACTAAAACAGCAATCGGTTACCGGATATTGGTCATCAGTAAGATGGGATGGAAGAGATCAACATAATCGTCAACTAAGCAGTGGAGTCTATTTCCTGCATTTTCAAGCTGGGGATTACATTACCACAGAGAAAATACTGCTGATACGATAGGCTATTTTCGAGAAGAACGAGAGGTCGTTACTTTACGTTTGGTAAAGACAAGTAGATAGCGTCACAGAGAAGGAGGAAAGCTGAAATAAGATATCTCAGCCATAGACTTGAGAGGAGTGACTTGAATTTTCACTCCCCTTCATTTTCCCTCCTAATCCATTCGAGACCTCTGGCTTGTGCCTGGACCCTCGCCTTTGTTTCATGCAGAAAACAGACAGCGGGCGCACCTGCCAAAATGATTACTTGACAATCTTTGTCTACAGTAGTATAATACAGTAGTATTCCAAAAATCATTCAGTAATTTCGCTTGGATTCGTAATTAAGTATAACAGAGAGGAGGCTGGCATGAAACGCAGATGTTGTATGGCGATAGTAGTCGCGGTTTTTTCACTATGTAGCTCAATGCAAGCGGTCACCTGGTACGTCCACCCCGATTCCACCCTCAATACGATACAGGCAGGTTTGGATTCTTGTGCCTTTAATGATACCGTGTTGGTTGGACCTGGAACCTACTATGAGAACATCATCTGGCCGAATACATCTAGCGTTAAACTAATCAGTGAATATGGTCCGGAGACAACAATAGTCGATGGCGATAGTATCAGCCGAGTGATCGAGATCTCTACCGGCGCTGATATGGCGACAGTAATAGATGGATTCACCATTCGCCACGGATACGCAGGCTTTGGCGGAGGTATCCTTTGCGACAATTCATCTTCGCCTACGATTACTAACAATACAATCACTGAAAACTTAGCACCAAATGGCGGTGGAGGAATTGCCGCCCTGAATCTGTCAAACCCGATCATTACCGCAAACGTGATTTCCAACAATGCGACGAACAACAGCGGTGGTGGTATCCGGTGTTACAATTACCCCACGATCACTGGAAACATCATAACCGGTAACAGCGCCCTCGGGACTGGCGGCGGGATACGGTGTGATGGAATAGAGCCGGTCATCCGTGACAATATAATCACCTATAACACGGCTAATCAATCGGGTGGCGGCATTGGCCTCATCCACTCGTCTTGTACACCTACACTCGTCAGCAATTATATCGCATATAACGTATCTGCAAACGGCGGTGGTATTGCCTGTTTGGATGGTGCGTTTCCTACGATTGACAGTTGTGTCATATTGAGTAATGAAGGAAATGGTTTGCACATAACAGGCCAGGCCAATGCCACAATCAATCGCTGTAATATTTGCGACAATGGCGGCTATGGAGTCAATTGCATGAACTCCGGGGTGACCGTCGATGCCGAAAATAACTGGTGGGGTGATGACGGCGGCCCGTATCATCCCATAACCAATCCATTTGGCCTAGGTGATACGGTCAGTGACTATGTTGATTTTGAACCATGGCTCGTAGGACCCGGCATAGAGCAGCACCCATCTGTGAAACCCGTGGATACTCATGAAAACGTTACTGCGACCATCTTCCGTGGGCCTCTGCAACTACCCACGGGTAATGAGTGCAGAGTCTTTGACATCACAGGGCGAGTCGTTGAACCCGGTGCAATCCAGCCAGGTGTTTATTTCTTGGAGATAGACAATAGAGTCGTCCAAAAAATGATCATAATAAGATAGACCATCTGTCAACGCAATCAGCACGTTCATCGCTCTCACGATTTTCGTTGCGATCTATTATTCAGTCACAAAAAATCTGTTACCCGGAGTTCCAGTGGAACATGAGAAATCTGTTGCATAGCAAGGAAATGCGGTTCGGAGAGAATCAACTCAGCTCAACGACAGAGTGTTCTGAGTTCCTTTAGGAAGCCCAACGCTCCGCCATACCTTCCGATCGTGATAACATAAAACCCATCGATATAGGGGAGGATCTCCTGTGCGATCGACAACAACATACTCCCTTCATCCTCGGCTTCGATCCGCGAGATGTGCTCGTAAGGAATACCCATGAATTTCATGAGCGAAAATGCACGTTTCTGAGTGTAGAGAAACGACAAGCCGGCGATGATCTTCGCTTCCTTATACCGCGCGCGGAATTCCTTGAAAACAGGTATTGCGCGTGCAGGCGAGAAAACAGGTTGCGTGAAGAATACCTCTGCTCCACAGCGGTATTTTGAAGCCGCTTTTACGAATTCGCCCTGGATATTGGGAACGTTGGGATTGAAGCTTGTACACAGACAAAAATCAACAGACTCGATACTCTTGCGGGCAGAAGTCAATCCCTGCTTGAGACTCCGTGCGATCATGAGCAGCTGAGAAGAATCCAGTTCGAATGCACTACGGCCTTCCACGGGTGTGTCGCCGGTAACGCACAGGATGTTTTCGATGCCCAGCGCCTTTGCACCGAGGAGCCTGCTCTCGTATCCAAGAAGTGTTAGGTGCCGTGCCACAAAATGAGGTATGGTCTCTACATCGAGTCTTTCCCTGAGTATGTGTGCGAAGGATAGTGGATCCGGCCGCAATTTCCCCAACGGGTTCGAAGGAATGTTGACAGCATCAATAAAGGGCACGACCGGCTCGATCGCCTCCAACAAATCCCCTTCGACCGTCGAAACGGGCAAGAGTATCTCGAGCGATATTATTCTTTGTTTGTGTAGCCTATTGCGTAGCACGATTCTGTTTCTTCACGAGTCTCAAACCTTCGAATGCATTACGGGCTGCACCGAACGCACCGATCTTGCGTGCGTAATCGATGCTCACGTTGGGTCCGCCAATGATGACTTTCGCATCGAGCCCGGCTTTTCTCAATGCGGCGATGACCTTCTCCATCTCCGGCATGGTCGTCGTCAAGAGAGCACTGAGTCCGACGAAATCGGGAGAATGCATACGCGCGGCCTGCACTATGGTCTGTGCTGCGACGTCTTTGCCAAGGTCAAACACTTCATACCCGGCCGATTCGAATAGCATCGCTGCCTGATTCTTCCCGATATCATGGATATCGCCCCTGACCGTAGCGACTACGATCTTCCCCTTCTTTGGCTGCGCCGGTGTCGACCGTTTCATCAGATCGAGGACCGCCTGCGCAACTTCGGCGGCCTTCAATAGATCCGGAATGAAGAATTCTCCTCGGTCATAGTATCTACCGACTTCTTCAAGTGCTCTGGACAGATGTCCGTCGGTCAATTCCTGAATGTCCATGCCGCCATCGATCATTGTCTTTGCCCGACGCACTCCCTCATCGACATTACCGTTCACGATCGCACCTACAAGGTCGTGTTCATCCTCCTTTGCGCGCTGCACAGCACGGCGCCTTTCGATAAATTCGTGCAGGGTGCTGCTCCCGAATAGCACACCAGAGGCACTAAGCGCCCCCATAACGTTCTCATCCAAGGGGTTGAGGATGAGAAAGTTAGCATTGCCTTTTGCGGCAGCCGCAGCCAGCGCAGCATTCAATAGTGAACGGTCAGGAAGTCCGTACGATACATTGGAGATGCCTAGGATTGTCTTTAATCTCATCCGATGGAGAACGCGTAGCGCCTTCAGTGTTTCTTCGATCTGACCGTTTCCAGTAGCTGCGGGAAAGACCAATGGATCGAAGATCAGATCACGTACCGGGAAACCCAATTCTCTGGCGACGGCCAAGGCGAGTTTTGCATTCTCTATCCTCTCCTTGCTGTTTTTCGGTATCCGTTTGCCGACGAGCGAAATGACAGTTTTGAACCCGCACCGCTGAACGAGAGGCAACCACTTTTTCAGACTGCTGCGCCGTGCCGGAATCGAGTTATAGACCCCAATTCCCGGGTAGCAACGCAGCACCGACTCGGCGGCCGAGTAATCCTGCGTGTCAATGAAGACCGGCAGGCTCGAGTGTTTCATTACGGCATGCACGGCACTGGTCAGCGTTGCCCTTTCTTCCAGTACATCAACAAAGGCATTAATATCGATCGCGTCCGCACCTGCTCTTTCTTGTGCCTTTGCTTCGTCGCCGTAGACTTTGTAGTCACTGCCTTTCAAAGCCGCCCGCAACTTCTTCCTCCCAGACGGGTTGAGCCGCTCGCCGACAACATAACTCCTATTGCACACAACTTCTGTAACCTTCCCTGGCGTAACGAGAAAAAATCTCTTCGGTGATTTTACAGAGCGGGGCCGCGACTTCTTCCGGGCAATCGCTTTTATGAATTCGGGTGTCGTACCGCAACAGCCGCCGATCATGTTGGCACCTGCACGGACGAATTTAACATAATAGGGGATGAGTTCAGCCTCGGACATCGAATTCTTTACGATGCCATTTTCTATGGAGACACGTCCCGCGTTCGGTTTAGCGATGAGCGGCATTCCGGAAACGGCGCGCATTCTGCTTAAGACTTCGACCGCTACATCGGGCGTCGTGCAATTCACACCCACCGCATCCGCGCCCAGCGCATCGAAGGTCAAAACTACGGCTTCGGGCGTTTCACCCATGATCGTCCGGCCGTTGTCCTGGAAGGAAAGACAGACATAAATGCTGTCTGCATAATCCTTTGCCGCCAGATACGCTGCTTTAGCCTCGATTATCGAGGTGAATGTTTCGATGAAAAAACGACGCAGCCCGGCTCGCGTAAAGGCACGGTATATGGCCTTATATTCGGCCACTACGTCCTCGAAATCTTTATGTCCATACGGTTTGATCAAATCGCCCAGAGGGCCGACATCCGCAACGACATGCACTTTATTTGCTGCTCGCTTGGCCAGGTGTACGCCATGCCTTATGACACTGTCTAATGTCTTGCTGGCGAAATTGCGTCCGTTAGCGCTCAAGGTGTTCGTTAGTATGATATCAGAGCCGGCAGCGACATAAGACTGGTGCAGAGCGAAAACCGAATCAGGGTCCCTTATGTTCATCACGCTCGGCGATTCGCCCGGTGCCACGTTTCTCCTTTTGAGTAGGTTAGTACCTGTAGCACCATCGAGAATCAATACTCTTCGCTTGATGATCTTGCCCACGATGTCCATGGACTATCTTATAGGATTAGTTTTACAAGTCAATACGCAAAGAAGCACGCCTACGAAAATATCGGTGATTCAGGAAACTCCGCCGATAATCTTTCAGCAACATTCTCTTCTTGGAAAGTGCTGGTTGAATTTTACTTATTCAAATACCTTCTTTTTAACGGGTCTCGCTTTCCTTACTACCCCGATTCTGCAATCCTTGAAACTCACCCCGGGTTTTATATACACGAACAGTAACTCCTGACTAGCAGCGATAGTTTCCGGAGGTAGAACCTTAGGCTCAAGCACATACGTACCTGAAGCAAGATTGGCAAAGCGAAATGCTCCATCGGTGTCCGTCGCGGTCAAGTAACCATTGAGCGCAAGGACAACATTGGGCACACCAACTTCATCTTCATCCATCTGCCCGTTATTATTGTTGTCGAAGAATACGGAGCCGCTCAATGAACCCAATACCTCAAGCGGAAAATCGATCCGTGCTTGGGACAATAACCTCGTATCAACGGACCGGGATCGCTGTGCAGTGCCAATTTCAGCAGGCATGCAGCCAAGATTTACGTTGACGGAGTGCTGGCCCGATCTAACGAATGAAAACATGTAGATACCGTTCTTGTCGGTCTTTGTCGCACTCTTCCCATCGATAACCACTTCAATGTCTGATATAGCCCTGTCACCAAGATCGTATATTCCGTTGTTGTTGCCATCCATGAATACCCTACCAGATATGAAACTGAGTCCAACTCGGTCGAAATCAAAACTCTTGGAAACGCTGAATGATATATGCTGGTCGCTCGCTGAATTATGCCGTATGTATTCGTACGTGAAATTGAGGTTGAGGTCCCTGAACAATTTGGATGATATTTCAAAGCCGGTCGTGTGGCTGCAGTGATCCTGACGAGATGCATAATTAAAATAGAATTTGAAATCTACATAGCGCGGGAACGGGAACATCATACCGAACTGCCACACGTCTGACCCGCACCGCTGGAAACTGGACCAAAGCCGACAATTCACTATATCTTGCGACAATCTAATACCGTAGGCGTGGTGTTCCCTCGACCATTCATAATTTGCATTGACACCGAGGTTCTTATAATTCAATTGTCCATCAAGAACATGGCTCACCTTCTCTCTTGAAAGAGATACACCGTACGTCAGCACGGGTAGGCGTGCAGGTGACAGTCTCGTATTGAGCGTGAGCCGCACATCCTGCCAAGAAGTATAACCCAAATCCTGGCTGAAACCGAGCCAATCCGCCGGTTTCTGATAAGTATTCAACCTGAACCAGCTGCCGCGGTGCATCTTGACGCTGGAAAGGGGAATGTATTCTCTCGTCAAAGTAGTGACGTTCAAGTGTCCGCCGTATTTCTGGGCCATCAACTGGCCGTCAAACGCGTAACTCGCTCCTATCCCCTCCTCCGTATGGCTGACCCATAGCCGGTTATCCAAGGTCACCTTACCGACTTTGATCTCTGAATTGACGCCTGCTGCAGTATTGCTGCTCACTTGACTATACCCTGCTTTATCGCCCCTCCTCACCAGATAGAAATCGAGTGGAATACGTGGTAGGGGCTGCCTGTGCAACCTGACTCCCAATATATATCTATTATCTTCGAATGTCGGCGGCAGCGATGTGGTATGATCTCGCTCCCTTCCCAAGAAAAGATCGAGACCACGACTGATCAATGATAATCCCCATAGGTCAAGATTCGTGCAGACCGGGGCACGCACGCGGTAAGGCTTATCCCCCAGTGCCAGACGAAAATCGCCAAGTACAGAATCGATTTCGAAAGAAATGCTTTTCAATCCTGTTTGGTCTCCCCGCTTTTCCAGCGCGAGCCGCAAGTCGTAACGGTGTAGAAAGTAATCGATGTAGAGATCGGTGACCGAATGACCGCCCACTCTATGATAGGTGTAGAATGAAGTATAGACACGGTTATTGGAAGCAACCAGCAAAAAGAGCATCAAGATATTCACTTGGCGAATTTCCTTTCACCCATGATCAACTCAATCGCGCCGTAATCGAAGATCACTTTAGCCACATGGACAACGTCGTGAAGTGTTTCTTTTATCCCGATCTTCAATTTCCTTCTTCTCCCCGGCATCACCACTAATTCAGGCAGGGAATCCTGCTGCACTATCTTGGTATCGTACGTGCTGATTACAAATTCGCCTTTGATTCTGAGGTGGACATTGCCGGTGTTAGTCAAGACGATCTCCAACGTATCATTTTGCACGAAGAAGCTGTCCAATGAAAATCCTTTCACTGCGTACTGTGACATCGTGTAGTAGATCGGGACGCCGATTTCGCCGGCGACATTGACGGCCGTCGAATAGCTCGTTGGGATCGGCTTTGACTTGAAAAGGATCATTGCTCGATATTCCGGTACTGCACCTTCACGCGGCAAGACGGATGTGACCCTGAGATTCTCGATTCCCTTTGGCGGAACGACGCATTCTTCCGGATTGACGGTGGCACGCGACGCAAGGGAATTGCTGAAGTGACCGGGAGCATAAAAAGAAACCTGACCCGTTTCATCGATGTCAAAATCCTCGAATTCGACCTTGATTCTCAGGGAATCGTCTGTGAAGTTCTGAACCTCGAATACCTCGGTCACATTCTCTGCTCCCAAAACGGTCTTCTCGACCTTTGCCGGTCCCACGGTGAAACCAAGATACCCGATTACTACTAAGGATAGTATATTCATAATCCATAAACTCGGTAATACAAAGTTATTGACTGATCACCGGATTCGTCGTCTGTTTCGGCTTTGAAGATATAATCCTGGGGGCGTTCGAATCTCGTTAACCCTGGACCACTAACCTCCATGTGTTCTATTTCCTGATAGAAGACACTGAATGGCCGCCAGTTACCACCGGGAGGGTCGACCCCTGCAGGTGGTAACGGTTCCCCATTTGGTGCGAAATACAGCTGGCCGAGCTCTATTGAACCAGAGAAATCACCACTTCCCCTGGTCGAAACGAAGACATCTGAAATGTCATGTTGGTTTCCGACCCTCTGATATCCAATCGTGAGCAGGATTCCGTTGGGATTCAATCCAGATGCCAGTGTCGGCCTGTAATAAGTCGGGAAAATGCTGGGAGGATATATTACTTGATAGAGAT
Source organism: Caldifarciminota bacterium (assembly GCA_020349965.1). Lineage (GTDB taxonomy): Bacteria > Hydrothermota > Tepidihabitantia > SM23-42 > SM23-42 > SM23-42. The sequence continues at coordinate 1,524,381 of CP070705.1, read as the reverse complement.
CAAATTCCACGTCTGAATCGATGATGACGATCAAGCGGGTACGTGCGAAGAGAATTGAGGCCGACAGGAAAAGCAGAAAAAAGATAGATTTGCCCATCGGCCTCACACCTTACTTCGATCTATTGAGCATAGACACGATAGTAGATTGTAACGTTCTCACCTGCGGCAGGAGTCGGTGCGTCGTCTGTTTCGGCCTGAAAAATGTAATCCTGGCTTTCATCCTGCCAACCTGTCGTGTTCGTTCCATTGGCGATCTCCGTGTACGTAGTGGTAAAAGAAAGCCAGTTGCCGCCTGGTGGGTCATTTCCATCAATCGGATTCGCCTCACCATCAGGTGCGTAATACAACTGGTCAAGCGCAATCGTCAAGCTGAAATCACCGCTGCCACACGTCTCCAGATGCCAGGTCAACGTTTGAGAGTTTGAAAAGACCTCAACATCGACTCCGTCCGTGTTAGTACCGCCTACCAATGTTGGGTCATAATAACCAGGAAAGACCAACGGTGGAAAGGTTACGGCAGCATCGCCGAGGTCGAATTCCGTATTACCGTTAACGTACAACCCGATACGGGAAGGAACGCGAACCGTTACACGCAGGGTGTCGATGAGCGTGTCTCCAGGTGCGAAACCCATGATCCGGTCGCCGGGTCCGCCCTCGATGATCCTTCCCAGCAGCAGCGTCGGTATGAGAAGCACGAGTATCAATGTCACCTTCACTTTGCCTCCTTTGTATTCTCATCACTCAAGTCAGACCATTATTTGCTTCATTGTTACGATAAAGACTTAAGTCTAAAATATCTTACACAAGATTCAGATGATGTCAAGAGAAATGTGCCATCGATATCATGATGCCTTGACACCCGTACCGATACGTGCCTTAAGTAGATTACTGGCATTACCTCTGTTGCACGCGATCTCGTAGTAGCCGATGCTCCCTTTCACGCACACAACTTCACCGGGCTGCGCGACCCCATAACTAATACCCACGGCTACTGCCTTCCCTGCCACATGAATCGTCCCTATTTCCACGGAATTCGGCAGATTTGTAATGCAGTTCCCGAAGTGATCGATATATACGATCTCACCGTACATACAGCCGCGTATGTTTTTCAGTTCAGGCCTTCTGAAACACAGGATACTGGATGTCTGCCGCGCCAGTTCACCGATTGGCCGGCTTCCTGCAAGCCACGCTGCCGCCGGACCGAATATGTCACGAGCATGAAAAGTAGCGCTCGGTTTCTTGTCGACTACGATCTCGTAGACTTCCGAATCCTTTCCATATATGTAGGAAAATATACCGTTGTCCGGCCCTACAAAATAATGTCCGTGTGACTTGACGATGACCGGTCTTCTCTCTCCTCCCACTCCAGGATCGACTACGGCAAGGTGGATCGCACCGGCAGGGAAACTGCCGTATACAGCTGAAAGAATAAAGGCAGCACCCTTCACATCGTAGGGCACGATGTCGTGAGTAATGTCCATGATCTTCGCTGCAGGTGTGATCTTGAGGATTTCCCCTTTTACCGCGGCAACGAACCAGTCTCGGGAGCCAAAATCAGAGATGAAGGTAATTATTTGCATCATTGGACACTACATCTTTACGCGCAAAAACCTCCCGAATCCAATCGTACATGGGTTTTGGCAGAATTCTACTCACCTGGAGCCCGCTGTTTGCAATCTCCGCAGCAAGCGACGAGCTGGAAATGATACGCGTATCTCTCTTTATTAGCATCACGACGATAAGAAAGACAAAACAGATGATGGCGCCTTTTGCCAAACCCAGTACTCCGCCCAACACCCGATCTATGATACCAAGTGGTGTTATATGGATGATCTTCGAGATAATCCTGCCCGCAATCGAGAATATTACCAGTACTGTAATAAATATCAGCAAGAATGCAAGTATCTCAGGGATCCGGACGAGCGTACTGTAAGTCACTGCGATGATATAGCCGAATATGATACCGGCGATGTCGAATACGCTCCTAATTAAACCCGTGGCTATACCATGAATGATCAGACTTATGATGATTATTACGATTACAATATCAATCCATGCCATAAGTATATTATAGGTGAGACATGGATGAAGTCAACGTTCACTCCATCCATTCAATACCATCAACGGCAATATCCTCGGGTTTCAAGTCACCGACGATGAGTAGACAATATCTATCCGGTTTCAGATATTTACGGGCCGCTTCGATCATCTGCTCAAGGTTTACCTCTGCAACATTATCCGCGAATCTGTCAATGTAATCCAATCCCAGGCCTTCAGATTCGATCTGAGTGACAAGATTCGCCATTTCGCTGTATGAATCGTGGGTTAAAGGGAAATATCCGGTATAAAAATTCCGCGCTCGAACAATCTCCCCGATGCCCATCGAATCTTGCGCGAACCGCATAGCATCGAGCAATGTAATGACCGCTTCTGTGGCCAAATCCTTCTTGGTCTGTACCTCAGCTGCGAAGTATCCGCCGTTTTGATAACGATTGAAATATGAATAGGCAACGTATGCGAGCCCCTTTTCCGAACGCACCATTCTGTAGATGCGTGACATGGAACTTGCACCCAAGACGTAGTTCATGAGGCGAGCAGGCAGCCAATCCGCCGCACCATAACTGGGACCCAAATGCCCAAGAAGTATGTACGCCTGCGAGATTTTCATGGGTACGATCCTACCGACCGTTTTCTGATACTCCACAGGTTCGGCCGGCTCATCGAGTACTAGTTCTTTCCTGGACCAATTACCGAATTTGTCATTCAACAGCGCCAATAGTGAGTCTTTTTGGAAGTCGCCAACAAAGACGAGAAATGTGTTATTCGGCGTGAAGCGCTGAGCGTAGTACTCCTGCACATCGGACCGCGCCAATATCCTAACCGTTGTATCGTAGCCGGCAGGCATATGCGCAAGTCTATGATCCCGGAAGACCAGTCTTCTGAACTCACGATTGCTCACTTCAAAAGGGTCATCAACCATCGCCATGATCTCTGAAACCGTTTCTCTTTTCACCCGCGTGAATTCGGAACTGTCGAAACCCGGGCTACACAAACAATCACTGAGCAGATCGACGAGCAGCGCGAGGTCCTTGCTCAACACTTTGCCGGTCAGCCCCACGTAATCCTCACGGCAGAACGATGAGAGCACGCCACCGACTGCCTCAATCGACTCAGCGATCTCATTGGCTGAACGCCTTGCTGTACCCCGCAGCAGCATGCTGCCAACGATATTAGCCAGACCCTCCTTGCCGACCGGATCATACACACTGCCGGCTCTCACAAACGCCCTCATCTCAATGACCGGTATCTTGTGTGCTTCCACGGTGAGAACGACGATTCCATTATCCAAGGTATCACGCCGGACGGTCGTTCCCAAAAGTAACAACGGGGCTAGAAAGAGAATGAGGGTTTTCACTCTACCTCCTCTGGTAGTAAGTATCCGACCGTGCGATTTTCCTTTGCGAAATAAGTCTTTGCAACTCGCATGATATCATCCTTTTTCACGTTCATTATTTCCTCGAGATATTGGTTCAGGTTGCGCCAGCCACCAGCTTCGATCTCCCACCAGCCGATGCGCATGCCGATTCCGGTGGGAGAATCCTGCTGATAGATAGCCGAAGCAAGGGATTGATTGCGTGCCTTTTCCAGTTCGGCATCAGTCACCTCAACCGTCTTCAGGCTGTCGATTCCCTGTAGTACGGCAGTCTCAAGGTCAGACAGATTCACACCCGTTTGGGGAACGGCGAAAACGATGAAACTGCCTCCATACTTGTACTTCAGATGGTAAACATCGGCATTTATCGCCAGCCCCTGCCCCCGCACGATGTTCATTTCGAAACGTGAACTCAGGCCCTGGGAGAGGATCATCGACAGAACATCGAGTGCGCATACGTCATCGTGGACGATGTCAACCGTATGGTACTGGATTGCCAGAGCCGGTGTCTGCACCTCTTTTTTGTATTCAAAGCGCTTTTCACCTCTTTGTGGCGGTTCTTCAAATGGAACCTCCTCGATTTCTTTGCCCCTGAGGCTGCTGAAATATTTCTTGACGGCGTGATATGCATCCTCGCCGGCAACATCACCCGCGACAACGACAACGGCGTTGGCAGGATTATAGTACTTTTTGTACCAACGGTACACCTCGTCGCGTGTGACCCGTCCTATGTCAGCCATCAACCCTATTATCGGATGCCTGTACGGATGGATCGAATAGCTTATCATATCGAGCTGTTCAAAGAATGAACTGTACGGATCATTCTCGCGGAGTCTCCGCTCTTCCATGATCACTTGTCTCTCAGGGATGAACTGGTCTTCGGCAAGGAGAAGATTCACCATGCGGTCGGCCTCGAGTTTGAGTGCGAGCTCGTACCTGTCCTCACCCAAATTGGCGAAATAGACGGTCCTGTTAACCGATGTGAAGGCGTTCTCTATACCCCCGGCTTCTTCGATGAGCAGGCTGTATTCTCCCGGACCATACTTCTTTGTACCTTTGAACGCCATGTGCTCGAGAATATGAGAGATCCCTGTCATGCCCACCGGTTCGTTGTAACTGCCCACGCGATAATGTACCTGTACTGAGATAACTGGTGCAAAATGGTCCTCGTAGACAAGCAATTTCAGACCATTATCCAGGGTGAACTCCTGGACCTCGACCTGCTGTATGC
>CP070705.1:1504733-1519617 GCA_020349965.1 Caldifarciminota bacterium | reverse complement strand
CTGTGACAACTGCCTTGAATATCTCCCGCTCGTGAATCCACCGCTATGCACGGCGTGCGGCCGGCCCACAAAAGATAGGCTGCGATGTACGTTCTGCAGCAGTGAATCGTTGATCGACCACGGACGTGCCTGGATGCTTTTCATACCTCCTGCTGACAAGGTTGTTCATCACTTCAAATATGGGCGCAAAACCCGCCTCGCTGATTTGCTCGGCCGGGCCATGGCAGGTATTATCAGAGCCGACCATATCCTTTCGCGGGCAGATGTCCTCACGCCCGTTCCATTGTTCTGGTGGAAGAAACTCCACCGCACCTACAATCAGTCAGATATCCTCGCCGACATCATCAGCAGCGAAACGGCAATTGCGCAAAAGGATCTGCTCAAGAGAACGAGAAATACGCGGACGCAGACGCGCCTCAGCGAAGGTGCGCGGCGGCAGAACGTGCGCGGTGCATTTGAGGTTCGTGGGGATGTATATGATAAAAAGATATTGCTTGTCGACGACGTCCTGACGACCGGAGCCACGTTGCGGGAATGCGCCCGTGTCCTCAAAGAACATGGCGCGGCTGCAGTATACTCCTGCGTCGCAGCGACCACCTCTGATAGACCACATAATCGTCATTCTGATCGTCCGGCCTGACTGGATGATCCAGCACAAAACATCAACATGATCACCCTGATCAACATTACCAACTGAACCGGGGAATGGTTAAAGCGGCGTTGACATAGCTGTGCTTTTCGAATATCATTAAACCCAGAGAAAAATATGTTAGTGAATTTGAACGACATTCTCCCCAAAGCACGCAAGGGGGGCTACGCGGTCGGAGCGTTCAACACCTCTAATCTAGAGATAACACAGGCCATATTGGAGGCAGCAGAAGAACTAAGATCACCGGTGATTGTGGCCACGAGTGAGAAGGCGATAAGGTATGCCGGTATCGCGAATATTTCCCAAATGATCACCGGTATGGCAAGGCGAACGAAAATCCCGGTCGTGCTCCATCTCGACCACGGCAAGTCTTATGAACTCTGCAGAGAATGCATAAGGCACGGCTATACCTCGGTCATGATCGACGCATCCAACCTGCCCTTCAAAGAAAACGTGAAATTGACTAGAAGAGTCGTGCGTTTCGCTCAAAAGAAACGCGTAAGCGTCGAGGCCGAGATCGGCCGGCTCGCCGGCATCGAAGATGACCTGAACGTAAAAGATTCACAAGCAATTTATACCGACTCCGACGAAGCCAGAAGATTCGCCGAAGACACTGGCTGTGACGCGCTCGCAGTCGCGATCGGCACTTCGCACGGCGCGTATAAGTTCAAGGGCAGACCGAAGCTGCGCATCGACATACTTAAAGAGATCGCCGGTCTTGTAAAGACGCCGCTCGTGCTCCACGGTGCGTCCGGGGTTAAATCCCGCTGGATCAATCACGTTAACAGATACGGCGGGACCATGGAACAGGCGCGCGGTGTGCCCGACGCGCTCATTCACCAGGCGGTCGAGAATGGCATAACGAAAGTAAACACGGATACGGACTTGCGGATCGGTTTCACCGCCGGCGTGAGAGAGTATCTGACAAATCATCCATCGGATTTCGATCCGAGAAAAATAATCGCACAGGCGCGCAAGCGAATCACCGATGTAGTATTGGACAGAATAGAAGTATTCGGCTCCAGGAACAGAGCATGACCGTTAATACCCTCCGTGCCGCGCTGTTTGCATGCATCATCATGCTGCTCGTGCTTGCATGTGGTGTTCCACAAAAAGAATATTCGTACAGCAATTTCCTCTTCGGTGCGCCATGCAACATCACGTTCTACTTCATAGGAGAAGAACGAGCGAGGGAGATCATTGAAGTTATCGATCTTGAACTGACGCGTCTCGACTCGCTTTTGAATTATTTTTCTGAAAAGAGCCTCGTCAGTGAATTGAACCGGAGGGGGCGCGTTCAGGCAACGAGTGACATAGTTTTTCTCTTCGCACTCAGTGACTCGGTATCGCGCCTGACTGACGGGATTTTTGACATCTCTGTCGCTCCATTCCTTGAGGCATGGGGCTTCTATGAGGGGAAGAAGATGCTCCCAAGCCCGGAAGAACTCGACCGGATCCGCAGTCTCGTCGACTACCGAAGAATCCGGATCACTAGCGACTCGATCATCATCGAACCGGGTATGCGTGTTGACCTCGGCGGTATCGCACAAGGTTTTGCCGCTGATAGGGCAGCCGATATTCTGAGACAAAACCATGTGAAATCGGCCATAATCGACATTGGCGGTGAGGTCCTTGCCATTGGTAAATCACCGGAAAAGAGGGCGTGGCGGGTCGGAATAAGGAATCCACGTGGCAAAGGCATAGTCGAAGCGGTCGATCTGCAGGATAGCGCGGTTTCCACTTCAGGCGACTATGAAAAATACATCGTCATCGAGGGACAACGCTACCCGCACATCATCAATCCCAAGACCGGCATGCCGGCCCGCGAATTCGCATCAGTGACGATCTTTGCCCGGGATGCAGCGTTCGCCGATGCTATGTCCACGGCGACCGCGGTCATGGGAGCAAAAAGAGGAATTGAGTTCCTTGATTCGCTCGGGCTAAAAGGTATAATATACTATGAATGGAACAATGCAATGGAGAGGGTCACGAGCGAATGAAGGTTGAAGCAAAATACTACGAACCCCAAGAAAGCCACATCGAGTGTACGATGTGTCCGCATTATTGCAAGATACTACCAGGAAAGTTGGGGCTCTGCAGAAGCCGCAAGAACGAAGAAGGCAAATTATGGGCAACGAATTACGGAGAAACTACTTCGATAGCTCTCGATCCAATAGAGAAAAAGCCCTTATATCATTTTCACCCGGGCGCTCAGATACTATCAATCGCCTGCAACAGCTGTAACATGCGTTGTCCTTTCTGCCAGAACTGGGAAATATCGCAGGGTGAAGCGAATACGCAATATATCCCCCCAGAAATACTGATCAGGATGCTAAAAGATCATGAATCAATCGGCGTCGCGTATACATATACAGAGCCGCTGATGTGGTTTGAGTATCTCCTCGACGCGGGCAAAGCTGTGCGCCAAGCCGACGGCTTGAATGTTCTGGTTACCAATGGCTTAATCAACGACAATCCGTTGAAGGAGCTCATCCCCCTGATCGACGCCATGAACATCGACCTGAAAACCATGAACCCTGAAGTCTACACGAAGACGCTAAAGGGGGATCTAGACGCCGTAAAGAGAACGATCGAACTAGGCCATAAGAACTGTCACATAGAAATAACGAACCTCATCGTGACGGGTTTGAACGATAAGAAATCCGATATCGACGAATTGATAGATTACGTTGCTTCGGTCGATCCCAAAATACCCCTTCATTTTTCGAGATACTTCCCGAACCATGAATACACAAAGCCGCCTACATCAGTGAAATCGATCGAATACGCGTATGAACGCGCGCGCGAAAGATTGTCCTATGTCTATATTGGCAACCTCCCCGCTGATGACGGCTCAAACACCGTCTGTCGGAACTGCGGCAACATGATCATCGAACGCATGTATTTCCGGGCTATAGTCAAAGGACTCGATGGCAATAGATGCAGTAAATGCGGTGAAGTGATTCCTATTGTAGTATAGACATTAGAAAGGAGGACCATGGCAAGGCGTAAGTTGGGCCACATAGTAATTGGAATAATCGTCGGCGGAATAATCGGCTCAGCATTATCATCAGTGTTGAGCGGGATATTCCCAAAGGGACCGGTCAAGAATCTCTTCTTCAGCGCATTGAAGATTGGATTCTCCGCGATCGAAGTGAATACGGGGTTCTTCAATTTCACCATCGGTCTCGGCCTGAACATTACACTGGTAACGGTGATATTCATCTTCCTCGCTATATACCTTCTTCATAAGATATAGAAAAGTAAGGCCAGATCATGTTCATAAATGGCAAGCGTGTCCAAAAAAGCAATAAGATCGAAGTCATCAATCCATACAACGACGAGGTCATACAAACACTGGGCTGCAGTGATGAATCGGACGTTCGGCTTGCAGCAAGAACCGCCTTCGAAGGGCATCAGAAGTTGAAGCGAATGGCTGCAGGTGAGCGGTCGAGAATACTCGAGAACGCGGCTACGATCATTCAACGTCGTAAAGACGAACTCAGCCGTGCAATTGCCCTCGAAGCCGGTAAGACGATCACCGAGGCACGAGGCGAGGTGGATCGTGCTGCGAATACGATGAAACTGTCTTCTCTGGCCGCGATAAAACTGACCGGCGAAACCGTACGCTTTGACCTTGGTGGGCCTTCAAACAAAACCGGGTTCTACACGCGCGTCCCGTTGGGTCCTGTCCTCGCCATAACACCATTCAATTTTCCACTCAACCTTTCATGTCATAAGATCGGACCAGCAGTTGCGGCGGGGAACTCGGTCATCCATAAACCGGCGACCAAGACACCCATATCTGCCATGATTCTGGCCGAAACCCTGGTCGAAGCGGGATTACCACCTGAGGGAATATCCGTGCTCATCGGATCTGGGAACACAATCGGCATGGCGCTCGTCAAAGAGCCGTCGGTAAGGAAGATAAGTTTTACCGGCTCCTTAGAGGTTGGTTTGACTATAACCCAGAATTGCGGGATGAAACGCGTCACCATGGAACTCGGTTCCAACTCGGCCGTCGTCGCCTTTAAGGATGCGCCGCCCGAACTTCTGGCAAAGAAAATACGTGTCGGCGGCTACACGCTCGCCGGACAGGTGTGCATATCCATCCAGCGCGTCTATGTCGAAGAGTCTATCGCAGAGGATTTCTTGGCTTTGCTGACCCATGAAGTCCAGCAGATAGAGTATGGAGACCAACTATTACCTGAGACCGAAATGGGGCCGATGATAGACCATACAGCATTGGATAAGGCCGACCTTTTCTGCAGCGATGCGCTGAAAAACGGCGGCAGAATCGTCACCGGCGGCAAAAGGATGGGTAACGTCTTCATCCCGACGGTCATTTCCGACGTCTCTGAGAATTCTCTAGTCATTCAGGAAGAGGCCTTCGCACCGATCGTCGCGGTCAACAAATTCCAAACTCTTGAGCAGGCCGTTGAGAAAGTGAACAGCACAAAATACGGGCTACAGGCAGCTGTTTTCACTCGGGATATCACGAAAGCACTGAAGTGTGCGAAAGAGATCGATGCCGGCGGGGTTTTGATCAACGAAATGCCTACCTTCAGGGTCGATAACATGCCCTACGGCGGAACAAAAGGCAGCGGTATCGGCCGGGAAGGTCCAGATTTCGCCATTAAGGAGATGACCGAGGAAAAACTTATTATCTTCGACCAGATCTGAATTGAATTCTAACAGCTGGATTGGATTCTTTTTGTACTGAAACAACTATTCCTTGCGTGACTGAAGTTGCCTCTCCAACTCTTCGATCCTCTCTACTAACCTCTCCTTTTCCCCCTCTTTTTCTTTTCTCCATATCCGCGTAAGCATACCGAAAGCCATAAACATCAGAATCATTCCCCACCAAGGAGCAAACCAACTGAAGATGTCGAAGAAGTGAAGGATCAATCCAATAACACCGACCAAGAATACAACAAGCGCCCATATCGACATAGAGCCTCCTTTATATCTTCGTCATGGTGTACTTGGAAATTATACAAACTATTCCATTGCTGTCAAGAAAATCGATAGGGATGTTTTGGAACGGTTCCCGCCTAACCACGGAATTTGATCAAGACGATCTCACCGTCATGCAATATATAGTCTCTTCCTTCGATCTTGGTACAGCCGAGATTCTGCGCTTCGGCAAAACCGCCTGCTTTGAAGAAATCGTGGCATGAAAGGACTTCGGCTTTGATGAATCCTTTCTGCATATCGGTGTGAATCTTGCCTGCCGCTTCAAATACGGTCGTTCCCTGCGGTACCGGCCATGCTCTTGCTTCATCTCCTTTTATGGTATAGAAGAGGATGATCGATAGTTTGTCCAGGCAATGTTTAATCAATCCAGCAGGTCCATTGATGTCGACACCGGCATCTTTTCTCAGCTCGATCCTCTCGTCTTCAGTGAACTCTGCTATCTCTCCTTCGAGCTTCACGGAAATCCTGTAACCGTCCACTCCGTTCTTGAATTTTCCTTCGTCATCAAGATTCAGCACGACGATCTCCTGCTTTGTCGTAAGCAACGGAACCTCTCCATGTACCTCGGCCGGTGCCCTGCCCTTGCTTACTTCTTCTTTCATCCGGATCAATCTGTCCAATTCATCCCTGAATTCTGCCGCTTTCTTTATTTTTTCTATACGCCGCTCAATGATCTCAAGATCGGCAAGCAACAGTTCTGTTCGCACGATCGAATAATCGCTGCCAGGCGACAACTGCTCAGACACGTGTGCAACATCCGGAGCGCTGAAACAACGTAAAATGTGTACGATCAGATCGACATCGCGTATGTGTGACAGAAACTTGTTGCCCAACCCCTCTCCCTTGTGGGCATCTTTGATCAATCCGGCAATATCGACAACTTCGATGGCCGCATATCTCATCCGCGGAGATTTAGTGATTTCGACGACCTTTTCCATCCGCTCATCCGGAATCATGACCATTCCCACATTACGGTCGATCGTCGTGAATGGAAAATTCGCCACCTGCGCACCAGCGTTTGTCAGCAAGTTGAACAGGCTGGATTTGCCAACATTGGGAAGACCTATGATGCCAACCCTCATATTTTCATGGAGAATATTGGACTCAAATGGATCAACACTGATTCACACTGATCAACACTGTTGATCTGCATCCGCTCTCATCCGTTTAGATCAAGATCCTTGATATTGATAGAGTTGATGTAGTTCTGCGCATTGACGAATCCCCCACCTGCAAGGATCCCGATACCTCTGATGCCATGCTTCAGGACTTCGTTCAGCACTTTCCTCTCATCATCGTTGAATCTTTCCAATACATAGTCTGCCGCATCTACCTCGGGCGAACCTATGCCTATGCGCAAACGGGGGAAATCGCTTCTGCCGAGCGCGCTGATTATCGAACGCAACCCCAGGTGTCCGCCGTCACTACCTTTACTTCTCAACCGAATCCTTCCCAACGGTAGATAGATGTCGTCGAGAACAACGAGGAATTCACGGTTCACTTCAGAGAGTATCTCGGCAACGGCGGAACCGCATTCATTCATCCAGCATTTCGGTTTGATGAGCAGAAATTCCTTTCCTCTGAGCCGGCATCTGGCAATGCTGTAGTGACTCTTTCTTGAATATCTTTTCTTGCGGACCTTAGCCAATCGGTCGATGAAGATGTGCCCTGCGTTATGTCTTGTCAGCCGATACTTCAGACCTGGATTGCCAAGCCCAAAGATTATCATTTCCCGCCCTTGGGTGTCTCCTTCGGTCTTTTGTCTTCTTTTACATCCTGCTTGTCCTTCTCCTTCTTTTCCGTCTCTTCCTTCGCTTCCTCTTTTTCCTCTTCCGCTACCACACCTTCCTCTGCTGCGACAAGTTCCTCCTCGACCGCAGGTTTGACCTCAACCTCAAGCGCCCTCGGGACGAGTATTGACACGAGCGTGGTGTCCGCGGACAGCTCGAATTCGACATCAGGCACGCTTAAATCTCTGAGGTGAATTGCATCGCCCAAGTCGAGATTTGAGATGTCGACATCGATGTGCGAAGGCAGAGCATCGGGAAGGCATCTGACTTCCACTTCGTGAAGGTGGATGTCCAGAATACCGCCTTTTTCGACACCCGGCGCAGCGCCTGTCGTGTGTATCGGCACGGTCGCTCTGATCTTCTCCTTCTTGTGAATGTGTTGGAAATCGATATGCAGGAAACTGTCCTCTAACGGATTTTGCTGTAGCGCCTTGATCACGCACGGATAGCTCTTGCTTCCGATCTTTAAGTTCACGATAACCGTTTCATTCTTGAGGACATCAAGAACTTTCTTGAATTCTTTCTGCTCAACGTATATCTGTCTTGTTTTTTCTTTATGACCGTACAGAACGGCAGGTATTTTGCCTTCTCTGCGTAAACGCTTCGTATCGCCTTTCTTCTCAGTTACGAGCGCAGTCGCTGGTAGATCTATCTTCATGCTTGTACCTCCTTGAACAACGAACTTATCGACTCTGCTCGATGGATTCTCATGATCGCCTTACCCAGAAGGTTCGCTACCGATAATACTCGCACCTTCCTGATCTTCTTCTCCGGAGTCAGCGGTATCGTATCGGTAACAACGAGTTCTTTAATGCACGATTTTGTTATTCGGTCCGGAGCACTCCGGGAAAGTAGCGCGTGCACGACACACGTGTATACGTCCTTTGCTCCTTTCTCGCGGATCGATTCGGCCGCATCGACCATTGTGCCGGCAGTGTCCAGCATGTCATCGTAGATTAAAGCCGTCTTATTTTTGACCTCGCCGATGATGTTCGCAACCATCGATTGATTCGGCCCGGTCCGTCGCTTATCGACGATGGCAATGGGTATGTCTTTGTTCAGACGCCGGGCGAAAGCGCGGGCTCTTTTTACGCTCCCGGTATCCGGAGCAACGACGATGATATCCTTAGCAGACAACTTCTGGTAATAGTCGATGAAAACCGGAACGGCGTACAGGTGATCGACCGGAATGTCAAAGTATCCCTGAATCTGTTCGGCATGTAGGTCCATCGTCAACACTCGGCTGGCGCCACTCCTGGCAACGAGATCGGCGATCAGCTTTGCCGATATTGGCACTCTCGGTTCATCCTTCCGGTCTTGCCGTGCATAGCCGAAGTATGGAATTACAGCCGTCACACGGTCAGCCGACGCACGCTTGGCTGCATCAAGGAAGAGGAGAAGCTCGAGAATGTGTTCGGCTGGAGGATGCGTCGATTGAATGATGAAAACATCCCGACCGCGGATATTCTCCTCTAATTTCACCTTTAGCTCGCCATCAGCAAATCGTGTGATCGCGGATTTGCTGACCGGTACGCCGATCGCGGATGAAATTTTATTAGCCAATGCTTGGCTCGCACTTCCCGCAAATAATTTAATATCTCTTTTCATCTTAACTTCTCCTTGTTCCCTTTCTCCCGCTCTCCGTTTGTTGTTCAAAGAGCTGGGGCGGGAGGAGTCGAACCTCCGCGCCAGGATCCAAAATCCTGTGTCCTGCCACTAGACGACGCCCCAACAAAGATCGTTGAACGGTTAAGGTTACGAAACCCGTATCGTATTACGTTAAAGGATAACGTCTTTTGCTGCTTCACCCTTTTGGCACTGACCTTAAACGCCACTTGTTACGTCGATACGGGCGTCGTGACCGTAACCCCATAGCGTAACTTCATCACAAAGTTTGCACTTCAAAATATGTGGCACCGATACCATCCAGGTACTTCGTCACCTTTCCCCGGGTGTTAGAATCCACGACCGCATAAAGGCACGACCCGCTGCCCGACAACGATGCAAAGAAGACGCCAGCACCGAGCAAATTCATTTTTACATCCAATAAGTCCGGATGATATTTAAAGATGACTTTTTCGAAACTGTTCTCGAGTTCGAACCCTTTCCGGTTTTTTTTCTTCTTGCCCTGGCTAATACTATCCACATCGGGCTGCGGTGTCAACACAGTTTTGTCGTATTCTTCATAAGCCCATTTGGTGGATACCGGGTACCCGGGGTAATACAACACTAGTTCCATTCGCGGCAGCCTGAAGAACCTGAGGTCATCACCCCGCCCTTTTGCATAGGCAGCGCCACCTTTGATAAAAAAGGGTACATCTGAGCCGATTTCCGCGCCCATTTCCATGAGCTCCTTGTCTTCAATGTGCATATTGAATAGCCTGCCCATACCCTTCAGAACCGCTGCGGCATCCGAGGACCCTCCACCTAAGCCGGCACCGGCCGGGATATTCTTGGTCAAGCGTATCTTCAGGCCCTTTGTTATACCGTATCGTCTAATGAACAGCTCGGCGGACTGATAACACAGATTTTCTTCCTGCTTTAATTCCAGATTCTTGGTCTCGACGACCAATCCGGTATCTATTTCTTCAAATGTCAGGAAATCGGAAAGGTTTATATTCGCCAGGGTCGTTTCAATATTATGGAAACCGTCTTCCCTCTTGTCCAAAATCTTGAGCCCCACATTCACTTTCGCCAGAGCTTTCATTGATATCATCTAACTACCTCTACCTTCACTTTAACAACACCGTCGCTCACCATGCCAATCTTCTTTGCTGCGGCATATGACAGGTCAATGACCCTTCCCCTGACCCATGGGCCCCGGTCATTGACCCGGACGACTACGGATTTGCTGTTCTTCAAGTTCGTAACCTTCACCCTCGTGCCGAATGGCAGATGGCGGTGTGCGCAGGTCAAGTCGTGCTGATCGAATGTCTCCCCGGACGCGGTCTTCCGACCGTGGAATTCAGCACCGTAATATGATGCCAGGCCATGTTCGACATTGCGAGCAGGCGTACCGAGAAGGCAGCAACATGATTGGAGGCATAGAAGTATTGCCATCCGACAATTATACTGTGATTTGGCCTTAAGTCAACGAAATGTGATTCTACGGTAACTTGAAGAACAGGTCCTCTAACGCACCGAATTTCGAGAAAATACGGTGTTCGGTTTTGTATACGACTTCGGCCCGACCATCGTTGTCCACGTTAAGATCTATTCTCGCGCGCTTGCAGGACACACAGACTGGGAAAAGGTAATCCCAGGCGCTACTTGTGTTAAGGTCATAGAAATAGATGTAATCCCACATCTTATAGTTGTAGGGGTTGCGTACATGAAATACAAGATACTCTCCATTGGGTGATATCTTGACATCTATGACCTGCTCCCAATCCCCCTCATTAATGAGCACGCTCTTTGTACTATCAGTGACCACGAAGAATGCTGGGTTAGAGCCGTGTTGATCCAGGGTTGTGCCGTACAATAACGCATTATGGACACCCGAGAGTTCATAAGAAACAATCCTTGACTCCGTTGCGGTTTCTTCCCATATCAGGGTCTTGTCTGAATCATAGAAAGATACCTTCGAGTTAGATATTCCGTCACTTCCTTCCCGAACCTCTTCGTGAATCGAGAAAAACCGGTTATCATCGGAAACCTTTCCTCGTCTGACGGTTCTTGCTTCGAGGCTATCGATCCCGGTCGAGCCGTCAAGGATCATTATGTCAACAATATCACCATCATCGACGAACTGAAGTGTATCGCCGTTCTGAAAGACAAGTGTTCCTAATACAAGAAGAAATATCATAGAGGATTATACACGCCGTCCGTTTTTGTGTCAATGAGGTGATTTTTCTTTAGAATGCAAATTTTGTGCCGTAATTTTTCATTCGCTTTCCATTTTTTTCTTGACTTTCACATTTTTTTGGTTACACTTAACGCGTCGGTAGAGAACTATTTGCTGATTCTTTTTTTTCTCAACAATACGTCAAAAAATAAGGAGAAATGCATGTTCCTCTTGTGGATAAAGTTGTGGATTTCTGTGGATAACGGAAATGACTGAACAAGCGAAAAAGACGTGGGATAATATTCTAAAATATCTCCAAGAAAGAATAAACCCCCAATCATTCACAACCTGGTTCGGAAGCAGCCGGGGTGTTGAACTGAAAGATGATGTATTGCTCGTTGAATTCCCCAACGGTTTTTTTATCGACTGGATTGAAGAACACTATTACAATGTACTGGAGGAGGCTGTCAACCACGTCAATGGAGAGAAACTGCGGCTCGCTTTCAAGGCTGTCAAACAACAGGGCGACCGCCCGATCCGCAAGAAGAAAAGGCTCATACTTTCGCATGCTTCCACGAAGCTTCAAGAAAGGTACACTTTTGAAACGTTCGTCGTGGGCAAAAGCAATGAATTCGCACATGCCGCGGCCCTGGCTGTTGCCGAGGCCCCGGGGCAGGCATATAATCCTCTGTTCCTGTACGGAGGCGTCGGTTTGGGCAAGACTCATCTCATGCAGGCGATCGGTAATTTCGCACATCGCCAGTATCGGACATTGAATTTATACTATACGCAGGCCGAGAATATCATGACCGAGTTGATCGAGGCCATCCAGAAGAATCAACAGATGGCATTTAAGAGGAAATATCGCACAAAAGATGTGCTTCTTATCGACGACATCCAGTTCCTCTTCGGCAAGGAACGTCTACAGGAAGAGATCTTTCATACGTTCAACTATCTATACACGCAAGGAAAGCAGATTGTTATCAGCTCTGACCGACCACCCAAGGAAATACCCACTCTTGAAGAACGACTCACGTCGCGCTTTCAAGGCGGGCTTGTCGTAGACCTTCAACCGCCTGATTTGGAGACGCGAATTGCTATTCTCCAGAAGAAGGCTGAAATTGAGAATATCAGAATTCCCAGCAATGTTGCCTATTACATTGCTTCCCGGGTCAAATCCAACATTCGTGAACTGGAGGGGTGTTTGATCAGGCTGCTCGCCATGTCATCGCTTTCAGGCGAAGATGTTACCGAGCAACTCACAGAAGCCGTGCTGAAGGACCTGCTCAATCACGGCGGAAAGGTAACAAAGGAGATCATCCTCCGGAACGTGGTCGATGAATTCGGCTTCACCGAATCGGAGTTGAGGGGTAAACGGCGCACCCAAAAGCTGGCTCTGGCCCGGCAGACGTCAATGTTTCTGATCCGCAGCCTGCTCAATCTTTCGCTCACCGAGATCGGCGATTTCTTCGGCGGAAAAGACCACACGACGGTCATGCATGCCATCGATAAGGTTGAAAACCTTAAGAAATCCGACTTTGAATACAGTCAGAAGCTACAGGGGATAATTACGAGGATAAACAGTGTATAGAATGTGGAGATCTTCTTGATTTCTTCGCGGTACACCTTTTTTGCACACGAAATCCACGGACCATTCTGGATATTTAGCGGAAGTTTGTTACAACATATAGATGATATTTGCACATTTCAACATTTCCACCGACCCAACAACAACAGCAACTTATATTATTATTATTGTTGTTGTTATTTTTAAGGAGGACAAATGGAATTCAAGATCGGAAAAAACGCACTGGAGAAAACACTGAGCAGTGTCGTTAGAATAATCCCTCCTAAGAGCACTTACACCGTGCTGCAAAACGTAATACTCGAAGCCAAGGAGAAGCAATTGTCGGTTGAGGCTACAGATCTGGACATCTTCATCAAGAAAGTAGTTCCGGCCGACATAAAAGAAACAGGTAAAGTGTTGATTCCGGGAAAGAAAATTCTTGAAATAACGAGAGAATCGAGTGCGACGGATATCGGATTCAAACTAAAAGAACTGAATCTGCAGATTTCCGCAGGTAACGCGCATTTCAACATTCCTTCGCTCGATTACCAGGAATTCCCCGAAGTTCCTACATTTCCAGAGAAGAAATGGTTTGATATGAAACTCGGAGAAGCCCATGAAATGATGACTTCAACGATATTCATGGTCGCCAAAGATATAAGCCGCCGACCAATGAACGGTGTTCTGATACAAGTAAAAGACGGCGCGCTCAAATTCGTCACGACCGATGGAGCGCGACTCGCGTTGAACAAGAAAGAGAAGAAGGAAAGCCCTGGCGAACTGATCGTTGCGCCCAAGCTTTTCGATTTGATAGGATTTGACAGCCCGGAGGAAACGCTCGAGGTTTTCGCCGAGGAAAGGATGATGGGGTTGCGTTTTCTCGATACGACAGTGATCGCGCGACTCATTGAAGGACCATATCCTAACTATGAAGGAGTCATTCCTAAGTCGTTTGTCGGGAATTGTACTATTGAGAAAGACATTTTGGATGGTGCCCTCAAGCGCGTCTCTTTGGTATCGAGCCCGCACATAAAGAACGTGAAATTCGATTTTGACAGCGGGGGCATCGTATTGTCCGCATCCTCTCCGGACATCGGTGAGGCAAAAGAGGAGATTCCGGGTATCTATGACGGCGAAAAACTCGGCATATGGTTCAACGCAAGCTACATCATTGAAATTCTGCGCCATATCAACACCAACGACGTTGTGATGCAACTAACATCCCAATCGACTGCAGCGCTGCTTTGTCCGAAAGCAGACGAGAATATATTGTATTTACTGATGCCTTTAAGGATCGAAGGGTGGGAATAATGAAAAGGATATTGCTGGTAATCTTAATGACCATTCCGGTTGCCTTTTATGGCGCCAATCTCGGCGTCGGCATTATCGTTGGCAGCCCCACAGGTCTCTCGCTCAAATATTTAATGTCAGGCACCTCGGCCTTGGCCGCACACGCCGGCTGGTCATTTCATGACGAACCTGGTATTCATATAACGGGAGACTATCAACGCATGTTCCCCATGGTGATCGAGACCGAAGAGGGGAACGAATTCAACGATCTCACGCCATATGTTGCGGTAGGCGGCAGGTTTAGATTCAAGGACGTTGAAGAAGATAACAAATTCCATTTGGGCGTGCGTGTCGGCGGGGGCATTGAATACAATGTCTCCCGATTCGGGATATTCCTTGAAGTGCTGCCGGTCGTTGACCTGATTCCGGATACGGATTTCGATTTCGAGGGAGGCCTGGGCTTTCTCTTCTATTTTTAAGGCGAGGGGGCAGCAGTCAGCAATAAGTATATCTAGGGTATTGACACAGAAAGGAAAATGCATATAATCATAGGCTTTACGTATTCCGTTTCATCCCTTGACAATCGGGCTGAAAATGGCTATAATGAAAGGCAGATAATAATTTACTGACTTCTTGATCTTTGACAACTTATTTGGCGGAAGGTAACGGGTCCAAGTTACTAAGGGCGCATGGTGGATGCCTTGGCATTTGGAGGCGAAGAAGGGCGTGGTAGGCTGCGTTAAGCGTCGGATAGGTGCGAACAACCTTTGATCCGGCGATGCCCGAATGGGGAAACCCGTCCCGAAGAAATTCGGGACATTCTGCCG
>CP070705.1:1406583-1504633 GCA_020349965.1 Caldifarciminota bacterium | reverse complement strand
AAATGATAAGAATGAATATCGGAATCCTGACTTCGTTCGGTATGTTCTTTCTCAAGAGTGAAATGATCAAATTCGAAAGCACCAGGACAAAAGTGGCCGCCAGTCCCATGCCAAAACCGTCGCGCACCGTGCTCGAAGTAGCAAGCGCAGGGCAGAGACCGATCATGAGCACAAAGACGGCATTGTCTTTGACCAGACCGCGTGTGAAGATACCAATCCTGTTCACTTTAGATATTCCTTGAAGCGCTCAATACCGCTCGTAACACCGCCGATGAGTGCCTTCGTAGAAACAGTCGCGCCGCTGATCGTCTTTGGAATACCGGCTTTGAAACTATCGAGGAATTCCTTTTCACGTATCACCTCACCGATGCCTTCGGTCTCCTGCGAAAAAATGATCGTGACACCGGTTATGCGTCCTTCTCTACTGTATCCAACCATGAAACTGATGTCGTTCAAGTAACCCTGGACCACGCCGATAAAGACGATCCCCAAAGTGTCCGAATCGCGCATTGCCATCCAGAGCGTATCCCTAATCAATTCGCTGAAACTACTCGCCTCGGTGAACACGATCCCGGGATCGCATGCAGGCCGCAGGCACGAGCTATACATTTCGATGCCTTTCTTAACCCCGGCCACGACCGCGCGCGAAGAAATCGTTGCTGCCGTTATCGCCCTGATCGTACCGCCATCCTGTTCAAGGTCGATCTCGGATACGGACTTTTCCTTGAACTGCTCAGTGAAATCGCTTCCCGTTATCTTCGCACCCAAACCCGGGGTCTCGGAAAGACCCTCTGCTGCACTGGCGACCTTTATCCCCGTGATCCTCTGCTCTATGTCGAGACCGACAGTTATTGGAATCGGACCTGCATAGCCCTGGGGAAAGACGCGGAAGACGACACCCAAGACGTTCCCCGCTGAATCGAGAGCCCGCCACAGTGTATCCGGAATTACCGCGATAAATTCATGGGCATCAATCGCTTCTTCCAGGCCGTCCATCGTGAGTTTGGCCTGAGTCGCAGCAATCCGCGGTTCCGTGAACGCATAGACAAAAGAAAGAACCAACCCACACGTGACCGCAACAACGAATAGTGTGACTACCATCTGACGGGTACTCGTCATTTCTTGACCCCCTTCTTCGGCATCTGGCCGAATACACGTTCCCGCGTCGCCCGATCGATCAAAGGTGTGAACACGTTCATTAAGAGTATCGAGTAGGAGACGCCCTCGGGATAACCACCCCAGACCCTTATGATCATAGTGATAACACCGCAGCCGATCCCGAAGACCCACCTTCCTTTCGTCGTGACCGGCGAAGTGACCCAGTCGGTTGCCATGAAAAACGCTCCGAGGATGAGCCCACCGCTGAAAAGATGGAACAGCACACTGCCCTCTGTCGGCAATAACCAGGCAAGCAGCGCGAAACTGCCGAGATACCCAACGATAATCCGGTAATCGACGATTTTCAGGAAGAGCAGGAAGAGACCACCTAACAGCAGCAAAAGAACCGAGGTCTCGCCGATACATCCGCCGATATTTCCGAAGAATGCGTTACGCATTGCATCGAAATCATTCAACCGGCTGATGATTATCTGCGGGTCACCGTAGTTTTGAGGATTCTTCAGAAGGCTCAAGGGTGTCGCCGCCGTGATACCATCGATGCCAGACAGGGTGCCGCCGACCGGAGCCAGCCAAGCCTTTGTCATCAGCGACGGCCAGGAGGCCATCAAGAAAGCACGGCCGGCAAGAGCCGGGTTGATGAAATTATAACCGAGGCCACCGAAGAGTTGTTTGGCAAAGACTATTGCAAAACCGCTACCGGCTACAGGAATCCACCAAGGAACGCCCGGCGGTAGATTGAAAGCGAGCAGCAGCCCGGTCAGAACGGCACTACCGTCGGTGACCGTTATCTTACGGCCGAGCATCTTCTGCATCAATGCCTCAAACCCCACCGCAGAGAGAATACTGAGAACGGTAATGATCAGTACGCGTGCCCCGAAGAGATAAGTAGCATAAACGAACGCGGGTACCAACGCCCCGATCACGACACGCATCGCCACACTCGTATTCTTTTTCGCTCTGATATGCGGAGAGGCGGAAACGACCAGTAATTCTTTTACTTCTTCGACATTCTCCATACTTCGTTCTTCCCGTACTTGAAGTAGTGCACGAGCGGTATTGCAGACGGGCATACGTATGCGCAACAACCGCATTCAATGCAATCGAGAACTCCGTATTCCTTGGCCATATCGAATTTCTTATTGCTCACGAGACCATATATCTCGGTCGGCATCAAACCCATCGGGCAGGCATCCACACAACTCGCACACCTCACGCAGGAGCCAGGGTCAACCGTTGTGATTTCGTTCCAAACGAGAATACCGGAGGTGCCTTTGATCACTGGAACATCATCGGCGTACTGCGCAATACCCATCATTGGACCGCCCGATACTATCTTCTTGGGTTTTCCAGTATACCCGCCGCAGAAATCAATGACATCCCTCACCGGCGTACCGATACGAACAAGAACATTCTTATTCTCCCTTACGCCATCTCCGGCAACGGTAACGATGCGGTCGATGAGCGGCTTCCGGAACTTGACTGCCATGAATGCCGCCTGACAGGTCCCGACGTTATGCACTACACAACCAACATCCATCGGCAATCCTCCCCTGGGGACTTCCCGCTTGAGAATTGCTTTGATCAATTGTTTCTCTGCACCCTGTGGGTACTTTGTCTTTAACTGTAATACCCGGACTCCCCTATTCCTGAATAGTTGGATTGCGTCGTTCTTGTTATCTTCGATGCCGAATATGAGACTCGCTGCCCCGAGGATCTTCTGAAAGATCTTCGCACCCTCGATGACCGCCTCGCTCTGCTCCATCATCAACCGATGATCCGCTGTCAGGATCGGTTCACACTCACAACCGTTGATTATCAGAGTATCAATATCCTTCCCCTTGGGAGGAGAAAGTTTCACGTGACTGGGGAATGCAGCGCCGCCAAGGCCAACGATACCTGCTTGCGTAATTGCATCGAGAAGCTGGCGTTTGGACAGCCCTTCGATGTTCAGATCGGACTGCAGGTTGGACACCCAGTCCTCTGTTCCGTCGCCTTCAATCACACAGCACAGCGATAAGCCGATGACCGGGTGGGGATGGTCGACGATGTCGACGACCTTTCCCGAAATGCTGGCGTGGACTGCGGCCGATATCAAACCGTCAGGCTCACCGATCTTCATGCCGAT
This sequence comes from Caldifarciminota bacterium, assembly GCA_020349965.1. Classification (GTDB taxonomy): domain Bacteria; phylum Hydrothermota; class Tepidihabitantia; order SM23-42; family SM23-42; genus SM23-42. The sequence continues at coordinate 1,501,389 of CP070705.1, read as the reverse complement.
TTTCACTTCATCACCTTTCTTGATACATGGTTTGGCCGGTTTACCCGTATGCTGCGAAAATGGCACGTAGACTTTTTTTGGCGCCGCCATGACCTCGATTGCAGCACCTGAGGTATCTTTATCTTCACGAGGATGGACACCACCGGCGAATCGAGAGAACATGGCATCAAGTATACCCAGAATTCATTCACCGTCAAGAAAAACGTAGCTGGAACGTCCGTGAATCGCGATTATGGTGTTATGATGTATCCGGTGAAAGTCTGTACGGCGTTACCGCCGATCTTCACGCGGTATATTTGGCCGCGTGTGGTCTCGATGTGTACATACACCTTGCCTTGTTTCTGTTGAAGGTGTCCTTGCTCGATTATTATTCGTGAAAAATTCGCTGCCTCAATCAATTTATGCTTGATCAAATAGCAACCCAACGTGCCTGCGGCCAGACCGGAGATGGGATTTTCGTTCACACCTACCGTAGGTGCAAAGTGACGCATGAACGCACTGCTGTCCAGGTCAAATGTCTGGCGGCAAAAAACGACGACTCCGCTGATTCCCAGACGAACGCAGAAACTGTCCATCAGCGTAAAATTGGGATTGATGTTCCTAAGATCTTTCAACGAACGTAATGGCACGACCAGATCATAAAACCCGGTTGACATAACTTCCATTGGCAGTCCGGCAGCCGTTACATCATCCAGGCTGAGTCCGAGGAATCTTGCTACCAGTGTGGGATTGATCTCGAGATCCAGATGCGTCGGTTTGGCCAACGTGATGGTTGCCCTTGTCACTTTGTCGCCGTCTACCCTTAGTTCCACTGAGTTGATACCCGTTTTTGTCCGCTGCTTGATGACCGTCTCCGGTTCCTTCAACTGCACCATATTCTCGCCGCTGAGCGCGAAATAGGTCGCTATCGCAGCATGGCTTGAAAAGTTGACCTCATTCTTACCGTTGAAGAAGCGCAGGCATATATCCGCTTCGGCAGTGGCTTCGGGAAAAACGAAAGCGGTATCATATACGGGGTTAAGATCCGAGGCAAGGGTCAGAAGATCCTCGTCTGTCAACTCCTCGGATCCCAGAACGACCCATGCCGGATTACCCCCGTAAGGCAATGCAGTGAATGCACTGAATCTCTTTGCCTTGATCCAGCTGGGCATACGCAAATATAACATATATTTAAAGCATTGTCAATATCACCCCTCAAAATGTAGCAAACATCTGGTTATTACAATGGAACACGCAAACCTTGCGCCGACGCGGACATCGTTTTTTGTGATCGACCTATGGCAAAAATTCACTCACGGAAGATTGACTGCATACAATCGACGACTATAATTAGACTAAGGAGGAGATGATGAAGTATCTTATGATGTTTGTGATCGCAGTAACGGCTCTGTCTGCCGGTTCTCTTAAAGAGGATGGTTCACCAGGCGTAGATGTAGAAACGAACGGAACGGGAACCCGATTCACCACCGAACCAGCAGGCAACACCGGCCCAAGCAGACTATCCACGGATTTCTGTGGCAACTATCGAGCCGAAATCCTGTGGGTCGATCGCACCCACCAAAATGCCATAGCCCAACATACGGCAATCGCAGGTAACGGCATGTGGATACAGGCAGGATGGTATCTGAACAATGAAAGGACGAGCCTGTACCGCACTCTGGGTACCTCAACACCTACCTGGTCATTTCCCATGCCTGGTGCAGACTGGTTCATTTCGACCGACGTGTCCTTGAATGGCGGAGCCATTGGCGTACTGGCTGACGGTGAAGCCTGCTACAGTTTCACCTCGGCAAGTGGGGCACCCAATTGGTCGTACAGTCTACCTCCTGGATTCGATTTCTCTTCGAGTGCTCAGGGCCCGACGATTAGCGTTACCGACGATGGTTCGGTATACGCTGCCCTTGCTCTCGGGGTAGGCGAAGGCAGACTATTCCTTTTCGACCAATACGGAGATACAATAAGAACCGTTCCTTTCAACCCGACGACTGGTATCTACGGTATCGATATGGCAAACGATGGCTCGGTCTTCTGTGTCACTACTTACCACGCCATATATGTCTTCAATGCTGATGGTTCGCGTCGTGATTCAATCGGTCAATACGGGCAAACGGCTGCCAAGATATCGGGTGACGGTACGTACCTGGTTAAAGGTGATTTCAATACGCGTGTCTACCTCTACCGGTGGAACGGCAGCACATACGACCTTTTATGGCAGTGTTTCACAGGTCATCCCTGGGTGACCGCCGTTGCCATCTCCGACGACGCGTCGACGATCATGGCAGGAACATATCAATACAGTCCGACCAACTCTGGCAAGGTGCTGTTATTCGATTCCTCAACTGCCACGCCCCTCTGGGAGTATTCACAATACGGTGACTACGTCGCATCTTGCGCCCTGAGCGAAGACGGTTCTCGAGCCATTGCCGGGTCTTGGGGTCAATACAATGGCACTTTCGGCGATGTCCTGACCGTATTCGACCGGAGTTCGGCAACGCCAGTCTTTCAGCTGCTCGACGATATCGATGAACCGGGCTCGATATTCTCGGTCGACGTTTCCAAAGACGGTTCGTTCATCACTGCCGGCGGAAAGGCTGTACATGCCCGTGAATTCGGCAATGGCGGTGAAGTATATGCGATCCGCATGCTCGATGTTCTAAGCAACGACGTCGGCGTAGAACGTATAAATGCACCCGTCGCCTTGTTGCAAGTAGGACAGAGCACATCACCACAGGCGATCATCCGGAACTACGGCACGCAAACCGCGACTTTCCCCACGATCTGCAACATATATGATTCATTGTCGCAATTACTGTACGCCGACACCGTCATGGTGATGAACCTGTCGCCGACCTCCAGTACAACGGCGACTTTCTCGCCTTCGTGGTCAGTACCGGACTACGGGCGTTATCGGACGAGCATCTTTACCGCTCTATCGGGTGATGAATTCCTCGCGAACGATACATGCGAGCAAAGCAGCATATGCTACCACGACGGTGCGGTGGTGGGTATCATCTATCCGTTCTCTGAACTCACTGTCAATTACACAAACGCACCCAGGGTGACGGTCACGAACCGTGGTAGCTACTCTGAGAACATCCCCGTTACCTGTCAGATATATGATGACATCGGCACGCTCATATATACCGGAACCGGGCAAACCTACCTCAGCCCCTTCCAATCACAAACCTTGACGCTCACACCAAACTGGAATCCTCCGGACACAGGCGGCTACGAGGTGTGCGTTTTCACCGGTGTAGCGAATGATTATGTCCCGGCAAATGACACAAGCACAGCAGATGTCAGTGTATCATATGAAATAATATACGACGATGGTTTTCCAGATGTCTTCGGTATTGTCTCCACTACATTTTGGGACAACAAATTCGCCACGAAAATGACACCCTGCCTCGTAGCGCCTTACTATATAACAAGCATACGCTTCTTTGTAAATGGCAGTAACCCAATCGCCGTATCCCTTAACAGCGACTCTCTGGGGCTGCCCGGTTTGGGTCAATCGTACTACATTGCGCCACCCGAAACGATTCCTGCACCAGGCTTGGGTTGGTCGGTCAATGATTTCTCGCCACCGATCCAGATGACGACGGGTGATCCGTTCTGGATGGTCGTACACTGGCTCTCGACATCGCCGAGTGCGCCGGGTATAGGCTGGGACAACACACCACCCCTGGACAACGTCTCCTATTGGTACTATACCGACCCCCAAAACCCTGGCTGGCACGCGTGGACCACGCACGACTTTATGATGAGAACGATGACGGCAGCCGAAGTTGGTATCGAAACTCTGGAAAGCAACAACCAGTACACGTTCACGTTCAGGCCACCGGCACCCAATCCTTCTGCAGCAAATGTAAGTATTAGCTTTACGGTTCCACATGATGGTAGGGTCTCGATAAGCGTCTTCGATGTCACTGGCCGGTTAGTCTCAGATATCCTCGATCAAAACATCAGTTCGGGAGATCACGCGGTTAACTGGCTGTGTACTGACAGCAGGGGACGCAGAGTGAGCGCCGGAATCTACTTCGTACGTGCAGGATATGAAAATGAAACGATCACCCGCAAGGTGATCATTGTTACGGAATAAGCCTACCTGAGTTCAACGAGCAACCGCTGCGCAGCATCATCGAGCGCCTGCTGCGGACTGCGTTCAAGTCTCATTGCTTCTTCAACCGCATCGTTCAGGTAGATTCGTCCGGTAAACCATTCTTTGGTCTTCGGCTCAGTGCGCGCAAACTGGAGTTGGCGTACGATTTCTTCATAGGGTGGATTCTCGGCCACAAATTGCCTGAAGGCGTCGGTTTCTGTGGCACTGCGCCGTGTCGGAAGGTAATAACTCGCTGCGGTCCAGCGCATCTGATTCTCGGGCTGTAGAAACCACTCGATGAACTGCCATGCAAGTTTGCGCTGGTTCGGTGTTGTTTTTCTGAACATACCGATATTGGTACCTGCGATGACGGTTGCACGGTTCTTACCATGGGGGAAGGGTGCGACACCGATCCGGAATGATGTTTTACCCTTCATGAAAGCCCATGAGACAATCGACGCAGGGATCATCGCAACATTGCCCGAAAGAAATTCATCTTGCCGCTGAAAACCAGGACTCAGATAGAACAGACTGTCTCTGACAAGCAAGACAAGGTACTCTATGACGCCAATTCCTTCGGGCGAATTAAAACGCGGCTGATGCGTTGCTTCATCGAAGAGCACGCCGCCTTCCTGATATAGCATTGTCGAAAAATACCACACGTCGAGCGGCCACGAAGTCGGCCAGACGCCAGCCCTTCTGGTCTCCATACAGACTCGCCGGAAATCCGCCCAGTCAACGGGAAAAGTATCGACACCGACGCCGCTCAAGATGTCTGCGTTGTAGTAGAATACGGGGATGCTTTTATTGAAAGGCAATGTTACTAAAAGGGTATCATACGTACAATCGTCGATGAATACAGGGTAGAAATCATGCAGATCGAAGTCCGGCGCACGGCTGACGAATTCACCCAGCGGTACGAGTTCACCAGCCTCGAGAAACTGGTCGGTCCAGGATTCATACATCTGCGCAATGACCGGCGGATTACCGGACGAGATGGCGCCCATGAGCTTCTGGGCAAGCACATCGTATGATCCCATGTGGACACCACGCACTTCACCTTCCGGATGTAAGCGATTGAAATCGCTGATCATCTCGGCTAGCCGCCGACCAAGCGGGCCACCCATTACGTGCCAATAATCGACAACGACCTTGTCATCCGTCTTACATCCGAAAACGAACAATACAAGAAATGCGATCACCGCATAGGGTTTTTTCATATTGAACTGGTCAAAATAGTCGATGTATTAAGACGATTACCAGTCCGGACTGAGGGTCAGGTAGAACTTCCATTCAGAAGGCGTGTTCTCTACGCCCGATACGTAGTCTTCATACCAACCCTTCAGATTGTGGGCACGGGCGACATCAAACCGGAATATCACATACATGAACGTAAAACGTAACCCTGCGCCCACACCGAGTTTGAGATCTCTGAGGTAAAAACCATCATCCGTTTCCCAGAGTCTGACCGAATCCGTATGCACGGCTCCCATGTCTGCAAAGAGACACGCTCGAACATTGCGGATCTCGAGCGGCAGCGGAAACGCAATGCTCAAGCGATCGATGAACGGAAACCTCAACTCCAGATTCAAAAAACCCAACTTCGAACCGGTCAGTGCATAGTAGTCATAGCCGCGCAATGAATAGGCACCTCCGATTGACCAATAATCAAGGTCGCTGCCGAAACTACCAGCCAAAACGAGACGCGTCGCGAAGCTCGTCCTTGGAGAGAACGCAAAGTAGCGGCGATAATCCAAGATCGTACTTCTAAGCTCTCCGTCGCTGAACAGAGTCACGTAGCCGCCAATCCTGAAACGCCGGCCGTCGTGCGGGCCGAGCGGTCCCCACTTGATATTGTCGAATACCAGCGAGAGTTCAGGATAGAAGAAGTTGAAATCATCCTCCAGCGACCAGTATGAGCTGTATGACGGGAAGAAATCGAGCCATCTTTTCTCGTAGAGTTTGTATGCATAGAGTCCGAACTCGATTCTGAAAAAGCGGTCAAGCGGATATTGGACGCCTCCACCCAAACCCAGGTAGCGCCATACCAGCAGGTCATTGCCATCGGCGAAGTAGTTGAGGTACTGGAAAAGAGCCACTCCGAAATCGGTACGCCTCCTGAGATACCAGTAATTGATGAAAATATCGGAACTCGTTAGGCTACCGTAGAAATTGGAAGCGAACTGAAAATGATGATTCCCGAGAATATCGCTGATCCCGATCTGTCCTACGCCTGAGAAGCCGAGCGCCGAGAAATATTCAGCACTTGCAGAAAAGTAATCGAAAGTGAATTTTGGTTTGTACTTTCTTACATCATCGTCCGCCAATTCTTCTTGAACGTAGTAATCTTCCTGTTCAATCTCAAGGCTGTCGGGCCGCGCGCAGGCGATCATCTTGTCCAGAGGATCTTTGACGACACAGATGTCATATCCATAATCATTATAGTACGAAAATGCGATCTTGCTGCCGTCCATTGATATTGATGGGTAGTAGATTCCTGTAAAAATGTCTGTCTGTTTGGTTATCTTCATCTCGTCGCTCGAATAATAGTAGAGATTGTAAGCGGAATCATAATCGGCAACGAAATAGATACTTCCATCCGGGATGAAGATCGGAGATGTGAGGTATTTCGCACGCGGCGTCAATCTTCTGACTTCTCCGTGATCATACATGAATATCGCATGATTACCATAGTAATAATCCTCGCCCGAGTCCGGTCGATCTGAAACAAATACGATCAGATCATCCGAAAGCATATCTGGATAACTTTCCGAATAGATGTCGTCCGTCACCTTTTCGATGATACCGGTCTCGACATCACAGAGGTACACGTCCGAATAGGAATCCTTCAAACCAGTGAAGATGATTTTCTTCCCATCGGGACTGAACCTGGGAGAATAGATCCCATTCAGTCCGAACGTCATCCGCTTGTGGACGTGCCCATCCGTGACGCGCAATATGTACAGTACATCATCGCCCCTCGATTTCGCGGCAAAGGTAATGTACTCGCCGTCGCGTGACCATGATAGACCACCCTGATATAAATGTAGCCCTTCGTAGCCGGAAGAATATGCCGACTTCACAAGTTTCCTAATGACTCTGCCGTCAATGCTCGATATGACGATGATCTCGGCTGTACCGGACCGGTCGCTGATGAACGCTATTTTATCGCCGGCAGGAGACATGGCCGTCGATACGTTATAAATCGAATTAGTCTTTTTGTGGTCGTATATGATCCGCGCATAGTTGTCGAAATTCTCCATTTCACCGACATTCGGCCAGTACCTTGTCTGGTAGTAACGCAACCACCGTTTGTTGAATTCATCCGGGGTCACGCCAAATGCTGCCATGAAGACCGGTTCCATGTTTCTCTTTCCCTTGACGAGATGAATGAATTCAGAAACCTTTTCTCTGCCGTATTTCTCGGCGACGTAATTGTAGAACGCCTGGCCCACTTTATAAACCACCAAACCGACATAACCCTCAAGGGCAAATATCGGGATTAACTTGTTGTTCACCACCAGATCTCTGATGAATATATCTGAATCTACATCCCAGCCGAGCGACATGAATTCGCAATGGCCCTCAAAGACCCACAGAGGAATCGAGTAAAGTATGTCCCCACTGAAGATCGCCTCCAGTCGCGAAGGAAAGAATATTGTGAATTGAAAAACGTGTGTCAATTCATGTACAAGGACATGTCGGAAGTCCTCGTAATCACCGGTGAAAGGAACGACCATTCGGTTCTTCAATATTTCAGAGAAACCGCCGGTCGATTCTTCGATGAGTTCCAGCGTAATGTTAGTTTGGGAAAAATCGTTGGGCGAATTGTAGATGACGACCGGAATTTTGAAATCGACCGTGATACCCAGCTCGTCGCTGAGCATAGTGTAGCCGTCTTCAAGAACAACTTCGGCAAACGCGGCGAGGTCATCGCAACCCTGGTAGAAGTAGATATCGAAGTGTTCTGACCCGAGGACACGGAAATCGAAATCCTTATACTGTATCTTATTCTGGCCAAAATATTGCACAAAGATCATCAATCCTATCATTGTTATGGTATTCATACAATAATTATACTCAGCCCCCCATACGTGTCAACGGTCATTCCACCAGCATAACGGAAAGGCGCCCACACGAAACGACTAATGCGTGATTACCTATCACCCCACAAATAGCGCTCACCCATTCCTGTGATCTTACATCACACATCTCAGAATGGAGACCGTAAGACTTGTGCACACACAAAGCTGGTAGACGCCAGCATACCTTATGGGAGCGTGTCTATCTTCGCTTTGTTGACACGAACCCGAATCACAATATACTTGAAGGAGATGGTACGACAAAGTTCAAGCCGCTCACGGAGCTCATACCCCCTGGCTCCCCACAGACGTTGCGGCAAGTGATCCGGGCGGCACAATGCACCTATTCATAAGCGACGCACACATCAGTAACGAGAAGAATCGGAGCAGCCGCATGCTGGTGCGGTTTCTCGAGGAGATGCGTCTCCATCTGACTGATCTCTATATTATCGGTGATCTGTTCGAAATCTGGTTCGACTATGATCTTGTCTTCCCCAAGGGTTATTTCCATATTCTCGCTTCTCTGCGCAGCATCCTCAGTGAAGGAAAGGAAATTCACTACGTAATGGGCAATCATGAAATAGCGATCGGCGATTTCCTCCATGATTCGGGCATTATTGTCCACCGGGGGCCGGCCGTCTTCGATGTAGACGGCTGGCGCGTGCTCCTTTCACACGGACACAAGGTCGACAAACGACCATGGACTGCGATTTGGAACTTTTTGCTAACGTCGAAGGTCAACCATCGACTGTACCGAATGCTCCACCCGGACATCGGCATCGCACTGGCTCAACGAATTGCTCTCTTATCCAGAAAACAAAGGCCGAGCAGTAAGCTCTTGAACATGTTGGAAGATTATGCTCGACGTCAGCTGCATGACGTCGATATCGTAATCCTCGGCCACTCGCACCTTCCGGAATTGAAAGCATATGCCGGGAATAAATACTACATCAATGCCGGTGATTGGGTGACAAATTTCTCGTATGTACTCATCGATAACGAGAGGGTGTCGCTAGAATACTACGGTCGGCGCCCGATCGGCGCTCATTGATTCGCCAAAGTCTGGGCTATTATGATACGGTCGCGCCCCATTTCTTTTGCCTGATACAGGGCACGATCCGCCTTTTCGATCAACTCGACCCGCGTTCTTGCATCGTTCGGGTAATGGGCGATCCCCATACTAACCGTGAATTTGATCTTCGCATGGTCACAGGCGACCTCGGATTTCAGAAGCTGATCCTTCATACGCACCGCCTTATCCATTGCCTTCTTCAATGAACATTTCGGCATGATTACGGCGAATTCCTCGCCGCCGTAGCGTGCAGCTATTCCGACCTGAGATATCAATCTACCGAGGAACTTCAAAACCCTATCCCCTGCCTGGTGACCATAGGTGTCATTTATCTTCTTGAAATGATCGATATCGAGGAGTATCAGCACTAATTCATTCACCTCTGAAATCTGCGCTTCAAGAATCTCCTGGAAGTGCCGGTGATTGTACAAATCGGTAAGGCCGTCACGAATCGAAAGTTCCTTTACCTTGTCATAGAGTATCGCCCGCTGCCAGGCCAGCGATAATTGATAAGAAAGGATATTCAATATCCGAACATCGTCGTCATTGAATTTCCTGCGTTGGTGATCCTCAAGCCAAACGACACCGAGCAGCTCGTCATCTTGCTGTATAGGCACGCCAACAAATGAGGCATTCGATGTTTTGACATCCCTCCTGAACACGACAAGATTCCCTTTATTGAGATCATCTTTGATGATCGAATTCCGATGCCTGGCCACAAAACCAACGAGGCCGTCATTTAGTGAGAACGTAGTATTCTCCGGCACATACGTCGAAACAATCACTCTGCCGAAATTGTTCACTTCATCGACGCTGGCTATCGAAATGTCATCGCAAGGCATAAAATGTTTGAATGCATTGATCGTATCCGATAAGATCTCTTTTAGATCCAGTCTTTTGTGGAGTTTCTCCGCCAGTTCGGCGATCGAGGAGAGATGCTGAACGTCATACTTCGCCTTTTCATAGAGCTTTAGCATCGCCAACATGAACCCTGCCGTGTTCGCCGCTTCATCGAATAGTGCTTTATCTCTTTCCTCGAACGAACTGGACTTTCGATCGATCGCCAGTACGCCAACGACGTTGTCAATCAGTACGATCGGTGCAATGATCACCGATTTGATCATCACCTCTCCGCGATAATATCCCAATTCATCGGGATTCTGCATGTATTCCTTGATCAATAGCGACTTGCGGTCGGTAATTACCTGGCGGAAGAGACCGGTCTGCGCTTGGATCACGCAATCGCGAGAGAATAGTTCCGAGTGCGAAAAGCCCTGCACCAGAACGAGGGCATTGTCGCTGCAGGCGAATATCGCAGTAGTGTGAGCATCGAACAGATGATGTAAGAACTTCACGAAATATAACAAGGGACGTTCGATACCCTTGTGACGGTCGATCTCGCCCACTGCCGTGCGCACCCGATCAGACTCAAATGCCGACGGCGCGAAAAACTGTTCCACTGCTTCATACCGAGAAAGCGCTCGGGAAATTCGGACTTCCTTTCCCCGCAACACTTCGAAGATATATCCGATGATGAAAGCCGTCAGAAACATGAAGGCGAGCGGTAAAATATTCAAAGAGCGCGTAACGATACCCGACGAAAGTTCGATAACGATCAAGGCCACCGAAACGATCCAATAATCACGGGGAACATCTTTGAAAGCGACAATAAGAAACAAGGGTAGGTATCCAAGCAATAGCGGTGAGGTCATACCACCTGACAATTGGATGACGAGATTTGTGGCGACGGCTACGGCAATCGTGTACCGGGGATCCCTCTTTTTGATGAACAGATAGATCAGGTAGATAGCTGCCAGCGCGAAAAGAAATAAATACGTGTATGGTACGCTGAGGCCGCGGTTCAGTACGCCGCTGCCACTGACAACACCGTATATCACGCCAGCGATATAGAAGATCATTCCCATTCAATGGTGGCCGGTGGCTTCGATGTGATATCGAAGACGACGCGGTTTATCCCCTTAACTTCATTGACGATTCTGCGCGAAACACGGTTCAAGAAATTGTGGGGCAGCCGCACCCAATCCGCCGTCATACCGTCATCGCTCCTCACTGCCCTTATTGCGCAGACGGAATCATAGGTACGCCTGTCTCCCATCACACCGACGCTGCCGAGCGGCAAGAGTACGGCAAATATCTGCCAGATACTTCCGTAGTTCCTGAGTTTGTGCGCCTCTTCCAGCAGTATCTGATCGGCCTGGCGCAGGGTCTCCAGCCGGCCCTTGTTTACTACGCCGACAATGCGCACGGCGAGCCCCGGGCCAGGAAAAGGTTTCCTTTCAATGTAGTGTGCCGGGAGTCCAAGATAGCGCCCTATTGACCGTACCTCGTCTTTGAACAACATTCTCAGCGGTTCGATGATCTTGAGTTTCATTCTCTTTGGCAGACCTCCGACATTGTGATGGCTCTTGATCACATCGGCCGGGCCGATCCCTTGGCCCGACTCTATGACATCTGGATACAATGTTCCCTGCACCAGGTACTTCACATTTCCTATCCGATTGGCTTCTGCTTCGAAGATCTTGATGAATTCACGGCCGATGACCTTCCGCTTTCTTTCGGCGTCCTTGACATTGGCAAGGCTGCTAAGGAACCTATCACGTGCGTCGATAACTCGCAAATTCATTACTGGACTGAGGCTCGCCCTGACTTCTTCCCTCTCGTTCATCCTCAATACACCATTGTCGACGAAAACACTGATGAGATTTTTGCCGAGGGCGCGAGCCGCAATCGTCGCGGCAACGGTCGAATCAACGCCTCCACTTATTCCACATATCGCTTTTTCATTACCAACCATCTCCCTAATCCGATTGATCTCATCTTCCACGAACCGACGCGCTGACCATGTCCTGCGCGCGTGGCAAACCTTAATGACGAAGTTACTAATGATCCTCCTGCCGTGTCGGGTATGGCGCACCTCAGGATGGAATTGCAGACCGTAGAAACCACGTAGTCGAAAAGCCGCAACCGCTGTGTTCTCGGTATAGGCAATCACACGCGCGCCTCTCGGAACACGGACCACCGTATCACCGTGGCTCATCCAGACATGCACCCGCTTGGGGATGCCTGCAAACAAGGGATCCTTGCGATGGGTAAGATGTGCCAATCCATACTCGCGGCTCTTGCTCTTCCTGACCTTACCGCCGAACAGCTGAGCAGCAAGTTGCATGCCGTAGCAAATCCCCAATACCGGAACGCCCAGGGAGAAAAACCTGCGATAGTTCTCAATGTCAATTTCGTAGACGCTACCTGGGCCGCCGGAAAGCACAATACCCTCGACATCCTTTCCCACAAGCACCGAAGCGCTGCCATGGCAACTGATGATCTCCGAATACACTCCGCACTCCCGTATCCGGCGCGCAATCAACTGGGTATATTGTGAGCCGAAATCAATTACGGCAATCATACGGGCACACGCATCATTTGAGCCTCTTCAGTGCACTCGACACCAGATCTGCCAGTACCTTGTCCTGAGAATTCCGCAGGTCCATCAGTATTACCTTTGCTTCGTTGCCGCCCATTCTAGCGAGGGCAGCCACGCTCAATTCCTTTATCTCGGTTGCTTGCTCATCACTGCGCCACTCGATGCGCCTGAGCAAGTCCGCAATCCAATGAATGGCTTCAAGGATCTTCTTCTCATCAATGATCTTCAGCAATTGTACATAAACCTCGTCGCCGCTTGCACCCAACCTGGGCAACATGTCGATGAACTCCTCGGCATCGATCATCGTACGCAATCCGCGCAATGCTTCACCCTTGACCTGCATAGAACCATCATTGAGGGAGTGCAGGAGCCCGGCTTTGTACTTCAATCTGCTGAAAGCACGAACGACCTCAAGGCGCACGCGATGGTCTTCGTCATCGAGCATATGCTCAATGCGCGAGCATACGCTGGACTCACCGATCTCACCAAAAATCCGGACGATATTCCTGCGCAGAAACCATTCACGCGCACCGAGATTTTCCATGAGAACTTCGATGCTATCCCCCCCCATGTTTTTCAAAATGTCGATCAACCTCATGCGTAGCGTGAATTCTTCAGCATAACGCAGCAGCTGGACCGCTTCTTTCACGGCATGACTCTTGAAACCGACGATCGCAGACCGCACATCGGGGTACAGACCGCTTTCCCAAAGTAGTGAAAATAATATTGGAAGGACAGATGGATTCCGAGTTGCGCTCAAAAATTCTATTATCCTTTTTCTTAGAGAGATCGGAAGCTCGGTACGGCCGAGAATTCTTCCAAAGGACTCAATCAGACTTTCACACAAATCCCTCTGCCCACACGCATCAGACATACCGTACAACTCAGTAAAATCATTCATGAATTCAGCTATGATCCCCTCAGTCTCTCCTTCGATCGTCGTCATAATGGCAGAAAGGACTTTATTTGCCATCCCGTGTTTTGAATCCCGAGTGAGGCGGATTGCGAAATTGAGCAAGGACTTGTAAGCATCATGGCGCCTGCTCACATTGTCCGCTCTCAGCATGCCTTGATAAGGTCGGATCACGGTATGCAGATCATCTTCCATCACCGTCGATGCAACCATATCCTCAACGAGTAGATTCACTCCGGCATGGAAGAGATATTGATAGATCTTCGATTGCCTGTTTTTTAGTGCCGGGACGACCGTTTTCAATTTCGTTTTATCTAACTCACCGAGCACCTTCACTATATGTTCAGCCTTCCCCTGCCTTTCCCAATTAACGATCGATTCGATGAGTGTCTCGCTCTCCAGCCGGGATAGTAGCATTAGCGAAAATGGCCGTATCAGAATATCCTGGAGCAACGCAACACGCTTCTCGAGCGGCAGGAGCTCGACGACACTTGCCAGTGCCTCGCGAAACGAATTCCAGTCCCTGCTCGATAAGTGCTCAACATCATTCACCACGTCGATAAACGGCGCTCTCGCGTCGGATATGTCACCCCGTCTTCTCACCATTTCGACCAGACTACGGATCGCTCTGATGATCTCCTCGGGACTCTTGTGCCGCGCCGCCTTCTGTGGGTGTGCATCGCTGGATAATAGATCCAGAGTGATCGCCTCCTTGGCCGATCCGCTCGGCCGGTGCGCCTCGCTACTTCTACCACCGATGGTTGCATCAGGATCGACCAAGTTGGAATACAGGACGGCGACATCATTCGCAGTTGCGAAAGACCTGAATGTAATGCCGCCAATACCTCTCTTCCCCATATGGTCAGCAAGCGCACCGAGCGCAGAATCAGCATCCCGCTCTACCCTTAAGTCCTGAAAAGAGAACGTGCCGTCGGACAACGACACTCTGAATTCTGAATGCTCCGTGAATATGCTCGTAAGCGTTGAAAGAGCATTCGATACTGCATCGTTGAACGCCGGGTGTTCGGCCCCATGGGATCGTGCTGTGTTGAAACCTATTGCGATTTTCGTCATCAGCTCCAGCATGAGCCTCTGATCCATATGCAATCATATCCCATTTTTTTTCGGTTGTCAACAATTAAACCCTTGCATAAATCGAAATTAGGCATATAATAGCAGCAATTGTTTAACTGTTATGAAAGGGAGTGACGATGCTCAAGGATCTCATCAAGAATAAGAAGGCTAAGATTGGAATAATCGGTCTCGGATACGTCGGCCTACCGATCGCCATCGAAATCGCCGCAAAGGGATTCAAAGTGATCGGCATTGATATTGATGGCGAGCGCGTGAAGCAGATCAATCGCGGCAGCTCCTTCATCAGCGACGTTGAATCGGCGACTCTAAGAAAATACGTACGCGATGGAATGATCAGTGCAACAACATCACCCGCACAATTAAGATCATGCGATGTCATTCTGATCTGCGTCCCGACACCAGTAACTGCCAATAAAGAACCAGATCTCTTGCCAGTCATACAAAGTACCAAGTGGATAAGGCATCATTTGCGTCGCGATCAGCTGATCATCATGAAGAGTACAACTTATCCGGAAACCACAGACAAGGTTCTCCTGCCGATCCTCGAGGAATCCGGTTTGAAGGTTGGAAAAGATTTCTTCTTGGCATTCTGCCCGGAACGGATAGACCCCGGTAACAAGCGATACGGGGTCATCAACACGCCCGTCGTTATTGGCGGCGTCACCAGACACTGTACCCGCATTGCTGCATTTTTCTATAAACACTTCGTCGATTCGGTGCACGCCGTATCTTCGGCACGTGCTGCGGAGATGAGCAAGATACTGGAAAATACGTTCCGCAATGTCAATATCGCCCTGGTCAATGAATTCGCCCAACTATGCGAACGGATGGGTAACATCAACATCTGGGAGGTCATCGAAGCAGCAAGCACAAAACCATTCGGCTTCATGCCCTTCGTCCCGGGACCCGGCGTCGGCGGCCACTGCATTCCGATCGATCCCTACTATCTGTCTTGGAAGGCCAGAGAATATGATTTCCATACGGTCTTCATCGAATTGTCCGCACGTATCAACGAAGAGATGCCGTATTTCGTGGTTAACAAGACGATTGAAGTCTTGAGCCAGTCTGGTGTGTGTCCAAACAAATCTAAGGTTCTGCTGCTCGGTATGGCTTTCAAACGGGACATCTCCGACCTGAGGGCTTCGCCGGCAATGAAAATCTACGAGATCATCAAGCAGCGAGTCGGAATGGTCGACTATCATGACCCGCACGTCCCCCAATTAGTGATCGGTGGCCGCAGAGTCCGATCTATTGAGTTAAACAAGAAGACAATCAGAATGTACGATATTGTAGTTATTTTGACGGATCATTCGAAATACGATTACAATTTTATAACCAAGAATGCACGACTCATCGTCGACACGCGTAATGCAATCAAAGATGGCCCCAGGGTATTCAAGCTTGGACAGGGCATGAAACGATAAGACCGGCTTTAGATCTTATCAAACAAAGTCCGGCCGCGACCCGCAGGTCGCGACCGGGAGGGGAAATGAATCTAGTATTTTGACAATATTGTCTAGATACTCGTTTATTATAAATCGATCCGCATTAATGTCAAGACGAGCGGTCGACGAAGAGGTCCTGCTGTGAAAGTTTTGCGCGCTTCATCTTCCTCATACTGAATACCTCCCCTTCCTCAAAATCACGCAAGACTTCCTTTGCCCTGTTGATGACCGATTCGGGCAATCCTGCGAGGCGAGCGACTTCAATCCCGTACGACTGATCACTCGGCCCCGTACTCAACTTGCGCAGGAAGATTATTTCATCACCCCATTCCTTTACAAGAAAATTGTAGTTTTTGACTCCCCTAAGGAAATCTTCAATCCTCGTCAATTCGTGGAAATGCGTGGCAAATAGTGTCCTCGGCTTCTTGGCGGCGTGGAGATACTCCACGACCGCCCAAGCAAGAGCCAAGCCGTCGTATGTCGATGTACCCCGACCAACCTCATCCAATATGACGAGACTTCTATCTGTTACATTGTTGAGTATGTTCGCAGTTTCCATCATCTCCGCCAGAAAGGTACTGACCCCACGCGATATATCATCACTTGCGCCGATGCGCGTGAAGATCTTGTCGACCAAGCCAATCGAGGCTTCCTTGGCAGGTACAAAACTTCCTAATTGAGCCATAATTGTTATCAATGCTACTTGCCGCAGGTATGTCGACTTGCCCGCCATGTTCGGACCCGTGATCAGGACGATCTGATTGCGCTCACGGTCGAGCGAAGTATCGTTCGGTATGAACGAACCGCGTTCTAATATCCTCTCTACGACGGGATGGCGCCCATCGACAATGCACGTCTTCCGGTCGTCTGCGATAAAGGGCCGGCTGTAGTTGCCAACCGCTGCCGCATGGGCAAATGACTGCAACATATCCAGGAGAGCAATTGCCCGTGTTGTCTGAAGGATCGCGTTGCACTGAACCGCCACCTTTTCCCGAATTGCTACATAGAGTCCATACTCGATCTCCCGCGTTCTCTCCTCGGCGCTTATGATCTTCTCCTCGAATTCTTTCAATTCCGTAGTGTAGTATCGTTCCGCGTTCGTCAGCGTCTGTTTCCTGACGTAATCCTGCGGTACGAGACGGAGATTTGCCTTTGTTACTTCAATGAAATATCCGAAAACCGAGTTGTAGGATACCTTCAACGACGAAATACCGGTGCGCTTTCTTTCGCTCTCTTCGAATTTCAGAAGCCACTTCTTACCGCCGCGCGCGATCTCGCGCAATTCATCCAATTCCTTTGAATAGCCTTCCTTTATTATCCCGCCCTCTTCAAGAGTAGCGGATGGAGTCGGGAGAATCGCTTCGTCTATGATTTTGACAACATCGTCGAATCCATCGATTTCTGCGTGGACATTGGTGATTCCCTCACTCTCGCAAATACCAATCAGCTCCTTCACGCTGGGGTACTTTGACAAAGAATCCTTCAGCGCAACAAGCTCCCTCGGCATGATCCGCTGACAGGCAAGGCGTGCCGAGATCCTCTCGACATCCTGGATCGACTTAAGCACATTCCTCAACTCTTCGCGCAAGTATTCCCGGCTCTTCAGTTCCTCGACACTGTCGAGTCGTTCTTCGATCGGCGCTCTGTCGAGCATGGGCTCGCTCATTTCCCTGCGCAACCGTCTCTTCCCGAAAGGGGTGACGCAGTGATCCATAACACCAAGTAGCGTCTTGTCACGATCTCCATGAATGTTCTCAAGAATTTCCAGGTTGCGTCGCGTCGTTGAATCGAGGTAGAGTGTACTTTGAGCATCGAACCGCACGATACGGTCCATGTGGGTGAGCGACGTCTTTTGGTTTTCCGTAACGTAATATAGCAGTGCACCGGCGGCCGCGATTCCCAGCTTGATGTCTTCAATGCCGAAGCCGTCGAGCGCCACCACCCTGAAATGGTCGACCAGTAACTTATACGCTATTTCATGGATAAAATGGTACCCGTCGAGGCGGGTCAACGTTTGATCGATACCTAGATCCACGCCTTCCGGAACAACGACCTCCTTCACCTCTCGCCGAAGGAGGATCTCTGACAGATCAGTAGACGCCACTTCACCACACGAGAATTCTCCACTCGTCAAATCACAAAACGCGACACCCGTGACTTTGTCATCGGGTAAGCATGCTGCCAGCATGACCGATTTTGTTTCATCGAGTAGAGAAGGTCTCAGTACAGTACCTGGAGTTATTACCTCGATCACATCGCGTGCCACGAGTTTCTTTCCTTTGGTGGCCGGCTCCAACTGATCGCATATTGCTACCTTTAGACCATTTTTCACAAGTTTGGCAATGTAGCCGTCGGCCGCTTTTACCGGAATGCCTGACAAAGGGACGCGGACTCCTTTGCTGATCGTTTTCGCTGTAAGTGTGATACCCAGATACGAACTGGCTAGCTTCGCATCTTCATAATAAAACTCGTAGAAGTCTCCGACACGAAAGAGCAGGAGTATATCCTTATGTTTATTCTTTATATTCTGATATTGTTCGAGAAGTGGGGTGAGATGCATCAACTATTATCTAACACCAAGTGACAGGCTGCAGCCACCGAAAACATCCTCCTGAACCTGATCCCGATGACTTCAAGGACCGCGTACTACATTACCCTTCAAACCGAGTGAATCGAGTTTCATCAGGTATTCTTTGGCCCCTTCGAGGCTCAGAAACTGTCCTGACCATACCCGGTAGTAGGTCTGACCCTTGACGAGCGCTTCCACTACCCTAACGTCTACGCCTTTTCCGCGCAACGTCGTCGCATATCTCTCGGCATTATCTTTGCTGCGGTAGGAACCAAGCTGCACAGTATAGAATTCCTGTACCGTATCTTTCTTATGTGTTATGTTGCTGGCGCGTTCACTCCACTTTGATTTCGGGTAAGTGCGTTGAAGCGTTTTAAGTATCTCTTCGCCCCGATCATTATCATCCATGCTAATGTATGATATACCCTGCCAGAACATTACCTCGTCCAAATATTCGGTCTCCGGATACCGCTTGATGAGTGCTTCCAGATTGGACGCCGCAGTCACGAAATTCTTCCGCGCGATATTGATTTTTGCGATCTCGAGATACGAAATGTCGGCGTAGCGCGATTGCGGGTGATTATTGATTACTTTGTAGTAGTAACTGGCCGCTGAATCGGGATTGACAGAAAGTCGGCCTAAGTAGTAGTACACTTCGCCGATGCGTCCATAATTCTCATCCTTGGCAAGCGCACTGAATATCTCTTTCGCCCGGCTGAATCGAAATGCGTTGAACGATCGAATCGCCTCATCGATGTCCTGGCTGAACAACAGGTACGGTATTACAGCGAGGGTGAAAATGATTCTATGGCGTGACATTTTTCGCAAAGGAAAACAAAATCTGGCCTTACGTTACCACAGTTACCGCAGGAATATGCCCGCGCATCGAGACTGGTCTCAATATCTTGAAGCCTCCCGGCGGTCACATCATCACTGGTCATCAGTCTCAGCGACTTGATCTTTGGCAGAATACTTCGAGGAAATTGCTCGGACATCTTCCCGTATAGTTCCTGTGCCGATTCTATGTCATTCTTTTTTTCGTAGAGGTTCGCTAGCGCGAAGGCAACCGAAAAATTTCCGGGGTTCACCGAGACGATTTTCTCATAAATCGGAATGATATCATTAAATGATCCAAGCTCGAAACTCGCTCTCTCAAAGTGAGGTATGACAAGAAATGCAAACTCAGGGTGCTCATTGATGATCTTGATATAGTTCTCTCTGGCTTTGCGCACGTCCCCCGTGTTCTCGAAAAATTTTCCCAAAGCGAAAGTACCGGTTATCGAATCGGAAGCTATCCGTAAGGACTTCTTCAATAATCCGAAAATCTCCTTCTCGGCATCACGGTCTTCACCGGTCATCTTCTCAAGTCTGCTCTGCGCCAGCATGGCGTAGTAGAATGCCCGCCGGTATTCGTTCTTCGCGGCAAACTTGCCTTCCTCGTAAACGGCAATGCAGTCATTGTAACTGCCCATGTCTTCATATATCCGAAGAATCATACCATACGCATCATTGTCCTTGTTGTCGATCTTCAGGATCTCCTTCAGGAATGAAATCGACCGGTTCGGCCGTTTCGCTTCGAGTGCATCCTGGGCCAGGGCGTGATACAGCTTCTTCTCTTCATGTTTCTTCAGGGTAGGACGTGCGGTGAGAGACTGATGGATCTGCATTGCCCTTGCCGGATCGCCTCTCTTCCTGTAAAGATTGCCCAACCGCAGATACGCGTCGAAGAGGTCAGAATCCAGATTGACCGCCTCTTTGAGCCGTCTCATCGCGAGTTCTTCATTGCTGTCGAGTAGGGCGATCAGTGCTTCAATGTACGGTTGGTGTGCCGTCGTTTTCTCACGCTGACGATGGAAATAGAGGTACAAAACCATTGCCATCAACGCAACAACGATGATGACCAGCAACGTCATTTTTCCTCCTCGAGTGGCAAGTTGCGTAAGGCATCGAGCTCTTTCTTCAGATTTCTATTCTCGCGGTTCATCCTGTAAAGACTGGTGCGCAGTACGATTTCATCCGCCAGAGCAAAGACAAGGATGAATATCATACCAGCAAGAAATGAATAGAAACATACCATGGCCAGGGAAATGTCATAAAACTTGTGGCCGAATATATCGAGATCTACTCTTGATTGGGAATTGAGGACCATAAAACCTATCATGAAACCGACTACAACGATCACGAAGATCAAGCCCAAAAATCTCATCAAACCTCCTGTTCAATAATATTCATATCCATATATTTGTCAACATGGTTATTGCCTGGACTCCATGAACCGTCCAAACGGGCCGCCGTAACGTCCGACAACGACCCATGCGCATGCAGATCCATTGATACACTCATTTAGCCGCAGATCAGATTATCTGCGGATCAGCAGGAGCCGGATCAGAACGAGCGAACATCAGGTACAGGACCCAGCTAGTTGCCCATCCCTTTCTGGTACGCTGTGTCGCTGATACTCTACCAACTGATATTCAGATAACCTGAACCCTCATCATGGACCATGAATGGTGTATTCTGCATCCACTTGCTTTCGCCTTTCGAAATTCATAATTCGATGTTCAATATACGGACATAGTTGCCGCCAAAGCGACAGACGATCTTTACCGATGCGATGGGGAATTCATCATGCGTCCAAAGACTCGATGCTTGACCTTTCGGACAATGTGAATATCATTAACATATGGACAAAGAACGCAAGAAATTCCAGAACAAAGTGATCGGCGTGCTCTACGGCGGATGGTCTTCAGAACGTGAGATTTCCCTCGCTTCAGGCGACTGTGTCATTGAGGCCTTGCGGCGGCAAGGGTTCAAGGTCAAACCCATCGATGTTCAGCGGGACTTCGTCAAGAAACTCAAAGGTTTCGATATCGCCTTCATCGCACTCCACGGACATCCGGGTGAAGACGGCACGATTCAGGGTGTTCTCGATTTCATGGGAATTCCCTACACTGGATCAGGTGTTCTGGGTTCGGCGATCGGCATGGATAAGATAACCTCAAAACGTCTCTTCAAATCGCTCGACATACCCACGCCCGCATTCTATTACCATGAACAGACGGATATTAATGAGGCGATCCTTAACCTGGATTTCCCCATCGTCGTCAAACCGCGGGCCGAAGGTTCAAGCGTCGGCATCAAGATCGTAGATAGCCGTAAGGATCTCGAGCTTGCCGTCAAGAGAGCACCGAGGTACGGTGACTTCTTTCTCGAGCAATACATACCCGGTATGATGGCCACGTGCGGCATAGTCAACGGCGTGCCGTTGCCCATCCTCGAAATCGCGCCGCGGAAGAGAAAATTCTACGACTATAAGTCGAAATATACCAAGGGCATGACTGAATACGTAGTACCCGCCCGCATTCCGGATAGAAAATACAAGAAGACCCAGAAATTTGCCTTGGACGCTCACCGCGCAATCCGTGCCCATGGTTTTTCAAGGGTCGACTTCGTGCTCGATAGAAATCATGAACCGTATGTCCTGGAAGTGAATACGATCCCTGGGCTCCTGGCAGAATCGAATCTACCCCTTGAAGCGAGGGCCATGGGTTTGAACTACGACGAACTGATTTTTGAAATCCTCAAGACTTCTTTAAATAGGCTTTGAGCCTATAGTATCTCCTTCATCGGTTCGAGCTTGAAGAAATCCAGAAAAAATACAACCCGGTGTGCTTTCGTCGGCCTGAGAAGGCATACACACGTTGAGCGTTCGGAGATACTTACGGAATTCATCGTGCCAACGCTGCGCAAGGAACTGGGCAGGAATCTCATTGCGATAGCTGCGGATGGATCATTCGCGCGCCGCGAAGATGGCCCGTACTCTGACCTTGAATTGATGATCTTCGTGGAAGACAAAAAGGATCTACCGTTCGGTTTTTCCAGGGTTCATGATGGTCTGCTGATCGAGGGGCTCTTTGTGACGGAACAAGAGTTTCACCGGATGATCCATGAGCCCAATGAACAATGGTACATCGCCGGTTCTGATAGACTGTTTGCTGTGACGAATCCAGCCTTCGTGAAAAGACTGAAGAAATACCACGTCAGAGATCGCGCACAGAAATTCCGCCGCATGGTACGCGGCGCTACTCACGAAGTGCAGGAGGCATTCGGGAAATTATTCAATGCAATTGACCGGCGGAACAGAGAGAATCTCTTCATTGTGCTCTCTGAAACAGTCACTGCTGTCCTGAAATTCGTGTCCTATATCAACCAGAAACCCTACACGTCTTCGGGTAAGTTCATCACCGAAGCGCGGACAATGAAAATAAAGCCCGACGGGTTGAACGGTTTTCTAAGAGTAGTAGTCGCAAACAAATACCCCGACTGGGATCTTCTCCAAGAAGCCGCAGAAATCCTCTTCAAGGGCATCGAGACGTTCTTGAAGAAAAGATACGGCAGGGAGTTGTACGACAGCGATCTTTCGCGGATAATAAATAAAAATCGAAACAACAAAAGGAGGTAGTCATGTTTATTATTGGCATTCTCATCATAATCGGACTGTTTGTCTTCAGGAATGTTTACAAAGTACGGCCCGACGAACCTCGCATCCAGGATAAACTCAGAACCAGAACGTACGCCACGCTGGGTGCAGCGGTGATAGCCGCATTTCTAATAATTGCTTCGGTGTTGCGCATTGTACCGCCGGGTTCGGTAGGCGTCCAGGTTCTTTTCGGCCGGGTCCTCACCAAGACCACGCTATCCGAAGGTCTCAACGTAGTCAATCCGTTCGTTGACCTCGAGATCATGACGATAAGAACCCAGGCCTACACGATGTCCATTGCCGCTGAAGAAGGGCAGCGCTACGGCGACGACGCCATATCGTCACTGACCAAAGACGGGCTCGAGGTACAAATGGACCTCACCGTCTGGTACCACCTGCTCAAGTCCGAGGCGGCAAACGTATTCCAGAAGATCGGGAGTGACTATGTCGACAAGATCGTACGCCCTGCTGCCCGGACCGCGATAAGAAACACTGCAGTGAGATACATGGCGGTCGAGATCTATTCGGACAAGCGGGAAGAAGTGCAGAATCAGATAACAAAGGCGCTGGATAAGGACTTCGCTGAACGAGGCATTGCGTTGGAAAAGGTTCTGCTCAGGAATATCAGTTTACCGGCCAAAGTGAAAAATGCCATCGAAGTCAAACTCGAGGCCGAACAGGAAGCCCAGAAAATGCAGTTTGTCCTTCAGAAGGAGCAGAAAGAAGCAGAACGGAAGAAGATCGAGGCAGGTGGCATCGCCGAAGCTCAGGACATTATAGCGAAATCACTTGTCGGCGAGCGGGGCCGGGCTTACCTCTCCTGGAAATACCTGGAAAACTTGAAGAACCTATACGAATCGCCGAACAACACGATATTGATCTCACCGTATGACAAGAGTTTCATACCATTGCTCCAGGTAAAATAACAGAATGGACGTATCGAGCAAGCAAGCAACGGCCACAGTTCTATTCACGCGGATCCGCGACTACGCGCGGATCGTGAACATCCTCGATCTGAACGAGACTTACGAATTCCTGGCTGACTATGCTGAGGTCGTGATCAGTGCCGCGGCAAAGTACCGCGGAGCGCTTGCCAATGTTACAGGCGATGAACTGCGCATCATGTTTGCCGACCCTGGTGTGACGGTCGACAGCCCACGCCATGCCGTATTCTGCGCCCTCAATATCCAGAACACGGCCGACAGTATCAGCGTGAGGTGGCGCCATGCACTCGATTTCCTCGTCGAGATCGACATTGGTATCAGCACGGGTCAAGTTTTCGTCGGCAATGTCACGCGCGGTGTGAAGAAGATGTACACCTTGATCGGCAAGAACGTCGTACTCGCAAAGCAGCTCGCCGAACTCAGCGCGGAATACAATACCAATATCCTGATCGACGTAGATACCCTTGAAGGAGCCAAGGATTACTTTTCTTTCAGGAAAGTAGGTGACCACCTCTTGCTCGGTTTTACCGACCGGATAGAGTTGTACACACCGGTCGTTAGCGCGAAATAACGAAAGACCGTTCCACTCAGTTTACCTGCAGGAGCGGTCTAAGAGTCTGGCAGAGCTGGAGCAATCTCTGCGAAAAACGTGCGGTCGGCACCGAACATTTTCGCGAGGTTTTCCATCTGGGCAAGGCTGAACCAGCCGTATTCCTTGACCTCGAGAGGGTTCGGGGCGATCTCACCCTGTATGACCCCTGCATGCCACCAATGGAGGAGGTATTCCCTGTCATTAGTCGGGCATTCCCAAACCTTTCGCAGTGGTTCCACGGTAATGCCCATTTCCTCCTTTGCCTCGCGCTCTACGGCCTGGGCATGGGTTTCGCCGTCCTCTACTGCGCCCGTGATCGGGCACCAGTAGTCCTCGGCCGTGCCGTGCTTTGCCCGTTTGATAAGAAGGTATCTATCGTCTCTTTTCAGTACGACCGCCACCGCGTCTTTCATGGGGCATTATAGACGATGCACGTCAATCGTCAACCACGGGGACAGGCATAAACTTATAAACTTTTGCCGTCGCTTCTATCTGTCTACCGTGGTAATGACACTGCGCAATAGAAAAGTTTACAAGTTTATGCCTGTCCCCAGTCCTAGGCTGTTATTTGATGCCTGGGTGAATCAACCGATATTCGGTTAGCGACGTGAGTAAGTCAATAAGCGTTGACATGCTTCAATAATACCATAGAATGGTTTGAGTAGTACTATGAGTAGGCCCTCTGCGCGAAATAGAAACGAGTTATATGCAAGGTGGAAACGAGTGGAAAAATCCCCATTCTCCGGATGGGACTTCTCATACGTCTCCGCAACGACACAAACAGAACCATTGCCTTGGGATTACCGAAAAGAGGTTCAGAAGGCAATGGAAAGAAAGGAAACTCTTCTGGACATTGATACAGGAGGCGGAGAATTCTTGGCATCACTTCCGGAACTACCCATTCGGACCTTTGCGACTGAATCATATCCTCCAAACGTCACATGTGCATACAAAAAACTCCATCCCCTAAATGTTCATGTCATCCAAGTAGACGAGTCAGGAGTGCTTCCTTTTAAGAACGGCAGTTTTGAAACAATCATAAACCGACATGGCATTTATGACCCCAAAGAAATCTATCGAACTGCCAAGAAAAACGGAATCTTTGTTACCCAACAAGTTGGCTGTGGGGATTGGCACGACTTAAAAAGTGCGTTGGGTTATCAGAATACGGTGTCGGATCGCTGGGATTTGGATTTTGCAATTGAGCAAATAAGGCAAACTGGCTTCGCGATTATGGCCAAAAATGAGGTTACTGACAATAGGAGTTATTTCAAAGATGTGGAGACAATTATTTATTACTTGATCAATATTCCTTGGGTTATACCTGATTTCTCAATCGATAAGTATTTTGACAAACTCTTGGCACTACACAGACAGAGTATAGCGCAAGAATGGTTAGTATTTCTTCAGCATAGATTCTATCTTGCTGCAAAAAAAGTTGCTTGACGAAGACGCCGCCACTTTATTACAAGTTTTGGTACAAATGGCTCATATATATAAGGGGAGTGATTTAGTTCGATCACTCCGCCTGTGCTACATTCTGAATACGGCTATAATCACCTAAAAACCACCACCGAATCTTCCAGTGTTACTTAGATCATGACGGTACTTAGGCCAAGGAGTATTAGCAAGGGTTCCAGACGCACGAACAGCATAGAGACAACTGTCGGTACTGCCTACATACAGAGTTCCGTCAGGACCAAGCGTCGGGCAAGAGTTCACATGACCGTCGGTCATGTAGCGCCATTTGAGGGTGCCGTCAGAATTCAGGGCGTAGATATAATGATCCCACGATCCAAAATATATCGTACCATCGGAACCAAGCGCAGGGGAAGAGAATATGTATTCTCCAGTCAAGTAGCGCCACTTGAGCGTGCCATCTGGATTCAGCGCGTGGAGGTAATAATCATGCGACCCTATGTAAACAGTGCCGTCCGAACCGACTGAGGGCGAGGATTGCACAATATTACCGGTCTGATAGCGCCACTTGAGCGTGCCATCTGGATTCAGCGCATAGACATAATGGTCTAACGATCCGATATAAACAGTGCCGTCCGATGCAATGGCCGGTGAAGACCACATAGTCCCACCAATCTCGTAACGCCACTTTAGACTTCCATCTGGATTCACTGCGTAAAGAAAACCGTCACCGGATCCGACATAGATTGTACCATCTGTACCAAGTGCAGGAGACGAACCAATATCGCCCTCAGTCTGATAGCGCCACTTTAGCGTGCCGTCTGGATTGAGGGCATACAGATAATCATCATTACAACCAAAGTAGATAGTGCTATCCGTGCCAACGGCAGCGGAAGAATGAACACCCATTTCAGTCGGGTAACGCCATTTTAGAGTACCATCCGAATTTAATGCGTAAAGGTAATGTTCCTGCAAGTAATAGGTCCCTATGTAGATAGTGGCATCGGCGCCCAGTGCGGGAGAAGTAGAAACCCAACCACCAGTCTGGTAGCGCCATTGCAGAGTCCCATCCGGATTCAGCGCGTAGAGGTATTGATCATCAGAACCGACATATATGGTGCCGTCTGAACCGATTGCAGGAGAAGATCTTACATAGTTACCTGCCTGGAATATGAATTGCACCTCAGGGGAAGCTTCGTCATCACCTCCACATGCAGTCAAAAGCAACAATAGGACAATGCTACTTCCAACGATAGTTCGCATTTTACCCCTCTTTCAAGTTCTATAATCAAAATCACACAAATATCAATGTCGATCAATATAAGCTGGAATATTATGAATGTCAAGTGTTCTGGTGTAGTACATGCGGAACACTTTGGCCCAAACTCAGTTGGCACTCACAGGATTGTATTCCTCAAGAAAATCGGAAGGTAATGTGATTAGTATTCTGCAAAGCAGTGCATATGTTGACACTGGATTATACAGACTGAAGTGGACCACGGTTCTGTAGTCCGTCACGCTATTGTATATTGTCTGTCAGATTGCTGCAATATCCGACTCTCTCCGCCCTGCAATCTGAGACAGCAGGCCTTTCACAGTGCACCGCAGACAATGCGGCATTGACAAGAACACACAGTTGTCTATACTCACTCATGCTCAAACGCGTCTATCTCGCGCCTGATGAATTCATCGCGATCACCGTCAAGGAAATGCTCGCCAGCAGGAAGATAAAAGCAATCACCCGCCGATTCGAAACAACCTGGCTCGACGGATTGCCCAAGATGATGAAGGGTGGGTGGGGCGATGTGCTCGTCGACGAAAAGGACGCCGACGAGGCTGAGGAATACATAAAAGAATTCCTCGAAGAGCACCAGAACCTGGAGACAGATAGACGGGAAGAATAACCTTTGTCCAGCATGCAAACGAACGTCATTACAAATACGCATACAGGATAGACCACAGAAAAAAAGAAAAAGACGGCACGTCGTAGTCGTGTCTTGTACTCGTAACAGACATAACCGCAACCCGTGTAGACGAAACGGGCATCGTAACCCTGCGACGCTTGACAATACCCTCACTTGACATCCACATCCTACTTGTTATAATTGAATGTGAATTCTAAACTTATTACGGTCGTCATTGTCCTCGCGGTAATTTCATGCACCGCCGGTGTAGCACCCAAGGGCAACAGAATCGAGGTCGTCTACATCGGATCTATATATGACGACATCTATAGTGAAAACCCGGTCAGCGCAAGTGTCGGTGAATTGAGCGGGATTAAACTGGGTCACACGTTGACGAGGCCCGTCTTCATGGAATACTTCCTGCAGAGAATGGGCCTTTCCGATTTAATGGCCGACCTCGGGCTCGATTTCGTCATCGGTGACACAATAGTGCAAGGCCTGGGGTATTTTGGTCTATCGAGAGCGATGGGATATGGTATTAAGAACGTCGAGGGAATACGATTCGCGCTGGTATCTGCTATCAGGGATTCACTGACAATGGATGACCAGATCCGCTTCACGCTCTTGAAGGAACGTAGCGACATTCTGTGGGTAATCGACAAATCTCTTATCGAACTCTCCCCCACATTGATAAGATTTCATGTCAGAAACCGGTCCTTATCCGACACCAGTATGACGACACTAACGACAAAGACTGATACGGCACGTGTCCGAAAAATACTGAACTTCAGAAAGACGATAGACAAAGAGCTGAACAAAATGATCGCTATCATGGGACGTATCGACGACCACGTCTTTTCGCTGATAGCGCAGCGCGAAACGCTCGATGTTGTCATCTATCCGGCCGAATTGTTCACTCGGCTATTCGAAGAGGATTCAGTGAGTCTGCGCAACCTCATGGAAAATGTCGCATTCGAGACAAAATTCACCAAGACCACGATGGATAGCACGAGTATCATTCAAATGTGCGCGAAGCACGGATATTCCGCATGGGGTAGGGTGAAAAAAACGAATGCGGTCCTCGTTCCCGATGTAGCAGCGGGGCGTTATATTTTCGACTATTACTATAAAAGAGGAGAAAATGAAAATTAACTTGAAAAGACTTCTCTGGGTCGTATTCGTTGTTCTCTATGCTGGTCTGTTTTTTTTCAACTGCCTGAAGCCATTCGACAACTGGTTCCTACCCTACCTCTACACTATGATCCTGATCGTCTGGCTTGCCTATGAATACTACAGGAAGAATCTCTTCTTCCAATCCGGACTCATACCCGATACCCTCTATTTCTGGCTGCCGCGCGCCCTGTTCGCATTTTTCTTCTACTCCTCTTTTGTCATCGGCATTGCCACGATCATATGGTGGCCGAAGAACGCAATGGGACTTTACCCGTATGTCAACATTCTGGGCATTGCCGCACTTCTTGCATCCATATATATGCGCCAGAAGGTTTTCCGGAAAAAGCCGTCGGACCAGAAAGCTGCCCCTGGATTCTATTTGAGCGTCTTGTTGTTGACCGCATCACTTCCATTCGGTTACTCCTCACTTTTTCTGATCGCATATGTCATACTCATTGGAACACCGTTGATCTACTGGAACTACCACCATGAAAGAAAAGTCTTGGCTTCTTTTATGAATCACCTGAAAAGGCAGGGAATCGATGCGAGCAAAGGTATCGATTATGCAAAGCAGTGGGAAAAATATCTGTCCAGTATCGTAAAAAAATCGAAGCAATAGTAACGCCCCAAATGCATTCATCTTCGTTCAAAACGTTGCTCACCACATGTTTGCTGTTGCTTTGCATCGCACGTTGCGACCGTGAAGAGACGACGGACGAGTACCGGATCGTTTCACTATCTCCCGCAATGACAGAAATACTTTTCAGCATAGGTGCGGGCGATAGAATCGTGGGCGTAACCACCTTCTGCGACTTTCCTCCCCAAGCAAAGAAAATCACCAAGGTGGGTGATTTCTCACACCCTTCGATCGAACGCATCATCGCGCTCAAACCCGACCTGGTCATCGTCAACCTTCCGGAACAGACACGGACAAAGAAGGACCTCGACAGGCTGAAGATAAGAACCTTCGTTTCCTCCCCGCATTCGCTTTCCGAGATCTACGCGGAGCTGTCCGCCTTGGGCACGACCCTTGGCCTGCACGAGGCTGCGGATTCACTCATTTTGTACATGAAACGTAATATTGATTCTGTACATACGCTGCGGCGCAAGAAAGTCTATGTCGAAATCTCACCCAGACCCATTGTCACCATCGGAGTTGCGACATTCCTCAATGACATGATACGGGAAGCAGGAGGAGAAAATATCTTCGCCGACCTTGACAAGGATTACCCGACCGTCAGTCAGGAAGCGGTGATCGCTCGAGACCCGGAAATAATCATCGTACTACATCCCCAAGACATAACCGGACGGATCGGCTGGCAGAGTATCCGGGCCATTGAAGAAAGGCGCGTCCATACCGGTCTAAACCCGGATCACCTCATGCGCCCGGGCCCAAGGCTGGTGGAAGGTTATTGGGCCCTGAAAGAGATCATCAATGACTAAAACGGCGCTCATAACCATCATTTTCCTCACTTCCGTGGTGATCGGCATCCTCGTCGGCCCGACACCGCTCGACGCACAGATCTTGCAGCTCCGCGTTTGGAGGGTCATCCTCGGTATCTTTGCCGGCGGCGTGCTGGCCTTCTGCGGTTGTCTGCTCCAGGGGCTCTTTGGCAATCCCCTTGTCGAACCGTATACCCTCGGATCTGCATCCGGAGCCGCATTGGGCGCAGCGGTCGGCATCCTCGTTTTCGGCGCGATTAGCCCGGTCCTTGCATTCTTCGGTTCACTCGGCGTCGGTTTCTTCGTGTACACGATCGCCCGTATCGAAGGCGGGTTGTTGAGGGATCGCCTCATCCTTGCCGGCGTGGTCATGAGCTTCTTGTGTTCTTCCCTGGTCATGATCGTCATGGTAATGGGTGGGCGTGAATTATATGAAATACTCTACCTGTTAATGGGCTATCTCGGAATCATCATCAATGATTCCAACCGATTGATGATCATCGCACTCATAATAATCGCTCTAGGCCTCGTTGCCTTCCTCTACAGGTTCCACAGAGAACTCGACATCATCTCGCAGGGAACCGAAACCGCGGCTGGAATGGGCATCAACATCCAGGTTTTTTCACTCATCGTATTCTTCTCGAGTGCACTCCTCGTCGGGTTGGTCGTTTCTCTGGTCGGTGCAATCGGTTTTGTTGGATTGATCATACCACATGTCTCCAAACTTCTTTTCGGGCCAAAGCATCGCTTCAATCTCGGCGCCTCTTTCATTCTCGGCGCCACGTTTCTGCTCCTCGCCGATACTCTATCAAGAATCATCACGGTCTATGAACTTCCGGTCGGTGTTGTCACTTCCCTGGTCGGCGTTCCATTTTTCATATACCTGTATAAGAGATGATCGCATTCCGGGCAAAAAACGTCAGCTTCCGCTACGATGTGAAGAAGGTAGTAGAAGATGTAACCTTATCACTCACCGAGAGCGAATTTGTCGGGATCATCGGACCGAATGGCGCTGGTAAATCAACGATGCTGCGCCTCATGTGTGGCATATTGAAACCGGTGACCGGCGAGATCGAACTCTTCGGCGCCGAACTTTCTGGACAACCTCAGAGGAAAGTCGCCCAACGAGTTGCATTCGTTCCTCAGGAAACACACTTTGCCTTGAATTTTGCTGTCGAAGAGGTGATCATGACCGGACGTTATCCGTATCAGCGTCCATTCGCCAGAGAAAAAAAGGAAGATTTCGAAGCCGTAAACAACGCGATCAACGTCGCTGCCGTCGATGATCTGCGCAAACGGCCCGTCAATTCCCTTTCCTCGGGTGAAAGGCAGCGCGTCGTGATTGCCCGAGCACTTGCCCAATTTCCACAGTTGCTGCTGCTCGATGAACCGACAAGCCACCTCGACCTCCACCATCAATATGCGATAATGGAATTGCTCAAAGAATTGAACGCCAGAGGGCTCACGGTTGTGATCGTACACCATGACCTTAACCTTGCAAGCCTCTATTGCCAGCGTCTCGTGCTCATGCATCGGGGGCGAATAAAAGCTACCGGCACACCACATGAATTGATCAAGCGGAGAATTCTCAAGGAGGTTTACGAAACCGAAGTTCTCGTCATGGAACATCCGGAAAAAGGTGTCCCCCAGGTGTTCCTGCGCAGCGGGTAAAATCATGAAGATCGTAAATGAGAGAATCTGCGTTCAGACACGTGGACCTGGAGACCTGGTGAACATCACGGAGGAGATAGCTGCTCACCTGGAAGCCACGAAATTGAAGACCGGCAACGTCGTCATCTTCCATATCGGTTCGACTGCGGCGATCACAACGTTCGAGTATGAGCCGGGCATGATACAAGATATGCAGGAATTGTACGAGCAGATCGTTCCCTGCAATAAGCACTACCATCACGACGAAACGTGGGGTGATGCCAACGGGTTCAGCCACCTCCGTGCCGCACTTCAAGGACCGTCGCTGACCATTCCTTTCTTGAACGGCGAGTTGGTGCTCGGAACGTGGCAGCAGGTCGTACTCGCCGAATTCGATAATAAACCCAGGAAAAGAAGAGTAGCGATCCAATTCATCGGCGAATAACGAGCCCACTAATCTACTATCTCTATTTGGCTGCTGCTCTTCAGTACTATTTCGGGCTTGCCCCGGTATTCCTTTATCAACCCTTTGACCCGAACGCGCCGGTTCAGATAGTGGCTCTCCGGGTGCGCAGGGAATTTGTCAAAATCGCTCGCAAAGATTACAGCGGTGAAATACCTACGCCAATCTTGGTGAAAATTTAAAAAACAGACTTTACCCGTATTGTTGGATGCCACGATCTTGCCTTCAACGATCTTTGTCTGGTTGTAGTAATTTTCCGCCTCATCCCACCGAACGATCTCAATACCCTTAAGCCGTTCATCCGTTACGGCGATCAATGTATCTGTGGTATCCGAAACCTGGAAGACCGGGAATGCCCAAAGCCCGCGACGGTTGCGGATCGCGAGTTTTTCCATTTCCCGCATCAATGCTGCATAGAGCGTGTCCGGAGGGTAGAAACGCAGCTCGGCATACCCCAGTCTCACCATCTCCGTATTGACGTTGAGGTCACCTACGAATACGTATCTCAGGAGCCTTCCGTAGTCATCTTTATCGGTCAGATCCCGTTCAAGGCGTACCTCTTTGTACATGAGAAATCCGGTAAGGACATGCTTCGCTATATCACCACCCGGGCATTCAACTTCCGGAGCATTCATACCCAGGAGCCGGACCGTGTTGCCGGCTTCGGTCCTGAACGTATCACCGTCGATGACTTCAGTAACCTTCTCTGTCCGCGTGCAGAGGATCAATACGGGGAGAGCAAATAGCAACAGAGAGGTCGCGCGTCTCATGAAGCATTATACCCTCAATCCCGTCAATTGTCAAACCCGGTCGGCCATACACCACCTCCAGCCGAATTGACAAATAGAAGAAACCGATTATACTACGCACATGGATAAAACACTGTTGATCATAAAACCAGATGCCGTGAAGAAAAACCTCATCGGCGAAATTCTAAAAAGAGTAGTGGGAGCGGGATTTAAGATCATCGGCATGAAGATGCTCTGGTTGAACAAGGAGCAGGGCGGAAAATTCTATGAGATACACCGAGGCAAAGATTTCTACGACTGGCTCGTGGATTTCATCTCCTCCGGGCCCATCGTCGTTGCCTGTCTGAGCGCTGCCGACGCGCCCGCCAAATTGCGCGGGGTCGTTGGTGCAACCGACCCGAAAAAGGCCGCGCCCGATACTATCCGGAACCTCTACGGTACCTCGGTCGGCGAAAATGTAGTTCATGCATCGGCGCCCGACGAAAATCCACAGCGCGAGATAGATTTCTTCTTCGAAGCGGCCGAACTACATAACTATTGAGATCTTCCGCATCCTGAGAAAATCGCAGCAAGAGACACTAAGCACAAAATTCAAGCGCGTACTTTTGCATTCATATTACATAATCTCTTGACGAAAAATGAATGTCGATTACAATTGATTCAATGAGATATGTGATGTTTCTCACGGCACTGCTCGTCATTTCATGCCCGCGGCCTGCTGTCCTGCAAATACCGGAAACGGAGTATCTGAAAGAAGCAGCAGCGATCTATCGGGAAAATCCGATCCGAGCCCGCGGCCTGCTGGAGAACAATGTTCTTAGCGATCG
Organism: Caldifarciminota bacterium; assembly: GCA_020349965.1. Lineage (GTDB taxonomy): Bacteria > Hydrothermota > Tepidihabitantia > SM23-42 > SM23-42 > SM23-42. The sequence goes on along the minus strand of CP070705.1, from coordinate 1,467,025 downwards.
ACACTCGGCTGAGAAAAACAGTCTGCTCCTTAAGGTATACCTAGACCAACGCGAATACGCACGCGCCGCCGATCTCCTTGACAGTGTCGGATGGGTGCTCCCGATCGAACCTGCAAAGAGGGATCTCATCCTATTGAAAACTCAGGGGTGGTACGAACTGGCCAAACTCACCGATTCCGAATTGATGCGGGGCATCGCGTATTCCAATCTGGATTCGCTTGACAAAGCCATTACGGCATTGTCAGCGGGCGGCCCGCCTGATGACTATCGTCTAATCAAACTGGCAGAAGCATATATCAAACGCGAGAATCATGACGAAGCACTCACGGCCCTCTTCAGCATTGGCGCGATCCGCGATTACCTGTTCGACGAATACCAGGAAGTCCTCTTTGACATACTGCTCGCCCTGCCCGATCTGGCAAGAGTAAGAGCCGGAATCACCCAGTTGAAGGACCCTGCGTTGCGCGAATATGTCAAACTCCGCATTTATGAGAAAGAGAAGGCTCGCGCGCAATTGATGTCGACCTCATGGAATCTCATCAACAATCATCCGAGGTCACCGGGTGCCTACCATGCCCTGGGTTTTGTCCATCCGAAAACGAAACGAGAATATAAAACGTACGGCCGTGTCCTTTACTACAACAACGAATATATGAAAGCCTCTAAGTACTTGAAACGCGGAATTCTCGATGACACAGCTCAATACTACCTTGGCCGCATATACTATGCACTGAATGAATATACGAAAGCCCTCCAGTATTTCGCGAATTGCTCATGGTCATCGGCATCTTATTATCGCGGAAGGATCTACGAAAGAAGAGGCGAGAATGGCCGGGCTATCGAGATCTACGATTCACTCTATCAATTGCATCGAGGTTCCGAATATGCCGTACGCGGGCAGAAACGCAAAGCCTTTCTCCTCGAAGAGATCGGCGATACGATGAGTGCGGTGGAGACATTCCTGGGCATCAACGAACGGAACACAAAATTCCGTGCCGCCATGCAGCTATTGAAAGTGGGTGACCTCCGGCGAGGACTCCATGTCCTCCAGGGCTATGATGAACCTGAATTCATATACTGGCGCATCCGCGCGCTTGACCGCCTGGGTGAGCCGGCGGAGAGTCTGAAGCGGCACCTGTCTGCGGCATTTCCTCTGTCATACTACACCCTTGCACACTACGACCACACTGCTTTTCTCGATACACTATCGTTAAACGCATGGATAGGGCAATTCGGCGACACACTTGTCACGTTTACACGGCAGGATTCCCTGCACATAATGAATGCCACACGTTTCTTTCAGCTCAACGAGGGCGAATACGCGGGAGCCGAATTGAAAATGATCAAAGCCGACCAAGCGCAGGATCTCGTCTTCTTGAGCAGATTGTGTGCCCAGAACGGTGCCGACAAGTTATCGATTCAATATGCCCTCAGAGTGAAACGGCCAGCAGCGGAACGCAACATCCTGAGATTACCGCGTGAATTATTACGGCTCCAATACCCGATCAGGTATGCATTCACCATCACCGATAACTACCCGGACCTGAACCTCGCTCTGGCAATGATATGGCAGGAAAGCCTCTTCGATCCCGGCGCCGTCTCACCAGCAAATGCAAAAGGGCTCATGCAGATCATACCATCAACGGCAAAGACTATCGCTCAGGATCTCGGCACCGCGGAATACGCCTACTCGGACCCAACAATGTCCATCAAATTCGGAATGCACTACTTCAAGCAAATGTTCAGAGAATTCGGCTCGGTGCCGCTATCCCTGGCCGCCTATAATGCAGGTCCGGTGCGCGTCAGACGGTGGGTGAAGTCCAGCCCCAACTTCGAGACCGAAGCGTTCATCGAATTGATCCCATACGATGAAACGAGAAACTACGTTAAGTCGATCTTGGGTAGAAAGGAAATATACCGGTTCGTGACCGGCATCGAGTAGTATTCAGAGTTTTTTCTTGAAAAAAACTTCGCGCGCCAGCAGAAATATTGCGCCCACCGTTAGAAATGCATCGGCAAGATTATACGTGAACCAGCGCAGATCACCAATACCCATGTCGATGAAATCTATGACATAGCCGAACCGCACACGGTCAAGGGCATTTCCAATTGCTCCGCCAATAAGCAGACCGAAGACCAACAGGCTGACTCTATCTTTGAGTGTGAACGCAATGTATATGAAAAGAATGACGCCTACGGCAGACAACACATGATTCAGCTCGGTCGGGCCGAACGAAATTCCGAAGATACCGTAGGGGTTGAACGTCAGTTTCAACCGCAAGACCGAACCAATCACCTCGGTCGGCGGTTGGAGCGGATTCAAATAGTTGATTGCCAATAACTTCGTTATCTGATCGAGGAATAATGCCAGCAATACGAAAAAAACAAGGGGTTTTATGTTTTTCTTCAACAGCATCGGTACTACACAATTCTGATTGCTGGACCGGCGGTCAAGAGCACTTCATGCACAATCTTGCTTGGGGCAGGAATTTTAGACGGCGCTTTGGTATCGGCTTCCCGCACCGTTCGCACACACCGTAAGTACCCTGGGCGATCTTTCTCAGTGCATGGTTTATTTCAAATAGTGTATCGCGTCTCGATGAAATGATCTGGGATGTTATCTCACGCCGTTCCGTCTCTGTACCCTGATCGGCCATATGATTTGAGTATGCAGCCAGGTCTCCTGATGCTTCTAACTGGGTCCTGGCGATCTGATCGCTTTCATACTCCAGTTCCTTCAACACCCTTTCTCTTTCGGCGATCAATAATTTCTCGAAACTCTTCAACTCTGCCTTCTTCAATTTCCTAATCATTGTGCTTCTCCTTCAACATGTTCAGATAAGATCTTGCTTTTATACTTTGAGGATCGATCCGCAGCACTTCCTGCCACTCTCTTATTGCGTCGGGAAATCTCTGCTGACGATAGTAGCAGAGGCCCAACGTAGTTCTCGCTTCGGAATAATTCGTATTATGTTCAAGTATGTCGAGCAACATTTTTTCCGCATCCTTATATCTCTCGAGTTGAAGATATGCCTTGGCAAGTTTGAGTCTTATATCCAGATAAGTAGGTGCCAGACCTGCCGCCTTTTCATATTCCGCGGCCGCTTTTTCGTAATCCTGTAATTCGTAGTATGTATCGCCCAGTTGCCGGTACGAATTCGCCAACTCGGCTTTCAGTTTGGGCGAAAACCCCTTGACCTGCGTTTCCAGACTCGCGGCCTTTTCGAACGATCGTATTGCCTCCTCGAATTGACACTGTTCATTATAGACAATAGCAAGATTCACGTATGCCTCAATATACATAGGGTTCAACTCCGTAGCCCTCCTGAAGTATTGTATCGCCTCGGTCTGGTTACCAGCGAGCGAAAAGACCAGACCCAGAGCGTTATGGACATCAGGGTATTGGGGATACATCTGAACGACTCGTTTCAGTACTTCGATGGACTCGTTGATCTCTCCGGCCTCGTAAAGTTGCAGCGCTTCACCGTAGAGCCTTTTGGTCTCCTGATCCATGGCGGATTATAACCAGAATCCGCCGTTTGTCAATGTACTTGAGGTTTGTCAGTCGGGTACTTTGCCGTGTTTCGCTTCGACAATGGAATTTATGCCGCCGCGTGGATGGAATTCACCACGAACCCGTGCCCAGCGTGGCTTTACGGTTCTCACAAAATCCCTTAAGATTCTATTCACTGCATTCTCGTAAAAGATACCCAAGTTGCGATAACCGAGGATGTAGTATTTCAGGGATTTCAACTCAACGAAAAAAGCATTCGGTTCATAATCGATCGTGACCGTACCCGTATCCGGCATTCCCGTTCGCGGACAAAGTGAACTGAATTCCGGAATGACGATCGATATTTTATAACCTTTGAATTGATTCGGCAGAACATCCAGTTTGGGTAACTTCTCTTTGAGCCCGGCCCGAGCGTCCTTGCGCGAATACCGTTTCATAGTCATATTATAGGATTATAACATTGCCTGTCAACGCCTTGTCTATCTGATCAATATGACTTTCTGCACAATACCAACCCCCACTTCGATAAAGTAAATACCCGGCAGGAACGTATGGCCGGTGACATCGCGGCCGCAAACATCGTACACGCGGCATTGTGTTTCACCGGGCAGAACGAAGCGGTTGCAGAACAGAGTAGCACCCTGCCAGCCTGACATTATCACCGCTTCCTCCTCAATAGGCGTCATTACATCGACGTTGCCGTATATGTCGGTCTCGCCTATACGCGACTCGCTCCAAGTGACCAGGTAATTCGAGGCTGACATATCGAGACCGGCATTGAACCTATAGTAAGGCAGGTTATCTGAAATCTGAAAGTTGCTGCCGCACAGACTTCCGTCGGGGAATACTTTCTGCCCGAAAATGGCCGTCTCTCCCTCACGCCATATCACAAGCGCTACGTTGCCATCGTACGCGACTTCCGGATACATCTGGTTGCTCGGACCTGATGCGACGGACAGCGGCGGTCCGATCAGTTGGCCCTGCGGCGAGACGAACTGCCCGCTAATATCTAGGTCACTATAACCAGTGCGGATATCTGCCCAGACGACAAAGTAGTTAACGCCGGCAAATTCAACGCTCGGATTCATGTTATGACTGGCAAGCGTCGGAGCAACCTTTATTACCTCACCCTCTGGTTGGCCAGACTCATTTACAAACCTCCCATTGACGCCAAATGGTTCTTCAGAGTCATACCAAACCGCAAAGCAGCGGTTGCCGTCATAAGCGATATCAGGACGATATTCGTTCGTCTGCCCGCCCGCACCAATACAATAGCCATTGTCCAGAACTGCCCCAGATGTATCCACGCACGATGAGACGATCCAGTATCGGCTGCCGGTGAACCGCATATCTGACCATACAACAATGTAATTCGTCCCGTTGAACTCGACGACGGGGTGGGTCTGAACAAATGGTGCATCACAGATCGTTATGGAACAGATTGTGTCAAGGGAAGGAGTGACCCGCACTCCGATAATGTCGCCTTCGCTTCAGCACCTATTCCGACTCACAACAAAGAGATCGGCAATGCCGTAGGCGACATCGACGCAATCCGCGGTGCTGTCGCAGAAGATCTCCTTGCCGTCGGGGTCGATCACCTGGCCGTCCGGAGTGATGCGCGCGCCGAATATAGCAAAGCTCTCATCGATGAAGTAGTACCGTCGGTCGATCCAGAAGACATAGAAAAGACCGTCGGCAGACTCAACCGCCGGGTAGTCCTGAAAATCACTGACCGTACAGACCGGGAAGTCAGCCCCCATAATGACAGAGGTAAAAAAGACGCAAGCAATCATATCTTCATTCTGAAATTAATGTCTTTGGAGACACCTGCCGCGCGTAAGATCTGACTCTCGATGTCACATTGGATCAGTCAACGGAATGCTCTGCCGCCGGAAATGTTCCTTTTTCAACTTCTTCTTTGTATTGCCCCACTGCACGCCGCATCTGTTCGGCAAAATCGACATATCTCTTCGCAAATCTGGGAGTGAAATCCTCAAAGAGCCCCAGTATATCATACAAAACCAGAACCTGGCCGTCGCAGTGCGGCCCGGCACCGATGCCTATCGTCGGAATTCCGATAGCCATCGAGATGTTCTTCGCAAGGTTACTCGGTATTTTTTCGAGAACGATCGAAAAGCAACCCGCTGCCTCGAGAGCCTTTGCATCCTCCATCATCCGGGCTGCATCCTTTTCGCCTACACCTTGCGTCTTGTAGCCCCCGAACTTGTGTATCGATTGCGGTGTCAAACCTAGGTGGCCCATTACCGGAATGCCGAGCTCGACCAGTCTCTTGATCGTGGGGATCATCGGAGTTCCGCCCTCCAGTTTTACTCCGCACGCCCCGACTTGCAAGAACCGACCCGCATTGAGGACCGCCATCTCGATCGACACCTGATACGACAAAAATGGCATATCAGCAATGATAAGGCTGTTCTTCACACCACGTGCCACGACCTTTGTATGGTAAAGCATCTCCTCCATAGTTATGGGCAGCGTCGTCTTCTCGCCGGCGAACACATTAGCTGCCGAATCTCCAACGAGAATGATGTGAACACCCGTGTCGTCGAGGATCCGCGCGGTTATGTAATCGTAGGCAGTTAGACATACGATCTTCTCGCCTTTCTTCTTTTTATGCAGAATGGTCTTAACCGTTATCATGCCCTCGACAGAACCCTCCGCGGCTCCTTCAGATTTTTTATCTCATCGTGGAGAAGGTCCAGGTCCCTCGGATTGGCGAGGAAATCAAAACCTTTTATGTTGACGATCAACATCGGTGATGAATTGTAGTGGAAAAAGAAGGTATTGTACGCCTCACCCAACTTCTCTATGTATTCGAAATCAATATCTCGCTCATACGCACGCCCTCGCTGCCTTATCCTCTTGAAGAGCAGTTCTGGGTCAGCCTGCAAGTAGATGACCAGATCGGGACGCGGTATGTCGACAGAAAGAATGGAGTATATCTTATCGTACAGTGCGAACTCTTCCTCACTGAGATTCACCTCGGCGAAGATGCGGTCTTTGACAAACAGGTAGTCGGTAACGAGGCGGGAATTGAAGAGGTCGATCTGCGCCATCTCCCTCTGCTTCCGATACCTCGACATCAAGAAGTAGATCTGCGTATGGAACGCATATTTCCTGCGGTCTGTATAGAATTTTGCGAGGAAAGGATTCTCTTCGAACTCCTCGAAGACCGTGCCGGCGTGCATTTTGTTCGCCAGAACCTTGGTGAGGGACGTCTTGCCGGCACCGATGACGCCTTCAATCGCGATAAACCTCAATTCCCTCATCAGGTTCTCCGCTCAGAATCTCACTCAGTGACTTCACCGTACCGGGTGGTCTGAAATCCGGGGCGATCTCCGACAGGATCCTCATTGCGAAACCTCGGTTGAAGAATTCACGGTGGGGAATTGTCAGATCCGGCTGTCTGATTACGAGACCATCCATGAATAGAATGTCAATATCTATGACTCTGGACAACCATCTGCCGGTTGATTTCTCCCGGCCGATCTCCACCTCGATCTCCTTGAATATCCGCAACAGTTCGGGCGCCGAAAGACCACTACGCACCTCCAGTGCCATGTTCAGGAAATCGGGTTGGTCCCGAACGCCCCAAGGTTTTGTCTTGTACATCTTTGATTTCTTGAGGACCTCTATTCCGCACGCCTCAATGAGCTTTACTGCGCGCTCCACGTTCTCCTTGAGGTTACCAACATTGCTACCCAGGAGGAGGTAGATCCTTTCCATTATTACTATTCTATTCGTAAGATACCTGATGTCAAGAAAATTGTCGCTGGAAGGACGGTCAGTGCAAGGTTTGGAGGTAAGATGTGTTCTTCCTCAGCTCTTCATAGGAAAAAAACACGACACCGGAGAACGGCAAAGCAGCAACTTGCTCAACCTGGGCGGCTATTTGCTCTGTGCTCAAACGGTATATACCCAAACCTACCGTTATCTTGCGCGGATCATTCACCGCCCTCAGTGTTTTGTTCAGGATGTTCCCGATGTTCCTGCTGTATGCCATGAGGCACACAAAATCAACGATATCTTCATTCACCCATCGCGACCAGTCCTGATAGTAATCGGTACCGGCCGACTGACAGTCTGCCTTCACCGCTACCGATACCATCACATGGGGACGTTTACGTCTGACCCGAGTGCCAAGCATTTGAACGAAATCAGAAAGATCCCCTCGTACCAGCTCCTGCAGCCTCCGCTCCAGATCTTCGCTGCCCCATATACCGAATCGCTGTTCGAATCCGGCTGAAGAGAGATCAGAAGGATCGACACCGAATTCACGCATGAACCTGCTCCGAATTGCGACGTCGTTGTTGAAGCGACGCGCGGGATACCGTATATAATCTAAGTGAACACCGTCGAAGTCATATAGGTCCAATATCTCATCGACAATGTTGTATATGTGGCCGCGAACCATTGTGTTCGCAGGCGTCAGGTAGTAACCTTCAATACCTCTATTCTCCAATTCCTCGATACTGTAACTGAGGATCGACCTGCCCTCTCTATCTTCGACATACCAGTTAGGGTGAAGATTGATCGGATGGCGCATGTCCCGTGTACGCGGTGCATATCCCCAGGAGTAGAAGACATTCAACCAAGCTGAGACTTTGATGCCCCTCCTGTGTGCCTCAATCAGGAAATCTCTTAACCATTGATCATCCTGCTTCCTGACCGGCACCAAACTCGAGGGGTAGTATGCTTCCCCAAGGGCAAATACCTGCAAGAAAATATGATTGAACCTCCCGTCGAGGGTAGCAAAGATGTTCTGGTGATCATCGATCGACCAACGCGGGATCCAAATACCGCGGAAATCGAGCGAAAAGGTTAGCAGCAGTGTGAGCAACAACATGCTATAATCTATTCAAAAAATCCCCAATGTCAATTTAGAAGTACTATCAGAAGCCCAAGATATGATACTCTGGGGTGTACGTGCCGACTGTTAACGATACGCTCCGCTCTTTCGGAGAATTGGAATGGATGAAATCGGTGCAGCCGGCTCGTCCTGAACCACAACATATGCTTCAGCTACCCTGCATCACCCGCAGGGGTGGCGACCGCTGGTTCGATACGAGAAATGTCTTGCTTTTCGCACTCGATACTTCTTCCACACCTCTCGGGTGAATATAAGCCGCAAAACCCAATTTCATTATAAAACCAAATACGCGCGATCTTCCGTAGAATACGGAGAGAATGCAGCCAACTATTGTATTGACTTCATGGGTGATTTACATAGAATATGGCAAAAGGAGGACACAATGGGAGTCACTACAATTCTTATCGTAGTAATAGTTCTTATCGTACTCAGCTCAATAAAGGTCCTTAAAGAGTATGAAAGAGCCACCGTATTCAGACTCGGCCGATTCATCAAGGTCAAAGGCCCTGGGATATTCATCCTCTGGCCTGGCATCGACAAAATGACCAAAGTCGCGTTGCGCGTGATTACGATGGATGTGCCACCTCAAGATGTCATCACTAAGGATAATATTTCGATCAAAGTAAATGCGGTTGGCTATTTCCGCGTTTTCGATCCGGCCAAGGCAATACTCGAAGTCGAAGATTTTCTCTATGCTACGAGCCAGCTGGCGCAGACAACACTGCGCAGTGTACTTGGTGAGTATGAACTCGATGAGATACTCGGGCAACGAGAAAAAATAAACCTCCGGCTTCAGAAGATAATTGACCAGCAGACCGATCCATGGGGCATAAAGGTCTCCACCGTTGAGATCAAACATGTTGACATACCGCAGGAAATGCAGCGGGCGATCGCCCGCCAGGCCGAAGCCGAGCGCGAGCGTCGGGCAAAAGTGATCCATGCCGAAGGAGAACTGCAAGCCGCGGACAAACTCAACAAAGCCGCTAAGATCATCGGTGAGACATCGGTCGGCATACAGCTGCGCTTTCTGCAGACCCTCACCGAGGTGGCCACGGAGAAGAACTCGACAACTATCTTCCCAGTACCAATCGATCTTTTCACACCTTTCATTAAGAAACTCGAAAAAGAATAGTGACATCAGTCTACCAGCAAAAGGGCTTGGACTGTTATAATATCGTTGAATCTTCATTGAAGAATTGCCTCAATATGGATTCGCGTTTCGGCGGGTATTTCGAGATACCGGAAGATTCATACGATGGATGGACAAGGCAATATAACCCGCGACGCATCATCAGAAGACTGAACGAACTCAACGACAATGTGAATGAATTGAAGATGGGGGTCGTTGATGTCGACATTCGCGTTGTTGGCACGCGTTTTATATTTGGCATTGCTCACCCCATTCACCGCTCAGCGATCGTGTCGATCTATCGCCTCGGCGGGCCGAAATTGAAAGAACGAGTATCCAAGGAAGTAGTGCATGAAGCCGGCCATCTCCTCGGCCTCGGACACTGTGAACACCCGCGCTGTGTAATGCATTTCTCGAACACCGTCGAGGATACAGACCAAAAAAGTGAAAGGCCGTGCGATAGTTGCAGGAGAATGATTGAAGAGTAGGTATACGCTGTTCACACCGGGTCCGATCGACGTCCCTGATGAGGTATTGCGTGAAACATCATGCCCGCTTGTCTACCACCGCGAGAATGCCTTTGGTGAACTTTACAATGCCTTGACCGAGGATCTCAAAGAAATACTGGCCGCCCCGAACTGCGATATATTTTTATTCACATCCTCCGGTACCGGCGGTATGGAAGCTGCATGTGCTAACGTCCTCTCCCGCAAAGACAAACCGATCGTGGCTATCTCCGGTAAGTTCGGCGAACGCTGGTTCGAACTATGTACCTCATATGGCATCGAACCCATACTTGTCAAAGCAGAGTACGGCAAGTCGATCGAGCCGGGTCAGATCGAGGAAGCGCTGCGTAAGGCTCCAAAATCGCCGGTAATACTCACCACACTGACAGAAACCTCTACTGGAGCGCTCAACGACATCAAGAGATTCGGAGAAGTCGCAAGGGCATTTGATGCTTGTCTTGTCGTAGACGGAGTCGCGGGGATCGGAGCAGACTACTGCCCGCAAGATGAGTGGAACGTCGATGTCTTAGTCGGAGCATCTCAGAAAGCACTTATGGCACCACCGGGCATAGCATTTGTATCAATGTCCAAACGCGCCCTCGCGCGTGCAGCAAACTCTGATCTGCCCAAGTATTATTTCAATATCGAAACCTACAGGAAATTCCGTGATAAGAACCAGACACCCTTCACTCCGGCCATCACGATCCTCTGTGGTATGAAAAAAGGCCTCGATATGATTCTTGAGAAAGGCCTCCAGCACAATTTCCAGAAACATGCCGAGATCGCAGAGTATGTACGCGAAAGGGTACACAGCATGGGATTCGAATTGTTGCCAGAACGACCTTCGAACGCGCTGACCGTCGCAAAGATGCCACCGGGTAAAGACAGCACCCCAATAATAAAGGAGATTAAGGAACAACACAAGATTTTGTTCGCCAATGGCCAGGCAAACCTAAGAGGGACGATCATCCGCATCGGTCACATGGGTAACTACACAGTAGAAAAATTATCCAAGGCACTCGATATACTGCAGGCCGTCGCCTGTAGTGACCAGAAGTAGAGATGACCCGCTTCGTGAAGATCGGTTATGAAGGCATCGAGATAAGCCTTCCCTTGCATGCGTTGTATCTATACAGAGGCAATGCACAGCTTCTTGATAATATATCTCCGTTGATCAATGACGGCATCGAACGCCGCGAGAAAGTCATATTCATCGGCAGCAAACAACTCTGCAAGACCTTACGAAAAAATTTCCGTACACGCATTACCGCAGTCGCCGAAGAGGTTCGGCCGAAATCATTGGTCAGCTGGCTGAAGCGCGAATACAGGAAATTACCTAAGACGCGGCAAGGACTGAGGATTCTTCTTGAGAGCGGCCGCGATTATGTTGCGATAGAGAACGTGCTCGACGACTTTATCAGACAACCCGATAACCGGTTCTTCGTTCTGTGTATGTATGACGTGGAAGGCATCACTTCCAGCGAGCTCATCGAAACTCTCAAGACACATCCTTATGTTTTCGTCGAACATCTAATACAACCTAACTGCTTCTACTCCCGCGTGAAACAGCAGAATTGGATTGACATACTGACCGGAGTCTATAACCGGCAATACTTCGACAGCCACTTGAACACCGAGTTGCAGCGCGCATCGCGTTACGAGCATAACCTTTCTGTCATCGTGATCGATATCGACTCACTGCGATCAGTCAATGAAGAATTTGACATGCGCAGGGGCGACGATGTGCTCAAGCAGATGGCCAGGATCCTTGAACGCAGCCTGAGAAGTGTCGACATACTGGCGCGCTACGGCGGAGACGAATTCATAGCCCTTCTCCCTGAAACAAGGAAAGCATATGCTTACAAGACGGCGCAGAGAATTTTACGGAACGTAAGTAACCACGATTTTTTCAAGGATAACCTTCGGGTCGAGGAAATCAGCGTCTCCATAGGTATAGCGGGGTTCCCCGAAGATGCCGGCGACACACGGCAAATGATAAAGAAAGTCGAAAACGCCCTCCGCAGAGCAAAGCGTCAGGGTGGCGGTCGTATCTGTGGTTTTGAGTAGCACCGATGCAACGTCGGAGGAGGTAAAATGCCAATTACGCCATTAGAGATTCGCAAGCAAGAATTCAAGAAGACCGTACGCGGGTATGATTCGCATGAGGTGAGAGAATTCCTGGATATGGTAGCGACCGAAATGGAGGAATTACTTCGAGCGAACGCGGGTCTTTCGGAACGAGTGAAAGATATGGATCTGAAAATCGAGGATTACCGCCGAATGGAAAAGATACTTCAAGATACGTTGACGACGACACAGAAAGCCGCTGATGATCTGAAGAGCGGAGCAAAGAAGGAATCAGAAACGATCATTGCAAATGCCCGCGTTGAGGCTCAGCGGTTCCTCAAAGAGGCCCAAACCGAACTCGGCAGGATCCGGGAAGAAACGAAGATCGTCGAACATCAGAAATTGCTGTTGGTATCAGAATTCCGCGGGTTACTGGAATCCTATCTACGCCTGCTCGAAAGACTAGAAAAGAAGTAGAGCAGCAACTAAGCATGCACAGAACCTTGACACTCCTCTGCTTTTTACTGCTACTGCCCCTGAGTTGCACGCGAAAAGAAGAACGTATCATCAACGCGCGCAGGTTCATAAACCAGTGGAACTATGACCGGGCACTAACCGAGATCATATCGCTACGCAACGAAAGGAATGCGGAAATACAATATCTGATCGGATATTGCTATCTTCGGAAGAACGAGTATGCCGAAGCAATGAAGTATTTCGGAACTTCGCTCGATAACGACACCATATTCAAGGACAGCATCATAAGGATATATAACATACTGTCCCAGAACGCCCTGAAGATCAATGCTCCGGATAGAGCGCTTTTCCTCTATCAGGAGATCACTAAACTCGTACCCGAGTACGAGCAGGCAAGCAATCTCTTCTTGATCGGAGATATCAATTTCCAGAGCGGCAATCATGAAGCAGCGATCAAAGCATACACTCGAGCCCTGCAAATCGATTCAACGTCGGAGGAGGCAAAGAACTCAAAACCCAAATTGATCAGATCATTGGCAGCAACAGGAGATTACCGATTGGCATTGCCAATGGCGGTCACGGAGTATGAGCGCTTGAAGACTGCCGCAAATCTCCTCCTCGTGAGTGAGATACAATTCACCCTCGGCAAGAAACACTTTGCGGCCGGAGCACTGGATAGCGCCGAGATATATTTCGGACATATCATCGCAAACCAGGAGCCGAAATCGATGCTGGATGACGCCTATTACTACACCGCCGAGATCTACTACGTAAGGGAGAACTACGACACCGCTCTTGAATTGTATAAAAAAGTTCTGCGCCTCGATCCTTACCAGAAAGGCGAAATGACAATAAAAGCAAAGGAACGCATCAATGAAATAAAGGAGAAAACATGAGACCGATCCTGATTTTCTGCCCAGTTCTGGTTCTTACACTCTCATGCGCGCCACGTGAGACCCTGACACCGCTCGAGCCGGCAGAGGAATTCCAGCGTGCGCGCTCTCTCTACGACGCAAAGAAATACGAAAGTGCAGTAGCAGCTTTTGAGCGGATTCTATTCTACCACCCTTCGTCGGAGTTCGTCGATGACGCTCAGTATTGGCTAGGACGCACCTATCTCGAACGCAAAGAATACGATCAGGCCATCGTTGAGTTTGATTACTTGCTAAGGCACTTTCCGAACTCTCCTCAATTGGAAGAGGCTTTTTTCTACCGCGCCAAAGCGCACCTCCTCGCGGCACCCGATTATGAGAAAGATCTGGGTAATTTGAGGAAGGCGATCCGCGTATTCGACGAATTCCTTACCCGATATCCGAATTCGGAGCACACCGAAGAAGTGCGAAAGGAAATACTCACCGCCCGCAATCGGCTCGCCAAGAAGGAATTGGAAAACGGCAAACTTTATGAAAAGCTGAAAGAACCTGAGGCCGCTTTGCTCTACTATGAATATATCATGAGCAACTACCCCGAGACCGAATCGGCTGCGGAAGCAGCGTATCGTGCCGCTCAAATTCATGAAAAGCAAGACCAGGTTGGCGCGGCTCTTGAACTATACAAAGGACTTCTCGATGATGACCGCTGGCGTGAAGAGGCGTCCGAGCGGATCGCCGAGCTCGAAAAAAACAATGAAGAGAGCAGCGACTGATGAAAAGCGGGGTATTCGGCGGTCTCTTTGATCCGCCGCACATCGGCCATCTTATAATTGCCCAACACGTCTTCGAAGAGTTCCATCTCCACAGGGTTCTATTCGTCCCGTCGGGACACCCGCCGCACAAATCCACCTATTCGGCCTACCACAACCGCTATGAAATGACGAAGCTTGCGATCTCCGGGAATGAACACTTCGCATTGAGTGACGTCGAGAGAAGAATCTCCGATACTACATATACGATCGAAACAATCAAAGCCTTGAAAGAACAGACAACGGACGAACTATATCTGATGATCGGCAGCGACCAGTGGCTTGAGATCGAAACATGGAAGGATCCGGAAGAACTATTCCGGGAGTGCAGGATCGTCGTTATGCGCAGATCACATCATGAAGTTAAAAAGGAGTCGAAATTCTTCGACCGAATCATGATCAGCACGGCACCTCTCATCGACATTTCATCGACAATGATCCGGTCGAGAATACAGAAAAACCTTTCTGTGCGTTACCTGGTGGAACCAGATGTACTCGAATACATCAGGCAAAACAACCTTTACAAGATGTAACTACTTAGGCACCAGGATCCTGACCGCCCCGGGCAAAACATCGAGGTGGATCATGTCCGCCCTTTCAACTTCCCCGTCCGCTTCAGCCAGAAATACCTTGTCACCACGGACCTGCAATCGCCTACCTCTGCACAGATGAACCTTGTGGTATGCGAGGTGTTCTCCCTCATACACCTTCGCCAAAACCTTGCCTAAGAATTTGAAGAACCCGGTGTCCTTGACGTACATGAATTCCATAATGCCGTCATCGACCACAGCCATGGGAGCAGCATGCATTCCGCCTCCGAAATACTGTCCGTTGAGCGCGCCGACAATGGTCATGAGGCCGCTATCAATCAGTTTTCCGTCGACCCATATCTGCAGTTTCATCCGTTTGAAACTGAATAATGCCGCGAGGCTTGCAAGTAAGAAGGTCATGAATCCGCCGAGGATTTTGGGGAGGCTATTGCTGAGCCTTGCCACGGCTCCGCCCAAACCAGTATCTGCCGCGTTGATGAAATAACGCTTCCAGGTCTTACCCCCCCGGTCGAAGACGATAACTCCGGCATCCATCGACATTTCGCGCCCATTCATGATCTGATCGACCGCCTCGCGGGGATTCTTGGAGATCCGCAGGGTTCTTGAAAGGTCGGTTCCGGTTCCCGCCGGAATCATGGCAAGTGTCGGCATCGTGCCGAACGCCTCTTTGTACGCAAAGAGACCGTTCACGATTTCGTTCATAACACCCTCGCCGCCGACGCTGATGATTAGCTTTGCACCTTCCTTCGCGTATTCCTGAGCAATAGAGTAAGCATGCCACATTCTCTCGGTCTTACGCCAGGTGACACTAAATCCTGCGGTCTTCAGGCATTCCAATATAAGAGGCCATCTCTTGCCGGCCTTGCCATAACCGGCATGTGGGTTGATGATTACGTAGACCTTGCGGTCAGGCATGTTGCAATACTATGGAAAACAGTTGCGTTGTCAACACTTCAGTAGGGACTTGTCTTTTCAGAAGTTCTTGCGTATAATTCACCGTGGACAAGAAGTTTGTCATCATTGACGCGCATTCGATCATCTTCCGCTCGTATTTCGCATTCATAAAGAACCCGCTGAAGAATTCGCGCGGTGAAAATACGTCGGGCATATATGGCTTCCTCAATACGCTTGAGAAAATAAAGAAGAAGATCCCGACCGAATACCTCATCCTGGCCTTTGACGCGCCGGGCGCAACGTTCCGCGACGAGATATTTGAAGATTATAAGGCAACGCGACCTGCACCGCCGGCCGACATTCCGTTCCAGATCGAAAAAGTAAAGGAACTGTCTGAATGTATGGGCATACCGCAGTTCGAGGTCAACGGTTTTGAAGCAGATGACGTGCTCGCCACCCTCGCAGTCAAGTTGAAAGAACACGGCAGGGTTTACATCGCGACTTCGGACAAGGACCTGCTTCAACTCATCAGTGACAATGTCTTTGTCTATGACGCCTACCGCGATGAAATAATCGACCGCGGCAGAGTTTCCAAAAAATACGGAGTCACACCCGAGCAGATCCCTATGTACCTTGCACTGACCGGCGACACGATAGACAACGTCCCCGGTGTTCCAGGCATTGGCCCTAAGCGCGCCCAGGAAATAATCAAGAAATTCACGGACTTCGATGAAGCACTGGAAAAGGATCCGCGACTCGCCCGGCACAAGGACGAGGCAAGATTGTCCCGTGAACTGATCGAATTGAAGACCGATATACCGCTCGATTTTTCAATTGAAGCACTACGGACAGGAAAACCGGACATGGACCGCATCATGCCGATCTTGATCGATCTTGAATTCCATTCTTATATTAAAGAATTGGCGAAAGGAACGCGCGCTACCATCGAAGTAGAAACGATGAACGGTACAGACACCCTAAAGGACAGCGCCGCGGTCGGCATTGCCTTCGGTGATGGACAGGTGTTCGTAAGCGGCATTAAAGATACA
The DNA here is from genome assembly GCA_020349965.1 of Caldifarciminota bacterium. Taxonomy (GTDB): domain Bacteria; phylum Hydrothermota; class Tepidihabitantia; order SM23-42; family SM23-42; genus SM23-42. Next base: position 1,450,269 of record CP070705.1, on the reverse strand, counting down.
GTATATCGTACCGACCTTGACCGCGCAGCACTTATTCTTAACCGCAGAGAAACGGTCAAAGCCGGCTACGACCTCAAGGCATTTGCTCAAACAATCCCAATTGCACCACCCCTCTTCGACGTGCAGATCGTGTCCTGGCTGCTCGAACCTAATCGCCGTTCCTATTCGTTCGAAGACATATGCCTGCAGAACCTCAAGTCCTGCGCCGAGCCGACACCCGAAGCGATCGCCATGTTCAGTAACCAACTGTGTCCAATACTTAAACGGCGGCTCGAAGAAGCCCGTATGCTCGACCTATACGACAGGATCGAAGAACCGCTCATTCACGTCCTCGCCAGGATGGAAAAGCGCGGTATCGGATTGGATGTCGTATATCTCGAAGAACTCAACGTAGACGTCGAGAAACAACTACACAAGTCAGAAGAAAAGATATACGCCATGGCCGGCCGTTCGTTCAACATCAATTCACCCAAACAACTCTCCGTAATACTATTCGACGAGCTGAAGCTCAAGCCGAAAAAACGCGGCAAGACCCACTACTCGACCGATTCCGAAGTGCTGACCCAACTCAGCCAAAGCCACAGCGTGCCCAAGGAGATACTGACATACCGCGAACTGGCAAAGATAAGATCCACCTACCTCGAACCGTTGGTCATGTTGAGCAAAGAGGGCAGGATCCACACGACGTTCAATCAAACAGGAACCGCCACGGGGCGACTTTCCTCGTCGAACCCGAACATCCAGAATATTCCCATAAGGAGCGACCTCGGAAGGAGAATAAGAAAGGGTTTTATTGCCCAGGAGGGTTACAAATTAGTCTCCGCCGACTACTCGCAGATCGAACTGAGGCTGCTTGCCCACCTCACCAGCGACAAGAAACTCGTCGAGGCTTTCATCAACGGCGATGACATACACCGGCACACGGCGAGCGTCATCTTCTCCATCGATGAAGATGAAGTCGATGAGAAGCAGCGCCGTATGGCGAAGGTGGTGAACTACGGTCTAATCTACGGAATGAGCGATTACGGGCTCGCTCAGAGCCTCGATATTCCGCGCGAAGAGGCAACGCAATTCATCGAGTCATACTACCACCTCTACCCCGAGGTCGCGCGGTGGCGGGATGAGGCTGTTGCTCTCGTCGAAGAAAAGGGTTACGCCGAAACCATGTACGGCCGGAAACGCCCCCTACCCGATATCCATTCGGGTAACTACAATCTACGGGAATTCTCCAAACGGGCAGCCATAAACACCCCCATCCAGGGTAGCGCCGCCGACCTCATCAAGATCGCGATGATCGATGTAGAGAGGAGATTGACCGAGGGCGGGTTTAGAATGGGTCTGCTCCTCTCTATCCACGATGAATTACTCTTCGAATTCGAAGAACATCGTACCGACGAAGCCAAAGAGATTGTCAAGGAAAGCATGGAAAACATCGTAAAACTGAGCGTACCGATAAGAATCTCGATCGCGGCGGGTCATGACTGGGACGAAGCACACTGATAAAGCGATCACAAATGCGAAATTCGAAATTGCGGGGTTCAGGCTATTGACATTGGCCGAAATTTGCCTATAATTGTGGCTAATGAAAACAAGAGTCCTTAAGAAATCCGAGATCACGCGCAATTGGTATGTTGTCGATGCCAGGGACAAGATATTGGGGCGTCTGGCCTCCAAGATCGCCCTGGTGCTGATCGGCAAGCACAAATCGCAATACACACCCCATATCGACAGCGGTGATTATGTCGTCGTCATCAACGCCGACAAATTCCGGGTTACCGGTAAGAAGATGAAGGACAAAATATACTACTCTCACTCGTTTCATCCGGGTGGTCTGAAAAAGATCAATTTAGAATTAATGTTGGAAAAACACCCCGAGCGTGCCATGTTTCACGCGGTCAGCGGGATGTTGCCAAAGAACAGATTGCGAGCAAGGCGGCTGAAGCGTCTCAAGATCTACACGGGATCAAAACATCCCCATACAGCACAGTCGCCCAAGGAAATCGAACTCTAAGGAGGATTTTAAATGCCGGCTATATTAACCGGATCGAGAAAAACGGCAACGGCAAAGGTTATGTTATCTTCTGGCAGCGGAGTCATCAAAGTGAACAACCGCGAACCGCTCAAATATTTCGGCCGTCAAGACCTTGTCGATCTTGTCAACCTACCCCTCATCACCGCCGGGGTCAAAGGCAGCGTCGATATCAAAGCGAGAATATCGGGCGGTGGAATATCGGGTCAAGCCGGAGCGTTATGTCACGGTATTGCCCGGGCACTCGTCAAGTTCAATCCCGAACTCAGGCCATCGTTGAAGAGCGCAGGTTTACTGAAACGCGACCCTAGAGAAAAAGAACGCTGCAAGTACGGCCTCGCGAAACGCCGCAAGAGATTCCAGTTCTCTAAGCGATAAGGAGACAGTGTGGAACAAATAACTTTCGAGAGATTGGTGAACTCGGGCTGCCACTTTGGCCACCGTACTAAGCGCTGGAACCCCAAGATGGAGAAATACATCTTTGCTAAAAGAAACGGGATCCACATCATCGACCTGCAGCAGACGCAGGAAGGATTGAAACGCGCCTATGAAGCAACGGTCCGCGTTGCAGAGGAAGGTAAAGGCATTCTCTTCATCGGGACGAAAAAACAAGCAAAAGATATTATTAGAGAGGAAGCGACAAAGGCTCATGTCTTCTACGTCACCGAACGCTGGCTCGGAGGACTCCTGACAAATTTCGATGTTTTGAGTCAGCGTATTTCCCGGCTCAGGGAATTCGACCAGATGAAAGATGATGGGCGCTGGACTATGGTTTCGAAGAAGGAACTATCCCGCGCCGAACGTGAATACCAGAAACTACATCGCTATTTCGAAGGTATCAAAGAGATGGACCGATTACCGGGGATGGCATTCATCGTCGACATCAAAAAAGATGAGACTGCGCTACGAGAAGCGATTCGTGTGAATATTCCTGTTGCTGCGATCGTCGACACGAACGTCGACCCGACCGATATCGACTATCCAATACCGGCCAATGATGATTCAATCAGATCGATATCGCTAGTAACCAAGATCATCGCCAATGCCGTTGTCGAAGGAAGAAAAGGATTTGAAGCCGAGGAGAAGGAAGCGTATGGATCGGGAGAAGTTGAGAGAACTTAGAGAGCGAACCGGCGCTGGCATCGTTGATTGTCAGAAAGCATTGTCCGAAAACGAAGGAGATCTCGACAAAGCAGTCGAAACCCTCAGAAAGAAGGGGCTGGCGCTGGCGGCAAAAAAAGTCGGGCGTATCACCAAGGAAGGGATCGTCGATGCATACATACATCCAGGTGATCGGCTGGGCGTACTTGTCGAGGTGAACTGCGAAACGGATTTTGTCGCACGTAACACGGAGTTCCGTAGGTTCGTGCGGGATATTGCCCTCCAGATCGCGGCCAGTGAGCCGATGGTCGTAACGAGGGAGGAATTAGCCCCTGAAGTGATCGAGCGAGAAAAAGAGATATACCGAAGCATGGTCCAGGATATGAAGAAAAAACCTGAGATTGTAGAGAAGATAGTCGCGGGGAAACTGGAGAAGTTCTACACCGACGTATGCCTTCTGGAACAACCTTTCGTGAAGATCCCGGAGAAGACAGTTGCTGATTACTTGAAAGAACAAATAGCCAAGTTCGGTGAAAACATCGTCGTGAGGCGTTTCGTACGTTTTCGCCTCGGTGAATGAAAGAAGAGCCACACCGTATCACACACCGTAGGGTCCTTCTTAAGCTATCAGGAGAACACATTGGAACAGAGGGAGAGTCTTTCGATAAACATGCCCTCGACTATATAGTAGAGCAGATCATTGCCGCAAAAGACCTTGGTGCAAAAATCGGCATCGTCGTAGGTGCCGGCAACATCATACGCGGGCGCGATGCAGGATGGCTCGACAAGATTGATGCCGACACGTGCGGTATGGTCGGCACAGTGATCAACGGCATCGTTCTCCATTCCCTGTTGAAAGGAAAAGGGCAACGCGTCAGGCTCAGCAGCGCGCTCACCATGGTGGGCATTGCCGATGATTTCAACAGATCCTCAGACTATGACTTCTACGAATCAGGCGGCATAGTTATTTTCATCGGCGGCACAGGAAACCCTCTATTCACGACCGATACCGCGGCCGCGCTCAGAGCAGTCCAACTCCGCGCCGATGTGCTCATCAAGGGCACCAATGTCGCCGGGGTCTACTCATCCGATCCGAAGAAAAACAAACGCGCAACATTCTACAGGAAATTGACATATGATCAGGTAATAGGAAAACAATTGAAGGTCATGGACCTCGCTGCATTCAATATCTGTCGCGAAGCAGCAGTTCCCATTATCGTCTATGACTTCAAGCGGCACGGTCTCTCCGATATAATTACCGGCAAGATGGTTGGAACATTAATCAGTGGAGGAAGAAATGATTGAAGAGATCATGAAGAATACCGACATAAAAATGAAGAAATCACTCTCTCTTCTTGCCCAGGAACTGGCAAAACTCAGAACGGGCCGGGCCTCCCCTGCACTTCTCGAAGCGATCAGAGTGGAATACTACGGAAGCCAACTGCCGCTTAATCAGGTGGCAACAATTAGCATACCCGAAGCGCGATTGATCATCATACAGCCCTGGGACAAGACCGCCCTCCCGAACATCGAGAAGGCGATCTTCAAATCCGCGATAGGACTCACACCGAACAACGATGGCAATGTCATCCGCTTGGCCGTTCCGCCTCTAACTTCAGAACGACGCGAAGAACTCATCAAACTCACGATGAGAATGGCGGAAGAGGCGAAGGTTGCGATCAGAAATGTCCGTCGTGACGCAAACAACGATATCAAGAAACTCGAAAAAGAAAAAGCGATATCAGAGGATACCGCTTTCAAGGCGCAGGAAAAAGTACAGCACGCTACTGATGACTATATAGCCAAAGTCGATGAAGTGCAAAGGCATAAGGAAAAAGAGATCCGGGAAACTTAGAAGACGGTATGATCCCGTGACTGACGGAATAATACGGTAAACCTTGAGCACGCTGCGTGTGTCTAAACGCTGAGGAGGAATAATGACGAACATTTGGGATGATTTAGTCAAATGGATTGATGACGCATCGAAGGTCGTCGGCAAGGAAGCCGGAGACCTGACTCAAAAAGGAACTCTGAAAATGGAGATTTTTGACCTGAGGCGAAAGCTAAGAGACGGTTACACCGAACTAGGCAAACAAATATATGATGCAGTATATACAAAGAAGAAAGAAGATTGGAAGAATCTTAAAACGATAAAGAGCACAGCCCAGAGGATAAAGACGATCCAGCGAAATATCTCCAAGAAGACCGCAGAATACACAAAGATCGGCAAGAAAAAGAATCTCCAGAAATAGTTAAGATTTGAAAAACTAGGGGGTCACGTGTGCAAGAACATTTCGTTCCGCAATGCGGGCATAATTGCCGGCGCCGCCGCAGTATTTGCATTCCTCTTTGGCATAATAATAACGGCGAGTATGCCGGGTTTGGCGAACCGTGGCGAGGCCAGCCAGGAGAGAGGAATGGCTATGCCACTGGTGAGCGAACTTGGAGAAAGCCCATTCACACTCGTCGCAGATAAGGTCAGTCCTGCTGTCGCTAACATCTCGGCCGAGAGAACCGTCACCAGTACCGTACCCGGTTTAGAATGGCGCTTCGAAGGTCCATGGGATGATTTATTCAAAGATTTCTTCAGACAGGGTCCGCGACCAGAAAAAAGGGCGCAAACTCTCGGTTCGGGTTTTCTAATCTCAAAAGATGGTTATCTGGTGACCAACTACCATTTAATAAGGGGTGCCTCCGACATCGTGGTAAAACTCATCAATAAACAGGAATTCAAGGGTGAAAAGGTCAAAGTGATAGGTACCGATCCTCGCACTGACATCGCGCTGCTCAAGATCGAGAACGGTGAAGACCTGCCTTACCTGCAATTCGGTGACTCGGAAAAAATCAGGGTCGGCGACTGGGCAATCGCCTTTGGCAATCCTTTCCATCTTGAGGGAACGGTGACGGTAGGCGTGATATCGGCAAAGGGTCGAGCCGGCGTCGCGTTGCCTGAAGGACCGGATTTCCAGAGCTTCCTGCAGACCGATGCGGCAATCAACCCCGGCAATTCCGGCGGACCCCTGGTCAATATACACGGCGAAGTTATAGGTATTAACACGGCAATCACGTCACCAAGTGGTGGCAACGTGGGTATTGGATTTGCCATCCCGGCCAGCCTTGCCGAATCCGTTATCGAAGCGTTGAAATCAGAAGGCAAAGTGACCCGGGGCTACCTCGGCGTATATCTTCAGGAGATAACCGAAGATATTAAAGAAGCCATGAATCTGCCCTCACTCGAAGGCGTATTGATCAGCGACGTGGTTGACAACACGCCGGCGAGCAGGGCGGGAATCAAAGCTGGTGATGTTATCACCGAATTCGACGGAAAGCCGGTTAGGGAGATGGCTTCATTCAGAATCACGGTCGCATCGACAAGCATTGGAAAAACGGTCAAAATAAAGGTAGTACGCGACGGTAAGCCAAAAGAACTAAAAGTGAAGATCGGTGAAATGCCGGAAACCCCTACTAGGGACGAGATTCCAGAGCAGGAACACGAACTCGGATTGCGCGTCATCGAACTTTCCGATCCCGATGCCGGGCCCTTCCAGCCAAGCGCGACAAAAGGCGTGCTCGTCACTGACATCACATCCGGCACGCCGGCCGACAAGGCAGGCTTCGCAGTCGGCGACGTGATCATGGCTATCGGTGGAAAGGATACCCCCAACCTCGCCGCATACCGAAAAACCGTTTCTGAATTGAAGAAAGGAAAACCGGTGATATTCCACGTGCAGCGTGGTGAACGCAAACTCTATATCGCGGTCACACCATGAGCAGACCTGGCTGCGATGCCTCCAGCAGCCTGGGGGCAGTAACATAACATTATGTTTCGAGTTGTCAGTGACCGAGGATTGAAGCAGTACTTGGAAGAAATAGGTCAATACAAGATCCTGAAAAAAGAGGAAGAATTCTTGCTGGCGAAACGGGCGAGAGAAGCAAATGACAGCGAAGCCAAGAAGAAACTCATATGTGCGAATCTTAGAATCGTAGTATTCATCGCCAAGAGGTTCCAGGATGAACGGCTCGGCCTCTCAGAACTGATCAATGCCGGAAACGAGGGCCTCATACATGCCGTCGACAAGTACGACGAGCGCAAAGGATACCGGTTCAACACATATTCGGTCTGGTGGATCAAACGAGCCATCTATGAAGCAATCACTGTACAGAAGGGCATCGTCCGAAAGAGTTTTCTTGCCCGTCGAACACAGACTCAGACGAAAAAATTCATCCAGCACCACGGACGCGAACCCACTACCGAAGAGCTGGCAAAAATACTCAAGGTCGACCCCAGCTCGGTCGCCCTCGCCTTAACAGAATTGATTCCGCCCTATTCGCTCGATGAAGCCTTTGAAGATTCGGAAAATCCGTATATCGAATCGGTACGGCTTGACATCCAGGGTTCAGACAATCTGATCTCGCCGCCACCGGATGAGATATTCAAGAAGAAGGTTGAGAGAGAAAGACTGCAGAAAGCATTGAATAAGATCGGCGCCAGGGAGCGGGAAGTACTTGAGAGAAATTTCGGACTTGGAGAATACGATCCACATACACTCGAAGAGATAAGCAGGATCATGAACATCACGCGTGAACGCGTTCGCCAAATAAAGGAGAACGCGCTGCGCAAACTGAAGATCGTAATTTCGAAGCAACAACCCTGAACGCATACCAATGGGGAGATAGATTGACGGAGTAGGAACGGCTACCGTAATTTGCCGCCGTTCGCCCTAAAGTTCTTCGGTATGTATCTCCGTATTCGTATATATACAAATACCTGCTGCGATCCTGATCGACTCTTCGACGATTTCACGGGCAGATAGATCAGAGTACTTGACCAGGCCACGACAAGCGGCAAGTGCATAAGGACCACCGGAGCCGATCGCCGCGATGCCGTCATCCGGCTCGATTACATCGCCCGAGCCGGAAACGATGTATGTGTGTTCCTCATCGAGAATCGCCAACAGTGCTTCGAGCCTGCGCAGGACTTTGTCCTGACGCCAGTCCTTGGCCAATTCAACTGCACTGCGCGGCAGATTACCCCTGAATTCCTCCAGCTTCGACTCGAACCGCTCGAAAAGCGTCAATGCATCGGCTGTCGATCCGGCAAATCCGGCGAGGATCCGGTCGCTGTAGATCTTGCGTATCTTCCGCGCCGTGCGTTTCATTACCGTCTCACCTGTCGTCACCTGACCATCGCACCCGATCGCGACCTTATTCTTGTGCCTTAAACCGATAATTGTCGTAGCTTTCATGTCATTCAATTATACCCGGCAGTTGATCGGTGTCAAATGTTTCTGTGTCGACATTGCGCATCGATCCGTCCTGCCAGTAGCTATTGGACGTCGTCGCCTTCGGCAAGCCTTGCAGCAATCATTCTTGCCCTGTTCAAGGCATCGGATTTCTCGTCGATCTCGCCCTCTAATTGCAGGTCGAGGAGTTCCTGTAGTATCGTCTTGAAGGCAGGCCCCGGTTTCATGCCGAGGGCAATGAGATCATGGCCGGTCACCAATCTCTCGACCCTGGGTTTTGCCATATCTGCGCGGTGCAAAGCGACCATTCTGGTAAATGCCTTCTCGAGGTGCTTTGTCTTGCCTCCAGTGGCATAACCATCGGCCCAGGCAATGATCATGGCACCGAACCAATCTACCTCGAGATGGCGGAAGAAACGTCGAATCGCCCGATCGGTCAGTTCGGGATTGGTCGCAAGGAGATGCAACCTCATATGTTCCTTGACAAGCTTTTTCAGCACATCAGTATCATGCCTCGAAAGTCGCAAGCGCCGATGGGCGATCTTTTCGATCATTCTCGCACCGATGGTATCATGCCCGTAGAAGTGCACCTCTCCTTCCTTGACAAGCAAAGTATCCGGTTTTGCCACATCGTGGAAGAGACCGGCAAGTTTGCATAAGGGCACTCGGTTCGGCTCAGCGAAATAACTTGAGTACTCCGGCTGAAGTTTCTTAAAGAAACCGCGCCCGATCAAATTCTCCACTGCGCCGTAAGTATTGAGCGAATGATTCCACAGATCGAAATCCTCAAGCAATTTATGAGCCTCGGGAAAGATCTCGTTGAATAACCCAAGACTATTTATTCTCAAAATCGTCTCGAACGATGAACTATGCGACATGATTCGCGTCAATTCTTCGCCAACGCGTTCCGCAGCGACATCTTCCAGTGTGATGTTCCTTGCCAACTTATCGAAATCACGGTGGAGGTTGAACTTCAGTTCGATGGCAAATCTGAATCCTCGCAGGATCCTGAGCGGATCAATGATCAACGCGTCCGGAGACGTTGGACGAATGATCCTCTTTCGTATGTCTCTGGCTCCTCCGCAGGGATCGAAAAACGCCAAATCCTTTATGTTCACTGCCATCGCATTTATCGTGAAGTCGCGACGCTTGAGGTCAGGGATGATGCCTCTGTCGTCGAGGCCAATGAAATCGCAGATTAACTCATCTTTTACGACACGTGCCTCGTCGGCGCTTTCATCAAGCACTACATATGCACCTCGGATTTCCCTCGCAACGCTCCGCGCAAAGTCCATTGCCGGACCGCTCACGGCGAAATCATAATCCCGAGGTTGAATGTCCAGGAGTATATCCCTCACCGTACCCCCGACGAGATACAGATCACGGCCTTTACCTAATCGGGAAATCTGCGCAACCGTCCCGCTGTTTCTCACGTACTCGTCCACCTTCTTCATCAAACAATTCTAATCAACCATCTATTCATGTCAACTTCCTCTTGGTTTTCTAATGGGAAAGATACCTTTCGCAGTTTCCTACTGAACGATCAAACCGGCTGCGAAGGCCGCGCGTTGTCGGTGTTGCGTGGGCCTGCGCGTCCTTACATGATGTACTTGTTAACGCTCTGGTGGATAGAATACCTTGACGAAGACCTTCTCTTTGAGATCGCGAACGAGTTCATCGTACTTCACCTGTACATCCTGTTGGTAAAGATACTGCATGATACGATCCCGCAGTTCTTCGAAAGTCAGAGTACGCTGCGGTACTTTCTCTTTCACGTAGAGCAGGTGAAAACCATACGGTGTAAGAACCGGCTCGCTTACATCCCCTTCTTCCATCCCCCTTACGACGCTGTCAAAAGGCGGTGTAAGCCGCTCGGTATCGAATTCACCCAGATCGACATTCGGATCTCTCGAATGTTCCTTTGCCAGACTGTCAAAATCGGTACCGCTGCGAATTTGATCTCTGAGTCTGTTGGCAAGATTATTGGTCCGCAGCGTATCCTGACGGGTTACGCCTACCTTTATGAGGATCTGCCTCAGCAACACCCAGTCCGATCCTTTATTCAACACTTCAACGATATGATAACCTAGCCGTGTGGCGAATGGTTGCGATACCACACCTGGTTTTAGTTTGAATACGATATCCTCAAAATCTTCAATAGTCTCGCCCTTCGTTATCTTGCCCAGCATTCCGCCCTTTCTGCGGGAATTCTCATCCTCTGAAAATTCCTGTGCAATAACAGCAAAATCCGCGCCGGACAGTAGCAATCTGTAAACATCCGTCGCTTTCTCATAACCCCTCATCAATTCATCCTGGCCCGGTACAACAGGAAGGAGAATATGGGCCAGTTTCACTCTGCCAGGAAGGTTGGCGATGGAATCCTTATTTTCTTCGTAGAACTGCTTAACCGCAATCGGCGATATCATTATCTTGGAGGCAAATTTCTTTGAGATCAACCGCTCCACGATAAGCCGCGACTTCAGATTTTTCTGGTAGTATTCCTTCAATTCCTCAAGGCTGATCCCCTGCTCATCAAGATAGGTAAAGAAATTTGCCTCGGAAGGAAAATTACTCTTCAGGTTCTCGACATTCTGATTGACGAGAGGAGCGACTTCCTCATCGCCTACCACGATCGATTCAGCCTCTGCTTCAATTAACAGCAACTGGTTGGAGACGAGCTGATCGACCACATATTCATCAAGCTCCTCATCCGTTGAAAACATCTGCCGCGCTACGGGATCGTTAGACAGAATGCTCACATTCTCTGAAACCTCGCTGAACAGAATTACGTCATTGCCAACAAAGGCGGCAACCTGATCTGCAAGGCTTGCCGTGAGAAACAGAAGTAGAAACACGCTCGCCTGCCTACGTTTATTGGATTACTGTCACTTCTTGAGCGGCGAAAGATCGGTGATGATCTTGTAAGTAGCCTTCAGACTATCCACATATCCTTCAAGAAAAGTCTGGTACTTGGATGCAAGCAGGTAGTTGTATATCTGACCCTTTATCTCATCGGTCAGTTCCACCTGTGCTTTTATCTTCCTCTTGTCGACCATTTTGACAATGAGATACGTACCCTGCACATATGGTATGGCTTCCGAAACCTCGCCTGGCGTCATGCTGAAGATCAACTCTTCGATCGCGAAATCGGCGATGACACCGCGCGGCAGGTATTCGGTAATGATCCTCGGATTCTCGGGATCTTGATACCGCGTCAATGAACGCTCACGCGCAAGTTTGAAAAAATCGGCACCCGCTTTGATTTCTTCTGACGTCCGCGTCGCCAGCTCGCGCGTGGGGAGAACTATTTGCCCAAGTTTCACGGCATAGAGAAATTCATTTTTGTGCTGGTCGAAGTACTCCCGTATTTCTTTCTCAGTAACAGTGGTAGTACCGAACTCGCGGCGCACCAATTCCATTGCCAGGAAATTCTTAGCGTACTGATCAAGTACAAACCTGACTGAATCTTCCTTATCTACACCGGTCTTCTTAGCCTGCAGATACAATATCTCTTGCTGAATCCAATCTTCGAGAAATGCATTAATTCGGTCTTCACCGATTTGATCGTAGTCGGCATCCGGCACATACTGCTCAAACTCCTTCTTAGTCAATGTCGAACCGTTGACGGTTACGATGACATCCTTTTCTTGAGCTGCGCAATTGAGCAACAGCATTAAGATGAACAAACTGGCAATTATCCTCACTTTTCCTCCTTCAAGAGCTGGGCGAGAACGGTCTCGTCCACCAGCGGTTTGTATTTGTCGCGAAGCTCTCCAAATAGATTACTCCGCAGGCTGTCGATAATAGCATCACGCACTCTTGCGCGAGCGACAGAGAATGCGCGCGAATATTCTTTATCGAATTCGTCGCGATGAGTCGTGTAATATTCCTTGACTTCCGCGGAGTCGACCACGGCCTTCTCAAGCACTCTGTCGGAGTAGTATTTCTGGTACATGAGTGATGCGTGCGTGCTGCGGAGTTTTCTCTTTGTCGATTTCCGCCGATCATAATAAGTCTTGATTGCCTCATCATATATCAGATCGGAGATCAACTCCTGGTCGATCAAGTACTTCGGATCCGCCTGTGAACCGCCGTGCAAATAACGCACTGCATCGATGACCGAACGCACATAGACGAACGATGTATCATACTTCTTCACCACCCAAGTATTGAGGTCCTCCTCGGTCAGGAGTGAGTCCGGCTTCAGGAGAATAGCCAACCCTTCTTGATTGTACTCGACTTTTGCCTGCTCCATTATTCTGTTGAAGTACTTCTCCCCTTCCTCCCGTGCTTTCTCCTGCCAGATATTCTTCTCAATATTCTCTTTCACCTCTTCGAAGGTCGGCGTCTCGGCAACGGTGTGCTCGATAACCTTGAATATCATGAAATATTCGCCAAACTCAATAACCGGCGTCACTCCGCCTTCCTTAACCTTTTTCAGCGAAACCATGATCTCGGGCGGAATTGAAACTGCCGAGAAAGTACCAATGTCACCGTTTTCCGTCAGCGTATCGAGCGAGAAGGCAAGCAGTTCCTCGAATGGTCTCCCTTTCTTCAACTCGGCACTCACGTGGTTAGCCAAGGATTCTTCGGCGACGACGATCTGCGCAAGATGATACTGGTCGATGATCTTGTTATACAGGTCACGAACCTCCCTGTCGCTCACCTTCACTTTTCCAAGTATGACATCCGTATAATATGACCGCCAAATGACTTCCCGACGGTTTGTTTCGAATGCCGTCTTCACGACGGGGTCCTCTTCGTAGCCTGCGGCTTTTGCTTCTTCGACGACCAGCATCTGATTAACGTAATCTTCGATTTTTTTCATCCTCTTCACTGAATCTTCGGCCGGCGCGAATTTAATCTGCTCCTTAAAATCTGCCACTGTGTACTGAGTATTCCCGATAGTGAGAACCGTCTTGTCCTCATTAGAACATCCGACAAGAAACAAAAAAAGAACAACGCATAGTATTCTGGGATTAAGCATACCTTCTCCTTTGTGCTATTCTACACAAACGACCATGGAAGTCAAGCCTTGATTTGACGATCCACCCTGATATAATAGAAAGATGCAACACGTTCTTCCCTATATCGCACTGATCTTGCTGTCGGCATTCCTGGTGCTGTCGAAAACTTTCTCTCCGGTGTGGTTACTCGTCATCATCCTGGTAATGCTTTGGCCGGATAGAAAGAGATCCCGCGTGAGACCGGTATTTCTGTTGACGATACTCTTTCTCTTGCTCTCAGTGGTGTTCAGCCATTTCTCTCTACTCGCACCATTCATCATTGGCATTGGTCTAGCCTACATCCTTACACCCATCGTGAACGTGCTCGAAGCGAAAAGAGTACCAAGAAGCCTCGCCATCCTCCTCTGCCTCCTCCCGATCATCGCCTTGTTTCCCATGCTGATCTTTCTCATAATATCCGGCCTCGTCGATGAAATGCAGAGACTGATAATCAGGATGCCCGATCTCGTTCAACAATCCCAGCTGTTTTTTAGCACCGTAATAGACAAAGTGTCCCAGATCGGCATTGAGATCGATCCGAACATCCTCACCAACACAATCACAAACCATCTCAATAACATCGTTACAGGTATATTCACTACCATCAGTCAGATCGGTAAAGGAATAGAAAGCCTCATCATCGTCATATATAATATCATTATCATTCCGCTGTCAGCCTATCTATTCCTTGCGGACCGTGACCGAATCCTATCATGGTTTCGAAACCTCTTCTCTCGCAAAGATGCCCGGCGAATCGAGGCATTTATACAAAAACTCAATACATCCCTGGCGCGATTCTTCCGCGGACAGCTAACACTGATGGTCGTTGTAGGATTTATCGTCGGATTTACGCTGTGGATATTGGGGATCAAATACTATCTCCTGCTCGGCATCATTGCCGGCATCTGCAACCTCATACCGAACATCGGATACATCTTGAGCTTTATCCCTGCGATCGCGATCGGTCTTACGAGCCCTGATCCGTTCGTCAATCTCATTAAGATCGTCGCCGTGTATGTCGGTGAACAGCTCATCGAGAATGTCTATCTGGGTCCATTGATCATAGGCAAAGCATCTAGATTGCACCCGGTCATCGTCATGGTTGCATTGATCATCGGCGGCACTACATTTGGCGTCTGGGGTGTGGTCTTGGCGATTCCCGTCACCATCTTCGTGCGCGAATTCATGAATTTCTTCCTCCATCTCAATGTCTGAACGTTTGGCAACGGACAATCATTGCGAACCGCCGCCGTGAGTAACCCTGCAGACATCTTCGACGCCACGGCGTAGGTTCTGATTAGCTGAACAACCGACACATCCTTGACCTAGACCCTTTTGTGAATATAATGTACACCATGGCTGTGAAGGCACGCAAGTATGAGGTTATCATAAATACGAACTGGTGCAAAGGCTGTCTCATATGCGTTGCCCTCTGCCCCAAAAACGTTCTCGCAATGCAAAAAGCAAAGGCCTACGTTGCCGACCCTGAAGCGTGCACCGGCTGTCAGCTTTGCGAGATCTATTGTCCGGATTTTGCTATTACTGTGCACAATGTCTCGGATGCGCATGTCGAATAGAGAAAATGCTAAATTGATGACCGGCAACGAAGCGTGTGCCGAAGCTGCGCTCTTTGCCGGTATGCGCTTTTTTGCCGGCTATCCCATAACACCATCGACCGAGATTGCCGAGTTCCTTGCCCGTCGTTTACCCCAGGTTGGTGGCACCTTTGTCCAGATGGAAGACGAAATCGCCTCCATGGCCGCCATCATCGGCGCTTCGCTTGCCGGGGTCAAATCAATGACTGCCACAAGCGGTCCGGGCTTTTCATTGATGCAGGAGAACATAGGATATGCAACGATGACTGAAGTACCTTGCGTCGTGGTAAATGTACAGCGCGGTGGACCGAGTACCGGACTACCCACCCTTCCTTCGCAAGCCGATGTAATGCAGGCCCGCTGGGGTACTCATGGGGATCACCCGGTCATTGCCGTCGCGCCATCGACGGTACGTGAAACGTACGATTGGACAATAAGAGCCTTCAATCTCTCGGAGCGGTTCAGAACGCCGGTCATATTACTGCTCGACGAGATCGTTGGACATGTCAGTGAAAAGATTGTGTACCCTGCGAGAGGGGAAATTGAACAAGTCGAAAGAGAACGTACGAGCAGAGATCCAGAGTCATATCTACCGTACGAAAACACTGATTCAGACATCCCTCCGTTCGCTGAGTTCGGCGCTGGCTACAGATATCACGTTACCGGCCTCAACCACGATGAAACAGGTTTCCCCACCAACGACCCCAAGAAGGTGGACATCTTGAACCGTCGCATCAACAGAAAGATCGAGCGCTACCGGAGCGAAATAATCGCCTACAGCGAATCATCTCTCGAAGACGCCGACATCTGCGTCGTTGCGTACGGCTCCAGCGCACGCTCGGCGCACCGCGCCGTGCTGGACGCGAGAAGGAGTGGATACAAAGCCGGGATATTTCAACCTTTCGTATTATGGCCTTTCCCCCATGAAAGGCTGAGCCTAATTGCACAACGTATTAAGAATTTCGTCGTACCGGAAATGAATCTAGGACAGATCGCACACGAAGTCTCCTGCGCCACCAATCGCAACATCGTAAGGGTAAATCGTGTCGACGGTGGACTCATCACACCGGATGAGATATTGGAAGAGATCAAAAATGTTTCCATACGATAAGTATCTGAGACGGGACAAATTTCCACATATCTGGTGTACGGGATGTGGATGTGGTATTGTGTTAAAGGCATTACTGCGGGCGATTGAACGGAGTAAGATTCCAAAAGACGATGTTGCTATCGTTTCCGGTATCGGATGTTCTTCGCGGACGCCCGGCTACCTGGATTTCAACACGCTACACACAACTCACGGTAGAGCAATCGCATTCGCAACTGGATTGAAGCTTGCCAAGCGCAAACTGAAAGTCATTGTCGTCACCGGTGATGGCGATGCCACAGCAATAGGTGGTAACCATTTCATTCACGCTGCGCGACGCAACCTTGATATGACCGTCATTATTTATAATAACTACATCTACGGTATGACCGGAGGTCAAGTTTCACCGACGACGCCGGCGGGTAAACGCAGTACCACTTCGCCTCACGGCAATGTTGAACCTGCATTCGACATTTCGGGATTGGCAATAGCTGCTGGTGCTCCATTTGTCGCACGGACCACCTGCTACCACGCCGTACAACTCGACAAATACATAAACAAGGGTATAATGAAAAAAGGCTTCTCGGTCGTCGAAGTTCTGACGCCCTGCCCAACATACTACGCGCGCCCTAACCGTCTCGGCAACGCAGTAGAAATGCTGGAATGGTACAAAAACAACAGCATACAGATCGAGGTAGCGCGGAATACATCCGACGAGGAAAAGGCGGGCAAAATAACGATCGGTATTCTTCACGATAGCGACCGACCGGAATTCTGTGATGTATACAGCCAATTGTCCGCGCGGGTTAGAGAGGCAAATAAAGAATGACGTAGGAGGTCAACGTGTCCTTTAGGTATGAATTCAGGTTAAGTGGTTCTGGTGGTCAAGGATTGATACTGGCAGGAAAGATTCTTGCTGAGGCGGCTGCGATCTACGATGGCAAGAATGCCACACAGAGCCAATCTTACGGACCAGAAGCACGCGGGGGTTCAAGCCGTTCCGAAGTAATTGTATCTGACGAGGAGATAGACTATCCCAAAGCACTGAATATCGACTTGCTTCTCTGCTTTACCCAGGAGGCCTGCGACAAATATTACACCGACATCAAGGATAACGGCATATTGCTCGTTGACAGAAGTTATGTCACGAAAACCCCAAAGGGAAAGTACCGGATGTATTCTCTGCCTATTACAGAGACCGCCGAGGCAAAAGTGGGTAAGGCCCTGGTCGCAAACATCGTTGCACTCGGTATAATAACCCAGCTTACCGGCATTATCTCCAGAGGAGCCGTTGAAGCTGCCATCCTCTCGCGCGTGCCCAAAGGCACCGAGGAACTCAATCTGCAGGCATTCAATGCCGGAATCGAGCTGGCCCAACAGGCGCAATCATAGATAATTCCGTACGACTCGATGCTGACGTGAAACCGGGTTGGCTGACATTCGTCGATGGAAAACGCCGTTACAGCCTCTTGAGGATACTCTCGGAACTGTCCCGGCTTCAGGACAAGGAAAATCTGAATTTCATTCTCATCGGAGCCCTTCCATTGTTGCTCAGTAACTACCTGCACTATACCGCACTATGGGATATCGATCTACTCTTTCGAGACGAGAGAGAGATGAGCAAATTCACTCAGGCGTCGAAGACGCAACGATTACGCATAGTGGATTACGACGATGCGCTGACGAGTAACGAAAACATTGCCAGCTTCCACTCCGCCTGGACATTTGACAAGCAATGGTTCAACGTGGATTATATCCTAAAGCCCGACTTGTTTGAATTCCTTGCTGACGATCTCACCAGTTCGCCTCCATTCCACGACCGGGCACACTGGCAGGACACCGATCATACAATTTCGCTTTACCAGGCTCACCCGTGGGACATCATCGTCAGCAAAGTAGTTTCGCCGCGGACGGCACGGGATATATCCTTACGTGTCAACATGAGCATAGACATACGACACATCTTTGCCCTATACCAAGCAGAGAGAGATAACGAACTTTTCTGGCACCATATCATATCGCGAGCACGTTTCTTTTGCCCCCAGTCGGTATTTGCGGACAAATTCCTCGAACTGCTGAGGGCGGCGCCTGAATTAGGCTACGATGGTATCACGATTTCTCCGACCGCCGCACAGGCACTGGCATAGAAATGAAAGATTTTCTAACCCAGTTGAAAGAACAGAACGCTGAATTCGGAAACCATTACCGCAAGTACCTTCAGTCTATCCAGCGAAATCTTGATCCCTTAATTCAAAGGCTTGAGGAAAGAAAGAAGAGGGATGCCGTACACATTCTCCACCCGACTTATGATTTTGAAACTGAAATCGGCATCATTGCCGGGATCGGAGATGACCGTCAAGAGAAACTCAATTTCATAAACACCTTTTTCTCTCTTCAATTTCTGCTCATGAATCGCCAGGCCGTTGACCACCTGAGAATGGGCGTCATGGCTCCGACGGCGAACAAGTATCCCGTATACAAGAAATTCATGATTGATGCCGGTAACAACTTCCGCATGCTGACCGCGCACTACATCAACCAACTTCTGCCTCTATTCGTGGATAAAGAAAGGTGTCCTTCCTTCGTAATCCTTGGCGTCGGAACGAAAGCCGATCAGGATGATATCGATGTCGGCATCATCGATGACGGAACTAGAGACAGACACGAATTCAACCGTGCGATCTCTCAAATTGCCCAGGAGATGCTGAAGTCGGCGGTTTCATTCCATTTTCATCTGTCGGAGCACATCGGAGGCCAGTACTATTCGGCTTCAATCGATGAGTACAAGAAAGCACTGAAACATCAAATCGGCGACTATGTGATAATCAATGAAATGTTGAGTGGAGCAGTCATCACGGGAGACGTAGAACTCTTCAAGAAATATCAACATGAGATCACTCGACGGTATTTCTATCATACGGATTCCGATAACAAATATCACGAAGGATACCTCCGGGGCATACTGGGGGAAATCAGCTCTATGCTTGCGAAACCCGTCAGCCCGAATCACATACATTTCAAGGAGGACGGTCTTCGCATCATCAAGAACATCATCTGCGCTCAGAAAACCGTCTACGATGTCGACAAGGTCAATGCCTGGCAGATATTGGCCGATCTGCGCAAGAAGAACCCAGGACGCGTGCAAGAATATCATGATCTTGAAAGATCTCTGACATTCTTCGAGGTCTTTAGATACCTATATCAGCTTCTCGTCACTCAGGACGAAGAGCTCGAACTTAATCCTGCGACCTTCAAGAACATCCGCACCGTTGCCAGAAATTTGGGGTACACAGACCTCGGTAAATGCCACGCCCAAGAACATGTCCTCGTGCACTACTACGAACACATACAGAGTGTAAGGAATATTGTTCCTACATTACTCGATGACCTAAAATCTCACCTTGAGGCAAATTCCATTTTTGTAACCATTCTCAACCCTGATTATTCGGGAAACATTGCTCAGGACTTTCTAACCAAATTCAAATTCTTCCGCGGTACATCCTTCTGGGATGATATTCTCGACGACTTCGAGAATGAAACAGTACTGAACCGGTTCATAAAGGATCTCGACGCGTTTCCACCTGACAAGCGCAGTCAACTGATCGACGGCTACATAGAGTGGGTCAAGTATGACCTTTACTCTTCGATCAAATTCTTGACCATACTCGGCAGATCGAAGGTCGGTCATGCCTTGTATGATGATTTGAACAGCAAACTTCTGGATATCCTCGCCAGTATGCCGGATGTTCCCAGAAAGATCGCATATGTTTTCAATCGCTTCCCCCAATTGATAAATGATTATTTATCTCTAAACACGGAGAATAATCTTAAACGCTATCTCACCATCCTGGAGACAAGGCTATACGAAAAGGAGATCGCTGCGATCATTGAGAGTCTGAAGTCACTCGTCGACATCCATCTTTCAAGCAGTCTCTTCTTTAAGAGGTACTTGATGAGGATCACCGGACGATACCCTGAAACCATGCATCTACTCAAAGACAATGTCCTTTTGAAGGAGTTCGGAGACGGGCTATACAGCGACGTCCAGACAATGCCGACTCTGAAAGAGAAGAAAGAAAAATTGGGTGACTACTACGATTTCGAGATGACGCGCGTAGGACTGAAGACATTGAGCGGCGCGCCGACGGAGGACACAAGTGTGGAATTCACCGAATTCTCGGATAAGTATATTATCACGCTCTTCGACGTCTGCCGCCGCGAGGTTGACAAAGAATACACCAAGCGCATCATCACTGATGACCTGCTGGCTATTTTTGCAGCGGGCGGACACGCGCGGGAGCAAGCATATGATGATGATTATGACATAATCGTCCTTCTGAATTCCGACAACGCGGAAATGCTCTCATACTGCAACAAGATCATCAGTAAAATGAATGGCGAGATCATAAAACATGGCACAATACCTCACCATAGATTCGCCGATTACTTTGGGAGATATGTCATCCTGCTAGAGGAACTTGAACATCTCCTTTCAGAGAAACGGCCTGATATATTCATTGAAAAATCGCAAATACTAGGATCACGTTTGGTTGTTGGAACACACCGCTTCGAAAAAGAGTTCTTTGACCGTATCATTAGACCATACATCTTCGAACAGAAAGACGAATACATCAGACAAATGATAGGTGAGATCACGTCAAGGCATCAGACGAATGAAGCACAAAGAGCCATAATTGAAGACAACATCAAGGAAGGTTCGGGCGGCCTCAGAGATCTGGAAATGATTCTACTGATCCTCAAAGCACAATGTAACATGGTGACTCCGGTCAATTCCCAGCTGTTCACCGAAATTGCCGAGAGGCAGAGGGCGCTGCGGAAAGAACTCTATCGCCTGGCAAGCGCCTTTATCTTCCTGAATAATCTGAGGAACTGCTACCGTCTCACGATCGGGGCAACCGATATGATAGCGCATGACACCCTGGGCCCGGCAGCCCGCCTCACCGGATACGAGAACGGTAAGGTGCTTTTTGATGCGTTCAAAAATACGTGCGGGGAAGTACAGCAAACGATAATGAAGATAATCAAGAAGTTGCCTTGCCCGTAGAAATCAAAACGCTTCCCCGATGGCAAAATGCAGAACACCAGCCGTTTCCTCTTCCTCTCGACGAAGTTTGAAACCGTAGTCGAGCCTGACGCTTCCCAAGAAGCTCTTCAATCGTAACCCCAAACCGATCCCCCACCTCAATGACGGCGTAATCTCCTCACGTTCTATCCAGATATTGCCGCCATCAATAAAGAGTACTCCACCCAGAATTTTGTATATCGGGAAGCGGACTTCGGCCGAACATTCGCCGAGAAACCGGCCCCCCAGAGGATTATCGTTTTCATCTAGCGGTCCGATCGATCTTTCCGAGTAGCCACGCACCGACGACGTTCCGCCGCAGTAGAAACGCTTGTACACCGGCACTTCGCTCGTGGGCGAAACTGCCATCACCATACCGGCCTTTATCACCGCTGCAAGGACCACATCAGCAATCGGTGTAAAGACCCGCCATTGCGCAGTCGGTCTGACATAATCGACGTCAGAAGGCAGTATGATACCGCTCATCTCAACATTTGCGCCGATATAGCTGCCTTTTTTTGTGTAGAATGGATCATCTCTCCGATCCCTTATCCAACCGACGATGATGCCGTGTAGAAGATCCGTATCGGTGCTGTCGTCCGCGGCATAGTAAGTGTGTATACGCTCCAACTCATACTTGACTGACAACTCGTTCTTCCTCAATTCGAAGCGCGTCGAAACATTACCGCCGAGCGACTGCGTCACATAACCGATTTCTTCAAGCCGCTTCACGAAAAATCCAAGCCCAAGATTACCAGGCAACAGGAACGTTCTCGGAAATGTCACCTGCCCATTGATCCTCTGCTCGACGAAACTCAGCTTACCCTCTATCTTACCCTGCCACGCCCTGCCAAACATATTATAATGCGTCGCACCAACGCCAAACCTGACGATGTCGCGCGTTCCGTAGCCAATACGAAGATTCATGACCGCACGATTTCTCTCGGTCAGTATGAATTGCACGTTCTTGTGGCCCGCAATGCCTGTATCTTCGATCCTCGTTCTTATCGTCGTGAAGACACCGAGCCTGTAGAGCCTGCGCTGGCTATCGAGAATGCGTGCGTAACGAAGAAGATCACCCTCGGCAATTCTTAGCTCACGAACGACGATCGATGGACGTGTCCTCTTCAATCCCAGTAGTTCGACCTGTCCGACATGCTGCTGTTCACCTTCCGTGATCCGATGGGTGACATCTACGGTGTAATTATCAACGTTATAGTCGGACTCAACCTCGACATCCGCATACCCGAGATCATCATAAGAATATTTGATGATGTAATTATCCGTATCGACCTTACGGCGGTCAAAAACCTTGCCCGGACGAAGCGTCATCTTCAGTGCCAGCGAATCGCCGTGAACAACCGCGTTACCTCTGAAATGAACGCTTTCCGTGAAATACTGCCCGCCCTCAGTGACCTTCACTGATATGTCAACCCTGTTGTCAATGCTATCATAACGCAGATCGTGTACTACTTCTGCGTCGAGAAAACCTTCGTAGATGTAAAGGCTCTGGATAGCCTCGATGTCACCCCTGAAAATATCTTCGCTGAAAATTCCTTTACGTAAGAGATTCGCCGGTCGTGTCAGCATGACTTTCTTTATCGCCGATTCCTTGAAATACTCATTGCCTTCTACCTCGACGGTCCGCACGCGAAACTCACCGGCAACCACAATCATAAGCAAGAAAACGATCATTCTATTTCCAGGTGAAAATCAAGATCGACACTGGTATTGAGGTTCTCCTGATCGTGAAGAGTGAATAATGATACGTAATCTGTGAGGTCATAGCTTGCGCCGATCTGGTACAATTCCCACGATTCAACGCCAGAGCTGTAGATCAAATTGAACCCTTTGATGATGCTTTTCTCGACACCTATGCGGACCGTGGAAGGATCACTAAGGTCACCAGAGAGCGTGAATTTGTCCAAACCCAAGAAATCCTGCGTCGTCTTCTCGATCCCGTGACGTATAGCATCGAGCGCATAATCCTTCGCTTTTCCCTTCAGGTCGACATCCTGGGATATACCCGTAACCTCACCAGGACGGCGCTGGCCGATGAGCAGCAGGCTGATGATGTCCTGCTCAGGCAAGGGCGGATTAGAACTCAATTGGAGTTGCCAGTTCGTTACCGTGCCGTTCAGAGCAAGGTATAAGTCGTAGTCACCATCTGCAGCTGCCACCGACGTCGTTGCGGTAAGGTCTATGACCGGATCGATCTTGTAAGGATTGTCAAACTCGACGACCGCATTCACGACCGTGAACTTCTTCCCCAGATACTGGATCGAACCTTCTCCGATCGCAGTGATCGTACCGTAGGCATTCGGCCTTGCAAGGTAGCCCTTCACTTCAAGATCGGCCTTTGCTGCCAGATTGGCAACGTTGTTTGCGATCTTGACGCGATCTGGCACGGAAATACCGACGTCGCAGTATATACGTTTGAGTATTTCTGATTGTTCTGGCACCGGACGATTCGCTGCCGTCAACATACCGATAACGGTCTGGAGCCTTATCGGAGCGTCATACATACCTTCGTTCACGACAATCTCACCGTCGATCCTCAGAGAATCCCTCTCCCCGGACAATTGCATCTCGGCGCTCAGTACAACCCGGCCGAAATTCTTGTCGGCATAAACGGCCCTATCCAGACCTGCAGCGAGCACTATCGTATCGACTCTGCCCCCAGATAAATTCGCGAAACCTTTGACATCGAACCTACCCTCGTTCATTCTGCCGCGGCAGTTCTCGACCGTTACGACGCCGTTTTTCAGGCCAAGATTACACTCAACCGAATCGATCAAGATACGCTTCGTTTCGAATTTCGCGTTGCTCACAGACAACCGGCCATCTATGTCGAATGCCCGCGGCCTCCCCTGAAAATGGACATCGAATTGAAGATTGCCTTCCATAAGCAGACTCATCTGAAGTAGATGACCAATACTCGATAATTCGATCATCGAAGATCTTGCCCAGAAGTCAACAAGTCCGGACCGCAGGTCAAGCGGCATGCTCCCCTCCAGGAAAAGCTTCTCGCCAGCGATCGAGAGTTCAGTCGGCTGAAGGCTAATCACTCCATCCTCAAGGTGAACGACCACTGGAGCAAGGTTCTGTGCCAATCTTTGATCATATTTGAGAAGAATCGTATCTATCCGCGCGGTGGCAAGGGTGGCGCCGGGATCTACAAGTTCACCGCTGACCAGCACCTCGCCGGTTACGAAACCGGCTGTCGGCTTTAAGTATGTATCCAAGTCGAAATGCTCCAGTCTCAAGGTCGCATCGTACGGATAGTTCCAGAAAAGAAATATCTTACCGAGTATCGAAGAATTTCGGGCTTCATTCTTCAATGAAACTGTCAGTACCGTGTCTTCGAGTGTGAAATCGAGATGATAATCACCAATATAAAAAGTGTCATACGATATCTCCCGGAAAAGAACTCTTCCGGTCCCCTGTGGATTATCCGTGTATCCCGAGAATGTCATATCAATAGCGATTTCACCACCGATGAAAAAGGTATCCGTGCCAAAGACCTCAGGTGACCTGGTCGCGATTGAATCACCCCTCACCTGTAGGACAAAGTCCTTCTCCTTCCATTCATAGAGACCAGCGATGTTCAATGCACCGCGCCCGGTCGTAACCATTCCCCTGGTTACATTGATGCAGTAATTGGCTACGGTAAAATCAAACTCCGCACTCTGCATCTCTTCACCATAAAGACGGACATCCGAGAGCCTCAGATGGGCTTTGCCGCGGGGGTCTTCGAAAGATCCAGTAACATTCAACTCGAATACCATCTTTCCGGTGAGATCTTCGAATCCTTCGACAATCGCGCTTACCACACTCAGATCATTCGAGGATAAGACCAACCGTCCGTCTGAGATTGCCTTCTTCTTCAGATCCGCAAGGAGCTGGAGTTCAATGGAAACCCTCCTGCTGACGATCTTCATGTCACGCACCTTGAGCACATCGTTGCCGAAACTCACCATACCCCTTGCCGAAGGGTGAAACCCAGCGTGTTTGAAATCTCCGCTGATCGAACCTTCAAAACAGGGTCGTGTGAAATCTCCCTTCAACGTACCGTCCACCAGTAACTGCCCATACCGAGATACGATTTCTGTTGACAACCTCGTTCGCTGGAGCACGATCCCTAGCTTCAGTGAGTCTTTTTTCGCAAGTCGCTCCTCCAATGAGGTAGTCACAACGCTCAATTCTCCTTCGATGTTGATGCTGTCAAAGGACGGCAAACGCCAATTCGACCTCACAAACCCGGTGATATGATTTTCCAACACCGACGCATCGACGATTGTTTGGGCTTCCATCAGAGGCGACGAATACAATCCGGAGAAGGTTCCCGTCGTTGAAAGAATACCGTCTGTTCCACGAATGCCTACATCCTCCATCCCTATCGTCACGGTGTAAGCCAAATCGAGTTCGATACTCTGGGTAAAGGGTACGACTCCGCTGACCAAAACCATTGAGCGTCCAGCAGACAGATGCAAGCTGTCGAGAGACAAACGGTCGCTCATCATGCTGCCCCAAGTTTCAAGGGAGGCTTTTATGGGAACTCGTCCGAGCATCACTCTCAGACTACAACCGGTGATCGAGAATTCGCCGATCTCGATTAGCAACGGTCCTGCCTTTGCATCTCCTTTTTTCTCTCTCTTTGGAAGATCCCTCAACATCGCCCGCAAGGCATCGATATCGATATCGATGCCTTGTATCCGCACCGATCTGATATCTATATGGCGGTTAAGCAACCCGATGGGGTTGTAAGTGAGTCTTATTTCATCTATCGTACCAAGTCCCGGTGATTGTACGTTTTCTGCCCTCAACGAAAAGAAGAGGTGTCCCCTCAATGAACCGATGGTGAGTGGCAACCCCAGATTCTCTTCGACCGCATTTTCGACGGTTTTCTTGACGATCTGCAGAACGAAACCGGTGCCGGCCAATGCGACGATGGAGACAAGAAGAGCAACGAGGACCGCTGCCCCAATCAGCACTTTTTTCACCAGTTCCATTATAGTGGACATGCCTTATTCGTCAATATTGACAATGCTCTTCTTGTACATATAATAACACCAAGGAGAAAACATGACCCTCTGGAGAAAGCCGTTAGATAGCGATAAGATAACAATAATGCGCGGTGACATCCATATAATAAAAGAACGGTGCAAAGGCTGCAGATTCTGTGTCGAGTACTGTCCAAAGGATGTTCTGGAGATGTCCGAAGAATACAATCTGAAGGGATATCATCCTCCAGTTGCCGTGAACCCGGACGCCTGCCTCGAGTGCCATTTATGCGAAATGCTCTGTCCGGAATTCGCAATTTATATTACCGTTAGAGAAGAAGAAAAAACAGACCAATTAATTGAGAACAAGTGTTAAGTAACGTTTTTGGTGGTAAGTTTCGAGCCCATTGCACACTACATTTAACGTTCCACGTGTCTCAGAAAGACCGCATTGCATAACTCTCGCCATAGAAATACGTCCGTATCACCAGGAAGAATCAATCTTCGGATGAATAATCATGTTGACAACTCTTCGGTTTTTGCTATAATATTTCAAGCATAGGAGTCAATGTAACGAACAAGCCCATTTACATAAAAAGCGAGACAGTTGAACATTTTGGAACGCAGAACTGCTATGAGAGGAGCCTAATCGACTCTATGACAGGAGTGAAAGTTTAATGGAAACAAAACCAAAAGGAGCACAATTCATGAACGAATTTGCTTACTTATATGAATTGATTTATTACTATATTACAATGGCAAGACCCCAAAAAACTCAAAGGAGCAAGCCATGAAGATCGGAGTATATGTTTGCCATTGTGGCGGGAACATATCCGAAGTCGTTGATATCAAGAAACTGACTGCGTCTGCTGAACAACAGTCTGAAGTGGCCGTCGTGCGGGACAACGCACACATGTGTTCGGATGTCGGACGGAATCTTGTCCTGGAAGACATAAAGAAACACAAGCTCGATAGGATCGTAGTCGCTGCGTGTTCTCCTCAATTCCATGGAAAAACCTTCATGGACATCGTCGAGAAAGCAGGCCTCTCACCTTACGTATTTGAGATGGCCAACATCCGTGAACAGTGTTCTTGGCCCCATTTCAACGAACCTGATCTTGCCACAAAGAAAGCAAAGGACCTTGTCAGTGTCGCGCTGGCAAAAGCAAGATTGGATGAATCATTATCAAGAAAGACTATGCCTATCGGCAAGAGAGTCCTCGTTGTCGGAGCGGGTATCGCCGGCATTCAAGCGGCGCTCGATCTCGGTGACGCCGGATTCGAAGTTTACCTGGTTGAAAAGGAAGCCACGATCGGTGGCAAAATGGCACAATTGTCAAGAACCTTCCCCACCGAAGACTGTGCCGCATGTATCCTCTCACCAAAGATGGCCGATGTGCCGGCCAACCCCAACATTACGCTGTTCACCAATTCGGAAATCGAGAAAGTCAGTGGTTTTTTGGGTAATTTCGAGGTAATCATCAACAAGAAACCTACATACGTAAACGACCAGTGTGTTGCCTGTGGTGTTTGCGAGGAGAAATGCCCGGTCAAGATCCCGAATGAATTCGAACAAGGGCTGACTAATCGTCGGGCGATCTACGTGCCTTTTGAATTTGCGGTTCCTTACAGATACTTGATCGATGAGAGCAACTGCATCTACCTGAAGAAGGGGAAATGCGGCAACTGCAAGAAGGTCTGCCCTCATGACGCGGTGGATTTTGACCAAAAAGCTGAGAAAGTGGAATTGAAAGTTGATACGATAATCGTTGCCACAGGCTACGATATCTTTGACGCCAAAGAGAAAAAGGTTTATGGTTTCGGCACCAACAAGAATGTGATAACGTCACTCGCAATGGAACGCATGATCGTCCACGAAGCTGAAGGAAGGGCGACCAGGGAGATCGGCAAGAGGGTCGCTTTCATACAATGTGTTGGATCCAGAGATGAACAGATCGGAAATGAATACTGCTCCAGGATCTGCTGCATGTACGCGACCAAACTCTCACAACTCCTCAAACGAGCAGACCCGAAAAAGGATGTGTATGTATTCTACACAGATCTCCGTGCATTCGGCAAAGGTTTCGAAGAATACTATAAGCGGGCACAGAAGACCGGCGTCAAATTCATCAGGGGAAGAGTTGCCGAGGTGAACGAAGATTCCAAGACCGGCAGAGTGACCATCAAGGCTGAAGATACGCTCGCGCGACAGATAATTGAGTCCGAGTTCGACCTCGTGGTACTCTCGGTAGGCATGACACCGGGCGCAGGGACCAGACAAGCAGCCGAAGTACTGCGGATGACGAAAAGCCCTGGTGGCTTTCTGCAGGAAGCCCACCCGAAGTTCAAACCGGTTGACACACTCAATGACGGTGTATTCATCTGCGGCTGTGCTCAGGGACCGAAGGATATCCCTGACACTGTGGCTCAGGCAAGTGCCGCAGCATCAAGGGCAATACGGTTGATGAATAAGGGTGTCTATGCAGTCGAACCGATCACTGCGGTCGTCGACGAGGACCTATGCAGTGGCTGCGGTACGTGCGTCAGTGTTTGTCCCTATGAAGCAGTGAAGACAGAGATAAAGGATGACAAGAGAGTTGCCAAGGTGAATGAGATGCTGTGCCAAGGTTGCGGCTCATGTTCGGCCGCCTGCCCCTCTGGCGCTTCACAGCAACACTGGTTTATGAACAAGCAATTGAAAGCGATGGTTGGCGCCGCACTCGGTGAGGAGGAAAAATGAAGACCAATACAGAGCCGAAAATAGTCGCGTTCTGCTGCAATTGGTGTTCCTATGCCGGAGCCGATGCTGCAGGTACCTCGAGGCTCCAAATGAAACCACATTTCAGAGTCATTCGAGCTATGTGTTCTAGCAGGATCGACCCCGAACTGATATTGGATACGCTGAAGAAAGGCGCCTGGGGCGTATTGGTTGCCGGTTGTCACCCCGGTGACTGTCATTACGTCACTGGCAATTACCGCACCCAAAAGAGAATAGCGCTCCTGAAGAATCTGCTCACAGAGCTTGGTATCGCACCACAGAGGGTGAGATTGGAATGGATCTCGGCCAATGAAGGCGGGAAGTTTCAGAAAGTCATTAACGAATTCATCGATGAAATGACCTCGCTCGGACCACTCCAATTGCCCGGACGACCCACTGCCAAGGAGGCATCATGATCAAGAAGGTCGAGATCACGCCCGAAAACGACAAGTTCCTGAACAAGGTCAACGAACTGAGCGGTCAGGTGGTTACCCTCTGCGAACAGTGCGGGACCTGCTCAGGGGGTTGCCCCTTAGTCGCGGAAATGGACATAACCCCATCGCAATGGATGAGGTTGGTACAATTGGGATTGAAAGAAGTCCTGGATTATAAAGCAGTCTGGGTATGTGCTTCCTGTTTTACGTGCACCGTAAGGTGTCCTCGAAAAATCGATGTATCCAAAGTTGCCGAAGCATTGAGGCAAATCATACTGCGCAAAGCGATCGATTACATAGATCTCAAAGCGATACCGAAAGAAGAGCTTGCCTGTCTTCCCCAAATTGCACTCGTAAGTGCCTGCCGGAAATTCACGGGATAGGAGGAAAAACATGACCACGACTAAGACAGAAACGCCAAAACTAACAGGCACGGAAAACATTAAGATTCCATACTACCCCGGATGCACCTTGAAGACGACCGCGAAGAACTTCGAGAACTCGGCCGTTGCCGCTGCCCGT
Organism: Caldifarciminota bacterium; assembly: GCA_020349965.1. Lineage (GTDB taxonomy): Bacteria > Hydrothermota > Tepidihabitantia > SM23-42 > SM23-42 > SM23-42. Next base: position 1,420,408 of record CP070705.1, on the reverse strand, counting down.
GCCCTCGGTATTGAATTACTGGAAATTCCGCGATGGAATTGCTGCGGCACCGTCTTCTCACTTACGGATGATGATCTAATCCACCATGTGGCTTCGGTGAGAAATTTCATTCGGGTCCAAGAAATGAATGATTACGGCCTGGTGAAGAACGAGAATCGCCTGGTTACGCTGTGCGCCATGTGCTTCAATACCTTGAAGAGTACTAACCTGCGCGTAAAGAACAATGCCGAAGACCTGAAGAAGATCAATGACCTAATGTACCGGGAAGAAAATTATGGAGGCAAGGTCGAAGTACTCCACTTTCTCGAACTTCTGAAATCGTTAGGTTTTGAAAAAATCCGCGACCGCGTAAAGAAACCGCTCAAAGGGTTGAAGATCGCCCCATACTATGGCTGTATGATTCTTCGTCCACAAGAAATAGGCATCGACGATCCGGAGGATCCAACAATACAGAGAGACCTTCTATTGTCTCTGGGCGCAGATTCTGTCGATACACCCTACAAGCGGGTGTGTTGCGGCAGTTACCAAACCGTGAAAGAGAAAAACATCGTCGCTGAACTAGCCTACGATATCCTCTCTCATGCCCGGAAAGAAGGTGCCGAGGCAATGGCAACGGTTTGTCCCCTCTGTGCCTTCAATCTCGACCACCGTCAGAAGGAAGTGAAGGCCAGCCATTCAGACTTCGAAGAGATCCCGGTATTCTACGTGACACAGCTGATGGCAATTGCCTTCGCTTTAGAGAATGAATGCTACGGTTTTGATCAGAATTATGTCGATCCGCGACCGTTGCTCGCGAGCAAATCGTTGATAAAATAACAGGGGAGTTAACGATGCAAGAAAACAGAAGCCCAATAATGGACCGGATCGCCGAGGCAAATAAAGCAGCAACGACCGGCATTGATGCCAAAGACATCAAGGATTGGATCACGATCTACATCATGGGAAAAGCCTACACGGTTCCGGCAGATTTGACCATTCTAACGGCCATGGAATATGCTGGATACAAGTTTGTAAGGGGCGTGGGCTGCAGGCAGGGTTTTTGCGGCGCCTGTGCAACTGTCTTCAGAAAGAAAGGCGACTACAAACTTCAAACCGGCATGGCGTGTCAAACACGAGCCGAAGATGGTATGTACCTCGTTCAGATACCCTTCTCGCCTGCAGAAAAGGCAGAGTACGACATAACCAAAGAACCTTACGAAGCCTCGGTCTTCATCAAGTACTACCCCGAGGTCACAAGGTGCGTGTCATGCAATACGTGCACCAAAGCATGTCCGCAGGACCTGGAGGTCATGGATTATATACAGGCAGCCATACGTGGCGCCTTCGATTCATTGTCCGAAGTCAGTTTTGACTGTATACAGTGTGGACTATGTGCCATACGCTGCCCGGCCGAGATCGTCCAGTACAACGTCGCTCAATTAGGAAGAAGAATGTATGGACGGTACGGACAAGGCGTTCCCGAGCACCTCAGAAAACGCGTCAAGGAGATTGCCGAAGGGAAATTCAAACAGGACATGGAAAAGATCATCAAGTGCTCAACCGAAGAACTCCGGAAGATATATACGGAACGCGAAAAAGAACCAGAATAGGAAAGGAGCGAAAAATGGCAGAGCTGAAATACATAGAGGGTTATCCCGAAAATATGCGACAAGAAATCGAAAAGGTGGCGAAAACGCGCGAAAAGAGAATCAGCTATACTCCTCCGGCAATGACCATGAAAGAACGAGACGAGGTCTTGAAAATTCATCCAGACTACGCTCCTGGCGGCAAGCGTGAAATCAGGGTCGGCCCTAACAAAGGTAACCTTGCACCAAACGAAGTCGTTGATCTGCTCGAGGCCTACCCTTTGATCGAACACGGTGATGTCAATCTATCCAAGATCGATTATGATGCCGACATCTTGATCATCGGCGGTGGTCTGGCCGGCACCACAGCTTCACTGTGGGCGAACGACTGCGGAGTTCCTGCCGAAAGGATCCTGCTCACCAACAAGCTGCGCCACGGTGACGCGAATTCGATAATGGCAGAAGGTGGAACCCAGGCTGCGGATCGGGGAGTGGATTCTGTCGTGAAACACTACATCGATACGATTGGCGGCGGGCATTTCGCCAACAAACCCGACGTCGCTCGGACCCTCGTCGAAGATGCACCCCTGATCATGAAATGGCTTTGCGAGTTAGGCGCCATCTTTGATCGTGAGGAGAATGGCGATCTCGCCGAGAAACTTGCCGGCGGACTCTCGGTCAAACGCATGCATTCGTGCCGTGATTATACCGGACTGGAAGAATTCAGAGTGCTCCGGGACGAGTTCAGAACAAGACAGATCCATTGTCTTGAACATTATCCAGCAATAGAATTACTCACCGAGGGCTCCCGGGTCACCGGTGCCGTCCTCTGGAATCTTGAAACCGGCGATTATAAGATCGTTCGTGCAAAGGCGATCATCATCGCCACGGGTGGGTACGGTCGCTTGCACATAAGGGGCTTTCCGACCACTAACCACTACGGCGCGACATTTGATGGTGTCGTATTGGCTTACCGTGCCGGTGCAAAATTGAGGGACATCGACGCCGTACAATACCATCCGACTGGAGCAGCCTATCCGATCCAAATCGTGGGTTACCTACTCACTGAAAAGCTTCGCGGGAGTGGAGCTCAACCCGTCAATGCCGACGGAGAGGCGTTTGTTTACCCACTGGAACCGAGAGATGTCGAAGCTGCTTCCATTATTAGAGAATGCTATGTCCGCAACAAGGGCATCATAACACCGACCGGACTAAGGGGGGTATGGCTTGATACACCGTTGATCGAGATCAAGAACGGCAAAGGCTACATAGAAAAGGCTTTCCCCGGCATGATAAGAATGTACAAGCGCTACGACATCGACATCCGAAAGGATCCTGTGCTCGTCTTCCCCACCCTCCACTATCAGAACGGCGGGATCGAGACCGACCGCGATGGCCGTACCAATGTCGAAGGTCTATGGGTTGCCGGTGAAGTCTCGGGCGGCGTTCACGGTAAGAACAGACTAATGGGAAATTCGACGCTCGACTGTCTTGTATTCGGCAGAAAAGCCGGAATGAGCACTGCGGATTATGTTAAATCGCAAAAGGGCGAAAGGAAAATAGCATTAGACCATTTAAAGAACTACGTCCAGAAACTGCAGCAAGCTGGTGTGAAAGAAACGAGAAGAGCACCGATAATTCTACCTGACTACCGAGGCAAGGCAGCATTGGCAAGGATGATAGACGTTTTTTAGAAATCGTCACCAATAAACCATACTTTGAATCATAAGACGGTCCACCATTCCAGAATGAAAAGCACGATGGAGTCTGTGAGAAAGGAGAACGATGAAAGCAGATAAGACCGGGGTACTCACAGGATCTCATGCACTGACCGGCAATGAAGCATGCGCCGAAGGGGCGCTTGCCGCCGGCTGCCGGTTCCTGGGTCTCTATCCGATTGTGCCTTCAATCGAAGTCTCGAAGAGATTTCTCCAGCGGGCACCTGAAGTGGGTGCCACCTTTATTCAGATGGAGGATGAAATCTCGGCTTTGGCAGCGGTGATCGGCGCATCCTGGACCGGTAAGAAATCGATGACCATAACGTCTGGTCCAGGTCTATCGCTCATGATGGAACATCTTGGGCTCGGCGTAATGCTCGAAACGCCCTGCGTCGTTGCCGACATTCAAATGGTCGGCCCTGGTTTGGGCCTGCCCGAACATCCGGCATATGGAGACATGATGCAGGCACGGTGGGGTTCACACGGTGACTATGAGATCATTGCCCTATCCCCGAGTTCGCCTCAAGAGATGTTTGATTTCACGATCAAGGCGTTCAATCTCTCAGAGCGCTACCGCGTTCCCGTAGCCGTTATGTCGGACGCCTACGTTGCCCAACTCAAGGAAACGGTTGTCATTCCTTCGGCAGGCGAGATCACCATCGAACCACGCAGATATTTTGACGGACCAAGCGATAGCTATCTGCCTTTCAAGCGGGATGAAGACCTGGTGCCCCGTATGGTCGACATCGGACAAGGCTATCGATTTCACGTCACCGGCCTTACCCACGATGACCGCGGTTATCCGATAATGTTCGAGGAGTGTCAGGAATACAACGTCCACCCACTCGTATGGAAGGTGCGCAATTATGTGGAAAAGATTGTTGATTATCAGGAAACAAGCATTGATGACGCAGATGTGGTAGTCATTTCATATGGAGCGACTGCACGGGCAGCACAAAAAGCGGTAACGCAGGCTCGTGAGGCCGGTATCAAGGCAGGAAGCCTCAAACTGAATACGGTGTGGCCGTTCCCCGAGAAGAAGGTGGCTGAAGTGGCCAAAAGAGTGAAAGCTTTTGTCGTACCCGAAATGAATTTTGGGCAAGTAGTCCTCGAAGTCGAGCGATGCAGCAATGGAAAGACAAATATACTTTTCTTGCATCACGGCGATAATGGGGTCGAACACACTGACGGTATTATTGCGGCGATAAAACGAGCGTCTGGGGCGAACGGAGTTGTCGGCAGTACCGTTGAATTGAAATAAGGGAGATAATGATGGCAGTCGAGAGGATAGATGACAGAGAAATTCACCCGATGGAGAATTTACTACGCATGGATAGGATGCCGCACATCTGGTGTCCGACGTGCGGAATCGGCATTGCGGTCACCGCATTCACCGCAGCCCTCGAAAAAGCGAAGATCGACCCCAATATGGCAGCCATTGTGTCGGGCATCGGGTGCACCGGGAGAGTCGCCGGCTACGTGAAGCTCGACTCTTTCCACACGACCCACGGTCGGCCGATCGCTTTCGCTACCGGAATCAAGGTGGCGAACCCCAAGATGAAGGTTATTGTCTTTTCTGGCGACGGTGACTTGATGGCGATCGGCGGCAATCACTTCATACATGCAGCCCGACGCAATATCGACATGCTCGTGGTATGCGTGAATAACTTCATCTATGCAATGACCGGCGGGCAAGTCGCGCCGACAACGCCGCTGGCTGCTTACGCGACTACTTCTCCCTATGGTTGCGTGGAACCGCCATTCAATATCCCTTACATTGCGGATTCATCAGGCGCCGTATACGTGGCACGCTACACTGCATTGCATGTTCGCCGCCTGACCAATGCGCTGACCGAAGCCCTCAACAAGAAAGGTTTTTCCGTCGTCGAGGTTATCTCTCCTTGCGGCATGTATTATTCACGTATTAATCGACTCGGGGACGGGCTTGATATGATGAAGTTCTATCATGATAATGTCGAAATACGCCACGGTGAAGACACAAAGAATCTAGATATCGGATTTCAAACGAAGATAATTTGCGGCAAATTCGTAGACCGCGAACGGCCCTCCTACATGGAACGGTATAACCAATGGCTCTCTGAAGTCAAATCAACTCGAAAGAATCTAGATGCCCCGAAAGGAGCAGAAGGTGAAGGCTAATCCAAAAGATGTGCTGACCGGCGTATATTACATAGACGGTGATGTTGCTTCCGGTTACGGGGCCCTCGCTGCAGGCTGCAAATTCGTAGCCGGCTATCCCATTACACCGTCGACAGAAGCGTTTGAAGCAGTTTGCCACCGTGGACCACAGGTTGGAGCAGTCTTCATTCAGATGGAGGATGAACTAGGTTCGATATCGGCAGTCATGGGTGCTGCATGGGCAGGCGTCAAGACAATGACCATCACTTCTGGACCGGGTTACTCGCTGATGCAGGAGACCATTGGGTTCGGGGCAATGCTCGAAATACCTTTTGTACTCCTTAATATTCAGCGCGGTGGTCCCTCAACCGGTGTACCAACCAAAACCGGACAGGCAGACATGATGCAATCACGCTGGGGTGCCCATGGAGATTATGAAGTCATCGCCATCTCGCCAGATTCTCCACAGGAAATGTTTGATTACACGATAAAAGCTTTCAATCTTGCCGAAAGGTACCGCTGTCCGGTCATGATAATGTCTGACGAGTGCGTGGGTCACATGACCGAGAAGGTTGTCATACCAGAGGCCGATAAGATCGAGATCGAAGCCCGCAGGATGTATAATGGTCCAGCTTCAGAGTATATGCCATTCAAACCGGACCCGGACCTCGTGCCGAAGATGGCAAGAGCCGGCGCGGGTCTCAATCTCTACATTACCGGACTCGTCCATGATGAAAAAGGTCACCCGGTAAAAAGTGCAAACTACAAATCGGCACACGTCCGGCGCCTCGTTGACAAGATCCGGCTCAACAAGGACAAGATAATAGAATTGAAAGAAGACGGTACTGATGGAGCGGACGTCATCGTCGTTTCCTACGGGATATCTTCACGAGTTGCTGTGAAAGGCGTTGAGATCGCCCGGCAAAAAGGTATCAAAGTCGGCACGCTTAGGCTCGTGACGGTCTGGCCCTTTCCCGATGAGCGCATCGCTGAACTCGCACAAACGACAAAGGCTTTCGTCGTTCCGGAGATAAACTATGGACAGGTTGTCTTTGATGTGGCCCGGTGCACTCACGGAAAGGCCAACGTGGTACTTGTGCCACATGGCGGTGCCGGTGTGCACAATCCTTCCGACGTCGCCGATGCAATTGAATTCGCTGCCAAACACGAATCCCCGCTCGAGGGCGTCCACGAGTTCAAAACCAGACTTGAGAAGTCGGTATTCGAGGGAGGTCTCAAATTAAAGGAATGAATCCGATCATCAATATTCTCGACAAAGGCATAGAACAGTCCGGCGTCGACCGGAAGACGATCAGCATTCCATCCGACATTCCTTTCCCGCCAGATGCCGTCAAAACGCTACGCATCGATTATTTTCAGACACCACGCGGCCGCGCCATTGCATTCGGTACAGGACTGAAATTGGGGAACCCTGCGCTCAAAGTAATACCGATCGTCGGCGACCTCATGACGCTTGGCGGCAACCATTTCGTGCACGGAGCGCGGAGAAATATGGAAATTCTCGTTCTTTGCATAAATAATTTCGTCTATAAGAAGATAGCAGGCAAACCGTTAACATCTGCCAATCCCGAGTTTTCAGCATACTCAACTTTTGAGGAACCGTTCAATTTCCCCCATCTTGGAAATTCCTGCGGTGCAGTGTACACGGCACGATGGACAGCCCTGCACACGAAGGAACTGGCAACTTCAGTTGCTGAAGCGCTCAGCAAGCGCGGGCTGTCAATGATTGAGATCCTCGCACCCGGACCCAATTATTACCGAACGATCGATGGAGTCAATTCGGACATTCTGCAATTCTACTTCGATAATTCGATCATCAAGAACAACGAAGACCCGAGAAATGTCGCCATAACACCTGAAGAGAAAATTGTCGTAGGTACGTTCACCGACAGGGAAAGACCTACGTTTATCGACTCATATAATCTCCAACATAAGAAGATACTGGGCGATAAATTCACACCCCATGGTGCGGCTCCAACGGAACGAGGAGGAAAAGATGGCTGAGATACGCTTTGCTGGTTACGGCGGGCAGGGCATAATCAGGTCCGGGATAATCGCGGGCAAGGCGGCATCGATCCACGACAATAAGCACGCAACGATGAGCCAGTCATTCGGACCCGAAGCGCGTGGTGGCGCCTGCAGCTCGCAACTGGTCATATCAGACAGCAAAGTTCTGTACCCTTACATAACGAATTCTGACGTATTGGTTGCAATGTCGCAAGCAGGATACGACAAATTTGAGCCAGAAATCAGCAAAGAGGGAATGTTGCTTTATGACGAGGATCTTGTAAAACCAAAACCGTCGCGCGGTAAAATCCAGGCACATGCCATTCCGGCAACACGATTCGCCGAAGAACTTGGCTACAAGATCGTTGCGAATGTCGTAATGCTCGGATTTTTTACTGCCATCACCAATCTGGTTACCTACGACAGCATGAAGAAAGCACTACCCGGGTTGGTTCCCGAGAAAGCTTTGCAATTGAATCTAAAGGCTTTCGATCGAGGTTACACCTATGGAAAAGAGCTCTTAGACAAGAAACAATCAACCAAAGGATCTGAATAGATATGCCAAAAGGAGCACTCGTCGTCGGTGGAGGTGTGGCTGGGGTCCAGTCCGCTTTAGACTTGGCCAATGCTGGCTTCAAGGTTTTCCTTGTTGAGCGCGGCCCATGTCTGGGCGGTCGTACATCCCAGATTCACAAAATCTTCACGTCTATGGACTGTACGGGCTGAATCCTCGGCCCAAAACTGATGGATGTCGGTCGGCATCCGAACATTGAAATCTTCGCCAACAGCGAAGTCGTTGGGGTTGAGGGTGAAGCGCCTGATTTCAAAGTGAAGCTAAGACGCAAATCTACATTTGTCGACTGGGACAAGTGCACTGGATGCGGTGAGTGTCCAATGGTCTGTCCGGTCCACATCAACGATGAGTTTCAATTGAACCTTTCAAAACGAGAGGCGATCTACCGTCGGTATCCCCAGGCAGTGCCAAACAAATTCCTCATCGATAAAAAGGGCTCGCCGCCCTGCCGATACTCCTGTCCTGCAGGGGTCAATGCCCAGGGATATATTGCGCTCATTTCACAGGGTAAGTACAAGGAAGCGCTGGATCTTGAACGCAGAGACAATCCATTCCCCGCTGTCTGCGGCCGTGTGTGTACTCATCCGTGTGAATCGGATTGCAAACGAAAAGACATTGATAAACCCCTGGCAATTGCCCAGCTCAAACGTTTCATCTCGGACCGCGAACCCCAATTGTCACCGGTAAATCCTGCCTTGAGCAAAGAAAAAGTTGCCGTAGTTGGGGCCGGCCCTGCAGGCCTATCTGTTGCCTACTTTCTTGCCAAGAGAGGATACCGCCCGACCGTCTTTGAAGCCACCGACCATCCGGGCGGTTTATTGTATTGGGCAATACCACGATTCAGATTACCTGAGGCCGCACTCTCGCGGGATTTGGACTACATAAAGAGTTGGGGTGTCGAGATCAGAACGGGTACAGTCTTGGGGAAGGATTTTGGCATCAAAGATCTCTTCAAAAAGGATTACAAGGCGATCTTCCTCGGATTGGGTGCGGCTAAAGAAAAATCGATGGGCATAGACGGCGAAGATCTACAGGGTGTCGTTCTATGTGTCCAATTTCTCAATAGGGCCGTTCACGATCCACATACACCGGTCGGTAAAAAGGTAGCCGTCGTCGGCGGCGGCAACTCAGCAATAGATGCCGTTCGTACGGCGGTGCGTCTCGGCGCCGAGGAAGCGTTCATTGTCTACCGCCGTTCTCGGCAGGAAATGCCGGCAAATGAGGAGGAGATCATCGAAGCGGAAAAAGAAGGTGTTAAGATTAATTATCTGACCAATCCGACAAAGATATTCGGTAAAGATGGCAAAGTCACGGGAATGGAGTGCATCAAGATGAAACTCGGCGAACCTGACTCTTCGGGGCGGAGAAAACCGATTCCGATCGAGGGTTCTGAATTCACCATGAACATCGATATGGTGATAATGGCGATCGGCCAAGCAGCCGACGTTTCATTCCTGACGAAAGAGGAGAACTTCGATTTAACCAGGTGGGGGACCTTCTCTGTAGACCCTGACACCCTGCAAACCAACATTCCTGGCATCTTTGCCGGTGGTGATGCTGTGACCGGACCGGCAACGGTCATCGAAGCGATCGCTGCGGGTAAGGAAGCCGCAGAATCGATCGACCGGTATATCAGAGGCGTGGATCCCAAGGAGAACAGGAAAAAGAAAGACGATCGCGTAAGGGATGAGGATATTGAGATCCCCGAAGATATACAAATCCAAGAAAGAACGGCCATGCCCATGCTCGATCCCGAAAAAGCAAAGAAGAATTTCGAAGAAGTCGGCCAGGGCTTCTCAGACGAACAGGCAAGAAAAGAATCGAATCGGTGTCTCAGCTGCGCCGGCTGCTCAGAATGTCTCGAATGCGTCAAGGTGTGTGAACCAAATGCAATAGTACATGATATGCCGGATGAATACGTTGACCTGGACGTGGGTTCGATCGTCGTTACGACAGGCGTCGATTATCTGGATCCCACCGAAGCAAGTGAATACGGATATAAGCGCTTCAAAAATGTCTATACGTCTTTTGAGATCGAAAGAATCATGAGCGAAGATGGTCCGAGCGCCGGTGAACTTCCTCTTGGCAAAGAACTGACAGAACCTCTCAGTTTTGCATTCATCCAATGCGTTGGCTCGCGCAACATGCGCCATGATATCAACTACTGCAGCCGCATCTGTTGCATGAACACCATCAAGGACAGCCTGGTTTTAAAAGAACACTATCCTGATGCCAATATTGTCGTATTCTATATCGACATAAGAGCTTTTGGAAAAGGATTTGAAGAATTCTATAATCGGTCCCTGGAAAAGGGTGTAAAATACATCAAGTGCAAGCCATCGAAGATCATTGAGGATGATAAGGGTAAGTTGGTCGTACATTATGAAGATGAACAGGGGCACTCCAGCAAAATGCTCTTCGATGCCGTGTGTCTCTCCTCCGCGTTGATTCCATCAAAGGGTTGTAAAGAATTGGCCGAAGTACTCGGCGTCGATACGGACGAAGACGGTTTCTTCAAGAACACAGAGCCTGCAATCATGCCTCTTGAATCAACAAAGAAAGGTATTCTGGTATGTGGGTGCGCCACAGGACCGAAGGACATCACCGATTCAATCGCTGAGGCGAGCGGTGCCGCAGTGAAGGCAGCCTGTTTTCTGGAAGGCCATGAACTTCCGATCGAGAAAAAGGAGATCGAACAGGTCGATGTTTCCGGTCCACCAAGAGTCGGTGTCTTTGTCTGCCACTGCGGTCCAAATATATCAAAGGTCGTCGATGTAAAGGCAGTCGTTGAATACGCGAAAACACTGCCAGATGTTGTTTTCGCCGAGGACTATACATTTGCATGTTCTGAAACAGCCCAGCACCAGATTCAAGAGCGGATAGCAGAGTACAAATTGAACAGGGTCGTCGTCGCCGCGTGCACACCCAAGACGCATGAAATCAGCTTCCAAGATTCACTGACGGCAGTAGGTCTCAACCCCTACCTCTTCGATATAGCTAATATCAGGAATCAGTGTTCATGGGTTCACCAGAAGGAACCAGAAAAGGCAACTGAGAAAGCAAGAGAATTGGTCAGGATGTCGGTAGCGCGCGTCCGAAAACTTGGTCCTCTCTTCATGAAGGAACTCTCGGTTAACCGGGACGTCGCCATCATCGGTGCTGGGATCACCGGCCTCAGATGCGGGATCGATCTGCTGCTGCGTGGTTACAATGTCAAGATAATCGAGAAGAAAGAAGCATCAGGCGGTTTAGTCCGGCACCTTTCAAGTATTTATCCAAGTTTCCGCACCGGAAAAGACGTAATCGAAAAACTCATCAAAGAATTCACCGACGCGGGCGGCGAACTTCTAACCTCGACTGATCTTGTTGACGTCACCGGTTATGTGGGCAACTTCGGGGTCAAGGTGAAGCGCGATGCAAAGGAGAGTGAATTCACGGTTGGCGCTATTGTCCTAGCCACCGGTTCAGAATTGTACGATCCAGCCGGGCGCTTTGGTCGCGGCAGGTTCCCGAACGTCATAACCAACCTGGAGTTGGAAGACAGAATATCATCGGGCGGGATCGAGGATGTTAAATCCGTTACCTTTCTCCAGTGTGTCGGTTCGAGAGGCGACGGCAATAATCCCGGATGTTCTCGCTACTGCTGTCAGGCGGCAATAAAAGAAGCAATATATTTGAAAGAACGAGGGATTGACGTAACCATTCTGAACCGCGGTGTCAGGGTTTATTCCAAAGGCGCTGAGCGGATGTACCGTAAGGCACGGGAACTTGGCGTTCTCTTCTTACCGTACGAGGGAGAGCCGGAGATATCAGGAACCGATAAGGTGCAGGCAGTTACTGTCCCGTCGTCAGACATCGACGCCGATATTACGATCCCGGTCGACCTCGTAGTCCTATCAGTGGGCATGGTCCCTGCTGCCGATTCAGGTCACCTTTCAGAGTTGTTCAAAGTACCGCGTGGGCCGGATAAATTCTTCCTGGAACGTCACTCTAAATTCGGACCAGTGGAGACGACGGTCGAGGGCGTCTTCTTATGTGGCTGTTGTCAGTTCCCGCAGGATATCGGAGATTCGATCTCCCAGGCGTCGGCCGTCGCATCCAAAGTTGCTGCGCTGCTCAGCCGAGACAAGATCACCCTTGCACCGATTACATCCACAGTCATCGAAGAATATTGCCGTGGTTGCGGAAGGTGCGCTGAAGTATGTGAATTTCACGCGATAGAATTGGTTGAAAAGGAGAAAGGTGTTTTCATGGCCAGAGTCAACGAAGCACTCTGCAAAGGTTGCGGAACATGTGTGGCCGCATGTCCCACCGGCGCCATCGACCTCAGGCATTTCAGGAGCGAACAAATCGAAGCCCAGTTGGAGGCACTATTTGGCTAGTCGTCCGATGGCGCGATGCTGATGTCGTCGGATAGTGGAGGATGCAACAGGAAGATACAAAAAGGGAGATAGTACGATAATGCCGAATTCAAAAAATACGGTGACGCAGCAATCACACGACAAGACGACCGGCTTCGAGCCGAAGATCGTGGCTTTCTGCTGTAATTGGTGTTCATACCCGGCCGCCGATGGTGCCGGCGTCGCAAGGCTTCAATATCCGACGAACATCAAGATCGTTAGGGTAATGTGCGGCGGTCGCGTAACGCCGTCCTTCGTACTGAAGGCATTCGAGCTGGGTGCAGATGGCGTTCTCGTTGCCACCTGCCACTTCGAAGACTGCCATTACATGTTCGGAGCGCGTAAGGCTGCGGATATCCACAAGATAACCGAAAGGCTCACCGAGATGCTCGGTATCGAAAAAGAACGCCTCAAACTCGATTGGATATCCTCAGCCGAAGCTTCCAAATTCGCAAGGGTCGCCAAGGAATTCACCGAAACGATAAGAAAACTCGGACCATCCGCGATAAAGAAGAATTCCTATACCCTGAATGAGATCATCGAAGATGAATAGCAAGATCGCCAAAGCCATCAGGGATTCGAAGGCATATCTATGTATGGAGTGCGGTAAATGCACGGGAACATGCCCGGTCTCGAGATACAATCATGGATACTCTCCTCGAATTCTCGTTAACAAGGCAATAAGGAGCGGTAACCACGATCTGTTGAAAGACAAGAATATCTGGGCTTGTCTGACCTGTAAGTTGTGCGATGAAAGGTGTCCTGCCGCCATCGAATACATCGATCTCACGCTCACCACGCGTCTCGAAGCAAAAAAAATCGGAGAAAGAGCACTCTGTTCTCATGGCGGAGCAGCTCAATCGCTCATGCGCATTATGACAACACCCGAACTGGAGCAGAAACGCCTCGATTGGATCGACGATGATCTGAAAACAACGCAGCATGGCGATGTGCTATATTTTGTCGGATGCATGCCCTATTTCGACATCCTCTTCAGCGACATAAAGGTTAACACTCTGCGCGCAGCCAGAGCAAGCGTCAAGATTCTCAACAAGTTGGGCATTACACCGGTTGTACTGCCCCAGGAAAGGTGTTGTGGCCACGATCTTCTCTGGAGCGGCGACATGGAGAATTTCGAGAAATTGGCGCGCCACAATATAGAAGAAATAAAGAAATCCGGTGCCAAGAAGATAGTCTTCTCATGCCCCGAAGGTTATAGAACATTCAAGATCGATTATCCGAAATATTTCGGCGCTCATTTTGAAGTCGAACATATCACTGAAACGATAGCCCGGGCAATATCGAACGGTGAACTCAAAATGAAAAACCTCGAAAAGGTTGTCACCTTTCAGGATCCGTGCCGGCTCGGCAGACACCTCCGAATCTATGACGAACCGAGAA
>CP070705.1:1389087-1406483 GCA_020349965.1 Caldifarciminota bacterium | reverse complement strand
GCCGTCGTGAGGCACCTCTACGATCTTGACGACGACATCGAATGAGGGAATCAGTTTCTGAATGCGCGTGAGCTCGTCGATACGGCGCGCTGCGTCAAGGATGACTTGCTGAATGGGTAGGTCGACAGTGTGTTGTGACATCTGTTCGCCGGGGCTAAAAGTGAAGCGTCCTTTCTTCCAGCTGAGGATAACGTCTATTGCCGGCTCTCCCTGTATGGAATTTGTCTGCACGTGTGCCACCTTACCGCCCTTGAAGTATACGATACCCACATCGTCGGCTGCTTGGATCTTAAGTATGCCATCTTTTTGGCCCAGTTGGATAAGCTGGAAGAGATCGGTTATCTCAAAGTCCTGTAGATCACCAGCAAGAGACATTAGCTCTTGTATACTCCCATATTCCTGAATTTTCGGATGCGGGCATCGAGTAGTTCGGTGACCGGGATTTGTGTCAATTCATCGAGATTGGTGAGGATCGCCGACCGGATGTTCTTGGCGGTTGCCTGGTAATCCATGTGGGCCCCTCCGACAGGTTCCGGAATAGTAGCATCGATGATCCCCATCTCCTGCATGTCCTGCGCGGTCATCTTGAGGGCTTCGGCGGCATCTTTGTTCTTGGACGCATCACGCCAGAGAATGGAGGCACATCCTTCGGGCGTGATGACGGAGTACACGGCGTTTTCCATCATTAGTATGCGATCCCCGAGTGCTATGGCTAAAGCACCTCCAGATCCGCCTTCCCCCAGTATTATGACTAGAATTGGTACGGGCAACGTCGCACATTCAAAGAGATTCGATGCGATCGCCTCGGCTTGCCCTCTTTCCTCGGCTCCGACGCCGGGATAAGCCCCAGGAGTATCGACTATCGTCACGACAGGTATGCCGAACTTGGCTGCCAATCTCATTATCCTCATCGCCTTGCGGTAGCCTTCCGGGTGGGGCATGCCGAAATTACGACGGATCTTTTCTTTCGTGTCGCGTCCCTTCTGTTGCGCGACTATCGCAAGGGAATGACCTTCAATTTTAGTAATGCCTGCGACAACGGCATGATCATCGGCGAATCTACGATCACCATGCAGTTCCACGAACCCGTCCGTGATCGTCTTGATAATATCCAGAGGGTATGGTCTTCTGGGATGGCGCGCGAGTTGGACGCGCTGCCAACGCGTCAGGTTTGAGTAGATGCTTTTCTTGAGTTTTTCTGCCTGAGCTTTCAGGCGTTCGATTTCATCATCGACGCCCTTGAGCCCTCGCAATTCATCGATCTTCTTTTCGAGTTCGACGATCGGTCTTTCGAATTCCAGCCAGATTCCGTTCACTAAAGTTCAATTCCAATGGCTATGTTATTAACCATGCCTAGGTTCTTGGGGTAGAATGAACCGCCGTATTTCACCTGGAGGCCGCCAGTCTCGACGGAGATGCCGAAACCGGGGTAGAGTTCATCACGGTAATTGACCGCGCCGCTTAGCCTGAGACGCTGGCCCACGGGCATAGTAGCACCGATGCCGAATTCGAATGCCGAATCGTTCGTAAGATAATGCAGATCACCGCTAAAGGTGAATTGTCCTATTCTGTGAAACGCTCCGATGCTGAGGCGTGCCGGTAAACTCACCTCCTCGTTGTTGATCTCCAGTTTCGTCCCGAAATTAGTGGCGCCGAAGGTCATGCCGCTGTTCGTGTCGGCGTACGCAAAGGCGACATCCAGGGCGAGGCCGTAGTCCGAATAGATGTAGATGTTTTCGGTCACGTACTTCAAATTGACACCGATCCTTCCCTTCGACGATACATCCACTGCAGCACCAAAGACGATGGAGAAGTCATAGGCGCTGTAATTGATAAGGGGATCTTCTGTGGGGTAATCCGGGCGATACTCAACATCTCCGTAATCGAAATTAACAATTCCCAACCCGACGTCGATGTTCTTTATTTTCTTACCCAGAGACAGCGATACGCTGTGCATACCAAGATAGAATCGGTTGTACGAACACTGGAAGGCGAAGTCATCACCGGTTTTTAAGTTCGCCGGGTTGTAGAAAATCGCTTCTTCATTGCCCGCCATGGCAAAACTTGTTGTTACGCCCGTTGGTGAAGCCGGCATCAAGAGCGACTTCACCCCGGCGGTGGCGATCATGATCAGTATAAAAGCATTCATCTATTCCTCGATTATTTCAACATTAGCCCGAGGCAATGTGACTTTTCTCTTGTCTTCTAGTTCCACATCGAGCACCCGAACCTTGGCTTCGGTGTCGATCTTGGACAAAGCCACGGGTAAACCAACGACCCTGCCGATGAGTCCGAAATAGGGTTCCCTGATTATTCTTACCTTCATGCCATTCTCTAATCCAGTGCCGGTCGAGAGATCTGCTTTTTTCTTGGCTGCGCTCTTTGTACTCGAAGGCACGATCAGTTCTGGACGCATGACACCTGCCCGTATCTGCGTTGCACCATTCATAGAAGTCTTCCGACCACTGAGGGACTTAAGCAATGCAAACGTCCGGTCAGCCATGCGGAGTTTGCCGAATCCTTCAGTGGCAATTACTGTGATCCCGACGTTCTCCGAACCGGTTATGGCCACGCCGATGTCATAACCCATGAATTTTTTCAGATCTTGGTCTTCTATGCCGCCGACAACGACACCCTTAGCCCCTACGTCCCGTGCTTTTTCCAGCGCAGAGAATTCGGCCATGGAACCACCGATGATGACCTTGTCCTTGAAGGACTCATCAATACTTTCCGGTACCAGGACTTCCTTCGGGTCGTCTACGGCCATGGCGATCTGTCCGATGGTTTCACCGCCAATACCGAATATTCCCTGTATGAAACTGCCGGTAGTTCTGATCTCCACTCCCTCACTTTTTATTATATCTACGACTTCGCCGTCGATATAAGCAATGACCTCGACCGGAATCGGTGGTTCGCGGAGGATGACCTGGCCAGTGATTTTCGAGATGCTTTCAATTTCACCTTGAATCGGGCTCTTGACCTGCGTCTTGAAAAGACCGAAGAAACCTTTGCTTTCGGCGCAGACCTCTTCTTTGCCACAACATTGACCGCACTGCTTGAGCATGACCTCGTCTATTTCGGCTGGTAATATGCCCAGCAACCCAGCAACGTTGAGGGTCTGGACATTACCAGGCAGATTGGTCCGGGCAACAACTTGTTCGGCCGATACTGTAGAACCTTTTTGGACGACTATCTCTCCTGGTAGGGGAAGCCGGCGCTCCTTGGTCAGAACTGTGTGTTCAAGAACTTTGAGACCGGGAGTATATGCATGTGCCAATGTGCGCCTCCTTTGATACGACTATGATAACCAGATTTTTATGGAGGTCAAGAGAGGAATTTACGGCTTGCGGAATCGCCCGGCGCCGGAGTCCTATTCCTTTCTGCGCTTGCGGATTCTCTTCTCGGCAGCGGCCAGCCGCCGTACCGTCTTCATGTTCATCTCGTCTTCTTTGGAACTCGTGCGTGGTGTCTCCATGATAATGGGCAAGTGCGCCAGGGAAGCCTGACGCAAGATATGACGCATTCCGTCTCCGATCATACCCTTACCGATATGCCAGTGGCGGTCACGGCGCGACCCGCAATCGAATTTAGAATCATTGAGGTGAACGAGAAAGAGGCGTTGGAGTCCGATTATCAGATCGAGTTCATGCAGACATTCCGATATCCCGGACGCTGTTCTGAGATCATAACCAGCCGCAAAGGCGTGCGCCGTATCCAGAACGACGCCGATGCGTCTTTGGTGCTTTACGCCGTCGATGATCTTCCCGAGTTGATTGAAGTTATAGCCGAGTTCGTTTCCGCTGCCTGCTGTGTTTTCGAGCAATAGTTTCACCACTGGCGGCGCTTCCTCAAAGGCTTGGTTGATGCCGCTGCTCATTCTCTCTAAGCCTCCTGAGGGGTCAGGTGCAGAGCCGACGTGGACAATGAGAAAGGGCGCCCCGATTAGAGAACTTCTTTTCAGGTCTTCGATGAGGGATTTGACAGAACGCTGAAATAGACCCTTTTCCGGCGAGGCCAGATTTGCCAGATATGGCATGTGTACGAATACCGGCCAGATGTCGTAAAGTTTCACATCCTTTTTGAAGATCGCGATATCGGATTCATCGAGAGAACCGTACTTCCAGCCGCGGGGATTGCGGGAGAATATCTGGATTGTCTCACATTGCCGCGCCCGTGCTCGGGAGACTACGTTCTTGAATCCGCCGCTGATTGAGATGTGGAAACCAAATCTCATCTCGGAAGACGATCCTCCGGCAAAGAAGCCGGGATCCTCAAATTTGTGGCCAAATGGGAATTTGGACAAAATTGGGACCGGAGAATGGAGAACATCGTAATCGGATGTTATTTCTTATGAATGGAAAGTGTTGCAGGATCTATGGTCAGGTATCTGTCCTTACCGAAATACAGCGCCGGCCGCACTCTTCTTTCATCGATAATTTCTTTCTCCTGCATGACTTCTTCGGCGACATGTACGGAGATTATTCGTCCCACGAGAAGGAAATGGTCGCCGTATTCGTTGAGCGCGAACTTCTGGCATTCATACGCACCGTAACTGTCCGACATTATCATGCCATTGACCTGCGGCGCGCGATGTACCGGAATCTTTAGATCGCGAATTTTGTCGATCTCCCGGCCTGACGTGCTGCCGAGTTTGGCGATCGTGTTGGCATGATCGTGCGTAAGGAAATTGACCGTGAACCCATTCTCTTGCAGCAGTAATTCATAAGTATGTCTTTTGGGTGAGATCAGTGCACCATATAGAGGAGGTTTCGAGGAAATAGGCGTATGCCAGGCGACAGGCATGAGATTCCTTCCCACGCCGATGATTGCCACACTCTGAGGAAAGAGGTAATAGAATTTTTCAGAGGCCCGCACTTTCTGCACTATTTCTTCTTTTTTTTCGGCTTATGGCAATCGGGGCAGAAACTCTTGCCGCGTTTGGCGAGCATGGTTTTACCACAGGTCGGACATTTCTCATCGATCGGCGGATAGAAAGACGAGAAGTCGCACTGCTTACATTTGAATACCTTACCGCGTTTCGTAGCAATGATGATCATTTCTGCGCCGCATTCCCGGCACGGAACATCATGAACCATGTTCTCGGTATGGCGGCATTCGGGGTAGCCGGAGCAGGCAAGGAATTTGCCGAATCTGCCGTGGCGGATGATCAGTTCGCGGTTGCACTCAGGACACTTCTTATTGCTCTTTTCGACAATTATATTTTCTGAGTACTTACAGTCGGGAAACCCCGAGCAGGCAAGGAACTTGCCGTATTTGCCCCACCTGATGATCAACGGACTGTCGCATTTGGGGCATGTCTTGTTCACTTTTTCTGTGAATTTTTCCTTCAGTTTGTCGGCTTCTTTCTTGACGTCGTTGAGGCTTACGACGAAGGGATCATAGAATTCACGGACCACGTTTTGCCAAGATTTTGTTCCATTCTCGACTTGATCGAATTCTTTCTCCATTTTGGCAGTGAATGAGACGGCAAAGATGTTCGGGAACCGCGGGATGATTATCTTATAAACCTGGATTCCCAATTCGGTCGGTGAGATCCGGCCCTCACTTTTGACTACGTAGTGGCGCTCGAATAATGTCTGAATGATCTGGGCATAGGTGGATGGGCGGCCGATGCCATTTACCTCGAGCTTCTTGATGAGCGTTGCTTCGGTGTAGCGGGGTGAGGGTTCGGTCTGCTTTTCCTCAAATTCTATCTCGGTCAGCGTTACTTTGTCGCCAACGGCCATTTTCGGCAAGTTGCCCCGTTCAGTTATTTCGCCGGTGAGAATTTGGTATCCTGCGAAAACCGGTTTCAGTTCCTCGGCTCGGAAATCGACGTCCCCAAAACTGACGATCGCTTCTTTTTGGCGGTATCGCGCAGGAGCCATTTGTGACGCTACGTACCGGTTGAATATGAGCTTGTATATCTTGTATTGTTCCGGCGTCAGATGTTCCTTGATGGTGTCGGGTTCGACCTTGATCTTGGTCGGCCTTATCGCCTCGTGGCCGGCCTGGGCACCTTTGCGGTCCTTGAATCTGCGTATCTCCTTATGGAGGTATTCTGAACCGTACTTGCCAGCGATGTACTCGCGCAGACGGTCGAGCGCTTCGGCGTTGACCCGTATCGAGTCGGTCCTCATGTAGGTGATCAAGCCAATACGTCCCTCGGGTAGATTTATTCCCTCATAGAGGCTCTGTGCAATGTGCATCGTCTTGCGAGCCGACATGCTGAATCTCTTCGATGCTTCCTGTTCGAGGGTCGACGTGATGAAGGGCGGCGGCGGCAATCGGGTTGGATTGGTTGTCCGGAACGACGTGACCGTGAAGATCGTTCCATCCTTGAGTGAATCCTGCAGTCGCTTCAGCTCCTCTTTGCTCGAAATCTTTCTGCTCTCGCCGCCGATACGCAACAGGACAGCGTGGAAACGCTCGTTATCGGCAGTGCTGAATTGTGCATCGGCAACCCAGTACGGTGTCGAAACGAAACGGTCGATCTCCTCTTCACGTTCGCAGATCAGACGTAGTGCTACGCTCTGCACGCGTCCGGCTGAAAGTCCGCGCTTGATAATCGTCCAGAGTATGGGGCTTGTGTAGTACCCGACGATCCTGTCGAGAACACGTCTGGCCTTATGAGCGTCGACGAGATTCTGATTAATAGTCGTTGGGTTAGCCAGGGCGTGGCGTACGTGGTCTGGTGTTATCTCGTAGAATAGTGCACGTCTAACATTGGCGCCGTTTGAATTCAACTCCTCGGCGAGATGCTGCGCTATTGCCTCGCCTTCACGGTCCGGGTCCGGGGCCAGAAAGATTTCGGATGAATTCTTGCATACCCTCTTTATTTCATTTATTATTTTTGCCTTGCCTCTGATCTTGATGTATTGGGGACTAAAGTTGTTCTCCACATCTACGCCCAACTTGGATTTGGGTAGATCCTTGATGTGTCCTTTCGATGAAACCAATACATATTGCGACCCGAGAAAACCTTTGATCGTTTTGGATTTCGTTGGTGATTCAACGATGATAACTTTTTTCTTCGCCACGTATCATTATACAGCATTTGGAGGCGCTCGTCAAGAATTGTCCACTGAAGTGCATGGGAGCAGCAAAAGATTGGCAAGCGGAATTGATTCGTGTGGCATTAAGGAAGCAGTGTAACCTTCTTTGTTGACAATACACGAGCCATAGATATAATTGCGCAGTAATAGATATCAACAGCCCGTCCGTACGGGAGGAGAGGCATCATGCGCTTGGTAATCCCATCCTATCATATGGCAATTAGTGTATCATCGTTGTCGATCCAATTCACATTGCTACCGTCATACAGGTGATAACCAGGGCAGAGTTCCAGGAAATGGTAAAATTGGACGGCAGGGTCCGCGGATCGACCCTGAATACCGATGCCGCTTTTGTTGAAAGCCAGGAAGGTAGAGAAGGTTTACACAAAGTTGAGGCCGCATTTCGGCAGTTGGGTTATCCACTGCAATATCGAAAGATCAAGAACATGGGTTGGTACCCGTTGTGTCTGCGTGTCCTCTCGTTGAGCATTATCAGAGACGTTCTCCGTCTAGGTGAAGGCGGCGTGAGGGAAATGGGAGATGTCGCGCCGAAGTTTTCATTCCTGGTACGGATTGGTATGAATTCCGTTGGTTTACCGACGATTGTGCTGAAGAACATACCGGTCTATTGGCGCGCCCACTATAGTGTGGGTGATATGGCAGTCAGTGAAGTCAATGAGCAGGATGGATTTTTGACCGTACGACTCGCCCATTTCAAAATCCATCCGATCTTGTGTCAGTACTTTGAAGGATACTTCCGCAGATTGATGCAATTCAGCTTTACTGATGACGTGGTGGATTGTACGGAAACGAAGTGTGTTTTCAAGGGCGATGATGTTCATGAATACAGAATCTCCTGGAAATAACAAGATAGACGATGGGCGTGGTGTGTCCTGTGGTCCGGTGAGAGAATTGTTCGCTCTCGAGCATTACATCAATGCAATATGGAAATCCCTGCCTGTTCCGATTATCTACCTCAACCTCCGGGGAGTCATTCTCGATGTTAGTGATTCTTTTGTAGAAATGTCGCACTTTCGCAGGGACGAACTCGTTGGCAGCACATTGGTCCGGTTATTTAGCGACGAGGATAGAATCGTAAAGATTCAGAATTTGACTTTGGAGAAGAACCAGGTTAGCGGTCAGGAGTGTATCATCAGAAACAAGGAAGGTGCGGACATTGCGGTCGAGGTCTCGACGCTGACCCGGCCTGATGAGTATGGTAAGGTCATCGGGTATTTCGTTGCGATGTTAGATGTCTCGCACCGTATTCCGGTTAATGGTGTATCGGGCATTACTGAAGCTCAGTATCGGACAACGCTGAATTCCTTGGGTGATGGTATACATGTCGTTGACAGAGATCTGCGGATCGTGACGGTTAATGATGCTTTGCGTAACCGCATCAAGGATCTGGGTATCGATGTCGAACCGGTGGGAAAGTCGGTCCATGAAGTTTTCACTTTCCTGCCGCCGGCAATAGAGGCAGAGTATGAGACTGTCTTCAGGAAGGGCAATCTTCTCGTGACCGAGGAAACGGTGAGTGTCGGAAACCGTGAATTCATTTCCGAAGTGCGCAAGATTCCCGTGTTCGAAGGTGATGCGGTTAGTCGCGTCGTTACGGTGATCCATGATATCACGGCGCAAAAAAGGGAGGAGCGGATCAGGACAGTGCTGTACAAGATCTCCAGCGAAGTCAACGCGAAGGGTGATCTGGACAGTATTTTCCGATTTGTCCATGATATTTTGGGTACCATTATCGATACGAGAAACTTCTACATTGCCCTCCGCGCGAAAGGAGAGCAGGCCGTATCTCTCATTTATTTCGTCGATGAAAAGGAAGATTTCAAATCACTGCCTCCTGGCAAGACACTCACTTCCTACGTGGTCGAACACAATCATTCGTTGATGGTTACTGAGAGCGATGCGAAGCAAATGTTGCAGTCTGGCAAGATCGAAGTGATTGAATCTCCAGCCAAGGTCTGGCTGGGTGTTCCACTGCGGCTCAAGCATGACGTGATCGGTGCCCTCGTTGTCCAGAATTATGAAGACGCTTTGGCCTACAAAAAGAGAGATCTGGAAATTCTGGAGTTCGTATCGGAGAGGCTTGCTGCGGCTATCGAGCGAAGGAGAGTGGATGATGAAGTAAAGAAACATATCCAAAGGTTGAAGAAGACATCGACGAGCATCATCTTCACGATGGCAAAGATACTTGAACTGCGCGATCCATATACTGCGGGTCACCAACAGCGTGTGGCACGGTTGGCGTGCGCAATTGCGCGGGAGATGGGGCTCACTGAGGATGAAGTAGACGGCATCTTCCTGGCAGCGTTGATACATGACATCGGAAAGATCTACGTGCCAGCGGAGATTCTCAATCGACCCGCGAAACTGAATGAGACCGAAATGGATCTGGTGAGAACCCACCCCAACATTGGGTATGACATTGTCAAGGAGATCGATTTCTCGCAGCCCGTTGACCGCATCGTTGTACAGCACCACGAGAGGATTGACGGTTCAGGATATCCAAATGGCATCGACGGCAACAACATAATAATGCAGGCCAGGATCCTTGCTGTTGCGGATGTGGTAGAGGCGATGGCTTCCCATCGGCCTTATCGTCCGGCGATGAGTCTTGAAGCTACGCTGAAAGAAATAGATCGATGCAGGGATACGCTATTTGACGGCAATGTTGTCGACGCGTGCATGAAGGTTTTTAGAGACAGTAATTTCAAATTTGATTGAATATTTTGGTGATGATGGAATGAGTCCATCTACTGACAAAGAAAATCCAAGCCAGCCTTCCGCGAACGTGCTGCCGCTTCAACGGGGTATACTGTACGGTCCGGTCAATTCCCGGCGTCTGGGCAGATCGCTTGGAATTAATCTGATGCCGGTAGAGTATAAACTGTGCAGTTTCAATTGTGTGTATTGCCACTACGGCTGGACAAAGATCCACACTGTCGATACCAGCGCTTACGAAAAAGACATGCCACGGTTTGATGATGTAACCGATGCCGTGAAGAAGGCTTTGGAGTCGGGCGAAGCGTTCGACTATTTGACGTTCTCGGGAAATGGCGAGCCGACCCTCTATCCGGCATTTTCTTCGATCGTTGCCGAGATCGTACGTTTGAGAGATAGGTACAGGCCCGGACTGAAGATCGCGCTACTATCTAATTCCTCTGGACTGTCGCTTGCGGATGTACGGAACGTCATGACGCTTATCGATTTACCGGTGTTCAAACTCGATGCAGGAGCAGATCGAACGTTCAACAACATTAACCGACCGGATCAGAATGTGGATTTTGAAGAAATCATCGAGCACTTGAGGTCCATGAATGCCATCATCATTCAGACGGTTCTGGTCCACGGTACGCCGTGTAATACACAGGGGCAAGACCTGCAAGCGTATTTTGACCGAATCCGCGCCATCCGTCCGAACGCGGTTCACATCTATTCGATCGATCGGCCAGTGCCAAATACGAATATCGAGCGTGTCCTTCCTGAAGGCCTGGCGCGGATTGCCCGGCTGGGGATAAGATCGACGGGCGTAGAGTTCAAGCCGTACTTTCTACAATGAACAAGAGGTCCGGGTCTATGTGGTTCACTAGCTCCTCAAGGGCTATTCACCTCGGAACACCACACTATTACTGTTTGACACTTTTGCCGAGTTGTGATATAATTCCGGCATGAAAGGATCTGAGCTGGGAAGGAGAAAGCTCGGCACTCCGCAGATTAGGGGTAAGGTCTTACGCCGGGAACGGCTCCTCGAATTGCTCCGTCAGAATCGTGATAAAAAATTGACCATCATCTGCGCCGATGCCGGTTATGGTAAAACGACCCTCTTGGCCCAGTTCTGCCAGGAATTAAAAGAACCGTTCGCGTTCTATGATCTCAGTGTAGAGGATAGCGACGTATATACTTTCTTCAATCGCTTGGTGAGTGGAGTTCAGAAACACGTATCTGGCTTCGGTCAAAGAGTGAGAGCAGTGCTCGCAGAGAAGCGGAGCCGCGAGACGATCGCGGGTACGTTTATCAATGAATGTGTTGAGGGCATCAAGAGTGAATTCTTTTTCATTTTTGATGATTACCACCGATTGCGTAAAGACCGTAAGATCGCCGATGTGATCAGCTATATCCTTCGACACCTACCGGCCAACCTTCATTTCGTGATCTCTTCACGGACTACACCGCCGATATACCTTTCATATTTTCTCGCCAAGCAAGAATTGTTACATCTCGACAAGGAACACCTTCAATTCGACATAAAGGAGACACGCTCGCTGCTTTGTGAGATCTATGGTCTTGATGTGAACGAAGAAGAGATTGCGCGTATCGCAGAACTTGCCGAAGGTTGGGCAACGGCAATACAATTGATCCTTCAGAAGATCAGCGCGACTCCCGGCGTCAAGGCAAGGGAGACACTCAATAGTTACCTTGCTTCGGGTGAAGATGTCTTTGAGTATTTCACGCGTGAAGTCATAGAGAATCAATCGAAAACAGTCCGTGAATTTCTAATCAAATCGTCGATTCTGGAATTTTTGAACCCCCGGATCTGTGACTATGTGCTGGGGATGAAGGGGTCGGATGCGATAATCGGACACCTCGAGACCGAACATCTTTTCGTGCTGCGGACCGGTGAGAACCTTGTGTATCATCCTCTGTTCCAGGAATTCCTTCGCAGGCGGCTGGCCGATTCGACGCCTGCGCGAGAGATAAATAGGCTTCACCTTGCGGCAAGTGATTATTTCGGCAAGAGAAAGACGTATGCATCGGTCGTGCATCATCTGCTGCATGCAGGGCGTTATGCCCGGGCAGGCAGGATACTAGAGACGCAGTGCAAACACTGGTCCTCAGCCGGCGAGTATGCCAATTTTGTCGAGCTTGCCGAAAAATTCCCGGTGTCTCATATGGAAAAGCGCCCAGAACTTCTGCTCAAGAAAGGCAGCATGTATTTCGAGATGGGACATGTGGAGAAGGGGTTGGTCGATATCGATAAGGCGCTGAGAAGGATGCGCAGGACAAAGAACCGCAAGGGGATGGTCGAGGCATACATTCTGAAATGGAGCGCTAGCACCCTGCTCATGCAATCGGCCAAAGCCCTCTACTATATAAAGAAGGCATATTCCCTGACGGGGAAACGGCGGTCGCGGCAGAAGACGCGTGTAATGATCAATCTCGGTACGGCTTACCGTATATTGGGAAAATTCGTCAGGGCTCGCAACGTTCTGCAGAGAGCTATCGAGATGGCAAAGGTCATTAAAGATCATAAGCTGGAGTGCACGGCGCTTCACAAGTTGGGCATGTTGTACTACAACATGTCGGAGTTGAGGCTGGCAGAAAAGACGTTCATGGAGGTTATCACGCGTTTTCACGATCAGATCTATCCTCTTGAATTGGCGTATGCCTGCAGGACCATTGCATCGATCGCCCTGGATAGCGGCGATGTGGTGCGGGCTGTGCACTATATTGAACGATCAGAGGAAATCGCGCAGCAGTATAGTGAGCGGTACCTGGATAACTATCTGGTGTTGTTGAAAGGGAGAATCTACTATCTGCAGGGCGATTATGAGGCGGCCATCGAGGCATTCAGGCGGACCGTCGAACAGAACCGAGATGGTGACATCAAGATCACGGATCTGTATGCTCTACAGGATTTGGTCGAGGTGTATCTCATGACCGGGGATATAAGGAGGGCACGGGCTGCGCTCAATGAAGCTGATTCGGTCTTGAAAGGTAGCGGGGACATTCCGCAGCATCTAATCGGTTTCCTGACCGCGAAGGGTAGAGTAGAAACCGCGGAAGGTAATACCGCTGGGGCACATACCTCGCTCGATCGCGCGCGGCAGATGAGCAAGAAGGTCTACGATCCTTCTCAGGTTCTGGCGATATACTACTCGCTCAGCGATCACTCGCGAGCCTGCGGCAATATCGTGAAGGCATTTGACTATTTCAAGAAATGCCTCGATCTCGCAGTGAAATACGGGTTCGAGACTTATCTCGCCCTGCAGGGTCGCAAGGATCTCACTTTGTTCAGCATGGCGCTGGAGCAAGAATACAGGGATGGTCTAGTGCTGAATATAATAAGGATGATCGACACCGACCAGGCACGGTCGATAGTGCAACAATACGATATGGGGCACGGGCAGTTTGATTTCGAATGCCGCTACTTCGGTCCTCTGGAGATCAGGGATTCCAATGGAAGGTTATTCTCGCCTGGCTGGAGGACGAGCAGGACGAAAGCAATATTCGTGCTGCTCACGATGAACCACCCCAAGGGTTGTTCGAAGGAGATGCTTGTGGAGAGTTGCTGGCCACGAAGAGACTTGGAACAAGCCGTCCGGAGCCTGCAGGTCGAGATGTCATCACTGAGGAAATCTCTGCATCGAATAACCGATTCACGATATGGGTTCAAAAATCTCGTTGTTTTTCGTGATCAGAAATATTTCCTGAACGGTCAGTTTCACATCAAGCGTGATACTTCCCGGTTCGAGAGGACAGTACATGAAGCCATGGCTCTGGAGCGCACGGACCGTCGTCGGTGTATGCAACTCTGTGGCGAGGCTCTTGCACTGTACCGCGGTGATTTCTGTGAGGATATATCCGAAGACTGGTGCACCAACACAAGGGCATATTACCGCGAGATGGCCTTGAATGTCTTGAAGAAATTGGCCAAGTACACATACGATGAAGGGAATGCACAGGAGGCGTTGATTCTTTACCGGGATGCCCAACGTTTTGACCGGTATGATGAAACACTCCACATAGGAATCATGCGCTGTCTTGCTGCTTTGAAGGACACCGATGGTATTCAGCGCCAATATCGGTTACTGACCAGGGTACTGAGAGATGTGGATATAGAGACTCCTCCTCCGGAAGCGATTGAGATCTATGAAACAAGCCTTAAATACCATGGCAAAGGATGACATCAGGTTGCCGGAAGTGAGTTTCTTGTATGCGTCGTGAAATGAGAAAGTCAGGGCTGATCCTGCAGACAAAGTTGGAACCGCCGCGCGTTAAGGGTACTATCCTGCGCCGCGAACGTCTACTCGACCTCCTCCGTGAGAACCTGGATAAGAAATTGATATTACTCTGCGCGGATGCTGGTTATGGCAAGACGACGCTGCTTGCACAGTTCTGTCAAGACCTTGCCATTCCGTTCGTGTATTACGACCTTGACGACACGGACAGCAACATGGCGACGTTCTTCGGCTATCTTGTCGCCGGGCTCAGGAAGTACAATGGATCATTCGGTAAAGCGGTCGAGGAATTAATCCCGCAGATAGGCAACGTCGATATAGTTGTCGGTACATTCATCAACGAGTACGTGCAGAGTGTGGCGCGAGAATTCTATATCATACTCGACGATTTTCATTACCTGCAAAACAACCGGAAAATATGTAGCGCGATCGACTATTTTCTACGTCACATGCCCAAGAACCTTCATTTCATCATATCATCGCGCGCTGTTCCGAATATCAATCTTGCCTATTACCTTGCGAAACAGGAATTATTGAGGGTCGAGAAGGATCAATTACGTTTTACCTATGAAGAAATCCACACGTTGTTGACGAACATACACGGTCTGAAAGTCGCGGTTGATGATGTAAAGCGAATTGCCGAATTCTCCGAAGGGTGGGTGACGGTGCTCCAATTGATACTACAGAAGATACGCGTGACCGGCGAAGAAACGACGGAGGATACCTTGAATAGTTATGCTGCGTCGGATGAAAATATCTTTAACTACTTCGCGCGCGAGGTTTTTGAGCAGACGCCCAAATCGATCAAGGAATTCCTGCTCAAGACGTCGGTCCTTGATTATCTCAACCCGAAAGTGTGTGACCACCTGTTGAATATCCGGCGTTCAAAGAAGATTGTTGCCTACCTCGATGCGGAGAATATGTTCATATCGAAGGTAGGAGATAATTATCAGTATCATCCCATTTTTCATGAATTCCTACGGAAGATGCTTGGACAGTATTTCACCAGCGGAGTCGTAAAGAAATTGCACTACAAGGCGGGAATGCATCTTTTTGCGCACGAGGAATTTGGGTCTGCCGTGAAACACCTTGTGGCGGCAGAGCGGTACGCGAAGGCAGCCGATATACTCGAGAACAAGCACCAACATTGGATGCGGCTTTCAGACTATGCGGGTTTCACTCAATTAGTAGATATATTCCCAGCGGCAGTTCTCGAGAAGCACCCATATTTGCTCCTCCGCAAGGCCGATGCGTTGGATAATCTGGACAAGAAGACCCAGGCGTTGAGATTAACCGAATCGGTCTTGAAGTTGTTTCGACAGAAGAAGGACCGGCGCGGTACGGCTGAGGCTCTGACCGTGAAGGCGTTGATATATTATAGCCAGGGGCAGCGGCGCAAGGGCATATACTATGCGAACCGGGCATACAGTTTGATCAAACACAGGGACTCGGCTCTTAAGGCCAACGTACTCATGCAACTCGGTAGCATGTATCGAGATGCGTACCGATTCGATAGAGCAGAGCAGTGTTTCGCATCAGCATTGAAAATTCTTCGAAAGCATGAAAACCGGGAACTAGAAGAATCGCTGCTGACGAGGATCGCATTACTTCATTTCACGATGTCGAATTTCAAGGAAGCGGACCGGCTCTTCATGGAGATCATTTCACGGTTCAGCGATCTGCTCTATGGTTTGAATCTCATTTACAAGTACAGCACAGTTGTAGCAATAAGTATCGACGCCGGAGACAATGCAAAAGCATGGGAATACCTCAACCGGGCGACCGGGCTATTACAAAAATATAATGATCCATGGATCACCAAGTATCTCGTTTATATGAAGGGCCATTTATACTGGGCAGAAGGCAACTTTCGCAAGGCGCTCGAATATCTCAATGAAGCCATCGAGAAGTATAAAACATTCTCGAGAATGCTGGACCCCTATATAGTCTGCGACATCGTCGATGCACATCTGAGGTTGCGGGAAGTCAGTAAGGCGCGTGAGGCCTTCGCAAAGATGGATGCGTTGCGCGATCTCATAGATGAGGCTCCGGACCAGCTGGTCACTTATCTGACGATTCAAGGGGCGCTGTACAGCGCCGAAGGTAAGTTCCCAGAAGGGCTTGCGTCCTTGAAGGAGGCAGTGAGGAGGGCGCGCAGCATCGATAAGTACTATCTTCCGATGACGTCGTCATACGAATTGAGCAAGTGCTATTACAAGTCAGGGGCGCATGAAGAAGCGCTGTCGTACTTCAAGAAATGTCTCGATATCGCCCAGCTGAGAGAATACAACGCGTATATGATAATCGAGGCCCGTGATTCTACCGACCTTTTCAGACTGGCGCTCGAGAATGATTATCTCGTCGATTACATCTTACACATCCTGGAGGGTACGGACAGCGAACCGGCAAAAGATCTGCTCAACTGGCTGCAGATTGAGAGGGGGATATTCGATCTCCAGTGTCGTTTCTTCGGCAAGTTGGAGATCAAGGATGCCGATGGCCGTGACATAGTACCTGTTTGGCGCACCAAGATTACGAGGGAATTATTTGTGCTTTTTGTCGCGGGGCACAGGAAGAAATATTCCAAGGATCAGTTGATTGATACTTTCTGGTCAGATAAGAACGTGCGCGGCGCCGCACACAGTCTCCATGTTGAAATATCTGCGCTGCGCAATACGTTAAAAGAAATGATACAATCCGATATCGGCCGGCAGAAGATTGTATTATTCGAGGGCCAGCAGTACTACCTCAATCCTCAAATATTCGTAAGCACTGATGTACAGGAGTTCGAGCGTGTGGCGAGTCAGGCTTCTGCATCATTGCCGCGCGATCGGGTTCAGGCCAAGACGCTCTACCTGCGTGCACTGGCATTGTATCGCGGTGATTTTGGGGAGAACATCACGGCGCAATGGTGTGAAGAAATCCGCGCTTATTACAGGAAGATGGCGCTCGATATACGCAAGAACCTCGGCCGTATGAGCTTCGAAGATGAAGCATACGAAGAAAGCCGGCGTTTTTTCGAGCAGGCGCTCGGGCTAGATGATGCCGACGAATCGGTCCACATTTCGATCATGCGCTGCCTGCAGGCACTAAATGATAAAGAAGGAGTCCAGGAACAATACAAGAAGCTTGTAAAAACACTCGATGGTCTGGGGGTCTCCGTACCCTCGCGTGAAGCAACAAAGATATACCAGGACAGTCTCCGTTAAACAGACGCGCCTTTACTCCACGATAACCCAATACGGCTCGTAAATTTGAGCATCTTTGTGAGTATTTTGTGAGACCGCACGATAAGATGAAGTGCGGAGGTGAAACATGAAAAAAATGATGTGCATAATGCTGCTTGGTGTTCTACTTTTTGGTGCTG
>CP070705.1:1340777-1388987 GCA_020349965.1 Caldifarciminota bacterium | reverse complement strand
GATGCTGTCCATAGTTCCAATAGTCAAATATCAACAGGTGTTTAGTGGTTTTAACTGCGCAGCCGCTGTGTCCGAGATACCACAATACTGCTTCACCCTTTTTCAGCGTTTTCTGTAGCAGGGGAGAGGAGCCGAAGTTCTCTTCAATGTCCTTTGCTTTCGCACCGTGTGCCGATAGTATGTCGGCAACTTTCTTGTTGCCGTGTTTTGCCGCATAATATAATGGAGTCCTGCCATTGTTGTCCAGAGCATTAGCTTGCATGCCTCGATTGATCAACAAGTCGGCAACGTCTACATACCCTTTCATGCTTGCCATGTGCAAGTATGACTTGCCGTCTTCGGTGGTTACCTTCAAGTCGGCACCGGCATCGATGAGCATTTCAGCGATGTTGTCATAACCCCAGCGAATGGCGAAATGTAGAGGCGTTTCACCGATGCTATCCCGGATGTCGAGTTCCGCCTTTTTCCCGATGAGCACCATCAGTGCATCCAAATTGCGTTGTCTTGCCGCGTAATGGAGCGGACTTCTTCCGAAGACATCTTGATCATTTAGCGTAGCGCCTTTTGCGATGAGTGCCTTAGCGATCTCAGCATTGCCAAAGTATGCTGCAAACAGCAGGACGCTTTGGTTCACAGTGTTCAATGCGTTAACGTCAGCCTCCCTGGAGATAAGGAAGTGGCAGATCTCTGTCTGCCCGCCTGCAATTGCATAATGTAGTGGAGTGTTGCCCGTTTCGTCTGCAAGATTGACCATTTCAGGGTTCTGTTGCACAAGTGTCTTGACACTGTCGATATCTCCCTGTTGAGAAACATCGTGGATCTCTGCAGCTATGCCTGGATTGAGAATGAGAAAAGCTGTCAAACATATGAGTGTTTGCATGAATACCTTAGGATTTTTCATGATAGTTCCCTCCTTCTTGGTATTATATAAGCATAATCGAGCGGCTTACAGTGTTCTCACAGAGATTCTAGCAGTAAAAGGGGATAGGCTACTTTTTCATGTGTGATTGCAGGCTGTTCTGCTTTCTATACGTCAGAAGATGGGACAATGGCATACGTCTGTCAGGAGTTCTAAAAAGTAGCCTGTCCCCTTTATCGAAGGAGCAGTAGTTTTTGCGATTCTGTATGATCACGGACCGACACTGTGGCAAAATAGACACCGCTTTGCAATTTCCGGCCGGCGTCGTCATCGCCGCACCAATTGATCTGCAGAGCGCATGGGGCATGGGGCATA
Source organism: Caldifarciminota bacterium (assembly GCA_020349965.1). Classification (GTDB taxonomy): domain Bacteria; phylum Hydrothermota; class Tepidihabitantia; order SM23-42; family SM23-42; genus SM23-42. Next base: position 1,387,753 of record CP070705.1, on the reverse strand, counting down.
GCGTCATACAATTGCGTTACCAGGCGGCCTAAGGCGTCATATATGCGCAACTCTATGCGCTCTGCGCTTTGCTCTATGCTGAAGCTGATGTTTGTCAGTGTCGTGAACGGATTCGGGCTTATCGATAGCCCGCACGTTATCGGTTTTTCGTCGTGCTCAGCAATCGCGAGCGGGTCGATGATTATATCGCAGATGACGGTATCCCCCGCGACCACGATATTCCCTATCGACACATGAGTTGAATTGCCCCAATAATCAGTGCTTGCAGGATAGCTCAATGAGTCGAAAACGGTATTGTTGCTGTCTCCAGGATATGGGTCACCCGAATCGCCGAGTTCATGGTGGTAGTAATGTGGATTCGGCCGGTATCCCCAGCCATTGTCGAGGTCATCACAACCATCCGCTTCCTCAAGATCGACCCGGTTGTGATAAGCAGAGTAGTGTGGGTCGATATGCCAGATGAGCAGCCCGCTTCCGGGCAAAGGTGAATCGAATCCCTTGTTCTGTCGGTTCTCAAGGATGAAAAAGGTATCGTTCGCCATCCCATTTCGCCAGACCCGATATGCCACCGGATGTGTCTCTGCATCGAGTATTTCAAGATTGAAGGTGTTCGTGCTGATATCGATCGGTGTCAACCAGTTCGTTTGGGCCTTACACCAGGCGTCGGCGTGGGAGGGACTCCAAGGTGTGTTGCCGCCGGCACCCCAGGCACCGTAACCCATGAGGCTCCAATATCCGACACCCCACGTATTGCGCGAGCCGTCGTAGAGGTCAGGCAGGCCGACAATATGCCCCAGTTCATGGCACATCACGCCAATACAACAAAGAGTTGTGTCGAGGGTTGATGTGACCAGGTTATATTCGGGAACGTTTGTTGCGCCATCAATGACGACGCCATCGTTCGTCATATAATTGAGCCAGGGAATCGCATGTGACCAGCAATGATTGGTATCACCCGTATCTTCAGCACCTGGCCCGGCGTGAATTATGAAGGCGCCATCGATGTGCCCGTCGCTGTTTGAATCGAACTGCTGAAAATCCACCGTTGCATCGACCAACATGAGAGCGTCAACGACAAGTTCGTATCCGCTGCTTAACAAATAGTGGCCGTCATAATAGTGGCTATATGTATAGTTTGACATATACCACTGGTTTCCGGCAATACCCCCTACAACGTCGGTCGTCCCGTAGGAATTCTCGATAAAGAAATCATTGAGACTTCCGGCGCGATACTGTCCATGGTATACACCGGTTGAATAGAACATGCTGTCGTAACGCGCCGGCGTGTGGGCAGTCGTGTTTGCGAGATTGTCGCTGAATTGGACAAGAATTGCGCAGGTTTCTATCGTGCTGTCACGCAACACTTTCGGGGTCGCGAGTGGTCTGCCGATGATGCATGAATGCGGAGTGCCGTTGATCATTCGGGGCGGCATCGATGAGACCGCCACTGGCAATGTAAGAATGAGAAATCTGATGGTTCTAAACATGTTATCCTCCGATTTGTTTCTCCATTTCGTTGTATACTATAATCGGCGCGCGCTCGCTTGTCAATTCAGATTCTTAGATGAAGTTCAGTGAAATTGGAAACATTGGAGGACACTTGATGATTCTCTGCATGAAACCGAGCAGGACGCAGGCGTTCTTGACCTAACGTCGAAACAGGATACAATAGGCAATAAAGATTACATCGAGATTTCCGAGCCCATTGTTCTTGCTGCCGTTGATAATTCTCCTTTCTGCCGCGGCGACGGTTCAGGCCGACAGTGATGAAATAGACCGGGGAACCTCGGCCACAGTCGATGACACATTAGGGTATTATTTCTATCACGCACTACCCTACGGCAGCCAGTTGACGTATAATCCGATGAATGTTATCATCAACGGCGGCTACGGCATTCTCCAAATCGCCGGATACAGTGAAAGTGACGATTACGAAAGGAAGATCTTTAGGTTCCCGTATGGTGAGTGGTGGGGAAATGTGTGGGAAACCGTTGGCCACCCCATGCACACGATCAGTGAGTTCGGCTGGTGGCGCTTTATATCAACCGAAGTTATTCCCCTATCTCTAAAGGAAAGGGGTAATCAGTGGGTACCGAACTATTTCCTGCACGGCATCGGCGCCGGCATGCAATTTCGTGCAACAGAGGAGTGGTTCCGTTACCATGGCTTTGGTTTACCGCGACTCTGGTCGATCGGTGTGATGGCTGCATATCACGTTCTATCCGAGATCGTGGAAAATAGAGGAAACGAAGAGCTCACCGTGGATCATCTCGCCGATCTTCTCATCTTCGATCCGGCCGGCATGCTACTTTTTTCCAGCGACAAAGTCTGCCGGTTTTTCTCGCAGACCCTCAATCTGTCCGAATGGTCAATGCAACCGGCCGTCAACATTAGAAATGGCAACCTTGAAAATATGGGTCAATTCTACGTAGCCCGCTATCCTGTTTCGAGCGCCAAGGACTGGTACTTGATGGTGCACTTCGGTCTGCATGGAATGGCAGGTTTAGGGTATCGATGGAAAGGCGGCAGCTCTCTATCCTTGACTGGTGGTTTCCTTGTGGAAGAACTCGTCAGAACGGCGGAGCAGGATACCGGCAGGGTCCTTACAGCCGTGCTGACATGGCGCGCGGGGATCTTCTACGATCGTAATAACTCACTCTTGGCTTCATTAATGGTCTCTACGGTGCCCGAGTATCGGTTGCGGTTGAACGTGTATCCCGGTGTGATCAGAGTTGGACCCTTGAGTCCGGGATTTTTTGTTTCGGGTAGTAAGGAATGGATAATTGGCGTAGGTGTTTACTACGTACCTCTCGGCATGGCTTGGGGTAAATAAAAAAGCCCCCTTAAGGGGGCTTTTCGCGTATATGTTCATGCACGTTCGATTTTAGTGGCTTTCTCACCTTTTGGCGTTGTGGTTATCTCAAACTTGACCCTATCACCTTCATTCAAGGTGCGGTAGCCTTCGCCAACGATTTCCTGAAAGTGAGCGAATACATCACCGGTGCCGTCTTCTTTTTCGATGAAGCCGAAACCTTTCCTACTATCAAACCACTTTACTTTACCGTATGGCATATTTCTCCTTTCAAGCCTACATTTGTTTCTTGGATTGAGAATATGATCATTCCATCCTCCGACAAACGATAAAGCTTATGTTGGAGGATTATACATAAAAGGTAATTCTTGTCAACAAGGACGAACGCTTGCAGCTTAACGGCTATCCTTGACTTTAATCGGATTATAGTTAGAATTGGGTGGGTAACGGCCCCACACTTCTTTACAGAAGTAAGGGACGCTGAATTTTCTAGCCAAATCAAGATATGGTTGGAGATGCGAAATCAAAGAAGACTCATTCCAGAAAAGATCTGAATGAGTCCGCGAAAACTTGTGGTTAATCGTAGATTTGTGATATTGAAAACATTGATGCCTCATTCCAGGAAGGACTTGGAACGAGGCCACTAAAATTCGCAACCAAATCAAGATTTGGGCGAATTTTGTGGAGGCGGATGGGTGCTGGTGTGCCTGACGGGCTTCAAACCCGGATGTCCTTCGAAAGGGGGACGGTAGGTTCGATTCCTACACGCCTCCGCCATATCATACAGGTATCGAAATTCAATCGGTAATACCCAAATGCAGTGAAATGAATTCATATTGCCTCCTCTTAAGGTAAGGAGTTGTAAAAACATGCGCGTAACTTGTATTAATGTAGAGGAGGCAACATGGAAAAAACTGAGACTGGTGAAATAAGACATTTCACCGACCTGCGGGTGTGGCAGAAGGCCCACGAGCTCTTTGTTTCGATACACAAGGCGGCGGACAAACTGTCACGTGATGTGGCCGCAACGATCGTTGTAGACCAATTACTGCGGTGTTCGGGAAGTATCAGCGCGAATATCGCGGAAGGGTTCAGTTCACGGGGGAAGAAACATTACATTTCCTGCCTCGATGTCGCACACTGCAATGCCGCCGAGACTGAGAACTGGCTTTACAAAGTAGTCGACTGTGTATTGTTTGAAAAATCAGAAGTCGAACCGTGGTTTGAGGCGACAGCTGCGCTGCAGAAGATGCTGGGTTCTATGATAAGGAAACTTGAGAAGAAGGCTGACCAGACCACACCGCCTGTTATGACGAGTCCATCACTCCCTCATGTGCCCTTTCTTAATCGTCGTCTGTTCCGGGATTGACCGAAGACTCCTTAGATTTGCCTTATTGCTTTTGCCTATTCAGCTTCTGCTCACGTATTTTCTTCACTCCAGCAGTGATTTTACAGCGGCGTATTCGCTCTCGTAATACGGCAAATTCACACCGCCCACTTTACTAATTTCTTCGTTGCCGTTGTTTATCCGGTCGCCAGCTGGCGGATGAGACATGAGTAGTTTCTCAAACGTGCTTGGCGGCCTTCCTTCCATCTCCTTGAATTTCTGAAAAACCTGGACCATTCCCCTGGGATTATAATTGGCTTTCTTGGCGTATAGAATACCATAATCATCGGCTTCATATTCGTTCTCGCGACCATAGCCCAGCAGGATGACGCCGGTCGCTGCGTCCACCATCTGCCTGGCGGTTTTGCCCATCTTGTCGCCCAAGGCCACTTCCATTACAATACTGTATCCGTAGATTGCCTGTAGCCTCTTCACCGAGTGGCGGGCAACGATGTGGCCGACTTCATGAGCGAGGACTGCCGCCAATTGTGCTTCATTGTCCATCTTCTTCATGAGTCCCTTATAGATATAGATAAATCCGCCCGGGCAGGCGAACGCATTAATTTCATCGCTATCGAGGACTTTGAATGTGTACGTAACGTCCTTACGGTCACAGACTCTTGCTACTTTGCGGCCAACAGTGCTCACGTAATTCTGAACGTGAGTATTACTTAGTACTCTCTCAGTCGACTCTACTTCCCGTACGACCTCTTTGCCGAGTTCGACTTCGGTGTCGGTTGGAATTAGTATGAGACTTTTCTTGCCACCTGGTCCGGTAGTGACACACGCCACCAGAAACACCAATAATATAGGTACGATCAATAGTTTCTTCATAATTGAATTATACAGCAACGGCATGGAAAAATCAATACTGCGAATTTCGAAATACGAAATCGGGGTTTTATTTGTATTTTTGTCCAAGCACGCGAACATCGCCGCGCTTTATCGTTACTCCACGTGTATCGAAGTATATCAATAGAGGTAATACAAACTTTCGACTGGCGCCTAACAGATCGCGGAATTGAGAAACCCGTATTTCCTTATTTTGCTTGAGGTGTTCGATCAACTTCGATTGCGCCTCCTTAATGTACCTTTCGTGTATCACTATGCCTTCGCCGACGTTGACGAGCGTGCCAGTATCGAGCATGTACCGATATGCTTTCTTGACTATGCTTTCTTGTTCTATTTTCTGAGCGAGGATTGTTTCGTAGCCGGGTGGTTTGTATGCCGCATCGAGGAATAGATGTTCTATTTTCTTGATCGTTGCATCCAATTCATCATCGACAATGACTTTATGTTCGGATAGGCTGATCTTTCCGTCCGGTGACACACGTACGGTTCCTTCCCGTTGCATGTTGGTGAGGGTCTTGTCGAGGAGTATCTTGTCCAATCCGCGGCTGATCTTCTTCAATAATTCGAGATTCGGAACACCGATTCCTGTCGGGTTGCTTTTGTGATAGATCTTCAGTTGTTCGAGGATGCTCTGCTGCAGTTTGTCATGGTTTGCACGGTGGTAGTACAATCCCCGTTTATCATCGAGACATATAGCTTTTTCGGTCTGGGTCAGCATCTGGATCTGCTTCCTCACTTCCTCAGGCGGCAAATTGGCATCATGGCTGATCTCTTCAATCTTTCGTGGAAGATCAAAATTCGAAAGTAGATCTTCCTCGACGATGGCGATCGGTTCACCGATCTCCATGCGGTGTAGATGGCTTATCAGATCCTCGTCGAATCCCTTTGCTTTGGTTGCCTTGGGCTCGATGATGACGCCGCCGCCAATCGTCATCTGAGGGGAGTAAGTCCTTATTACGTAATTGTCGTTTATATCACAAACGGCCGGAGCTTCGAGCCTGAATTGCGCCATTGCCTTTTCGCCAGGGCTCAGAACCTTCCTATCGAGAAATACGACCCGGCCGAATATCTCGCTTGTACCGACGTGGATGCGCAGCCGCGTAAAATTCTTGAGCGGTTTGCCTGCCGACTTGAGGAGGTAAAGGGAAGCATTGAGGTATTCGGACGGTTCGAAATATCCTGGTTGTGCAAGAACGTCACCCCGGTCGATCTCTTCCTTTTCGGCACCGACCAGATTGATTGCGGCCCGGAAACCTGTCGTGACATCTTCGACCTTCTCGTTATGGACTTCGATGCCGCGCACCTTCACACTCTTCTTCTCGGGTAGTAGCTCCAGAGTCCCACCGACCGCGACCCTCCCCGAGAGTACGGTGCCTGCTACGACAGTCCCGAATCCCTTTATCACGAAACGCCGGTCTATGGGCATGCGGAAGATACCGCGATCAGTCTTCGGTTTGGTCTGGGCGATCAGTTCATCCAGGTTTTTTCTGAGCGTCTCTATCCCGTCCTTTGTGACATTGGAAACGGCCATTATCGGCGCATCTTCCAGAAATGAATTCTGTAGGATGGTCTTGACGTCCTCTTTGACCACCTCGAGCATTTCCTCTTCCACCAGATCCTTCTTTGTTATGACTACAAGACCCTTTTGAATTCCCAGTAACTTGAGGATCTCAAGGTGTTCATATGTCTGCGGCATCACGCCATCGTCGGCAGCGACAACGAAGATTACAAAATCAATTGTAGAAGCGCCAGCAACCATATGACGTACGAATTTCTCATGGCCAGGAACATCAATGATCGTCACATCAGGGTTGTAGAAGACGAATCCAAGGTCGGTTGTCATGCCTCGTTCTTTTTCTTCTTTTAATCGATCAGGATCGACGCCGGTCAGCGCCTTCACTAAGGCGCTCTTGCCATGGTCAATATGACCGGCTGTACCGATCACGATGTGCTTCTTCGAAACACTGGTCATAGTCGGCAGTTAAGTTTTAGCGATGTTGATGAGTATGTTAGGGTATTTGTTGTACATGAGACGAGGTCAAGTTGCTTTCATTATCGTCTTGAATGCTTGGAGGATGATCTTTTCCTCGTCCTTGAATACAGTGCGAAAATCAAGAAGGAGCGTACCTTCGGCAACCCTTCCGAATATCGGTCTTTCGTAACGTCGCAGCGCCTTTGCCAGTTCCTGGGCGTTTACGGATCTGGATCTTATCGTAACTACGTACGTCGGTAGCTGCTCTGTGCTCAGTGACCCGCCACCGACCTCGCTCATGTCAGGTTTCACGTCAATCTGGAGATCCTTGCCATAGGACTTTCTGAGGACGCGGGCGCATCTATTTGCGGCCTTCTTAACTTCATCCAACGGTTTAAGTAAAATACGAAAGACGCTGTGATTTTGTACTAAAAATTCTTCTTTCATAAGGAATAACTGGAGGGTTGCCTCCAGCACGGCATTGGTGAGTTTATCGCATCTTAGAGCCCTGGTCAGGGGATTCTTCCGTATGGAGTCAATGTGGTTTTTCCTTCCGACAATTATGCCGCATTGAGGACCGCCTATGAGCTTGTCGCCACTGAAGCAGGCGAGATCAGCGCCTGCAGCAATACTTTCCTGTACCATTGGTTCCTTGGGTAATCCGAATTTGGACAGATCGATTAGGGCGCCACTGCCGAGATCATCGATGACCGGTATCTTGTGTTTCTTTCCCAGGGCAACGAGTTCTTCGAGCGAGACCTCTTTGGTGAAACCGATGATGCGATAGTTGGACTGGTGTACCCGCAGCAGCGCACCGGTGAGTTCGTTGATCGCGCCCTCATAGTCTCTCAAGTGGGTGCGGTTGGTCGTGCCTACTTCACGCATGATCGCTCCACTCTGTGCCATGATATCGGGAATACGGAACGCTCCGCCGATCTCTATCAACTGCCCGCGGGATACGACTACCTCTTTGCCCTTTGCCATTGCATTGAGAACGAGCATCGTGGCCGCAGCATTGTTGTTAACGATGATTCCCGCCTCTGCGCCGGTCAGTATCTCGAGTAGCCGGCTGATCTTTTTGTAGCGGTCGGCACGTTTACCCTCGTCGTCGATCTGCAGGCGCGAGTAGCCCAGTGATGCGTCGTGGACTATGTCTGCAATGCGCCGATTGAATGGTGCACGGCCCAGTCCAGTATGTAGTACGATACCGGATGCGTTTACTGCATAGCGAAAATAGGGGCTGATGAGTTCCTTGATCTCGTCCAGAAGGGTTTTCTTCAGGTCGTCGAGTGTTAGAGCGTCGCCGGCCTGCAGACGTTTGCGGAAAAGATCGATATTGTCGCGAACGATCGTCGTTACATGCGCATGGTCAAGGATGTCCAGTGATTCCTTTACCTCATTCCAATTAAGGACCTTATCGACCGATGGGATGTTCCTGAGAATTTCTTTATTTTTCACGTGGTATTCCGGACAGAATTATAGTGATATGCATCTTCATGTCAAGTGAAGGGAGTTCCGGATGTGCCTTATGACGCAATTGAATCGTGTTAGGTTAGTGGTCATTGTGATAGTGCGGCGCCCACCGCGCCAATAAATTGCGGATCTTCAGGAATCATGATCTTACCAAATATGCGTTCCATTGATTTTACCAATCCGGGGTTAAGAGCCGCGCCCCCACAGTATAGGATCGGGTTCTCAATCCCGATCTGGCTGCCGATTCCGTCAATTCTCCGTACGAGAGCATCGCACACTCCGGCAACAATATCTTCAAGCCTTTTGCCTTCGCCAACGAGACTCAGAATCTCGGTCTCTGCCATTACGACGCATAGAGAATCGATGGTTTCTGCCCGGTCTGCCTTGACAGCGAGATCACCGAACTCGGCCAGTGAGAGGTCGAGAGCCTGGGCGATCTTCTCGATGAAATTGCCTGTCCCTGCAGCGCACCGATCGTTCATTATGAAACGGTCCACTCGTCCGTCTCTTACTTTGATTATCTTACTATCCTGTCCGCCGATATCGATGATCGTTCTAACGGACGGTTCAAAATAACCGGCACCCCGCGCGAAAGCGGTGATCTCGGTGATGGTCTTATCGGCACCAGCAACCAGTTCCCGGCCATAACCTGTGGCGACTATTCTATCGTATCCCTTGAGTTGGTTTTGCGCTTCCTCGATTGCCTGTTTCGGTTTGAAAGAGGTTTTGACGACAGCCTTCTGCCTAATACCGCTATCAAAGAGTACACCTTTGGTGTAACTCGAACCAACATCTATACCCAGTACCATCCAACCTCCTTCACGCTATCTACGAATGCCATGACGTTCTCTTCAGGTGCCTTGATAGGGACTTCGCAGCCAGTTGCAGCAATATACCCTTGTTTTGCGTGCAATGCTCCTTCCACCATATTTCGTACTTCTGCTTTTATATCATCCGGGGTCGAGAATGCAAGCCTCGATGTGTCGTAGTTGCCGATTATCCGTACGGCAGAGGACAGCTTGTCGATTGCCTGCTGCATGTTGACGCGGTCGATGCTGATGAGGTCGGCGTGCGTCTGGGGGAGCACGTCAAGTATTGGCGAAGTATCACCGCAAATGTGTAAGATGACATCGAGATCGTACCGATGTAGAAAATCGACGAGCTTTCTTTCGGAAGGCAATGCGTATTGCCTATATGTCTTGGGGCTCACGACGCTCGACGATGCGAGCGGGTCAACGATGATGGGCAAGCCGCCGGCATCGATAACGTGGTAGCATAGTTCGATTGCTGCAGCCAGGGACCTATCGACGATGCTCTCGACACGAGAAGATTCTTTGATCGTCTGTATGAGGAATTTATTCGGGTCGGATAGCATCATTGCAGTTGTGAATGGGGCGGGAATGTAGGTAAGAATGGGAACTCTGTCTCCAAGTGCATCGTACGCATATTCAATTGCCTCGAGATAGACGGGGAGTCGTGCGTCACAAGTGGGCGAAGGTATTTTGATCTCTTCGATATCCTTTTTTTCCAGGGCAGGTGTTCTTTGTATCGGAAGATCATTCTCCGGGTATTCGAATTCCGAACCCATGGCTTCGGCAATGATACCAACTTCAGAGAAGATCGAGATCGCGTCGTGTTCGTATTTATCGATCGCAGCGATCTGCGCGCGTGCCATGTTCTCACCGTTTGTGTAGTAATCTCTTACCTTCATGCCTTTGACGGTTGCTGCGTGGGAGGTTATTAACGGCATGATATTGCAGCGATCAGGTTTCTCGTCGATTACCAATAACCCAAATCTTTCGCGGGAGGTCAGAATATCGTTCATCTCAGCATCTCGATGAAAGCGGTGATTCTTGTCTTCAGTTGTTCGGTTATGCCCAAGGGAGCGGGGACGTCGATCGCGAGCACAGGCACATTTTTCAATTTCTCTTCTATTAACCTTGTTTCCATTGCGCAATGGGAACAACCCAGCATATTTGTAATGATGACTCCTGCGATCTTACCTGAGTCAACGCTTCCAGCAATCTGACGGACCCGTTCTTCTGTAGAACCAATCAGTGAGGCATTCATAAAAGACCTGGCAAGGGCTTGGAATGGTTCTATATCTTCTTCAATTATCGTGAGTGCCTGATTGATGACGTACTCGGTTGCCACGACACGCCCTCCAAGATCTTCGACAATATTTAGTAGCAACGGGTCTGCGGTGGGTGTGACCCACGCAAGAGGTACCGCATCCGAAGGGAGTATACCGATTCCCTTCTCGACGCGGTCGGCGACCGTGTCCTTGATCATCTTAAGGATATCCAACCATTCATCGATATCGGCGTAGCCGTAGAGGTTACCGAATTCTATGACCATCATCTCAAGAGCGGGGAATGGTGCGACGTCCGCGGTTTGAGTTAGGTCTTTTATATCATTCACCAACCTGCGAACTCTGTTGTTCTTCTCGATGCTTGCATTTAGTTTCTTGAGATCACCAGTGCCGGTAAGTGCCTCCATTTTTCGCCATACCCTTTTGTACTCATTGACCAAGTATGTTTCAAAGCGTTTCGGGTATTTGAATCCGCTGTCTGTCACTGCATGTTCTTCAGACATGTGAAATGATCGATGTTGCCTGCGGAAAGGGATTTCAAGCCAGTTCAGTTCGTAACCCATTTCTTCGGCCATCTGCATGATACACGAGTAGTCATCACATGATGCACCGGTCGATGCGAACATGATATCGGGCTTCGGGAAATAAGCCATCTTGTGGAAGGCGGCAAGTGTTGACCGGACAAAACAGCTTGCTTCAGGTGTGCCGAGCTCACTCGCCTTGTCGAGCAGCACAGTTGATTCGTTGAAGAATGGCGTCCACCACGTGCAATCCGGGTAGAAAGGTATACAATCAGGAAAAGCCATGGCAATGACAGGTACTGTGCCGAGATCGCCCATGGCTGCAATAATACGTTTGCCGCTCTGGCGCGCCCGGAAAAGCCTTTCAGACTCATTGAAGGTGAATCCCCAGAGCCTGAGCGCTGCCAGCGAATTATCGAATTTTAACTTCTTCAATTGTCTGGTTCCGTAGACCATGAACGTTGCCGGCGGTGAGAGGTAGATGCCCCATTCGTCGTTATTATAGTACTTGAATTCTTTTATTTCTGAATCACCAACCATGCGGAATTGTTTACTCCATTCTTTCAGCCCAATCTTCTCAGGGGTCAGATCCTGGTACATAGCATCTCCGCGAATGCCTCTATCCTTGTCTTCAACTGGCTAAGGCCCTGAAAGGAGAAATCACTCCGTATCCTCAATACGGGGAGGTTGAACACATTTTCGATTTTCTGAAGTTCAAACTCATGGACATCGCAGTAATCGAGCGTCCACGCAATGATTCCGACGCAACCTAACCTGATAGTTTCCCCTCTTATGAAGTCGTAATACCTCTGGTGAGGTCTCTTGTAGACGCACGGCGGTTGATCGTAATATGCCTTCTTTATGCCGTCGATACTCTGTTCTTGAATGCTGATACCAAGAGGCCTGGAAAGCCCGCAATTGAAATCGCCAACGATGCGGAGTTTTTCTTCTATCAATTGCAGGATATGATTGGCTTCGTAAGTGATCGCACTGCCCAGCAAGTATACTCGTGGTTTGTCCGTTGGGTCCTGGTTTTGGATTATCTCATCGGTGAGAGCGCCCTTATGATAGCTGGTCATTAATTTGTGGAAATCGGCGGTCGATATTAGTGATGGGTGGTCTGCTCGCTTTTTGTCAGTGCACCGCAATTTTGTCCGCATCGCTTCCCATTTACTGATCTCGTTTTTGACCGTTTCGTCGAAGAACTTTCTGTGTGTGAAGTGTTCTAGTTGTTTCACGAACCAGTCAATTTCATCGTTGTAGATCGCGGGGTTGTCCGTTCTTGGGACATTAACGACATAAACCGGGATTTTAGTATGTTCGCTGAGGATATCGAACATTCTACGGGACATGTCGCAGCCGGTGGAACCGATCAGCGCAGCGAATTTCTCTTGATTCTCGATGACATAAGCGAGATTTGATTTGACCATGGGGCAGGCATCTACCCGTACGAATCGTTCTCCCTTTTTCGAAAGGTCAATGTCGCCATGGAGAAGTCGGTAGGGATTCAATCCAGTGGCGGAGAGTATTTCGACCGGGATGTAGGAACATGCGTAGCCGATCAAATTCATACTTGTACTCCAATGTCCGGGTCAATTTTGCGGGCGGTGTTGAGCATGGTTTTGATGCTGGTCGGATCTGTTTGTGGCGGAACATCACATGCTGTGGACAGGATAATTGGTCTATTCCCGAGCGCAGTATTCACCTCGGATTTTATGCGCTCAACGTCTCCGTTCAATATCGTATCGGTCCCCACGCCTCCCATTCTCACGGTTTCTGTCTGGACGTCGATGTTTTCAATGCTCAGTATATCCACGCTGAGGTTATCGAGATGTTCCAATATCGGGGCGACCTCACCACAGATATGCACGCCGACGCGCACATTTCCTGCTTTTGCCATATCGACCAGGGTCTGCAGTCCTGGTAATGCATATTTGCAGAAGGCTCTGGGTGATATGACGCTCGAAGATGCGAGCGGGTCACCGATCATTATGTCTACGCCCAGCGACAATAGTTTCCGCAGGTAAACGAGTTGATGGTGCAACGCCTCCTGGAGTATGTGAGTGGCTTCGGCTTCGTTTTTCATCGTCGCTTTAAGATAATGCTCAACGCCGCCAAGGAACGCCGCAAGTGTAAACGGACCTTTTATCGAAACGAACACTGGAACCGGGATTTCGGATTTCAAGATTTCTGCGGCCTTTATGATTTCCTCCGTCCGGTCCACAGAATGGTCGGACGCCGGTCCGCGGAGGGTGGGGTAAGGGTCAAGTGTCACCGGACATCCCAATGCTTGCGCTTCGACATAGGGATCCGTAAAAACGAGTACCATGTCATAGTCATAGAGGTCATAACAGTATCGCAATGCGCGGGCGATTCTCTCTCCATCTTCGGCAACTTCCGTGAGCGTCATATTCATGAGTAGTGCGCCGTGATCAGCACAGACCATGGGAAATACAGCGAAATGTCTTCTATGGTTTATGACCTCTGAGATTTTATCCACCGATGAGTTTTTCCAGTAACTTCACTGCCGATGGTCCGTCAGGGCTATAACCGTCGGCTTTGATCCTTGCCGCGAATTCTTCGTTCACCGGTGCCCCGCCGACGATAACTTTTACGGTATCACGCAGCTTCCGGTGCTCGAGTTCACTGATGATGCTAATCATATGTGTCATAGTCGTCGTCATGAGGCTCGATATCGCAAGTATGTCGGGTTTTTCTGTTTCTGCGGCCTCGATGAATTTCGCAATTGGCACGTCCCTGCCGAGGTCGATAACTTCGTAGCCTTCTGCTTCCATCATGACCTTAACGATATTCTTGCCAATGTCGTGTATGTCGCCTTCTACTACACCAAGAACGACTTTTGCCTTTGATCGTTGGGATGACTTTCCGATGAGAGGTTTTATGATATCAAATCCGGCGTAGAATGCTTCGGAACACAATAGCACTTCCGGCACGTAGTATTCCTTGCGTGCGAATAGCGCTGCAACCTCCTGCATTCCTGAGATCAACCCTTTTTCCAGTATGTCGACCGGATCGATTTCCTCCTTCAGGGCAATGGATACGAGCTCGATCGCTTTCTCATCATCCATATCAATGACTGCTTTTCTTATTGATTCAATCAATGAACCTCCAGAACATGTGCGTATGATAACGATACGTCAGTCATCAGTCAAGTATTTGTCTTGCTGCCTTTTTGATCCATGTAGTTCGAAACCGAGGGTGCCTCTCGTATGTTCAAAAGCACCCTGTTTTTGTTATTTTTGCCCGATAAAAAGACCTCGGCCGACTTTGTGTTCGTGCGCGGCCTTTTGCCAGATTGTCACCAGATTTGACGCAAAATCGAAGAGGTCTTTCCCGAAATTATCGAGGATCGTAGGTTTCAGATCCACATGCACTTTCTCATAGTACTCATCGAAGCATTTGGCATACTCTTCGGTCTGGTCGAGCGCTTCAATGAGTTTGAAACCATTCTGTTTTAAGAGGCCCTGATAGCCTTGGAAGGATTCCATGTACGGAAAGGCCATGGTTTCGAGTAACGGGTCGAGTTCTTTCTCCGGTATGTCGCCAGTGATTATCCAGTCGGTAAATGCGATCTTGCCTCCCGGTTTGAGCACGCGGCGTGCTTCCTGGATGAGCCGGTTCTTGTCTGTGACATAACACCATGCTTCCTGCCCCCAAACCACGTCAAAGGTATCTTTCTTGAACGGAAGATCCATGGCATTGCCTTCATAGTATTCTATGAAGTCTTCAAGTTTCGCTTCCTTTGTGCGCTGGCGTGCTTTTTCAAGCATTGTCTTGGTAGCATCGACACCCTTGACCGTCACACCGTATTTGGAAGCGAGGTGGCGTGCTGGCGCACCGAGAGCACTGCAAATGTCACATACGATCATACCTTTTTTGAGTCCGACCTTTTGCGCAAGTGCGTCGGTCGCTTCCGGACCGCCGGAGTGGATTTGTTCACCCATTACTGCTTCCCATAATAGTCCTCCCGGACCATCATACACGTCCTGCACGTCCTTTATTGTGAAGTCCTTCATGTACGTCATATTACACTCCTTTCGGTTTTTGATTTTTTCTGCCTGTATAATCACTTGTGATTTCTTGCTTTGCCACCAATGCTGATCCAATGGCACCGACAATTTGGGGCTCTGGGGGCAACAAGATTTTCATTTTCAGTTTGCTTCTCAGAAGCTTGGCAATACATTCGTTCTTTGCCACTCCTCCTGCGAAAACTATCGGTTCCTCAAAGCCTGTCCTGCCCATCAAAGCGATGATACGATTGAGGATCGATTGGTGCAGACCAAGGGAGATGTTTTTTCGGTCGGCACCGCTTGATATCAGTGAGACGATCTCCGATTCAGCAAACACTGTGCACATTGAACTGATCGGCACGGCCTGGTCTGCCCGTGAGGAGATATTGCCGAATTCATCAAGAGTGAAGCCGAGTGTTGTCGCCATGACCTCAAGGAATTTGCCCGTTCCTGCAGCGCATTTATCGTTCATCTCGAAATCTTCCACCTTGCCGTTTCTGACGCGAATGATCTTGCTGTCTTGTCCGCCGATATCAAGTACCGTACGACAATCCGGAAAGAGGAAATTCGCACCTATGGCATAGGCTTTGATCTCTGTGATGATCGGGCACTGAAGATGCATCTGAGCCAGGTAACGCCCGTATCCTGTTGCCACAATGTTATCATGCTCTTGATGCTTAAGCATTTTCAACACATTGGACAGGGGATCGACACCAGTGTCGGTTATTACATAATCTATGACGCCACTGTCATCCATCAGGACTTTCTTTATCGTACGCGATCCGATGTCAATGCCTGCCGTTATTATTGTTCCTCCTTACTATAATTGCTCGAGGAAGGCGTCGATGCGTGTGCGGAGTTGTCCCATATCTTCCTCGCTATAATCTGTTTCTAACTTGATATTGGGTATTTTTCTTTTGTTCAAAATACGTGCTACCCGGATTGCCTCGACATTATAACCGTGACAATATTGCAGAATGTATTGCACCACACCGTCGACAGTATGATCATCGACGATTTTCTCGATCGTCTCCATACGTTCGTTGTTAGGCGAAAAGCAGGCACAGTCTATCTTCATGTACCGCTCGGCCAGCGCATCGAGCTGTTTCTCAAGATCAGCGACGCCGTCTTCAACCAAATTGCTGAAATAGCGTGTTCCAGTGCACGTTTCATCGACCACAATGGCAGCATCTGATTTTTCTATGAGCGAATGCACTTTCCAATTTCCCATAACAGAGGGACAACCGGAGATCATGATACGCTTGGTACCCTTCTTGAACGGGGAGATGCCCTTTTTCACACGGTCGTCGAGCTCATTATTGAGTTCTGTGAGATGTTCGGTAAAACGCGTGGGTTCGTCATTGAATGCCGCCTGCATTATGACGAGCGCGTCGAGACCGCTGATCGGCGGCGGGTCTAATTTCCGGAACTCGTTCAATTTCTGCAGCGCCCGTCTTTTGTCATTCATTATATCTATCGTTTGCGTAAGCCTGTGCGCAGTCACCTTCATTCCCGTGAGTTCTTCGATCCTGCTTTTGAAATCCGCAACGGCCTGACGCCATAACTTAAGGTCAAGATCGCTCTTTTTCTGAGGAACCTCCATAACGTAAAAGTTCACTACATCCCATGCTTTCTTCTTTGCGTCGCAAGTAGTTTCACCTACGCCGAGGTCCTTGATCGGACCATAAGGGCAGGTCTTCGACAGCGCCATGCCGAAGGTTGATTTTACAAGCGGACATATGTTCCTCGGAAACATTTTCTCGCCGTACGGTATTGAGAACTGCGTTCCGCCGCAGAGGGCAACAGGAATGGCGTCGGCAGCCATAGCGATCTCATCAGGTACGTAAATGCAGAACGTCCCTACGAATTTCTTGCCGTTCTTTCTGGCTTCGATGAGTTCAGCGACTCTACCTCCATGTGATTCGTGTAATACACGATCGAAATATGCCATCGAAGCTGGGCGCTCATTCTGTGCGCCGACTGTTTGATTGAACGTATGGTCGATCGATTTTATTAACTCCTTATGCAAATCGACATCGAGACCCAACTCCTCCCACATTTGCTCATGATTAGTCATGATCTCCCTCCCGCGTTTTTTTGGTAAAAAAGTTTGCAGAAGCAATGATTGTCCTTGACAATTTCATCCTTCATCTCAGGGCATGGGCATGGAACGTCTTTCTGTATATCCAGCAGGTGGCTTTGCTTGCAGGGGCAGTAATACTTGCCGAATTCGATCTTGTTCATCGTCATGAGGCCGACTATTTTTCTGGGCCGCTTTTGATCGGAATTGATTGCGTAGCCATTCTCTTCTGCTATTTTTCTTATTCTTCTCAGATTTTTCTTGTATTCATTAGTACCTACTACCGGATCCCATTTATTTCCCATTGATTGTCCTCTGTTTTTGTTGTTTATTTCGTGTGGGTGCTACGTAGTGTTTGCTTTTGAATGGATTTGCTACATTAATTTTGCAGGGCAGTTCTGTTTGGACTCGACCGAGTCCGGTGTTGTCCAGAGTCACTTTCTACCACCCTGACGGTGACGTGCTGCATTAAGGCTAAGTTGAAGCGTGTTATGTGATGGGGTTATGATCCAATGGAGGGTGATATGATCTCGCACCCGACCGGGTTGCGGTATTCTGAACCTCATATCTTGCCTCCGTTGTGGTAAAGAATGTATGACTGCATTCCAAATAGATTATCCACATGAAGAGCGATGTCAAGTGCTAATTAATTCGTACGTTGGAATTCAAATCATATAAGCCACGCTCTGGTATTCTGGTAATTACCAGAATACCGCCATTTGGTCGAGTGCGCGGAGTAAGTGTCGGGTCTCACACAAACAAAAAGGGGCAGCATACGCCGCCCCATAATATTGGATGAAACGCCTACTATTTGTATTCGACAACGCTCCTTATTGATTCCACGCGGACTTGCGCGTTAGTAAATAACTCTTCAAGGCTTTTCCTATCCGGCGCGTCCCAGCAGCATATTGCTTGGCTGTTTTCTTCATCGATATATGCTTTGTCCATGCATAGACTGCCTCCTCCAGAGGCAGTGATGACAGCCTTTCACGACGAAATAATCTCGTCCTTGGGCATCTTAGGAAGCGTGATGAGATATTTTGGCATAACCACCTCCTGATAAAATATAACATATGTTACGGAGATGTCAAGGCCTAGATGCATATTCATCTGTGAGAGAAGTCCACTTCAGCGTATAAGATTTGACACAAAATAGAAAATGGAGATAATATATTATGGAAAGGTAACGAAGCCCACTTCATATACAAAAGTTACGGTTACGTCAACGATAATAAAATTACCCGGAGAATAGTTCTTTGGGGTCGTTTTAATTTGTCGGGATCGGAACCAGCGTTGTAGAATTGAGATTTGTGCCGTTAGGGAGTTAGTGTCACGCGACCGGGATTCTCGGCCGTTGCGCGGCCGATGATGGTAAAATCCTTGCCGTAGTTTTTCTTGAATACTTCGGTCCGTTCTTCAGGCAATGTAATAATGAGACCGCCTGAAGTTTCCGAGCCAAATATCAGATTGACAAGATTCGAATCGCTGCTGCCCTTGTCAACCCGGTTATTAAAGGAATTTAGATTCATTGTAATACCCGGCTCAAAGATACCTTGGTCCAGGATTTCCACAGCCCCCTTGTGGGTTGGAATTTTCTGTAGTGAGATCTCTATGCCTACTCTGCTCGCTTCGCTCATCTCAACGAGGTGGCCGATAAGACCATAGCCGGTGACGTCGGTGGCTCCATGTGCCTCGGCATTCCGCATCGCCAGTGATGCATCTTTATTCAATGTTGTCATGGCAGAAATAACCGGTGTCATATCTATTCCTTCATCCTTACCTAACAACATTGCCTGGATTATCGTTCCAACACCAACCGGTTTGGTCAGGATGATCACATCATCCGGTTTGACACCTGCGTTTGTGATGATCTTCTTGGGATGGATATAGCCCAGAACTGACAGACCGTACATCACTTCAGGTGAGGCAAATGTGTGGCCGCCGATTGTGGTAACACCAGCTTCCTTTGCCTTGTCACTGCCGCCTTTCAGTATTTCACCGAGGTTTTTGGCATCACCAATGCCAGGATAACCGACGATGTTGAGCGCGAGTTGTGGATCACCACCCATGGCATAAATATCTGATATGCAATTTGCCGCCGCGATCATTCCGAAGGTGTACGCGTCCTCGACGACCGGTGTGAGGATGTCGATCGTTTTTACTAATGCCAGATCGTCGTTCAGACGGTAGACGCCCGCGTCGTCCGCTGTATTGGTTCCGACCAGCAGGTTAGGGTCCTCAACCGGTGGCAAATAAGCCAGTGCCTGCGCTAACTGCGCGGCAGAAAGTTTAGAAGCTCAGCCCGCGCATTTGACGGTGGCGAGTATGCCTTTTTTCTTGTTCTCGATCATGAGTCAATTATAGTCATGGGTGGCAACGTGTCAACTGATACGGGTAAAAAAAGGGCAGTACGGTAGAACGCACTGCCCTTCTGTCTTTGTGGTATTCTATTTAAGAAGAATCGCTTTCTTCACGATCTTGCTGTCGGAATTATGCAGCGTTATGAAATACACACCGCCCGGCAATTTTCGGTCCAACTGATCTGTACCATCCCAGATGACCGACGATGCACGATCTGTGATCGAGGATTCAAGGTCGAAGGACTTCACCAATCTGCCTGTGGCATCGTAGATATTCATCTTCGGTTCTCGTATCATGTCTCCTGCATCTTGAATCGTGTATCGTATTTGTGTTTGTTTCGTGAATGGATTCGGAGAGACATTCAGGGATACCGCTCTCAGGTTCTCGGGCGTACCCGATTCCTGTACACCCAGCATCGGGACAAGGACGTCATCTATATACCATCCTTCCTCATATTCGCTGTAATCGCTGACAAATCTGAAACGCAGGCGGACTGTTTGTCCACTGTATTCACTGAGCGGGTACGATTCCCCGATCCACGTGGCTTGGTTTCCATTGTACTCGTCGAACGTGCGCCACCATCCAGAACCGTTGTCGATCTCTACGTATGAATAATCCCAGCCTACTTCCAGATCGTATTGATGGTAAAAGTTGAGTGTACTCTCCGGCGATGCAATAAAATACGGCGACACGAGTGAGGCATCATTTTGATTGGTGTAGTACCAGAGATTTTCAAGGCCACAATACCACGAATGCGTCGGCGTGCTACTCTTGTGCTCTGTTAGATGCCAGTTATCATTGATGCCGGAGTGGGTCCATTCACCAACTCCGGATTCCATGTCGTCAGCAAAGCCGGAGCGTGTCGTAACGAGGAAGGGGACAGGAGATTCATTGCCATCGCCGAAGGTGAGATTGAATTCTGCAAGGTGCGGGTCAGGACAAGACGCACTGATATCAAACGCCCAGGTTATCACGTCATCGACATCGCCCGGTTGGATTTCGAAGGTATCGACAATAGAAGACAAGACGGTGATATGCGGATCAGTGCATTCGACCGTAGCCGGAAGCGTGTAGACGCTGCTTCCCATATTCTTGGCATAGGCCGTGACCTCGATCTCTTCCCCTGGTTCTCCGTAACCGTTGGCATTGCCGGTAAGCTCTGTGACTGTCATTCCGTAGTATACCATGTGAGATTCGGGTAGGATGGATACTTCTGCGCCCTGATATATCGAACGGTTTGTTGCCTGGACAAAAACAATTATGCGACAATTCTGTTCATTCCAGGCTGCGTCGACGGTAAAGTCCCTCGTTCGTATAATAGTATCTGAAGCAGGTATTGTAACTGCTTGACCATTTGCATCGGGGATCATATCGCGCATGACTTGATCGAGCTCACTGCCGCCGCTCCAGTTGTAGGGAATATCATCTTCCACCAGGACGAAGTGTATGTTGCCACTGACAGCGCTACCACTCGTATTCGTTACCGTTGCCTCAACACTACCCTCGTTCGTTGTTGAATCGTAATCGCAGGCAAGGGTGATTTCCAATGGACTATCAACGGCTGCACGCGTTGTGACGTGATGCCGGAAAAACGGATACATGGTACCCGCGTTGAGACCACCCACTTCCGAGATCGTACCGTCGAACCATGTCGTGGGTGTTCCGGTCACATTGTAGTAGGCTTCACGCGCCTCAGCTTCTGGTGTGTTGAAAGGATCACTGGACCAAATATGATACGAAATGACCGTCAGTGTATCGTATGCCCGTGGATATATTTCGGCAAGACCTCTTGCCGTACCAGGACAGTATGGTCAAGCCGTGGCTGTGAATTCCTCAACCACAACAGTGCGTTGGCTGCTGTATACTACAGCCGTCAACAATAGGCATAGAATGAGTATCTTTTTCATATTACCCCCTTGTTGAGCGTATCAACCGGTAAAGGTTGTGCCGATGTCGATACGCCGATCTTGTAGTTCTGCTAACTAATAGCGCCACTTGATAGCCCTACTCTTTCCCCGGCGAGAAATTTTCCTGAAGCAATGAGCGCAATGCCAGATATGAGGGAAAGCGAAGCACCGAGTAGAAGCGCTGTCTGGAAACCGAATCTCTGCCATAGATAGCCCATGAGGAGATTGGCGGGCAGCAGCGTAATGCCTACGACGGTATGATAGATTCCGAACACAGTTGCTCGGATATCAGAGGTCGTTAGGTCGGCAACGTATGCCCGTAGGTTTCCTTCGGTGAAGCCGTAATACAGGCCGTATATGATGAATATGAACCATATAACAATCGCGCTGTGATTGAGCGAGAATGCCGCATAACACAGGGAGAATATCATGAAACCTAGAAAGATCGTTTTCCGCCTCCCGATACGATCGGAGAGCATGCCTGCTGGATATGCCCAGAGGAAATAGGAAATGTTGAAGACGAGCCAGAGCAAGGGTATCATCGTTGCCGAGACACCGATATTCCTTGCACGCAAGATGAGAAAGGCATCGGAAGAATTACCGAGCGTGAAAATGATCATGATTATCAGGAATAACTTGAGACGCGGGCTGATCTGTCTAAATGAAAATCTAAAGGCACGTGTCACTTCTGGAACGATTTCGCGGACGCCCAGTAGAATTATTACGATCGCTATTATGCCCGGTACTACAGCGAGCCCAAAAAGCAATCTGTAATTATTCTGGGAGAGGGCGAGAACGAAGAATGCAGTCAGCGGTCCGAGCATTGCGCCGAGGGTATCCAGTGCCCGGTGAAAACCGTAGGTACGTCCAAAGTATGCATCTTTGGCAGAATCGGCAATGAGTGCGTCGCGCGGTGCGGTTCTTATTCCCTTACCGACTCGGTCAGAGAAACGAACCATGAGTACATGCCATCCTTGAGCGGCGAAGGCGAGTAGGGGTTTGGCAAGGGCGGATAGGCTGT
This sequence comes from Caldifarciminota bacterium, assembly GCA_020349965.1. GTDB lineage: Bacteria > Hydrothermota > Tepidihabitantia > SM23-42 > SM23-42 > SM23-42. The sequence continues at coordinate 1,365,244 of CP070705.1, read as the reverse complement.
AGCCGAGGAAGATGAACAGTTTCCTCTTCTTAAGGCGGTCTGAGATATAGCCTGAAAAGGTCTTCAGAATGCTGGCTGTCGATTCAGCGATCGCTTCGATGAGGCCGATGAATAATGGTTGAACCTTGAGTACCTCTTTGAGAAAGACCGGGATGATCGGGTAAGCCATCTCGGTCGAGAGGTCGGTGAAGAGACTAACGAGACCGAGGCAAAGTATATTGCTGCTCAGCCACTTGAGTTTATTTGCCGGTTTCGTGCTCACTCAAAAAAGTACACAGTAATTGTATCGACGTCGCCAGAAATGAAGGGAGAGTGGTATTGAGTAGTCCATCCAGGATTCTCAGTTGAGTCGATAGCGATCGATACAATATTGCCTTGGTTCCTTGTCGTTCCATAGCAGACGCTGTCCATTTCAAAGCAACCCGGGATCGTGTCACGGTTCTCAGTCGTATCGTAGCGCAATCTGAAGGTTGATAGATTGTAGGGGTCTATATCATATATTCTGAGAACCATACCGTTGACGCCGGATAAAGTATCGTATATTGGAATGCTATCATTTATGACTCTGATGCGCTGCGTATTGCCGTATACATGGCTGAAAAAGGGTTCTTCTTCCCCACCACAGTGAAAAGTCGCCAGGAAGACAAGCGGCATGAAAAGAATCAAGATTTTTTTCATTCGCGCCTCCGTCTTATTATAGATATTGCACTTGCAAAGTCAAGCCGCTTGCGTATAATCAGACTGTTATGAAGATCTTGGTGTTGGCCGTACCTATCGGCGCGGGTCACATGAAAGCTGCAAAAGCCATCATGCAGGCGGTCAGCAAGATCTCACCCGATACTGTATTGCGTTTCGAGAATTGCTTTGACTGGGTATATCCATTATATGGAAAGGCATATGCCATGATCTACGACTATGCACAGAAGAATGCTTTAGGTCTGATTAAATTCTTTTACGGCGGTGTCGGCGTACGATCTGGCTCTTCTCAATTCATGTACAAATATCACAGAGTGCTCGCCCATAGATTCTCTTCGCTGCTTAAAGAATACCGGCCAGATTACATACTGTGTACGCATTTTTCTCCCGGGTATTTTGCCGCACTATTCAAGAAGGATTTCGGATACAGAATGGGCATTGTCATAACCGATTATTATGTCCATCCTCACTGGGTCAATAAAGAAATGGACAACTATTTCATACCTCACGAGTGTTTAACTGACCAGATTACGGGATATAGCGCACGCAAGGAACAGGTGTTTCCGTTCGGTATTCCCATCGGGCTTGAATTAGAAGCCGGTGTCGATAAGGTTGCCGCCCGCAAGAGGTTTGGTCTGTCGAGTAAGCGGGTTTCGGCGACGATAATGGGCAGCAGGGTATTTGGGGGAGAGTGGTATGAAGTAACAAGGGAATTGGTGGATTTTGACTACGATCTTCTGGTGTTGTGCGGTGAGAACGAAGAAGCCGCCGATAAGATAGGAAAACTGAAAGGTCGCGCCAACGTGACGGTTCTGGGTATGGTGGAACGCATTCATGAACTGATCGGGACGACCGACGTTCTGATCACCAAGGCGGGCGGTATTACCAGTACCGAGGCTGCTCAGGCGGCGCCCGCATTGCTTTTCGCCAATTCGATCGTCGGGCTTGAAGATAAGAACGAGGAGTTCTTCGTTAAACAAGGCGCGGCACGCGTAGTCGACAAGAATAACGCCAAGCAGGTCATGGGTGAGTTGCTGGCTGACCGTAAGATTATGGCCCAGATGCGCAAAAATCTGCAATGTATCGGTAAGAGGAAGACAGCACTAAATATCGCCAAGACCATATTGAATAGTTCACAGAAGAAGTAGCCCATCCCGTTTATGGAACGAGAAAAATTTGCTGAACTAGTACGTGAAGCACTCGATGGTTTACCCAAAATATTTAGTAAGAAAATCAGCAATATTCAAGTCGTGGTTGAAGATGAGCCTATAGCACAAAACGGCTTACTTGGGCTTTACCAAGGCGTACCGTTCAAGCACCGCGGGGTATGGTACGGAAACGTTTTGCCTGACCGGATAACTCTGTTCAAGAGGAATATCGAACGTATCAGCGGGACCGATGATGAGATCAGGGAATGGGTGCACAAGGTGCTCGTCCACGAGATAGGTCACTACTTCGGCTTCAGTGAAGCGGATTTGCGCAAACTCGACGAGCAATAGGTGCGTATTTTGAACCTTTCAGCCTCCTGGTACGTTATCATTATGGGAGGTAGCATGCAAAGGCTCGGCATTTGTGTTATTATTTGGGTTGTTATCAGTGTTCTGAGTTGTTCGCCTGGGCTCATCGAGAAGACGTATATCGAGAAGGTTGTAACGAACCAGGGTGCAGTAATTGAACTCAATGGTGCAAGGTTTGAGATCCCTGCGAATAGTGTGGCCGATTCGACACTGGTGAGGATCGGGAAGCATGTTTCCAAAAGGCGGGGCCAAATGCAGGGCTATGCTTTTGTCGGGGAATCATATGTGATCGAACCGGAGACGCTTGTATTCCAGAAACCGATCGAAGTTGTTTGTGCTGTAAAGAACGGAACCGCAGGTTTGGCCTCAAGAATCGCCATGGGTTTTGTACCGCTGGCTAATGCTAAGAGTGAGGACGGCACTTTGACCGCTCGATTGTGGCATGGTGGTGAATATCTTTTGGTGCAGAATCCTCCCAAATATGGAATAATTGGACACAAGAGAACTGAAGAAGGCTTGATCATCGTTGGTGATGTTTATGTTGGCGATTATGTTGAGAACTTCAAGAAGGTATTGAAGCAAAACGGATATGACCTGCCAATTTGGACATTTCAGTACGACCACAGAAAATCGATTGAGGCGAACGCGGTGTTGCTCGCCACGGAGCTGAGGAATCTGCATGGTGCGTATGGTGAATTCCGTATGGACATCGTCAGTTTTGGGATTGGTGGTCTGGTCACGCATCGTTATCTTACCGATACATCATACTATCAGAGAGACATTTCATCCGCGGTCATTGCGATTGGCACGCCGTTCTTCGGATCGAATTTTGCCGACCTGGACAATGCACTGAAAGGAACCAGTCCGTTCCGATTCTTCTTCCTCGATGGTATGGGTGATGACGCAGCTGTTTTGATGCCCGGCTCGGAGTTCATTTCTCGAGTGCTGGAGAAAAAACACCTGCCTGGCTTCCATTATTATGATGATCCGACGGAGAACAAGAACTTTGTTGCATTGCGTGGTCACAAGAGCATGCGCGGTGAATTCGATGAAGAGGTTTCGGGCGACGGTTTGGTATCAACGAGGTCGGCGATGTTGACAGCAATTGAACCTGCTCTTTTCGAACTTGACCACTTTGATTTAATTGAGAATGGGAATGTTCATAAGATTGCTACTGAGTTTGTCAAGCTGTACCGCGGCTATAGTTGGCCGATGCTGTTCTCGGCAGTATGGAGCGGCCGGGAATCATATTCTAAGATCAATGATACCTGGGAAAGAGAAGTGAGACTCCATTTTCGTGATGATACTGATTTCGATGTTCTGCTCGAATTCAACGCGAATATGCTGATTTCTGCACCACAGAATGCGGTTCTTGTCACCAACGGTGATTACGATACCTATCCCGCATGGTATCAACAGGCGAGGGGTATACGGAGTGATGTAATGATCGTGAACCGCAGCCTTCTGAATATCAGGGATTACGCACGCTACCTGATGCGAATAGGTCTGCCGCTCGACTTATCCGATGAGGAATTGGACACGATAGACCATAAAAAGGAAGATGGTAGGTTGATAACCATTTCCGACCAACTGATGCAAGTCCTCTTGAGACAAAAGACCAGGCCGGTCGTATTCTCGACAACTATTTATCTTCCGGAGAAGTATGGATATCCACTGAAATTGTCAGGGTTAGTGTATGAATTGTTGGAATCTGATATCGACATCGTGCGTACGAAAAATCTATTGCTTAAACAGTTTACATTTGAGAAACTGTTTTCGCGGTCGATGGATTCCTTGGATGTCAATCTACAGAACATGATAAGAAACTATGCGGCCATAGCGTATCAACTTGCCGCTGCACTTGAGGATTCAGGGGAATATGCGCAGGCTATAGAAATGCTTGAGTATGCAGGCCGTTTTAGTCTGGAACCAATGTTCTTGTACGACGAGGCAAAGCTGTATTTCAAGATGGGCAAAAAGGAAAAGGCCGCTGGTGTGCTCGAGGAATTATTGGTGCTCGAGATAGGAGATATCAAGTTAGTGAAGGAAGTGGCAAGGTTGTATCATGAGAATGATATGAGGCAAAAAGCAGTATCGCTATTGGCATCCGCGCTGGAGGAAAACCCAGAGGATAGGGAGTTGACCGATCTTATAAGAAAGTACCAGGAGGAATAATAGACCACGCCCCAGCGGTCCTTTTCAGGTTATACAGAAGGTTCAAGGATGGTGACGGGGAGGCCTTCGAACAGCTGTACCGGAGATTGAGCGGAGGTCTGTTCAACTATTGCTTCAGGTTACTTGGTGACTGGCATTATGCTGAGGACATCTTAGTAGATACCTTCACCAAGCTCGCCCATTCTGACCTGGATGAACATGGAAATATTAAAGCATGGTTGTATCGTGTTGCAACGAACGACTGCTACAGTCATTTCAGAAAGAAAAGAACAGAATCCAAATGTATTCAAGAGCAGCTGCAGCGTATATTGTCAAATCCGGGGCATGATATCGCAGAAGAATTAAGGATCCAGAAGATTATCAGCACGTTACCCGAGTATCAACGAGTTATGGTTGTTTTGAAATTTTACGAACGCATGACTTACAACGAAATAGCCGAAGTGTTATGTTGTCCGGTAGGAACAGTGAAGTCAAGGATACATAACGGTCTTAAGAAATTGAGACATTTGATGGAAAGGTAGAAACGTTAATGATCAGTGCAGTAGGAAAGAATCAGGATAGGAGAACTCCATGAAATGTTCAGAAATAGAAAAACATTTGCCTGACCATATTCTTGAAGAATTACCACCCGAACTTCAGATACAGATTAATGAACACCTATCGACATGTGCAAAATGCCGCGCGGAATCCGCGAGAATAGAGACGACGGTCTCTGCCTTCAAGAACTCAGTCACATTCAATCCTTCCCCCGAGATCTTCGCTAGGGTCAGGGAGCAAGTGCCTTTGAAGAAGCCTGGAAGCGCGCGACTTTTTGGCGTTCCAAAGAGTCTGGTTTATGCTTTCGGGGCTTTCCTTGTGGGTGTTATCATGACAAGATCGATAGATAATATATCTGTGAGGGGGAGCAAACAGCCAGTGCAGATCGAGGTAAGGGAGGAAAAACTTAGAGAAGTGCCTTATTCTGATACGGTTGAATTCTATGCAGCACCGGCGCGCAATCTGGCGAGGATATGATCGATCGGTCTGCGGTTGTATAGTGTCTATATTCCGAGTTCGTTCCTTGCTGCGTGGCTGAGGATCCTTGCGATCGCCGGTTCACGGATAATCTCCATCAATTTTCTCCAGATGTCGGGATTTCGGTCCTTTATATGGTCGACGTTCTTCTTGATCTCCGAATATAGGGGTTCCTTCTTATTCAGTTCAGCCTGAATTGATTTCAATTCTTCGATTATCAATTCTTTAGAATCATCACTCAAGTCCGGTATTTCACTTGTCTGCTTGGTTAGAACGTCGAACTGCTCCAGTACTTCGTTGGGGACACTGCTGGCAGAAGTCTGCTCAGGGAAGAGTACATTGAATTCATATTCATCTTCAATGAGATCCACGCCGCGAGGTGTGATGCGGGCACCGACGAAAATACTGCCTTCGAGTGGCTTTGAAAGCTCGACATATCCCTTCTCTTCAAGGTATATTATGTTGAAATGCAATTCTTTCAAACCGATACCCAATGGTTCTCTTAATTCCTTCGGCGTCATTCTATTGTACGGGTGCTCCATGAAACTCTCGTACAATAATTGGAGCATCTTACGCCGTATCGCCGCGTTCGTCATGGAAGATTGTACGGACAAGAACCTCGCAGTCAAGAGAAAAACTTGCAACTAAACATACTTTCCGTTGAAGTATAGAACTTGATACATAGCTAGAAGACAGAAGATTAGATTTTGAGAGGCTAGATACTGTGGACCAATCCGACGGAAATACTGCGCAACCCACTGTCATTGCGAAGGGCAATGGACCTAAGCAATCTCAGTCTTTAATGGATTCACAGGAACTTGGGGTTTCAGTGCGGCGTGCTAACGTTCGGAGATTGCCGCATCGCCTTCGCGATGCTCGGCTCCTCGTAATGACAATGGGCTGGTGGTTCTCTGGGAGCACAATAACACAACGAACGTTTTCGTATTGACTTTCGTGTCAATTAATGTATCATTGTGGAATGGAAGAACGGCTGAAAAAACTCCAGAAACTGAAAGAATTAGGGGTAAATCCATACCCGTATCGGTTCGAGCGTTCGCACAATTTTCAACATATCAAGGAGAAATTTGGCACACTCAGTGAATCTGCGGAAAAAGTGACCACGTGTGGCCGTTTACTGACGGTCCGGGGACACGGAAAGACGCTCTTCGCAACTCTTTCCGACGAGAGGGATCGGATGCAGATCTATCTAAGGAAGGATGAACTCGGGAACCAATTCGACCTGTTTCAGTACTTCGATGTAGGTGATTTCATTGGAGTGAAGGGTACGGTATTCAAGACAAAAACAGGAGAGATAACCGTGCTCGTGAGTGAATACATGCTGCTGTCAAAATCCTTACGTCCTCTGCCTGAGAAATGGCATGGCCTGCGCGACGTCGAGATCCGCTACCGTCAACGTTATCTTGACCTCATCGCCAATACCGAGGTCCGGGGAATATTTAGAAAGAGGACACAAATAACCAATTCAATACGTACTTTTCTCGACAACAGGGGTTTCCTTGAGGTGGAGACTCCAGTACTCCAGGCGATCTATGGAGGTGCTGCAGCCAATCCGTTCAAAACCTTTTATAGTGCACTTGAGCAGGATATGTATTTGAGGATCGCCGATGAGCTATATCTAAAGCGGTTGATCGTCGGCGGATTCGAGAAGGTCTATGAGGTTTGTCGTGATTTCAGGAACGAAGGCATTAGCCGCTTACACAACCCGGAATTCACCATGCTCGAATTTTACGAGTCATACGCGGACTACACCGACATCATGAGAACGGTCGAGCAGCTGATAGAATTTCTTGTCGATCAGATAGGCCTCCAAAAGAAATTGACCTTCTTGGATAAAGAGGTGGGATTCACAATACCTTTCCGTCGCATCAGATACACAGAGAGTCTGAAAGAAAAGTTAGGTCTGGATGTTCTCGATGCGAAAGAAACCCAAATAGACAAGGAATGCGAGCGTCATGGCATCGATTATAGGAAGTTATCAATTGGATCGAAGATCGACAAGCTTTTTAGCGAATTAGTACAGAAAGAAATTATCGAGCCGACTTTTGTGCTTGACTATCCAAAGATCATTTCCCCGCTCGCCAAAACACATCGCGATGATGAACGTTTGGTCGAGCGTTTCGAACTCATCATGTTCGGTATGGAGATCGCCAATGCGTTCTCGGAATTGAATGATCCGGCGGAACAAAGAAGACGTTTCGAAAGTCAGATAGCGCACAAGGAAGAGGGTATTCGTCAAATTGATGAGGATTTCATTACTGCACTCGAACACGGGATGCCGCCGGCCGGGGGAGTGGGTATCGGCCTCGACCGTCTGTGCATGGTTTTACTCAATCAACCTTCGATCCGTGACGTTATTCTTTTCCCACAACTGCGCAAAGAAATCACGGACAACCATTGATCGCCCTCTCCCGCCGTCTTGTGCTTACTGGAGCCCTCTATATTTAGATCCATGAACACTGAATTCTTCATCGCCCGCCGCTATCTTCTCTCCCGTCATCGGAAATTCCTTTCATTCTCCACCGTGATCGGCATTGGCGGCGTCTTCGTCGGTGTGGCGGCACTGTTGATCACCCTCTCAATGATGAATGGCTTCCAGAACGAACTTCGTCGCCGAATACTCGGCGGCACGCCTCATATTATAGTACGTAAGTATTTCAACGAACCGCTAAGAGGTTACCAGGGTGTCGCGGAGAAACTGAAAGAATATGAGTTCATTCAGGCCTTCGCGCCTTTTGTGTATCAGAAGTCGGTCATTAAGTACAAGCGGCAGCTCGATGGCGTAGTAATAAAAGGTGTGGATGATAAACTCGAGAAGAACATCACCGAGATCGGCAAGAAGATGATTAGCGGGATCTTCGAGTTGGATGGAGGTTGTGTGATCGGCGTGGAACTGGCTCACAGCATGGGCATTGGCGTTGGTGATTCCCTCGTTGTCGCTCTTCCTTTCGGCAACCAGTTGGGCTTGATGCCCCGTGCAAAGCGTGTCTCTGTAAACGGTATCTTCGATTTTGGATACTACGACTACAATGCTACACTCATCTACATGGATATCGATGATGTGCAGACCTTATTCGATATGGGGCAGAGCATCAGCGGTATTGCCGTCAAGATCGGCGATATCTACGAGGCCCCCAAATACGCCCGGCGCATTGAGGAAGATCTCGGTTATCCCTACCGTGCCCAGGACTGGATCGAGTCGAACCGCTCGGTGTTCGCCGCTTTGAGGATCGAGAAGATCATTACCTTTATTGTGCTCATCCTTATCATCATTGTAGCCGGGTTCAACATCGTGGGTACGTTGATAAACATGGTGAAGAAAAAGACCAAAGAGATCGGGATCATGCGGTCATATGGATTCACGGCGCGCCAGATCATGAAGATATTCATTTATCACGGTACCGTCATCGGTATCATCGGCACTGTGCTGGGACTGCTCTTTGCGTTCGTGGCTTGTCTGGTGCTCGACACGTATCAGGTGTCATTACCCGGTGATATCTATTTCATCGAGACGCTGCCTGTTGAGATGGATATCAATGATTTCGTAGTAACCGCAGTCGCGGCGATCCTCATTACCTTTGCTGCAACCATATATCCGGCCAGGCGGGCGACCGAGCTTACCACCGTGGAGGCTTTGCGTAATGAATGATAGTATTCTGAGTGCCGTCGGCCTGGGCAAAACTTATTATCTTCAAAATGAGACGATCGATGTCCTCGAGGGTGTTGATTTAGAGGTGAGGAGGGGCGGCTTTGTTGTGATACTCGGGCCTTCTGGTAGTGGTAAATCGACTTTGCTGCACATTATCAGTGGGCTCGACAATCCGACGGCTGGCAAGGTTGTATTCGACTCTACGGACATTACCAAGCATGATGATAACCGGTTATCGGAGATTAGAAACAAGAAAATGGGGTTTGTCTTTCAATTCCATCATTTGCTTGCCGAGTTTTCTTGCCTCGAGAACGTGGCTCTGCCCGCACTCGTCAATGGTATTGCACCCCAGGCGGCGTACGATAAGGCGCAGGATTTGCTTGAGAAGTTCAGTGTCGGAGACAAGAGGAATAGGCTGCCCGACGAGATATCGGGCGGTGAACGGCAGCGTGTCGCCATTGCACGTGCGATGATCAACGATCCGCTGATAATATTCGCCGACGAACCGACGGGCAATCTTGATGAGGGTAACACTAATAAACTCCTCGATGTTTTTGGCAGTCTAAAGGATGAAGGAAGGACGCTTGTGCTCGTTACCCACTCGCTCGACATCGCAAGGGTCGGGAGCGACGTTTATAAACTGAAAGAGAGGAGGTTATATGCTGTGTGATGATTGCAAGAAGAAACCTGCCTCGATTTCTTTCAAGGAAGTGCTGCCCGACAAGACGATCGAACTCAATCTATGTGACGAATGCGCGTCGAAGCGAGGACTCCTTGTTACTCGGAAACTATCCCCGGTAGAAATTCTCCAGAAATTACTGCGGCAAAGAAGTGAACAGGATGAAAAAGTGATCTGTCCACGCTGCTACCTGTCCCTCGCTGAGTTCAAGAGAATAGGCCGGTTCGGTTGTAGCGATTGTCTCACGACATTTACCAGTCACATTCAACATCTCATCAAGCAGATCCATCAAAGTGACCGCCATATCGGGCGAAAGGCCGCTCCCGGTACTAAACAGGGATTAGAAGTGTACCGTCTACGCGAAGAATTGAAAAAGGCGCTTGAAAGCGAATCGTACGAGGACGCGGCGAAAATACGGGACCAACTGCGGGAATATGGCATCAAAGATGTTTGACAACATCCGATGGCTCATTCCGTCATCAAAAAAAACACTCCCTTGTGGTGAAGAGAGCGAGATCGTCGTATCATCTCGGATCAGGGTGGCCAGGAATTTGAGCAGCATCCCGTTCGAAGTGAAGATGAAAGCTGCCGATGCGGAATATCTGATCGGATTGGTGAAATCGATAATCGATGATAGGTTGGCCGGTGAATTCTTGAACCTCAAGGACATGAAACCATTGGAAAAGGAATCGCTGCTAGAATGCCATTTAGTGTCACCAGGATTCATCAGGAAAGACAAACCTGCGAGCGTTTTCATAAAAGAAGGCGGAAATGTATCTGTGATGGTCAATGAGGAAGATCACCTGCGCTATCAGGGCATCAGTTGCGGGCTGAATCTCGTGAACCTATCGAGTGCCGTATTCGAGGTTGAAGAGATGATCGGTAACAATGTCGATTATGCATTCAACGATGACTACGGCTATCTTACTTCCTGTCCAACGAATATCGGAACAGGGATGAGGGCGTCAGTATTTATGCACCTGCCTGGACTGGTTTTTACCAACGAAGTCGAGAAAGTCCTGAAGGGTGCGCTGCAAATCGGAATGGCGGTCAGAGGCATTTACGGTGAAGGTAGCGAGATCAGAGGGAGCCTCTTTCAGATATCGAATCAACATACGATCGGTTTCAGGGAGGAAGATCTTCTCGAAAGGACAACTAAATTAGCGAAGATGATAATCGATATCGAGAAGAAGGCACGTGATGTCATCCTGACCAAAGCGCGTAATGAATTCGAGGACAAGATATTCCGCAGCCTCGCGATTCTGCGTTCGGCGCGTACGATAAGCAGTGGAGAGGTCTTGAATCTTTTGTCTGCCGTCAGATTCGGTATCGGCGTCGGGATTGTCAAGGAGATCACGCTTGCTACGCTCAATGAGATACTGGTTGTGTCAAGACCCGCAAACATCCAGCTCTTCTTTGGTGAATTGCTTGAAGAGCAGGAGCGTGACATAAAAAGGGCAGAATACATCAGGCAAAAACTCGGTGTTAATTGAGTCGATTGTTGCTTTAGGCAGAATTACCCCATTCTTTTCCTTTTGAAGGTTCGTAGATATGAATAGATCGCGGCGCAAGAAGAAACCATCCTGTCTTTCCGATGAAGAAAGAAGGATGCACGATGTTGAAAACGAAATCGTATTCCTCGGCACGGGCGGCGCTCGGTATGTGATAGCAAAGCAATTGAGGGCGACTGGAGGGATGCTGTTTCGCATGGACGGTAAGCATGTTCTCGTGGACCCGGGACCGGAATCCCTGTATCGGTTACATGCGTATGTTCCCTATCTTCCACCCGAGAAGATAGATGCAATCATTCTCACCCATAAACACATCGATCACAGCGCGGATGTGAACGTCTATCTCGACGTGATGACCAGAGGAGGTTTGGACAAGCGGGGAACGTTATTGGCTCCCGGAGATGCGTTTGGCGAATACGGTGTGGTGTACAAGTACGTGCTTGAATTCATCGATCGCGCTATCACCATCAGGGCAGGAAGTGATTTTGCTCTCGGGAACTTGAATTTCCACTTTCCGATCAAACACGAACACCGCGTCGAAACGTATGGTTTCAAGCTATCGTGCAAAGGTATAACGCTATCGTACATAACCGACACGAAGTTCTTCAAAGGCCTCATACAAGCCTACAAGTCGGATATTGTGATAATGAATCTGATAAAGCTCGGTCCCTCGGAGATCGACCATCTATCCGTCGACGATTGTGCAGAGATTATTTCCGGCATAAAGCCGAAGGTTGCAATCATCACGCACTTCGGCATGACGATGATCAGGACCGGACCGTGGAACGTTGCACGTCAACTCAAAGAAAGAACCGGCATTACGGTATTAGCCGCTGAGGACGGGAAGCACTACCCGATCAAAAAACTCCTTTCCTATTAGTTCTGGGGTCAAATCTCTACATTGAACATTTCCACAATAAACACGTAATCGGATCGCTGCCGCGCGACAACGTTCAATGTAGAGATTTGACCCCATCGTCAGAAGGCATATTTGTACTCGATACCATACTTCTCTCCGAGAATACGGATTCTTTCCCGCAGATGGATGCTGTATGTTTTGCGATTTGTATAGTAGGTGTTGAATGAGGCTAATTTATCAGGGAAATGTTTTTCTATGAGCCGTTGTGTGTTGCGCCACACTTTTGGATACGGGTTAAGAGTGTCAAACATTACGTACTCGGCGCCGGCATTCTTAGCAGCCCTGAGGATATCTGTGATCGTGGCGGAAGAATCAGAAATATATGGAATCACCGGAGCGACAAAGACGCTGGTGCGGATGCCATCTTGGGCAAGCGTTCTGATGGCCTTGAATCTCTTTTCAGCTGGAGGTGCGCCAGGCTCAAAGATTTTTCTCACTTTTTCATCCATCGATGTTATCGTGAAACTTACTCTCACTTTGTGAAGCTTGCGCAGAATGTCGGCATCGCGAATGACAATTGTCGATTTTGTCAAAATGGATACGCGATGGCGATAAGGTTTCAATATTTCGAGACATTTTCTGGTTACTTGATATTTCAGTTCAAGCGGCTGATACGGGTCGCAGACCGTACCGAAGGAGATCCGGCTCCTCTTTCTTACTCTTGGTAGCTGTCGAGCTAGAACCTCTGCTGCGTTGATCTTAACATCGACAAAATCGCCCCAGGGTTCGGTATGGCCGGTGAATCTCTTCATGAAAACGGCATAGCAGTACTGGCACTTGTGAGCGCATCCATAATAGGGGTTAATTGAATAGTCAATGACCGATATGCCTGATTTGTTGAGTATTGACTTGCACTTGACTTCGTTGATTATCATTGCTTTGGCAGAGGTCGTATTATATGAACAGGGGAGTGTAAGTCAATGATCGATTGGTTGATGTATCAGTCGAATGCAAAGGCCGGCCAAAGCAAATCCCAACCTTCAAGCATAAAATCACAAATAACTCCCAAAACTCAAGCCTCAATTCTGCGCATTTGGTTTTTTGATATTTAGCAGTTATATGTCATTTGTGGTTTTGTGCTTTGGCTTTTGAATTTGGGATTTGACGATTGACAAGTATCCTCTGATGGCTATAATCTGCTGGAATTGTTCGTCAGTGGGGCCTGTAGCTCAGTTGGTTAGAGCAGCTGACTCATAATCAGCGGGTCGGGGGTTCGAGTCCCTCCGGGCCCATCGTACAGATAAACCATAAGCACTACGTCCTAAATGCTAATAGGGCCAGGGGTATCTTGACTTTGGCCAAAATTCGTATATCATTACAGAAGAATTGAGTGGCACCAGATTTGTCGATTTACAAATAATTGGCTGAACAGAAAAGAAAAAGGGTGGAGGTTTACAATTTCAAGTGTATTTAGTTAGTCTTGCAGAGAATCATACCGGGTGGTCGCTATGAAATGGACTGTGCATCCCGCAACGAGGGATTTGACCAAGACGATAACTAGTGGTGTCTTCATTGCACTCTTTCTTGTCATTGTTGGTGTATTCTATGGCATATTCTGGAGCATCTTCGGTTTTGTCGTGCTTCTGGTTTCGGTACATTCATATTTTTTCCCCACTGCCTACGAGATCACTGATGAAGAGGTCATAATCAAGAACATCTTCATGACACAGAAGAGAAAGATGTCGGAATTCAGGCGAATCTACCCTGGAAAGAACGGTGTACTTTTGAGTCCTTTCCGCCGTAAGACAGTCCTCAACCAATTCCGCGGCGTCTTCCTCCTACTACCTGAAGATCGGAAAGAGGTCTTGGATATGTTGAAGGGCCGCATCGAGAAGGTTGATGCGTCACAGTCGGCAAAGCCCGAAGAAAAGTAACATGCCAGTTCTCGACGCCGACAAGGTTCTCGTTGAGAAGTATGCATCCGATTTCTCGATCCCGCGGGAGCTTGCCGAGATCATCTTCAGGCGTTTCCCTGAGTACAGCGAGGCCCGGCGGTTCCTCTTTCCGAGCATCGATCACCTGCATGATCCCCGTACTATACCCGACATCACCGTAGCCGCGCACGAGATCATCGGTACGATTAAAAAAGGTGAAGGTATACTCATTTACACCCACGATGATGTTGATGGCTATACAGCTGCGGCAGTCGTATATAAGGCGCTGACCGACATCACCCGCGGTAGCGGAACGGTCCATGTCTACCCGATCGTTCGCGAGAAGGATGGGTATATTCTCAACCCCCGGATTCTGAGGAATTATCATGAAAAAGGCGTGAAATTGCTTCTGACCGTCGATTTTGGCATCAGTAATGAAGAGAATCCGCGCATCGCGGCTCAAGAGGGAATGAGGGTTGTCATCTGCGACCATCACGAAACCCGTCTGACGAAGTTCACGGTGCCGTCAGTCGATCCAAAACGCAGAGATTCCGAGTATCCATTCCGGGAACTGGCAGGGGTGGGCGTTGCTTTCAAACTCGCCCAATTCTTGTACAGTGAGTTTTTCAGGATGAACGCACACGAATTCTATAGTCTCAAGAAGAATTTCTTCCCGATCGTCTGTGTCGGTACTATTGCGGACCGGGTCGTATTACGAAACGAGAACAGGATCTTCTGTGCTCATGGTATGGAACTTATGAACAAGATCGAAGATGCGTGGGCTCTTTGTCTGCATGAGGATGGTGCGGTCGATGTCAACCGGTTGATAAGAGAAGTGGTACCGACGATCGGTTCTGCAGCATACAACGATCCCGCGTTGGGAATCGAATTCTTTGTCCAAAAGAATCTTGCCCGCGTCAGGGAGTGCTACAAAGAACTGAAACAGACCGATCAGAAACGCCGCGAGGAGATTGATACGCTGTTCAGTGAGGTGGTGACAAATGCCGAAGTGAATTCGAGATTTGTATTGTCACTCGTTCCTCTCTCCAAACAGCATTACCTTGGGTCCATCGCCGCACGGTTACGCGACTATTTCAAGCGCAATTCCCTCATCATCGGCATTCGGGATGATAAGTGCATCGGAGAGTTGAGAAGCTGTGACATCGACCTCTACAAATTGCTGTACGGTATGCGCAGATTCTTTCTCGATTTCGGCGGACACCAGAAAGCGGCCGGTTTTTCGATGGGCAAGAATAACCTCGAGGCGTTCTTGGATGAAGTGAAAGATCACTTGCAGAATAGGCAACCGGACATAGCAAATGGGTGTGAACCGCAAATATGCGAACCGGAGGCTCTTGTGCGTCGTTCCGATGTAGGTATGCTCAAGATGCTAATGCCATTTGGTGAGGGTAATCCGGCGCCGGTGTTGACCGACGGTGTGAGCGCTTTTACCGTTGACAATTCGCTCAACCTTATCGATAAGGGCTGATCGATGGCGAATCTGAATTACGCAAAGAAAGAGATCAATCTGAAGATCGTTTATTACGGTACGAGTTTAGGCGGCAAGACGACCAACCTTCGTTCTATCTACGCCAGAATGGGGAATGATCGGAAAGGACAGATGATGAGTTTGGCGACCGACCTTGATCAGACGATATTCTTCGACTTCCTACCGGTTGACGTCGGTGAGGTAAAAGGTTGGAAGTTACGGTATCATCTCTATACCGTACCGGGCCAGGTTTATTACAACGCTTCCCGTCGATTGGTACTGAGGAGTGTCGACGGTTTGGTTTTTGTTGTAGATTCCCAGCAGGAGCGGCTCGAGGAGAACATCGAGAGCATGTATAACCTCCGTGATAACCTGAGTGCATACGATCTGAGTCCGGAGGACGTTCCAACGATTATACAATACAATAAGCGTGACCTCCCCAATATTATGGAGATCAGGGACCTTCAGGCTCAACTCAATCCCGCGAGCTATCAGTATTATGAAAGCGTTGCGATCAGAGGGATCGGTGTTTTTGAAACGATGAAGGCAGTCTGTCAGCTAACCATCTTGAAACAAGTTGATGCATTGCCAGCGGTTTAGTGTAATACGCTGACCTGATCGGTTCTGCTATTGACTCGGGAGAAAGATTTCGTATAATCAAATCATGAAAATATCAGTAGTCGTACCTGCCTATAACGAGGCGGCCAGCATGCCTCTCCTGATAGAAGAATTCGACAAATTCATCAAGAAGAATAAGAACTACGAGATCATAATAGTAGACGATGGTTCAGATGACGGGACATCCGATATCGTCCGGAAACATAAGCGGCGGTATATGAAATACATCAGGCACAAACGTAATATGGGGAAGACTCAGGCAATCATATCCGGAGCGAAAGCCGCCCGTGGTGGAGCAATTGTCATCTTTGATGCTGATATGCAGTACGATCCGAACGACATACCGAAACTTGTCGCTTTGCTCGAAAGCGGGTACGATGTTGCCACAGGATGGAAACAAGGGAAGTACGACAAGAGATTCGTCTCTAACGTCTATAACTGCTGGGCGCGGAAATTGTTCGGGCTGCAGGTGCACGATATGAACGCGGTCAAAGCCGTGAGGAAGGAAGTGTTGAATGAAATATTAATGCGCAAGGATTGGCATCGTTATGTAGTGCCGCTTGCCAAGGAGGCGGGTTTTAAGATCGGGGAGACCAAGGTAAGCATACGGCCGCGCAGATTTGGCGCGCCCAAGTACCAGCAGAAATCGCGTATTCTCATAGGCTTTTTTGATTTGCTTGCTGTGAAATTTCAGTTATCTTTTATGAAGAAGCCCCTCCTTTATTTCGGTACGATCGGCCTCTTCTCAGTGATTACTGGAATTGCCATAGGTGTGTTGTCGATAATCTTGAGGATTTTCGGGCTAGGTTTCCGACCATTGCTCTACCTGGTCATTCTGCTCATCATATCGGGTATCCTGTTTTTCTCTCTCGCTTTGATAGGAGAATCAATACGAGCCATATTGGACCATCTTGAGAAGCGGGAAGCGTAAGGTATTACTCACTACGGCCAGGGTCGTTGTCGGTGTCGGTCTTGTTATTTTCCTACTCTGGACACTCGACATACAGGAGATCTTCGATCACATCCGACAAATGCGCTCAGACTATCTTGTTTACGCTGCCGTCATATATTTTGTGTTCATCATCGTATCTGCCTGGCGCTGGCAGGTGCTGCTCGATTTCAAGAAGTTTCGCGTTCCGTTTACGCAGACGCTGAGAATCTATTTCATTTCATTGTTCTTCAACAATCTCCTGCCGACCACAGTGGGTGGTGACATGATGCGTGTCGTATATACCATGAGAGGCCGCCGTGCTGATTCCCTGGCAACGGTCCTTGTGGATCGGATTCTGGGATTTGTTGGATTATTCATACTTGCTTTGATCGCCGTCGTCTATTTATTAGTGCTGCGGAGTGAAACAGAGTTTCTCCCCTTCATGGTGATAGGTTTGAGCGTAATTGTGGCGATAACCTTCGTTTTCTTTTCACGGAAAGCATTCCGGGTATTTTCGCCTATCATCGGGAGGCTGCGTTTCATGAGATTGGGAGAGAGGATAAACCGCTTGCACGAGGCAGGGACCGATTTTGGCGGTGCCTGGAGGCCGATTATTTTCTGTATCGCGCATTCTCTTATCATTCAGGCGGCGCTTTCCGTCGCGCCCTTCTTTGTATTGAGGGGCATGGGATATTCAGAAGTGGGTTTGCTCCCTTTCTTCATCTACATTCCGATCATAAACGTTATTTCGATGATACCGGTTTCATTGAACGGTCTCGGGGTGAGAGAGAATACATACGTCATGCTCTTTGCCCGCGTCGGACTCAGTGGTGAATTGGCCTTGGCCATGTCCTTGCTGTCTTTTTTCATTATTTTTGCCTACTCACTCTTGGGCGGCATATACTTTGCTTTCACGAAACGTTACCAGACATATCTATGAAATCGAATGACCGATGGTATGAGGAGGTTAAATGAAAGTGTGCATGGTCGGTACAGGTTACATCGGACTTGTCTCCGGGGCGTGCTTTGCCGAGATCGGGCACGAAGTAGTTTGCGTAGACAATGATACGCAGAAAATTAATATGTTGAATAAAGGAGAAATTCCTATTTTCGAACCCGGTCTTGGAGAGATGGTCAAGAAGAATGTTCGTGCCGGTAGGCTGTCGTTCACGACCGATATCCGGAAGGGGATCGAACAGTCACTTTTTATCTTCATTGCCGTCGGTACGCCTCCAAAGGCAAGCGGAGAAGCGGACCTTTCGGGTATTGAACATGTCGCAACCGAGATAGGCACAGCCATGGTTGAATATAGGATCATCGTCGAGAAGAGTACAGTCCCGGTGCTGACGGGGAGGAGGTTGCGGACTATGATCGAGAAATCGTGTACGCGTGACATTGAATTCGATGTTGCCTCAAACCCGGAGTTCCTAAGGGAGGGGGCCGCTGTCAATGAATTCCTCTGCCCTGATAGGATCGTTTTGGGTGTTGAGAGTAAGAAGGCCGAGCAGAGATTGCTAGAGCTATACAAACCGATCAATGCACCTAAGATAGTGACGGATATTGCGAGTGCTGAATTGATAAAACTTACTTCGAATGCTTTTCTTTCGACGAAGATATCTTTCATCAATGCCGTTTCGGTGCTGTGCGAAAAGACCGGTGCTGACATAGTCAAAGTGGCCGAAGGTATGGGAATGGATAAAAGGATTGGTCGTGCCTTTCTCAATGCTGGTGTCGGGTATGGAGGTTCCTGCTTTCCCAAAGATTTGAAGGCATTCATTAGTATGTCCTCAGAACTCGGATATGATTTCAGGTTATTGAAAGAAGTGGAGCGGATAAATGAGGACCAGATGCTCCGAGTGGTTAAGAAGGCCGAGGAATCACTCCAGTATCTGCGAGGCAGGACGATCGGTATTCTTGGTCTGGCATTCAAACCCAATACCGACGATATGAGAGACGCACCGTCAATTACGGTGATAAAGGCTCTGCAGAAGGCTGGAGCCGTGGTCAAGGCTTACGATCCTGCCGCGATCGAGCGTGCCAAGAAGATGATGAAGGGTATTGATTATTGCCGGGATCTATACGAGACCGCGGACGGGGTCGATGCTATTATTCTTGTCACCGAGTGGGACGAGTTCAAACAGATGGATTTAGAGAGGGTCAGACGGACTATGCGCAAACCGGTGTTCATCGACGGACGTAACGTGTTCGAACCCAAAAAGATGAAAGATCTGGGGTTTATATATTGTGGAATAGGTCGGTAGGATGGCAGCGGAATCGCAATGCTTCTCTTTGATTGATCCAAACAGGAGGAAAGATGATTGAATGGTTACAGGTTCATGGCATCAAGATTGCCATAATTATTATTCTTGGTGGCGTAGCCTTCTTGATTGCTCAACGTTTGGTCCCCCGCGTCATCAAAAAGACGATCTTGTTGCGAATGAGGGACAAATCGGATTTCATCATTAAAAAGCGTAGTAAGACTATCTCTCACGTCATTACGAACACAATAGGCATATTGCTGGGAATAATCGTTCTTTTCACGATACTCGGGCAAATCGGCGTTAACATCGGTCCAGCATTAGCCAGCTTGGGTATACTTGGGCTTGCAGTCAGTTTTGGTGCACAAACTCTGATAAAAGATTTGATAAACGGGCTCTTCATACTCATGGAGGACCAATACGGCATAGGTGATGTCGTGAGGGTGGCGGGGATAAGTGGTTTGGTGGAGGATGTCAACCTGCGGCGGACAGTTCTCAGAGATCTGGATGGAATCGTCCACCACATACCCAATAGTGAGATTGGGGTTGCGAGCAATTTCACCAAGGAGTACTCTCGTGTGAATATGAATATTTCGGTCAGCTACAACGAGGACCTTGACCGCGTTATCGGAGTGATCAACCGTGTGTGCGCGGAGATGGTGGAAGAGAAGAATTGGAGAGACAAGATACTAAAGGCGCCGCAAGTACTGAGGGTGGATGCTTTGGGAGATTCAGGCATCGATATCAAGATTCTCGGCGATACAAGGCCAAGTATGCAGTGGGAAGTCATGGGTGAGTTGCGAAAACGCATCAAGAATGAGTTTGATCGCGAAGGCATTGAAATACCATGGCCTCATATGAAGGTTTATTTTGGTAATTCCGCATCTGAGAATTAAGTCTATTGACAAATTTGCGATCGGCACTATAATTCGATTAGTTATGAGAGGCTAGTATGCGATGTCTGCTTGTTTTTTTGATCATATTATCTATAGGATTCGTCTCCTGCGCAGAGGAGGAAGATAGGTTTGTCGGCGAACAAGGCGGCAAGCTTGTGATCGGCACGATGGAATTACCCGCAAGGATAGACCCACTTGAACCTTCGGTCTTTTCATCTGGCGAGATAATGGAGTTACTCTTCCTGCGTTTACACGGTATTGATAAAGAGACCGGCAAAATGAAACCCATGCTCGCTGAATCGTGGGAATTCTCCGAAGATCTAAGATCTGTTACATATTTTCTGAGAAAGAATGTCACGTGGTGGGACGGCCAGCCTGTGACTGCCCATGACGTGCTGTATACCTATCAGCAGATGAAGGACCCCTCGAAAAATTATCCTAATGTTAATTCGTTACGGTTCATCACTGATGTGCTGGTGCTCAATGATCACACTATCAAGTTCACGTTTGAAAAAGTGTATTCCGATATCCTCACCGATTCCGACATCATGCCTGTGCCAAAACACGTGTATGTACAGACGGGGGTCGGTTTTGGCGCTGAACCGGTTGGAAACGGCCCCTACAAAATATCTGAGTGGGTACAAGGTTCGGGAATGGTACTGAGCGCGAACGAAGAATATTACAGAGGACGACCGCCCCTCGATGAGATAATCATAAAATACTACTCCAGTACGAGGCGGATGATCGATGATTTTCAAAATGGCGTTGTGGATTTAATATTCAATATTGCGCCGACCGCTGCCAATGAACTGAGCGGTAATGATAACATCAGCATCATTTCTGAACCGGGCAATTCGTATTTGTATGTCGCCTGGAATTTGAATCATCCATTTCTTCAGGATAGAGAGGTGCGGAGGGCTCTTGCTATGGCAATAGACCGGCAACGCATATTGAGAGATATCTATGCAGGGATGGGCGAACTTTGCCTCGGTCCTTTGCCACCGTCTTCTTGGGGTTATGACGGAACGTTTAACGCAATTCCATACGATGTTGACGGTGCACGTTCAATACTCCAGAGCAAAGGTTTCGGAGATTATAATCGTAACCGCACGATCGATTTGAATCGTACAGATTTCACGGTCAGGATTATCACCAACTCAGAGAATCCTGATCGAGTCGCAATATTGCGATACATTAGCGAGGATTTGCAGAAAATCGGTGTGAGAGTAATATCACAGACTCTTGACGCCAATACATTCGTAACCGCGTTGGTTGATCAGCAGTTCGACGGTTATATCATGGGGTGGCGTGTCGGGGAGAAGATCGACCCCGGTGTTTACTGGCATTCAAAAGGTCGGTACAATTTTGTATCCTACACGAACCCATTCGTCGATTCTCTGATCGATTTGGGAGTGGCCATGCTTGACCGCAAAAAGGCAAGAAGCATCTGGAACGAATTTCAAAAAGCCGTTTATGAGGATCAGCCCTACGCATTCCTCGTCGTGCCTGACCAAATCGCAGCGACGTACAAGCGTGTCAAAGGTTTTGAAAATGAAGTTAAGTTAGTGAATGCTCAATCCTACTGGATACCTGAAGCCGAACGTCGCGTAGGTATTGCCGCTCTTTCTCCTGCTTTGGAATCATCGGCTGCAAGCGCGGGCAGGAGTGCTCCGACTGGACTTGCTACGGAGGAGATCGCCACGGAAAGTGAGGAACCGCCTTCGGTGGAGCCGGAGATGATTCTTGAAGCAGCTGCGCAAAGCGATACTGCTGTGAGTGATACGATCACTACGGTTGCGCTATCTGTTCCTCCTCCGCCCAAGCCGTCAATCATTACCCGTGCCGAACCGGTAAGCCGTGTTCAGCCAAAGTACCCGGCAGCGGCTCTGGAATTTCAGGCATCGGGAACTGTTGTTGTCAGGGTTCTTGTGGGAACGGATGGTCGTGTAAAAGAAGCTACGATACTGAATAGCTTTGGCAATCCCGCATGTGAACAGGCAGCACTTGATGCAGCACGTCGTTGGGAATTCACACCTGCCACAAAGGATGGCACGCCCTTTGAACAGAGGGTATCGATTCCCTTCACATTCACACCGCAATAAAAGGCGATTTTGGCATACCAAATTCGGCAGGGAATTACTTAATTCAAACATAGAAGCAACAGATAAGAAAGTCAGAATAGAGAGGGTGTTTATACTAGACCGAAACAAACAGAGGCGAGAGAAATTAGGACAATCCTGGAAGACCAAATTCGCAATGGCATTGGTGTTTACGTAACTGAGAAGAGTAACATAAAGGAATCATATATCCTAGATTTCCTAATAATGGACGATTCAGTTGTATTTCACACAGCAGACTCGGAGTGACATGATTTCGTCAAAAAATCAAGAGTGAATCTATTAAAACAGACCTGTCTGGAATTTTTAGGGAAATACAAACGCACAAAAAGAAATGGTGTTGAAGCAAGGCAGTATCTAAGAAGTCAGATACACCCAAAACTTTAAGAAAGGAGAGGCAAGAAATGAAAAGTGAATTCCTTAGATTTCACACAATCGATAATATTGAATTGCAGGGGCTGTTCTTCAAACCGGAAGCCAACGATAACTCGAAAGCAGTAATACATATTCACGGTTTATCGGGCAATTTCTATGAAAATCATTTTATTGACTCATTAGCTAGGGAATTGACACGATTCGGCTATTCTTTCTTTGTTTTCAACAATAGGGGACATGACTATTTTACGGATCTTATGAAAACAAGCGGAAAGGACATTTCCTATATTGACGGAGGCGGTGCATACGAAATATTCTCTGATTGCATATATGACATAGATGCAGCGATTGAATATTTGAAGACCGCGGGGATAGATGCAATTTGCCTTCAAGGACACAGTACAGGCGCAAATAAAGTTGCTTATTATCAATATCGTAAGAAGATCAAGAAAGTTAAGGCCATCGTTCTTCTGTCACCATGTGATGATATTGGTATACTACAGAGTAGGTTAGGGAAAAATAGATTCAAGAAGGCTATCCACCGAGCATCGAATTTGGTTAAAGCAAATAGGGGGCACACCCTTATGCCAACGTGGGCAGTTTTCTGTCCTATGAGTGCGAATACCTACTTAAATTCCTATAGTGATAAAACACCACTGGATATCTTCCCATATAGAAACAGAAGGCGAAGCTTCAGAGAATTATCATCAATACAAACGCCTATGTTGATCCTTTTCGGTAACAATGGTGAATATGTCTTAGGAAATATTAGCGAAACATTGGAGCTTATCAGATCCAAAGCAAAGTCAAGTTCAAGAGTCGACACGAGAATTATTGATGGAGCACCTCACAATTATCTAGGCAAAGAAACGGAAGTGTCTAAGACAATTCTTGAATGGCTCAGAGCAAATTTTTAATCCTAAACGCTGTGTGATGATCTTGTCTGTCAAGTCCGATTCCACCTAAGCCATTGCATTGCTTAGAATAACAACTGTAAGGAAAAACAACTATCAAATTATCGAAATATCGTGATTTTGTAGTATTGTAGTATAGCTTCGGAAGAATTACCATCCGTCGATTTGGAGATGCTTGCTGTTTGATTCTACTTGTTTTTTGTCTATAACGTCCTGGCGGGGTGGCTTGCGCTTCAAGAGATACGATTTCGCGGTATTGGGCGATAAGCCTCAAGTAGAGCCTCAAGATCAACACAACAGCATCTTTTTTTTGGATTCGTCTCTTTGCACCAACCGCCAGTGCACGCGGTAGTGGTCCCCGCAATTTCCTCCACGCTGGATGCACCTCTCTTGATAGCCGCAATGATCGTTGCTTTAGGCACTTCCCGGCAATAACATACAAGCTCATCTGCTTTTGCCCAGAGAATCTCGTTCAACCCTGCCTTTGATTTATACATGGATTCTACAGTTTTTCTACCATGAGCTAGTGCCTCAACAGGATTGCAGGGCTGACCAGGTTCTTTGGACGCCTTTTTCCACCACTCCGTTAGATGCTCTTTGGAGCAGAAGAAATTTGTCATTGGGCAGTCATATTCAGCTGCGCTCTTCCAAATAGTAATTGAACGCGATGGCTTCGCGTCAACAATCTTACATTCTTTTATGCTTATTTCGAGCTCGGCCCGACAATGAAAGCAGCGCGAGCGAATAGTCAAATCACGCTCGGTTAGGAAAGGTACATAGAATGTGTCAATTGCACACATGCAATAAAGACACAAAC
>CP070705.1:1323190-1340677 GCA_020349965.1 Caldifarciminota bacterium | reverse complement strand
CATAAAGGTTGTCGAGTGCCGGCAGCTGGAAGTACTGCCCGTAGTTGAACCGTAGCTTCATGCGATCGGTCACGGGAAGCGAGAAGCCGAGACGCGGCGAGATCTTGTACTGAACCTCGGACTGGACGAGCGTATCGTTCAGATAGTTTTCGGGTGCCTGATAGGTCTCTGCCTTGGGATCGAAATAGTCAAGACGCAATCCGATTCGAGCGACGAGCCCTTCAAAGTCCATCTTATCCTGTGCGTAGGCAGCGACCTTCCACGGTGTCCGGTTATAATAATCCCAGAACGGATTGGCCACCCACGGCAGATTATTGTCGTAGAATGCCATCTCATACCTAGTGTAGTCGACGCCAGTCTTGAATTCATGAACCTTGCCCACAGAGTGGGTGACATCGAGGCGTCCCTGTAGATCATTGTTGTTCCAGATTCTCCACACGCGGTAATCACCGAACGTGTAGAACAGACCCTCGACGCCGTAGGGATTGTGCCGCAAAGCCTCAACATCGCGGTTGAAATACTCTTCGTGGTAATACATGACACTGTCGATGAGAACCTGGCGGACCGTAAGCGTATCGCCTAAGGTATCCGTGTAATCGCCCGGATTGAACAGCATGTCGACCAGATCCTCTGCTTTCATCCGGTAGTCTTCATACCATTCCCTGCCCGTCGAATCTTCCCAGGCATAATCACGGGTTCCGTAGAGGCGGTCAAAATGCGTCACGCCGATCTTCAAGGAAGCCAGGGTCTGTGCCGTCACCATGTAGTTGAATGTCGAAGAGACAATCCAGTTCTTGATACGGCTCATCGGCCGGTTATCGAAGTACTTCAGGCTGTATTGAGCCGTACCCGTGTTCGTATTCCAGATAACCCACTGCCGCCGCTCAGCAAAGCCGGTGAAGGATAGCTTGCCTTTGGCATTAGGGAAATTGTAGGTCAAACGACCCTGTGCACGATAATCCTGCCTAGGCGCATCGAGCTCGAAACGACCTTCATCATGGTATGAATTAGTGCTCATCCATTCGCCGGACAAGAAATAGCGCAATCTGCTCATCGCCGGGAACGGACCACCAACTGAGAAATCGACCAAGTTGTATCCGTAGTTGATCTGGTCCTGCCAGCCTTCAAACATAATGTCGGTCAGGTAATTCATCGCTCCGGAGATCTTCGGACCGCCTTCCCGGGTAACGATGTTCACCACGCCTGAAAGTGCATCGCCGTATTCGGCATCGAAGCCGCCACTCACCACGGAAACTTCTTCCACCGCGGATTGGTTTACGATGGCCGACTGCCAGTTGGTGTTAGGCACCTTGGTGACAATACCATCGACAATATAAGAGACCTCACCGTCACGGCCGCCGCGCAAATGAGTTCCTCGTTTGCTGTCAACGACACCAGCCTGCAATGCAATCACCTGGTTGATGGTCGTAACAGGCAACCGACTCATCTCCTGTGACGTAACTGCACGGCGTGTATGCACGGCATCTCTCACGATTGCCTCGCGCTCGGCAACCGCGGTTACACCTTTCACCTCGATTACGGTCGGAGGCAAGCGGAAATTGACCAATGTCGTCTGGTCGGCATTGACCACGACGCTTGTGAATGTGAACGGGTCGTAACTAATGTACGAAGCCGTCACCTTATAGGTGCCTGCCGGAACATATAGTACGACAAATTCCCCTTCAGCATCGGTCGCTGCGCCGAGATCAGTGCCCTCAATGACAACGTCTGCTCCAACCAGGACTCCTCCTGTTTCGGCGTCGATGACACGGCCATTGATTCTGCCGAATTCAGCGCCGAACAGAAAAACTCCGATCATAAGTGCGAGTAAGATTTTTTTCATCAAGCACCCCCTAATTAATTCTGACTGGTATCAGCCAGACCGCTGCATAGTATCCGATATTGGGGTTAACATAGTAGTATGAATTCCATGTTACAACCTCGAAATAGAGGTTCACGATATTCTGACCGGTCAACGGCAAGTAACCAGCAGCTCCGCCTGCGACACTCGGCAGCTGACGCCGCTCTGGCGTCGCGCCAGCGCACACTGCGTAATAGTTGCAAACACCTGATACACCTACATCATCGACCTCGATCGTGACTTCAATCGAATCCACAGAGAGACTGTCATATTGCACCAAAGAATCGATGTGCCGGAAACGATTCATGACGTGGCCGGTGTAAGTTGTATCCGTACTCGAACTGATGATTGTATCGACCTGCTCGCCGGCGGTCAAAATGACGCGACTGATCGCAGGAACATCGGTTCCGCGTGTCGGATAGTAGTAGGTTCCATACGATATGCGCTTCAACTGCCATACCAAAGGTTCACGCACCGGATAGCCCAAGGTATCGCCGGTCTCCTCGTCGATCGTTGGTATCGTATCACGGATTGGCTCCAGGAATATTAGCCTCCTGCCATCACCTTCAATGGTTTCCGAGACGTAGGCATCTCCACCCGTCGGCATGATCACCTCGACCGAATCCAGTACCCAGTTTGTGTCACCGGTTGGTCCGATATAGAGACTGTCATAGTGACCTATAATCATCGAATCGACATGGACATTTGATTCGACCTCAAATGTGTCGATTAGATAGACCGTACAAGTGGTATCTTTGGCGTACCATCGATCGTAGACGCGATTCGTGTCAACGAATGAGAGCGCGCAGCTATCGATGTGCTGCATGACAAGAGGCGAATCCGCACGGAAGATCGAATCTGATCCTACAATCTCCCACTCCGGCAGCGTTGCGCCTATGTATGTTGGCACGAAACCGTCGATTGTGTTGAGCAGTCGAGCATAGCTGGGATGTGTGAGGATGGAGTCTATCTGCGCATCGTCTTCAGGTGTGCCTTCGTAAAAAGGTTCTGGCGGTTCATTACCGCACGTCACAAGGCACATTACTGTTATCGCTAAGAGGCCTAGAAGACGCTTCTTCATCATTCCTCCTTTCTTACTGCTTTAGTTATTGTCTCGTTCTTGAGTGCATTTGGATCTACAAAACCTTTTCTTTCTCGCGCCATCACCTCCTCTTCTTGAATCGTATTTTTTATACAAGTATTGATAAATCTTTCGCCATTCCATAATATTATAGCAAATACCATGGAGTTGTCAAGGTTCTAGGTAACGAGCCTATCCTCCTTCGACGAGCCGGAAATTGACCGGTATTGAGACATATACACGTACGAACTTATCCCTTTGCTTAGCCGGACTGAATTTCCATTGACGCGCTGCAGCAAGCGCCGCCTCATCCAACATCTGATTGCCGCTTGATTTGAGTATCTGAACGTCCATGACGCTGCCGTCAATGTCAACCAAAGCTTTAACGACCGCCTGCCCTTCAATACCTGCCCGACGGGCAAGATCAGGATACCTTGGTTTCTGCTGGTATACTGGTTTTGGTTTGACTTCAACCTTATAGTAGGGCACGATCTCTATATCCGGGCCGGTTGGCATCGTTCTGATAAGGTCTTCCTGGAACTCGGTGGCCGCTATTGTCTCAACCGCTTCCTCGGCTACCTCGCTTTCGGCTTCGACCGCAACCTTAGGACGCTCCAGCGGAGGCGGCTCCTCCAATTTCTCCATCTGCGCCGATATCTCCTCCACCATCGTTATGATCTCGCGTTTCAATTTGTACGCTTCAGGTTCGGCATAAGGAACGAAGAGAAATGCAATAATGAATAGAATGAGGCTGTAGAGAAGACCGGCTCTAAGATATACACCGTACATCATTTTATGATCGCGCATCGTCATCTCCTCTGCTCGGTCGCAAAGGTTATCCTGAACGCCTTCGCTTCCTTCAACTGATCAAGGATTCCGTCCACCACGCCGTAGCTTGCGCTCTCATCGACCTTCAAAACCGTAATGACCTCTGGATTATCCCATACCTTCTGTGCCATTTTACCCGCAATGAGTTCGGTCGTTATCATATTGTCATCTAGATATATCTTACGATTCACATCGACCCAAATATAAGATACATTCCGTCGCATCAGGATCCTTTCGGTAGATTTCGCCTCGGGTATCGTGATTCTGAGATTCAATTTCGTAGCACGAAACACAGTGGTCACCATGAAAAACAAGATGAGAAGAAAAGCGATGTCAGCCGTGGACGCGGTCGGAATCTCACCCCGCTCTCTGTGTCTGCGAATGATCGTCTTTCTCATCTCTCCTCACTTGTTGGTATTAGACTTATCTTGGTCACTCTCAACTCCCGGCCATCGGCAGAGGTCGTCTTGGCGAGCTTTATCTGGTCCAGAGCCTGAATCATGCTGTTGTACGGTGCATCCTTGCTTGGCCGCAGAGAAATGACGAGCAGCGTATCACGTACAAATAACCGTTCTTCGACGATACGCTTGATCTCGCCGTACTCTGCCGGCATTAATATCTGATCCAGGTCTACTGTCTTGAGCTTCACCTCGCCAGCAGGATTTATCGACACCGTGACGATATTTTCGGGTT
Source organism: Caldifarciminota bacterium (assembly GCA_020349965.1). Lineage (GTDB taxonomy): Bacteria > Hydrothermota > Tepidihabitantia > SM23-42 > SM23-42 > SM23-42. The sequence continues at coordinate 1,336,214 of CP070705.1, read as the reverse complement.
TCACCTTGACTTGTTCCTGCTCCGTCGTCCTTTCGGGAAGGAGCAGCTTCAAACCCTTGTCTTTGGTGAAAACCGTGGAAGTCAAGAAGAAAATCAGAATGAGGAAGGCTACATCACCCATCGATGCGGTCGGGATCCCGGCTCGTGCAACCTTCTTTGCCCGTAGTCTCATTATTTCTTCCTCTGTTCGATCAAATAATCAATTAATCCGCTCGCCGCCTCTTCCATGTCGCGGGCATAGCCGTCGACCTTGCCAGAGAACAAGATGTGAATGATAGCGAGCGGTGTAGCAATTATCAATCCCCACTTTGTGGTGATCAAAGCCGTTGAAATTCCACTTGCCACGACCGTGGGTTCGACTTCACCAGCCAAAGCGATCGCTGCAAATGCCGTGATCATACCCATGACCGTCCCCAAGAAACCAAGGAACGGAGCAACCGTTGTGAGACCCGCAAGCAGCGCCATGCCACGATCCAGAAAAGCCAGTTCGATTGCGGCACTACGCGTCACCATCTCTTCCATTGCGTCCTTACCCATATGCGCCTTCTCCAAGATCGACTTCAAGATCTTCGCCACTGGGGACGCAGTCTGATCACACAATGCCTTACCCGCATCGATACCCTGCGAATGAACGGTTGACGTCAATTTCTTCAAAAAATCTCCCGGGTTGAGGCGGGCCTTGATGAAGAGGCTATACAAGCGCTCGATAATTATCGCCACTCCAAGAACCGCGCAGATCACAAGAAACCACATCACGAAACCACCACCACCTTCTTGTCCCAACATGAACTCTCTTATCATGTGTATCCTCCTTTCTATTCGGGTTCGTGGTGAACTCTGCCAACTGCAAAGCCGGCATAATCACCAACTCTAAACCTTCAAAATTATAGTAAGAATCAATAGGTTGTCAAGCACGAATACCCATGAATTTGACCTGCCAGAGGGTGCTATTTCGTACTCCTCAGGTAGTACAACAGCCCGCCAATCAACGCTGAAATACCCGCTCCCAGAAGCAGGTAACTCTCGACCCTTGCCAGTTCTAATGAACCGATTATCAGATCGAATAGATCGCCGGGTCCTGCCGTACTAAGCAGTGGAAAGTAGAAGAGTACACGATAGACGTGCACAAGGGCTAGCGCCAAAAGCAACAGTCCTGCGATCAAAGGGAATAACCAGATATGCTTCGCTTTGATTAGGATGAGTAGCCGCCGGATGATCATCCCATACAAGAACAAGGATCCCACGGTCAGGATAATCGCACAGACGAAGATGAATTCTGCAGGCAGATCTGCTCTCATTTCCTCATTTCCCTTTTGTTACTCTGTAGAATCTGTAATTTGCCAACAGCGAAAGGCTGCCGGACACAAGAAACAGCAGGTAGGCGCCATAATTTATCCCGCCTTTTGGCAACATCATATTGCCCCCTATGCCACAGTATATTAATTGAATTACCGCGAAGGCAAGGATTCCTGTGGGCGCAATAATCATGAACTGCCAATCGGTTCTCTCTCCGAGCACGATTTCATAGCGCCGTGCGATGACGCCTAAGACGACAAATGCAAACCAGAGAACAGCTGCTCCCAGAATCAGCAAATAGTTGGGGACGACCGCAAGTGCATGATAGCGTGCCGGTTCAATACCGAACGGCGCCATCATCAGACAGAAGAACAACATAGAACCTCCCCGCGACTGAGTGTTTTCATCTTATTAGGTCGATCAACCGTTTGGAGAGCTCACGACCCTTGGATCGACCAACGATCATACTCGTCGCTCTCGTCAATGCAAGGATCACTCGCCGCACATCTTCTTCGTGGAGCTCGTCCAATTTTATATTTTGATTCTTGAGCTGATTCTGAAAAATTCGCTCGGTGAAATCCCCAACATAATCATGTAGAAGGGCCTTGATGTCATCGAGCACAGACGCGTCAACGATCGCCATGCGCCGAACGGCAGTGGTAGACTTGGGTTTCACTCGCAACTCCTGCAGTAGCTGCCACATCTCAGGACTCGACAGATCCTTTGGTGATTCGACAACCGTCCCGACCAACCCCTCTGAATTCAAGTCCATTATGATACCCTTCTTGCTACCCATTAGTTCGATCTTTTCTATTTTCACTTCGCCGACCGCACTGATGGTCTCAAAGATGACAGTTGCCATTTGGACGATCTGTTCCTGATACGCAGCCGCCGCATCAGCGACCAGTGTGACACCGGACGGCGTCGCCGAAAAAGGCATCGGCAAACCTTTCGCCACCGCATCGTTCAATATTGTACGTTCCATAATCACTTCATTCTTTCGATGACGACCTGTACCTTTGCGCGAGCCTGCGAAGAACCCATCTCCTCGACCGCCTTCTTCACAAGAAAATCAACGACGTACCGAAGCGCCTGGACATAGTCATCCTCTCTCTCCGGTGCCGGGCTCTCTTTAAATGCGAGTTTGTCATCAACGACTCCGATGTATGGTGCTATCTCCCTACCCAGAAGGCTCAGACTCTGGGTTAGCAGGCCTAGCCAATGCGCTCTTTCAGTGCTGCCGCCGAATTCATCGACGAGCAGATTTATTTGATGCACTTTCGATGCAAGGCTCCTGGAAACCTCAACGGGAGTCTTCTTCACGGTCACTGGCTCGCTCAAATGCTTGATCAAGACCTGAGGGTCATGCGTTCTTTCGGTCTCGATACCAACATACCTGTCTCTGAAAGACACGATCACGAGGCGGTTGTTTCCGTAGACTAGTGATACGTATCCGAATGTGCCCATATCGAGATTGTTTCTGATTGCTTCCCCGGCTGAAGAGAAATACGCTGTCAGATCGGCAATGGCGGTCGCGGATGATCCTCTGATCTCCTCTACCGAGCCATCATCAGGGCGCACTGTTACATAGCCAATTATCCCGGAGATGTTGTCGAGCACATCCATAATCCTATTCCTGTTCTTTAAGCTTCGCAATGAATTCTTGAAATTTCTTCCTGAAGAGTAACTTGCCGTATATCTTGGGACCCTCCGTATTCACGATCGCTTCGAAGGTTTCGATGAAATAATCGATATCACGGGCATTCAGCTCGGAAACAACCTGAACCTCCATAGTTTCCGCGTCGATGCTGATGGCTCGCGTAATACGCGCGCTATCGTCGGTGTTCACGCCCCATCGCTTGTACCAAATCAATCCATTCTTACCGAAACTGGCCAGGAAGAGATTCAAGTAGCCCGCCAACCGAGACATCGTGCGCGCAGCCTGTTCAGGCTCGAATATCAGACCCTGTTCCTTTAGCCACACGATAGTCTTCATCGCTTCAAACCCCCCAAGCTTCGATTCGGCGATTACACCTGCCAGATTGCGTTTTCCGTCGATCATCGCCAAAACCTGCCAGTCCGTCCGCCGCAACGCGACCGCAGACTCCGGTTCCTTCGTGGTCTTTGCCCAAACCGAGGTCATCGGAGGGAGTTTCATCTTTATCGTCTGGAATTCCACTCGCCTCTTCTCGACGGTCTCGACAAGCTTACCGGCTCCTTCGGCAATCGTTTTTTTCGGTGCTCGTACATTGGGTTCGAAACTTGCAGTACCAGAGGTCATTGAAGACATGTTGAACAGTGCGTCAATGCCTTCGGAGCTATCATCCAGCGCATGCACAACGAGTCCATCGGCGAAATATATTTCGCCCGCCGCTTTATCGCTTTTTACATGCACGACGCCCGTTTTTTTTGTCTGAAGCACGAACTGCAGGACATCGGTCAGCTTGAATTCCTGCAGGCCGATTTCAAATGTCATACCTAAATGAGCTGAAGCCAATTATGTAGCAAAAAGTACACACGCCCGATCAAAAGAGAAATACGGGCCATGACGGTATAGCCGAATGATGCACCGAAGGCGACCATCAGAAACCATATCCCGATCTTGGCAAGCCCACCGAATACGCCTTTGTGCTCCTTGGAAAAGAAGAAATAAATGATACCGGTTATAACACCCATGATTACCACCGGTACGCCGATCGCATACAGAAAATTTACAAAACTCGGGTGCTGAAACAACGTCTGCCAGGCTTCCACCTGCACGAGACTCACGAGTGTAGCGGTTACCTGGTCAAGCGCATCACTCTGCAAATAGATTATGAGATTATAACCCGCATACGTCCCGACAATGAATGCCAGAGGCCAGCGTGACATCCAGCCCACTTTCGGAAACAATCGGGTAAGCATCATCACGCCCAGCGCCAACGGAATAATGAGCAACAGCTGGCCCTGTACGAACATGGGGTCGATCAAATTGGGTTGCAGGATATTGTAATAATAATACACTGCCCAGTACGCAGCCGATACACCAATGAACAAGTGTTCTGCGAACCGGTAAAATGGATTATCCCGGTACAAGAAACTCAGAATGCACATGGTCAGGAATGCTGCGATCCAGACGCCGGGATCCGTACTCATTTTTTCCTCCGTCCAGCTATATAGAAAACATTGGCGAGTACGATAAAGAAAATAATAAGACCGTGCGCGATCGACTGTGCATCCATACCGCTGGTGCCGAGTCCACTCTGCTGGATCAGGGTTTCATACTCAGCAGCACCTTTCATACCACCCAGCAATCCCTGTAATTGCCCGGCATTCAAATACGGATAGAACGCCGGGGCACTCACTGCGGTGACACCGGTGCCGACCTTTTTACCGTACCGGCCTTGAGCGATTCGAATATACTCCCGGGTACCGGGATCACCGGCCGAAAAACTGACGATGAGATCGATATTGTCGAAATTCTTAACTTCGGTCATGATCGGAAATTCTTCGATGGAACGTCCTGTATAGTCCTGGGGAAACGTCGTCGCGATATCTTCGGCCGCGGCAGATACGACCACCACACCACCTGCTTTGTACCCGAGATTGATATAGTCAATGCCGTACTCTTTTCCATACTCATCAGCCGCGACACGGAATGCTTCATTGCCAAACTGGACCCCCTCAGGCCAGAGCGCGATGCCGATCACCTTTATGTCTTTAGAAAAACAGTGGCGCACGAGCGCGAGGTTCATAGGATAGACTTCGGGCATGGTTGATGGTCCATAATCAAAACTGAACAGTACACAGGATCCAGGGCTGAGTTCCTCGACAGTCCGGTACAGCATGGCAACCGGTTCACTTACTTCTATTTTAAAGTTGATCGGAAACAAAAGAGGAATAACGACGGCGAGCAGGATTAGTATAAATACATATCTGCGGTCGATCTTTTCAAGACGTTCAAGTACCTTCATTTTCCTGACAGATAGGTCCTTTCAATACCGAGAATTATCCGTAATGATGTGGAGACTACACCGAGCGCGATGCCGATCATGATCGCTCGCTGACCCGCCATATTGGGATAGCTCATTATCCAGTCGCCGATCAGGGGCAGCTGGCTCCACATATAACTTCCCAAAGGAACCCGGCTCATCATCACGAGAATAGCAGATACAAGAAGTAACGTGGCTTCTGCTGTACGCGCGCGGAATGCACGATACGATGCCGAGGCAACGAAAAAGGCAAGGAGCGCGAACATGGTCGAGGACATCGGAACATGGGCATGCCAGTAGATCCAGTCGAAAGGTCTTCCTTCGGCAGGACCCCACACGAATCCGGCGACGCCCATGATCATAAAACCCGTCATGAGTACGATGCTGTACAACCAGCCCTTTCTCCGGCGGCTCACCTTCTCGATATGATTCTTCAGTAGGTTTAAAATACCCAATATCAACGCAAATACGGTTATGATTAAAAACCAATTATTGAACATCTGCTGCAAATTGGAAAAAGGCCAATGGGGAACAAAATATTGAACTATCATGATCATACCCGCGACGAATGTAATAATAAGAGGAACTTCTTTTTTCATAATTATTGTCCTGTACTCAACCACCCTATGACATCGGTAAAACCGAGTGTTACCAGAAGGACTCCGACCAGAATCAAGAAGATAATAATCGCCTTGCCCCAATCCTGACCCTTCAGACCTCCCAGAAGCAGGGGCTCTTTCGAGAGATATGCGCTTGCCGCGAACATTTCCTCACCGATCAGTGTATAATCGCACGCAGTAACAAAAAAGGGCAGCTGTGACGGTTGTGCAGTTCCAGCTATCTGTATCGCCCCGGTCGAATGACCGGTTTCCGCAAGTATGAGCGACTCTGCATAAAATCCCCCCAGATAGAAGATAGCGCCAGGTTTTTCCCTGAGCAACATGCCATCGACACCCGCGGCATACCCGAACTGGTCATCGGTCAGATACTGTATTTTATCCGCGTCATAAGCATCGGGTCTGCCGGCTTCAAGATACGCTTCTTTAACCATCTCCTGCGCAGCGCTCATCACGATCGATCTGGTACACGGCACCAGGATGGCGGTTTCATACTCAGCTGCTTTGCGGGCAACTCTACCCAGAATGATCATGCTCGCGATGGTCTGGATATTATCCATATCCAATATTCCCGGAACGTACATGATCGGTTTGCCCATTTCTGTTGCCCTGCCGACTGCATCATCGACCGCTTCAAGACCCGCGATCGGTCGGATATACAGTTCATGACCACGTTTCGCCTTGTTAATAAACCAGACAACGAATGTCGATATAAGAATGGTCGCAATCAACATGCTGATCCTGCCGGTGTGAAACCACTGTGCAGACGAATACGCCGCCTCGCTTACTGCCGCACTCGAGTGCTGCTCACCGTCGAACGCCTTTACCTGATAATAATAGGGCGTGCCATCACGGGTTGTAATATCTGTATACGACGTATCACCGGCCTTGGCAGTACCGACAAGCTCGAAATCGCCGTCTGCTTCGGTCCCGCGGTAAATGTGATATTCGATAACTGATTCTCTTCCTGCACCGTCGTCTTCTGATTTTTTCCAGAACACCACGATACCGCCTCCGGCATCGTTTGCTCGATCCCGGGTATATATTTGCGTCGGTGGTGCCTGGACGATTGTATGAACTGCTTCGGATTTTTCAATGAGATCGGTACTGTTTACGACGTCTACGTCATCGATCACCCCCTGCGCTAAAACGAAAAATAGTAAAAACATCAAAATAATGATAATCAATTTTATGTATGTGTCAATATCATTCTTGAACGCATCGTCTCGTCAGGATATCTTGACATATACCGAATATTTGGTACACTTGTATTCATATAATTCTGGCAAATCAATAGTGTGCACGCGTATCACTCTGAGTCTTTTTGAGAAAGCACGGTCACGTTATTGTATGCCTTCATCGCGGGCTGCCGGTGATGCCGAACACCGCGACCGCGAATGGTAAACAACGGGCTGCGTTACCCTTGAATCAAGGACCATGCCCAATTGCTAGGAGGTCCGATGGAATATTTCTTCAACAATGAGGAAAAGCAGTTAAAAGAAAAGGCACGCACTATCGCCGAGACCCTTGTCAAACCTGCGCTCCACGAACTCGATGAGAAAGCCGAATTCCCGATTGCCATCGTGAAAGAAATGGGCAGACAGGGGTTGCTGAAAATCTTCATACCCGCCGAGTACGGCGGCAGTGGAGCAAGGGTCATGGATATGTGCATCGCATGCGAGGAAGTGGCAAGGGTCTGCGCCGGCGTTGCCACTGCGTATGCGGTCAATGCCCTGGGTTCAGGACCAATAGTACATTTTGCGAACGAGGAACAGAAAAAGAAATACCTTCCGAAGATCGCAACCGGTGATCTGCAGTGTGCCTTCGGACTGACCGAAGCACAGGCTGGTAGCGATGTCGCAAATCTGCAGACGACGGCCCGCAAGGAAAGCGGCTACTACATTTTAAATGGCGTCAAGCAATTCATTTCCAGCGGCAGCATCTCCGACATCTATGTAGTACTGGCGTCCACCGACAGGTCGAGAGGGGCGCGGGGCATCTCAGCCTTCATCGTCGAAAAGGGAACCCCCGGATTTTCATTCGGCAAAGAGGAGATAAAATTGGGCATCCGTGCTTCGACGACGACAGAACTAGTTTTTGAAGAATGCAAGGTGCCCAAAGAGAATCTCATGGGCAAAGAGGGACTGGGTTTCATCTATACGATGCGCAACTTCGACCGTGCTCGTCCTGGCGTCGGCGCTATCGCGCTCGGCATTGCCCAAGGGGCCTACGAGGCTGCTCTCGATTTCGCACATCGCCACAATCTTCTGAACAGCCAGTATATCCAGAGAGTGGTCGCCGACATGGCAACCGAGGTAGAGGCGGCACGGGCAATCGTATATGCTGCTGCCCGAATGATCGACTCCGGCGCGAAGAATTACACAAAGGAAGCGTCCTTTGCCAAATTATTCCCTTCCGATGTCGCAGTGAAAATCACCAAAGAGGCTATCGAAGTGCTGGGCCCTTATGGTTTGTTGAATGAGTACGGTGTCGAAAAGATGCTGCGTGACGCCAAGATAACTCAAATTTACGAAGGCACCAATCAGATACAGCGGGCACAGATCGCACTCGAGCTGACGAAGGAGATGGGAGCAAAAGAAAAGGCGAAAAAGGAATCGGGTTAGGTTTACGATGCCCATACTGTCTTACGTCAGACGGTCACGTTACCCTCACCATCTTACGAAACGGGCCTCGTTACCGTCACCTGTTTCAACGATCTATTGAGAAAGGAGTTAGAATGAAATTGAGTCAGGAATGCATTCTATTACAGGGCGAGTTGAGGAAATTCGCCCAGCAAGTGCTTGCCGACAAAGCGGACGAGATCGATAAGTCTTGCATGTTCCCTCTCGATAATGTTAAGCGTCTCGCCGAAATGGGCATAATCGGTGCAATCATTCCCGAAGCCCATGGTGGTGCAGCCCTCGATACGATCGGATTTGCCGTAGTGCTCGAAGAAATCAGCAAAGTCTGTGCATCCACGGCCTTTGTCGTCGCCTGCCACAATGCATTCTTCGCATATCCAATACTGAAATCAAGCAGCGAAGAGATGAAAAAAAGATACCTGCCGTCAGCAGCAAGCGGCGGAATCATCGGCGGGTTTGCCCTGCCCCGAACGAACGAGATAACAATCCAAGATGGACCGGACGGAAAGCGCATGAGCGGTAAGAATCCATTCGTGCTGAATGCAGCAGCAAACGGTCCGATCATCGCAGCATGTAATATACACTCAGAAAATCCTACTCTGTTTGTGCTCGATAGAGACACGGCGGGCTGCAAGTTCAGCAAACCGAGTAATACGATCGGACTGAAATCAGCCGGCATCGGCGAATATGTCTTCGAAGAATGTTCACCGGCTGCAACGAACATCATCGGAAAGGAGAATGGTGGTAAGACATTGCTCGAATCGACTTTCGCTTACGCCCGCGTCCTGCTCGCGGCGATCTCACTCGGCATTGCACAAGGCGCTGCACAGTCCGCCACGAAATACGCAAAAGAACGAATACAATTCGGACAACCAATACTGGATTTCGGCATGGTGCGCGAGCAGGTCGCAGACATGATCATCAATATAGAAGGAGCCCGGCATCTGGTCTACGACGCTGCGCTCCGCATTGACCGTAAAGAGGAATACCATGGCGCGGCCGCACTGGCAAAACTAGCCGCTGGCAGATCAGCCACGGCAATTACAACCGCCGCAATACAGGTGTACGGCGGCTACGGTTACATGAAGGACTATCCGGCAGAACGCTACTTCCGGGATGCACAGATGCTCAACGTAATATGCAGCACACCGGATGAAGATAAAGAAACCATAGTCAAGGAAATGACATAGGTTAGAGAAGCAAATCCTAAGCACTAAACCCTAAATCCTACGTAAATTCAAAACCCTAATTTCAAATATTCGAACCCGTTTTCCTGCATGGCGGCAAGTGTGCTGTCTCGCCAAACCATCATGCTGAATCCTGCGGTATTGTTTGGTATTTCGAATTTCAGCATTGTTTAGAGTTTAGAAATTAGCATTCAGGATTTAGCATGCGTATGCACGTCGTATTGACATAGCATGCAATCATCTTATAATTCCTCCATGAAGGTGCTCGCGTTGGTCCTTGCCGGCGGAAGGGTAGATGAATTGCTTTGCCTGACCGAACAGCGACCCAAATCGGCCCTGCCGGTCTTTGCCACCTACCGCATCATAGACTTCGTTCTCAGCAACCTCATGCACGCAGGTATCCGTAACGTAGGTGTTCTTTCACAATACCGACCCTATGCCCTGGTACGCCACCTCGGCACCGGCGAGCACTGGGATTTCGTCGGCCGCAACCGCGGCATTAGACTGCTGCCGCCATACCGCGGATTGAAGGCTTCGGACTGGTACAAAGGAACCGCGGATGCCGTTTATCAGAACACATCGTATATCGAAACATTCAAACCCGAACACGTATTGATCGCTTCGGCAGACCACATATACCGAATGGACTACCGGCCCCTCATTAATTTCCACCTCGAAAAAGATGCAGATGCTACTGTCTCTTTTACCAGAAGAAAGAGCAGGTCTTCGAGATTCGGTTATGGGGTCATCGACACTCGCGGGCGACTCCAGGACTACCAGGAGAGACCCGACACGCCCCCCTCTGATTGGGTCTCAATGACTCTTTACCTTTTTAAGACCGAATTCCTCATCGATATGCTTAAGGCTAACGCGGAAGAACATTCGCATGAATTCGGAAAGGATATCATCACCAGGTGTGTCGCAAAATACCGCATCTTCGGGTACAGACATCGCGGATACTGGGCCTACGCACGCACCATTGACTCATACTACAATACGAACATGGATTTGGTCCGCGGAAAGATCGCACTGGAGGATTGGCAGATCAGAACCAACCTCCTGGAACGATGTACTCAAGCTGATCGCCCGCCGGCATACGTAAACGGCAAAATAAGCAACTCGATCATCAGCGAGGGCTGCATCATCGAAGGAACGGTAGCTAAATCTCTGTTATCACCCGGGGTGACCGTAGCACCGGGCGCCCGGGTAACAAATTCTATTGTCTTTCACGACTCATCGATCGGACCCGGTTCAAAAATAGATAAAACCATCTGCGACAAAGACACATCGATCGGTAGGGGGTGTATCATCGGCGGCTCCCCTTCGAGCGTTGCCTCGCTGGAATTCGGAGACCTGCTGAGTTCCGGCATCACGATACTCGGTAAGAATCTGACCATACCCGACAATACTACGATAGGGGAAAATACTGCGATCTATTCTTCGGCAAAATTCTCATCGATTCGGATCGACGCCGGCAGCACCTTGAGATGAAGAAAGAAATCGTTGCCATGCTCCTGGCGGGCGGTACCGGCTCAAGGTTGAATATCCTTGTCGACAAACGGGCGAAACCAGCGCTGCCGTTCGGAGCGATCTACCGGATCATCGATTTCACGCTCAGCAACATCGTAAACTCAAGCATCGACGTTGTCGGCATACTCACCCAATACAAGCCGCTTTCGCTGATGGAACATGTCGACGGCGGGCGGCCCTGGGATCTCTTCGGGCGCACGAGACTGGTGGAGATACTTCCGCCGAAGACAGGAGAAGAAATGTCTGACTGGTACAAAGGTACATCCGATGCGATATATCAGAACATGGGATTCGTTGAAGATTTCGCACCCGAATTGGTATTGGTCGTTTCCGGTGACCACATTTACTCCATGGATTACAAGAACGTCATAAACTTCCACAGAGAGAAGAATGCGGATGCTACAGTCTGCCTGATAAAGGTCGCACCCAAGGATGTTCACCATTTCGGCATCGTGGGAATAGACAGAAATGGCAGGATCGACAATTGGATCGAGAAACCAAAAACGGCGACATCGAATCTCGCATCGATGGGTATATATGTTTTCAACCGGAAACCGTTAATGGAAACCTTGACTATCGCAGCCCGAACGGGAGGATACGACTTCGCCCGCGACATCATTCCGAGAATGCTACAGCGAAAGAGAGTTTTCGGTTTCATGTTCGAAGGGTATTGGCGCGATGTCGGAACAATTCATGCCTACTGGCAGACGAACCTCGACATGCTTCAACCCCGTTCAGGGCTGGCGATAAGAGATTGGAAGATCAAGACGAATCTATCCGTCAAGGGAGAAATCGGCGATCGCCCCTCTGCATATATCAGAAGCGGTGCCGTGGTCGAGAATTCTCTAATTGCACGCGGGTGCGTGATTGAAGGTGAAGTCACGAATTCGGTACTGTCGCCCGGCGTCAAAATTGGACAGGGCAGCCGCATCGCAAATTCAATAATATACCACGATTCGGTGATCGGCTCGAGATCTACTATTGAAAAGTGCATCATTGACAAGCAGGTCGTTGTCGGTAATTCGGTTCGCATGGGCACCGGCAAAGACATTACGAACAGGAAGCATCCTGGACATCTCTCCTCCGGCATAACAGTCATTGGCAAAGGAGCCATGATCCCATCGGGAATGAATATCGGCAAGAACTGCATTATTTCAACCGGTGCCCAGCTGTCGTCCAGAGGACGTATGCACATCCGTTCGGGCAGCACTGTCTGAACCTTTCCTTCCCCCTTGACAACTAATTCCTTTTGCATATAATAATATACTTAAGAAGTACTATAATATGATCTTTGAAAAATTACCTCGTAAGTATTTTCCAGGACATTGAGTCTAAATGTCAAATTCCTTCTATTCTATATGGAGGGTTTGATCCTGGCTCAGGACTAACGCTGGCGGCGTGTCTTAGACATGCAAGTCGAACGGATTGCTATTTTGTAGCAATACAGAATAGCGTTAGTGGCGAACGGGTGAGTAACATAAAAGTAACCTACCTCAGAGTGGAGCATAACCCCGAGAAATCGGGGCTAATTCTCCATAATATCCTTGCACATAAGTGTTTGGATTAAAGGCTTCGGTCGCCCTGAGAGGGGCTTTTATCCTATCAGCTTGTTGGTGAGATTACGGCTCACCAAGGCTATGACGGGTAGGGGGTGTGAGAGCATGACCCCCCACATGGGAACTGAGACACGGTCCCAACTCCTACGGGAGGCAGCAGTCTAGAAATTTGGGCAATGGGCGAAAGCCTGACCCAGCGACGCCGCGTGAGGGATGACGTCCTTC
>CP070705.1:1302046-1323090 GCA_020349965.1 Caldifarciminota bacterium | reverse complement strand
GGATAAGATATTTTCTGATTACAGCGAAGCAAACCCATTTCTCGGTTGGCGGGCGATGAGGGTCAGTCTTGATGACTATGATTTCTTCAGGATGCAGCTGAGGGCCATTCTTCGCGCTTCGGTCAATCGGAACATAAGGATAATGTATCCCATGATCTCGACCTTCGAAGAGATAAAGAAGGCACGTGCTTTTTTTGAAGAAGTGAAAATGGAATTAAAGGACGAGAAGGTGGATTTCGACGACCATATACAAGTCGGCATGATGGTCGAAACGCCGTCGGCAGCGATCATGAGTGAACAGTTGGCATCCCATGTCGATTTTTTCAGCATCGGGTCGAACGACCTGACGCAATACGTTTTGGCCGTAGATAGAGGTAATGAGCGGGTGAGCCATTTGTTCGATCATTTCCATCCTGCTGTATTGCGTTTGATCAAACAGGTGATCGTCTCCGGGCACAAAGCACACATATGGGTCGGTTTGTGCGGCGAGCTTGCGGCTGACCCTCTGGCGATTCCATTGCTCATCGGTTTAGGGATCGATGAATTGTCGATGAGCCCGGTGGCGATACCCAAGGCAAAAATGGTCCTTCGTGCGCTCACCGTGTCTGAATGCGAGGACATCGCAGAAAAGGCGCTTAATTTTCGAAGCGCCGGCGAGGTCAAGAAGTTCTTGAACCGGATGATTGCCAAAAAGTTCCCTGGTGTGGGAGGCTTGCCATGATGCGGGACATAATATATTCGCTCCCCGAACAAATATCGTCGACCGTATATTCCATGCCGGATCAATCATTCGGCAAGAAGAGGTACCGTAATGTCTTGCTTTGCGGGATGGGCGGGTCTGGCATCAGTGGTGAGATCGCTGCGGTGCTGTATCCTGAGGTTCCGGTCATCGTGAACAAGGACTACGTCGTTCCGCGATTTGTCAACAGAGAGACCCTGGCGATTCTCGTCAGCTACTCTGGAAACACCGAAGAAACACTTGCCAACTACGGGCAATTGGCGCGGCGAGGGGTTGACATGGTCTTGATATCTTCGGATGGCAAGCTTTACAAGAAGAAATCTCTCCACAAAATCAGAGTGCCCAGGGGTCTACCGCCGCGTGGCGCATTAGGCTACCTGTTCGCTCCTTTACCGATACTCTTACGTCAGGCGCGATTGATACGCGGCGATTCGCGCGGCGAATTGCTTCGACTCGCGTCTTTCCTTACGAATCAAAGGGATAGAATTGAACGGACGGCGAAGACCGTTGCGTCTGCATTGGCAGAGAAATTCATCGTCATCTACGCTGATTCCTCACTTTTCGCCCCGGTTGCCAATCGCTGGCGGTGTCAATTGAATGAGAACTCGAAGGTTCTGGTCCACTTCAATGTGCTGCCGGAGATGAATCATAATGAGATCGTGGGCCTTGGAAGGCCGGAAAAATTGAATGCCGATACTTCTGTTGTGTTCATCTGTGACCCACGTGCGCATCCGAGGAACAAGATACGGCGCCGCTTGTTGAAGTCGCTGCTCAGCCGCGGCCTGCTGGCGATCATGGAATTCACTCCCGCAGGGCGCAGCAACATGCAGAGCGTGTTTTGGACCATAATGCTGGGAGATTTTATAAGTTATTATCTCGCTGTTCATACCGGAATCGATCCGATGCCGGTTGTGAGGATTGAAGAACTGAAGAAGAAACTTGCATCGTATAAGTGACTTCGGGCACGCAGAAAATCTGTATACAGTGCGCTTCTTGACAATAATTTGATAAGTGGTAGAATAGGTTGTAATATATGGATGCAGAATTCCTGTTCAGTAACTTACCGCACTTTCTGACCTATCTACGGAAGGAAAGAAATTATTCTGAACACACGATCAGGGCATATCAGCAGGATATTGTTGCTTTCTTTGATTTCCTGAAGGAAAGTGGAATACCGACTGTGGACACCAGCGTCATTTCATACTTTGTGGCATTCCTTGTGAAACACGGGTTGGATACGACCACGGTGGCCAGGAAATTATCGAGCCTCAAATCGTTCTTTAAGGTCCTGAAGAGAATGGAATTTATCGCCGAAAACCCTGCGGAAGTTATCAGCACTCCGAAGAAGAAGAAGCACCTCCCCGGCTTCCTTTCATATGAGCAGATTGAGGAAGGTATGAAGATCGAGAATCCAAGGGATAGTGCAATGATGGAAATACTGTACTCCTGCGGACTGCGGGCGAGCGAGTTGATCGGGTTGGACGTTGGCGACATCGAC
This sequence comes from Caldifarciminota bacterium, assembly GCA_020349965.1. Taxonomy (GTDB): domain Bacteria; phylum Hydrothermota; class Tepidihabitantia; order SM23-42; family SM23-42; genus SM23-42. Next base: position 1,320,853 of record CP070705.1, on the reverse strand, counting down.
CTGAAAAATGATGAGGTGCGCGTGATGGGCAAAGGTGGGAAGGAGCGGATCTTGCCTTTGGGCCGGAAAGCCAGAGATACAGTGGCCAGATACCTTCATTCACGTAAGGAATCGTCAAGATGTGGTGCTCTGTTCCTCAACCATCGTGGCGGCCGCTTGACGACGAGATCGCTACAACGTATTGTCCGCAAATATCTGATCCGGGTGGCTCGTGCCGGAAACACCAATCCGCATGTCCTCAGGCACACTTTTGCTACCCACATGCTTGAGCGGGGCGCTGATCTCAGAGCGGTACAGGAGCTCCTCGGGCATGTTTCACTATCGACCGTTCAAATATACACGCACCTGACGACAAGACATTTGAAGGAAGTATATGCGAAGGCGCATCCAAGGGCTGAGTAGAAGCCAGTGGTAATTATGAAACGGTCGGGGGCAGTGTTGCTTTTTTCGTGCGCCTGCATTCTATCGATGCAATGTGCGAAAGATGATGTATTGTCAATTGTACGCAAAGGCGACATGAGCAAAGTGTACAGAGAGTCGTACCGACGGGGATTGGTGTTCTTGGGTGATGGGAAAGAATATGCCGCTTCGGTCGAACGGCTACGCCGGGTCATCGACAAGAATATGGACGTCCTCGATCTACTGACAGAGAGACTCTATACGGAGCCGCACCTTGGTTACCGTTTCAAATATGCTGCGCTGGACGACGAAAAAGGCGTTCTCGTGCTGCGTTATTTTGCCAGAATACCGGAGCACCCTATCTATGCGGGGTATCAAGTACAATTTGTATTTGATGCCGAATCTTGCGATCTTTTGAGTATTTACACGTCAGAGGTGCCTCTTGAATAGTATCCTGGCAATTGCACTCTTGATTTGGCCGTCGGCGTGGGACACGCAGAACGTGCACAAAAGCCCCCGGTTCTTCGAATTCGAGACGGCCACAACGGCCGACCGTAACGACGTCTTGACTTTCGGCATATACCATCTTGCTTCCGGCGATATTCGAGGCAGCATTGATCTGCTTCAAAAGGTGAAGTTCGTGGAACCTGCGGCCTATTTCTATCTCGGTGTCGCATACTACCGGATGGGAGAGATGGCGGAGGCGGCACGGTATTTCGAAAAATTCAACGAACACAGGGACGATGTCTGGCAGTCCTACTACTACCAGTGTTTGATCAGCCTCAAGGAAAATAATGTGGACGCCGCATTGTCTTTCCTGGCGAAGGCGCCCGATTCTGAAGACCGGCATAATATTGCCGACCACATATCCGAGTATGAGATGCTCATCGAAGCGCGCCGCCTGTATGTCGAGAAACGCTACGATGAAGCAATCGATCTATACGGCGGGATAGAAGATTTCCCTGGATATCGTGAAATCGGGATGGCACTCACTTTTGCACGAATGGGTAGATACAAGGAAAGTCTCGCTCTGTTGGATAGCGTAATTGAATCGAGCGGCGAGGAGAGGCTTGTTCAGTGGGGTCTGTTCGAAGCCGGTAAGGAACTTGCACTACTTCAGGAGATGCAAAAGGCCAAACTCTATTTGAGAAAGTATTTGGAGCAGGATTCAAGTGACGAAGCCAGGTTTCTGATGGGAAGAATATTGAGTGAGGAGGCAAGATACGATTCGGCCAGGGCGTACTTACAAGACCTGCCTGATTCCGTTGATGCATACCTCTTCTTCAAGGGAAGAACCGAATACTTCCTTGGTTTATGGGGAAAGTCGGAGATGAATCTGCTGCGCCATCACGATAGATTCCCCCGATCGCCATATGCGGATCGGGCATTGTATATTCTTGCATCGATCAACTACAAGCGCAAAGAATACGGACGTGCTATCGAATTCTGGAAGGAACTCGCCGATTCGTTTCCGCGATCACCTTATGCCGCAGCCGCGCTTCAAGGAATAGGCAATTCGTATTTTGACATGAATGAGTACGCACGCGCGCTTGCAGCTTACAACCTTGTTGCTCAACATTCTCCACCCGAGCAGATATCAACGGAAGTTAATCTAAAAATATACGAAACCAGATATTTCTTGCACGAATTTTCTTCGTTGATAGAAGCTCTAAGAAAATATGTAAGGGAAAACCCGAGGTCAAATCTCGTGGGTCACGTGATGTTCCGCATCGCCAAGATTCATTATGAACAAGGAGAATATTATCTGAGCCTGAATGGATTGGACGAAGTGATCAAGGATAATGACGGAAAGCCCGTTGCTAACGAAGCGCGGATACTCAGGATACAGGTAAGCCGCGCGATGGAAGATGAATATGAAATTACGAGGTCTCTGCAATCCCTGCTGAACAGTGAGAGTGCTGCCGAGTACCGGTTGTACGCAGCCAATGAGCTTGGTGCATTCTGGACAGAAAAATCAAAGTACGACTCGGCACTTTACTACTATAATCTCCTGCTGAATACCGAAGCCTACAGTGAAAACGCCATTTTGAAGATCGCTGGTATCTACAGTAACCTGGGGCAGAATCATGAAGCTATCACGATGATCGAACGCTTGATTTCCGGTTATCCACAATCAACCTACTTGGTGGATGCACATATCCTCAAGGCGCGCACGTTGAAGAACCTGGGTGACTATGCTTCAGCGAAGAATATCTTGGCCGACCTTAGCGAACGTGTGGGTCCAAGGCCCGACATATTCATGGAACTCGGGCACCTGTATTTTGAATCAGAGGACTTCTTAGAGGCAAGAAACCACTATCTCAGGGCCGGTGAATTGTATGAGCAGAATAGAGAGGGTGCGGCTGACGCATTGATCCTCGCTGGGGATGCTTCGGTGGCGATCGGTGACCGGGTACAGGGCAGGGATTGTTATCTGCGAGCGAGCCTTCTCGCTGATTCCCCCTATCTGAAGAACAGAGCAATACAAAAATTGACTGCGCTGGGTGAAAAATAGCCGCGGGTTTCCGCAGCGACGACTTCTGTGTTGTCGCTATCGGCGGTTACTTCACCAGGTTGCTGATCTTTGTCAGTTCGTCCTTAAGTTCGCGAAGGAATTTATTTCTGTTCTTTAACGGCAGAGATAATTGTTCTGGTCCTTCGATTATTTGAACGATCTTCTTCTTTGCACCGGCGATCGTATAACCTTGTTCGTGTAAGATATTTCTGATCATACGAACGACATCAACATCTTTCTTTGTATAGTATCGCCGTCCGACCCGATTGCGTTTCGGTCTCAATATTGAGAATTCCTTTTCCCAGTAGCGCAAGACATATGGCTTAAGTTCCACCATATCAGCCACTTCCTTGATCGAGAAAAATTCCTTTTCAGCCATGTTCCTCCTTTAATATATGCATTGACTATTCGCTTTTCAAAGGCCTTCGCATCAAACTGCCGATTGCCTTTATTGGTTTTTCCTGTCGATACAGTATGTTGTATACTGCTTCGCAAATCGGCATATCGACGCAATGGTGCGCCGAAAGCTTCTTGACTGCTTCGGCGGTTGGTGCACCTTCGGCTACCATTATCATTTCTCGGCTCGCTTCGGCGTAACTCTTGCCGCTGCCGATCATCTTGCCCAACGTGTGATTCCTCGATTCCTCGCTGAACGCAGTCGTGATGAGATCACCGAAGCCTGACAGGCCCCAGAAGGTCTTTTCTCGGGCACCCAGTTGGACGCCAAGACGCTGCATTTCGACAATTGCCCTTGTTATGAGCGCCCCTTTGGCATTAGTGCCGAAGCCCAAACCATCGCTGATACCACAACCAATGGCTATGACATTCTTTATTGCAGCCCCCAGTTCGACACCAACGATGTCGCCGCTCTGGTAGATACGAAAGTAGTCGGTTGATAGTGCCATCTGAAGTTCGTGGGTACCCTGTGTGTCTGATCCGACAATGACCACAGCTGTCGGCTCTTTCCTGATTATTTCATTAGCAATGCAGGGACCCGAGAGTACGTATATCTTACCGGTCGCTGCCTGCAATTCTCCAATGATCTCCGACGGCCGGAGGAGAGTGTTAATTTCGATGCCTTTTGTCAAGCTGAGATAGTACTTATTACGGAGATCACACTCCTTCAATCTCTCAACAACGCTTCGTAAGACCTGTGATGGAATGGCGTTGACAACTAAATCAACGTTTCTGATCACATGTTCCATATCCCAGTGGACCTCGATCTCATCCGGTATTCTGTATCCAACAAGGAAGGGTTCGTTGTTCCTCGTGGCCCTCACTTCCTGGCAACGTTCCTTGTTATATTCCCAAATCCTGACCTCGTGTCTATTATTAAATTGCATGATCCCAAAAACCGATCCCCAATTGCCACAACCGAGAATGCCGATCTTCATTATTTTCTCCAGAGAACAGTTCTGGGTTCATTCCTTTGCAGCAGTCTCTTGATGTTGGAGCGGTGTGCGTATACGACCACGATTGCTATAAGCAGGAAGAGTATCCGGTCCCACTGCGATCCTTCATTCAGTAGGATGGTCGACAATGGCATGCATATCGCGAAACATATGGATGCAAGCGAAACAATGAAGGTTGAGAGATAGATAAGCAACCAGATGGCGAGAGAAATGGCGAATGATTTCGTTGCCAACGCGATGGCGACACCGATCGTGGTGGCGATGCCCTTGCCACCCCTGAAGCTGAAGAAAGGATTGAAGATATGGCCAAGGATGGCGCCGGCTCCGGCCAGCGTTCCGAAGTCGAAGAGAGCGTTAGAGAGGAGAACTGGAACAATCCCCTTTAATGAATCAAGAATAAACCCGACGATAAAGAAAGGTAACCCGAGGTTGCGCCCGAGATTCGTGGCTCCTATGTTTCCGCTGCCTGTTTTTCTTAGGTCGATTCCTCGAAGCAGTCCGATCATATACGAGAACGGTATTGTGCCGAACATAAATCCAATTGCGAAGGAAATGAAATACGCTATCACATTCTCACCTTACCCGATATCTCTTTCGGATGTTTGTTCTTATCAGGACCGGTATTCCAGCGAAACCGAGGTAGTTCCTTATGCTGTTGCGCAGGTATTTGATGTAACTGTCCTTGACCGATGAAGAAATAGTTGCCTGAAAGACCGGCGGACGCCTTCCGATCTGTCTTAACTTGAGGACCTCGCCGTTTGGCGGAGGCTTGAGCGTTGCCGTTATGCTATCGAGCACGTGCTGGCTGACGGTTTTGTCACTTTCGCGGTGGATATCGAGCACCTGCTGCAGCAGGCTTTCGACATTGGCTTTTGTTTTCGCTGAGACTGGAACGACCGGTACAAAATCGAGGAAAGGCAGAGACTCGGCCGTCGATGATATGATGCGATGGTGCTCCTTCTTTGCAATTAAATCGATCTTATTAGGAGCGATTATCAACGCTTTTGCTTTTGACAGAACGAGTGCCGCGATCCTTTGATCCTGTTCGACGATGCCGTACCCGGTATCGAAGATCAGAATAATGATATCGGACCGATCGATCATCCTTATGGCCCGCATCACAGAGTAGAATTCAATGGGTTCTTTAACGCGGGAACGCTTTCGAATGCCCGCAGTGTCTGTTATCTCTATTGTCTTACCCTTGTAGTCAACGCGGGCGTTCACCAGATCTCTTGTAGTACCTGGCTGCTCATCCACTATAGCTCTTTCTTCCTCGAGGATCGAATTGAGCAGCGTTGATTTGCCGGAATTAGGACGTCCGAGTATGAGTAGCCTGATGATCTTGCCGACATTTGCTATTTTCTTCGCCGGTATCTTCTGCAGTGTTGCATCGAGGACATCACCAAAACCGATCCCGGCTTCTGCTGAGACGGTGAACATGTTATCAAGCCCCAATCTGTGAAATTCGGCAGCATGGTGCGAGATCCGGCTCTCGTCGATCTTGTTGACGAGTAGGAAGATCGTTTTATTTGTCTTTCTTAATCGGTCGCTGATATCTTTGTCAATCGGTTTTAATCCGGCACGGCCGTCGACAACGAGATATATGAGATCGGCTTCCCTCAATGCGTTCTCTATCTGCCTCTGGATGCTTGTGGAGAGAGGAAATTCTTCAGCTGGGAAGAAACCGCCGGTGTCGATGAGACCGAACGTTCGTCCACACCACTGGACTTCGCCAAAGACCCGGTCGCGAGTAACACCAGGTTCCTTGTATACAATACTATGTCTTGTGCCTGTGAGCCGGTTAAAAATCGTTGATTTGCCGACATTCTTCCGTCCGACTATGACTACTGTAGGCATTTGAGTAACTCCTTGATCGTCGCCGGCGCAATGATGGCGCGTTCTTCGCTAATTTTCTTGTCGTCCAGAAACCGGCTTGCGTCGTTGGTACAATTGGGGGGTAGAATGATGCGATCGTAACCGTTGCCGTGGCGCTTGATCGAACGGTTTATGTCACTGGCGCAGATCAATCCGGAAACTGTTACGCTCGAGCCGAAGAACCTGTTGGCAACCGCCATTAGGTCAACATGAACATATGGTGCAAGGCGTGATTGGAGTATTTTCAGGAATGGATAGGCCGAGCGGCCTGTTAGAATGAGGTAATTGCGCCTGGTCTTCTTGATCTTCTTTACTTGAGCAATTTCGTCAAGCAGGCATCTAACCATCCCGATACCGTTCTCGTATTGTGGAAAATCATCATAGTATGATCTATCCGGAATGGGGTGACCGGCTTTGACGAAGAATTCATCTGCAAGGTACACGAGACCGTGCGCCCGGTCTTTCCTGTAACGGAGGTGCAAAGCGTTGACGGATTCGATTATTTTGTGGCTGAGTGCCTTTGTGACAGACCGGATTCCGTCCACGTACTTTGTCTCTCCAACCGGGACGACTCCGATCGACTGCACTGCCGGGTATAGCGTCCCAAGTTTCTCGATCGTGGCAATGAGACCAGGGCCGTCGGTAACGCCAGGAATTACGACTATCTGACAGTGTATTCTAATGTTTTCATCCGCCAAGGCCTTAAGTTGCTCGAATATGTGCGCTCCGTTCTCATTTTTGAACAATGCAATACGCAATGAAGGATCCGTGGTATGCACGGATACATAGAGCGGCGTCAGCCTGAGCCTTCCAATCCGTGAGATGTCGCCCCGATCAATGTTTGTCAGGCTGAGAAAATTACCGAAGAGGAATGAGAGCCGGTAGTCGTCATCGCGGAAATAGAGCTCATCCCTGAGTCCCGGGGGAAGACCGTTGATGAAACAGAAGTCACAGTTGTTTGCACAACGCCGGTATTGAGGCGGCTCAAGGGTGATGTCGATCTTCTGTCCTGGTTTGTATGTTAGAATCTTTCTTGTCCCATCATATTCGATGGCGATATTCCTCGTGTTGGTCTGGTCATTGTAGTACTCGAACTCTATCAGATCGTCGATCAATTGGCTATTGATTCTTATGAGTTTGCATCCTTGAGGTATCTTGCTGTCCTTACTGGAGACAACTTTGACCATATGACAATTATAGATTAAATAGTATTTAATTCAAGTATTTGTTTAACATTCTGTCGATTGTTGACAAGGCCTCGTTTCTATGTATTATTAGATTCAAGTCAACAGTATGCCGGGGTGGTGGAATTGGCAGACACATACGTTTGAGGGGCGTAGGCCTTCGGGCATGGGGGTTCAAATCCCCCCTCCGGCATCCGCGGGAGGTACCAATGTTAGCGATTCTAATGTGTGTCGTGCTTTCCACACCATTGGCAAAGGCACAAGGAAGCATAACCAACCTTGATGATTCACACACAACCTTCAACGAATCCTATGTGAAGACACATCCGGCCAGGACACCGCCACAACAGATGCCGGGTTGGCCAATACAGATTCCAGCAAATCCGACCTTTGCGCCAACCGGAATCGTACTTGCAGATATGGACGGAGACGGTGATTGTGAAGTCCTGGGTGGTACTACCCTATGCGCATACTATGTCTGGGATTATCAAGGGAACCTGTTGCCTGGTTGGCCCAAGACCGGTATCGAGGAGATCCAGACTAAAGCAGCCGTTGCCGACATAGATACGAGTTTTCCGGGATTGGAGATCATCGTACCCGGCCGTACTAACATGCTGTATGCCTGGCACCTTGATGGCACGAACGTGCCGGGTTGGCCCCAGATCGTGGGCGAAACCGGCGGATTCAAATCGCCAGTTATTTTTGATATCGACGGTGACGGTGATCTCGAGATCATCCTCGGCCAGAGAAGCTATCCGGATGGCTGGGTACGAGTATATCATCATGATGGCACACCTTATGCCGGTTGGCCGAAAGCAGTTGATTACATGTGCGTAGCAACGCCGTCTGTCGGTGACGTTGATAATGACGGCGTCATAGAAGTATGTGCGGTCTCCTTCTATTCTGTATATCTATGGGACAAGGACGGTAATGACGAACCAGGATGGCCAAAGCTCAATCTAGCGACTGGTATGAGTTATGCACAACCCGTACTGTGTGACATTACTGGGGATGGTAATAGTGATATTATCGTTGCCTACTGGAACAATTGGTATGATTCGGTGCAAGTCTACCAGTATGATGGCTCAGGTTATGCTGGTTGGCCAAAAGCATATCCTGGTCCCCAGTCATATTGTACGCCGGTCGCAGCAGATATCGATGGTGATGGTGATTATGAAATATTCGGCGGCGGGCATACCAGTTACCAGGGTTTCCTGGCGCGGCATCACACTGGTGGGCAGGTTCAGGGATGGCCAGTCGAAATTAATAATAATGAGTGTTCACCGATTGTTTTTGACCTCGACGATGATGGAGATCGTGAGGTGATCATCGGCGAAAATGATATTCAGGGATATCTATTTGCTTTTCATGGGAATGGAACAGTAGTTGAGGATTGGCCGATACAGACGAACACATATATCTGGGTGAACAGTGCTGCAGTCGCCGATGTTGATGGAGATGGCGATATCGAAATTGGATTACTGGCTGCGGATGGAACAGTAAATCTGTGGACGATTGAGAATGTTGCCCTGCGGAAATACTTAATTGAATGGGGTACTTACTTCCATGACAACTGGAACACTGGCTGGGTGCACCCACTGCCTCCCGAAAACCTCAGTGGAAATGTGAGTGGCGACACAGTCATGTTATCCTGGGATGCGAACAGCGAGCCGGACATTGCCGGGTATAATGTCTACCGGAGTAATGTCAGCAGCGGTCCTTATGATAAGATAAATGCAGAACCTGTCACAGAACTTACCTATGTCGACATTCCGGGCATGGGAGACTACTACTACTGTGTGACTGCGCAGATATATGCAGTTACCGAATCACGTCTGAGCAACGAAGTGACAGCGTCCGTGGGTGTGAATGAAGGTTCAAACTATCAGGTATCCTCCATCTCGGTTTCTCCAAATCCATTTCAAAATGCGATCACCTTTGCGTCTCAGTCGAACGAGGACATTATCGTCACGATTTATGACGCCTCTGGTGCGCGCATCGAAGAAATCGACGGACACGGTACTGTTGTCTGGCGTGCTGAAGAATACCTTCCACAGGGCGTCTATTTTGCGGTGATCAATGCTGGCGGCCAGGAGATGATGAAAAAGGTGATTAGACTCAAATAATATTGAACTTGGTGCTTTAGGATAGTTGGAACTCGGGGCGTGCTGTTGCCCCGAGTTCCTTTTTTACCACCTGGGGGACAGGGATTTGAACCCCGATTAGTTGATCCAGAGTCAACCGTCCTACCATTGAACGATCCCCCAATCGAAGCGCTATATGGACAAATTCTAAATAATAAATCTTGAATACTAAGCTCAGTCATTATATTCACCATTATAACCACCGTCAAGGTTACTAAGTTGACAATCAATGCGTGACGTGTATAATGATACCAAAGTGTCCTGATTTTGATGATACTGTCATATTGGAGAGCTAGTCCTAACTGGTAAGGCAGCGGACTTGAAATCCGCCGGGAGCAATCCCATGGGGGTTCGAATCCCTCGCTCTCCGTGTGCCACATGAGATGGCACAGCCAATGGCTTATGGTCTATCGGTTGCGATGATGGATCGCTGGATTGCGGCTGGCCATAGGCCATCAGCAATTCGCCATTAGCTATATGGAGAGGTGGCCGAGTGGTCGAAGGCACCCGCTTGCTAAGCGGCTTCTCGTCGAAAGACGGGACGGGAGTTCGAATCTCCCCCTCTCCGTTCGCCGCTTGGAGCGGCGTGGATTACAGTGATATGCTTCGTGTTCGATTACGGAGATGATTGTTCTAGGCGTTTCAAGTTAGTCTTGACCGCATATTCGACACGGCCTTGTTATGCCCAGAAAGATGCGGAATTGAGATTTTGAACAAGAATGAAATTCTAGGAATACAGGGAGCAGGATCAGAGTAGATATGAAGGATGAAGTAAGGGTCAGAATAGCGCCAAGTCCGACAGGATTCTTCCACATGGGAAGCGCCCGGACGGCACTTTATAATTGGTTTTTTGCGCGGCATAATAACGGCAAATTCGTTCTCCGGGTCGAAGACACCGACGTCGTCCGTTCGTCGGCGCAGATGATCGACGTCATCCTGGATGGCCTGAAGTGGCTTGGGATCGATTGGGATGAGGGGCCGTTCTTTCAATCGGAGAGAATATCGGTATATCAAAAATACGTACAGATTCTGATCGATAAGGGTTGTGCATACTATTGTTACTGCAACCCGAATGATCTTGAGCAAGAGCGGCAAGCTGCATACAAGCGTAAAGAAGATTGGCAGTACGACCGGAGGTGTCTCGGTTTGTCAGAATCGCGGCGTCAAGAAAAGGAAGAGCAGAAAGTACCGAGGGTCGTACGCTTCCTAGTACCGGATGAACCTGTATCCTATTGTGACTTGGTGCACGGCGAAATAAAGCGCGAGGCAAAGGACATAGAAGACCTTATCATACTACGTTCGAATGGCGTCCCAACGTATAATCTGGCTTGCGTCGTCGATGATCATGAGATGAATATCAGTCATGTAATAAGGGCGGTGGATCACATAACGAATACGCCGAAACAGATCTTGCTGCTCAATGCTCTGGCGCTGCCCGTTCCGAAATATGCCCACCTTCCTTTGATCCTCGGTGAAGATAAGAGCAAATTATCGAAGCGCCACGGCGCGGCATCACTGATGGAATACAGGAAACAAGGGTACCTGCCAGAGGCCGTATTGAATTATCTCGCCCTGCTCGGCTGGTCTCCGGGCAATGACCAGGAGATGATGAGCATTGAAACGTTGATCAAGGAGTTCGATCTCGGCCGCATAAACCCGTCAAATGCCGTATTTGATGGACAGAAATTGGAATGGATGAATGGACAGTATATCTACGCGATGAGTGATGAAGAGTTGTGCGAACGTCTAACCCCATTCATTCTTGAATTCGGGCTGCTGAAAAGAGATGAGATCTTGGCGCGAAGAACTTGGTTGTTGAAAGTATGCGGGTTGATTAAGTTGCGGCTGAAGACCTTCGCGGACATCAAAGATGTGGCAGGATATTTCTTTGTGGAGGATTTTGAATATGAAGATGACGGTGTAAAGAAACACTGCAACGCGGAAACGATTGAGATCTTAGAAGGTTTCTTGTCACACCTCGACACTGTTAAACCATACGATGCTCAGGCAATCGAACAGGCAGTGCGTAATTATGCGCAGGCAGGCGGGATAAAAGCAGGACGAATTATCCATCCCCTTCGCTTTTCGGTCACCGGCAAGCAGGGTGGGCCTGGTCTCTTTGAGACGATGGAACTTGTAGGAAAAGAGAAGTGTTTGAAACGGATGAGGAGATTCGTGGATGGATTCAAGAAAGAATAAGAAGGAAGGAAAGAAGAAGAAGCAAGAGAGAGAGCCGATCGTTGCATACTTGAGCTTTCCGGCGTTTCTGACGATCGTCTCTTCATCGGTGGAGGTTTTCAGAAAGGAAACAATAGGATATCTCGTTGGATTCAAGGGAGAAAGAAAATACCGCGTGGAGTATGCTATTCCGTATCAAACTGCAGATAGCGGTTACGTTCATGCATCGGTCGATATGGATCGAGTCAGCCGGATCAATGAGATTCTGAGCAAGGTCTCTCAGGGCCTCGAGTTCGTCGGCGATTTCCATTCACATACGGTCTTCGGGAATAGTCCGGGGACTGTCATACCATCAGATGCGGATCTGGCATCTACGATACCCGGTGAAATCAATTTGATCTGTGCCGTCAACCTTAAGAAGCGTGCCGTACGCTGGCGAGAGAATGCCAGGGGGATTCTCCTCGGTACGATTGGTGATTATAGGATCGACATAGGTGGATACTACGTTGAAGCAGCGACTATCGGAAGAAAATATGATCGTGTGGCGGTGAAGTGTCCTGCTGTGACTGGTATCAAAGAGGAAGAGGAATAACATGTCGATCATTGGAGTTGGTATTGACATGGTCGAGGTAGAAAGAATAAAGAATGCGGTGAACAAGAGAAAGAATTTCCTTGAGAAGATCTATACAATCGAGGAAATAAAGACAAATCCGAGAGGCGAATTCAGATTTCAAGAATTGGCCGGCAGGTTTGCGGTGAAAGAAGCTTTTTTCAAAGCGATAAAGAGCGGTTGGCGTCGTGGAGTCACTTTCAGTGACGTGATAGTGCTCAACGAACCTTCTGGTGCACCGTACATAAAATTGACCGGAAAAGCAAAGGAGATCGCCGATTCGCTTGGTGTAAAAAAGATCTTTGTTAGTATTAGCCATACAACTGACTTGGCAACAGGCATTGTCATAATCACCGATCAATGATGGGGGAGGCAATAATGAGAGAGATGATCTACTTATTCGACGGTCAAGGAGCATTCAGGCCGGGCATTGGAAAAGAACTATGCGCACGGTATCCGAAGGCAGATGCGATGATCGACCGAAGCACCGTTGTCCTGGGCTATGATCTCCGTGAATACCTCTGGGGTGACAAAGCCGTCGAAACGAGTAGCAAGACGAGTGTTGCTCAGCCTGCAATAAGCGCAGTTTCGCTGGCATACGCAGAGGTATTGAGAGAGCACGGTATTGAAGGTGCGATTTCGCTCGGCCACAGTCTAGGTGAGGCGACGGCTATTATCTACTGCGGTATCTTGTCGTTTGATGACGGCATGAGAATGATCAAGAAACGCGGAGAGGTCATGGAAGAAGGGGGAGGAAAAGGGACCATGATGGCCGTTCTCAATGTTGGATTGGCTGATCTTCAAGATATGTGCCGAGAAGTCACTGATGAACTATCTGAACCTGCGGTAGTGGCCAACATCAATGCACCTAATCAGATAGTCATTTCAGGATCACAAGAAACGGTTAAGAAAGTTGCACAACGTGTTGCAAAAAAACAAGGTCGCAGCATTCCGCTCAATGTTGGTGGGGCGTGGCACAGCCCCTTTCTCCAGAATGCCTCCCTGGAATTCTCGCGCTTCTTGGATGACCTGCAATTCAGGAAGCCGGAGAGGAAATTCTATTCGGTTGTTGAACAGAGAATCCTGGATGATCCACAAGATATAAAGGATGCGCTGAAGAAACAGATGCTGTCTCAAGTGGATTGGGTCGCAGCGATTGAAGGGTTGGAGGCAAAAGAGAGATTCTTCCTTGAGGTCGGCCCGAGTAAGATCCTGCGGGATCTGGTAGTACGCATTGGAAGCGTGACTGAGGTTGAATCAACGGCGCTGCATGGTGAACTCGAGACCCTGGTCAATGTTCTTAAAAAATGGAGAAACTGACAATGAAAGCCATCCGTTCAATGGTCAAGAAGATACCCTTAAAGGATCTTGAAGCTTTTATCGACATCATTGCCAATGCATATCCCGGTTTCGGTATTGTCAGCCCGGATGATAAGAAGAAGATGAAGCAGCGTATGGTCAAGCTATCGTTGGACCCGACGATCAACCATTACGGCGTCTACCGTGACCGTACGCTAATCGGCGGTATGCGCACTTACGATTTCATGATGAACCTTTTTTCTGTACGGACGCTCGTAGGAGGAGTAGGTTTGGTCGCCGTCGACCTTCTCCGCAAGAAAGAAAGGGCGTGCAAGGAGATGATATCCTTCTTTATCAACCTCTATAGAAAGAAGGGATCTGTTCTGGTTGCGTTATATCCATTCCGGCCTGATTTCTACAGGAAGATGGGCTTCGGTTATGGTACTAAGTTAAATCTGTACAAGGTATGGCCCGGAGATCTTCCACGGGGCGGATCGAAGAAGCATGTTCGGTTTCTGAATGAGAAAGACAGAGATGCCCTTAGACGTTGTGCGTATAGATTCTTCTTGAGTCACCACGGAATGCTCGAGATGAAGAGGCATGAGTTAGATTACTTCTTTAAAAGCTCGGAAGCGAAGACGGTTGTCTACAAAGAGGGGAAGAAGATTCTTGGGTATCTTCTCTTTGTTATCAAAAGAGTCGATGATGCCAATTTTCTACGCAACAATATCGTTATACGAGAATTGGTCTACGAGAATGAGGTTGTCCTATCTGAATTGCTCACATTCCTGCACACGCAACTCGATCAGATACATCAAATACTCTATCCGACACAAGAAGAATTCTTTCATTTCCTGCCTAGGGATCCGAGGGACGGATCCGACAACATCATCCCGCTCATCGGCCATCAAGTAAATACTCAAGGCATTGGGATAATGTATCGAGTGATCGATGCAAAGGGTATGTTCCGTCTGCTCAGGGATCACAAATTCGGAAATCATAACTATCGGCTGAATATCGTACTGCATGACAGTTTTACGGGCAGGGGTGAGGAATCGCTGGTGGTTGAATTCAAAGATGGGCTGCCCCGACTTGTCGCCCGTGTGGCAGGTGATGTACGGATACACCTCGATATAGCCGATTTCTCGTCGCTAATGGTGGGTAGCGTGGACTATCGCAGCCTTCATAAATATGGTCTTAGCCAGATTTCTGACAGAGGCTTCATTGAAATCGTGACCGATACGTTTAGAGCCGTCGAAAAACCGATCTGCCACAACACTTTCTAAAGCCAATCCCCAGCGCTGATTTTCTCTTGGGTCGATGACCGGCATTGGCGCTCGACGCCTTATATTGACACATTCTGGATTATGTGGTATCATTGAAAGTGAATCTCATCATCCCAGTTGCCGGTGAAGGAACCCGCCTTAGACCGCATACTCATTCTACACCGAAGAGTATATTATACGTTGCCGGCAAACCAATCCTGGGCCATATAATCGACAGTCTGCAAGGATTGGAAATCTCTCATTTCTCAATCGTGCTGGGTTCTCAGGGCGAGGCGATCGTTGATTTCTGCAACAAATATCCTTATGATTTCAAGTACGTTCTGCAAGAGAAGAGATTGGGTTTGGGACATGCGATCTATATGGGCGCACAAGGTCTGGATGGGCCGACACTCGTTCTTCTCGGCGATACGATCATCGACGTCGATTATGGCGAATTCTGCAGCGGGAACACCAATATACTGGCAGTGAAAGAGGTGGATGATCCGAAAAGATTCGGCATTGTTGAAGTGAAGGATAACGATGTCATCGATCTTGTTGAAAAGCCCAAACAGCCGAGATCAAACCTAGCCATTGTGGGTTTGTATTACTTCAACGATATCACGAAAGTGTCGGCTGCCGTGGAACACCTCATGAAGAACGAGATCAAGACGAGACACGAATACCAGCTGACCGATGCATTGAAACATATGCTGGAAAACGGCGAGAAATTCAGGGTAATGAAGATAGATAGTTGGTACGATTGTGGCACCGCCCAAGCGCTGATCAATACAAATCACCATCTCCTCCATAAGACCCAGTATCATAAGGAGAGGAGTGGGAATATTATCATACCTCCTGTCTACATCGCAGACTCGGCTAAGATAGCGCAAAGCGTTGTTGGACCCTGTGTTTCAATTGATGAGGAAGTGGCAGTGAAGAATTCGATTATCAGCGAATCGATCATCAATCGAGGCGCGACCGTTGAGAATGCACTTCTCACGGAATCGATAATCGGTGAGAAGGCGCGTGTGAAGGGTGGGTACAAGAGGCTCAACGTCAGTGAATCCTCCCGGGTCGAGATCCCATGATTGCCTTGTTGATCTTCTACGTGTCTTTGGACCTCAACCCTCCTGAAGTAGAACGAAATATAAAGTTGGGGCTTGAGCATGCGTACGTGGAGCAGTTTGACAGTGCACGATTCTATTTTGACATCATTGTACGCGATTACCCGGATAGTCCGGCTGGCTATTTCATGAACGCGGCTCTCCTTCAATTGAAGATGATGGATGAGTGCCGGTTCGGCGATGAGAGTGAATATTACAGGCTGATGAGGAAGACAATCAGTCTATCTGAAAAGATAGTCGCCGGTGAGGATAACGTATGGGCGCGATTCTATCTGGCCAATGCATACATTTATCAGGCCGTATACAAAGGGTACCGCAAGGACTACTTCGAAACGTTCAGATTGGGCGTCAAAGGTGGAAGAATGATGCAGGAATTGGCTAGGGACGATACATTGTTCTATGATGCATATCTCGCGGCAGGCACGTTTGAGTATTTTTGGGCCCGTGCTTCGCGATATCTACCGTTTTTTAACCTCGGTGGAGGCGATATCGAGGGCGCGATAGCGAAATTGCATATCGCCGCTGAGAAGAGCATGTATTCTGGCCCAACCGCAAGAAATTCGCTGGTGTTTGTCTATTGCGAGGAAGCCCAGTATGACAAGGCTGAGTCCATAGCCAATGGTCTCCTTGCCGAATATCCTAAGTCAAAGACTTTTCTGTGGAACAAAGCAGATCTGGAATTCAGGAGAAAAAACTATGAGGCTGCCGCTAAGGCGTATGAGATCCTGTACATGCGTTACGTGAGCGATATCAATAAGAATTATGCAAACCTAGCGCAGTGTCGTCTCTACATCGGCAAGTGTTTCGTAGAGCTGGGGAAAAAAGATGATGCGAGGATAAATTTGAAGGAAGTAATTAAATTGAAGGAACATTCAGATAATTATCCTCAAATCAAGGGATACTGTCGCGAGGCGTACGCATTGCTCAACCGACTGCTGTAAGAAGACGGCAGCGTTCCAATATGGCTAGATCCAAGAAAGAACCTCCTAAGAAGCTTCTTATCATTACGTATTACTGGCCACCGCTCGGCGGCCCTGGGTCTCTAAGGCCGGTAAAATTCGCGAAATATTTGCCGCACTTCGGCATAAAACCGCTGATTCTGACGAGAAGGGATATTGCCTATCACAGCTATGATCTTGAATTAGCAGAGGATGTAGGTGGTGTACGCGTGTTGCGTACGTTCAGCATTGACCCGGCACGGTTCCTTTATTTGGTGGGCATGAGAAAGTACCATGTTGCCAATTGGCACGGTCATGTCAAACGGGTGATGAATTTTCCTGACAACAAGACCCCCTGGGTACCTTTTGCCTATTATGCGGCGAGGAAATTAGATTTCGATCAGATATTCGTCACTGCGCCTCCATTCAGTGCTTTCATTACGGGTTATTACTTGGCAATGAATACGGGGAAGCCTTTGATCGCAGATTTCCGTGATGCTTGGTTAGAATTTCCTTTTAAGCCTTATGAAGGTATGTTGCAAGCGGGGTTCGTGCGCAGCTGGGAGAAGAAGATTGCGACGACCGCGAAGTTCATTACTGTTGTGGACGAAAACCTGAGAGAAGTGCTTGTCCAGAGATACCCTGAGATATCCCAAAAGATCGCTGTCATTCCGAACGGGTACGACCCTGAGGATTTCAGCGAAAGCGAGAAACCTGATGTTTTCACGATATCCTATCTCGGAACGATAAGAGAGGAGAGGGATCCGGGAACTGTACTCCATGCAGTTGATGATTTCAGAACCGAACACAGGCTCGGTAATGACAATATCAGATTCAGGTTCATCGGGCACATCGAGGATTCTTTCTTGCCAGAAATGAATCAATATCCCTTTGTTGAAAGAACCGGACATCTCTCGTATAAGAAGGCAATAAACACCTTCTGCAATTCACATCTTGGAGTGCTTATCACAACCGGCAGCACCTACTTTTTTCCGAGCCGGCAGAATGAGTACCTTGCATCGGGATTGCCGATTATCGTATGCGGTAAGTCCAAGGGTTTGCATGTCCTGGGGAAGGCCTTTAAAATGGGGTATCCTGGCTGGACATTTGACCTCAACGACATAGAAGGGATGAAAAAAAGGATTGCCTTTGTTTATCAGAAATACAAGAGAGGAGAATCGATCGTAGGGAAAACTCCATATACTGGATATACACGCAAGAATCTCACAGGTGCGTTAGCCAAGATTATCAATACGTTCTAGATAAAGACACTCGTATTCCCCGTACTGACGTACGGGATCCTCAATTTTATAGTTGCATCAAACAACAGATGCGAGTAAAATTGGGATGGGCAGGGAAGGATTCGAACCTCCGAAGGCCTTCGCCAGCAGATTTACAGTCTGCCCCCGTTGACCACTTGGGTACCTGCCCGAAAAAATCGTCCAAAGGTAATGAGTTACGATGCCCGTTTGCTCAACAGTCATGGTCTTGTCATTCCAGTGACGATTTCCAAGAACAATACCGGCGGTAATACCCCACATCCGATATTCCTGTATTTTCTTAGAAGCCGGCGGCCAGATTCGAACTGGCGACCTGCTGTTTACAAAACAGCTACTCTACCACTGAGTTACACCGGCATCGTCCGAAATTGTGCCTAAGTGACATCCCTCTCCGTATTTGCCAGCACATATTGTGACGAGTCAATAATAATATCGAAAAACAAGTCGAAGTCAAGATAGGGGGAAAAGATTGTTCTTGCTTATTCGGTAACGATGCCCGTTTCGTGTGGTGGTTACGTCCTACGTTACCGAAACGTAACCGTAGCCATTAAAGACGATACGGGCGTCGTTACCGAATGACGTAA
>CP070705.1:1286263-1301946 GCA_020349965.1 Caldifarciminota bacterium | reverse complement strand
CACCCGGCGCAATATTGCCGTAGCCACTCGAATCGACGACGAGCGTAACATACGGATCCGACGTCGATAACAGACCATAAACAGAATTGGCGTAGTCGACGCCGATGTTCCTGGCATATACGCCAAGTTGTATCGATTCTCCGGGATTGGCCTGACCATTATTGCCATCATCGATGATGATGGTGCCGGCCTGGACATAGGGGCCGGACGGCGCAATGACCATTGCGTAACTTTCGTAAGGAACAAAATTGTGCTTCGTGACCGTGACATACATCGTGTCACCGGGGTCTAACGGCGTGATACTTAGCGTGGCAACGCCGGATGCGTTCGTATACTCTGATACGTGCATTTCCGGAGACTGGTCAGGTATCCATGCACAGACCAGGGCATCATTCTGCGGTCCTCCATTGCCGGTTACCGTGACTGTGTAACTGGCGCTTCCGGGGATCACAGCACCGTCGTGGACAACCGTCATCGTTAGGGGCACTGCCGTCCATAGATCGAGAGAGGGGTCGCCGAGTACGTGGTAGCCCTCATAGTAGTACTGCTTGAGCGATGTGCTTGCCAGATATACTCCATCATACATTCCATCGATCGTGAAGCGTGCGTGTTCGTACATCGAATCCGCAAAGATGGCTTCGTACCACTCCCTCTGGAGCCAGTCATCCTCGTCCCAGTAGGTATTTGGGCACGCACCGTAATATGCGACTGCGCCTCCATTTGCCTTTCTGATCCAGGATTCGCCGCCGCATGTGCCCGAAGTCCAGCCAAAATTGTTCGCCAGGCAACAGTGTCCGGTGGCGATCGTCAGTTTATCACCGTTGGTCAACTGGTTGACATGCGAGACCTGGAAAGGTGGACCGTCATACCAGCCGTCGTCACTACCGTGTCCGGACATCGTCGTCAATATCCTGCCGTCATTTACATTGGTGAAGACATCGGCAGTAGTTGCACCATAGGTCTGTTCATAGACTTTAAAGGTCGTGTAGCCATTTGGATCCATGAAGGTACTGGTGCAGTAATTATGTGTGCCTTCACTGACGGTGTAGTTATCGTTGCCAGCGAGGAATGCGTCCTTCTTGAACCAGGAGGCTATATCTGGCAGGTTTGCTTTCTCGTATTTCAAGATTTTTTCGACGGCCGTCGCTATGTGGGTGGGCGTTTCTACTGAAAGTCTGCCATAGAAGATATCGGGTAAATATCCTGACCCATCGGTCTCGGCGTAGTATAGATCCGTGACCTTGCCAGATGAACTGCCAGTGGGCGCCGGCATATACCCGCCATTGACATCACCAACAAGGAGCAGATAAGTGGGCAGAGGATTCTGCGCTTCAATGTAGTCGTCTATCGCCGTGGTCGTCCATGGGGTGATGCTATCCTGGTTCGCAACCTTTACCTTGAACCCCTTCTGTTTGAGCCAATGGGCGAGGTCATTCACGCTTGACTGGAAGCTGTCGTGCGTAATGATAAGGTAATGGATCGGCAGGGGCAATACACCCCGGAGGATCTCTTCATAAAGGCTTGAGTTCAATACACGGCGTTCGATGAAATCCTCGTACACGGGCGAGTAATTCTGCAATACCTTCTGGGTCGTCTGCATCATATCTCCGCCGTCGAAGGTCAGTCTGAGTTCGATGTGCGTGTAGTACCTAATGGTATTCTTTACAGGATTATACTGGATAGGAATGACCTCGATGACGGCAAGACGGTGTCCCCGCATGTAGTCTTCGTTTTCTATGCGGGCGATGTCGGCCGGGTACATTGCGTCCTGCCTGTAGAGCTTTTCGTCGATGACGAAGACCGGTTTCTCGCCCGGCAATTTCACGACCGGTGCGAGGGTCGGCATGATCCTCTTGTCGATGCCAAACGTACTCAGCGGAACCTCGTGGTATTCGCTATTGAGCATCTCAATTTTGATCTCCGCACCGTACGGTACAGCGACCGTCTTCTTGATCGTAGGTAACCTCGGTTGCCCTATATTACCCGTGTGATAGCCATCCGGCAGACTGAAAAAGACGAAGTTCTCGCCAGGTGGATCAATCATATCCTGCGTGTTGACATCCTTTGATATTACACCATCGATTGTGAAGCCAACTATGACCATCTGTGAAGTTTGGGCAAGGACGTTGAATTCTGCACCCTTTTCCAGCGCTCCAGGCGTGAATGGTATCCATTCCGCACTGAGAAGCGTAGAGGCGAGGAGTAACACGCCAAGGATGTTCTTTCCATTGTTTCTAAAGAGTGGCATCATACCTCCTATATGGAGCTTGGATTGGTAATCGAGACCAAATCCCACATATCTTATAAGTCTTAAGTCTCGATCCGTGTTCTTCTCCAAATATTCTCCTCAAAATCCCTATTTGTCGTTTAATTTTCATTATATTGCATTACCTTGTGGTTGTCAATACCCCCGGCAAAGTACAAAAATGTGGAGGGGGGTCCAAAAGGGGGGTTATTAGCATAGGAGGTGTCTTATTGGACCTCCCTCCTTAATGTCCTTTGGTCAAGGCAATATTTCTTGGATAATTATAGCTAGAATAGCAGATTTGTCAACTGTCTTGTACGTAATTAATATTCAAATAACACACCGCCCCATGTGAACCCGGCGCCGAAGGCGATCATCAAGACAATGTCGCCTCGGTCAATACGGCCGGTCTTCACCGCTTCGTCGAGGGCGAGCGGGATCGATGCGGTCGATGTATTCCCGTAGCGGTCCAGGTTGACGAGTACCTTGTCCATTGGCATGTGGAGCCGCTTTGCACTTGCTTCAATGATTCTGATATTGGCTTGATGCGGTATGAGGAGTTTTACCTCCGACGGAGAGACATTGGCTGCACGGAGTGTCTTGACTGCCGCATCAGACATTGCCCGAACTGCCAGTTTGAACACTTCGTTGCCCTGCATTCTTATTACATGTAGCCTCTTTTCAACCGTTTCAATGGACGCGGGCATCCTCGATCCGCCGGCTGGTTGGTGTAGCAATTGCCATGACGAGCCGTCTGAGGCAAAGTGAGACGAAAGTATGCCGCGCGTTCCATCACCTTTCTTGACGATCAAAGCGCCCGCACCGTCACCAAAGAGCACGCACGTTGTGCGGTCGGTATAGTCGGTGAACTTGCTTAAGATATCAGCCCCGATGACCAGGATATTATCGTAGCCGCCTTTGATGAAAATTTCAGCCACGCCAAGAGCGTAGAGAAAGCCGGTGCACCCTGCAGATATATCGAAAGCCATCACGTGTGGCGCACCGATCTGCTTCTGTATGAGGCACGCGGTCGATGGAAAAGGCATATCAGGAGTAGCTGTACCGACTATTATCGCACCGAGGTCTTTTGCTTTGATACCCGCCGATTTGAGGGCACGCTCCGTCGCGATCAAGGCGAGGTCGCTTGCTGCCTGATTTTCGGCGGCGATGCGTCGTTCCTTTATACCGGAACGGCTTGTGATCCACTCGTCTGACGTATCGACGATTTTCTCAAGGTCGGCGTTGGTCAGGACCTTATCGGGTGCATAGCTACCGATTCCCGCGATGTAGGCTCTCATCTTACCAGTCGCTTTTTTAATTCTTCAACGAGGTTTTGTTCGGCACACGTCTTGGCAAGTTTTATTGCGTTCTTCAGCGCTTGGGGCGACGAGTGGCCATGGCAGACGATGACAATTCCGTTTACTCCGAGCAGGATTCCACCGCCATACTCTTCGTAGTTGAATTTTGCCTTGAGGTCACGCACTGCGGGTTTGACCAGAAACTGGCCGAACTTTCGCCTTCTTATGCCGTCGACTGTTTCCCTCAACATGTGCCATATTATGTCGATCATTCCTTCTGAGAATTTCAAGACGACGTTGCCGGTGAATCCGTCACTTACTATGACGTCGGCAAAGCCCTTCATGATGTCGTTACCTTCGATATTGCCGATGAAATTGAGTCCGCTAGCCTGTAGGTTTTGATAGGCCTTCTGTCTGACTTCATCTCCCTTTGCGCTTTCCATGCCAATGTTGAGTAGGGCGACGCGCGGTTTGTCTTTCGCGAAGACGACCTCGGCGAAAGCAGCGCCCATGAGTCCATAATTGAAATAGTCGACTGTCTTTGGATGTATGTTGGCACCGATGTCGATCATCACCGAGTATCCGGATTCCGTGGGTACCGTGATTGCGAGTCCCGGTTTAGGTATGCCGGCGATGATCCCCAGGTTGAACATGCTAAAACCCAGTGTTGCGCCGGTGTTACCGGCACTGACGATCGCGTCGACTTCTTTTTTCTTCAGTTTGTCAATAAGAATGGCTAACGAGGAGTTTCTCTTCTGACGAACCGCAACGCTCGGTATCTCGTGCATTCCTACAACTTCATCGGCCAGATGGAATTTGAAGCCGAGATTTTTTACATCGTTTTCGTAATCTCCCTTTCCGATGACAAGCAAATCGCACAGCGGTTCTTCATTTAACATTTCCAGTGCATGCAGCTCATTGATTGGGGCGCTATCCGAACCCATCAAATCGAATCCGATGATCAACCTTTCTCCTTTTCTTCTTTGGGCGGAACGACCAATCTGTTATTGTATGTGCCGCAGTTTGGGCAGATGCGGTGCGGCAGCTTCGGACTGTGGCACTTCGGGCATTCGACGTAACCAGGCGTAATTATCTTCTTCTGCGAACGTCGCTTGTTCTTCCTGGCGTGTGAATGTCGTCTCTTCGGTACTGCCATTCAACCTCCTTTTTCCTGAGTAAAACATACCTGCATCATGCAGCATGGATCATGAGTGGAAAGACTGCTCATTGGTGTGCATGATAACGGGTTATTGTACCTCGTCATGCCGGATAGAGCGCAGTCGCCGCGAACCAACTATTCAGTGATGCGATGCGCTTGCGTGTATCCTGAGGCAATCTAAAGGGCCGCCCCCGACAGTCGAGAACGATACCGACGATGCCGCCCTTCAACGTTGTGTGGACCTCTTTACCACGGCCGTCGCCGACATCGAATGACTTCTCGGGATGCAGGATGACCTTAGCTTCTTTTCCGACTTCGAGAGGGAACATCTTAACCTCGCCGTACTTCGCCGAGTACTCTTCGGCCTTGCCTTCGCTATGCTCGATCTTGAGTGTCAGCACATTGACGTTCTCTTTACCTTCACCGACCGGAGCTATGCAAGTGCCCAGCGGAACGAGACAATCCTTGTTGAATACCTCTGTAGCTGACTTCTCATGGACCGTTGAGAGGACACCCAGATGGGGCATCATGAATATCGAATCGACGGCGAGTCGTGTTACACCTTCGGGCAGAAATGCGTCAATGAGCATGAGTGCTGCTTGATTCCGTCGTGGGGCGTGGGAGAGGATGCCGCCTGATCCTATGAGAAGGTTCAATCCCATGAGATCGATCAGGGTTTCGCCGGTCATCGATTGGTCAAATGCATCGGATATAGTCCGCTCCTGTTGTATGCCCTTGAGTCCCACGGCCATCGATTTGTGCTGCTCGAATGCCAGGCGCAGGGCTTCGCGGGCGATGGCCTGTTCGATCTTCAAATCTTCCAGTGTATGGGGGATGGTTGTCGGCCTGATCATTTTGTTCCTGATACGGTTTCTGAGATCTCGTTCGTCGATTTCCATTGGCAGCCACCGTACAATATTACTGATGCCGCTTTCGGCCAAGACGTTGCTGATCGAATAGGACATGCCAAGGTTCGCGCTGACCGTACGGTTGAAAATATCCTGGAAGACCGAGAAAACGTCGGTCGTTGCGCCTCCGATATCGACTCCGACAACCGAGATCTTCTCTTTCTTACCTGCTGTTTCCACGAGCAGCCCCACGGCACCTGGAGTAGGCATGATCGGCACGTCGGTCATTTGCATCAGATTTTGGTAGCCAGGTGCATGCGCCATCACATGCTCCATGAATTGATCGTGGATCTTGTGCCGGGCCGGATCCAGATTTTCTCTTTCCAGGACGGGCCGAATGTTTTCGACGACGACGAGCGCCGTATTTTCCTTGAGTGTCTTCAGTATCATATCACGGGCGCCTTTATTACCTGCATAGATGACCGGTAACTGATAGCCAATGCCGAAGCGGGGTCTGGGGTCGGCGGCCTTGATGAGCTCGGCGAGCTCGACGACATGGGATACGGTGCCGCCGTCGATGCCCCCTGAGAGCAGGATCATGTCGGGTCTCAGGTTTCTGATCCTTTCGATCTTCTGATGGGGGAGTCGTCCGTCATTTGAAGCGATGACGTCCATCACGATCGCTCCGGCACCCAGTGCGGCACGTGCCGCGCTCTCTGCGGACATGGTCAGCACTACTCCGGCAACCATCATCTGCAGACCACCACCGGCTGAGGACGTGGAGACGTACAAGTCCACCCCTTCGCCGTTTTTCACGTTCTTAATAATATCTTCGCCGTCGAGGATCTTAACCTTGGAAAGCTCTTCGACTTCCATCACTGAATTGAGCACGCCCTTGGTGACGTCCTCATAAGGTGCTTCAACCGTGGTCGGTGCTTCACCGCGGCCGATCAAACGGTATTCATCCCCTCTCTTTTCGATCAAGATAGCTTTTGTCGTGGTGCTTCCGCAGTCAGTTGCCAGAATTCTTTGTGGTTCTTTTCCTTTCATCCCTGTCCTCCTCGAGGCGTTCGATCTCGCAGATCAGCGCCTCAACGTTATTTCGGTCTTCAAGCATCGCGGCGATCTCTTCATATTCACGAAAGGAGAATATCGCTCGATAGAAAGGTTGCATAAAGATCATGAACTGATTTCCCAGGAACGACAACGGTTTCGAAGATTCGAGAAAGATGATCGCCACCGGCGACAGCCGGTAATCGACCACTTTCTGAGCGATCTTACCGATCAATATCTTCTTGCGTTCCTCAGATACCTCAAAGCCTATGTCTTCCATCTTATCACCAATTCTTTGATCGCTTTTACCTCATCGAGACGGCGCACCGGTGTTTCATGCGGCGCGGTCCTCAATAATTCTGGATCTTTCTTTGCTTCTTCGAGAATTCTCTTCATCGTATCGATGAAGTAATCGAGCGTCTCTTTGGTTTCGCTGTCGGTCGGTTCGATCATCAATGCTTCGCTCACGATAAGCGGGAAATAGACGGTTGGTGCGTGCAGACCGAAATCTAACAGCCGCTTTGCTGCATCAAGTGTTCTCAGGCCGAGATCCTTAAGCTTTTTGCCCGACAGGACACCTTCATGCATGCAGTAGTCAGCGTAAGGCAGATGGTAATCATCCTTGAGAGATTTTATGATGTAATTAGCATTGAGTATCGCCGATTTCGATATGCCTCTCAATCCGCCGGCACCGACCGTGCGAAGGTAAGTATGGGCTCGCACCATTACCAGGAAGTTGCCGTAGTAGGACTGAACCTTGCCGATGGAATCGGGCAGATCGAAGTTAAAACGATATGAATCTTCTCTGCATTCAATGACCGGCACAGGTAGAAAAGATTTGAGTTTCTCCGTAACGGCGACAGGACCGGAGCCGGGGCCGCCTCCACCATGGGGCGTGGAGAAAGTCTTGTGCAGGTTGAAATGGACTGCATCGAACCCCATATCGCCCGGACGGGTGATTCCGAGTAAGGCATTGAGATTTGCGCCATCGAGATAGACCAGCCCGCCTTTTCCATGGACGATATCCGTTATGTCCTTCACACGCTTCTCGAAGAGGCCGAGCGTGTTAGGATTCGTCAGCATCAAACCGGCGACCTCCTCCGTCATCAAAGCCGACAATTTATCGACGTCGACCAATCCGTTCTCACTGGACGGCAGTGTCAGGGGTTTGAAACCCGAGAAATTGACACTGGCTGGATTCGTTCCATGAGCCGAGTCGGGTACGAGAATGTATTTCCGTAATTCTCTTTTCTTGTTTAGATACGCCTTGAACATGCTGATCGCCGTAAATTCGCCCTGAGCTCCGGCGGCTGGTTGGAGGGTTATTGCGTCGAGATTGACGATCGCCCTCAGGTATTCACCGAGGTCATACATTAGCCGCAGAGCTCCTTGCGTTGACAGTTCCGGTTGGAGGGGATGAATGCGTGAAAAACCGTGCAGGCGCGAAGTTTCCTCATTGATTTTTGGATTGTATTTCATTGTACATGAACCCAGCGGATAAAAATTCTTGTCAACGTGGTGGTTCAAGACCGACAGATTCACGAAATGCCTCATGACTTGTGGCTCGCTCACCTCTGGCAGTTCGGCTGTACCTTTGCGCATAAAGCTATCCGCCAGGGTATAGGGCGGCACATCGGGCGAGGGTAGTGAGTATCCCTTTCTGCCGGGACGCGTCTTTTCGATTATCAGTTCCATGGTCATTCTTTAGCGTGAGCTCGAACGAAGCGGTTGAATGAGCGATCATATGTCCGCTCGATTTCATCGGGAAAACAACAGGCCGGCAGTTGGTTCATGTTCAGATGATAGCTGAGGCAGTCACAGCACTTGCCTTTTCTGGAACACGGTTCGTAGGTGCAGTTACAGTGCTTCAGGTTTGTTTTTTGAGTGCATTCCATCGACAATTATATCGATAAAATATGTCGTGTCAACCGAAATGAGTGTGCTCCAATCCCGGTTCATATGGAAAATTGATTGACATTTCGATCTTCGTGTGTAGAATAGGAGCGATGTGTTGCTCCCTGTTGCAAACTGGTGAAGATGTATTGACGAAAATCCGGTGGAGGATACTTGCCTGAATCGATCTTCAAGTTGATGAGCGATTGCGGTCAGAGCATCTGGCTCGATTATATCAGTCGTTCCTTGATCGACACCGGCCGGCTCGAAGATCTCATTGCGTCTGGTTTACGGGGCATGACCTCAAATCCTACGATCTTCGATAATGCAGTGAGCAAGAGCAGCGATTACGATGGGGAAATTCGTAAACTGAGAGCGGCAGATAAAAGCACGATCGAGATCTATGATGAGATTACTATTGGCGACATTCGAGACGCAGCCGATGCCTTCGCGAGAGTGTATGACGAAACGGGCGGAGTGGACGGGTATGTGAGTCTTGAGATCGACCCCCGAATGGCGAACGACGCGGCCGCAACGATCGAAGAGGGCCGGCGTTTACATCACCGAGTGGATCGTCCCAACGTCATGTTCAAGGTTCCGGCAACGGAAGCCGGCTACACTGCCGTGTCGACGTTGGTGAGTGAATCCATCAACGTAAACATGACCCTGATTTTTTCTGTGGAGCAATACACACGGACAGCAGATGCATATCTTGGAGGAATTGAACTTTTGCTGAAGAAAGGCGGCGATGCACGGTCAGTACGGTCGGTGGCCAGTGTCTTCGTGAGCAGGGTTGATACATTGGTCGATAAGTTGATTGAAGAAAAGCTTCAGAACATGAACATGAAGGACAGACGCGGCTCTGGAGAATTGGCCAGGCTGAAAGGCAAGTCGGCGATCGCCAACTCCGTGGTCATCTATGACAAATTTCAGAGTGTCTTCTCGAGCGAGAAGTTCAGGAGGCTCGAGAAGAATGGATGCCATCTCCAGAGGATTGTTTGGGGTTCGACCAGTACGAAGAACCCCGAGTACAGCGACATCAAGTACGTCACGGAACTCATTGGCCCGGATACGGTCAACACAATACCACAGGAGACGCTCGATGCGTTCATAGATCACGGGTCGGCACGTCAGTCGCTGCCGGGCGATGTCGAGCACGCGAGGGCGGTGCTGGATGACCTTGCCAGGGCCGGTATCGGCATCGATGGAGTGTGCAGTAGATTGCTGGTGGACGGAGTTACCGCATTTCAAAGGTCGTTCGATTCGCTCCTGCGGTCGATCGAACAGAAAGCGGCTGCTCTGTAATACATCCGGTCATATCTTTTTGTGGTGAGTTTGCGGTGTACATAGTACAGTCAGGACAACTTTTCAGTAGATACAAGAGAGGAGGAGCAATGAGGGCAGGGAAAGCAATTGTAATATGTGTTGTGCTCTTTACCTGTCTGGTCTTGAGCCGATGCGGAACGATTTCTTCTGTTCGACCGATGGGTGCCGGTAACAAGTCCCTGGTTTTCTCGGCTGGCGGGCCTGTGGCGCCAGTATTCGACATCGACATGCCGCTGCCGTATTCCGTCCTGCGGTACCGCTTTGGCTTAAATGATGACACGGACATCCACATCGGTCTCCACCCAACGATGGCGTTGTTCGCAAACCTGGGGTTCGATATCGGAGTGACGAAGCATTTTGCGCGAAGCGCGGGATTGCGCCCCGGTTTTTCCGCCGGCGCGAGCATATACGCTTTCTACGACTTCAGCGAAACAGCGAGTGCGCGTGTGTATCCGGATGTTGCACTCATCCTGACCTATGACATTTCCCAGCGCTTGCGCGTGCTTTATCTTGGGCTCGAGAGTATGATTCAATTCGACGAACCGTACATCGTTCCCGCTCTATTCCTTGGTGCGGAATACTCTTTGGGCAGCAGGTTCAACCTCAATGCAGAGGCCCGGTGGTATGCGCCGACCGAATCCGGAGATGACAGGGTAGTTGACTTCACTTTCACTCCATTTGGGCAAGGTGCCGTTGGTCTTGTGTTAGGATGTGAATACCGTTTCGGGAGGAGGTAAGGATGAAGGCGGCAAAGATCATGTTACTGCTTTTACTCGTTGGTTGCGTGAGGATAATGAGCCTCGACGATTTCCTCTTTGAACCGACGACCGTTGACGAATATCTGAGACCCGAAGACCTCGAGGAATGGGGTACTCGATTCATCATCCCGGATTCTCTCGTCGAACCCGTGGTATTGACTTCCATGGGCAACCGCATTTACGGATTCTTTGTGAAAGGTGATCCGGACTCTGTCGAAAACAACGGCGTCACGATACTCTATTGCCACGGCAGGAGCGACAACATTAACCGCTATTGGGTTCGGGTCGAATATTTGTGGGAGATGGGATTCAATGTATTCATTTTTGATTATCAGGGATATGGCATGAGCGAGGGTTCTCCGTCGGGTGAAGCATTGTACTCGGACGGTGTTGCGGCATTAGACTATGTGCGGACGCGGATCGATGTCGATCCGTCGAGAATCGTTTACTATGGGTGGTCTCTGGGGACTTTTGTCACGACCTATCTTGCGGCCGACATCATTCATCCGTCCGCATTGATACTGGAGGCGGCGATCGCTTCGGCAACGGTTTTGCTGCGCGACTCGGCGTTGTTGAGCCTTACAGGCTCCTATGTCGTCGATGCTGATTTCGACAACGAAAAGCGAATCGACCTCATTGCAAGCCCTCTGTTGATGATGCACGGCAGGGAAGACGATTATATTGTCTTTGACCGGCATGTGCCCATCCTTTGGGACAAGGCAGTACAGCCAAAGGAATCGCTGTGGGTCGACGGGGCCGCCCACGACGATATCCCCGAGACACTGGGCGCGACATATCATGCTACAGTCATCGACTTCATCCACCGGCATGTCTCCGATTGAGGAGAGCTTACCACGCTGACGCGGTTTTCCGGTCCGATCTTCATCGGCCACGATATTACACACCGAGATTAAAAAATGTATTGATTTTTCAGGACTTATCATCTCCCATCTGTGTGTACGTGATCGAAAAACGGCGGATTGGAGCAGATCTTGGAATCCCTACGAGATTCATTGACATAACTAAACTTTCGTATATAATTGTCTGTCTAAAGGGCGAATAGCTCAGCAGGCGAGAGCGTCTCTCTTACAAGGAGAAGGTCACCCGTTCAAATCGGGTTTCGCCCATGCATTTGAACTGTAATAAAAGGAGAAGATTGTGCTTGGAGGGCGTGGTATAACAGGGGGTATGAGCCCTATCTGGAGGATCCCGACCTTACAGAAAGAGCGACAAGTAACCGATGGCAGTTATCGGTTCGGGCATGTTGTTGGTGCCCAGGAAGAGTGTAATTCGCTTCGATGCGGATAATGCGGCGGTGGGCATGGCGGTTCTTCGGCATCAATTCTGCGGTTTTGAAGCAATGAAGCGATTCAGTGTTTACGAAATTGGTTTAAGATTATTGGCATAAAGAGAACAAGGAGGATAGATGAAAATCAAACCACTTTATGACCATATTCTCGTTGAGCGAATGGAGGATGAAGTGAAGAAAGGCGGTATTATAATACCGGATACAGCCAAGGAAAAACCTCAACAGGGTAAGGTGGTAGCGGTCGGTGGTGGAAAAAGGGATGAAAAGGGAAATCGGATCCCACTCGAGGTCAAGAAGGGAGACATTATCCTATTCGGCAAGTATGCAGGTACCGAGGTCAAGATAGAAGATGGTGAATACTTGATTATTCGAGAGGATGATATTTTAGGAATCGTTGAAAAGACGAAATAAAAAGGAGACAGAAAATGGCAGCTAAAGAGATTAAGTTCAACGAGGAGGCTCGAAGATCGATAATGAGAGGGGTTAAATTGCTCTCCGACGCCGTGAAAGTTACGCTGGGTCCGAAGGGCAGAAATGTCATCCTGGAGAAAAAATTCGGCGCACCCACGATAACAAAGGACGGCGTGACGGTCGCAAAAGAGATCGACCTCGAAGACAAGTTCGAGAACATGGGTGCTCAGATGGTCAAGGAAGTTGCATCCAAAACGTCGGATGTGGCAGGTGATGGTACGACTACGGCAACAATACTCGCCGAAGCGATTTATCGCGAAGGTTTGAAGACAGTGACCGCTGGTGCGAATGCGATGGAAGTGAAGAAAGGTATCGACAAGGCGGTCGATACGGTCGTCTCCGGCCTGAAGAAGCTTTCGACTCCGATCAAGGGATCGACCGATATCGCTCAAGTCGCTGCGATATCAGCTAACAATGATGAAACGATCGGCAAGTTGATCGCCGATGCCATGGAAAAAGTGGGTAAAGACGGCGTTATCACGGTTGAGGAAGCGAAGGGCATGGAGACCACGCTCGATGTCGTCGAAGGCATGCAGTTTGACCGTGGGTATCTTTCTCCATATTTCATCACTAATCCGGAGCGTATGGAATGCGTGCTCGAAGATGCTTACATTCTTCTCTACGAGAAGAAGATAAGCGCGATGAAAGACCTCGTGCCGTTGCTGGAGAAGGTTGCACAGAAGGGTCGACCAATAGTCATCATCAGCGAGGAAGTTGAAGGTGAAGCGTTGGCAACGCTGGTCGTCAATAAGATCCGCGGCACGTTGTCTTGCGCAGCAGTGAAGGCTCCTGGATACGGTGACCGGCGCAGGGCAATGCTTGAGGATATTGCAGTGCTGACCGGCGGCAAGTTGATTTCCGAAGATATCGGTATCAAACTGGAAAATGTGCAGGTTTCCGATCTCGGAAGGGCAAAGCGCATAACGATCGACAAAGAGAATACGACGATCGTCGAAGGCGCGGGAAAGAAAGACGACATCACTGCGCGTATCGGGCAGATCAAGAACGAGATCGAAGAGACTACATCTGACTATGATAAAGAAAAATTACAGGAACGTCTGGCAAAGCTCGCTGGGGGCGTTGCCGTCCTCAATGTCGGCGCAGCGACAGAAGTGGCAATGAAAGAGAAGAAGGCACGTGTCGAAGATGCTCTCCATGCGACGAGAGCGGCCGTTGAAGAAGGTATAGTACCGGGTGGCGGCGTTGCCTTCATACGGACCCTAGCAGATCTTGACAAGATGAAACTTCCCGGTGATCAGCAGATCGGTGTCGAGATCGTCCGGCGTTCGCTCGAAGAGCCGACACGGCAACTAGCGGCAAACGCAGGCAAGGAAGGTTCGGTCATCGTTGAGCAGGTCAAGAAAGAAAAGCTCAATATAGGTTACAACGTGATGAGCGAGAAGATCGAAGACATGGTAGAATCCGGTATCATTGATCCTACGAAGGTCAGCCGCACCGCGCTTCAGAACGCCGCGAGCATTGCTTCGCTTCTGGTTACGACGGAAGCCGTCGTTGTCGAGAAGCCAGAGGAGGAAAAACCACCGATGGGGCCGCCCGGCGGATACGGTGGTGAGTACTAATCACAGAGAATAGGAGGTTGGGGTCAAGGAGGCGCAGGCATTCGAGCCTCCTGACCCTGACTCTCCTCAATAGACAAATGCCCACGTACGAGTACGAATGCTTGAATTGTAGAAAGACATTAGAAGAATTCCAGAAAATAACCGACGACCCGCTTACTCGTTGTCCAAAATGCGGAGGGAAACTGAGGCGATTGATAAGCGGCGGAGCCGGTCTGATATTCAAGGGTAATGGGTTCTACGTTACCGATTACAAACGTTCCCAACTGCCGGAGAAGAAAGTAGAGAAGGGCACCCAGTTGAAGAATCCTGATGACAAACCCAGAGTACCGGCAAAAGTGTCAAGCGAAAAGAAAGACTGACCACAATACTTGCAGTATGCGATTCTGCAAGCGCCTTCGTTATCCGACAACACAAGTTCTAATGGCCTGATGCAGAGCATTGAAAAAATGGGGCAGCTCCGATTTGAATCGCCCGTGTTCTTCTGCGCCGGTGAACCATCCGGTGATGTCTATGCCGGCCATTATATAAGATCACTCAAAGAAGATTCTCCGAAGGCGGTGATTATCGGAGTGGGCGGTGCGTGTATGCGCAAGAGCGGCGCAGATATCGTTCTGAGATACGAAGGGATGATGGCATTCGGGTTGAGTGACAGTCTCACGGCACTTCGCACAAATTTATCTCTGTATAGGAAGATCGCCCGCAAGATGTTGAGCGTCAAGCCCAAAACATTCGTCGCCGTGGCTTACCCGGGCATGAATCTTCCGTTATGCCGGCTCGCAAAGCGAAGCGGCATGAAAGTCTACTACATGCTTCCACCGCAGATCTGGGCATGGGCAGAGTTCCGAAAGCATCTCTTGAATAGATGGGTCGATGCGGTCATTTCTTTTTTCCCTTTTGAGGCCGATCATTACAAGCGTTTAGGCATCCGTACTATACTGAGTGATAATCTTCTGGTCGATTCTCTGGGCGAATATGTGCGCAAGAATCGGTACAAGAGGATTGGTTTCATGCCCGGGTCGAGGAAGTCGCACGTGATGCGGAATCTGCCGATTGTGCTCCATCTGGCGCATTTTATATGGAGAAGAAAGCCTGATTTCGACCTTTGCTTGATCGCTTATGGGGAACGCGAAGCCCGGGTATTGAGGTCCAGTCAGGATCTATTGAGGGTCGTTCACGAAGGACGCCATCAGACAATGAAAGACTGTGACCTCCTCATTATCAGTACCGGCACGGCTTCGCTTGAGGCGGCTGCGATGGGAATACCACAAATATTCTTTCACCGTTTGTCGCTTCTTGACGATCATGTGCTACGGAGGTTCGTAAAGATTCGTGAATACAATCTAGCCAATCTGTATTATGGTGAGAAAATCGTGCCGTGCTACGTATCGAGCAGCGGCAATCAATTGTGCCGCATTTTGCGCGACGCGGTTATGGGGTACTTGCAGGGGGAGTCCCCTGATCGGCTGCACCAGAATTCCATCATCTCGTAAAGCGGATCGCCGCAACGTTCAACATATTAGCATGCAGGTGTGGATCCGCTGCTATGTTTCAGCAGCCGCAGATCAGATTATCAGAGGACCAGCAGGAGGCGGATCAGAGTAGCAGAATATCAGGTACAGAATCCGGGTAGTTGCCTAGCCGTTCCTGGTGTGCCGGTTCGGTGATATCTGCCCGCTGTTATTCGGATTTCCTGAGACGCTCATCATGGATCATGCACGAATTCTACTCAAATTTCCAATTTGA
>CP070705.1:1285051-1286163 GCA_020349965.1 Caldifarciminota bacterium | reverse complement strand
ATATTGGCAGACGGTGAAGACGAAGAAGCTGTTCTTCTACCTGCTTGTACACAGGGACGAGAGGGTGAGCGGCGATTGCCTCGTCGATGCCCTCTGGCATGAGGCTTCACGAAAGAAGGGCAGTGACAGTCTACGCAAAGCGGTGCAGTACATCAGAGATGTTTCCAGGTCGATGTTGGGCAAGGATATTGAACTGATCTCCAGTGCCAAGGGCAGCTTTCAGCTGTCTCCAGGTGTTTCCGTCAGTCTCGATACTGATGAATTCGATGCCATCCTAAGAATAGCAGGGAATACTGAAAACGCTGCGGAGAAGAAGAAATTGCTTTGGAAGGCTATTTCCCTGGGCAGGAAGAATGTTGCCACGGGCTGGTACGATGATTGGGTCGAGCAGCTACGGCGCTATTACAACGGTAAATGCGAAGAATGCCTTTTGATGATCATTGACCTCTGTAACCGTAACGGAGAATACTCCGAAGCTCTCAATGCCTGTAGAGAGGCGGTCACGTTGAATCCACTCGAAGAGGGATACCACTGTCGGTTGATGGAAACGCTGGCAGGACTTGGTAGATATAAGGAAATCACAGCACATTTCGATAAGTTAAAGAAAGACTTGAAGAGGGAATTGGGGACTGTACCGAGCAAGGAGACTCTCAAAGTATACGAGGCGCTCACAGGAACTGGGCCCGGCCAATAGCCTCGAAAATTCACAGATTTTTCACAGATCGACATTATTATACAATATGGGCAGAATCATCGATTCTGCAGTTAGAGGGAGAGAAAGTGAGCAAGATCGCCAGGGGATTGTTATTAGAAGAATGCGTCTCGTTCTTGAGTCACCCGAAAGGGGCCAGCGATTCCCTGGTGGTCTTGTCAAATTAAAACTCAGTCAGTAAGAAATACGGGTGAGAGGAGGTTATATGAACAAGATGGTCCCTATGTTCTTCATAGCACTCAGTCTCCTGGGCAGGACAGTCAATAATGTCCAGGGCAGCCGTGAGTTCCAGATCATCCGGCATAACATCAACCAGGTGGAGATGTGCGTGTCCAACTACGGCAAGTTCGGGCAGGATGAAACCGGTAACAACGCCGGATGCTGGTGGCCGGTCGGCAGT
>CP070705.1:1279759-1284951 GCA_020349965.1 Caldifarciminota bacterium | reverse complement strand
AATATCAAGAAGCCGGCTCGTCAACTCTTTGATCTCTCCGAATAACTCCTCCTCTCCAGTGACTTTCAATTCGGACAACAACAAGTCGCACAAGTGGATCATGGCTGTGACGGTTAATGTATGGTCACCAACTTTTTCTTCGGTCACATCTTCGAGTATCTTCACAGCCTCCAATCTATGCCGCGATCGCTTGCTCGATTTTAGCCATAGGGCTTTAGCAACACGATAGCGCTGATCGATCACTTTGTTATCTTTGCTCTCATTGATCTCTGCGAGATTATTAAGGTACTGCTCTGCCATGGAGGGATCTTCCCTTTCAAGTGCTATCCAATACAGGTTGAATAGCACTAAAGCAGCATACGGGGCGTTCTGCATCTCTTCATATATTGCCAGACTCTGCTGGTAGCACTGCAGTGATTGTTCGATGCTTTCCTTTTTCCAGTAAAGCCCACCCAGGTTGCTGAGAGATAAGGCGATCTCTTGCTTAAATCCTAATTCCTCGTAGAGTTGGAGAGCCTTCTGAAAGTACTCCAGCGCCTGGCCGAGTTCACCTCTTAGCATATAGATATCGCCGAGGTTGTTGGTCGCTAGTGCGATGTTTGGTTTATCTTCCAATTCCTCACTCATGACAAGACTGTTCTGATAATAATCCACGGCAACGTCTAATTCCCCCTTAAGGTGGTATACTGATCCAATGTTAGTGAGGGTGGATGCAATATCCCTTTGCAGGCCGAGTTCTTCTTTGATCGCCAGACTTCGCTGATAAACCTCCAGCGCACTGTCAAGCTCACCCTTCATGGAGTACACATTACCCAAATTGTTAAGTGATGCGCCAATTCTCCGTTTATCTCCGATCATTTCATTCATCGTACGACAGCGCTGGTGGTACTCTACCGATCGCTCAAGATCACCTTTTGACCAGTATACGAGACCCAGGTTATTGAACACGTTGGCCATACCTGCCAGATCCTCCAACTCCTCCATGATCCTAAGGCTCCGTTCATGATACTCAATAGCCCTGTCGAGATTGCCTTTATACCAGTGAATGATTCCACCACTACACAGTAATTCCGCCTTTCTCCTCTTGAGTTCGCGCGCCCTATCACCGGCCTGCTCAAGCTTCACACCCTCAAACAGCCTTTCGCCTTCATCTAACGCTCTGAGACCCATATCGAATTTCTGTGATCGCCAGGCGATTTCGACCTGTAATGCATACAATTCTAATGCACTCACAACATCCTTCTGCTGAAGTGCTGTCTGCAGAACCTTGTCAGTCAATTTGAGAATGTCTCTGGCTTCGCCAAGCTTCAACCTGATTCTGACCTCGAGCAATCCACAAGTGAGGCGATTCTCCTCAGACAATCCTCTGAGCGTCGTGATCTTCCTCAGCAGTTCAAGCGCTTTCTTGTGCTTCGCTTCGCTCATCAGTGATTCTACTCGGGATATCTTATCGTCTATAGAACGTGTCATTTAATCCTTCCGGCGGAACTCTGCAAGGGGAAGGAAACACGCCCTTTGTGGCTACCCGTTATGTGTCCTCCGGGAAAAAAATCTTCTATGTTGTATTTGGCGTTTGCTTTTATGCTGTACCCCACAATGACTCCCCTACTATTATTACAAAATTAGTGACAAAGTCAACAGGGAACGCCTTACGCTACACGTATAACGCCAAACGCTCCATCTCATTGCTCTTTGCCCATTGCAGCAATCTCACGGCGACGCTTTATGCTCTACGCATTACGCCAAACGCAAGCCGCTCAGTTTCCCATCATCATAATTACGATTTGAATCGCCGTAATCAGTGCCCTAAGGCAGTCAAGGGGACTGGCTCCGTAAGGTGCCTGTCCCCGAAGGACGCCCTACGCTGAACGCACTACACGTAGACATATTTCTCCATCACTGTAACCATGGTCTTTCAGCTGTGTAATCATCCTGCGAAGCAGGATCATTGCGAGGGACCCCACATTTATATATTACTTTAAATATGCAGCGGAGCGACGCGGCAATCTCACGTGACGCTCTATGCTCTTTGAAGGTCAGCGTGTACTATCGAACCAACAAAAGCTTCTCGGTCGCTTTCCAGTCCCCTGCTTTAAGTTTCAGGAAATAAACGCCGCTCGCGATCTCTCTGTTGTTCTCATCTCTGCCGTTCCATGTCGTTTCGTGGTATGCTGCAACTTTCTCGCCATCGACCAGAACCTTCACCACCCTTCCACACGCATCGTATACGATCAACCTGGTATGCACACAACTAGGCAATGCGTACTTTATGGAGAGCTGCGAGCTGAAGGGGTTTGGCTGGCCCCTGCTCAAGGCAAAGGCGAGGGGGAGCTCTTCTGTCTCGCCGGCCTGAGGACCACCGCTACTGACATATATCGAATCGGCGGTCTCCACGTTGGCTGCTGGATTGTATGTCCAACCGTCCTTGTCAATGTCATCGACGGTAAAGACAAACCAACCTGCAGCATACTTGATCTTGTCCGATTCACAAGAACCTACGCCGCCCAACCCGGTTAAGAAAACATCGACATCGCTCGGCAATCCACTCCAGTGACCGATGACCATTGCCTCCGGCACAGGAATGTCACCAGCATCCAATACCGTGACCTCGGCCACGCCCTTTGTGAAAACCCCGATTGCTCGCTGTGTCATTTCTATGTTCGATATGTGTAACTCATTGTCTCCGTTCCCGGTCGTGAACGAATGTTCAGTCGATGTGGCTGTATTATTAGAGGCGTCGGTCGATTCTACAATGTAGTAGTATTGGGTCGCGGGTAACAAACCATCGAGGAGAACAGTGTGGCTAATAACCAAATCCCCATTCCAGGCAGTAAAATCATAGATCGGACCTCCGTCCGTGTCATACTTCACGACCGAATTGCTGTATTCGTCCGTATCCCACGTGATCAATGCAGAAGAACCCGTTATTCCCGACGAAGCAACATTCGATATGACCGGTGGTGTAACGTCGGGGATATTTGACGATTCGACGTACATTTGATCGATGAAGATTTCATCCAGAATTCTATGTCCTTTGGTTCGATCCGTATCTTGCACTCTTATATATATATCGCCACTCAAAGAAGGTGGTAGCGGACATACCTGGCACTGGCCATCGTCGGCCGTCTTGGTGACGAGGAGCATGTCCGTATAGTTAATATCGTCAGTCGAGTACGCAAATACGAAGTCGTCGCCCTCATCATTACTTGTGTGATGGGCTTCGATATAGAATGTAACCTGATTTCCCGGTTCAACGAAAATGCCCCATTTGTGTTCTAGATAACTGTAGCGTTTTTTCACGCTGCCCGTACTTTCCTGCTCTCTTATCGATTCATACACATCATCGCTAACCCAGGTATCGAGATAACTGCCGAATTGCGTACCGCTGACCGCAATGTCCTGATTCGGCTTGCCCGCGTCTTGTGGTGCGATCTCGTTGTCAAATAATGAATAAACCCTGTCTGCTATTTCCGATTCAAACAAAGACATCTCGCCGGCAAGGGGAAAGATCAGACGCCACTCGTCAAGTTTGGGTTCTGTATTATCGAAGGATTCGATATCTATGGGGATACTGTACCCATGGATTCCGCTTTCGCCATCATCTCCGACCAAAGCATTCGTATTGATCGTCGTGTCACTCGTTAGATTCGCGTAGCAGTACGATTCCTTCTCCTGGATCTCAACGCACATCGGCGCCGGAGCCCCCGGATCCGACATTACGTAGGGAGGCGTTCCCGCATACGACCATAACGGTACACTGACGCCACAGCTGGGTTCACCGAGTATGCACCAGAAGGTTGATAACCTCGGATCTTCAACGGGCAGAACCCCATGGATGACGGCAGAAGAACGCGTCTTGTAGCGACTGATGGCAGGGTTTGTTGTCGGCCACTCTCCGCAAGGCAAGTATGGCGGACCGCCGATATCCTTTGATACGGTCTCCACCATGTAGCGGTAATCCATTGCGTAAGAATTGACCGCGCTACTTATCAGAAAGTATGCTCGATCGTAACGGCTGTCAGGACTTCCGCCTCCCCAAAAGGAGAAATTGGTGCGCACAACGAACCCGCCATTGGCATCGGCATCATATCTAATGTACGACCAATCATCGGTCTCGAACATCGCTGCCTCGCCGTACCGGTCGATCACTCCGAAATTTGACCAGATATGACCCCGGTTGCCTGAGGATGCAATGAGCAGCGCCTCGAAATCCGCGACGCTTCCGCATTCCATGAGCGCTTGTTTCATGAAAGGCCCGTCGTTCTGCGGCGACCCCGTGTACAGATCTGGCGCATCTGCGTTCACGATGGCAAACCCTTCGTCGTTCAGACCCGCATAGGCCGTCGTCGTCTCACCGATCCCCGTCGTGACGATCGTTATATACCCACCACGGGAACCATCGCTTAAATACCTCACTTCCTGGTTGTAAACATCGGATCTATCTCTGTTTTTGAGGAGCAAAGGTCTGCCGTCTGTCGTTGCTGAACCGCTCACAGCGGCGATCGTGCAGCATTCAGCCAGAGTAACGAAGCAAGCAAGGAATACTATTACTATCCCCGCCATTGCATATACATTGTGATTCTTCATAGAACCCACCTTTCTACACTTTTTGAGGTAATGAGGAAATTTGAGATAAATTACAGCACGAATCATTACAGCAAGTACAAGCATCGATCCTACAACCTCCTCCATCAAATCTACGCTGTACTATCTTAAGAAATTATGACCTAATGTCAAGACGACTGACGCCAGACGCCTTACGGCAGTCGAAGACCACAATGTTTTCAATCCGCCCTTCCGGTATGTTTCACATCGTGATGGAACATCGGCCAATCAGTATTCGCAAGAGGCCCTAAACCCTGAATTGCATAGAGATAATAATCCTGTGACCCGATATAGATCGTGCCGTCCGTACCGATCACTGGCGACGAATACACATAATCGCCTGTTTGGTATGTCCACCTGAGTGTACCATCGGGGTTGATCGCATACAGATAATTATCATACGATCCGAAATAGATTGTGCCGTCGCTGCTGATCGCGGGAGAAGAAACTTGTATGCCACCGCCTGCTTCGTATGACCACTTCAAAGTGCCATCGGGATTTATCGCATAGAGATAATTATCTGTTGACCCGACATAGATCGTACCGTCCGCACCGATCGCCGGCGAAGAATTCACATAACTGCCTGT
>CP070705.1:1275511-1279659 GCA_020349965.1 Caldifarciminota bacterium | reverse complement strand
CGAAAGAGATACGTCAATCGTTATCAGTGGTTATGAACTCAGGCAGAATCATCCTAACCCATTCATACGCCAGACGACGATCAGCTATGCAATACCGGATCCCGGTTTCGTCAGAATCGTTATTTACAACTCAGCCGGTCAAGTAGTAAGGGCATTCAGCAAGAAGACCGCACACATCGGCGAGTTTTCAGTAGTCTGGGACGGCAGGGATAATGCTGGAAAGGCGGTTGCCAGTGGTGTTTACTTCTACTCACTCGAAACTCCGGAGACCAGAATATTCCGGCAACTGGTTAAGATGAATTAAAAACCTTTCTCCGGATCGACAGGCGGATTATTCAAGGTCGTAGCTTCTCTGTCAGAATTCCACGGTCTTGATACTGTGCTCCATATCTTAACGCGGAGCTTGGCGCATGAGCGTCCAGGTATACCCGAACTCGTACAGCCTCTTGAACCCGATCGCCTGGTAGAACCGCAAACCTGATTCCATGTAAGATCTTTCCATACCCAGTGCCGCTGCTCGGCTCAATCCCTCCATAACGATTTCTCTTCCCATGCCGAGCACGATTGAGCCGACCGGTTCCAGCCGCGCGACCTTGTTGAACGTATCTATCCATACGATGGAGCAGGCTACGTACTCGCCGTCTGGACCGACGATCACTAGGTCCAGGTCTTTGCGGTAATCTGGTGCTCTTTGCAGTTCCTGATAGGAGAATAGCGTGGGCCATTCGTTTGGATCTTTGTGACGGAAAGAGAGCCCGAAGATCTTTCTTCGCTTCTCAAGGTCGTTATCGTCGGCCATCGATTGAAAGCGAAAACCCTGGGGTAGATTGGGTGCGGGCAGATCCTTGAGCACGTATTCCGCCCACCATCCCCACGATTTTTCACCTTTCCTGTAACCGCGTTTTTGTGCGGCTTGTCTCAATGATTCGTCATGCTCGGTGATGAAGATGCGTGTGCGGCCGCTATTGATATAAGTTTCCTCCGTGTAGTCTAGCATCTCTTCGAGCAGAAAATCATATCCTGGGCGTCGCTGAAAATACGCTAGACCGTATGACGGATGGTCAGGGACATGCTCGTCAGGACATACTACGGCAGCGATCTCTGAGTTCTCATCTTCCCAGATGCCGACCGCGTCTTCCCATAGACGGATCGCATCGAGGCTTTTCTGTGTGGTGTTTTCCGTTTCTCCGTATGCACCTAGCATGGGTGCCGCGAAATAGCGGGCATAGTTCCATCGTTCGAACGTCCAGTTGATCGGTTTCTCAAATGCGTGGAATGTCTGTACGAGCATATCGCGCACGCGCAAGAAATCCCTCTCCGGTTCATACTTCCTGAACTTCACTTTCATCTTATTCTATTGTACCGCATATTTGTAATGGATGCAAGAACACAGGGGTGGCTTCCGGGGACTGGCTCCGTAAGGTGCCTGTCCCCGTGACGCTCTACGCCACACGCTGAACGCTTCACGCAACACCCCTCCGTCATTGCGAGGAGCGGGGCAAGCCTGTCCTGAGCTTGTCGAAGGAAAGCAATCTCTTCCCTGTTTCTGTCATTGCGAGGAATGTAATGACGAAGCAATCTCACGTGACGCCGCATAACGCTTAACGCCCTAT
Source organism: Caldifarciminota bacterium (assembly GCA_020349965.1). GTDB lineage: Bacteria > Hydrothermota > Tepidihabitantia > SM23-42 > SM23-42 > SM23-42. The sequence continues at coordinate 1,278,046 of CP070705.1, read as the reverse complement.
ACCGCGTTTCGTTGACGATGCGGAGCATCGGGGTCTCCGTTTCTCAGCATTATTTCACAGTTTTTTCACATTGCACTACTATACTGCATCAGTATGCGCGGACACTGTATAATAATGTTTCTGCTTTGCGTAATCATGTTCTCGTCAGGCTGTCGGGACAGGGAACCTCCTGTGATCGAGATTGTAAGTCCAATAGACGGTTCACGCGTCGGCGATAGCGTGAGCGTGGTCATTGAAGTCTGTGATAAAAGTGATATTTACTACACGGATCTTTATATCGATGAAATCTATGTCGACAGGTTTTACGGTGAACCCGATACCTATTTCTGGTGTACTGATTCGCTTCAGCATCTGTCAGAGCACACCTTGTACGCCGAGGCGGTCGACGCAGCGTTTAATACAGCAGGGTCGGATGTAATCTCTGTCACCGTCGTTCACCCCGGTACCTTGAAATGGACCTTCCAATTCGAAAGGGTATATGGCTGTCCGGCGATAGGCAGTGATGGCACGGTCTATGTGACCGGCACGCTTTCCGACAATGGTTACTGTTATCTTTTTGCACTGAATATAGACGGTACTCTGAAATGGCAGTGCCATCTGGGTCATGATGTTTACGGCCTATGTTCAGAACCCTCGATCGGCCCTGACGGTACGATATATGTCTGTGCACCGATGACCAATTCGCCGTATATCTACCTGGCAGCGATCCACCCGACCGGCGCGCCGCTTTGGGAAATTGAGGGCGTCGGCCGGTGCCCGGCGATCGGGAGCGATGGCGCGGTCTACGTTGGCAGCGATGACGGACTCTATGTCTATGAACCCAACGGCGAGCTCCGTTGGCACTACCTGTTGTCCGGTTTTGCCTATTCGACTGCAATTAGCATGGATGGTACTATCTTCTTTGGGTGCACAGACGGCAATGTTTATGCATTGAACCCGGATACCACACTGAAGTGGACGTACAGTGTTGAGTTGTACGGCGAGATTGCGATCGGTTCCGACAACACGATCTACTTCAACTCAACCGATGGTCATCTGTGCGCAGTTGGTTCAGATGGTACTCTGAAGTGGCAGTACTACAGTACTTACATGGTTTCACCCGTTATTGGCTTCGGCGGGTTGATCTACACTGCGGGTTCGGTCAACGGTGAAGGTTGCTATATAGCGCTGGATCCAAACGGTGCTTTAGTGTGGTCTGGGCCTTCTGGAGTGTGGCCGAATTGGCGGACCGCATGCGCAGTCGCAGCAGATACTACACTATACATAGCTTCGGACAATCTGTATGCACTGGGACCGGGTCATCAGTTTAATTGGTCGTACGAGCTTGATATGAGTGCGAACATCCCGATAACCGTGGGCGACGACGGTACGGTTTACGTTGGTACCTGGTCAGGAAGGCTCTATGCTATCAGTGGGTTGGCACCATTGGCAAAGGCTGATTGTTCCTGGCCCAAGGTGCGCCATGATGATATGAATACGGGACGCGGAGGTTATTGATACCATGGGTAAATTGTACGCGCTCGGGATGATCTTGGTGTTGTTAATTGGTTGCAGAGAGATAGAGGAGATGGTCGATATCGAACCGCCGATCGTCGAGATCACACACCCTGTCGACGGTTCATACGTGGACAGCACTGTATTCGTTATTGCCCGGGCGACCGACAATGAGATAGTCGACAGCATTGAGATTCACATTGATACGTTGCTCGTTGCCGCCGGTGCAGATACGATCGTTACTTATGAATGGGAAACTGAAATACTCATCCATGGCACGGTCTACAAGATATTTGCGATCGCATTCGATGGAGAGGAAAATGTCGGCATTTCCGATACTGTTACCGTCACAGTCGAACATACAGGTACGCTCAAGTGGCGGTGGTATGCAGGGTATGGTGCCGACATCAGTTCTCCAGCCATTGCCGGGGATGGTACGGTATATTTCGGTGCCAGCGCGTATCCTTACAGCGTCGTCTACGCTTTAAATCCGGATGGAACATTCAAATGGTTGGCGTATGTGGGTTGGTCATCGACATCCCCTGCAGTGGGGAGTGATGGCACCGTGTATATCGGTTCTGAGATTGGATGGCCCGACGGGCGTCTTTATGCATTCTATCCAAATGGGAATGAGAAGTGGCATTATGAAACGAGTCGCTGGATAGCCTCTCCTCCTGCTCTGGCTGCAGACGGCACGATATACTTTGGATGCGCGGATAGTCACTGTTATGCTCTCAATCCTGAGGGCACGTTGAGGTGGCGCTACGAAACCGGCAATGAAGTAGACGCTCCACCCTCGGTCGCGATGGACGGTACGGTCTACTTTGGCTCGGATGATGGTTATCTGTATGCTTTGAATCCTGACGGTATTCTGCAATGGAGTTATTACACGGGCTCGGCTATCGAGTCGGGTGCTGCACTGGGCAGCGACGGTAGTCTTCATTTTGGATGTAATAACGGTTACATGTACGTTCTGAACCCCGATGGCACGTTGCAATGGCAGTATCAAACCGGCGCCGCAGTCAAAGCATCGCCAACGAT
>CP070705.1:1269090-1275411 GCA_020349965.1 Caldifarciminota bacterium | reverse complement strand
GAAAAAGTCGGCGCTGACGTTATGCGGTGGCTATTCTCGCGCCATAATCCATCGCAGAATTTGAACTTCGGATACGGGCTTGCCTCTGAAACCAAACGGACTCTCCTGACGCTTTGGAATGTATACTCGTTCTTCGTGACCTATGCCAATATCGATGATTTCAGCCCTGAGGGCAGGACGATAGACGATAAACAGTTTACCAAACTGGACCGCTGGATCCGTTCCCGTATCACGTCGTTGATCTGTGAATGCGACGACTACTACGCCAGGTTTGATACAACGTCGGTCGTCAAGGCAGCAGAAGAGTTCTTCGACGACCTTTCGAACTGGTACGTTCGCCGCAACCGTAGGAGATACTGGAAATCTGAAAGTGATGATGACAAGGTGACCGCATATCTTGTCTTGTATGATTGTTTGGTTAAGTTGATCAAGCTGATCTCGCCGATCATGCCATTCCTGACCGAGGATATGTACCAGAACCTCGTTCGTCAGACTGACACGGGCGCACCGGATAGCATCCATCTTTGTGATTTCCCTGAATCTGATAAAAGTCTCATAGATGAAGAATTAGAACGGGAAGTGGCCTTGACCAGGTCCGTGGTTTCTCTGGGCCGTGCTGCCCGGAACAAAGTGAACATCAAAATCAGACAACCGCTCAGCGAGATCGTCGTGGACATGCCGAAGGATGATACTACTCTGAGCGACGCTGACAAAGAGATCATCCTCGAGGAACTGAACATAAAGAAATTCGGCATAGTCGGAAAAAATGCACTTGCTGACGTTTTCAGTTACAGTGCTGTGCCTTTGTTCGATAAGCTCGGGCCAAAGTTTGGTAAAGATGGCAACAAAGTTGGTAGTTGGATCAAATCGCTGGGCGATGAAGAGATCCAGAAGTTGCTGCAGTTCAATTTCCTGAAAAAAGAGATCGAAGGTAAGATGTACGAGATCGACGGCGAAGATGTCGAAGTCAAGAAAATTGAAAGAGCAGGATGGTCAGTGGCAATCGAAGATGAATACGGAGTCGGGATTAATACTGAAATAACGAAAACGCTAGAAAATGAAGGCCTTGTCAGAGAACTCATTCATAGGATCCAACTCATGCGCAAGGAGGCCGATTTCAATTTGGTCGACCGTATAAAGATCTTTTATAAGGCAGCTCCGAAATTGAGGGATGCCATCCATGACAACCTTGACTATCTGAAGAGTGAAACGCTCGCCGTTGATGTGTCAGAGGGTTCTTCACCTGGTGACGTCAGGCAGACGTTGAATATCAACGGTATGGAGACTGAAATTGTCCTGCAAAAGATAAGCAACGTGTGACACTTGAGAATCAGTGTTTGCCGTGTAATCTCAATAAGGTATTCAATATAGACCGCTGGTAAGCAGTATGACGAAAATTCATGCATGGTTTGCACTATCCCGGCCAGCCTTCCATACAGTCGGCATACTGCCCTTTGTTCTTGGAACCGTGGTTGCCTACAAGGTCGATGGTCTATTCAATTTTCAGGTATTCATTCTCGGAATTATCGGTGTTGTGCTGATAATGCTCTCAACCTATTATGGTGGAGAGTATTGGGACCACATTGAGGATTCCATTTCTGCACGAGGGGATAAAAGTCCGTTTGCCGGCGGTTCGGGCGTTGTGGCAAGAGGACTTCTGGCACGCCGGGCTGCATTATATGGTTCGATCGCAAGTATGTTACTGGCGCTGCTTGTCGGATCCGTTCTTCAATTCGTTTACAGGACCGGCCCTTTCACGTTACTGCTGGGTGTGGTAGGCCTCTTTGCAGGATTCTTCTATTCAGGCCGACCCATACGTTGGGTGCGCACGGGATTCGGCGAGTTATGGATTGCGTTCTGTTACGGTTGGCTGGCGGTTGGTGCGAGTTATTATGTTCAAACACGAAACCTTCATCCTCTTGTGCACTGGATCGCTGTACCCATTGGTCTGACCATTTTCAATGTCATCCTCCTCAATGAATTTGCTGACTATGGAGCAGATAGAGAAGCCGGTAAGACGAACCTCCTTGTGAGGTTTGGACCAAAGCGCGGCGCATATTTATATGGCGTTGCCAGTGTCGCCGCCTGGATCTTTTTCGCTATATCAATCCACAGCGGCGTACCCCTGAAAGCCCTCTGGCTCTATCTGCCTATATCCATTCTTGCGGCGATCCTCGTCGGCTTGGTCGTGGCCGGTCGCTGGCAGAACAACCGCCTGCTCAAGATCATGTGCGGTCTGAACATTCTCGTCAACCTTTGCACTACGGGCTCCTATATACTTGCATTTTCCTGATCGATGATGAATGAAACAGAACGTATGAAGAGCAGCGGCCCGCGACATGCGGTAAGACCCTACTGGTGGCCACCGGGCCTGATCCTTCGCCAGGCAGCGAGCGCGCTGGCGGTCGGCGTATTCACACGCTGGCGTCGAATGCCGCAATGGTTTCTCAGGTACGGTATTAAATGCCTGCCTGGCGCCGGAGGTTCTCGGGGCATGGGCTGTATCGGTTTCCCAGACCATCCGGTCTGGGAAATGACCACGGCATGTAATCTCAAGTGCGTGCACTGCCATACGACAGGAGGTGCACAGGGTAGTAATGAATTGACGACCGGGGAGGCCAAGGAACTGCTCGGTGAGTTATCACAGTTTCCGAATTTTCGCATGATGGCATTCACCGGCGGCGAGCCACTGATGCGTCCTGATTTTTATGAATTGCTTGCTTATTCCCGGTCCCTTGGTTTTAAAAATACGATCGCCACGAATGCTACACTCATTGACGATTGCGCGGCACGGCGGTTGAGCGACCACGGCGTGGTCATCGCGGCAGTCAGTCTCGATGGGTTCTCCGCGAAAACACATGACATGGTTCGAGGTCTGCCCAGTTCTTTCGACTCTGCAGTAGAAGGTATGCGCGCCTTACGCCGGGCCGGTATACTTCTTCACATCAACATAACTGCCATGGAATACAACATGGACCAAATCGAAAAGTTGATGGATCTTGTCGAGGACCTCGATACCGGGATCCTCTTGATCTATCAGCTCGTCCCAGTGGGAAGAGGACGCGCCATCGAAGATGCGGCATTGGGTAAGAAGGCGAACGAGTGGCTGACCAGATTCATGGCAAGGGCGCAGAGTTCAACGAATGCCATTATGGAACCGGTCGCCGGCCCGCAATATTGGTCGTATCTTCTAAAGCGAGCGCATATCTCAAATGGTATGTTGAAGTATGTGGCGGAGAAATTTTTCCATGGATGCTCGGCAGGGCGTGGGTTCGTTTATATTAAACCCGACGGTGCAGTTTGGCCTTGCCCCTTCATTGAAAAGAGCTGTGGTAATGTACGGGAGAGATCATTTCGGGAGATTTGGGTGAAATCTGAGATATTCAATGAATTGAGGCATAGGGAGAGATTACTCAAAGGACAGTGCAGGCAGTGTGAGTATCGCCGGCTCTGCGGTGGATGTCGAGGCCGAGCATGGGCTTCTACCGGAGATTATCTTGCCGAGGATCCTTGCTGTTTCATTCATGATGGTAGGGTGTAGTGTGGTGAGAGACAATCTGAAAGTAATATTGAAGCCGCTGAGCAGTGAAATGAAAGCGATTGAAACGGTCATAAATAGGAATACGTCCGTTGTTCAGCCCCCGCTGGATTCGATGCTCTGCTGTTCGATGGCTGGCGGCAAGAAATTGAGGCCTGCTTTAATCGTATTGATCGGTAGGCTGTTTAAATCGAACAGACGAAGAATACATATCCTTGCTGCGGCAATAGAGGTTTTGCATAGCGCGACGTTGATACACGATGATCTAATTGATGATTCCTCCTTGCGTAGAGGACATAGAACGTTGAATGCAAAGTGGCCTCCAGGCGCAACTGTTTTGGCTGGAGATTACCTTCTTGCGCGTTCGGTTTCTTTGGTTGCCGGGCTTGGGGAACCGCGTCTCTTGTCCATACTCGCCGATGCCCTGCATACTATGTCGCAAGGCGAAATCAGGTATCATTATTCCGGGGAATGCAAGCGGGAAAAAGCAGTGTACTTCCGCAGCATAGAATCGAAGACCGCTGCTCTTTTTTCTGCCGCCGCTCGCATGACCGGAGTTCTTGCAGGTAGAAGTCGCCGGGAGATGGATATTCTCAGTCTTTATGGCCGTGAGTTCGGCATTGCTTACCAGATCGTCGATGATATACTCGATATTACTGAAGCCGAAAGTCGCCTCGGAAAACCTGCGGGTAGCGATCTTGCACAAGGCACGATCACCTTGCCGGTGATATATTACATAGAAAGAGGTAATGAAGATAATCTCATAAACAAGATTCTGTCCGGTAGAGGAACGGCCGGGGATACCAGAAAAGTCATCCGATTGATCCGCAAATCCGGCGCGATCGCTGACGCACTGCGAGAAGCTGGGTTACATGCAAGAAAAGCAAAAAGGGCATTGTCAAAACTGCCTGGTGGCGCGGCCAACGAATCTCTGCGCGACCTCATTGACTATATCATTGCGCGCAAACACTAACCCCGGGGGCAGGCATACACTCATAGCACTTTTCCTGCTTCGCAGGTCGATTACAGCGATGATGCAAATTCTGAAGGTTTATGCTTGTCCCCAGGATGTAATTGACTAACTCCACAAAATCACTATAATCTACTGATAACGGTGCCAGATGACCGGTGGCTGGGGTTGTTCAGTATGTTTGCAGATATCGGCTATCTTTCATCTGTTATCTGCGACACCCCTGTAGCTCAGCAGGATAGAGCAGCGGTTTCCTAAACCGCAGGTCACCCGTTCGAATCGGGTCAGGGGTATCCCAATATCACCCAAATCTCTGATTTGGTTGTGATATTGAGGATCCCGCACCTTTTCTTGCGTAACACAGGAGGGTCGGCGGGTTGAATATTCGCATGTGGCGTTGAGGCGTAATTTAGTACGTCTGCTTTTTCGAAAAGATGCGGGATAAGAAGTACTGTGGAAATAGGCTCAAGAGAATTTTCTGAAAGGACGTTATTATGAGACAGATTAAAAGGGGACATTACAAAGAGGACGAGTTTCAGAGCACGGTGGAGAAGGTAATGAAGTATGCCGTCCGCCATCGTGAACAGTCCATATTCATCGGCGTAGGCTTTGTCGCTGCTGTCATCTTGATAATACTATTCGCCTCGCGCGGCGAACAATCCCACCCTGAAGCAGATCTGCTGCACACACAGGCGTTGGGCCTAATGACGACGGGCAGGATTCAGGATGCTGAAACAGTCTTGCGTGAGATGACTCAGAAGTACAGGAACACAAGGTCAGGTAAGATCGGGCTGTATTACCTCGGTGTTCTGATGTATCATACCGGTAGGTTCGATGAATCACTCGATTTCTTCGATCAGTTCATCTCCGCGGAGAAGAAGGACTATCTGCTAACTCCATCAGCACTGATGGGTGCTGGTAGTGCAGCCGAGGGGATCAAGGATTATGGACGGGCGCTGGGATACTATGAAAAGATAGTGCGCGACGAAAAATCGCCTTTATACGTATATGGAGCGCTTGCTCATGGCCGGGTACTTGGTATACTCGGGAAGACCGAGGATTCCAGAAAAGTATTGACGGCTCTTCTGGAGAAAGAACTTCCCACCGACGTCGCGGCAGACGCGCGTTTCTATTTGACCTATTTCAATCAGCAATAACCTTCTCATCGTAGCGATGTGCCTCGATAAGGCGCGGTCGGCAGAAATTCCCCTCCATGAATAACAACGTAGCCGTTGCATTTGTCTGGCATTTTCATCAACCCATGTATGCCAGCCCACAATCTCAAGTTTTGCCCTTACCATGGGTGAGACTACACTGTTTGAAAGACTATCTCGATATGCTGAGGAATTCGCAGAAATTTCACGGGCTGAAGATGACCTTCAATTTCACTCCATCCCTGCTTATGCAGGTACAAGATTATGTGAACGGACAGATCACGGATGAGCAGTTCCTGTTGTTCAAGAAGAAGCCGGAAGAACTCTCAGATGCAGACAAATTACAGATTTTGCGCGATTTTTTCCTGGCAAACTGGGATAAAATGATCGGACCGCATCCCAGATACTTGTCGCTGCTCCTAAAACGCGGCAAGAATATCGTCGAAGACGAACTACCTTCGGTGGCGCAGACTTTTATAGCCGATGAATGGCGGGATTTGCAAATCTGGGCTAACCTCGTGTGGATCGATCCGATATTCCGCGAGGAGATCAAAGATCTGTACGAAAAGGGCAAGGATTTTCGCGAGGAAGACAAAGAAAGGGTGATCGGTTTGCAGCAGAAGATAATGGGCTCCATATTCGGCGAGTACAAGGATGCC
>CP070705.1:1263218-1268990 GCA_020349965.1 Caldifarciminota bacterium | reverse complement strand
CCATCTGTACTTGAGTTCCATCACTTCCGGAATGTCGAGCGGTATGACATCAAATGCAACGATGGCGAGTTCGGTATTCTGGCGGAAGAATTCGATGCAGGTGTGTATCATCTTCCGGATGTGTTCCTCGAGCGGAAGGTCTTCGTCGCCGACCGGTTTGATCACCTTGAAGTACCGATCGTAGCATTCATTGATGATCGCCTTGAGGATGCCGGCCTTCTCTCCAAAATAATAGTTGATCATGGATATGTTGACACCGGCCGTCTTGGCAATCTCCCTTACCCCGACTGCGGCATAGCCTTTGCGTGCAAAGAGGGCAAGGGCCGCGTCGAAGATCCGATGCTTTGCCGCTGTCTGATGTTCAGTTGTCACAGGTTCCTCCCAGTTTTGAACGTTCGTTTTAAACGAGCATTTGTACATCTGATAGTAATCGCGGCAATCAAAAACCGCTCACAGGATATCTCACAGTAGTCAGACGCAGCTGCGCAATGAATCAGTATGCTCATAGAGCCTCCTTTATACAAACGATTGTTCCATACATACATTTGTCTAAATCAATCGTTCGTTTATATTATATGCAGGAAAATTGCCTTGTCAAGGGAACGGCGGGGACAAGCATAAACTTTTATACTCTTGTATCAGTTTTCTCACGTAAAATCGTGCTTTTAGCAATATTGGACATCGCGGTGTCGTTGAACAAGGTCCTAAAGTCCTCAAATAAAGGTAAGAGTCAGAGCTGTATGGAAGTACGGATCAATACGGGTCTATTTGGGTCGTTGTTATCGATGACCAGGTCAGCAAGTCTTTCCGGCCTAGCTTGCCGCAGATATATCTTCTGCCCCGGTATATAGCGTTTCTCGTAGCGTTCGACGAGAGACTTTTTTGAACCGAAGAGCCGTAAATCCCGGCCAAGGGCGCGGCGCAAGGACGTATCGAAATCAATATGTAAGAAGACACGAATATCCCAGTGGGCTCTGAGCTCGGGGCGTAAGAGAAAGACGCCGTCGAAAAGGAGAACTGCATCGTCGGGTGCGCTCTTCAGCGGTGGAAGAAGCGGTGAGTCACTGCGGAAGTCGAAGACCGAGGTGCGGTACGTGCCCGTCCCGTCCGAGCCCAAGGGCTGCAGAAGGTACTCTTTGATCGCTGTATGGTCAAATGAATCCATGTAGTACCCTTCCGGAGAAAATTCGCCGCGGAGGTGACGTTCTTTCTTGGGCCGGTGAAATCCGTCGACCGAAGCTCTGATCACGGTTCTTTGCTTATCGTTCAGAGCATCGGCAACTTCATCAGCAAGTATTGTCTTGCCTGCCGCATCGATGCCATCGAATGCGACGCGTATTGGATGGTCGCGTTCAAAGCCGAGGATCGCTTGAACGATCAGTTCCACAAGGTGCCTACGTAGCATGGCCGTGAATTATAGTCATCAACATGAACGAATCAATATGTGATGGCGGAATCTTGGTCGCGATTGACAATCAATGGTCTTCTGATATAATACTACATATCTGAAAAATGAATACCTTGATAACCAGATATGAAGAGATAGCGATGAACGCGTGGCCCGCACTGGAGAATGTATTGTACGACGGCTGGGTTTTGAGGTTCGCCAACGGTTATACCAGGAGGGCGAACTCGATCAACCCCATCTACCGGTCGACAATGGACGTGAGCGCCAAGTTGGCGCGTTGCGAAGAAATCTATTCGCAAAGGGGCCTTCGCACGATCTTCAAGATGACCGAAGCTGTCTTTCCGGGTAACCTTGATCATCTCCTTGATGGTAAAGGGTATGCGCGTGAAGCCGAAACCTCGGTACAGACCGTTATGTTGGATTCAGTCGAACCAAAGATTGATCCCCGGGTTGACATTAGCAGCAGGGCAGATGATCTGTGGTTCGACGCATTTTTCCGTACCAGCCGTGCCGATGTGAAGTACAGAAGCACGCTGAGTTCGATGCTGGACAAGAGTATTCAGCCCAAGTGTTTTGCCCGGATCCGGGACGGCGGTTCGATCGTCGCCTGCGGTATTGGCGTACTGGAAGAGAAGGTTGTCGGCCTTTTCGACATCATCGTTGAGGAACGACTCCGCGGACGGGGGTTGGGCAGGGTGATAACCGAATCGATACTCGCATGGGCAAGGAACGCTGGAGCGGAAGAATCATACCTGCAGGTTATGATGGATAACAATATCGCTCGCGGGCTTTACCATAAACTGGGTTACACAGAGATATACCGTTACTGGTATCGGGTTAGCCGCGGTCCGTAATAAACCACTTAGAGGAGACCCTTGAAGATGCGCGCGGGCATGCGTTTTGGGATTCTGTAATGAGTTGCGACCGCGTCGAAAGTCCCTGCGATTGACCGGTAGTATTCATCAGGCGTGGCGGCACCCCATTTGTCTTCCTTATATATTATATATTCTCATCGCCGCTCTTGTAGATGAGCTGCATAATGTGAACGTCGAGTAGCCTGCCGAATTTGCGCCCCACTTCTTTCATGATGCCCACATGTTCAAAACCCGCTGATTCGTGGAGGTGTACGCTGGTCTCGTTGCCTTCGGCAATGCGCGCGATAACGGTGTGCAGCCCTGCCCGTCTACCGGCGAGGACTATTGCATCGAGCAGCTTGCGGCCGATGCCCTTTGCCTGATGGTCTTCCCTGACATAGAGTGAGATCTCGGCCGTGTCAGAATAGGCGCAGCGGTCCGACCACTTGCTCAGCGAAGCCCAGCCGACGATGACGCCCGAATCTTCAGCAATGATGATCGGGTTTTTGGGACCGTGCTCATTTAGCCATGTTTTCTGTTCGTCGTAGGTCTTCGGTTCAGTGTCGAAGGTGGCGATGGTCTTCCGTATTGCCTCATTGTATATTTCAGTGATGGCATGCAGGTCGTCGACTGTGGCGTCTCGGATACTGATCATGTCGTTGATCGTGTGGTGGAGCAAGTGAAGTGACTATCGATCCTCACATAGCTTATGTTTTCGACCGGGAAGCTATTGACAGTTTGTCTTTGACGTGATTTTAGCCGACGATGAAGTGACCGGTGTCTGATTTCGCTTAACCTTTGATGATTTCGAGGATAGACGTTGACCTTATACCGGAGCAGGCAGGATACGAGCAGACTACCTCCGGGCATACACACTCTCATCACGGGTAAAGAATATAGCTGCGGGTCGGCCATTGTCAATGAGTTACAGATCAATGTATCAGCAATCAGTTTGAAGAGTCATTGACAGGTACGTATATTATTCTATAATGGGCAAGTTGGATAATTAGCGTCGATGAAGACGAGGAGATGGCAGATGCAGAGGAAAATATTGTTGATATCGATGGTGGTGTGCGTCTGCCTACTACAGGCAGATGTTTTCAGATACCTCAACACCGCACGCATAGCATATTTTAACGAAAAGGACTACGGCCGCGCGCGGAAGGCATGTCTTGACGGCATTGCGGTGGAACCACACAATGTCGAGCTGCTCTCGATCCTCGGCGGTTCGGAGATGGGATTGGGAAATTGGGCTGCCTCAGCCCGGGCATTCGAAAAGGCGATTGCCGCGGACAGTTCGAAGGCACTCGAATGGATCGGACGTCAGGCCGAGGGACCTAAGTACTACTTCCAGGCATTCTATTTTTTTGGCCGGGAACTTTATGAAGGGGCGCAGTACGCCGAGGCCCTGCACTATCTTGGCTACGATAACATCTTCGGCATTGATGATATCAACGTTCGCGTCCTTAGGGGGGCGACCCTCTACAAATTGGAGAGGTTCGATGATGCAAACGATGAATATCTGAGCGTGCTCAATTTCGACCCGGAGAACCCGGATGTCAATTACCTGATCGCCAAGTCGCTTTTCGACAATGAAGACTATGATGGTTGTCTTTCGTATTTTGCTACCGCCGTTGAGTACTACACCGCCCGTTATGAACGGTGGGGCAGGATCATCTTCCAGAATATCATGGGGATCGACAGTCTTCTGGCTCAGAAAATAATCATGATGTGGAAGAGGGGAGAAACCGAGCAACTTGACAGGCTGCTCGTGGACAGCCTGAAATTCGCCGCGGGTCTTTCGGTGCAAGGGCCAAACATAGAACAATTCAGCAAGACGGCCGAAGACCTTGGCAGAAGTTATTACTATTACGGTATGGCATACTATGATCTCAAGGACGATACCCTGGCTGTGAAATACATGGAGCTGAGCGTTAGGTACAACCCGGACGATATCGATGGCTTGTATTATGCAGGCGAGATGAACGTGAAGTTAGGCCGTTACGCTGATGCGATACCGCACCTGGAGAGACTTACGGATCTGTACCCGGAGGACAAGTATGGATGGTTCTATCTTGGTGTATGCTATACCGAGACGAAGCAGTACTCCAAAGCAGTGGACGCATATGAGAAGAAATTTCTCAATATCGACCCCGAAAGTATCGACGTCATGAACAACCTCGCATACGTGTATCGTGAAATGGGCGATAACGAGAAGGCGTTACACTGGTTAATTAAAGCGGAAGAATTGAAGAAAAAAACGAAACAGTAGAATTACTCGAAGGCAAAGCTCTTTTCGCGGAAAAGCCGTAGACAGATGTCGACTACTTTAGGGTCGTAAATCACGCCCTTGTTTTTCGATATTTCTTCCAGAGTGTATTCCAGGCTGTAAGCAGGGCGATACGGACGGTGTGAGGAAATGGCTTCGACTACATCGGCGACCGAAAGGATACGCGTTTCAAGGAGGATATTTTTCTCATTCAACCCGAGCGGGTAGCCCGAACCGTCGATGCGCTCGTGGTGCTGCAGTACGATGTCGGAGATCGGCCAGGGGAACTCAATGGCTTTCAGTATATCGGAAGCGACGCGTGGATGCGTCTTGATGATTGTGAATTCGGCCTCACTCAGACGCGTCGGCTTGCTCAGGATCTCCGACGGCACAGCGAGTTTTCCGATATCATGCAGCATGCCGGCGAGCCTTATTCCGTTGACCTGTTCATCGGTCAAACCCATTTCCTTGGCAATGGCACAGGCAAGCATCGTTACGCGGCGCTGATGATCGGTTGTGTAGGGATCGCGTTTTCCCACTGCCGATGAGAGGGCATTGACCGTCTGTTCGAATATCTTGCGGAGCAATTTGTAACTGTTCTGGAGGTCTTCAGCCGATTTCCTGCCGTCGGCGCGCGTGCGCAGCGCAATTATGCCGTAAGCCAGGTCATCGGACAATTCTTTGAGCAGTTTGACTTCTTCGGCATCGAAGACGTCCAGTTCGGCCGAGTAGATATTTAGTGAACCGAAGATGCGACCATCTTCACTGAGCGGAAGTGCTATCAACGCTGCGTAGCCACGTTTTGCGGCTTCACCTTGCCAGGCGGCTCGAGCGGGGAAGTCAGTGATATTTCTAATTGTCTGAGGTATTCCGGTAAGAATGGTCTGACTGATGGGTTCATGCTCCTGGGCGTGAAGATATACCTTGGCGGCATCGAGGTATCCCCTTTCATACCCGGCATATGCGACGGGACGTACCCTGCCGTCGCTCTCGTCGGCCACAAAACCAACCCAGACGAAACGATACCCGCCCAAGTTGACGATGATCTGGCAGATGTCGAGCAGCAGTCTCGTTTCCTCAGTGGCACGGACGAGTACCTGGTCGCATTCGGTGACCACCTTGAGCGCCCGGTTCAGTTTATAGAGAAGTTCTTCGGATCTCTTGCGCTCGGTGATGTCGCGGATTATTCCCAGCGTGCCGAGAAATTTCTTACCTGCTTCGGCCACCCCCTTGTCGTAGTG
>CP070705.1:1255712-1263118 GCA_020349965.1 Caldifarciminota bacterium | reverse complement strand
GTCTTGATGATGATCTGTACCGCCTGCTCGATATTATTCAAGATGCCGATAGGTTGCTTCTGGTGGCACCGGTCTACATATTGAGCATGCCTGGCAAATTGAAGATGTTCCTCGACCGATACCTTGCGATTGCCGGGTATCTGACCGTGCATGGCCACGCACCGGCTGCAAGTATTGGCGTGGCTGCGCTCGCCGAATGGCACCAGTTCCAGGTGCCTCTCATGAACATTCTTCTACTGGCATTGAAGCGCCGCATAGTTGAGAGTCATATCGTCTATGGAGCAGGACCCGGCGAGATCTTGCTGAACGGCAGGATCGCTGACTTGCCGGGCGTGATCGATCGGCTGGTGAATTTCGAGCATAAAGATTATGTTTCGCTCACATCGAAGGTCTGCCCGGTGGATTTCAGCAATCTCTTCGAATTCGTCGAGGGCGATTTGTTTCGCTGCCCAGTATGTCTGACTCCGGCGAGGCTGACCGCCGAGGGGTATTATTTCGATGCGAGTGATTTGAACAAACACCGGTGGACCGAACAGAAACTTCAAGATCATTTCGAGAACTGGATATTGAAGACAAAACCTCGATTTAAATCGATGCTATCAGAAATAGTGAGGAAGAAAGGCGAACTGGGGTTATGAGATGAGTTCCGACGGTGGACAGAATATACATTATGTATGCACGCACGAAGAAGGCTGGCAGATCGTCGAGAAGAACCAGCACTTCTGGTTGTCGAACTGCGGATGTCGTGAGCAGAAAGGACACTGTAGACGATCGAGGATTGACATCTGCCTTGATTTTCAGGAACGTAATACAGGAGGAGGTTCGGGACTGCACGAGGTAGGTAAGGAGGACGTAAAAGATGTCTTCGCTGAGGCCAAAGAGAAGCATCTCGTGGTCAGACCTTTCCGTGATGATACCGACAGAACAGAGGTCGCAGGTATTTGCTTCTGTTGTGATGACTGCTGCGGTTATTTTCTGGATCCCAGCGAGAAGTGCGACAAGGGAAGTCATGTTCAGACTACAGATTTCGCCGGCTGTACGCACTGCGGCGATTGTGTAGATGTATGCTACTTCGGTGTGCGGAAGATGGTCAAAGAGAAGTTGGAGATTGTGCCAGAACGATGTTATGGTTGCGGTCTGTGTACCGACGTCTGCCCGACCAGTTGCATTATGATGACCATCAGGACCGGATCGTGAACGATAAGGAGGTTTGATGTCGTTTGAGTATGTTATCGTTGAAAAGGATGGCCCCATTGGGCTGATCAAGATAAATCGACCTGATGTCTACAACGCGGTAAATGTCGAAGCGATTGTCGAGCTGGAACAGGCAATGCATGGCTTTGAAAGCGATGAGGATATTCGGGTTGTGATCGTGATTGGAGAAGGAAAGGCATTTGTTTCGGGGTCCGATATCTCAAGACTGGCTGAGATGGATTCGATGGCGGCGCGTGAGTACAGCCGAATTGGACACCGTGTGCTCTCCTTCATCGAGAACATGGAAAAACCGGTGATTGCCGCGGTGAATGGATTTGCCCTCGGTTCTGGGTGTGAGTTGGCAATGGCGTGTGATCTGCGGATTGCATCGGAAAAGGCGAAGTTCGGTCAACCCGAGGTCAAGCTGGGTCTCATACCTGGTCATGCTGGAACACAGCGTCTCGCACGGCTGGTCGGTGTGGCAAAGGCAAAAGAGATGATCTTCACGGGTGAGATGGTTGATGCTGCCGAAGCCCTCCGGATCGGTCTGGTGAATAAGGTCGTCGCGCCTGAGACTTTGATGGATGAAGCGAGAAATCTTGCAAAGAAGATCATAGATGTCGGCCCGACCGCGGTGAAGGTCGCCAAGACGGTGATCAATCGCGGTATTGATGCGAATCTGACGACCGCAAACGCCATTGAGACAGAGGCCTTCAGCATTCTCTTCTCACATGAAGAGGCGAAAGAAGGGATGAAAGCATTCCTGGAGAAGAGAAAACCGAACTGGGACAAGAAATGAAATTCCAAAAAGCAAATCCCAAATTACAAGCAAATCACAATGACTAGAATCAAAAAGAAATTTGGAATTTATGATTTGGGTGTTATATGATTTTTGATGCTTGTGATTTTAGATTTATCGTATGAAGGAGGTTTGATGAATTTGGATGAGAGGCTGTTCAATGTTACAGTTATTGGCGCCGCAGGTAAGATGGGGAGCGGTATCGGTGTTCTTATTGCACAGGAGATGGCGAAGTTGAAGTTGAAACCGGAAAATAAGGACAATGTCTACCGCCTCAATCTCATCGATGTCAATGAACAGGCACTCGATGGACTGAGGGCGTATATGAGTGCTCAACTCCTCAAGGCGGCTGAAAAGTCGGTCGTTATGCTCAGGGATATGTATAGAGAGCGACAAGACCTTGTGGAGAATGCCGATATCATCGATGCATTTGTCGGCGATGCATCGCGTGTCCTGAATTTCAGCACTGATACGGATGTGGCGCGAAACAGCCACTTAATATTCGAAGCGATTTCGGAAAACGAGAAGATAAAGATCAAGGTATATAAGAAACTCAACAAGATCTGCCGCAGTGATGCCTTCTATCTGACGAATACTTCGAGTATTCCCATCGGGTATTTGGATGAAATGGCAGGTTTGGGGGGTCGGCTCATCGGTTATCATTTTTATAATCCACCGGTTGTGCAGAGACTCGTTGAGGTGATCGCTGCCCAGAACACGACTCGGGAACTGAGATCCACTGCCCAAGAGTTAGGTAAGAGATTGCACAAGAAGCTCGTGCCGGCAAAGGACATCTCAGGGTTCATCGGTAACGGTCATTTCATGCGTGATGGTTTGCATGCTATTGCCGAAGTCGTCAGGCTCAAGGGTAAATTCAAGTATACCGGTGCGGTTTATGTAATGAATCGTATTTCACAGGATTTTCTTGTGAGGCCGATGGGTATCTTTCAGCTCATCGACTATGTCGGTATCGATGTGTTCCAGTGCATTCTCAAAGTCATGCGCACTCATCTGAGAGACGATTCGCTCAAAGATCGACTGATTGATCGTATGGTCAAAGACAAGGTTCTCGGCGGACAGTACCCTGACGGTTCGCAGAAGGATGGTTTTCTAAAATACGAGAAGAACAGGCCGGCAGGAATATACGATATAAGGAAGAAGGAATATGTTCCTATCACCGACGAATGGAAGAAGAAGATCGATAAGAAGATCGGGCCAACGCCGGAGAGATTCGTCCCTTGGCGAGGATTGCTGATGGATGCGAAGAAAGAGGAGAAACTTGGGCTGTATTTCGATGAGTTGAAGAAAATGGATACACTCGGCGCAGAACTTGCCGTCAATTATCTGAAGAAAACTAGAGAAATCGGCCAAAGTCTTGTACGACAAGGCGTGGCTGGCTCCGATGATGATGTTAATGCGGTGCTGACCAACGGATTCTTCTGGCTGTACGGGCCGATCAATGAATACATATAAGTGCGAAATCCAAAGCACGAAATGCAAGGCCGTTATGTGGGTTTGTGAAATTGTGATTTTGAATTTACTCAGGGTTTTGACATTGGAACTTAGAATTTGCCCAGAAAGGAGTCTCTATGTCTTTTTTTAGGAAGAGGGTATATGCCTGCGCCGGATTCTACACTGTATCGCTCGGTACGGGAAGGAAGGAGTTCCATCCGAAGAAACCGCGGCCCGGAATCGAACATTACATCAAAGAAGCCGGGCTGGGTGCGATCGAACAGGTTAAGAACCCCGAACATATCGACGAGGGTATAATAGGGAATTTCATTGCATCACGGTTCTGCCGCCAAGGTAATCTCGGAGGTTTTTTTCCAATGGTACATCCTGCGTTTCAATACAAGCCGTGCATGCGCGTTGAAGGAGCATGTGACTCGGGCGGGTTGGCTCTCGTTGCTTCTGTCAAAACCATACTTGCTGACCTTGCCGATGCAGTACTCTGTATAGGTGTGGAGGTTCAGAATACGGTCAAGGCTGTCTATGGTGCAGACTACCTTGCGGCAGCCGGTTGGTTTTCCGGTGAACGGAAGAATGGTCACGCCTACTTCTTCCCGGATCAGTTTGCTCAGCGCGCGGGTGCCTGCTTTGAGAAGTTTGGGTACGACAGGGTCCGTCCTGGGATGGCTCAGTGGTATGCGAATGCTATCGAGAACGCCCGCAAGAATCCCAAGGCTCAGGAATACCATAACACAACGTCCGATCTGTATGGTACAGGAATGACCCAGCCCAGTCCGAAAGCTTTTTGTGAACACATAAACGTGTTCGACTGCTCAAAGGTATCGGATGGCGCCGCGGCGCTTATCTTTGCTTCGGAAGAGGGTTTGGAGAAGCTGGGTGTTGATAGGAAAGATGCAGTCGAGGTAATCTCATACGCACAGGTCCAGGATAACCTGACGACACCTCCGCCAGATCTGACTAAGTTGACGACGTGTGAGATTGCCGCAAAGCGCGCCTATGAGCGAGCAGGTATCGGACCTGAGGACCTTGGTGTGCTTGAGGTGCACGATTGTTTCACGGTTGCTGGACTGCTTGCGATTGAGGCCGCAGGGTTTGCTGGTTACGGTGAGGGGGCTGCTTTCGTTAAGGATGGCCACACCAAACGTGATGGGTCTATACCGACGAACACTTCTGGTGGGCTCATAGGTTACGGTCACCCTACCGGCGCTACTGGTGTGCGACAGGCTGTAGATGTGGTGCATCAACTGTCCGGCATGGCAAGTGATTACCAGATTGCATTCGGTTCTGATCGCGTGTACGGCATGCTATCGAGTATGGGAGGCAACGACAAGACGGTCGTCGATATGGTCTTCAGGAAGATAGACTAACACCATGGAAAACCCTTTGATCGTTGGTAGCAAATGCTACCGACTTACCGAAATCGAGTCGACGAACGATTATGCAAAACAGATTCTCACGCATGCCCCCGAAGGTACGGTCGTCGTCGCCGACGTACAGACTGCGGCCAAGGGACGAATGGGCCGCTCGTGGTATTCTCCTGAAGGTGGCCTCTGGATGTCTGTTCTTTTGCAGCACCATGAGAACTACCTGATTTCCCTGATCGCGGGGGTTTCGATCTGCGAGGCATTCGAGCCCTACGACATAGCAGCACGGATCAAATGGCCGAATGACGTATTCCTTAACGATAAGAAGATCGCCGGCACCTTATGCGAGGTCATCGATGACAAGATAATTCTCGGGATCGGCATAAATCTGAACGTTCGGCATTTCCCGGATGACCTGTCAGGTAAGGCTAGTTCTGTGCTCATCGAGACAAAGAAACACTTCGACACACAATCCTTTTACCACCATCTCTGCAGATCCCTGGACAATAACTACAGGGTTCTAAAGAAGAAGGAGATCGAAGTGTTACTTTCGAAGTGGCGCAAACACTCACTCATGGTGGGTCGGGAAGTCAGCATAATGGTTCATGACAGGGTTGTCATCGGCAAGGTGCTCGACGTCGACCATCAGGGTGCTCTGATTGTAATGCGTGCCGATTATGGAATTGAGCACGTGATTGCGGGTGATTGCAGGTTATTGCGATGAAGTCAACGACCGGATGGGCACAAATGATGCCTGGAGCTACCAATGATACACATATATACCGGTAACGGAAAAGGAAAGACGACGGCAGCGCTTGGTCTCGCAATGCGCGCCGTAGGCCACGGGCTCAAGGTTATCATGATACAATTCATGAAAGGCAGGATCGACTATGGTGAACTCAAGTCTGCCGGGCAACTATCCAACTTCACCATCGAGCAGTACGGCCGTCCCGATTTTGTCAATCCTGATAATCCTGATAAGGAAGATATCCGTCTTGCACAGGAGGCGTTTGCCAGGGCGCGGGAAGCGACGATGGGCAGCGCATATGATATTGTTATTCTCGATGAGCTGAATGTCGCCGTGAGTTACGGTTTGATAAAGAGCAGAGACGTGATCGAATTGTTCGAAAGAAGACCGACTAAGGTAACCCTCATTCTCACGGGGAGGCAGATGCCAGAGGAGTTTGTTCAGTATGCCGATTTGATCACCGAGTGCCGCGAGATCAAACATTACTTCCGTGACGGTATACAGGCACAAAAAGGCATTGAATACTAAGATTGACACCAGCACCAATTTGCATAGAATAGGGAAGGAGGTTTGATGATAATCCCCATTGAAAGGATCTGGGAGAAGTTTAAGAACAAATACAAAGCAGTAAACATTGCCTCTCTTGAAGCACGGAAATTGAAAGAGGATCAGGGGAAGGGGCTTACCGACGAGAAAATGAACCCTGTGCTGGAGGCGATGAGGAAATTGCTTAGCGAGAGGATCAAATACACCGAATGAAGGTCTTGCTAGGTCTGTGTGGTTCGATTGCGGCATACAAGTCGCTCGAACTGGCAAGATTATTGATCAAAAAGGGGGCGGAGGTTCGGTTTGTGTTGACGAGATCGGCGCTCAATTTTGTCACTCCGCTCTGCTGCCAGACTTTGTCGAACAACGAAGTCTACGTTGACCAATTTGTTCTAAATAAGGGCATAAAACACTTGTCACTTAGCGAATGGGCCGATATTTTCGTCATTGCTCCTGCCACGGCCAACATCATCGGTAAAGCAGCATGTGGCATAGGCGATGATCTCATCTCAACGACGCTCCTTTCCATGAAGAAACCGGTACTCTTCGTGCCGGCGATGGACACAGGCATGTGGGACAACCCGATCGTGCAAAAAAACGTGGCGTTTCTTAACGATGCCGGATACCATTTTCTTCAACCAGGTTTCGGCGCGCTCGCTTCTGGCAAGATTGGCCGCGGGCGCTTTCCTTCAGTTGAGATGATCGCAAGAAAAGTCGCTTCGGTATACGAAAAACGCAGCGCTCTCGGCAAAAAAAAATTCCTCGTGACCGGGGGACGCACTGAGGAGGATCTTGATCCTGTAAGGGTACTAACGAATCGTTCTTCCGGTACGATGGCCGCAGAACTCATCCAGGCAATTCACTGCCGCGGCGGGGACGTCAGAGGCATAATTGGCGAGGTTTCATGTCGGCTGCCGCAGGATGTAGACATAAAGAGGGTCAGAACCTCTGAGGACATGTTAGGTGCACTACGGGATAATTTCGATTGGTGCGATTTTCTGATAATGGCGGCGGCAGTTGGTGATTATAGACCAGGAAAAAAGAGTTCGAAGAAAGTACATGAGAGAGCGTTCAGGATGGATCTGCAGAAGAATAGAGATCTCCTCCGCGAGATATCAAAGTGCAAGGTGAAACAAGTCGTTGTCGGATTCTCCCTCGAAGACAAGGAGCAGCACAAGCGCGCGCGCGAAAAGATGAAGGCGAAGAGCCTGGATATCGTCGTGATGAATTCAGCTGCTGCGATCGGTGCTGATCGGGCTGCCGCGACTATCCTGACAAAAGGCGG
>CP070705.1:1117649-1255612 GCA_020349965.1 Caldifarciminota bacterium | reverse complement strand
ATGAATAGAACGATGCAGGCAAGAAGTATGAACGCGAATGTTCTTTTCACTTAGTCTCCCTTCATTCTCATGTATACAGCTGAGCATACGGATGATGTCAAGGTTGTCAAGAAGCACGCATACAGATAGTCATTCGTTAAGCGGCAATGATACCCGTCAGTAAAATCCTGAATTCGAACCACTAAATGCTGAGCAAACCCGAGTATTTCAGCGAATCAGATCGTCAGTCAATAGAATATCAGCGGAGTAGACTATCAGCGTGCATCAATGTCCCGGAGACCGATGGAATGAGGGGATCTCCGTTTCTCTGTTAGGGGTGTTGACTATGCCAGTTGCACGTGTAAGATTAAAATAGGCAGCTTAAATGGGTGACGGTATAGAATTCGTTGAATTACTACAAACAACAGACCCTACAGAGATCGAGGTCATAAAGAGCATCTTGAAACAGGCCGATATCGAATACTACTTCAAGGGTCAGGCTCTCGGCAGGATCTTCCCGACGATGAACAAACCGGTACGATTGATGGTCGAAAAAGAAAGGCTGGAAGAAGCACGAGAGTTGCTAAAAGAGCATGGAAAAAAATAACATCATACTGCTCGACAGGCTATGGCACAAAGGCAAGGATTTCCTTCAGGTCGATCATCCGATCATCTCCGGCGGAATGACCTGGATAAGCGACCACACTCTTGCCAGAGCCGTGGCAGACTGCGGTGCCTTTCCCGTGATTGCGGCCGGTAACATGCCTCCTGAGGAACTGGAGAATGAAATAGATGAGTGCATAAGGAGCCAGAGAGCCCCCTTTGCTGTTAATTTGATCACGATTGCGCCAAACTACCGGGCACACTTCGATCTCGTGTTGCGCAAGAATGTTCGTTACGCCATATTTGCCGGCAGTTTTCCGCGGAAGACCGATATAGAACAGATGAAGAAATACGGGAAGAAGACGCTCTCATTTGCGTCAGAAAGGACGATCGCCTCAAGGCAGATCGACTATGGCGTTGACGCGTTGATCCTCGAAGGCAGCGAAGCCGGCGGGCATATCGGTTACGTATCATTGATCATCCTGTTGCAGCAGGTCCTGTTCGAATTCCGTGACTTTCCGATATTTGTCGCCGGCGGTCTGGCCGACGGCCGCCTCATGGCGTACCTCCTACTGATGGGCGCTTACGGCTGCCAGTTCGGTTCGCTCTTTGTCTGCAGCGAAGAGTGCAGTGCGCATCCTAAATTCAAGGAAGCCTTCATACGAGCGCGGGCAAGGCAAGCCATGTCCACACCTCAGTATGATTCTCGCCTTCCGGTCGTCGCGGTCAGGGCGATCAAGAACCGTGCTACCGACGAATTCGGCAAATTGCAGTTCAGACTGCTCAAACAACTGGAAAACGGTGAAATCACCAGAGATATGGCTCAATACGAAGTGGAAAAATTCTGGGTCGGTAGCCTGCGTAAGGGAGTGGTCGAGGGCGACACTGATTATGGCTCGCTCATGGCTGGTCAGAGCGTTGGTTTGATCAACGAAATACGACCTATCAGGGGAATAATCGAAAAACTGATGCAGGACGCCGAGGCGGAACTCCAGAGACTGTCATCTCTAATCGGTACCCTGAAATAGCCGCAGGTCCGTAAATAAGAACCTCCCGTCGTTGCTACTTGCCTAATTCTCTATTCCGGCTATAATCAACTGGATCAACAAATGGATAATCTTTACAAAAGAGCCCTTTTCTTGGAGTATTTCACCGTATGCTATAATCTTCTTGAAGCATTTGTGTCAATACTGTTCGGCACCGTGGCCCATAGCATTGCGCTCATTGGATTCGGCCTCGACAGCATCGTGGAGTCACTTTCTGGTATGGTCCTCGTGTGGCGTTTGAGAAAACACGGCAAGATCTCTGCTGAACGAGAAGAACAGATCGAGAGGCGGGCGCAAACGTTCGTGGCAGTGACTTTTTTTATCCTCGCGATCTATATAGTCTACGAATCAATCGGCAAGCTGTTCAAAGGCGAGATACCGGATCCTTCCCTGCCAGGTATTATCATTGCTTTCGTTTCGATCATCGTAATGCCGATATTGATGATCCTTAAATACCGCATTGGCAAGCAGATCAATAGCAAAGCGTTGATTGCCGATTCGAAGGAGACGTTTGCATGCGCACTGCTCTCAGTGGCACTGCTAATCGGTCTGGGCTCGAATTATCTTTTCGGATTCTGGCAGGCAGATCCCATCGTCGGTTTGATCATCTCTGTATTTCTCGTGAGAGAAGGGATAGAGAACTGGCAAGATTCACGAAAGTAGGACGCAACGGTCCGTTGACAGACCAGCCAAGCCACATATACTGAAAACATGAAAATACTGGTCATTGGAGGAACTAGATTTCTCGGCAGGACATTCGTCGCGACTGCTCTCAAAGAAGGGCATGAACTGACGTTATTCAACCGGGGTAAGTCAAATCCCGATCTGTTCCGGGATACAGAGAGGATAACAGGCGATAGGGATGCCGACATATCATTGTTGCGAGGACGCAAGTGGGACATCGTCGTCGATACCTGTGGCTATGTTCCGCGGATCGTCAGGAAATCGACGGCCGTGCTGAAGAATTCGGTAGCAAGGTATATCTTTGTTTCGACAATCAATGTTTACGCTAAATACGACGACCCCGGGATCGACGAAGACTCTCCCCTTGGACAGATCGAAGACGAGACCGTCGAAGAGATCACCGGAGAGACGTACGGTCCGTTGAAAGTACTGTGCGAGAATGCGGTCAAAGAGACATTTCCGGATAATTCAATATTGCTGCGGTGTGGATTGATCGTCGGACCATATGATCCGACAGACCGTTTCACATACTGGCCGGTTCGCGTACAGAGAGGAGGAGATGTTCTTGCTCCCTCTCCCCCACAGATGCAGGTACAGTTCATTGACGTTCGCGATCTGTCGCTATTCATCTTGAACCTGGTAAAGAAGGGTGCGAGCGGTTCATTCAACACCGTGGGACCCGCAAGAAAATTGACGATGGAGCAATTTCTCAATGCATGCAATGTACAGACAGGCGATAACGCTTCCCTGATCTGGGTAAGTGAAGAATTCATCATTGGCAATGACGTCGACCACATACCAATGTGGACACCAAAGGATTGGCGCGGCATATTCGAGGTGAATTGCAGCAAAGCGATCAAGGCAGGGCTCAATTTCAGGCCAGTAGAAGAAACCATTAAAGATACGCTTGCCTGGCACGCAACGCGGCCGGCCGATTATGAACTCAAGGTAGGCCCCAATCCCGACAAAGAGAAAGAACTGCTTAGAAGATGGCGAGACAGCGTACGGTAGTGAGGCTGTCCAAAGATATAGCGCGCAACCTGTTTCTGAGAAAACAGTTGTTGTCCGGTGCGCGCTTTCCCAAAGGGAAATTGGGAGCCTTACGGGTTATCGAACACCTCGGCTATGTGCAGATCGACACGATAAGCGTCGTCGAACGTTCCCACCACGTCGTCCTGCACACACGCCTGCCTGACTACACGGCACAATTTCTCCACGACCTCCAGGCAAAGGACAAGAAGATATTTGAATACTGGGCGCATGCTGCATCGTTCGTACCCATGAAGGATTACCGGTTCTACTTACCGGCCATAAAGAAAAAACCACGACCCGGCTCCTGGTTCGACCAGTGGACAAAGAAGCATCCCGATGTCGTCAAGAGTGTTAAACGCAGAATTGAGAAGGAAGGGCCGCTTACACCGAGTGATTTCGCCGATGCAGAAAATCGAAAACGCGGGCCGTGGTGGGACTGGAAACCGGCAAAGGCGGCTCTTGAAGTGCTTTTCTGGCGTGGTGATTTGATGATCAAGGAACGGCGTAATTTCCAGAGGGTCTATGATCTAACCGAAAGGGTTCTGCCCAGAGGTATCGATGTCACTCTACCGACAGAAAAGGAAGAGAAAGGATTCTTCGTGAGGAGGGCACTGAACGGCCTAGGCATAGCGACGATCAAGGACGTAGATCGTTACATCGGTATCAGTGGCAAATTGAACACCTGGCTATTGGACATGCAGAAAACAGGTGAAGTAACAGAAATAAGAATCGATGGGCTGAAAAGACCTTACTACGCGCTTTGCAAAGACCTGCAAGACATTCCAGGCAGAGAAACAGAATTCGACAATGCGGTACGCCTTCTCTCGCCCTTTGACAACGCGATCATTCTCAGGGACCGCACGCAAGCGCTATTCGACTTTGACTACACTCTCGAGTGCTATGTGCCGAGAGCTGAGAGGAAGTACGGATATTTCAGCATGCCTGTCCTGTGGCAGAACCGCTTGGTCGGCAGGCTCGATCCCAAAGCAGATCGTCAGCGTAGTGTGCTGCTCATACAAAATCTGCATCTGGAGAAGAACTTTAAAGAGCAGATTTCATTCTTGGAAGCCCTTGCCACCGCAATCAATGATTTCGCGCGGTTCAATAATTGCGAGCGCGTTGAGATAAACTGCAGGATAGCGCCGCAAATCAAGAGCAGGATATCAACGCGCTTGTTGTAAGAACGATAATTGATACTGGGTACCAAATACGCGAATCAGAATATGGGGACATCAGCAGGTCGTATACCAGCAATACAGAACACCGGTAACGAAGAAACGATCAGCCTTATTGTGTCGCTGATATGCTCAAATTTGTTCCGTATTCAGGATTTAGTGTTTCGTGCTTTCCATCGTACTCTCCCGAGAATACGATGGGCTATTTATGTGTTCCTGTTCCGCATGTCGAGCAGGAGGACGAACTGCAGGTCGAGCAGCCGGCATTTCCCTTTGCGCCCTTGACCTGCACGGTCGTGAAAACCTGACAGAGCGATGAGCTCTTACACTTGGGGCATTTAACCTTGCTCTTCCCCGAGATGGTGGTGAACTCTTCGAATTCTTTGCCGCATTTCTTGCATTTGAACTCGTACGTTGGCATGGCACATTATACGGGAGTACCACGGAATGTCAATATTCTAACCGATTGGGGATACATGGCGATGATTACACACATTTGATACTGGATACCACATGCGTGTATCAGAATATGGGGACATCAGCAGGCCGAATACCAGCACAACAGCACACCAGTGACGAAGAAACGACCAGCCGTGTTGTGCCGCTGATAGTCCGCTCGTCTGATCTTCGTTCTCATCTAGAGCCAACGCTTCTTCTTAAAGTACAGCAGCATGAAAATACTGATCACCGCCATGATCGTGAGTACGATGAAATACCCCCAGTGCCACTCGAGTTCGGGCATGTACTTGAAGTTCATACCGTACACGCCGGCGACGAACGTCAAAGGTATGAAAATCGAAGCGAAGATCGTCAGGACCTTCATCACTTCGTTCATCCGGTTGCTGATGCTCGATAAGTATATCTCGAGCATCCCCGATACTACATCACGGTAATTTTCAATCGTATCGATGACCTGGATCGTGTGATCGTAAACGTCCCTCAGAAATATCCCGGTCGTTTCCCTGATAAGTTTTGACTCAATCCTCAACATGTTGCTTACCACTTCTCGTAGCGGCCAAACCGAACGGCGTAGGAATATCATTTCACGCTTGAGAAAGTGAATCGTTTGCAGCACCTTTGCATCGGGTCGCGCCATCAGATCCTCTTCGAGAGCTTCGATTTTATCGCCGATCTTATCGAGTATGAGAAAATAGCTATCGATGATTGAATCTAGGAGTGCATAGGCAAGATAGTCTGCACCCATCTTCCTCACCCTCCCTTTTGCGTTCCTGATCCGTTCTCTTATCGGTTCGAATACATCCCCTTCCTTCTCCTGGAAGGAAATCACGTAAGTCTTTCCCAGAATGAGACTTACTTGTTCAGTATCTATGCTCTGCTCTTTTTCATTGAATGAAAGCATCTTCAACACGACGAACACATAATCCTCAAAATCTTCGATCTTCGGCCTCTGCCCAGCATGCATAATATCCTCGAGCAGAAGCGGGTGTATGCCGTAATTCTTACCGATTCTTTCTATGGTATCGACGTCATGGATGCCGTCTATGTTGATCCACGTCACTGTCGGTGAATCTTTAAAAGGGTAGCATTCCTCCACTTTTGTTATTGTGCTTTCCCTAACTGCCGATTCATCGTAGTCGATGACCGTGATCTTCACCTGCTCCGTCTTCCTTTCGCCGACATGGATGAGTGTCCCGGGTGGAAGACCAACTTTCTTTGCTTTTCTCCTGCCATACTTGGACATCCTCACCTCCTGGTGTATTATAACACCGCTACAGCGAAAATCAACAATTATCGCTTCCAGAACTGCTTCATTGACAAGAAACAGTGCAGAAATATACTAACCAGAATGAAATGGTGGCTCACGCTCCGGACACTTAAGACGGGCACGAAGACCCCGGATTGGGTATTCACCTACAAGAAGGTCATCTATGGCCTCACATTCTTTGCGCTTTTTCTGATCATTGTACAGTCCGGTCTGAGATGGAGACTGCCGGCGTTCCTTTCGATTGCTTCATCTGTTCTTGACTACATAGTCTTTGTGACCTATCTTTTTGACGCGTTGTTGAATTTCTACTACACTTTTCCAAAAAGACAATATCTGCAAAAGAATTGGCTCGATCTGTTAGTATTTGTGCCTTTCATTCTGAACATCGTAACCGCGCGCGCAGGTGTTGGTATCATTGTAATCAGGAACCTAGCCGTCATCATCAAAACATTCACTCGTACGAGGAAATTTTCGAATCTTGTACGTGGCGTACGTCTCAATACGACGCAGGTCGTTGCGCTGAGCTTTCTCGGAGCGATCTTCGTCGGCACACTGCTACTCACGTTTCCCACTGCAACGACTGACGGCCGGGGTGCGAGCTTCATCGATGCACTATTCACGTCGACGTCCGCCACCTGCGTCACCGGGCTCATCGTCCAGGATACGCCGACATATTTCTCCGGATTCGGCCAGATCGTGATACTCGTACTCATTCAGCTGGGAGGGATCGGTATCATGTCGTATTCCGCATTCCTTGCGCTTCTTTTCGGCCGGTTCACACTTGGGCAGCGCGGGATGCTTCAGGATATGATGGAAGAAGACAGGAATGTTCTTGGTATGATCGTCTATGTCTTCAAAATGACTTTCGTAATAGAATTCGCTGGCGCGGTGATTCTCTTCCTGCGCTGGATATTCGTTTACAAAAACCCCCTGCAGACGATATACCTCAGCATCTTCCACTCGATTTCCGCGTTCTGCAATGCAGGTTTCTCACTCTTCTCCAATTCGCTTGAAGGCTATGCGGGAGATCCGCTAGTGAATGTAATAATCATGGCACTTATCATCAGCGGCGGTATCGGCTTTATCGTTGTCTATGAGGTCACCCGAAAGATAAACAGACCGAAGCGGATACTGACCACCCATTCCAGGCTTGTCCTCACGACATCCGCACTCCTTGTGGTCATCGGTTTCATTGCGCTCTTTTTCATCGAATTCGACGGTGCGTTCCTCGACTACCCGTTGACCGCAAAACTCTGGGGTGCGCTGTTCCAATCTGTGACACCACGAACTGCAGGCTTCAATACCGTACCCATTGCATCATTGTCATACGTATCGTTGACGGTCATGATGATACTTATGTTCATCGGCGCATCACCAGGTTCTACGGGCGGCGGCATAAAGACATCGACCTTTGCAATACTTCTCTTATCACTCAAGAATATACTCCTCGGAAAGGAAGACATTGCGGTCTTCAAGAGGAGGATACCGAACACCGTGGTCTACAAGGCCCTTGCCATTGTCGTGGGTGCGCTGCTTCTCCTCACATCGATATTTCTGCTTCTGCTTGCAGTCGAGACTAAACCTTTTCTGCCGCTACTTTTCGAAGCGGTCAGCGCATTCGGGACCGTCGGTCTATCAATGGGTATCACACCGGATTTGACAATCTTCGGCAAACTATTTATAATCATACTGATGTATGGCGGTAGAATCGGTCCCCTCACCCTCGGTTTTGCCCTGACGCGGGCACTGAGAAAGAGAAAGATCGAATACCCCGAAGCAAAGGTTTTAATCGGTTAAAGGAGGAAGAATGGCACAGTTCGCCGTCATCGGTTTAGGTACGTTCGGCAAGAAGGTCGCCACGACGCTCGCAGAAAAAGGCGCCGACGTCATTGCCATTGACAAGAGCCGGGAAAGCGTCGACAGCATCAAGGAGGACGTGTCAGCAGCGATTGTACTTGATTCGACCGACGAGGAAGCAATGAAGGCGGCCGATATTCAGGACGTCGATGCAGCGGTCGTGGCACTTGGTGACAATCAGGAAGAGGCGATTCTGATAACCGCGATCTTGAAGAAAATGGGTGTTTCCCGGATTATCGCGCGTGCCATCAACAAACTCTACGCCCACGTTCTGAAATCCGTTGGTGCAGATACGGTCATCGTCATAGAAGAAAGGATGGGAGAGGATGTTGCAAAAAGGCTGCTCTCCCCGGAGATCTACCAGCAAGTAGTGTTGACTACCGGCCACAGTCTCGTCGAAATTGAGGTGAGACCGGAGTTTGTCGGCAAAAGTCTGAGGCAACTGGATTTGCGCAAAACATACGGCGTGAACATCATAGCCATCCAGAAGAAGATCGCCCAGGTGAACGATGAAGGCAAGATAAATTACAAGGTCGAGGTCAATGATATACCGGGACCTGATGATAAATTGGAAAAAGGAGATATCCTTGTCGTCGTCGGGGCGGATGAGAGCATCGAAAAGATGGGCACGATGGAAAAGGAGAAGTGATAATTGCTTTCGAGCAAGGGTAAGATACGGCTTGTATTGATCATCGCTGTATCCCTTTCACTGGGAACAGCCTTAGTATCAGTTGTGTATATGAATGCAATGATCTCCCGCATCAAGCAAATCACTCTAATTGACGCCAGCCTGGTCGATCTGGGTAGAGATATCTCGATCAAGGTCCTTGAAGCACGGAGGGAAGAAAAGAATTTCATCATCTACCTTGATTCACAACACATTGAACAGGCCTTGACTATCATCACGCAGATCGAGTCGAATGTCGAGCAGGCAAAGAACGCAGCACCGCAGCAAACCGCCATTCTCGATTCGATTACGATGTACCTGGGCGAATACAAGAAGGATATCAACGTGCTGGCAACTACATTCCAGGAAGATCCCAGGGCGTTGTCAGCACTACAGAGACAGTTGGTCGACTATGAAGAGAATCTCAGGAGGACCGTCAGCCGCGCAAGAGCAAAAGACGACACGATACCGGCATGGCTCTCTGACCTGAACGTGTTGATGGTTGCGGCAACGACGAAACTCTCCACGGAAAAGGCAAGGCTGCTTACCAACCTTAGAGAGACGACGACCTCCATCATCAACCTCTCTACGCGTATCGTCACTCAGGCTCAGGCCGATCTGGCGAAACACAGCGAGGAAGGAGTGCATTACGGATTAAGAGCACAGCGTAACACACTCACGATATTCATAGTAACACTTCTGCTGCTTGCATATCTGATCGTGTATTTCCCGAACATCGTATTGCTCCCTTTCCAGCGCATAACGAAAACGCTCAAGGGGATCAGCAAAGGGGACAGCGAGTTCAAATTGACCACAGTCGAGAAAGCTGGCGAATTCGGCGAACTCTACAACTCCTTTCAGGATGCAATACATCGTCTGATATTGTACAATGACCTGAAGACCGAAAGGATAATCGAGCTTCAGAGTCAATTCAGAAGCATTCTTGAGGAGGTCAGGGAGGCTTGTATAATTCTGTCCTACGACCTGAGAGTGGAGTTGATCAACGATGCGGCCGCGAAGTTGTTCGCCCTTGAAGAAGACGCAGTGGGAAAGAGCGTATCGGAGTTGCCGTCACTGTGGAAGATCCTGGAAGGTCCGTTAAAAGAAAGTGAACATCAACGCCGAACCGAGATCACAGCGAGAGTAAAGAAAACGGACATCCGGAAAAGAATTGTAACACTGCTATCTTTCCGTCACAAGGGGAGCGAAGCGATCACAAGGGTCGTCATCATCAAGTAAGTACCGTACTGGCCAGTAAAGAAACATCGGGCGGCCAGTGATCCCCGAACTACATCTTCTTCGCCTCAGCCAAGAGTAGCGAAAACAGTGTCGAGCACGTTTCGAGGTCCTTCCTGTCGTAGAGAACGAATCTTATTCGTCTCACGTAGCGGAGTTTTGGCAGTACCTCCAGGATCGCTTTGAGGGCGATTTCGACCGCCGATTCGAGCGGATATCCGAACGCGCCAGTTGAGATCGCAGGAAAGGCAATGGAATCAATCTTTTTCTGCTCGGCAATACGGAGTGCATTACGGTAACAGTTGGCCAGCAGTACTGCCGAAGGTTCGTCAACTCCATATACCGGTCCGAGGCAGTGTATGACGTGGCGGTTAGGTAATCTGTATCCGCCCGTTATGACCGCTTCTCCGGGATCGATCGGCGCCAGAGCTATGCACTCTCTTTCCAGGTCAGGCCCAGCGGCGCGGTGTATCGCACCGGCAACTCCCCCGCCGCTCTTCAGCTGAGCATTGGCTGCATTTACGATCGCAGCCATGTCCTTCTGTGCAGCGATATTGCCCGCAACGCACTCGATCACTATCCCGTTGACCACTTCCTTCATCCCTCACTCCCTTATACTAACTCCTATCAGTAATCTCGCTCTCATTGTAATTGAATGTGATCGCGGATGTGCCATCCTTCGTCGTCGAATATTGCATAAATTACCCGATCGACGGTAAACTGTAGCGGTTTGAATTCCTTCTGCACCGTTGTCCGTGCCTTTAGCAGTTCTTCGACCGATGCAAAAAAACCGAGGGTCAGGTGCGGTACGAATGAAAGCGTGGAAGGACGGATGTGTCGTCCGAAAATCTCCTGCATTTTCGAGTGTATACGCATGAGATTGTTGCCATTCTCGGGTTTAAGCCATAAGACAGACTCTTCGTGGATAAAATGACCCAATTCACGCAGTTTTACCGTGAACGGGTGGATATTCTCGAGTGCTTTGGTGACCTTGCGGCGTGACTCGTTCCAGAGCGTCTCAGGCACAAAAGGAAAGATGATCGTGATGTGCGGTGTCGTCTGATTGTCGTACGCTTTGAACACGTGGCGCCACATGTTGATTTCGTTCCTTACGTCGGGCGGCGGGACTACGACCAGTCCGCTTTCACCCTTCTTGGGGGACTTCATACGTTGATCTCTCATCCCTTTCCTTCGGCTCCTATATGGTGTGAATATTATAGATCATCGGCTGACAGAGTCAACATCTGCTGTTTGAAACAGGGACCGATGCGCTGATGCGAACCAGTATCATTTTCAAACGACGTCGATGGAAGGATCTGGTACGGTGACGGAAGCCTGCGATACCAATTGATTAGGCTGTATCAGAAAGGCAGAGGCAAGGCGCGAATACCGAAGATCGGTATCGCCAAGAAATAAACGAGGATCGTTATCACTATGGCGCCGATTATATTGAGAGAGAATCCGACACGTGCCATGTCAGGTATTCTCAGGTATCCGCTGCCAAAGATTATCGCATTAGGCGGTGTAGCCACCGGTAGCATGAATGCACACGATGCCGACATCGTTGCGGGGATCATTAGCAGGAAAGGATGAGCGCCGGTGGCGACGGCAAGAGCACCGAGTACGGGCATCATCATCGTTGCGGTTGCAGTGTTTGAGGTAACCTCGGTAAGGAATGTCAGGAGTAGACAGATGATCAGTATCATGATGATTACGGGCACGCCGTGCAGGAAAGAAAGACTCTCCCCTATCCACTGCGCCAGCCCAGACGCCTGAAATCCCGCGGCGAGGGCAAAACCCCCTCCGAACAGAAGTATAATGCCCCAGGGTATGCGCAGAGCCCACTCCCAGTTGAGCACGAATGTTCGTCTTCTTATATCGACCGGAAGCAGAAAAAGCAGGATTGCACCGGCCATCGCTATCGTTGAATCATGTACGTACGCGCTGATCCCAAGCAGATCCGTCCAGCCAGGGACGACGAAAACACCAATGTCGATATTTCCCCGGAAGATCCACGCAAGCGCAACGGCGATGAAGACGAAGAGTGTCAGTTTCTCGCCAGGTCCTATCCTGCCCAGCTCGCGCAGGTCTCGCTCAATGACATCTTTGCCACCTGGTATGCGCTTGATCTTTGGAGGTACTGCAATACGTGTTAAGTAGAACCAGGTTAGAGGTAAGAGAACCAATACCAGTGGAAAGCCGATCTTGAGCCAATCTAAGAAACCTATTTCCGGTGCTTTTGGGAACATCGACTTGACAATTCCGGCAAATACGATATTGGGTGGTGTCCCGACAAGTGTAGCAATGCCGCCTATGCTCGCCGAATATGCAATGCCGAGCATTAATCCGGTCCCGAAATTAAAATGGCCCGGCGTAGTGTCGATCTCCGTCTTATCCCGTTCGAGCATGCTCGCGGCATGGTATATGACCGCGAGTCCGATGGGAAACATCATCATTGCCGTGGCGGTGTTCGAGATCCACATCGAGAGGAAAGCAGTGGAAACCATGAAGCCGAGAATAATCCTATTGGGTGAGGTCCCGAGCAATCTTACGATGTATAAAGCGATGCGTTTGTGAAGGTTCCAGCGCTGCATAGCCATAGCGATGAAGAAACCACCCATGAAGAGGAAGATGTTCTGGTCGGCATAGCGCATCGACACGTCTTTTGCGGTCATTATACCCAAGAGAGGGAATAGTAATAGTGGCAGGAGTGCGGTAACCGGTATTGGGATAGCCTCGGTGATCCACCATGTTGCCATGAGCACCGCAACAGCGGCCGTGCCCTTTGCCTGTCCGGAAAAACCCGCGAAAGCAGGTAACGCAATGCATAAAGCGAAAAGCAGCGGGCCAAGGAATAACCCGATCTTTGCGCGCATAGATACTATATTATACAAACGTGATAGGACGAATCAAGTAAAGATTTACTCTCTTTCTCTACGTGACAGGAAATACATACCGGATATCAGAAAAAGGAAACCGCAAAATTGCATTGGTGTAATATACTCTTTCAGTACCACAATGCCGAATACCGTAGCGAAGAACGGTGTTGAGAGCTCAAGTGCAGATACCTGCGCGGCCTTGATCAACCTGAGACCCTCGTAATACATGATCGTACCGGCTCCTATTACGACACCAAGGAGGATTTGATAAATATTCGCGACGTCTATGCCATCCGTGGTTATCATGTAGATCACGAAGATGACGGTGGCAAAGAAGAATCGATAGAATGCGATGATCCCTGCATGCAATTGGCGCAGGTATTTCCGCACAACGACCGCTGTCGTCGCCCAGGCAATGGTGGCCAGCAGGACATAGAGATCGCCGAGTGTGCCGATCTTCAAACTTAAGAGGTTCGATAAGGTCTTGCTCGTCACAAGCAATCCGGCGACCATCATCGACAGAATGCCAAGGTAATCGAATCTCGTAATCCTATCTTCTTTCAGCAGAATGAATCCCATGAAGACGATGAAGATCGGCTGCATATGGCCGATAAAAACGGCATTTGTGACTGCGACCTTTGTCAGCGCGAAGATATACATGAGATCGGCGAACAACGTAGCAACCAACGAAACGTATATCAATTTCGGCAGGTATCTCATCTTAACGCACAGACCATTGCGACGCACAACGAGCAGATACGCACCGATCGTTAGCAGGCTGAATACCGACCGCGTTGCGAACGTGTCCAGATGGCTGGTGGTCTGGTATGATAACTTGGCGAGCGTCGGTTCAATTGCCCACATAATACTCGCTCCCAAGACCACTGCCATGCCGATCTTCTTATCTTTCACTGCCTTACGCCTCCAACTTCTCCGGCCTATAGAACCGATTGTTCGTCATCAGCCCATATTGTAGCCGAATAGCGGTGTGAATCAACCATCATACATTGACCCGACGGTAGATTATAGTATAATTACTACGTATGGTACGAGCATTGATCGCGTTGCTCTTCTGCATGATACAATCGCCGGCTCTTGGACGGACGCTCTTGCACTACGAAGGAACAGAAACAGGCGGGCAGGACACATCATATTACGAATTCGAATTTTCCATATCTGAGAACGGTAGCATGATGGTCATGGACCTGAACAGCCAACTGGATCATGGGGAATTGAACATATGGTTCGGAGGCGCTGGCTATCAGGTAATTGGTGATTACACAGGCAGTGGTTCTTTTCATTATACCCGGGAAATTTTCGGGCCTTTAAGTAATGCGCAACCGGTGACCGTACGAATAACCATCCGGCAAGCCGCAGGCGAATGGCTGCTCGATTTCCGAGAGATCCCGAGAAGCGCAATGCTCTTCTCTTTGTTGGTCTCGGGTTGCCTCGTTGTGCTTCTGACTGCAGCGATTACAGTCTGGGCGAAGAGGCATCTATCAATCTCCTGGAAGTGGCTTCTCGTGGGTGCCGGCACGTGGGTCGTCGGCGTCATTTTCAAATTCGTAACCGCATATTTCGCCAATGCTCCGCTTCTCCAGATCATTAAGTCTTCATTTGGAGATTTCTGCTACGCGCCGTTGGGCGGTGTTTACATTGGACTACTGACCGGTGTCTTCGAAATCGGTATGACGCTTGTCTTTGCGTTACTGGTCAGGCAGATGCTGGAGAAACCGGAATACGCTCTAGGTGTTGGACTCGGCGCAGGCCTCATCGAAGCACTACTCATCGGTCTTTCCTCGGTCGGAAGCTTTGTTACTGCCATGGTGGGAGCAACAGGCAGTAACGCGATTACAGGTGCAGTTGCACAAGCAGCAGTACTGACACCGTTCATATGGCTGATAAGCTCCGTCGAAAGAATGATAGCGGTAGCGTGTCATGCTTCCTCGCGCACCCTTGTGATATTCGCCGTGGCGCACCGCAAGCAGCGTTATTTCTGGACAGGATTCCTCATCCTCACCCTAATCGATTCGATCGCCGGCTACTATCACCTTTCCGGCTTGATAAATAAGGTCTCGTCTTGGTGGATTGAACTGCTATTGTTGCCAGTTGCGGTTGTAAGCATACCCATAATCAAATGGTGTTTCCGCAAGTGGCAAAATCCGCCTCAAGATGAAGGACTCAAGGGCTGATCGCCACCGAGAATTGATGCGCAGCTGACAGTGGTCCATAAACGATAGAATAGCCGATATCGTACCGGTCGATACGGACGAGGACGCCTCCCGTAAAATATAAGTCTTCTTTTCGAGAACTGATATCCGAATCGCCCGCAAGATCTGCTGGAAGAATGTACTTAGCACCCATGAATACCCTGAGGTCATGGTAGGTGTAGATGAATCCACCGTTCGCTTCGAGTATTGGCAGCTTTGCTTCGGCCAATACGTCCAGATCTTCAATTAAACGATAACGTAAACCACATGCCATAAACATCGGTATTGAGGTATTTTGTGATAATTCTTTACCAAAATTGTCAACCTTCAGGCCGAAAGCGAGCCGCTCGTTATCGATGAATAGACCTGCCGAAGCACAAACACCGTAGAGAGTCTCGTCCTCGATTCGTTCGTTAAATACCTTGACAGCCAACCCGATCGGGCCTATTTTGCGACCAATCCCCGCGCAGACGTCGTAGGGTGTAAAGGCGGCGGTCGGATTGCCGAGTTCGTCATAACCCTGGATGCGTCCGTAGTTCATATACGTTATTCCAAGAATATAATTGGCGTAAGCTGCGCCGACTGTCAAGTAGTCCGTCGAATACAACCAGCGCGAGAGCGTGAAGTTGAATTCACGATCCCGGGTGTATGCAGGATTATGGAATATCGATAAACCTTCGTTGATGACGACCGATGCGCCACCAAGACCCTGTGAAAGAACTCCCGGTGACAACCTGAGGAACTGACCGGAGGCGAGGGTTACTATACAGAAGAATATGCTCATCTCACAACTGCCACCGTAGTCCGGTACTTATGCTCATCGTATTCCGTTTTAATGAAGACGTGTAAGAAGTAGACACCGACTGGCAGATCTCCCCTCTGTAGCGTGAATCCTTCTGATTCATAGATGATGTCCTCGAATACGCGCTGGCCCAGTATGTTCGTCATACAGACACGTGCACTGATGAACCCTTCGTGCCATGGCAGCGTAATTTCCGCGATTCTCTGCATTGGGTTGGGCCAGACTCGAACTTCGGGTCTATCGATAACGGGACCGCTTTCATCACTCAAGTCAACATACAGGGGCAGATGATCGGACGCCCAGTACAGGGCATCGGCGATCTCGGCTGGCACTGCATTGTTTATACCGTCATTGATCGCAAGATTGAAGTGCGCTCCATCATTGCCGAGGATGGTGTGGGAATTACTAATGAGGAATAGGCCTCCACTGGACATGATACCTTCCGAACAGAGTATCATGTCGAAGCGGTCATCCATTCCACCACTTGCACCGCCGTCCGGCAGCTGGTTTGTTCTCGTCGACTGCGTGTGCGCGTCGGCGAAAGAAACGTTTTCGTGCCAGTAACCCAACAGCGCAAGCGGATCTATGAGCTTTCCGCTGGTGTTCTGTACGCTGTCGATTAGCTTTTGAAATGCTGGTTCATCGCTGTAATAGATATTGAAATCACCGGCAACGATGAAATTCGTGCCAGGTGGAAGAAGATTCAACCGGTCGCGCAGGATCGTTGCTTCTTGAAGCCTCATGATCTCATTGGACGATCCTTCCGATGCCTTCAGGTGGATAGAGAAAAGGTATAACTCGCTACGGGTATCTGACAGCATGAGTCTGTATTCGGCGATGTTGCGGTTAGGAGTTGTAAGATATTGAATGCCTACAATGTCCATTCTGTCATTTCTGAAAAAGAGTGCGTTGTCGGTATCCGGTCCGTCATTGAATGGTACGCTTGAAAAGGATGGACTGATCGTGTGCATGACCGAATCGAGGAAGAGATTGATGCCAGCCTGGCTTTGCATTTCCTGCACGACAAGAATATCAGGGTCGATGAAACCAACGGCGGCTCTCAAGTCATCTATCCGTTGATAGCCCAGTGCATCGGGAAAGTTCAGTATGTTGTATGTCGCGACGCGGAACGTTGCCGCGCCTGCAGTCATTGGAAGGAGTAGCGTCACAAAGATGGCCAATAATTGCAGTGGCAACGGTGCCATTTGCTCTATGTGATCGTTTTTGACTGACGGTGTGAGCAGTAATCCACGCCGACTGGTCATCGACGGGCAATGTCCAGTATCCTGCCCTCGACACGCCCTTCGATCGGTGAATGTCTTTTTACATAATCGGCGATGATGTTCCTCAGGTGGTAGAAAGAATTCTGGATATTCTCACCGGATTTGAATATCACGTACTCACCACCCCCGGCTGCCAGGAACGAATTGGTGACTATTGAATAACGTGCCTGTGGGTCGATCACAGAGCCGCCCTCAAGATAGACCTCAAGGACACGTGAGCCGATCGGTTTCTTCGAATCATATTTCATCTTCAGTCCAGATATCTGGAATATCGCGTGATGGCCGTTGACTCCGATCTCGAGAGCTTCTACGACCTGACTCCCGGTCAAGTACATTGTGACTGCGGTATTGGAAAGGGCATCGATGTTGTAGCAATCCCGGTAAGTTATTTCTCCTCTCGGCATATTCGCACGTATACCTCCTGAATTGTGGATTCCTATATCGGCATTCGTGTATTCTCGCATCGCGTCGGTTATTAGATTGCCGATCGCAGTTTCCTCGAATCCTTCACGAACGAGTTCGTATTCTGAAAATCCGATCACTTCATCGAAATCCTTCTGGGTTGTTCTCTCCCACTTCTCAACGATCCGAACCATGGCGGTGTCGTCATCGATTTCCTCGCTCAGCAGATCGACGAGTTGTCCGCGGTACCCTGCTATTCTCTTGGTCTCTTTATCGATCCACAGATCGAGAAATCCGATGCTGCTGAGATGTCCGTATGCCTGGCAGATTATCGTATGATTCAGCGAGTCTTCAAAAGGCTCCTCGAGGGCCGTGGCACTGTGTGAACCGATGATGACGTCTATGCCCGGTACAGCGATGGCGAGCCGCTTGTCGTGGCGCAACCCAATGCCGGTAATGGCGATGATAAGGTCGACGTCTTTCCCCCTCAGTGAGTCCACGTACCTTGCAGCCGTTTCGATCTCCGGTAGTACATCATGATTCTCGAACCTTTCTGGCGTCGTCATTCCCAGCATGTTTTCGGTCAGCAGACTGAAGATCCCGATTCGCATACCTTTTCTCTCGATCACTAAGTAAGGTTGAAGGTAATCGACGACGCGCTTCGTCTCTTTGTATACAATATTGGACCCAAGGAACGTAGCATCAATACTCTCGACAAATTCCCGAAAGACATCGACACCCTGATCATAATCGTGATTTCCCGGTGCTACGGCGTCATAGCCGCAATAGTTGAAATATTCGGCAACGGCCTTGCCGTGTGAGAATTCACCGACCGGCGAACCAACGAACATATCACCGGCGTCGAACAGCAGGAATGCATATCCGAGGCTGTCCGCTTCGGACCTCTTTTCCTCGATGAACGTAGCCGCTGCCGCGGCATTGCCAATGGGAGGAGGAAAGTATGGGTTCATCCACCAAGCGGTAGAGGGTGAAAGAGCACCTTCAATATCGTTGGTGTGAAGAATGTATATATGGTCAAAGTTTTGCGGCGTTAACAGTAATAAAAAGAATAGAATGCTATGCAACGTATCTCAGAACTGAATCCTGGTAGTCACCGAGATATGATGGCTTGTTTCGTCGAACTTGTAATTCTCGGTGAAATTCAGAGTGGTGAAATCCGACGCGAGATAATCGCGCTTCCCGTATATGTAGCCCACATCAAACGAGTACATGCCTGTCTTGATGCCAAATCCCAGAGTCAGGTTTGTAGTCCAAATCGCACTCTGCGTATAGTCGGGGAATATGCAGAATCCATACCGAAGATTATATTTCATTAATATTGAATGTTCGACGCCCAATCGATATATATATATATATTCATCCTGCCACGTTTCGAGGTCGAATTGCCCTACGAATTTCGTCGGGATTCTGCCCGGAGGTTGGTACATTACGCCCACCGAATGGGTTGCCGGATATCCGACGTCTTGGTCGGTAAATTCGTATTCAAGGCTGTACGTGTAGGCAATACGCAGGTTCACGTTAGGCACGATCGATACCCCGACTTTCGTCTTGTTGCCGCTGTAATCAGTCTCATCGCGCTCGACCGAATCAGGTTGGTCGGGGATTATAACGATCCGTTCCATAAGTTCCTTACCGAAAAGGAAGCCGTGTTCGATTCCGAGGCTAATGAATCCATGGGTGAACGATAACAAAGGTGAAATGGCTTGTACATAACCTTTGTATGAAAGTTCGTCCGTGCGTACTAACTGATAGAAGTCGTCACGGTGTTCTTCAAGGTAAAAGTAGTTAAGATCCCAGACCCGCGTATAGCGTAGACCAACACGCAATCCTTTGAGCGGAAAGACGAATGAACATGGACCGGGGTTGAGATACGTTGATGTGTTGTTGGCAATGGTCGCGATACCGATATTGTTCCCGAACGAATCATAGACGCGCAGGCCGCGGCGTTCATTCTGAATCGCAGCGATACCCGATAACGCCACTGTGCTCCTTTCGTATAGACCCATCGATGCCGGGTTGCCTGTATTCTCGAGAACGATCGTTACTCCTCCCAGCGCCATCGACCGGGCATCGTCGTAGAATATTCTATCGCCCTGGCTAGATATTCCAGGAAGGGTCAAGTTGACGATGAAAACCAGAAATGCCAACATCATTCGATCATGACGGCAGCGGCAAGCACAGTCGTCCAGAGACCGTACTTGTCCCCTATTGCCGTCTGTGTTATGTTCATCGTTTTCACAATCTTCGTCGAGATCTTCCAGATTTCTTTTCGTTCGTCATAACTGATGTCGGGATCAAAGGGCACACCCAGGGTCGTCGCCAACATTTGTGCGGCGAGATCCTCAGCTTTGTCGCCCGCTCTCGTTTCGGTCTCACCGTATGAGTGATACTCGGAAAGATATCCGTATTGAGACCGGTCGCTCGGTATGGCCACGCCGATAGAAGCAGCAAGTAGCCGGTGCGGTTCATTCGCACTCGATTCAGCGACAACAGCATAAATGATCTCACCGGGCGAGAGTTGTTGTATGCCCTTGCTCCTTGCCAGTATCTTTGCCCCGGGAGGCAAAATGCTGGACACCCTCACGATATTGAAGGGAGCGATGCCAGCGTCCCTCAATGCCGCTTCGAAGCTGGTGAGTTTTTCTCTATGCTTTCCTACACCTTTGGTGAGAAATATTCTTTTTGGTATCATGGCTGCAAATCATGGAGCAGACCAGAGTCGAACTGGCGACCTTCTCGCTGCGAACGAGACGCTCTCCCAACTGAGCTACTGCCCCTCATTTGTTGTGATTATAGCAAAATCCCTATATGTGTCAACATTCATCTGACAGGCGGACTGCCGATCTCCTGCTCGATTATCGAGAGTATCGTGGCGACCGTGGCATCAAGTTCCCTGTTCTCTATCGTGTACTTGTAGTCTTTCTTGTATGCCAATTCTTGCCGGGCCTTCGCGACGCGGCTCTTTATCACTTCGTCCCGATCGGTGTCTCTCTTCTTCAAACGCCGCTGTAATTCGGCAATGTCCGGAGGCATTATATAGATGAAGATGCCATCGGGATACAGATTCATGAGTTCTCTCGCACCTTGAACATCAACATCCATTAGAATATTGTATCCTGCCGAAAGTCCGGCCTCCAGTGATTTCTTTGGAGTACCGTAGAAATTGCCGTATACTTCGGCGTACTCAACGAATAACCCATTTGCGATCCATTCTTTGAATTCGTCGATACTGATGAAAATGTATTCTCTCCCGTCAACTTCAACGGGGCGTCTGGGCCTCGACGTGGCTGATATCGAGTAGCGGAGGTCGGAACGGCCAGACAGTAGTCTTTCACATATGGTAGTCTTCCCCACACCGGAAGGTCCGGAGAGTACGATGATCCTTCCCCTATTCAAGGTTCTGTACCTGTTCTCTGATCTTTTCGATTTCTTCTTTGATTTTTACTACGGTCTTGCTGATCTGCAGATAGTTCGCCTTTACGCTCAATGTATTCGCTTCGCGTTGCATCTCCTGGAGAAGAAAATTCAATTTCCGACCAGGGTGGTTTTCATCCTTCAGGGCATCTTTGAACAGCTGAAGGTGGCTGCCAAGCCTCTTGCATTCTTCGGTGACATCGGTCCGCTCGGCAATATAGAGAAGTTCCTGGTAAAGACGGTCTTCGTTGAGTTCTTTCTGAACCGGTTTAATAATCGAAAGCAGGTGCTCCTTGTAGTAAGCATCCCGTTCCTGGATAGTGCTTTCAGTCTCCCTTAGGTATTTTTCTATCTTTTTGATCGAATCGCTTAACTCGCGGGCGATATTCGATCCCTCCTCTTGCTTCATTTGCATCAGGTTCTTGAGCGCCCGTTTCAGGATGGTATTGAATTCTTTATAGATACTTTCGGACTCTGTCTGCGGTTGACTGAATTTTATCAAACCGGGGATCAAAAGCAATGTATTTATATCGACCTCACCGCTTATGCCTTGAGTCTCACGCAATTCATCAGCGAGTTTGAGATAAGATTTCAAAAGTGTACGATCCACTTCGATCTTGGTAGCCAAGACCTCCCGGTCCTGCTGGATAACGACCACG
Organism: Caldifarciminota bacterium; assembly: GCA_020349965.1. Lineage (GTDB taxonomy): Bacteria > Hydrothermota > Tepidihabitantia > SM23-42 > SM23-42 > SM23-42. Next base: position 1,233,937 of record CP070705.1, on the reverse strand, counting down.
ACATGTCCCCGGGTCACGACACTCTGTACTTCTCTTCTGATATCGGTCTCGCACGGCTGGAGGCAACTGGGAAGTTTAATCGATATGTCGAGGAAGCGGTGGTTATATGATCTGATCTCCACATCGAATTTCATTAAAGGATCTTTGATGTCGCCGCTCGCGCGGCCGATACCTGTCATGCTATAAGCCACTATTCCTCCAAGATAATCGTTACGGGTCCGTTGTTAACTAATCGTATGCGCATCCGCTCTCCAAACGACCCGGTTTTCGTTTGGATGCCCCAGGTGTTAAGTGTCCTGGCAAAGACCTCGTAGAGATGTCTCGATCTTTCAGGTACTTCCGCATCGGTGAATGAGGGTCTTCGGCCGCGCGAAGTATCTGCGAGAAGAGTGAACTGTGAAACGACAAGTGCGGAACCACCGACGTCCTTCAAAGAATAGTTGAACTTACCCTCTTCGTCCTCAAATATCCTTAAATGCACGCAGCGTTCTGCGAGACGCTTCGATTTCTCTTCTGTGTCACCCTTCTTTATGCCGAGTAAGACAAGTATTCCTTCACTGATATCCGAAACGGTCTCGTTGCCAACGGACACATTTGCTTCAGCGACTCTCTGGACGAGAGCGATCATCCTGCCTCCCTGTAGACTAAAAGCGGGGGACGGGATTCGAACCCGCAACCAACGGCTTGGAAGGCCGTGACTCTACCATTGAGCTACCCCCGCACAGCCAATTATACCTCAGTATTGATCAAAGTCAACATGGACATACCGGTGTATGATTGGCTTCTTCCTGCCCGCCTGCTACTTACGATAGGACGATTATTTTCAAGCGAGATTCGGCTTTCCGCCTGGACCACTTTTTTGTGTAGTTGACAATGTTATTGAATTCACTAGAATAGAAAATCTGGTCTTAGCAATGATACATGGGAGAAAAGCGGGAGGAATGATGCTGGAAAGAATATTCAAACTCAGAGAACACAGCACAACGGTCGGTCAAGAAATGATCGGCGGGCTGACTACGTTCATGACGATGGCATACATTATCTTTGTGCAGCCCGCCGTGCTGTCGGCCTCGGGCATGGATTTTGGAGCGGTCATGGTTGCGACCTGCGTTTCAAGCGCAGTGGCGATATTTCTCATGGCGATTCTCGCCAACTACCCGATCGCACTTGCTCCAGCAATGGGACATAACTTTTTCTTCGTTTATACTGTATGTCTTGCCATGGGCATACCATGGCAGACTGCGCTCGGTGCGAATTTCATCTCGGGTGCCGTATTCATTCTTCTATCCTTTTTCGGGTTTCGTGAAGCGTTGGTGAATTCAATACCTAATTCCTTGAAACAGGCAATCGCCGTGGGCATCGGGTTGTTCATTGCTCTCATCGGTTTCCAGTGGGCAGGTATCGTTACGTACACGCCTGGCACCATCGTCGGTATGGGTGACCTGCATAGCCCTCCCGTACTCCTCGCCATCATCGGGCTTGTCATCATCACGGTCCTGTATACCCTGAAAGTAAAGGGTGCTATTGTCATCGGCATTCTTGTCACTGCCGTAATCGGTGTTCCTCTGGGCATCGTCAAATACTACGGTATCCTCAGCGCTCCGCCTTCTGTGGCTCCCACCTTTTTCAAGTTGAACATCGGCGCAGCCCTTACACTCTCTCTGCTGCCGACAATCTTCATCCTTTTCTTCCTTGATCTTTTTGATACTGTCGGCACACTGATTGGGGTCAGCGAACAAGCTGGTTTTGTCAAGGATGGCAAATTACCGCGTGCCCGCCAGGCACTGCTCTCAGATGCAATAGGAACCATTACCGGTACGGTGATGGGTACTTCGACCGTAACTAGCTACATCGAGAGCTCGACCGGTGTGGCAAGCGGAGCGCGAACCGGTCTGGCTAATGTCACAACCGGGGTACTGTTTCTGATCGCTCTCCTATTCTATCCCTTGGTAAGGATGATTGGCGGCGGCTATGCCGCAGACGGCACTGTACTGTACCCCGTTACCGCACCTGCGCTCATTATCGTCGGTACTCTGATGATGTCCGGTGTTACAAAAATAGACTGGCACGACTTCACTGAAGCAATCCCTGCGTTTCTGACGATCGTTATCATGCCCTATGCCTATTCGATAACAGAGGGCATCGCCGTCGGATTCATCTTCTATACTTTGCTCAAACTGGTGACCGGAAAGATTAGAGAAGTTCATCCCGTTCTAATTGTCTTCGCCGTTCTATTCATCCTTCGCTACATCTTCTTGATGTAATAATGCACCAAAGGAACGACGAATTGACAACGAAGCATCTGGAGGCAAAATGATATTGTTGTTGACATTCGGTTTTCTGATCAGTCCTTTTTATGACGCTAATTTCACGTCACTCCCGGCGCGATCGGTAAGTCTTTTCTCCAATCCTGCAGGACTGGGAGTCAATACGGGCGCCGAGGCATTTGCGACCTACTATCTGGATTCGGACATCATAACAACAGGCGCGAGCATGGGTAACCTTGGTTTTGGTTATAGAAAGAATGACACGCTCGATTTCTATCAAGTCGGTGTCGGATACAAGCTGCCCGGTGCATTCTCTTTCGGTTACTCATACGAGTTCGGCGACACCTCGATCCACCTTCTTGGTGTCGAATGCCGTCCGAACGGACAATTCTTGCTCGGCTACAAGACGACCCTCGGTGAAACCAACTATATGTTCGGAGGCATTAGCATCCTCCCCTACGGTGATTACATTACACTCAGCCTCGAGCTTGAGTATGAGGGCAACGACAGCATCTTCACTTTCCACTACGGCGCGCGCATTAAGCCGTATAAAGGAATGAGCGCATGTTTCATTGCCGACGAGGACTTCTATTGGCACGCAGGCATTGAGATATCCTTGGGCTACGCAAAGATATGTGGCATGTATTCCTACGAAGAAGAGAAATTCAGCGCGGGGCTGCTCATATCAGCGCAGCGATACGAGACGTTTGTATCTCAATAGAATAGCAACTTGAGTCATTACATCAATATTAACGATATCTTCCAGTAATTAGTAATATATAAAGCTTAGATAAAGTAATTTCTATCTTTTTTCAGTCAACGACGATGATTTTTGCGCATGTGTCGGTAACCCTGTTCAATCTCACGAAATAAACACCCGTCGGCAACACTAGCCGGCGCTCGGGACTGTCTATCGTATGGACCACCTGTCCCATCGTGTTGTAAACAATAAGAGGATAGTACGCAGCGTTCTGTACGATTATGCCATAGGATACGCCCGACCGTACCGGGTTCGGAATTATCGGCAGCGGTATGATTTCAGTTATGCGGTCGCTCTCCTCTATGCCGGTCGGCGGATTAGCGACGCCTGGACTAGGTATCTCATAGTCATGGAAGTCAACCTCGTTGTTATCTGTGTCATTACCGTCCGGGTACCTGCCAAGGCTGTGCCCTGATGAAACGGTTGCAGCCGGTAACCACTCACCGGTAAATACCCAGCCATTCAGCACACCGTAACCGACCGCATCGACCGGAATGCCATGGTACCTTATTTCGACGTTGTCCGGACTATTCTGCAGATTTGCGAGCGGATCCACTAGGTCGACGTTTGCGACTGCAGCCCTGTCGCCAATGACAAAAAATCCATCGCCAGGAATCGAATACCCGGTCAGATCAAAGGTCGCGTAATCCACTCCGCCGTTACCGTTTACACCGACCAATGTGAACCCGTCAAGGCTCATTGCGCCGGGTCCAAAGATCTCAATGAAGCATAGAGAATCGGTCCCAGGCGCATCGTAATAGATCTCGTTCACGTACACTCCAAGAACACCCACATAGTAGGCGTGCGTATCTGACGTGACAGAGAGTCCGTCATTGTCGACGAATTTCGCGTAGTAGAAAACAGTATCGCCCGATGTTTGTCCAGGAATCTGGAAGCGGAATGTGTCATTAGCGGCCGCAGTGTGCGTAAGCGCAATGGGTGAAATCAGATCGTTGATACCGTAGAACAGAGTGTCATGATCGATCGTACCGTTATCTACTACGTGCACGTAGATATCAGATACAACTCCTTGTTCTGGATTGAACGGCATATGCCACGCTCGAAGTACGGACGGCGGTTGCGTTGCTGGCGGGCCGAAGTACGCATCGTCGACATAGAAAATCGCACTGACCCATGGCGAACCTACATCGTAGCCGCGGATGATAAACCGTACCGAGTCGGCATTCGAAGGCGATATCGGAAGATCATATGTCCAAAGTTGCCAGGAAGGCTGGTCTACTGTATACAAGTTCGGCCATTCGCTAGATATGTATGAACTGTTGCCAAACCACTGTACTCCACCGCGTGCTCTGCCGGCCGGGTCATTGTCGTAAACCCAAAAAGAGAGCCTGTACAGTGTATTGGGCTGTGCATACATGCCTTGATACAATTCGGCCTCGCCGGCTTCCGTTGAGTAGAAACTATCCTTGGCCGAAAACGTCCCAGCGTGTACTATCATATCTTCCTGGAAAAGTTCAACTGAATCGCCCTTCATCCAATGCTCGGGTATGCCGCCAGCCCACGTCTCGAAACCCGGGTTCTGCAAGAGGTTCTGGGATGTGCCCAGCGTGAGCATTGCCACCAACATGACAATAATTCTTATTTTCATGAACCCTCCTTTGTTGAAGTGAACACAGTTCATCCGTTAACACATGAACACCCTATTCTCTAAAAAATGCAACTCTTGTCAAGTATCCGCGCACAGAGATCCCGGTTGAGCATCGAAACGAAATGTTTTCACTGAAGGAGCATTATAAGTCCATCGGCTCTCCGTCGGTCGCGCTGTTGACATAATCTCGATATTAGATAAGATTGTTAAAAAAGGAGAAACAATGAGAATAATCTCTGTTGCACTGCTGGCACTTATTTCCCAATTGCTTGCGCTCGAGGCGACTGAAATACTCGAAAGAACGAAGGAAAAATATAGGAATATGGACAGCTTCTACGCCGAATTCGAACAGGTATATTGCGACGAGGAAGCTGGGATCTGCCAGCGATTCGAGGGTAAGACCTACTATATGAAGCCAAATTTCTTCAGAATGGAAATCGCACAACCGAACCAGGTATACGTTGGCGACAGTGTCTCGCTCTGGATCTACATGCCTGATGAAAAGAGAGCGGTCAGGCAGAAACTCGAGCAGATCCCTTTTCAGATCAGCCCCGATGCCGTCTTTGCCAATTACGAGGAGGAATACGAACCGTCCATCGCGAAGGACGAAGATGAATACTATGAGATCCTGCTTACACCAAAAGAGGAAAGCGGGATGTACCGAACGATAACCGTACAAATACGAAAAAAGAAATTCGATATCATGGCGATCTCTGTGATAGATGAAGCAGGGACCGAAAGCAAGTTTGAATTCACAAAAATGGAAATAAACAAGAAGATATCAAAGAAGATGTTCACATTCAACCCGCCCGAAGGGGTGCAGGTCGATGAGTACTGAATTCCTGATGGATGAGTACTGTTTTGCCTGCGGCCCGCGCAATGAAAACGGTTTGAAACTCAGGATAATCGAAGCCGATGATGGCGTTCGTGCAAGAATCGAGCCGCCAGCGTGGTCCCAAGGATATCCCAATGTCGTCCATGGCGGCATAATTGCCACTATACTCGACGAGCTAGCAGTGTGGGCGGCGTTCAAGAAGGGTTACAGATCGGTCACCGCCGAATTCAGCATGCGCATCAAAGGGTCGATGAATACCGAGAAGATATACACCGCATTGGCAAGGGTGTGCAATATTAAACACCGGCTCATCGAAGCCGAGTCAGAGATATTAGACAATAAAAACGCGCGCGTCGCCCTTGCCCATGTCAAATTGCTGCGGACAGAATCCTGAGGCACGCCTGTGAAGATCAATATGGTCTCGCTCGGTTGTCCGAAGAACCTGGTCGATTCGGAAAAGATTCTCGGCGCGCTGTGCACCGCTGGCATTGAGATCAGCGATTCTGCCGAAGACTGTGATGCAATGATCCTCAACACCTGCGCTTTCATCTCTCCGGCAATGGATGAGACCGAGAGCGAAATTCAAAAGTGTCTTGGTCTTGCCACTGACGGCAGGAGACTTTTCGTTGTCGGTTGTGCGGTCAACCGATACGGGGATGAGTTGAAACAGAGGTACCCAACTGTAGCTGGTTGGTACAGTCTAGAGGATGTACCTGCACTCATTAAGAAGCTTGCGCCGGGGGCCGCATTGAACCTGCGTACGCGCCTGCCGACGACGCATGGGTTCACCTATTTGAAGATATCGGACGGCTGCTCTAACAGCTGCTCGTATTGTACGATACCGTCGATCAAGGGGCCTCATCGTAGTTTTGACATAAACGATCTTGTGGCAGAAGCCAATGAATTGGCTGTTTTAGGATTCACCGAACTCATACTGATCGGCCAGGATACGACCCGTTATGGAATCGATGTCTACGGCAAGCCCATGCTCATTCCCCTCCTGAACCGGCTGGCCGGGATTCCAGGTATCGAATGGTTGAGACTGATGTACGCACATCCGCGGACCATAGACGAAAGCGTGATCAAGGAGATCACGCGTAACCCGAAAATATGTAAGTATATAGACCTGCCGATCCAGCATATCAACTCACGGATACTGAAATCAATGAATCGCGGCGTAGACCGCCATAGGATCGTTGAGGTCGTCAGAGAACTGAAAAGCATTCCCGACATTGCGCTCAGGACGACGATAATTGTCGGCTACCCCACTGAAACCGACGATGAATTCAGCGAACTCATGGAGTTCCTCAGTCAGGGATATTTCGACTGGCTCGGTGTATTCCCGTACTATCGCGAACCCGGCACTCGGGCGGCTCAATTGCCTCAGCTTCCGGACGAGGTGATCACCGATCGCTACGAAATGGCACTGGCATTGCAGCAGGAATTACTGAAAAGGAAAAATACAGAACGCTGCGGAAAGACCTACCAAACACTCATCCACGCGCGCGATCGCCAATTTGTCGGCCACGCAAAATTCTGTGCGCCGGAGATAGATAGCCGCATACTCATTCACCAGGGTAATTTGGCGTTGGGCAGAACATACGATATTCAAATAACGGATACAGTTGGCACTGATCTGCGTGGTGAAGTAACGAACGTGCATGAAAAAAGAGGCACCCGAAGTGAAACTTAGTAATCGATTCCGTTTGAGTGCTTATGCGGCTCTCCTTTTTCTCGGACTCCTCCTCCCCTGCTCTATGCTCACTGCAGTCGAAGTTCCACTTGAGTTTTACGGGCGTGGATTTTTCGGTAAGTATTTGAATAGTGATACTTCCCGCTTCAATTTCGATGCATCAGTTGACATATATTGTACTACCCTGAGGCACCTACCTTTTTCAATGTATATATACTACCGCGACGATCTCGATATGGCGCAACAAACCGGCGGCGTATCAATCGACCCCAGGTATGCGCACTATTATCTTGCTGCGGGCATCGATTATTTTTTCAGCAATTATGTCGTTACCGCCTATTTTGTCCATGATTGTATCCATGACATCGACTATGACGTTGAAGGGACCCCTGTGTTCAACAGATTCAGGCTGCGGTTCTCGCCGCGCAACTACCACTATTCGACGCGGTTGGAATCGGCCGAACGCTTCCTCTATGCAATAGATGTGGGTTTCTACCCCCACTGGAATTTCCATGGATGGGACATTAATGCCGGTGCGGATTACGTCTACGATTGTACATTAGAGACAAGGTTTAATATTCTTGCAGCCGGACCGTTCGGTTTGGACACAAGGCCGACTTTTACCATAGCCAGAGGAGATACTTCTTTCTACCACCGGCACGTTCTGAGCCTCCAGTGTTATCATAAGAAGGCAACACGGCGCATCGGGCTCTCTCTCGACTACAATCTGTATGTCAACGATCCGCTCAAGAGCCCTGATAAACTATGGCTATTGTCAATATACTTAGAATATTAGCGCTGTCCTTCTTACTATTGAGTGGTAAAGGCGACGGCGCCTACGAATTATTCAGCATCGGCAGTCAGCTCGAGTTAGAGGGCAAGACGAACGAGGCGATCGAATACTACAAAATGGCGCATGCCATCGAACCGCGCTCGGTCGAAATCAACATCTCACTAGCCGGTGCTCTATACTCAGTTCAGGAATTCGACGAGGGCATTGCCTTTGCCAAAGCGGCATTGGAAATGCAGCCGGATAACATCCGGCTGCATCAGATGATCGCGCTCGGTTATGTCGGCAAGCGCGACCTTATCGAAGCTTTGAAATACTATGAACAGGCCCTTGAATATGCCCCCAGAAATCAGGACCTCTACTTTGCCGTCGCAACGCTCCTCGAGGCGAGCAGGCAGGTACCTGAAGCCATATCCTTGCTCGAACGCATGCCCGAGGATATCAGGAGCCCGGAAAGCTATGTCAGACTCGCAGCGCTGGCAGGTAGAATGAACGATCACATGTCAGCAGTCGATTACTATCGGCAGGGGTATGCTCTCGATACAACGGACATCACTACGATGATAGGCATGGCGACTGGTTTTGAAATGCTGGGTATACAGGATTCGTCGATATTCTACTACGAAAAGGTGCATTCCGACACCATCATCATCAATGTCGCGCAACGGCTCATGGACCTCTATACGGAGAAGGACAGGTATGATGACGTCATGCGTCTTGCCGCTGAAATCCTAAAACACGATGAATACAATAACCATGTCCGGCGTAGCCTCGGTTTTGCGTACTACAAGCGCGGTGATTTCCTGTCCGCACTTAACGAATTCCACGTCGCTTTACGACAGGATCCAAGCGATACCTATTCCGCATTCTACCTCGCTCGCATATATCTCGAACAAGGCGAATATGACAGATCGCTCAGAGAAATCAAGGGCGCCCTCAGGATCAATCCCGACTTCATCGAGTTATGGATTTATCTCGGATTCGTTGCGGTCGAAAAGGAAGATTATGAACTTGCACAGCACGCTTTCACTGAAGCCGCTTATCGCGGCGGTGATCTCGCTCAGATCTACTACCTGCTGGGCGCGGTCATGGAAACCCGAGAAATGGATCGAGACGCATATTTTTACTACAAAAAAGCGTTGAAGGAAAATCCCACTAACGTAGCGACACTCCAAGCACTGGCAAGCCTCTCCTCGCGCATCGGCAGAGATGATGAGACACTGGAGATCTTTCGCGCGATTCTCGAGATCGATACGCTCAATGCCGTCGCACTCAATTACGTCGGGTACACGTATGCCGAGCGCAACGACAGTCTTGATTATGCACTCCAGCTTATCGATCGGGCGTTGGAGATCGACGTCGACAATGGATACTATATTGATTCGCGCGGTTGGGTTTTCTATAAGATGGGTCGGTATGAGGAAGCATTACGGGAACTTGAGAGAGCAAATGAGATCGTCGAAGATGCGGTCATACTGGAGCATCTTGGCGATGTATACATGAAATTGGAAAATCGTGAAGCAGCCCGTGAGGCGTATAAGAGGGCTGCGGAACTGGATGCCGGCAACAAATCGATAAAGAAAAAACTGGATTCGGTGAAATAGATGTACGAACCCTACCGTATAAAGGTCGTGGAACCCTTACTCCACACTACACGAAGGCAAAGGAAAAGGATCTTGAAGCGCGTTGGCTACAATCCGTTTGGCATCCCGGCAGAATTCGTGACGATCGATCTGATATCTGATTCCGGGACCGGGGCGATGACATCATCGCAGTGGGCAGCAATGTTCCAGGCACGCGAGGATTTCGCAGGGCAGACATCACATGAGGATTTCGTTACGAAAGCACGATCGATAACCGGATTCCCGCACGTACTGCCCGTACATCAAGGCAGGGCAGCAGAGAATATTCTCTTCAAAACACTTCTCGAGCCGGGCGACACGGTAGCCGCAAACACGCACTTCGAGACAACTCGCGGCAATATAGAATCAATAGGATGCCGGGCAATCGACCTGCCTTCAGATGAACCGCCCTTTCTCGGCAATGTGGATGTTGGAGCCTTCGAAAAACTGAACAGAGGACGGTCAAAGGTCAAGATCCTGGTCATGACTCTAACAAACAACATCAAAGGCGGGCAACCCGTATCGATGGAGAATATCGACGACGCAAAAATCGCAGCGAGAAGGTCGGGCACGTTGCTCGTCTTCGACGCAAGTAGGTTCACAGACAATGCCTACCTGATAAAGGAATACACAAAATCGAGAAACAGTATCGGACAGATCTGCCGACGTATGTTCAGAGCAGCGGATATTCTTTACCTGAGTAGCAAGAAGACCGGCCTTTCGAACATCGGAGGTCTCATCTGCGTGCGGACCAAGGACCTGTACGACAGATTGTCTCAGGAGATAATCCGCCAGGAAGCATATCCGACCTCAGGAGGACTCGCTGCACGGGACGTCGCTGCAATGGCAACAGGCCTCGTTGACAGCATGGAAGAGGATTTACTGCGTGCGCATATCGGGCAGGTGCGCTCGTTGGCGTATGCTCTTAAGCAGAATGGTGTCGAGGTCTTTGAACCAGTCGGCGGTCACGCCGTCGTCATTGTGCAGAAAGCCCCTGACCGCCACGCAGCCTTTGCTTTGGCTGCTGCGATCTACTTGGAATCCGGTATACGCGTTGGTGTCTTTGACGACACCGTGAGGCTGGCTGTTCCGCGCCGCGTCTATACTGACAAACACCTCGCATATACAGCCCAAACAGTCTCTAGAGTATACCATAAGGATCTGCCGCACTTGCGGCTTGTCCACAAACCAAGTGAATTCTACAATTTTTTCGCACGGTTCACGGAAATTGCTCAAAGGAAGGTTTAGAGTAATCCCGTCGAAAACCCGGATATTGACACTGATTAAACCCAGACAATGCTCAGATTGTCAAAATTATTGACAATTACGCAATTTTGAATAGAATGGGATTAGTAAGGAGGTTTTGTTGCAGGAACGATTTACGGAAAGGGTAAGAAAGATACTGCACCTTGCCCATGATGAAGCACTGAGATTTAAAAATAACTTCATTGGCACCGAACACCTCCTCCTCGCAATGATAAAGGAAGGGGAAGGAGTTGGTGCCATGGTCCTGATCAATTTGGGTGTAGAACTCAACGAATTACGCAAGAATATTGAGAATTCGATTCAAAGCGGACCCGGAGGTAAGATAGACGTCCCCTTCAGCAACGAAGCACGCGTCTGCCTAAACTACGCAATGGAGGAAGCAAAGAATTTTGGTCACTCCTACGTGGGCACAGAACACCTTCTGCTCGGCGTCATACGAACGCCGGAAAGCCTTGGTGCTCAGGTGCTGGAATCCGTTGGCGTTGACTATGATACGGTCAAAAACGAAATCATACAACTGCTCAGGCCCGAAGGCGTGATGACGAGCAAGGCACGGGGACGGCAACGGGGTTCGGCACTCGATCTTTTTTCGAGAGATCTGACCCAAATGGCGCGTGAAGAGAAGCTCGATCCTATCATCGGCCGTGAGAATGAAATCGAAAGGGTCATTCAGGTTCTTTCCCGTCGAAAGAAGAACAATCCTGTGCTCGTCGGCGAAGCTGGCGTCGGCAAGACGGCAATCGTAGAAGGATTGGCGCAAGATATCATCGCCGGCAACATACCAGATTCGCTTAAAAACAAACGCGTGGTCGCGCTCGATATGGCTTCGGTAGTCGCAGGGACAAAATATCGGGGCCAGTTCGAAGAAAGATTGAAGGCGGTAATAAATGAAGTGACACGCAGCAAGGATGTCGTCCTCTTCATCGATGAACTGCATACGATCGTCGGTGCGGGCGCTGCCGAGGGTGCAATAGACGCATCGAGCATACTCAAGCCTGCTCTTGCACGGGGTGAGATACAGTGCATAGGAGCAACGACGCTTGAGGATTACCGGCGCTACATCGAAAAGAATGGCGCATTGGAGCGACGTTTCCAGCCGATCATGGTTAACCCGCCGACGGTTCAGGAAACGATCAATATCCTGCAAGGATTACGTAAGAGATATGAAGACCACCATCTGATCACTTACAGTGACGATGCGCTCGAAGCAGCAGCCCGTCTGTCAAACCGTTACATAACCGATCGCTTCTTACCGGATAAAGCGATCGACGTCATCGATGAATCCGGTGCGAAGGTTAAATTGTCGAAGATTATCAAGAACGACGCCACAGCTGAGCTGGAGCTAAAGATTAGCGAAGTGAAGGTCAAGAAAGAGAAACTCGTAGCCGAGCAGAAGTTCGAAGAGGCCGCCCGATTGCGCGACGAGCAAAGAAAGCTGACCGACGAATTGCGTCAGAAGAGCGAAACGAGCACGGTAACGAGGCCCAGCGTGAGCGAGGAGGATGTTGCTTTCGTCGTTTCCCGCTGGACCGGCATTCCTGTATCCCGGATCGAAGAGGGCGAATCCAAGAGATTACTTAAGATGGAAGAAGAACTGAAAAAGAAGATCGTCAGTCAGGATGAAGCAATCACGGCCGTCGCTAAAGCGGTCAGGAGGAGCAGGGCAGGCATAAAAGATCCACGCCGACCAATCGGCTCCTTCATATTCCTCGGCCCTACTGGCGTCGGTAAGACAGAACTGGCAAGGCGCCTCGCTGAGTTTCTATTTGGTGACATAAATTCCCTCATCAGTCTCGACATGTCTGAATTCATGGAAAAATTCAACGTCTCGAGACTCATCGGAGCGCCTCCTGGATATGTGGGGTATGAAGAAGGCGGCCAACTGACCGAGAAGGTCAGGAGAAAACCGTATTCGGTAGTACTGTTTGACGAAATCGAGAAAGCGCACCCCGATGTCTTCAATATCTTGCTCCAGATACTCGAGGACGGCCAACTCACTGATTCCTACGGCCGTCGCGTGGATTTCAAAAATACGGTTATCATTATGACATCTAACATCGGAACGTCGGAGATTAAAAGAAGCGACGGCATGGGCTTCACGAAGCTCGATGATGCTGTATCATACGAAAAGATGAAAAACAGGCTCATGGAGGAAGTGAAAAAACTCTTCTCCCCCGAATTTCTCAACCGCATTGATGAGATCATCGTATTCAAGAAATTGAACAGGAGCGATATGAAACAGATCATTGATATCCTCATAAGGGAGGTCGAAGAAAGGCTCCATGAGAAAAATATGAGACTCGAATTGGACGAAACGAGCAAAGAATTGCTCGTCGAAACCGGTTTCGATGCTGAATTCGGTGCACGCCCGCTCAAGAGGACGATCAGAAAATTGATCGAGGACCCGCTCTCTGAAGAGATACTCAAGGGCAACATCAAAGAGGGAAAGCGCATCAAACTCGTGAGATCAGGGGAAAGAATAGAGTTCACCCAGAAATGATACTGCTTCTATTTCTCCTGACCTATACGATAGTCGATGTTGACGTCCAGGCAAGTTGGACCGACCATCAACTGGTTATTGAATCGAGCGGCATCAGAGTCGGCAATACCTTTGACAATGCCATGGTGCCCAAAGCCATTGACAATCTTTCAAGATTACGGCTCTTCAATTTCATCGCAATAGATACGACGATCGTGGGTGATGGCATATTCGTGAAGATAATCGTCGAAGAAGCTCCCTTTCTGAAAGGCATACCCGAATTCATCGGTAACACGAAGGTGAAAGATAGCGACCTCAACAAGAAGGTTGAGTTGCGGGCAGGTCAGGTGCTTACCGACAAAGCGATTTTCGAGGTTAGAAGCAAAATACTCGACTTATATAAAGAGAAATACTTCTATGAAACCACGGTCCAGGACAGTCTGGTTGTCGATACGCTGAACAAAGCAAAGATTTATTTCTTCATCGACGAAGGCATTCAGCCACGCATTGGCAAGATAATAATAAATGGCAATGAATCAATAACCGATAAGAAGATCAAAAGTAAGATGTCGACCAAGGAAAAAGGATTCCTCAGAACTGGCAAACTCGTCGAGGAGAAACTCGAAGAGGACATCGACAACATCACTGCGTTGTTTAAGGAAAATGGATTCCTCAATGTAGTCGTCAATGAACCCGTCATCGAGGTTATCGATAATAGATTTACGATTACCATCGACGTTCAAGAGAATCAGAAATACTACGTCGGTGAGATAACCCTCGAGGGTAATACAGTTTTCACAGAGACAGCGCTGCGAAACGTAATGAAGATAAAGACCGGCGACATATACAACCTTGTTTATGCCGAGGAGAGCATGCAGAATATGTATTCTCTCTACGCGGACGAGGGTTACATATATTGTTCTATCGTACCGGTCGAAGACGTGAAGGACAGCGTCATTGATATCGCCTATAAGTTCACCGAATCCTCACCCGCAAATGTCAAACTCGTCACGATAACCGGTAATTACCGGACGCGCGAGAAGGTCATACGGCGAGAAATAGTAACCATACCAGGGCAACGATACCGGCGGTCTGATGTGATAAGGAGTCAACGCGAGATCTTCAACCTTGGGTTTTTCGAAGACATACAGATCCTGCCCGGGAATCCCGACGAGAATGGCAACATTGACATCATCTACGATGTCAAGGAAAAGGAGGGTGTTGGCACGATAGGCGGCGGGGTCGCATATTCGCCGCAGGACAGGATGACGGGTTACGTTGAATTCTCTCATCCCAATCTCTTCGGTCGAGGTCAGCGATTGTATACGAAACTCGAGTTGGGCGGGCGGCTCACCAATGTTCAGGTTGGCTTCACTGAACCCTGGTTGTTCGACACAAGAACATCTGCAGGTGTCGATCTGTATTACGTCAACCGATTATGGGAATACTACACAAAGAGGGACATTGGATTCGCCACGCGGGTATCTCTGCCATTTCACCTTGATTATACGAGATTCAGCTACGGATTTAGAACCGAACGCACGCAAATCCTCGATATTGCCAGGTCCTACACACCACCGGAGACAGGATACAGCTTGTATGACGACACAATACCCAAGTGGACGATCGCTAATTCATTTTCTATAACCAGAGATTCTCGCGACTATATATTCAACGCCTCGAGCGGCTCACTTATCTCGTTCGGCGCGGAATTCGCAAAAAAAGTTCTCTTTGCCAACGTCGACTATAACCGCTACACGCTGGACGTGCGAACCTACTTTCCTATAGTCTGGAAGATTGTTCTCATGACAAGACTGAACGCCGGCGTCGTGACCAGCAATGATGAAGTACCCATATACAAGAGGTTCTACGCCGGGGGAGCGGGTTCAGAAGGAGTACGCGGTTACCCTGACCGATCACTATCACCGATAGAGGATGGCAGGGTAGTTGGCGGTAGCGCCATTCTAATTAACAATATCGAGTTAAAGATGAAACTCTCTCAAACGATGGCCTTCATCCTTTTCTTCGATATGGGCAACACTTTCACGTCATACCACGACATAAATGTTCACAATCTCTATCGCGGCGCCGGAGCCGGGATAAGAGTGGAAGTACCTATGATCGGCGTGATGGGGTTTGATCTGGGGTACGGTTTTGATCGCGAAAATCCGGGGTTCGAGCCTCATTTCCAGATCAATCCTTTTGGCATGTTCTAATTCCACCAATGAATTCGGGCAATCACCCACGTCACTTTTATTTGGAGGTACCATGAGAAGATATTTACTCCTGGTAATCACGATACTGAGCATGATGGCGGCGAAGGAACAAACGATCGGCCTCATCGACGCCGAACGGATCATGAACGAATACCAGGCAACGGCTGTGGCCACAGCTGAATTCAATCAATTTGTGTCGCAGTATCGTGATTCGGCTGCCGTACTGAAGAGAAGGATCGATGACCTGAAGTCGGAGGTGGAAACACAGAAACTTCTCCTCTCCGAGGAAGCGAGATTGAGAAAGGTCGATGAGATAGAAGCGCTTACTGCATCATACAACCAATTTCTGCAGACTATCTTCGGTGCTGGCGGAAAGGTCGAACAAAAGAATGACGAATTGATGGCACCTCTGCTACAGAAAATAAATACCGCGATTGCCAAGATCGCCGAGCAGGAGGGATTCCAGATCGTTCTTGAACTGGCAGAGGGTGTGTACTATGCTTCGAGCGATCTCGACATCACCGACCTCGTGGTCAATGAATTGAATCTCGAGTACGGGCCGACGACGCTTCCCACGGGAGTTGTCAAAAAAGTACTCGTAGTGTTTCCTTTCCGAGAAGAGAATCCTGAGGCAAGCAACGCTGAATTAGGTCAGATCTGCCAAAACGAATTATACCGAACGATTAGGACGTTCAGCGGACGTTTCACCATCATCGACAGAACGACGATTAACATGGAAATAGTCAAGAGAAATCTCGGAGTGAACGCTATCGATGATAACCAGGCGTACGAGATCGGATCATCATTGCTGTGTGATTACATCATCACGGGCCGCGTTTCAAAGATAAGTACAAAGATCGAGTACACGGTCACCCTCAAGAACGTAAAGGACAAGACAGAAGTCGCCAGGAGAACGAACAGCGTTACCGAGCTTGTGAAATTATACGAAAGCCTGAATAATGACGTCAGGGCATTGATCGACAAGATTCAACAATAATCGACCAGGATCTTCCTTATTACTTAACGGGGCCTCAGTTTCTTAACTTCCTTTATCATTTCCCTTATCTCACGTTCAAACTCATCCTGGAATATGATGTATCTGGCCTGTTGGCTCGGAGTCAACATTTTTCGAATTTCACCCATTTTGCTGAGTTGGCGCTCAAGCCTTTCCCTGAAAATACCTTCGTACTTGGTGAGTGATTTTATGATATCGACATCTGGAGCGTTGCCGCCGACCTGCTTCTTGAGGTCTTCGATAATCTCCAGCTGCTGATTGCGGAATTCTCTTTCTATCTTCTGTAATTCACTCAATTTAGGAAAAAGTTTTACCGCCTCTTCTGTCGTTAAATCCAGTTCTTTGGTGAGACGATAAATCCGTACCTTCTCTATTATTGCACGAGGATCCCTGGGATCGTTCTCTTGACCAAGGCCAACGGTCATGATAATTGACAGCACTAATAACATAATTCTCATCATACCTCCTAAGGCGATTGCCACTACATATACTACGTACCTGCCGGGTACCGCTCTTGAAGGGAATTAACGAGTTCATTCCTCTCATCAGCGGTGAGTTCGTCAATAGCTTGTTCTATCTCCGGCAACAGATAGTGTTCGATTGTCGAAAGATCATGGGCCATATCTTCATCGATCACGGCTGCCATTGCAATGGATGCGATGTCAACATCTTCGATGAGCGTAGCCACTGGTACACCAAATTCCACTGTTCTACCACGTGGCCAAAAGACCACCAGTAACATTATGGCTGCCGCCGTTGCCGGCACCAAGAATCTCAATGTCCTCCTGAACGTAACCCGGACGTGACCACCTACTGCCTGCCGGGCATTCTCCTTAATACGATCGAACACCGCAGCCGGAGGGAAGATAACCGTATCCTCACGCATGATTCGATACAATTTCATATTCTTCTCGTACTCGTGACTGCATCGAGGGCACCGGGATAGGTGATACAGCAAGTCGTGCTTGTCAGATTCGCTCAACGCTCCTTCGAGATATTCAATGATGAGATCTGCTGTCCTGCCGCAGGTTATCACAGCCAATCCTTCAGGGATTTGCGCATCTTTTTTACTGCTTGGTGGTGGTTAGCTTTTGCCGCACCCGCTGTAATGCCCATTATGCTCCCTATTTCCCCAAATGAGTATCCAAGATTGTGGCGCAGGATGAACGTAAGCCTCTGCCTGGGCGGGAGTCGCTGAAGCGCATCGTCTATTGCCTTCTTCAATGCTATTCTCTCCCCTAACGGAACACCGTGCGAGACCACTGGTGGTGCTTGATGGACGTTTCTCTCCCTTCGCTTGAACGATATGCAGGCATTGACTGTAATCCTATATATCCAGGTGAATAGTTTCGCGCGCTCATTGAACCGGTGGAGATTCCTGTATATTTTGATGAAAACATCCTGGGTAAGCTCACTGGCATCTGCCCCATTTCGTGTGTACCTATAGCAAATGCTGTAAATAGGTACTTTGTATTTATCATAAATGCGGTTGAAACAATCATCTTCGCCATGTTTGAATCGCCTGACTAGATCTTGATCTTCCAGGTCATTCACTATTTTTGACGCGTGGAATTGTCAAATGGTTTAACGATTAACAAGGGCTCATTCCTGATGCTCCACTCTCCGGGCGGAGAGCAAATCTCTAATAATCGCGCTGGCTATTCCTCTTCTTCAGTATACGGCTCAAACTGATCCTTTTCGGCGCCGCATTCAGGGCAGACCCAATCATCCGGGAGATCTTCAAACGATGTTCCAGCTTGAATACCGTTATCAGGATCGCCAAATTCAGGGTCATAAATGTAGCCACATACCGTGCATTGCCATTTGACTATCATATGCCTCCCTTTCTAAAACCTTCGAATTCTACAGAATCTAAATATACTGTCAAGGGTTCAAGACGCGTCCGTACAATTCGGAATATTCTCTTGCTGATCTATTCCAGGAATAGTCGTACTCCATGCACCGCTCGGAAAGGCTTTCGAATTTCTTCTGTTCGACGAATACTCCAAGCGCTCTTACAGCGGCCGAAACCAGTGCTTCGCCTTTATACGCAGAGAAAAGGAACCCGTTGCCTGACATGGATTCTCCGTCGAACTCGACCACGGTATCGGCGAGTCCACCCGTCCTTCGGACGATCGGCACGGTTCCGTAGCGGAGACTGATCAACTGCCCCAAACCACAGGGTTCGTACATTGACGGCATCAGGAAGAAATCGCTACCGGCATAGATGCGGTGAGCAAGTCTATTATCGAACTTTATATTGACCGATAGACGGTTGGGGTAGACGTTATGGAGTTGCATGAGTTTATCATGATATGATTCCTCACCGTATCCGAGAATTATCACGTTATAGCCAAGTCCGATGATTTCATCCATGGCGCACACAAGTATGTCGAACCCCTTCTGCCCGGCAATGCGTGAGACCATTCCGATCAGCGGTCTCTTGGCATCGAGGCAGCATTCCGCACAGAGTCGTGTCTTGTTTACGGTTTTACCTGCAAAGTTGCTGTATTTTTCATATAACAGCTCATCCGATGCAGGATCCCATTGGCAATAGTCGATCCCGTTAAGGATCCCATGCAGATCGCTCGCACGCATTCTGAGGACACTGTCAAGGCCGAATCCCAGTTCCTGTGTCTGGATCTCCTGCGCATAATTCGGTGATACTGTGGTCACAGCGTCACTGTACACTATACCAGCCTTGAGGAAACTGATATCTCCGAAGAATTCCAACCCTTCCGGCGAGAAAAACCGTTCATCAATTCCCAACAGAGGCAATTCTGTCTTCGGGAACTTCCCCTGATAACCGAGGTTGTGGATCGTGAAAAGACTCTTCGTTCGGATCTTGCCTAGTTTCAGGTACAAAGGCACCAAACCAGACTGCCAATCGTGGCAATGAACGAGATCGTAGTTGCCGCTCTCGACTATTTTGCCCACCGCTTTGCAGAAGAGAGTGAAACGTTCGCAATTGTCCATATAGTCACCACTTACGTCTCCATACAAACCGTTACGGTCGAAATAGCGGGGATAATCGACGAAGATGAAACCTTCACTGCGCAGAAGGCCTACCTGATGAGAGCCCTGCATGTTCACGTCAAAGGTATTTTCTATCTTTCCTTCGATGTCTTTGTAACGCGGCATGATGACCGTCGCTTCGATGTCCAGATCTTTCAGGTATTTCGGCAATGCACCGACGACATCTGCGAGGCCACCGGTCTTTGCGTATGGAACGGCTTCGGATGCGACGAATGCCACTCTCATTTTACTCACATGCCAACGCAATCCTCAATTCCACATGATCGTCAGAGGATGTTCTTCAGGTACGCAGACGAATCCTCAGGGCCTGTTGGGTTTATATAGAAACCTGTCCCCCATTCGAACCCGGCGATGTGCGTCAGGACCGGTATTATCTCCAGATGATAGTGGTAGAAATCGATGCCCCTCACCGTTATTGGTGCGGTGTGTATGATGAAGTTGTACGGAGGCGTATTCAGGGCTTTCTTCAGACGCATTAGGCAGTCTTTAAGAATGGATGATAGATCCTTTAGTTCGTCCGGGCTTGCATCTTCGAAATTTGAGCGATGGCTCCGTGGCAGTATCCAGCATTCAAACGGAAATCGCGGTGCAAAGGGACAGATAAGAATATAAGAATTGTTCTCGGCGATCAAACGCTTCCTGCTCTTCGTCTCCTGAACCACAATGTCACAAAAGATGCATCTCTCCCGATATTCGAAGTAGCGTTTTGCGCCATCCATCTCTTCCATCACCCTTTTAGGGACTACCGGCGTTGCTATCAATTGGGAGTGGCTGTGTTCCAATGATGCGCCTGCCGCGGCTCCGAAGTTCTTGAAAATCATCACATAGCGCAGACGTTCATCCTTTCGGAGATCGAGTATCCGTTGTTGATAGGCATGGACAACGTCACCAAATCCATTCAAGTCCATGTCCGCCAAGTCCTGATTATGGTCGGCGGTCTCAATGATCACCTCATGAGCGCCAATCCCATTCATATGATCATAGATTCCTTCACCACGCCGGTTTATCTCTCCTTCGATCCGCAATGCGGGGAACTTATTCGGAATGACGCGCAGTTTCCAACCTGAAGTGTTGGGCTGCGAATGACCATCCCGAATCGCATGGATTTCAGGAGGCGTTGCGGATTCATTACCCGGACAGAAAGGGCATTCCTTTGCCGTGATCTTCTTTGTTTCCGGGGTTGACTTAAAGTCCTTGGGTCGTTTCGCGCGTTCGGTCGAAATGATGACCCAGCGGCCTAAGACAGGGTCCTTCCTGAGCTCGGGCATGACCCTCTCTTATTCTTCTACGTCTGATTCGGGTTCAGTTTCGGGTATTTCTTCCGGCTCTGGGAAGAGAATCTGGATGTCCGCTTCTTCTTTGATTTTATCAAGAAATACGTTCGCCAGTTCACCTTGTTGCTGGCGCCTCATCCGCGACTCTATCATGGGCCGTACCTCGTCCAGACTCCGATAGCCTTCAGGCTGGTGTTCGACCATCTTTACTATCGTCCACGTTCTGTCATTGACGTTGAAGACACGGCTGATCTGGCCGACCTTGAGTTTAAAGATTTCCTTGTCGTACTCAGCTCCCCGCATGCCGCGAGATACTAACCCTGGCTCGCCGAGTCGTTCCTTCGAGGGTGCGATGGAGTATTCGACCGCAAGAGAATCGAATGCATCGGGCCTGGCTACAGCCTCCTTGTATACTTTGTCGGCGACCTCTTTCGAGTCAAACAGAATCTCGAGGACACGTGCGGATTCCGCCATTTTGAATTCTTCGATTTTGTCCTTGTATTGCCGTTCAACTGCTGCCGAATCGATGACGATAGCATCAAGAACGACCTTCTGATACAATCCCTGATCGAGCACAGCCTTCAGTAGGTCCTTCATCTGCACAAAATAACCGTCATAGAGGAAGTATTTATTCCGCCAAGCGAGTTCAAACCTGAGCTCTTCGTCGAAGATGGTGTGAATCAGTTCCTCTATTTTTTCCTGATCGGCAAGGTTTAACTTCGCGAATTGGGGTGTCATTGATTCATTGCGGTAGACTATGTCACCATAGGTGATCGGCCGACCGTTGACTTCAGCGAGCACCACCCCTTTAGATTCCTCTGTCTTATCCTTCGTAGCCTTAATGATCGAATCTTTGTGTACCTTTAGTTTCGCCTTTTTCTTCAACCGGGCAGTAAACGCTTGCTCTTCCTTGGTGACATTCTCTGCCCTGACTTGAGATTCAATCTGTTTCACCACCTCACTGTACTCGCGGTATTGATCAGGCTTGTAGGCTGTAATATAGTAGATCCCGTATTTGCCGTCAAATGGAACGATCGGGCTCAGGGTGTTCGGTTCGGTATTGAAGATGACCGAATCGACCGCAGCGGGCTTCCGCCCTGCGTAGACAGCACCCATATTACCGCCGCTACGAGCATTGGGTTCTTTAGAGTATTGCTTTGCCAGTGTATCGAAACTTGCAACGTCTTTCTTCAGAGAATCAAGTAGCACCTGAGCAAGGCTTTCCGATTCAACGACGAGTTCCTTACCCATAACATGTTCGCGCAACTTGAACTTGTCTTTATTCTCTTTATAATACTTTTTCATTTGCTTTTCAGTCGGCGTTGTCCTATTCATAACTTCATAGGCGCGTACTTCATCGAGTATCAGCATCCGATCACGGGGGGGAAATCCTTCTTTGAAGAAATCGGTTGACATTACATCGTACTTTATGGCATTCGTGTAAATCAAGCGTTCTATGATCATCTGGTCCAGAATCGCACGCTCGTCACTACGTGCCATCGTACCGCTCCTTCCTGTCTTTTCGTCCAGTTCAAGACGTGTAATATTGTACCCATCGACGACGGCGACATAGTCCTGGTAATTCTTCTTGAAGCATCGCTCAACGCCGGTTAATGAAAAGGAATCCAGCGGTGCCTTCCGGAAGCGAGTTGCTACGATCTCATACATTCTTGCCGAGTTAAGATAATCCTCCAGCATCTCAAGGACCTGAGCTAATCGATAATGGGCCCAACCATCCCTGTGCTTATAATTCTCGACAACGTCTTTGTATATCTCAGAAGCCCTTTCGAAATCATGCAATCTATTGTAGTAAACGTCCCCCATCTCCAATTTCCACTGGTAGGGGTTCTTGTTCTTCTGGATCATCCCTTCGCAATACTCGATTGCCTCCTCATACTGCCCATTCATCACAAGATTTACATAATCTTGCGGTAATGCTAAGAAAAGCGCTAAAAACATAAACATCCAGCCTCCTTTCGTGAGTGTTTATTGTATATAAAAAAAATCCAGTGTCAAGGTGGGACGCTTGATATGGGAAGCCCCACGCATTACTGAGACTACCGGATATGTGCAGTATCAAGCACTTTACAAACCACGTAATTTGTGTATATTTTGGGACATGCCGAATGCAATCACCCTCGAAAAGATCACCCGTAGTTTCAGGAATCATTTCTGGCAGAAGAACCGTGAGGTACTCAAAGGGATTTCCCTGAACATACAAGAGGGTGAGGTCTTTGGCTTTCTAGGACCAAACGGCGCTGGCAAGACGACGACCATAAAAATAATCACCGGATTGATAAGGCCTGACTCGGGACGTGCCACCATATTCGACCTTCACCCGAATTCTCTCGCTGCGAAGCGCAGAATCGGATTCCTGCCAGAATCACCGTATTTCTATGAACACCTTACTGGTTACGAATTCATTAAGATCCATGCGATGCTCAGCGGTCCAAACGAGGATAAGGAAGCTGTCATGCGCCTTATTGAAAAGGTCGGCCTTGGAGACGCGCGGGATGTCCAACTCCGGTCGTATTCACGGGGCATGCTCCAACGCATAGGTATTGCGCAAGCGCTTGTTGGCTCGCCGGATCTTCTCATCCTCGACGAACCCCTGACCGGACTCGACCCTATAGGACGGAAGGACATAAAAGATCTCATACTGGAGGAGAAGAACAAGGGCACGACCATCTTCTTCTCTTCACACATCCTCCCGGACGCCGAAGCGGTTTGCGACCGTGTGGGTATAATTATCGAAGGGCAGATGCGAGAAGTCGGCAGGTTAAACGATGTGTTGAAAAAAGATATAGAGACAGATGCGATATCGCTTGAAGACTGGTTTGTCAGACATGCGAAGAAACATGAATAGAAATAATACTAATCTATTTTCTATATGACGTCAAAAATAACCGATATTTCTAAAGAAAATGAAGAGAATTAGAGCTATATTTGAAAATACGTTCAAAGAGAGTCTAAGACAAAGGATTCTGGTCCTGCTCATAGTATTCACCCTGCTGATTATCATAGTGTCGGTCTTTCTTGAACCGTTTGCTTTAGGCGAGGCATCGAAAATTATGCGTGATTTCGGCCTTGCGGCGGCTTCTATTTTCGCAATCCTGACGACGATTATCATCGGCTCTGCCCTCATACATAAAGATGTTGAAAAGAGGACATTATATACCGTGCTCGTAAAACCAGTGAGGAGGAGCGAGATAGTGATCGGTAAGTTCCTGGGACTCGGTGCGCTAGTTGCAATACTCGTACTTGCGATGCTCTTAATACATCAGATCGTGCTCATTGTCTACGAGGGCAGGTTCGACCTACATCTGCTCGTAGCATTTCCCTTCACGGTCCTCGAGGTATCGGTCATCCTCGGTATCCTCCTGCTCTTTTCATCATTTTCATCGGTAACGCTCACTTCGATCATGGGTGCGATCTTCTTCGTCGTCGGCCACGCAATGCCCGACCTTAAGTTGTTTGCCGACACAACAGAGGTTGCGGCATTGAAGCATATCGCTTATGGTTTCTATTACATTCTGCCAAATCTGGAGAATTTCAACTACCGAACGGATCTAGCATACGGGATTCCACTGCAGACCGATGGCATTCTTTTTTCGGTCAGTTACGGTGTGATCTACACGATATTGCTCCTTTATTTGACCACCATCATATTCGAAACGCGGGAATTCAAATAGAATACTTTCATCCATACCTATGACAAGAACACGGAATCTGACTAAGCTGGCCATTGGACTCCTCCTCCTGGCGCTCATCATCAACTTCGCATACCGCCTTGATGCAGAGAGAACCCCGCATGAACTCGTTGGGGAGCTCATGTATTTTCCGTCGGGCTACGCGGTCCGCGCGCTTTCCATGGGTTTCCAGACGCCTCTGGCTGACATCGTATGGCTGCGGTTCATTCAATACTACGGTGAGCATAGGTTGAGCGATACGCGCTATGACCTAATGCACCATATTCTCGACATACTGACGACGCTCGATCCGCGATTCACATACGCGTACACGCTCGGAGGGCTCATGCTGATCCATGACGCTGCACGCCCCGACCAAGCGCAGAAACTGCTTCAAAAAGGGATGCGACAGAATCCTGAAGAGTGGCGCTTACCATTCATGTACGCTTTTATGAACTATATCTTCACCAAGGATTACCGCACTGCAAAGACTTACTTCGGCATCTCGGCACAAAAACCGAACGCGCCCGATATGCCTAAACGCTGGCTTGCATTCGTAACTTACCTCAAACTGGGTGATTTGAAGACGGCACTTTCCCTTTGGGTGGATTTCTACAATGGAACGGACAATCCCGAAGAAAAACAGATCGCTGAGACCTATATCAAGAATATTAAGATGAAGATGGATATACAGTTCTTAAACGCTGCGGTTGGGAAATTCATTGCCACGTTCGGACGGAAGCCTTCAATTCTATCAGAGTTAGTGACTTTCGGTATCGCTGAGTCCATACCTGTCGAACCCCATGGCGGGAGTTATTACCTAAAAGGAACCGAGACCCACTCTACGTTGGATAGCATGGGTGTGCAATAGCGCGACGGTCTTATCGGCCCACTGATTAAGACTGGGTATTCTTACCGGAACTCTTACGTATCCCTTCCACCATCCGATTAAAACTCTCCGCTACGTCATGGATCGCATCATTCTTCCTGAATTTCAACCGCACCGAATGGTCGCCATTTTCGACCTTTTCCATGTACATCTTCAATCTGTGCAAAGGACCGGCGATGCGGTGCGAGATGAACAGACACGTAATCGCCAAGATGACGAACACGACCGGAAGTATTATGATCAGCGGCTGAACAGAAGCAAATAGTAATTCCTCACCGTTCGGGGTTCTACCATACTTTTCTGTGAAACTCACGATTGACGACAGAAAGAAGAAATGGTTGACCAATGTAGTCACAAGAGTGGCAGCAAGAACAAGAAGGAGAAGCGCTCCCATCATCCTGAATTGGAACCTCTTATGGATCAAGTATTGCCTTCTCTGTAGTTTCATTTGATTTCGATCTCCTTTCTAAGGCAGAGTCAAGGTGAGAGGATCAGTATCACCAAATGCAGTAAGCACATAAACATAGGCAGCACTACCGCCAGTACCTGATGTCGTTCCGTCGAGCATGTAAGTGGAATAGTAAACACAACCCCTGACCGTAGGAGGCGGAACTGGTGGCGGGGAAGTGATCAAATTTTCGATCATTTTATTACCTGGCTCAAATGGGTTTTTCAGACCGGGGTGGGGCTTGAGAAATGCCTCGGGCGGGAATGGAGGAATACGGACACCGGCCGCGAGCGACATCTCACCCATCGGCGGACCCATGTCTGGGTCAAGGATATCATCGATCTTCGTATCAAGGTCGCCAGGATACACACCTTGCACCAGGGTCGAAAACTCTTCCACTGCCATCTGGGCAGCCATCATGTTCGCCTTCACACTCGCTTCGAGCGCTCGATTTCTTAATGCGATATAATTGGGAATGGCAATTGCGGCGAGGATGCCGATAATAACAACCACAACCATCAATTCAATGAGCGTAAAACCGTGTGTAAAAAAACAAGATCTCTTGCTGTTTGTATTCATATCACTGAGGGTTGTTGCACAGAAGGAGGGGAACCAAAGTTCCCCTCCCCATGCACTCTTATTGACCAGAAGTTAGTTTCAGATCGAGTTTTGCATCCACACCATATCCGTATACGTAATATCTTACCGCATCGCTTGGATTGGTACCAAGGGCAATTGCACCAGCTACATCCAGGAAAGCTACCTCAGTGGTACCTGCAAGACCTACAGCCCAAACGGTCACCGTATCACCAACGGTATATGCGACATTATTCGCCGCGACAACGGGGTTCCTATATGTCGCAGGTAAGAGCGCTGGTTGGACAACGCCATTGGAAGGTATCGGGTCAGCTCCGCCGACCGTAGTAGCGTTGGTACCTACATTTGACGCATTCGCTACTGTCATAGCAAGGCCCGTTGGATAGAAGCCTTCGGACAGCGTCGCAAAGTCTTCTATGGCGAGCTGCAGTGTATGCATGTTGTTCTTGACCGACGCTTCTTTTGCCCTCTTCTGCATGCTTATGAAGTTCGGTATTGCGATTGCCGCCAAGATGCCGATGATTACGACCACCACCATAAGCTCGATCAGGGTAAATCCTTTGTTCCTCATTTTTTGCCTCCTCAGCAAATAATGGTTGTACTAAAAAGTCTAATGTGCCCCCGAACATTGAACGGTTCAAAACAAACCCGACTTAACCTCGAAGCTTTAGGACACAGACCGCACGCGTATTGAGGCTTACACCCCATCCGTCGGCAAGAAAGCCACACCCATCTTAAGAGTGATCCAAATATATTTTGAAAGATCGATTTATCTTATTATAATTGCAATTTCCGTGCCCGTTCTAAATTGAACAAAGTCTCTAAATCGCGAAAGAAATATGACAGCCGCATGTCTCATGCCGTCTCAATTGTCGCATATTGATACACTTAAGCCTCGTTTGTTATCTCACAATAACGTACATCACGTACAGTCTGTAATCACCGCTTCCTTCTTTTACCTTTCTGTTTCAGTTTACGATAAAGTGTCGCCCTCGAAACGCCAAGGATCTTCGCCGCTTCACTCATATTGCCGCCGTACTCTTGCACCACCCTTTCTATTTCTTCGGACTGGAGTTGTGTTAAACTCCTTCTCTTTGCATGCGGCAGTCCGAGGTGCTGCCGCTCTATATGCTCCGAATCGGACAGAATCGCCGCCCTTTCTATGACATGACGAAGTTCGCGGATATTACCAGGCCAATCATACTGGAGCAGCTTATTGAGCGCGCCCTTTCGCAGTTCGCGAAATCCCAGCTTTTCACTTTCGCATATGCGCTGGAGAAAAAACTTGGCCAATACTGGGATATCGTCCTTGCGTTCCCTTAGTGGTGGGAGAACGAGTGGTATGACGTTCAGACGATAGTAGAGATCCTCCCGGAATCGTCCCTCTTCCATTTCTTTGGCGAGATTCTTGTTCGTCGCAGCAATCAACCTAACATCCACACGTACCGGCTTGGTCGAACCTAACGGGACGATCTCCTTCTCCTCCAGCAGCCGCAATATCTTAACCTGGATCGCAGGCGTGGCCTCTCCGATCTCGTCGAGGAAGAAAGATCCTTTGTTTGCAGATTTGAAAAGACCTTCTTTATCACCCGTGGCACCGGTAAAGGCACCCCGTTTATAGCCGAACAACTCGCTTTCAAGCAAAGTCTCGGGCAACGCAGCGCACGAAATCGTAACGAAATCGTGCGTGGCGCGTTTCGAACGATTGTGTATTTCTCGGGCGAATAGTTCCTTGCCAGTCCCCGATTCGCCGAGTAATAATACGGTCGTATCCGTTGCCGCAATCTTATCGAGCATTCTCAATGTCGCATTGATCTGCTTACTTACCCCGATGATCTTTGGCGCCGTGGCTTCAGGTTTGTCTATATTCGATCTTATGCGGAGTAGAAGTTCCTCAACCGAAAATGGCTTCAGTATGTAATCACTCGCACGGTCGCGCATTGCGTTGATCACCGAATCCATCGAGCCGTACGCCGTTATGAAGATGAACGGGATGTTGGGGTATAGAGTACGCACCTTTTTCAGAAATCCGAAGCCATCCATCTCAGGCATTTTTATGTCGCTGATCACTAAATCGAATTGCTGGTTTTTTATCTCAGCAAGAGCATCCCTCGGATCCGTTGCGGCAACAACGGAGTAACCCTTCTGCTCAAGAGCATACTTTAGCCATTTTATGAGGCTCTCCTCGTCGTCAAGTAGGAGAATCTTCGTTTTCATGTTTATTCTATACTTCGGGGAAGAGTAATATTACTGTGAAGAGGATTAGTACTATTTTCGTCTGCGTGCGAATATCTCATTGAACACGAAGGTCAACTTCGGCACAAACTTGAATTCATATAGCCCATCCCTTGTCCGCAGAGCGAAGCCCATTTTTGCATTCGCCACACCAACATTTCGTAGAGGAACTGCAAAATCAATCTCAATACCGTGCTCAGAAACGCCGTCGATATACCAGGGATTGAAATAATAGGCAAGCCCAAAGGTATTGCGGCTAACCATAAATTTGAAACGATTCGGCGAACTGTATGCGCTGTCATGCCATGCGTCGCTCTGCCAGAACGAACGTTCATAGACGATACCAAATGGCCACTCACCTATACGCGGATAGATACCAATCGACAGACGTTGAGGTAATTCGACAATCGTCGTGTCTTCATCGATGTGCACCATGCGCAACTCACCCAACCCCTCATACGTCACCGCAAAAATATTGTGTCTGAAGCCGATGCTGAATATCCTCCCCCTGTATTTATAGTTGAAAGTGTCGACAAGACTGTAGGCGCCGATGTTATATGTCCAAATCTCCCATGTATTTCCGAAGAGGAAAGAACCTGTAACCGTCACGTCGAAAGGTCCAAGCTGCTTGTTCAATCCTCCGTAAACCTCTTCGACTCCCCCCTCGCCGAGCGCATGCACCTGCAGCGCGCTGTCCTGACGGTAAATATCGAAACATTGATTATATCTTTCGAGATTACCCAACACGAGAGAAATCCCGTGCGAAATGGGTACAGAAAAAGATATCATGAACGGGTTCGTCCAAAAAACACCGCGGTATTCACCCGATTGACTGAGCAAGGTGTATTCCGGGCTCAACGTAAACCCAATACGTGTAACGTTATCTCGTCTGACAAAGGGCATACGGAAGACACTCAGATCCTCCCCTATCCCAGCGATCGAGAAGGCTGAAGAACCAATCAAACAGGTCAATAGGAGTGCAGTCATTTTCCCTATTCGATGTTGCGCGGTTCTGGCGGCTGGATATAACCGATATTCAGGCTATGAGAACCGCGGACCAATTTTATGCGTGAGATATCATTGATCTCGGGACTTATGCCGATGTAGAAGCCGAAATTGGAATCAGGATGTTCGATGATGTGCTGGGCGTGTCGCACGATATCGAGTGTCACAACGGTATCGCCAACACCGATCTTCTTCAGAGCGATGAGAGGTCCGGTCGGCGTATCGAATGTGGAAAATGGCTCGAGGAGCTGTCGCACCCCGATCTCGAGCGAATCGCGGTAGCTGAAATATTCAGTGCATCTGAACGAAAGTTCTGCGTAGACCGCCAGCGTGCTGTCGAGGAGTGTATCATAATTGAATCTTACAAAATCCCGATACACGAAACCAGAGCCTATCCAATCCTCCAACAACGGTGGTTCCACGCCGGTCAGAATATGGCAATCCGCCTCGACAAAAGCCGGGATCGAGGTTTCATTCTTCTTTAGGATGATCTTTCCTCCGGATCCCCCTTCACGCGAGCCTAGATAGCAAAATCCCGTATCCCGGGGAATAATTATCATCGCTTTTGCGGCCTGTATCTCCGCCAATTCGATGTAATTGAAATACAGTACTATCGAATCACCATGGGCAACACCATATCTGATGGAGTCGGTATTGTAATCGCCACCGGGCGTACTCCACAGTTCATCTATATTTCGGTGCGTCCAGTCGGCTTCGGATTCACTGAAAGTCTCATCCATCAGATGCAGGCTGAATGGAACGGTATCGTTCTCAAAATCTGCGTCGATGTTCAGAATGAGTTTTATCTCATCCAGTCCTGTGTACGTGGTATCCGGGAAATCAAACTCCAAGAGCACCCGTGACTCGTATTCGGCATTCCTACCGAAAACGAGGTTGGAGGCACCGCCTGTGTTTACATTCTTGCATTCTGTGAACGTCGAAAAAATTGACAGATTCAGAAACTGCGGATCGAGGTCGCCGCGCTGGTCAAGCTCGTCACCGCCAACCGGCAATTCGTTGCAGGCTAGCGTAATGAGGCAGACCACGAATACCCATGCTTTCATAAACGTAATCATAATCATATTTCTACACAAGTCAAGCCGCAATCTCTTTACTCGCTGCACACTTTGCCTGCGCAAGGCGGTGCAGCGGTGTACGTTTCTGTGATACAGACCGATTGCACTTGACAGAATTGCTTATTTGGTTATATTTAATCGTGGCAACCACAAAAATGCCCATATTACATGAGAAAATAAGTACGGTCATACTCGCCGCAGGCGTCGGCAAACGCATGAAATCGAAGATCCCGAAAGTCCTGCACCGGGTCCTGGGTAAACCAATTATTTCATTCGTCAGAGACCTTGCTCGTGACATCGGCAGCAGCCAGATAATTCTCGTTGTCAACACAAAGTCAGATGAAATTTCGGAATTAATAGGAAACGAAGTGACCTATGCGATTCAGGCCGAACCATTGGGCAGCGGTGATGCGGCGAAAAAAGGTTTAGCAAATGCGAAATACGAAAACACCTTGATTTTGTGCGGCGATGTACCCCTGTTGAGAAAAGAAACAATCCTTGCTCTCATAGAATACCATTTACAGCAAAAGGCAGATGCCACGCTGCTTACCTGTGAGTTGGATAATCCATACGGTTATGGACGAATCATACGCAACGAGGATGGGTACGTTGTCAATATCATCGAGGAATGCGATGCCACCGCGGAACAACGGCAGATAAGGGAAATAAACGCTGGTGTGTATTACGGTAAGACGCCATTACTATCGGCAGCGCTCGACGGCATAACAACCGATAACAAACAAGGAGAGTATTATCTGACCGACGCCATTCGTAATATCGTCTCCCTCCGAAAACGTGTCGCAGCATACACGACCTCCAGCGCCAGTGAGATCATTGGCGTAAACACACAAGAACATCTCACACAGATTTGCGCTTTAGTAAAGGATCAATGGTATGCACATTTGAAACGACGTGGAGTCAACATCGAAGACCCGGTAACGATCGATATTGACCTTTCCGTGAAGATAGGCGACGGCGCGCAAATAAAACATCACTCCCTGATCGAAGGTGATACGGTCATTCGTGCCGGTGAGACCGTCGGACCCTATGTCTGGATCAAGAACGGTAAGAAGTCAGGATTGAACAAATACGCCACTGGCGGATCGAGATGACTGCGCGCGGCAGAGTATTGCTTTATATGCTGTTGGTCATTCTCGGCATATTCCTCGTTTCGATCGTCCTGATGTATACGAGGGAAGACCCGCTGCAGATACAGCGACGTAACAGCACCATTCGGGTCGAAATTCTCAACGGATGCGGGGAACCCCGCTTGGCGATAAAGGTGGCAAATGTACTCAGAAGGCAGAGTTTCAATGTGGTCAAGATCGATAATGCAGGCAGGTCAGATTTTGAGAAGACGGTAGTTATCGAACGCAGCAGTGAAAAAGGTGAAAACGCAGCCTACTTTGCCAAGCGAATACGGTGCAAGAACATAGGAAAAGACATAGATTCGGCACTGCACCTCGATGTCAGCTTGATACTCGGCATGGACTACCTCGAATATTTCCCCGATGTCGAGCAGGAATTATAAAGAGGAATCGGTGAAAGACGTCAGTACGGACCTGGCTAAGAAACTGGCAAGGATAATCGACGAAAAAAGAGGCGAGGAGATAATTATTTTCGATCTGCGCGGCCTTTCACCCATTACGGATCATTTCGTCATCGCCACCGGATTGTCCGAGGTTCACGTAAAGAACATCGCTGATCATTTGATGAAAAACGAATCCCCGCAATATATTGAAGGTTTAGAGGCTTCGAGCTGGGTTTTACTGGATTTCATCGACGTCGTAGTCCATGTCTTTTCGAAAGACGCAAGGGATTTTTATGGATTAGAGCGCCTATGGGGTGATGCACCCACAATAGACTACTGAAATGATCAGGGACGACATACGCACAATACTTCTCGACCTTTTTCCGAACGAGGATATTGCCGTCGATTATGTACCGCGAGACAAAGAAGGCGATTACTATACGAACCTGGCGTTCAGGGTAGCCTCGCGCGAGGGCAAAGATCCTTGGGATACGGCACAAAGAATCGCATCCCGAATCGGAAGCCCAATCTTCAAGCAAATAAGTGTATACCGACCTGCGTTCATCAATTTCACACTCAGTGAAGGGTATCTGTATCAACAACTGACCGCTGATACGACGCTCGATATCGGAAGGGGCAGACGATACCTTATCGAATTCGTAAGTGCAAACCCAACCGGACCGATAAACATAGTGAGCGCGAGAGCCGCAGCGGTTGGCGATTCCCTGATCCGGTTATTGAGAAAGACAGGGTACGCCGCAGATGCTGAGTATTATGTTAACGATATGGGACGACAGACGGATCTACTTGCGGAGAGCGTGTACCAGCGTACACTAGAACTCAAGGGCGGTCGTGCAGAAATCCCTGAAGGCGGATACCACGGTGAATATATCAAGGAAGTAGCAAGAGAAGTGATCGAAAAAGGTCTGGAAGACGACGAAGATATAAAGAACTACGCCGTCGAATATTTCATACGGAATCATCAGGATGTCCTAAGAAATTTCGGCGTGGCATTCGATGTTTGGACTCGGGAATCAGACATATACAAAGGCGGCTACGTAGAGAGGGCCCTGAGCGCCATAACGGGAAAGGGATTGACTTATATCGAAGATGGTGCAGTGTTTTTCAGAACTACTGAATACGGCGACGACAAGGACCGCGTGATAATAACGTCGGATAAACGCAACACCTATTTGTTACCGGACATTGCATACCACCTCAACAAGATGGAGAGAAATGCGTACGACCAGCTCATTGATATTTGGGGTCCCGACCATCAGGGGCACATCAAAGGAATGCTGGGCGGCATGCAAGCGCTCGGTTATGATGCGGATACGCTTCGGATTCTTATCGTCCAGGAAGTGAAAATCAAAGAACATGGCAAGATCCTCAGCATGTCGAAGCGTGCCGGAACTTTCGCATCGCTTAGCGAGCTTCTCGAAAGAGTTCCCAGGGATGTAATTCGCTTCTTCTTCCTGATGAGATCGTCGTCACAACATCTCGAATTCGATATTGACCTTGCCCTGAAACAATCCGACGAGAACCCCGTCTACTACGTGCAGTACGCCCACGCGCGGATAAATAGCATAATCGAACGCGCGGCGCAGTCAGGTATCGAAGTGCCGCGAAGCGCAAATTTGTCCATGCTCAAAGAGGACGAAGAGCTTACGTTGATAAAAGACATCATACGGTTCGAAGAGACCCTTCACGACGCCGCAGTGAACCTCGAGCCGTATATGGTTACTTACTACATGATCGACCTAGCCCGCGATTTTCATGCCTTTTATCAGAAGCATCGCGTCGTCTGTGACGAACGGCAACTCTGCGAGTCAAGGCTTTATTTGATCCAGCGCACTGCTGCCAGAATAAAAGAAGGACTCGACTTATTGGGAGTTTCATGTCCGGAGAAGATGTAATATGGAAAAGGCTTACGATGGCTAATGGAAGGTAAAGATGGCTAAGAGACAACGGCCTGTGTTGCTTTCTCGAGCCCTCTTCTCCCCCTCTCGAGCCATCAAATGAAATGAAGGAGGTTTCATGAACCTTGCAAGTCTGTTATCGAAAGATAGAGTTAACCTATCGCTAAAACCAGGAAAAAAGGACGACGTCATTAACGATCTCGTTTATTCGATTAAAAAGGGGAACGACGCCGCCCTAATCGTCTCCACGCTACTGAAGCGAGAGGAATTGGGTTCGACCGGCATCGGGAAGGGCATTGCCATACCACACTGCCGCTCGCTTGCCGTGGAGAAACTGGAAATTGCGGTCGGTCGTACCAGCAAGCCGATCAACTTCAATTCCATCGATAAGAAACCGGTATCGTTGATCTTCCTCATTATAGCACCTCCGCAGGATCCTGGCAATCAGTATCTCATCACACTGGGTAAGATAGTCCAGATCGCCAAGGAGATAACGAAGAAGAATCTCATACAAAAAGCCAAGACACCTGATGAGTTCATCGCTATGATCAACGAGATCGAGAAGAGCCTGACGAAAAGGAAGTAGACTATGTCTGACGTCGTCGAGATGCATCTTAAATTGCTTTTTGACCTCGATAATCTGATCGCTGACACCGAAGAACCATCCTACAAAAAGATGGGTTTTCAGCTCGAGGAAGAAGCGAGCCTTGTGTTGATCAGGAAGAGGAATGAGCTATTGCAGCAACTGCCGAAGGAGATTGCCCAGATATATGAAATATTGAAGAAGCGGTACCGCCAGGCAATTGCCCCGGTGGAGAGTGAGTTTTGTCTGGGTTGTTTTCAGAAATTGCCGACCGAACTAATAACTCGTAGTCAGAACATTACGACGTGTCCGAATTGCGGAAGGATTCTGTATTGGCGTAAGAAGTAAAGACGCTTCTGCACGTTGCCGCATCTGTGTCTCGTGTACATCCACCTAGTACATGATTCAGTCAGGGAATTCTGAAACAACCGAACGCCCCGACCACCGGTTCTTCACTGATCGATCCCGTAACTCTTCAACATGATTGAGTTCTTCCCGGATGAATCTGTGTATCTAACGAACCGATGCGGATATTCCTTTTCAATATAGAAAAAAAATACCCAATTAAAGAACAATATCCTTGGTTTCATTTTAAGCTTCCAACACAGAAATTCGCCGGCTGGGGTGACAACAACGGCCTCTTGAAGAACCTCAAGTTCCGCGTTTACAATCGTTAACTCCGGTACGTGCAATCTGAACATATGTCTGAAACCAGGAGTATACACAAAACCGCGCAATGCGAAATCAAGTGTATGTCGGTCATAGATCGCACGCCCATTACCGTATCTGTACTTACGCCCCATGAACGTTACGTGGAATCTCTCTCTTTTCGTGATCTCGAGCACGGTATCATTTTCGATAATCTTCCTTACAGCAATTGTGCTGAGGTTCGTACTATCGAGTGTCACCTCGATCACACGGTCCGAGACATAGACAATATGGTATCCAAGACTATCAAAATTCGAAGTCACATGTATTGTGCCAATCTTCCCCTTGTCATTCGTCTCATAGACCATCACTTCATTCGCCGGGATAATGTTAAGTAATGCCAAAATGACGATCATTCTAATAAGGCCCGAGAACAGTTGTTGGCATACGACGTGGTCGGACGATCAGCCGCCTGAATAAAGAATACTGTCAGCGAGAAATCCGGCCGACAATATCAAGGAGTTCTATTATGTCATCGATCTCGTAATCGGCGCCAGAATGGGTAGTGCCAAAACGATCTCCGTAACGCGCAAAAATCGTATGCATTTTCAACAATTTAGCACCGTATATGTCGCGCTCTGCCCAATCGCCGACCATGATAGATTGTTCCGGATCAACGTCTAGCTTTTGCAGGACGAGCTCAAACGGTTCCGGCGCCGGTTTCTTCTTATTTGTGTCCTCATACGTTATTACGGAATCGAAGATGTTATGGAGATTCAACTGGTATAACCGCAGCCAGGCTTGCAGGCGCGGTGCATCGCTCAATACGGCCAGCTTGATGCCACGCTTCATCAGTTCCATCAGTACCAATTGAACGTGAGGATAAAGGACGAGTGCAGCTTCGCGCGCGCGCCGGTATCCGATGATACCAGCCGCGTGAATGCGATAATCGATCGTACCGAGTTCACGGCTCAAGAATTTGTCGAACACCTTCTGATCCTCTATCCCTTCCTCCTCGTATATCTCATAGATCTTCTCCTTGACACTCTGCCTCGACATCTTCAATCCCGCGTCGATCATCGCAAGTGCTGCGCTGTCTATTGCTGCTTCCTTCATCGCCATGAAATCGACGAGAGTATTGTCTAAATCGAATACAATGGCCTTTATCACAGATTCTTCCTGAGTATGGCAGCGGCTTTCTCCGGGGCGATGTGGTTAATGTAGAAACCAGTACCCAACTCAAAACCTGTGGTGCGGTTCATTCTCGGTGTGATCTCTATATGCCAGTGAAAATCGTATCTGATCGTCGCCCAATAATCCGTTCTCGGTAGAAGATTTGGACTATCGCACAGAATAAGATTGTACGGCGGATCCTTCAGGATATCGTACATCGTCTGGCATACCTTTCTCAAAACCATCGTAAGGTCACTTATTTCCTCTCCACTGATGAGTTTGTAGGTAAAGATATGGCGTTTAGGCAGGATGAGTATTTCGAACGGAAACCTCGAAGCGTACGGGGCAATTACAACAAAATGATCGCTCTGGAAAATGAGTCGGTCACCCATCTCAATCTCCTGCTGCATGATATCGCAGAATAGACAGCGTTCTTTGTAGCTGTAATACTCCTGGGCACCGTTCAATTTCTGTTTGACACGCACCGGCGTCGCCGGTAAAGCAATAAGGTCTGAATGGGTATGGGACATAGTAGATGCTCCGGCAAGCGGTCCATGGTTCTTGAAGATAAGAATGTAGCGCATCCTTTTATCATTGTGTAGATCATCGATCCTCAGGCGGTAAGTTTCCAGGACACGGGACACTTCGTCTTCGCCGAGCGCAAAGAAATTCGTGACATGCCTGGGCGTCTCAACTATAACCTCGTTCGCTCCGATGCCAGTTACCATATCATATACACCCACACCGAATTTCTCCAGTTCTCCTTCGATCCTGAGAATCGGATTGATGTTCGGGATCACCCTCAATTTCCAGCCCGGTCCGTTTGGTGAACCATTGTCGCGCACCGCGTAGATCTCAGCAGGCGTCCGCGTTTCGTTCCCCTCACAAAAAGGACAATCACGGGCGGCAATTCCATGATCCTTGACCGGGACTTCGGGAATGGCATCATTCTCAGTGTCTATTATCACCCACGTATCGGTAACGATATCCCTTCTGACCTCAGACATATGCCTCCTTCATATCTCCTGCGCGAGCCACCAGCTCGATCCGCACCATTCCTGGCTGATTAATACTACTCATATCTTGCCCGATGTCCAGCGGTCATGTGAGCCCATCTGATCGGTTCAGGGATACGATATTTTACCGACGCTGCAAGCACGATGCGCATACAATCTTGAAGGTCCACTCGATGGCCTGGTGATACGAAGAGAGGCTTCACATTGTCTCGGGTCCGCAGAACCAAACCTATTTTCGAACCGGCTGCTGTTAAGTGGCGGCATGCACCGCGTTGGAGACCGGGCATCGTATATCTTCCGTAGAGGTGTGATTTTGCACAGCCGATCGTCGGTACGTTCAATACTACTCCCAGATGTGATGCCAGACCCAATCCCCGCGGGTGCGCGATCCCCTGACCATCGACAAGGATCACCGTAGGTTTTGGTTCTAGCTTCCGGTACGCACGTTCCAGCACAGGCAGTTCACGGTAAGAGAGAAAACCAGGTACGTAGGGCATGTCCGCACGCTTTCTTGCATGGTGCGCTTCAAGTAGCTGCATGCCCGGGAAAGAACATAAGACAATTGAAGCGTATAGGAAACCTCTCTTCTGAGCTACATCGCACCCTGCGATCAAGGTGATCTTCTTTTTCAAAGGTAAAATCCTAACCAGACGGCGAATCTTCTGCTGATTCTCGATCAGTCGTTCTATATCCAACAAACTACTCGACGGTCACGCTTTTTGCAAGATTTCTGGGACGGTCGACGTCCAATTCCTTCAGGGTTGCAATGTGGTATGCTAGGAGTTGCAGCGGTATTACGGCAAGGATAGGTGATACACACTCATGGCATTCGGGTATCGGTATTGAATGCTTGCTGATACCGCGGGTCCGGCGATCGCCTTTCGTGACGACACTGATGGGGATGCCCTTTCTGGCAACCGCCTCTTGTATATTATTGAACATCTTATCATATACGCTCGACCGCGGATTGACACACACAATTGGCATCTTGTGGTCGATCAGCGCGATCGGTCCATGCTTCATTTCACCAGCAGCGTACCCTGTAGCGTTAATGTAACTTATCTCTTTCAGCTTGAGAGCACCCTCGAGAGCAGTTGCATAGTTAAGCCCGCGGCCAAGGAAGAGAAAGTCGCGTGCATCGCTGAATTCTTCGGCGATTTCCCTTATGTCATCGTCGAGACGGATAACCTGCTCGACCTGCGCCGGAAGTTTCGTGAGCGCTGCGATATGCTCCTCGAGGTCGACCTTGCTAACAAAACCTCTCAGTGATCCCAAATAAAGTGCCAGAAGATACAGGTGGACGATCTCAGCCGTGTATGCTTTGGTCGAGGCCACGCCGATCTCAGGACCGGCCATGATCTCGATAATGCCGTCCGACTCGCGGTGGATACTCGACTGGATGACATTCACCAATGATAACACTTTAAGGAATTTCACTTTGGCTTCACGTAGACCCGCAAGCGTATCCGCGGTTTCCCCTGACTGGCTGACCGCCATGACTAACGTATCACTATCCAGAACAGCATCACGGTACCTGAACTCGCTCGATATATCGACTTCCGTGTGAATCCTGGCAAATTTCTCGATTATGTACTTGCCCACGAGCCCGGCATGCCATGATGTACCACACGCCTGGATCAATATTCTCGACACCTTCTTCATTTCGGCGTCAGAAATGCCCAATTCACTGCCGAGCGTTACGCGACCCCCTACAATCCTTTCATTTATGATATTGTGCAGAACCTTTGGCTGTTCGTAAATCTCCTTCAGCATGAAATGCGGGAAATGCCCTTTGTCGATGTCCTTAACGTCGATCGTCACTTTGCGTGGAGTTACGCGTACCTCTCTGCCTTGGAAATTAGTGATATTGCACTTCCCTTTCCCCAGTACAACGATGCTATCATTAGGAATGTATATCACATCATTGAAGATACTAACGACGCCAGATATATCTGAGGCGACAGCCGCCTCCTTCGAGTTGTAGCAGCAAATGAGTGGTGCATCGTGGCGAGCGCATACGATCTTACTGCGGTCATTGACACTGATAACCGCAAATGCGAAATTGCCCGTCAATTTCTTAACTGTAGACCTTACAGCATCGACCAATCCCTTATCGAGATCTTCCTCAATGAGGTGGACAATGACCTCGGAATCCGTGACCGAACGGAAGATGTGCCCCCTTGATTCCAAATCGTCCTTCAGTGACAGATAGTTCTCAATGATGCCGTTAACGACGAGAGCAATCTCCTCATTGCAATCAATCAACGGATGGGTATTGTTCTCCTGAGGCAGTCCGTGCGTTGCCCAACGTGTATGCCCGACACCTATACCGCCGGAGACAGGCTGACGCTTGATCAACGCCTCGAGCTCACTCAATTTGCCGGGGACTTTTCTTATGATCAGCTCGCCGTTTCCGATCACGGCGATGCCGCTCGAATCATACCCGCGATATTCAAGCCGCCAAAGACCGCCGAGGAGCACGCTCGGAACATCCCGCGTACCGACATATCCGATAATCCCGCACATCGTGCAATTGTACACAGCGTCTGCATTTTGTCAAGATAAGCTTGGCAATGCAAAGAAGAGAAACTTGACTTCGACCGTCTGCTGGCTATGCTATAAATTGAATCACCAAGCAATGATTTTCAATGATCGACCTTGACCGTCCAATGGCAAAGAAAAGAACTTTGGCGATGACCAAGCAACCTATTATGCGCCGAATGATACGTGCGCTTTTGCCGTGCGTAATCGCGTCGATCTACTTTTTTGGTTGGCGCTCGCTCGTCATTGTGGCCGTATCGTGCATCACCGGATTCGTTACTGAATATGCCTTCGCCCGACGTCGTGATGAACCGGTGAGTGAAGCAGTATTCGTCACAGCGATCATATATGCGCTCATTCTCCCGCCGACCATTCCTTTCCATATCTTGATATTCGGCATGGTCTTTGCGATTGTGTTCGGCAAAATGGTGTTCGGCGGTTTTGGTTCGAACATTTTCAACCCGGCAATGGTCGGCCGGGCATTTCTCTACGTCTGTTTTCCAATAGCAATGACTGCTACCTGGGCGTCGGCCGCGCCGGGACCGTGGGGGGCACTCGGCCTGTGGAGTACCGGATCACTGCCCGATGCGCTAACGGCAGCAACTCCAATGGCGCTCGTAAAGGCTGGTCAGGCTCTGCCACCTTCATTGACCACGTTGTTCTTCGGCCGCCTTGCTGGATCAATGGGTGTTACGAGCGTTCTTGCCATTCTGATCGGAGGTTTCTACGTCTTCTATACGAAGACGGCTAATCGGTATATCATCGTGACGGTGATCATCGTATACGCGCTCATTAACGGTTTGTTCACGATTGCAGGTATGCCCGGAACCCCCGGTATCTTACCTGCGCTCATGGGCGGCGGGTTCCTCTTTGGCGCATTCTTCATGGCAACGGACCCAATCAGCGCGCCACGAACGCAGCCAGCAAAGATCATTTATGCGGCGGTCATTGCGAGCGGGACGGCAATAATCAGAACATTCTCCGTCTTCAACGGCGGTCTCATGTTCTCTATCCTCTTGGCCAACATGTTCGCGCCGATTCTCGATTACGCGTTCAAAAACCAAGCTCGCAGTGAACGAACTGTCAGAGATACGAAAGAGGTCGATTAATATGAGCCTTCGCGACCGGATATGGTACCCGATACTTTACATGGCTGCCATAACACTGATATCGAGCGCCATCATCATCCTCTTTGGCAGCCTGACCCGGCAACGCGTGCAGGATAATCAACTCATCGCCTTTGAACGTGCAGTGCTCGGAGCGCTGCATATCGGGGAGCAGGAACTCTCTTCACCCTCTGCGATACACACTGCCTATTCGACGCTGATACGCAAACCAGATGAGTCCAGCGCCGGGGCATTCCGGTTCATTAAGGACGATTCGCTGATCGCCTATGCCCTGCCGCTCGAGGGCCCGGGGTTCTGGGCGCCGATCAAGGGTATCATCGGCATCCTGGCCGACCGGAAAACGGTTACCGGTATTGCCTTCTACGAGCAGAACGAAACACCCGGGCTGGGCGGAGAGATCGTGAAGAGCGCGTTCACGGAACAATTCAAAGGCAAAATTCTTTCGGATGTTGATCCGGCGTTGAGCATCGTACCCGTATCCGTTGTACTCGATGAACACAGGGTCCATGCAGTCACCGGCGCGACACAGACGTCAACGCGGCTTGCAGAATTCATGAACGAAACGATAGTAGCCTGGCGCAACCGGATGAAAAGGGAGGAATAGCCGTGGTCCGACAGAAGACTGGTCATGTCATCCTCGCCGCTCTCTGGGGTGATAACCCGGTCTTCAGGCAAATTCTCGGAATTTGCAGTGCTCTCGCCGTAACGAACCTGGTGCTCAATACGGCGGTCATGGGGGCGGCAGTCATATTCACGACCGCGCTGTCAAGTCTGACTGTCTCGATCCTCCGCAAATGGACACCGCGAATCGTTCGGATGATGGTTGAGGTGCTGATAATCGGTTTCTACGTCATCCTCTTCGACCAAACACTTAAAGCATACTGGCCTGATATGAGCCGTAATCTCGGTCCATATGTGGGTCTGATAATCACCAACTGCATCATCATGGGTCGCGCCGAGGCGTTTGCCAATGGTAACCCACCAGGGCTATCATTTGTTGACGGTCTGTTTTCAGGCCTGGGTTATGCATGCGTACTCTTGTGCGTGGCAATTATCCGCGAACTGCTCGGCATGGGAACATTGCTCGGTATGCAGGTACCTTTCTTCTCGACACCACTGTGGGACCGCTGGATCATCATGGTCATGCCACCGGGAGCGTTCTTTACGCTTGCGATCATCGTCTGGATTGCACGAACCATCCAACCCGATAAAGAGCCGAAGAAGAAGGTGGGGATTTGATGAATATCGGCAGCCAGATGCTACACGCTCTCATCATCCTCTTTGCGGCGATCTTTACCGACAATATCTTGCTTGCGCGATTTCTCGGCATGTGCTCATTCCTGTCCGTATCGCGCCAGGTGAAGACAGCGGTTGGGTTGGGTCTTGCCGTGGTAATGGTCATGACCTTTACGATCGCACTAGACTGGCTGGCATATCGGTATATTCTTCAACCATATGCGATCGAATACTTCCGGTTCATACTCTTCATCATCATTATTGCAGCTTTCGTCCAGTTCATTGAGATGGTAATTGAACGTTACTCCCCAATCCTCCATCAGAATTTAGGAATATTCCTTCCTCTGATAACGGTGAACTGTGCCATCCTGGGCGCATCTCTGTTCATGGTAATTCGCCAGTACAATCTCATCGAAGCCATTTCTTTTGGTTTCGGCAGTGGCGCCGGATGGATGATGGCGATCGTGGCAATGGCCGGGATACGCGAAAGGCTGAATAACGCGAAGATACCGCGAGGACTGCAGGGTCCAGGGATAACGCTCATCATTGCCGGCATAATGGCTCTCGCATTCATTGGATTCACCGGCGTCCTCTCGGGAAGATGAACTTCTTCTTCATTCCGATAGCAATCATCAGCGGGGTCAGCGCACTGTTGGCAGCAGCGCTTATCTTTGCAGAACGTGTGATCAGCAATTACGGTGAAGTCATAGTGAATATCAACGATAGTGAGAAAGAATTCACGGTAAGGGGCGGCGCTTCGCTACTCGAAACATTGACTGACCAAAAAATATTCATCCCCTCCGCATGCGGCGGGCGTGGCACCTGCGGCTACTGCAAGGTGAAAGTGAAGGACGGAGCAGGGCCATTGCTGCCGACCGAGGAACCGTACATGAATGCTGAGGAACGAGCTGCAGGGATCAGGCTCTCATGCCAGGTCAAGTTGCGAAACAATCTGAAGATCGAAATACCAGCTGAACTCCTGTCTATAAGGCAGTACGTGTGTACTTGCGAAACGATAGTCGATTACACCTACGACATAAAGCAATTCAGATTGATGATCCCCGAGGGGCAGGAAATGAAGTATACTCCGGGACAGTATGTACAGGTTCTTGCGCCCCAATACGAAAAGAGTACCGAAGAAGTTTACCGCGCTTATTCCATTTCATCTGATCCTGCGGATAAGAAAGCGATCGAACTTATCGTGCGCCGTGTGCCGGATGGGATCTGCACCACCTACCTATTCGACTACCTGAAAGAGGGTCAGTCACTGAACATAAACGGTCCGT
Source organism: Caldifarciminota bacterium (assembly GCA_020349965.1). GTDB lineage: Bacteria > Hydrothermota > Tepidihabitantia > SM23-42 > SM23-42 > SM23-42. Next base: position 1,190,076 of record CP070705.1, on the reverse strand, counting down.
ATGGACATTTCTACCTCCGCGAGACAAATGTACCGATCATTTTCATTGCCGGCGGTTCTGGCATCGCGCCGATCAAGTGCATACTACACCACATGCGGAATAGACGAAATCCCCGCAAGGCAATTTTCTTCTTCGGAGTGCGAACGACCAGAGACCTATTCCTCGTCGAAGAAATGAAAAGATTCGAGTCAGGATTACCCGATTTTAAATTCATACCTGTGCTTTCTCAACCAGAACCAACTGTCAACTGGCGCGGAACCACTGGCTGGGTGACGACGGCGGCCGAAGAGTATTTGAAGAACCAAACGGACGCAGGCACGTATGAGGGCTACCTGTGCGGCAGTCCGGGAATGATCGAATCATCGATAAAGGTACTGACCGGTTTTGGCATTCCCGACGATAAGATTTATTACGATAAATTTTCGTGAACGAGAGGTAATGATGAAGAAATCACCTCAACAGCAAAAACTTGAAGGGTTGCTACAATCCTCAAAGTTCTCGGCATGCGGGTTCATGGGCAGTGACGGTAGAAGCCTATGGGAGATCATCGACGAAGATGCTGCGGCGATTGCACGAGCCGGTAAGACGATGGAAGAAATCGCTGCACGCATGAAGGAACTTACCGACGAAGGTGTAAAGGGTTTGGGCGACTGGGTGGAAATCTCCAAGACCTTGAGGGTCATGGTCGATGATAACCGAGGTATGATACCGTGCCCCTGGCCTCACCACGTGCGCTGTCTAAAGAGGATTACTTATGTCCGTTCCATGCTCATGAAGGAAGAGATAAGATGGTCTGACCTGAGTGTGCACCTCATCAAGGAACATGGTTTCTTCCAAGGCAAAGGCTCGCCTTACAGGGTTGAACCCGATACATTAATAAAACTCATCTTCGCCACCGAGCAGTAACCTACCACAATATACTTTCGCCCCTGCTCAGGAATACGAAAAACCCCTGATTCCTTGAGCAACGTTCCGCACCCAGCGGCTAATTGAGCAGCTTACCTGACTTTCAGGATCAGACTATACAATATCCATGGCCGGCAAACCAAAATGAAATTCAGTACACATCCCCCTTGACAATCCAAGTTTCTTCGCTATAATACAATTATGAAAATGAATTGCAATTTCATAAATGAGAGGTGTTGAATGAACAAACATGGAGAGGCGATTGCGCGGTTCGCCAAGCACAAATCAACCCACGGTCTCAAGAGTTCTGATAAGCGCTCCTTCGTCGTCGATCATTTTATCCAGGCCGACCGCCATTTCACAGTAGAAGAACTCTATTTTGAGGTCAAGAAACTGAGGCCGGAGATCAGTTACTCTACAGTTTATCGCGCACTCAAATTACTGGCCAAGTGCGGGCTTGCAAGCGAATCCATGTTCGGTGAAACCGTCTCACGCTACGAACCGGTGCACAGCTCAGCACACCACGATCACCTCGTCTGCAACAAATGCGGGAGAATCATCGAGTTTGAGAATGATAAAATCGAAAAACTTCAGAAGGACGTCGCCCGTAATTATGATTTTCTTGTATCGGCACATCGCTTGGAACTGTATGGCCTCTGCAAGAAATGCCGCAGGAAGAAAGCCCTTTGACATGGGAAAAATCTCTTTGACTAAAATGGAAGCAGGGAGCGAAGGCTCAGTGACGTCAATCGAAGGAGGACATGGACTGCAAGCTCGGCTGGATGCCATGGGTATCAGACCCGGAGTGAACATCACGAAAGTCAGCGGACAGTTCATGCGCGGACCCATTATTGTAAGAGTCGGCACAACGCAAATCGCCATAGGCTTCGGCATGGCAACTCGCATCATCGTAGAGGTCTAGGTGATGAAAAAGATCCTATTGATGGGCAACCCGAACGTCGGCAAGAGCGTAATCTTCACGCGCCTCACCGGTGTGAAGGTTATTGCATCGAATTACCCAGGCACTACCGTAGAATTCTGCAAAGGTTGCATCGGCTCCGGTGTAACGAAGGTCGATGTCATCGATGCACCCGGCACCTATAGTCTCGAACCGGGTTCACCAGCTGAAAAAGTGGCCGTCGCGCTTCTCGAGAAGGCAATCGAAGAAAAGGACACCATCATTGTGAATATCATCGACGCAACAAACCTCGAAAGGAACCTGAACCTTACGCTACAGCTACTGAAAAAAAACATTCCTTTGGTTGTGGCTTTGAATCTCTGGGATGAAGCAAAACACATTGGCATCTCGATCGACGCCGAAGCGCTCCAGAGCATACTTGGAATTCCTGTTGTTCCCACTGTGGCGATTACGGGCGAGGGAATAAAGGAACTCGTCACCCATCTCGCCAACGCGAAGACAGGAGAATATCATTACGTCGATGAAGAACGGTGGCATGAAGTTGGCAGGATAGTCAACAAGGTTCAGATCATCAAACACAAACACCATACGATTGGCGAGCGCCTCGGTGACCTGACGATACACCCCTGGACCGGTATTCCTATCGCCGTCGCGAGTCTCTTCTTCCTCTTCTTCGTGATCAGATTCATCGGCGAAGGTTTGATCACATACATTACGGATCCTTTCTTCGATAGCCTGTGGGCGCCGGTCATGATGAGAATATCTATGTTGTTAGGGTCCGATAGTCTGCTTCATAAGATCATCATCGGACAGCTAATCGATGGGTCGATCGACTTCGGCGAGTCGTTCGGCATCCTCACTACCGGTCTATATGTGCCCTTCGGCGCCGTATTGCCGTATATCCTCGCCTTCTATTTTGTGCTGAGTGTTCTCGAGGATTCGGGATACCTTCCCCGACTGGCTATTCTCCTGGACAACGCGCTACATGCCATAGGTCTTCACGGCATGGCAATCGTCCCCATGTTCCTGGCGTGTGGGTGTAACGTGCCGGGCGTTATGGCAACACGGATACTTGAGACTAAACGCGAGAGGTTCATCGCCGCAACCTTGATGTCCATCTCGATCCCGTGCGTGGCACAGACGGCCATGATCTTCGGACTCCTGGGGAAGTACGGGGCGCGCGGTCTCCTACCAGTATTCGTCACGCTGTTCGTGGTGTGGCTCATCACCGGCAACCTCCTCAGACTGCTGGTCAGGGGTGAGAGTCCGGAGATATTTACTGAGATTCCCGCTTATCGACTCCCTCATTTCCTAACGTTGATGAAGAAGATCTGGATGCGCATTTACTCATTCCTGCGCGAAGCAGTTCCTTTTGTTCTCCTTGGGGTACTGATCGTGAATCTGCTGTATACGCTGGGTGTAGTAAACGCAGCCGGTCGCGCCATCGGCCCCTTGACGACGTGGTTGTTCGGGCTGCCGTTTGAGGCAGTCGGCGCACTTTTGATGGGCTTCCTCAGAAAGGACCTGGCCGTGGGGATGCTCGCGCCGCTCGGCCTCACGATGAAGCAACTCATCATTGCCTCGGTCGTTCTCACCATGAGTTTTCCGTGTATCGCCACCTTCGTGGTCCTGCTCAGAGAGCTGGGCATAGCGGGTATGATCAAAGCCGGTGCGATCATGCTTTGTGCAACACTCCTCGTGGGCGGTACGCTCAACCTCATCCTCTGATCAAATATCCCTGAAAAGGTACTTGACAGAGTGGCGTTTTCGATTATAATAATTCCATGATTAAAATGACTTCAAATAGCGAACACTTGAAGGAGCTCCTCGCGGAAAAGGGCCTCAAACCCACCTACCAGCGTCTCATGATACTCGACTATCTACAGGAACATAGGAAAGAACATCTAACCGTGGAAAAGATCTATACTGCCCTCTCCGGAGAAATGCCCCTGCTTTCAATGACAACGGTCTACAATGCACTCAGCTCATTCCTTAAGGCAGGGCTCGTTTCAGCAATAACGATCACAGGAACAGAGGTGAGGTACGATTTCTTGACCGAACCGCACCATCACTTCCTCTGCAGAATGTGCGGGCGTATTTCGGACGTCGACGTACAGTGCCCGGTTGCTGAACGAAAGAGCATGAAGGGGTATCTCATTGAGGAAGTACACGGCTATTTTAAGGGGCTCTGTAAAGAATGTTTGAAGAGACAGCGTAAACAACAAGCGTGACAATCGTGTCTAATTTCAATAAGGAGGAAATAACATGAAGGAAAAGGTCGAAAAGGTCTTAGGTGAAATAAGACCAAACCTCGAAGCTGATGGTGGAAACGTTGAATTGGTTGAAGTCACTGATGATGGCGTCGTCAAGGTGAAACTGACCGGTGCCTGTGGAACATGTCCGATGAGCACCTTAACGCTCAAGATGGCAATCGAGAAGACTCTGAAGGATAAGATACCCGAAGTTCGAGCAGTCGAGCAGGTCTTCTAAAGACTCGCATCAAACTGAGACGCAGGAGACAACTCAATGTCGAAATACAAATGCACAGTCTGTGGATATGTCTACGATCCAAAAAAAGGCGACCCAGTTTCTGGGATAGAGCCCGGCACCCCATTCGAGCAGATCCCGGCCGACTGGGTATGCCCGGTATGCGGTGTTGGTAAGGATCAGTTTGAGAAGGTGGATTGATGTCCGCGCGAAAAATAAAAGACGGCGTTTACTGGGTAGGAACAATTCATTGGGACCGAAGGCTTTTCGATGAACTGATACCGCTGCCCGATGGAACTACTTATAACGCATACCTGATTAAAGGCAGTAATAAGACAGTACTGATCGATTCTGTAGATCCCGTAATGGAGAGAGAGCACGTCGCCAATCTGGGGAGTCTCCATGTCGATGAACTCCACTATATAATAGCGAACCACGCAGAGCAAGACCATTCCGGTGGAATACGGAGACTCGTTGATACCTACCCCATGGCAAAGGTCGTGACCAACGGAAAATGCAGGAATATGCTAATCGATCTGTTACACATCCCTGAAGAGAAGTTCGTCGTTGTGGAAGACAATGATACTTTATCGCTTGGTGACCGTACGCTTGAATTCATCACCGCGCCGTGGGTGCATTGGCCGGAAACCATGCTCACTTACCTGCGTGAGGATAAGATACTATTCCCGTGCGACCTATTCGGCTCCCATCTCGCAACCAGCGACCTTTACGCTTTTGACGAAGCACGCGTGTACGAGTCCGCCAAACGCTACTATGCAGAGATCATGATGCCTTTTAGAACGGTGATCCAGAAACACCTCAAGAGACTCGAGGGATACAAAATCGAAATAATCGCACCCAGCCACGGCCCCTTGCACAATAAACCGTCCTTTATCATCGATGCCTACCGCGACTGGACATCAGATATTGTGAAGAACGAAGTTATCCTCCCCTATGTATCGATGCACGGCAGCACCGAGGCAATGGTCAACCATTTGATAGCGGCGCTCATCAAGCGAGGTGTTGCGGTCAAACCGTTTAACCTGACGAAGACCGATATCGGTGAACTCGCGATCTCGCTCGTCGACGCGGCAACGATCGTCATTGCCGCACCGACAGTGCTGGCAGGTCCGCATCCGGCTGCGGTATACGCCACGTATCTCGCAAACCTATTGCGCCCTAAGACGAAATACGCCTCGGTCATCGGTTCTTTCGGCTGGGGCGGCAAGATGCTTGAACAGATCACCGGCATGATCGGAAATCTAAGAGTCGAATTGATCACACCAGTAATCATCAAAGGACATCCGAAGAGTGCAGATTACCTGGCACTCGACGCGCTCGCTGATACCATTGTTGAAAAACACCAAGCACTGGGTATCAGCAAATAGGTGGTGATTACAGGTGATGATTGATGAAGGATCTCCAGCGTGAAGAATATGAGAAAGTCAACAAGGAGGCAACGCCTAGATACTGGAGGGCAATCAGCCTTGATATATTTAAGATAGGTCATGGCAAGGGTATGAAACCAAAGGAGGTCAGTAATGAGCGTTTTTGAACCGAGTGAAGTATTTCAATTCGCGATTCGCATTGAGCAGGGTGGGGAGAAATTCTACCGAGAGATGGCCAAGAAATTGCCCGACGCTGAGGTTAAGAAACTCTTCTCTGCCCTCGCCGAAGAGGAAGTCAAACACAAAAAAATATATGAAAGCATGGCTGCACAGATGGAAGAGTACGAACCGATTGAAAGTTACCCCGGCGAGTACTTTGCCTATCTGCGTGCGTATGCGGACAATATCATATTCACACCGCAGAAAATGGACGAAAAAATCAAGAGCATTAACGATGCTCGGTCGGCGCTCCAATTCGCTATTGATCGCGAGCTTGATTCCATTTTGTATTATGAAGAAGTTAAGAAGCTCGTGCCGGAAAATCAGCGATCTTCCATAGACAAGATAATAGAAGAAGAGAGGCGGCACTTCGTTAAACTCAGCAAGTGCAGTGAGGGTACAGCTGCCTGCGTAAGCAAGGATTGAATCGATTGCGGCGCAGTGATAGTTTAGACCGATGTTCAAAGACTTTTAGAGAATAACATAGGAGGAATAAATGGCATCCAAAGAGATACTCGATATGCTTAACAAGGCTATCGCCCGGGAACTACAGGTGACAATACAGTACATGTGGCAGCACGTCATGTGGAAAGGCGTTAAGGGATTTGCCGTTAAAGATGCACTCAAAAGTGCCGCTATAACGGAAATGAAACATGCCGAGGAGATAGCCGAACGCCTCACTTATCTGGGCGGTACGCCAACGACAAAACCTGAACCGATATTCGTCGGCGGAACACTCAAGGAAATGCTAGAGCAAGACAGAAAGGATGAAGAGGGAGCCATCGCGCTTTACAAACAAGCGATAGCCATGGCCGAGAAGGCAGCCGATCCGGTGACCAAGAGAATGTTCGAGAAGATCCTCGCAGATGAAGAGGAACATCACGACACTTTCTCGGGTCTACTTGAAGAGATCTAAGTAAACGTCAGAAATCGGCGGCCCCATCCGTGAGCCCGCAGATAATCCTGCGGGTCATATAGCGGTCAAGTAATCAGGAGGGGGTGCTGAGGGGGAGGGATTCGATACCCTCTCCCCCACATAATGTCTTTTCTACGGTCAATGAAGCAGAAAGAGGTGAAGAATGGCAGAAATAACCAGCGAAATTGCTGAAATAATCAGAGAATCATTGAAACTTGAATTGAATGGAAAGAGTTTCTTCGAGAACGTCGCTAATGCTACGCACAACGAGCTTGGCAAGAAGATGTTCAGAAAATTGGCAAATGATGAAGCGCAACACCTGAAGGTCTTCAGCGACATTTTCACAACAATGGTAGGCGAGGATTGGAGAAAACACGTCGGTGACCTCGAAAAAAATGAGAAAGCACCGATGATCGAAGCGCTCACGAAAAAAGTCGCAAGTGCAGGAAAGGAAAGCAGAGCCAGCGAGCTCGAAGCAATAAGTATTGCGATGGATCTCGAAAGAAATGCAATCGATTTTTTCTCCGGAGCAGCAGAGAAGACAACGGATAAGAAGGCGAAAGAGATATTCAAGAAAATCGCCGACGAAGAAAAGCTACACTACGACCTGCTTCAGGCACAGCACGATCACATAACGAATTCCGGGTTTTGGTTCGATATCGCAGAATTCAGAATGGATTCGAAATACTGAGGAATAAGGTGCTGCACCCGTTGCTACCGGTACCAATGAGTCATTGTCCACTTAATACGCATGCTTCGTGAAATGGTAGAATCACTGCGCAGTGGTATCAGCGTGAATGGTTACTCAATTTATATTCACAGAATGATACCGGGCAGATTCCGAGAAGAACAGAATGCGGAATTACACTGCCGGACGAAAACCGGCCGAGCATACATTGGTAACGCAAAAATCTTCTTTGGCCGGCCGCCCGATTACTCTCCGTGGATCGAATTATTCAACATCAATGCATCGATAGGAATTGAGAACAGAATTGTGGACTATTTCGGATCCCGGTTCGAAGAAGGTATACTGGACGCTTTCAGCACAAGCCTCAACGCCGGTGCAAAGTTATTCATCGAATATTACACGGACAAGGAAACGATGCTGCTTCTACAGAGAGGATTCCCTATCGTACTCAGCAGATTAGGTTTTGAGATGCTGACGCGCGGGTTCACCTGGTTCAAAGATTGGTACTTCCCTGAAGGTTTCATGGAAGGCGGTTGGAAATTACAGGGTGAGAAACCGATCAGCAATGAAGCAAGAAAAAGGCACATGAAATTAATCATGGAGGAGACCGCCCGTATCGGCGAAACTATCCCGAGTCATGATCTTCCTGTTGAATTCAAGGAAAGAGCCCTCGCGCGTGTGAAGCAACTCCAGGATCTCTCGATACCATGCTGAGGGAGATGATCCATTCAACGGGTAAAGATCGTAACGGTATAGAGAAATAAATGTTCCGTTTTCTGAGGTGTCTAACTGTTAGGGGGAAATAGAAGGAGCATGTATGGAAAAATCAAAATCAATCGAGGGTTTGCGAATAGCCCTTCAGACCGAGCTTAACGGCATTGAGTTTTATAGAATAGCAGCAGAAAAGACTGCGGACGAAAAAGGTAAACGTGTATTCAAGATGCTCGCCAATGACGAGATCAAACACTACAAGGCACTGCAGAAGGAGTACTCGTCATTGCTTGACAATGAAGAGTGGCAAAAGATCGAACTTGGAAAGATTAGCGCATACGATGGTGAAAGTCCGATATTCTCCGCAGAACTGAAAAAACGTGCCGGCGAAATGCATTTCGAGGTTTCTGCCCTGAGCATCGGGGCGTTGCTCGAATCGAATTCTATCGATTTCTACCGCAAAATGAAAGAGATAAGCGATGACCCCTCGGCAAGAGCATTGTATCAGCAGTTACAGCACTGGGAAGAAAATCATCTCGAGGCAATAACCAGACAACTCGAATTGCTGAAGGAGGATTATTGGGCAGAGCAGCGGTTCTCTCCTCTGCTCTGACGAATGATACCGGGGCTACCATGGACGACGAGCAAGTACCGAAGAAAACAGTAGACTGTGTTGGGTTGTACTGCCCGCAACCGCTATTCCAAACACGGGAGGGCATGGACGCGATCGAGATCGGCGAAATACTCGAAGTTCTTGCCGATGATCCTGCCGCTGAAGAAGATATAAAACGGTTCGCCAAGAGAACCGGCCACGAAATCGTCAAATTCGAGAAGCAGCGTGATATAATACGTTTCCTGTTAAGACGAACGAAGTAGGAGTGAACTATGAACAAAAAGAAACGGATTCTTTATGTCCAAACAAGCGACGACCCTGAACGTCAATACTCTCCGTTGGTCCTCGCGCAGACTGCAAAAGCGATGGATATCGACGCTCAGGTATACTATCTTGGACAGGCACTGCGCGTGTTGAAGCCCGATACAGCTGCGCAGACAAAGATCGGTTCCTTCCCCAACTTGGGCGATATGATCTCGAAGACGATGAAGATGGGCATAGATGTTTACGTATGTGAAGCATCGAAGCAAATGCTAGGATGGGATACCGTAGAATTGCTGCCTGGACTTAAGATAGTAGGCGCAGGTACGCTCAACGACCTTGCGCTCGATGCATCGGCGACCATGTGGTTCTGATGCGAGGCCCAGAACGATGAGCGTCTATCTTGATTACCAGTCATCGAAGCCGGTCGATCCGAGAGTCGTCGAGATAATGCTCCCATACCTCCACGACAAGTCCGGCAACCCCTCCTCACTCCACAGGGTCGGCGACACTGCGACCGAAGTGCTCGAGGCATCACGTGCAGCAGTCGCGCGCTTCATCGGTGCCGAGCGAGATGAAATAATTTTCACATCCGGCGCGACCGAATCTAATAACCTTGCCTTGGTCGGTCACGCACTGAGAAACAAAGACAAAGGCAATCACATCATTATCTCCGAGATCGAGCACATATCGATTCTTAACATCACCAAGTATCTCGAAAAGAACGGCTTCACGGTTTCGAGAGTACCGGTCGACCAATTCGGCAGAATCGCCATCGAAAAAATATCCGAGCGCGTCACCGATAAGACGATCATGGTATCGATAGGGTACGCGAACAATGAAATAGGCACGATCCAACAGATCGAGACCATTGGTAGATTGTGCCGCGACAAGGGCATCACATTCCATACCGATGCCGTTGCTGCGGAGGGGCTGATCCCGATCGACGTCAAGCGAGATAATATCGACTTGATGGCTTTATCATCCAATGATATATACGGTCCCCAGGGGCTCGGTGTTCTGTACGTGAAGAAAGGTATTAGGATCAATCCCCTGATCATTGGCGGAGGACAAGAACGCGGTCTGCGGTCCGGGACAGAGAACATTGCCGCCATCGCCGGGATGAAAAGGGCTGCAGAGATCATGGGCGAGGAGATGGCCACGGAAACTAAACGCCTTCAGCGGTATCGAGACAGATTGATAGAAAAAGTCCTTGATCTTGTGCCGAGATCGTATCTCAACGGTCACCCTACCCTACGTCTCCCTAACAACGCACATTTCCGGTTCGAAGGAATAGAAGGCGAATCATTGCTCCTTTCCTTCAAAGAAAAAGATATTGCGGTGTCGACCGGTTCAGCATGTAGTTCGAAGACGTTAGAACCTTCGCACACGCTCATTGCGTTGGGTCTGCTCCACGAAGAAGCACACGGTTCACTCCAGATTACGTTTGGCAGGTTCAATAAGGACAGCGACTTGGAGACGTTGCTCCAAACACTGCCGCAGATAGTGAAGCGTTTAAGAAAACTTTCACCCCTATACAAGTGGGAGGTATAATATGAAATCGACACAGTACAGTGAAAAAGTCCTGGACCATTTCAGGAAACCGCGGAATGTGGGTACCCTCGAAGGCGACGACGTCGCCGTCGGCAGAGTGGGAAATCCGGTCTGCGGCGATCTGATGGAATTCTACGTAAAAGTTAAAGACGATCGAATCGAAGATATCAAATTCAAGACATTCGGCTGCGGTTCCGCCATCGCAACGGCTAGCATGATCACGGAACTCGCAAAGGGAAAGTCAATCGATGAGGCGCTCAAGATCACAAGGCAAGACGTAGCCGATGAACTCGACGGCCTGCCGCCCATTAAGATGCATTGCAGCAATCTTGCCGCCGATGCACTGCGTAACGCACTGAACAATTACCGGGGGAAAAAACCATCAGAAACGTCTGACACACAAGCTGGCGGCAGTAAAGAAATCGCAGGTTCGAACCGATTCATGGGCCACGGAGCATTCACCGAGTTCACCGACCCCTCGGCATTCAAAGACAAAAGGGTCATGGTCATTGAGGACGGCGACCGTTCTCTGAACATCGCACTCGAATTGACGAAAGTCACACAGCGCGTAGTATATGTAACGGCCAGTAAAAACCTTCCGGCTGGCGATCTCTCGGATAGGGTAACCGGTTCGAACATAAAGATCCTGTACGAGTCAGAGATCCTCGAGATCAAGGGACTGAACACCGTGGAAAAGGTGCTCATACACGACCTTAACGAAAATGAGGAGTATGAACTATTTGTCGATAGTATCATCCTACCGGCACGAAAATGACGGCGTTCTTCAGCCGCTGTACGGGGCAGTAATATGATAAAGAAGGTGCGGCTCAACATCTCAGGTATGACCTGTGCGAGTTGCGTTCGGATCATCGAAGATTCCCTGGGCAAACACAAAGGCGTACAGAACGTGCAGGTGAATTTGGGATCGGAGACCGCGAACATTGAATACGATGACCAAAAGACCTCGGTCGACGACCTGGAGAAGGTAATTGGAGAGGTCGGCTACGCAGTAAGACAAGAAAATGCGGTTTTGAAGGTCGGCGGAATGACCTGCGCGACCTGCGTCGCCACGGTTGAGAGCGCACTGAAGAGGACAGGTAAAGCCGCAGAGGTCACCGTGAACCTTGCGTCCGAAAAAGCATACGTCTCGTTCAACCCCAGTGTAACCGACTTGGTCACATTGAAAAAAGCGATCGAAGATTCCGGTTACAAGTACCTTGGGCTCGAGGGCGAAGAAACCGCCGAACTCGAAAAGGCTGCGCGAATGGCTGATCTTGCACAGAAAAGAAATCGCTTCGTCTTGGGATTCGCAGTCGGCATACCATTGATGATCCTGATGTATGTACACATCCATTTGCCCTTCCCGATGGCGTACCTCATGTTCGCTGTGACAACACCGGTCTTCATCTACGTCAGTCTTCCTATATTCACGGCCGGCTATCGGGCGCTCAAGAACAAAAATCTCAACATGGATGTCATGTATTCAATGGGGATCGGAGTGGCTTACATATCCAGTCTCTTGGGTACGTTCGAGATCCTCCTTTCACGCGATTTCCTTTTTTATGAGTCCGCCCTCATGCTTGCGTCGTTTCTCACCTTCGGACGGTATCTCGAAACGAGGGCAAAGGGCAAGACCTCGGACTCGATCAGGAAATTGATCGGCCTGCAGCCAGACGAGGCGACCGTCGTTCGGAACGGCAAAGATGAGACCATACCTGTCGAAGACGTTCTTATTGACGACGAAGTCATCGTGAGGCCGGGAGAAAGAATACCGGTCGACGGAACAGTCATCGACGGCTCAAGTTACGTGAATGAATCGATGATAACCGGCGAACCTGCTCCTGTGCGCAAAAGTCCCAAAGACAACGTAGTTGGTGGCACCGTGAACAAGAACAGCGTCCTTAGAATCCGCGCAACCCGGATTGGAAAGGACACCGTTCTTGCTCAGATAATCAGACTCGTCGAAACGGCACAGGGCTCGAAACCGCCCGTACAACGTATTGCCGATCGCGTGGTCAGTTACTTTATCCCGGTCGTGTTGCTCATCGCCATCACATCTTTTGCTATTTGGTATTTCATCATCGGTAGCTCACTCCTCTTTTCTCTCACGCGCCTGATATCGGTGCTGGTCGTTGCTTGCCCGTGTGCTCTCGGGCTGGCCACCCCCACCGCTGTCACTGTGGGCATAGGACGAGGCGCTGAGCTGGGAATACTAGTCAAGAACGGCGAAGCACTAGAATTATCGGAAAAGATCACAACGGTGATGTTCGACAAGACGGGTACTTTGACCAAAGGTCTGCCCGAGGTCACGGAGATGGTAACTTTTGGCGTCAGCGAACCGAGGTTGCTCGAGATCGCTGGGAGTCTAGAGAAAGATTCACTCCACCCCATCGCCGAAGCTATCGTCCGCACAGCCGAAGGCAGGAAGGTCACTCTGGCCAAGATAGAGAATTTCGACACAGTGGAAGGCAAAGGAGTGAAAGGGATCCTCGATGGAGAAGCAGCGCTGGCCGGCAGCAGAGCACTCATGGAAGACAACCGTATCCCCATTCCCGAGGGCGCTGAGGTTCGTATTACCGAGATCGTAGAAACAGGTAAAAGCATAACGTTCGTTTCATATGCCGGGGAAATGGTCGGAGTGATCGGAGTGGCGGATTCCCTTAAAGAATCGGCGATCAAGGCTGTCGAGCATATGAAAGATCTCAGACTCGATGTGATCATGGTAACCGGGGACAACAGAAAAAGCGCGGAAACCATGGCAAAGAAGATAGGGATATCGCGAGTGCTAGCCGAGGTCCTTCCAGATGACAAGGCAAACGAGGTAAAACGGCTGCAAGAAGCGAAGGAGATTGTATCCTTCGTCGGAGACGGCATAAACGACGCCCCGGCGCTGGCTCAGGCAGATGTCGGTATCGCAATTGGCACAGGGACCGATGTCGCGATCGAGACCGGAGACATAATACTGATGAAAGGAGAATTGACCGACGGTGTTGCGGCTATCCAATTGGCGAGGAAGGTAATGTCGCGTATCAAGCAGAATCTATTTTGGGCTTTTGCATATAATACGGCGCTCATTCCCGTGGCAGCCGGCTTACTCTATCCCGTATTCGGCATAGACTTCAGGCCCGAACTTGCTGGGTTCGCAATGGCAATGAGCTCCGTTACCGTGGTGACTTTGTCGTTGATGCTGAAAGGATACACTCCGATGGCAAAGAGAACAACCAGTAGAAAGGAAGATTCCGGTGAAAGCTTGAATGAGAAAGGACAGCAAGAATTGGAGACAAAGCGACACGGACAAACCGGAGATGAAAAGGAGGTAATCATGGCAATCGATCCAATATGTAAGATGACAGTCGATGAGAAAACTGCTCAATACAAGAGCGAATTTGAAGGAAAGACATACTACTTCTGTGCCCCCGGCTGTAAGAAGAAGTTTGACGAAAATCCGAGGGAGTACGCGGAGGAATCGAAATCTGAATAAATGGGGAGCATATTCAACAGTGGAGAACATATGGGCATAAAACACGTGGAAGGTCGGAAAAAAGGTAACATCATGCTCTACGCTTTAAGCACTTGCGTCTGGTGCAAGAAGACAAAGAGACTACTCAATACATTGAATATTGCATATGACTACATAGATGTCGACCTGGTCGGTGGAGATGAGAGCGAGAAGATTAAGGAAACCGTACTGAAGTGGAACCCAAGCGGATCATACCCCACTATTGTTGTCGACGAGCAGCAGAGCATAGTCGGTTATGATCCGGAGAAAATAAAAGAGGTACTGGGCAATGACCGATAGAGATAAGAACCGTGCTGAGATAGATCTTCTACATGAGAAATTGAGAGCCGATGCTGAATCGGGCGGATACCACCTCAATCCAGACGTGGAATTCACAATGGACCTCGTCGAGGGATTGGTAACGAACGAAAAACGATATGGCTATCCCTCATGCCCCTGTCGTTTGGCATCTGGCAAGAAGAAAGGCGACCTCGATATTATATGCCCATGCGATTACCGGGATGCCGACCTCAATGATCACGACACGTGCTATTGTGGGCTGTATGTGTCAAAACGTGTCGTCGAAGGTAAGAAAGAGATAGGTAAGATACCGGAACGTAGGCCGCCGCACAGAACGAATAGCGGACCAGAGTTATCGGTGACCATGCAATCCCTGCCCTACCCTATCTGGAGGTGCCGTGTCTGCGGCTACCTTTGCGCAAGGAAAGAGCCGCCAGAGGTCTGTCCCGTATGCAAAGCAGGAAAAGAACGGTTCGAACTATTCATTCCCGGGCCGTCATAACTGATGTTCAAACTTGCAGATCTTTAAAGGAGGAAAGATGGCGAACGTTCAGAAAGCAGGTGAAGTATATAGATGCGAAATATGCGGCAATGTCGTAGAGGTCAAAGAAGCAGGCGGCGGTGAACTGGTCTGTTGCGGCAAGCCGATGCAAATGGTAAAATAGTTCAGCTGATTGCAGGAATACTCTGGAATTCAGTGAAAGGAGAGCATAATGCAAGAACTTTCTAAGATCTTCCAATCAGCCGATTGGAAAAAAGAAAAGCATGTACCAGTCATCGAGGCTGCTGATAAGGTGAAGAAAGGTGAGAACGTGAGCATCACCGTCTCGGTGGGAAAAGAGATTCCTCACCCGAACACGACCGAACATCACATAGCGTGGATAGACGTTTATTTTCAGCCGAGTGAAGGCAAATTCCCCTATCATATCGGGCGTTCTGAATTCTCGTCGCACGGTGCCTCGACCGATGGACCGAATACCAGCACGATCTTTACACATCCTACAGTATCTTTAACCTTCAAGGCCGAAAAATCTGGAGCGGTGTTCGCATTGTCCTACTGCAACATCCATGGTCTGTGGACAAATTCGCACGAAATAGCCATACAATAACGGCTGGATTAAACAGAAGCAAAGGGGGCACATAGTGTTGAAGATTGGCGATAAAGCGCCTGACTTCGTGCTAAAAGACCACAACAAGAACGACGTGATGATATCTGCTCTGTCGGGACAGAAGATACTACTATCATTCCATCCCCTCGCCTGGACAAAAGTCTGTGCCGAGCAGATGAAGTCACTCGAAGATAATATTGACGACTTCGGTAAGTTGAATACAATCGCGCTAGGCGTGAGCGTCGATACCGTGCCTTCCAAACATGCCTGGTCAAGAGAATTGGGAATCGAGCACACAAAACTCCTCTCCGATTTCTGGCCTCATGGTGCGGTAGCAAAGATGTACGGTATCTTCCGGGGAAAAGATGGATTTTCAGAGCGTGCGAACATCATAATCGATGAAAAACAGCATATAGTATTCGCAAAGATCTATGAAATCGCACAACTTCCGGACATAAAGGAAATATTGGATTTCATCAAGAGAAATCAGTGAAAGGAGTAAAAATGAACGAAGACACAAAAACAAGAATTGATTCCCTGTTGACAGATGCAATGAACGCTGAAGCACAAGCAAAGAAGTTCTATATGGAAGCAGCAGCAAAAGCGTCGAGCAACGCCGGCAAGAGCCTCTTCAATGAACTTGCCGATTTTGAACAGGGCCATTATGATCGCCTGCAAAAGATCATAGAAGCACGAGGAAAAGGGTTCAAGCTTACCGGTATCACGGTGCCACAACAGATTGCTACGAAATCAGAAGTCGAAGGACAATTCGAGTCGAACAAGGATGAAATAGTAGCAGTCCTCACGCTCGGCATTGAGGCGGAGAAAAAAGCCAGAGAAAAGTACCTGGAGATATCAAAGATGCTCGATGACGAAGAATCAAGAGCGATCTTCGTCAATATGGCCGAAGAGGAACGGAAGCATCAATCCATACTCGAGGATCAGTTCTACAGCATTTCGAACAAAGGTACAATAATCTGGGGAGACTGACCGTAGCCAATGGACGTCAAGGAAGCAATAAAAAAGAGAAGAGCCTACAGATCGCTCGTGCCGGTTGACATAGACGATGAAATCGTGGCAAGTTTGGCAGAGAGCGCGCGGCTATTCTGTTCATGCTTCAACAATCAACCATGGCGGTACGTATTCGTCCGTGATAGAGAAATACTCCAGAAGATGCACGAAGCACTCTCCCGGGGTAATGAATGGGCGCGAGCGGCATCGCTCATCATTGCAGTCTTCAGCAAACCCGAACTAGATTGCCTCATCAGAGAAAGGAAGTATTATCTCTTCGACACAGGAATGGCCACGGCAGCAATGATCCTCCGCGCCACCGAACTCGGACTCGTCGCCCATCCGATCGCCGGATTCAGTCCTAAAAAGACCAAAGAGATTCTTAACATACCTGAAGAAATGGAAGTGATAGCGTTGGTGATAGTGGGAAGACATTCGACAACGATCAACCCCTTACTCTCGGAAAAACAAGCGGAGGCGGAAAGAGAAAGACCGGAAAGGATACCTCAAGCCAGATTCGCGTTCAGAAATCGATACGAGGGCGATTCCTAAACATTACACACTAATTACGGTCGAATTGGTATGGGACAAAGGAGGATTTGTGGCTATCATAGATGAGAAGACGAAAGAACAAGTAAGGAATATGTTCAAGGATTTAAAGAACGAGGTCACCCTGGTAGTATTCACACAGGATTCGCTGAGCTCCATGCCCGGGTTGGAGTGCGAGACATGCAAGGATAACCGCCTACTCATGGAAGAAGTTGCGTCACTCTCCGATAAAATAAAAGTTGAAGTCTTCGACTACGTGAAGGATAAGAACAAGGTGGAAGAGTACGGAATCGATAAGATACCGGCAACGGTCATCAAAGGCGACAGAGATAGAGGCATTAGAATATTCGGCCTGCCCGCCGGCTACGAATTTCCAACCTTGCTCAGCGCAATAAAATTGGTCTCTGCAGCAGAATCAGATCTGAGCGACGCATCACGTACATCAATGAAGAAGATCACCAAATCGGTTCACATACAGGTTTTCGTTACGCTCACATGTCCGTACTGCGCTTCAGCGGCGCACCTGGCTCACCGGTTGGCACACCACAACGAAATGGTAAAAGCCGACGTCATCAACGCGCAGGAATTCCCTCAATTGGCTCAGAAATATAACGTCTTCGCCGTGCCCAAGATAGTAATCAACGAGTCGATTCAATTCGAAGGTGCATTACCTGAAGATGGGTTCGTCGCCAAAGTTCTCGACTCCCAGAATTCCGAGAACTGAGCGGGTAATTCCAGCCGGGTCGCGATAGATAGCTGCGAAGGATCCGCAGGTTAACACACATTCCTAGATTGAATGTAAGATCGTTCACCACAAGCGAAATAGAATGGTGTCGAATAGTCTAGCATCGCAAATATTCACCAGCACATTAAAAGCCCTCCATTTCATGTGAGAAGATGGCGCTTCGTCATGTCGTGCAGAAGTCGAAGACCTCAATGCATGTAGCACAGCCCGAATTTCTTGACAATTCGGCGATGTGCGCTATACTATTAATAGTAGAAGACAAAGAAGAAATACTATGAAAAGACTCTTGATCGTTTCAAATCGACTGCCGGTCACTGTCACAAAAAGAGAAGGCAAAATAAGATATACACAGAGTGTCGGTGGCCTGGCCACTGGCCTCAGTTCGTTATTGAGGTCGTACGAAAACATGTGGATCGGTTGGCCGGGTATTGCGTACGAGCGCGTGAAAGATCAGAAACCGCGCATCAAGCGCACGTTGATGCAATATAATTGCCATCCGGTATTCCTTAATCAATACGATATCGAGCAGTTCTACTACGGATTCTGCAACCGAATAATCTGGCCGCTGTTCCACTACTTTTCTCAATATGCAACCTATAATAAGAACAACTGGGACTCATATCAAAGGGTCAACCAGATATTCTGCAATAGGATAAAACATATTGCCAAAGCCGACGACATCATCTGGATTCACGATTACCACCTCCTGCTCCTGCCCCAACTCCTGCGAAAGGAATTACCTAATGCTTCGATAGGTTTCTTTCTTCACATACCATTTCCTTCCTCCGAGGTTTTCCGTACGCTTCCCTCCCGCAAAGAAATCGTCAGAGGTATGCTTGGCGCAGATCTCGTGGGATTTCACACCTACGATTACGCACACCACTACTTGCAGACCGTACGCCGCCTACTTGGTTATGAACACAGCAAGGCTCAAGTGAATTTCGACAACCGGATCGTGAGGGTAGATGCTTTTCCAATGGGCATCGACTATGATCAATTTCACCGTGCGGCCGAGGATGAAGGCATTCAAAAAGAAGTTCGCAAGATCAAGAAGCGCGTCGGCGAACGCAAGATAATCGTGTCGATCGATCGCCTCGATTATACTAAAGGCATTGCACAACGCCTTGAAGCCTTCGATTATTTCCTTGAAACCAATCCGAAATACCGCGAGAAGGTTACCCTCATCCTCGTTGCAGTACCTTCGCGCACAGGTGTCGAGCAGTACGCACTGCTAAAAAGAGAAGTCGATGAGCTCATAAGCAGGATCAATGGCAAGTACGGTACAATAGGCTGGATACCTATCTGGTATCTCTATCGTTTTCTTCCGTTCAAGAATCTTGTACCGCTGTATTTGGCCGGAGACGTGGCTTTGATTACTCCGATAAGAGATGGTATGAATCTCATCGCAAAAGAGTATCTCGCCACGAAGAAATACAAGAAGGGTGTATTGATTCTCAGCGAAATGGCGGGCGCGTCAAAAATATTGGGTGAGGCAATAATCGTCAATCCGAATGATAAAGAGGAGATAGCCGGTGCGATCAAGAATGCTTTAAGAATGCCCGAGCACGAACAAATGAGGAGAAATGATGTTATGCAAAGACGTCTTAAGCGTTATAATGTTGAACGATGGGCGCACGATTTCTTAGACAACCTTTCACGCATCAAGCTGAAACAACAGGAATTGACGGCCAAGAACCTACGCGCGGAAGTACGCAAAAAAATCCTGCGTGAATATTCTGAAAGCAGAAACAGACTCTTGCTCCTCGACTACGACGGCACGCTCGTATCATTCACCGGAGAGCCGGCCAAAGCCATCCCTGACAGAGAGATAGTCAAGGTGCTCAGGACCCTTGCCGACAATTCAAGAAACGAATTGGTCATAGTGAGCGGTCGCGACCGCGCGACCCTGGACAAGTGGTTCGGCAACGTCGGCTGCGGTTTGATAGCGGAGCACGGCGTGTGGTTCAAGAACAAAAAGTACGCATGGGCAATGATCAAACCTTTGAAGAATGACTGGAAAGAGCAGATACAACCGATCCTGGAGCTGTACGTAGACCGCACTCCCGGTACGAGCATCGAAGAGAAGGATTACTCGATCGTCTGGCACTACCGTAAGACGGACCAGCGGCTTGGCGAGCTGAGGGCGAGTGAACTAAAAGAAAGGCTCCTTGATCTCGCTTCTGCATTGAATCTGAGCATACTGGAGGGGAGCAAAGTAATTGAGGTAAAGAATAAAGGCATAAACAAAGGTATTGCTGCACAGAAATGGATCGACAGCAAAACGTGGGATTTCATAATTGCGATTGGTGATGATTGGACAGATGAAGACACTTTTGAAGTTGTACCTAAGAAATCATATTCCATCAAGGTTGGCATCGGGTACACAAAGGCCAAATACACGATACCCTCGCCGCAGGATGCCCGTAATCTGCTGAAAGAATTCGCCAAATGCTAACCTGCAGAAGATTTCTGATCAGCATCACCATCTTTTTGCTTCTCTTTTTCGGATGTAAGTCAGGAACTCCACAGCTAACATTTGCCGTTGGCGGCGCATCGAACGAAGTCGAGTACTGGGAGAGAATCGTCGCGGCATTCGCCGACTCTACCAAGATAGACGTAGTCCTTCTGCGCCAACCCACGGACACCGACCAGAGAAGACAAGGACTGGTCATTCCCCTCAGGTCGCGCCAGCCGGACCCCGACGTTTTCCTGATGGACGTGATATGGGTAGGTCAATTCGCCGCCTCGGATTGGCTCCAGCCTCTCGATTCCATGGTGGCAACCGGTGACGTCAACCTCGCCGATTTCTTCGAACCCATCGTCAACCAGGTCGACACCTATCAAGATTCGCTGTACGCACTCCCCGTTTACAATGACTGCGGGCTCTTGTATTTTAGAAAAGACCTGCTCGTGAAATACGGCTTGAAACCGCCGGTGACCTGGCAACAACTCATCCAGAGCGCTGATTTTGTCCAGAAAAATGAACGCGTCACAAATCCCAGCTTTTTTGGCTTTGTGTGGCAGGGAGCACAATATGAAGGACTGGTCTGCAATTTCCTTGAATTCGCGGCGTCGAATAATGGAGGTATCACTGACAGCGCGGGACGTATTATTGTATACACTCCAGAAAATATAGAAGCAGCAGATCTAATGTACGATTTGATACACAAACACAAGATATCTCCACCGAACACCTACACAGAAATGAAGGAGGAGGAAACGAGATTAACCTTTGAAAACGGCAATGCTCTATACGAACGCAACTGGCCATACGCATGGGCGTTGCACAACAAAGATGGATCTCGTGTGAGGGGAAAGGTCGCAGTGGCACTCCTGCCCAGAGGTCGCAAAGGACAACACGCAGCTACTCTTGGCGGTTGGCACATCGGAATATCAAAGTTCTCTGATAGCAAGGCTGAAGCAATGATGTTACTCAAATTCGTGCTGTCATACGCAACGCAGAAGAAACTGGCGCTCAACCTCGGATGGAACCCTGGGCGCAGCGACTTATATGAAGATACAGATGTAAGAATAAGAATGCCCCACCTCGGCGTTCTGAAAAATGCCTTCGAGCATGCCGTGGCAAGACCAACAAGTCCGTATTATACACAGATCTCGGAGATCCTCCAGCAAAATCAAAATGCAGCACTGTCAGGGAGATCCCTCTCTGACGAGGCCTTGGCAAAGGCGCAGCGTGAAATAGACGAGATTCTTCAGAGATACAATGAATAGGAAGATCAAAGAACCGGTTTCCTTCTTACTTCCTTTGATCTTCTTCATCGCGGCATTCCTTCTGTTCCCCGTACTGGGAACCTTCTGGAATAGCCTCTGGCAGGATGTTCCGTTTATGGCGCGCAGGTTCGTTGCGTTTGACAATTACGTCGGCCTGATGAAGGACGGGCAATTCTGGCAGGCTTCGTTTTTTACGATAGCATTCGCATGTATATCGGTATCTCTCGAAATGGCCTTCGGCATGATTACCGCGCTCATACTCAACGAGAAGTCAAGACTGCGCGGAGCCCTCAGAGGTATCGCGTTGATACCGTGGGCCATTCCCAGTGTTATCGGGGCGCGAATCTGGCAACTCATCTTTCGCTACGATTACGGTGTGGCAAATATCACACTGAAAGCGATCGGTATCGGACCGGTCAATTGGCTCGGGACTTCTGCCGGTGCATTTGCAGCGCTCGTTCTTGCCGATGTTTGGAGAACGACGCCTTTCGTCGCAATCATCCTCCTCGCCGGTCTTCAGACAGTTCCGGATGATGTTCTAAAACAAGCCCAGATCGACGGCGCGAACATCTTTCAACGTTTCCACAGAATAACATTACCGATGATTAAACCAATCATAATGGTTGCAATTTTATTTAGAACCATCGATGCGATGCGAGTATTCGACTTGATATATGTTATCACCGGTGGCGGACCGGGTGGTACCACAGCATCCCTTTCCGTATACGGCTACAAATTCTTTCTCACAGGTGATTTCGGATATGGGTCGGCCGTGTCGGTCATTCTCTTCATCATTGCCCTCACAACGGCAATCATCTATATGGAGATCGGCAAATTGAGATCGCAATGAACGAAAGGAAGACGAAAAGATTACTAAGAATAGCCGGCATGATTTTTGTGATTATATTCTGCCTAATTCCATTCCTGTGGATGGTCATCATCTCTCTATGCGAACGACCCGATTTTCTTTTGCACAAAAGCCTTCGGCTGACCGTGCAAAATTTCGTAGATATCCTGAGCGTCGGGAATCTGCACTTTCTCGACAATCTCCGCAACAGCCTGGTTATTTCATCGTGCGCAGCTCTGGCTAGCACCATGATCGGCGCGCTTGCGGCTTACGCCATTTCACGGATGCCTTTCCGGGGGAAAACATCGATCGTCGTTACGGTATTGGCCTTATCCATGTTCCCTCAGATATGTATCGTGGGTTACCTCTTTAAGATCATGACAAGATTCGAACTGATAAACACTTATAACGCACTCATACTGCCCTACATAGCGTGGAGTCTGCCGCTCGCTCTGTGGATTCAAATGAGCTACTTCTCAAGAATACCAATCGAACTCGACAAGGCGGCGCAAGTAGACGGCGCATCCCGAATCCAGATCCTGTTCAAGGTAATCCTGCCTATTGCTGCGCCGGGATTTCTTTCTACAATACTTCTGCTCTTCATGTTTTCATTCAACGAATTTCTGTTCGCGCTGATGCTCACAACTGACCACAATGCAAGGACAGTGCCGGTCGGAATATCGATGTTTCAAGGGTTACACGGCGAATTGCCGTGGGGATACATAATGGCTGCCTCAGTCATTTCCTGCATTCCTGTCATTCTTGTAGCACTCATCTTTCAGAAGAGGATAATTCAGGGACTCACACAAGGTGCGGTTAAGCATTGAAGGAAATGATCATCCACTAAAGAGCACGCCGGATGTCCGCTAATTTGATCTCACGTAATACACTAACCACTTGAAACTTTTAGTCAAACAAGTATAATAACACAAAGATAATCGCATCACTTATGAGTCATGCCGTGAAAGGAATAGATAGGGGACCGAGATGAAGAGAAGCCTGAATGATTATCGAAAGATCGTCGGCGATGACGTAGTTGGCGACATCTACAAGAAAGCGCGTAAATTATACGGCAAGACGATCGTTCACGTCAATTCCACGTATTACGGAGGTGGGGTTGCCGAGATATTGAGTGCACTCGTTCCGCTGATGAACGATGTCGGGATAGCCGCGGGTTGGCGGATGCTTCGCGGCACCCCGGATTTCTTCGACATAACCAAGAAATTCCACAACGCGCTTCAGGGTAATTCGATCAACCTGACCGAGATGAAGAAACGGTTATACGTCCAGGCAAATGAAGACTTCTCCACGTACTGTCATATATCACACGATTGTGTCATCATCCACGACCCGCAGCCACTACCCCTGATCCAATTCTATTCGCGGAAACAACCGTGGGTGTGGAGAATTCATATCGACCTGTCTAAGCCAAACGAAGAACTGTACAGATACCTAAAAGGTTTCATACTCAAATACGACACGCTGATAATATCCAGCGAAGATTATCGATTGAAGGACCTGCCCGTCGAACAGCGAATAATACATCCGGCGATCGACCCTTTGTCCGCAAAGAACATGGATTTACCGGACAAGGTGGTCGCCAAGTATCTCAAAAAGTTCAATATTCCCACAGACAAACCGATAATCACACAGATCTCAAGATTCGACAGATTCAAAGACCAGGAGGGACTCATCGACGTTTTCCGCATGGTTAAAGAGCAGATCGACTGTCGACTCATCCTTTGCGGTAGCAGCGCGCTCGATGACCCTGAATCACAACAGTGTTACGAGAGAACAAAACGCAAAGCAAACAACTTCATTAAGGACCGCGATGTGATCTTGATTACCAGCGAGAACAACATCCTGGTCAACGCTCTCCAGCGTAGATCCGACGTAATAATACAGAAATCTTTGCGCGAAGGTTTTGGGCTGACCGTGACCGAAGCCTTGCTGAAGGAGAAACCAGTCGTTGCATCAAAGGTTGGCGGAATCTCTCTGCAAATTACAGATGGTGAAACTGGTTTCCTGGTCGACCCTGAAAACAAAGAGGGTTTCGCCAAGAAAATTGTAGAAATACTGAAGAATCCGTCTTTGGCTAAATCACTCGGACAGAAGGCAGGGAAAGTGGCCAAAGAAAAATTCCTCATCACGAGACTTCTTGGTGATTATCTCGACCTGCTACAGGATCTCTTAGCATAACCACCACCGTGGCCCACCGCAGTGACCAGATGATTGATGCAAACAGGCTTTTAGATTTGTATTCAAAGACAGTGCTTGAGCACATGACGGCGCCGCGTAATTGGGGTGTCACCAAGGACTGCGATGGTACTGGACGCGCCGCCGGTTCCTGCGGAGACACGATAAAGATATCATTGGCAATCAGGGACGATTCGATCCTGGAGTGCACCTTTGAGAGTAACGGCTGCGGTGCGACCATGGCGTGCGGCAGTATCGTCACCCAGATGGCAACGGGCAGAAAAGTAGTAGAAGCACGGAGGATAGATCAGAAGGCGATTCTCGAATATTGCGGTGGTTTGCCAGATAAGAACGAACACTGTGCGCTGCTCGCAGTAGAAGCACTTCAACGGGCGATCGATGATTTCTATCAGATGAAACGAGCGCCTTGGAAGAAGTTGTACCGGACCGCAAGATAGCAAATTGGCAATCATATGAAAATCATGGCACTCACTGACATACACGGTAGAGTCAATTACCCGGAAACGATCATCAGCCAATTGCGAGGAGCTGACCTCGTGCTCATTGCCGGTGATATCACAAATTTCGGCGACCGGGAAGACGCCGACGCCGTGATCCGGAGTCTTACCGCCGTGAACTGCCGAATTCTCGGAATACCGGGCAACTGCGACCGTTCAGGCGTCACCACCGCTCTACAGGCCGCGAGTATAGATCTGCATGCAAAGTGTCGTATCATCGACAATACCCTCTTCTTTGGAATCGGAGGATGCAATAAAACGCCGTTTCATACACCTCTGGAATACAGTGAAGATGAGATCGCAGCCATACTGCAGTCCTTTTGCACTTCGTCTGAGACCAAGCACACCATAATCATCAGCCACTCCCCCCCGCACCGAACGAAACTCGACAGAATGTTCCTCGGTGTTCATGTCGGCAGCAAATCACTAAGAACATTCATCGAAGAGAAGCAACCCGACCTGGTGTTGTGTGGCCATATCCACGAAGCTCGTGGTTTCGACCGTATTGGCAGAACGTTGATCATCAACCCCGGCGTTTTTCCTCGCCACTATGCGTTGATCAATAGTAACGACAATCTGGACTTTGAATTACGTTGATTCAAGAGTCAGATCTTATTGTATATATCTCCGGATTGACTACATTTACCGGTGTGCTGCCCTTCACAAGCACGGCAATAAGATTCTGTGCAACCATCACAGCCATCTTCGTACGCGCCTCGACTGAAGCTGAACCGATGTGAGGAACGAGTACGGTATTAGGAGCACTGAGCAGGGCTTGAGTAACGTCTGGTTCGTTCTCGAACACATCCAAGGCACATCCGGTAATCTCCCCATTCGAGAGGGCATCGAGCAGTGCGTGCTCGTCCACAATCGGCCCGCGTGCGACATTTATCAGGTATGCACTCTCTTTCATCATCCTGAACTCTTTCTCTGAAATGAGATGGTAGGTAGTCTCATCGAGCGGAGTATGTAGGGAAATGTAATCGGCTTCACTCAGTAATCCTTCAAGAGTACGGTACTGCACATTGCACTCCCTCTCAATGGTCGCCGGTAGCTGCTCCGAATCAGTATATAGTACGGTCATGTTAAAACCTTGCGCGCGCCGGGCAACAGCTCTTCCTATGCGACCAAAACCAACGATGCCCAGTGTCTTACCGTACACATCGGATCCAAGCATGAGCTCGGGTTCCCACCCTTTGAATTTGCCGGCGCGCAGGAACTTGTCGGCTTCGACGATGCGGCGGGCCACTGAGAGAACCAACGCAAAAGTCAGATCGGCAGTCGTTTCCGTTAGCACGTCAGGCGTATTGGTAACCGGTATCCTCCGCGCAGTAGCTGTAGCCACATCGATGTTATTGTAACCTACGGCATAATTGGCAATGATCTTGAGCTTCGGTGCGTTTTCGATGATCGTGGCATCGATGCGGTCGGTCAATAAACAGGCCAAGCCGTCTTTGTCCAATATTCTCTTTCTGATCATATCATGCGACATGACCTCATCGTTCGGATTGAGCTCGAGATTGAAGTGCTGCTGGAGTATGTTTATCCCCTCAGAAGGCAGACTACGTGTGAGCAGAACCTTAGGTTTGTCTTCCATTCACGACCAAAGATCTCTTGCCTGCATTCGAAGGATCCTGCGCGCGGCCTTGCCAAGATCAACGGCATTGAGGCAGATATCCAGGGCATGCGGCTTGATTTTAAAAGCTTTCCTTGTCCTACCCTTGTAGACATTTATGGTTATGGCTCGACCGCTCGATCTATGCACGGACAGATTGCCTTTACCCACCGTTGCTAGAGTAGAGCACTGGAGACCATCAAGTATGCAGGTGTACGGTTTGGCGGTCTTCATCGTCACCCGTATCCTCAAATCCATGATGCCGGTAGGTCTCATCGTCCTGACCACGAACCTGCCCAAGCGATAACCAAGAGCTAGAAAAGGACCATCATGTCCATGGAAACGTATTGTTTCTGTGTAGGTGAGGTTCTGTGGTCTCTTGAATTTCATCCTATTCCCTGAGTCTTGCCATTATAGTCGCATGGCACTCGGTGTCAACGAATAAACAGCTTACCAACTGCCCATGCCCATTGATTTATTGGACGATTCATGTATAATTACAGGTATGAAAAAAGTCACAGCTGAAATGCCTGTCGACACGATCTTAGAAAAAGAACCCCGCCTGGCACGGTTGTTTATCGACGCGGGATTGCCATGCATTGTTTGCGGCGAACCCTTCTGGGGAACGGTCAGAGAACTCTGCGATCAGCGTGGCGTAAATTGCACAGAATTAGTTGAACTATTAAATAAAGAAACCGATGAAATCAATGAAAAATCATAAATTTTGTCCAATCTGTAGATGCAATCTTTCAAGTAAGCAGATCAATGAAGTTACACGGATTGCGTGTCCCAAATGCGGCTGGATCCATTACGCCAATCCGCTGCCGAGCGCCGTCGCATTCATAATGAACGATGATGAAGAGATCCTCTTGGTCAAACGAGGAATCAAACCCGGCAAAGGTAGATGGGCTCTACCTTCCGGCTTCATAGAGGAGAACGAGACCGCCGAAGAAACAGTGCTCCGGGAACTGAGGGAAGAGACCGGCATCAAAGGAACACCAATTGATCTGATCGGTGTATACAATGAGCGAACGAGTTATTACGGTAACGTTCTCTTGATAGCGTACAGGATTGCACAGAGAGGTGGGTCCCTCTACCCGGGAACCGACGCAACCGACGCCCGGTTTTTCTCACTCAATAAACTCCCGAAGATTCCATTCAAAGGCCACCGAACAATAATCAAAGATGGTATTGCCAGAAGCACCGCCAGCGACTTACGCATCACGGTCCTGAAATCAAAGATCACCGAAGCAATAATAACCCATTCAAAGCTCCATTACAAAGGCAGTATGGGCATTGATGGTGCCGTAATGAAGCTGGCGGGAATCCTCCCAGGTGAAAAGGTACAGGTACTGAATTACGACAATGGAGAGAGACTCGAGACGTATACTATCGAGGAAAAACACGGCTCCAGGAAGATGGTACTGTACGGCCCGGCATCGAGAAAGGGTAATGTGGGTGAAAAAATTTGCATCCTCGCTTACGCAAACATGAGGTGCAATGATGCAAAGAAACACAGAGCAAAAGTCATCACACTCGATTCGAAGAACAGAATAAAACGCAGATAGTGCCGCAGCCTAAGAAAGAAAAAGAGAAGTTCCTATATCTATATGGTCCCGTGCCTTCGAGAAGGCTGGGGCTGTCGCTTGGAATTGATATCGTTCCGCACAAAAATTGCAGTTATGATTGCATATACTGCCAACTCGGCACAACGGATTACAAAACTACATCACGTAAAGAATACACGCCGGTCCGGGGTATTCTGGAAGAAATAAAAACAGCTGTCGCGAATAAACAACGCATTGACTATATTACATTCTCAGGCTCTGGCGAGCCGACACTCCATAGTGGCATAGGCAGAATCATCGATGGAGTCAAGAAAATGACATCGATACCAACAGCCGTTCTTACCAATGGTTCGCTGCTACACCAATCTGATGTAAGGAACGACCTGATACATGCAAGTGTCGTGTTGCCCACCCTTTGCACGGTCAACCAAGAAATGTTCATAAAGATCCATCGTAGTGTCCCTCAATTGGATATAATGGAGATTGTCAGAGGTTACATCGATTTCCGACGAATGTTCAAAGGCCTCATATGGCTTGAATTGATGATTATCAAAGGCATTAATGACAAACCCGAGCATATAACGGGAATGAGATCAGTAATCGAGGAGATCGCTCCTGATAGAATCCATCTCAACACGGTGGCGCGCCCACCGAGCGAGGATTACGCAGAGCCGGTGACCGCTGAAGTGCTCGAAAGGATAAAGGCGATGTTGGGCAGCAAGTGTGAGATCATTGCCGAATTCAGACCACCCGGCGAAGGGCACGGCGATGGAGACCCATCTGAATCCATCCTGTCGATAATACAACGCAGACCGGTCACAATAGAAGATCTCATCGAAGTAAGTGGATTGACAAGAGGTGAGATCATCGAACGCATTGAACAGCTGATGAAAGAGGGCACGGTGATTTCTTCGATACACGGGGATAGACGATATTACCGAACATAGAGGAGATTCTATGATCGAACCCAAAGATCTGAGCAAAAAAGATCTTCTTGACATGCTGGCCGACGCGGCAAAGAATTGGCTTGCGCACGACGGCTTATGGTTTCAAGCAGTGGAGAAGAGATTCGGCATGGACAGTGCGACCGAGTTGGACGGAGAAGCCTGGAAGAAATTCACCCAGATCGAAGCACAACGCATAATGAAAAGGCTGAATATGGAACCAGGCGGCGGCATCCCAGCGCTTACCCAGGCACTCAAATTCAGGCTTTATGCTTATATAAATAAACAGACTGTGGTTGAGGCATCAGAAGAGCACTGTGTCTTCAGGATGGATAACTGCAGGGTCCAAGAGGCACGTAAGAGAAAGAATCTCCCCGACTTTCCCTGTAAATCTGTGGGGATCCTTGAATACACCTATTTCGCGAAGACGATCGATCCCCGCATAGAAACAAAGTGTATTGCATGCCCACCAGACCCGCATCCTGAAGAATATTACTGTTGCTGGGAATTCAAGATTAAATAGAAAAAAGATATTCCGCGCCAAAACGACCATTTTACCAGAATGCCTCTGCAACGACACGACCGCGCCGGTCAAACTTGACCCCTTCAAGTTCCAACAGTCTCTTTTTCATTTTGATGCCGCCGGCATAACCTCCGAGCGACCCATCGCCTCTTATAGCCCTGTGGCACGGAATAACGAGAGGGAAAGGGTTTCTGGCAAGCGCAGTGCCAACGGCACGTGCTGCAGTTGGTCTACCTATCTTCAATGCTATCCTACCGTATGTGCTTACCATACCGCGTGGGATCTTGCCTTCTGTTCGTAGAACCAGACGCTGGAAAGCTGCCGTACGAGTCCAATCAACGATATCGTGCGACACTTCTACAGGATTTCCGTTCAACAACGATTCAATCTTACGAATCAAGTCCAAAGCTGCACGGTTGGTGATACCCGATATTCCCAATGAACGATATTCGGACGACCTGAACAAATCGTGTTGCATCGGCAAGAAGATACGGACCACCTTGTTATCTGCAAAGCGCCACACCATAACGATTTCCCCGAATTCGGATCCTAGCGTACAGTAGTAGTATCGTTTCTCTTCACTCATTTGCGTTCTTCTCGAAACCTCCAGCCGTCACTGAATGATTCGTCGGTGCTGGCATTTTCTTGCAACAAAAATCTGTTCACCTGAATAGTAATTATAAGGCGATTTATCAAAATCTCCATATACGTTATCGATCCGAAAACCGCATTTTTCGAGTAGTAATTCTGATTCATATCTGAACAGGTAGGCAATATCATACGACCAAAACTCGCGACATGCGTTTCCACTTCCGTCTTTCCATTCATATACACGGTCTTCATGCAGGGTTTGCTTGGCCAGATCATATTGTACTTCGGAACGACGCGTTATATGCAGACCATTCTCCATATCATAAAACGAACCCAAATCGAGAGTCACTCGGGACTGTGCCAACAAATCGTGTCTCGGCGCGAATAAATCCACGATCAAACATCCACCTTCTACAAGATGTTCGAAAACACACTCCAGACAGGCGATCTGATCTTTTTTTGTAAGAAGACACTGGAAGGAACGAAACGCGACATATATCAGTGAAAATTTCTTGTTCAACTTAAAAGATTTCATATCGCCATGTACCAGGGTGACATTCTTTCTCAACTCTTTATCGCTTTTGACCTTCTTGCGAGCGATTGCCAACATTCTTTCGGACGCATCGAGTCCCGTAATCTTGATGCCCTCATTTGCAATCGGGATGAGGACCCTGCCCGTGCCGCAGCCCAACTCCAACACGTCCCCCCCGCACTCCTTCGCATATTCTACGTAGAACGGAATATCGTGCACAAAATCTTTCACTTCGTAGTCATACAGTCGTGCGATCCTGTCAAACAGTGCCTTTGCCACATTCACCTCCT
The DNA here is from genome assembly GCA_020349965.1 of Caldifarciminota bacterium. GTDB lineage: Bacteria > Hydrothermota > Tepidihabitantia > SM23-42 > SM23-42 > SM23-42. The sequence continues at coordinate 1,158,845 of CP070705.1, read as the reverse complement.
CACCGACATATCGATATATGTGCAATTCAGAAATGTCTATCGATTTGCGTTGTCCGGATATTGTTATAACGCTAAATGAAAGAATGTCAACCTGATTTGCTGTTTCCTTTTCACTTGAACAATCCGAGAGTACGGCATTGTTATCATTGTATATTGCCCGATATGGTTATATTGCTATAATAGCAATATGGCTAATATGAGCGACTCGCACTCGCACACGACAGGTGGTATACACTGTATATGCGTGCTCTTGATATTGGCAGTGATATCACTTCACGGAGATCCGGTAGTCGTGTCCGGTGGCCCGGCAAATGACTATGAATCGTGGATCATCCGGACCAATGACGACAGATTAATGACGATATTCTGCCGTAATCCGGACTGGCAGTCGGGTGACCTGTATGCGACCTTCTCCGTTGACAACGGCGTGACCTGGGAAGAACCAATGGCAATAATCACGAAACCGCAGGACCAGGCAACGCTCAGCTTCCTGCAACTCCCGGGTGATACTTTCAGATTATGGTATGCTTCCAACGAGAATATGACTTACGGTATCTATACTGCCCGCTCGTTCGACGGAATCAATTGGAACGAGGACGGGATGGTAGATCTGGGATGGGGACCATACGACATGCATTATGATCCTACGGTGATCATGGAAATGGACAGTTCTCTGACCATGAGCTATCGGGGACCAGGAGGTGCATACGTCGCACACAGACCGTACGGCGGGATCTGGGATAAACTGAAGACGCTCGTCGGCCCTTCTGGCTTCCGGCCAAGGATCATGAAACACTCAAATGGAACGTATGCGTACGCTTACCATCGAAATACACCCGAGGGATACGAGATTTTCGTGCGCACATCTCCGGACCGTGTGAACTGGACATCAGAACTCAGAATAACCTATGACGGCAATTCCCATGATCCATTTCTAAGCGAAGCGACGGACGGCGCTTACATGCTCTACTATGCTACACATGTGCCGCCCGCATACAACCTTCGTCGCCGTCTCTCATATGACGCGGTGAACTGGGGAGAAGAAGTACAGATCACGTTCGATGCGACGAATAATACTCAACCTCATTTTTTCGTCGAGGGTAACGAGATATATCTAATCTGGGCGCACGCTGTCTTTTCCCCGGATGATCATGATGTCTATTTTGAGAGGACTCTTTATCCCGGCATCAATGAGACAGACCTGCGCGTGAAGACCAGAATTGCTGATTTTCTGGAGGTCTACCCCAATCCTTGTTCAAGACAGATGATGGTGATCGTACAAGCACATAATCAAGAGGCTGTTGATCTTAGAGTATATGACACACAAGGTAGAATCGTAAACGGACCACAACAGCTACAATGCGATGGCATTAATACCTTTCTTGTTCCTACAGCACACTTGCAGCCGGGTATTTATTTTCTACAGATGAATTGCACAACCGGCAGCTACTACAAGAGATTCGTTGTGGTACGCTGACCATCCGCTACACAACATTCCTGCACAGCAACACACCGTCCTGTATATTGAATGATACTGGCATGAATTTCTCCACTACCCAGATATTGGTCTGCGCGTGCTCTGTCAGTGAAGGCACTCTCACTTGGGAAGATTCGCCGGTTCGGTGCGTGGCCATGGCCATATAGGGGATCAACTGATCGACCATCCAATTGTCCACTGCCGCACCTGAATCAATTGCCGTCTTCAGCTCGCTTGCTGCTTCAATGCCGATCTGTTCAGCGGGCTTCCCGCGTTTGCCGAGTGCACTTGACCCCACGATACCGTTGTCAAACCGTGCTCGCGCAGTCATGAAACAACCCGGTGAGACTGCATCAACATAAGAACATTGTGCCTTTGCGTCTTTGACGACTCCAGCGAACCCGGCGAGCATTCGTTCAGCGACAAGTGCTCCTTTCAAATGGCGGGCCGCATGAATCCAGACTTTTATATCTTTCACCTCACCACGCTCGCGCATCATGAGCGGACTGATATCTGAGGGCTCTATCTTAGCGCGGACCACGCCACCGCCACGGGGATAGAAGCCGTGTCGCCTGACATCGACATCCAATGTTGCTCCGACCGTTCGGAGTATTGGAATAAAGACATGAGAGAAATAACCGATCGGCGGGCTGAAAGGCACCGCCGTTCCGCCCTTTATCACGAATTCAAGAGGTGAGTCTGCGTGTATGCCGATCGGCACTAGCGTCTGCAAGATCAAAGTCACTGACCCCGCGGTCTTTGTATCGACATCAAACGTACCGCCCTCTGTTTGACCTGGAAAGAACGTCACCTCAGGCGAGTTCATCTCCAGCCCGTCGATCTCGGCACTGCATATCCTCCCTGCAGCGACGATCCCGTGAAGGTGCTGAGGTTTCAGTCCCGGCCTGTCCCTCCCCTTTCTGATGTTGTAGATGTGTGCAGGTTTGCCGGTTATAGCCGAGAGTGCAACTGCCGTTCGCAGGATTTGACCACCGCCTTCGAGATGGCTCCCGTCGACCTCGATCATACTACTCAATGAGGACAAGACCGTTGTATGAACAACGTTCATCCTCTGTTTGAACCACCTCGAGAACAAAACCATTGTTCCTTACTGTCTGATACACATCTATGCCACATGCCTCCATGGCTGGTCTTGCCTGCTCCGGATAAATACACTCCTTATTGGTGTTACATGTCCTGCACAACCGGCAAGGGCCTGATGCAATACCGAATGCCTTGTAGTATCCGTCAAGGAAGATATCGCGCTCAAGAGCGGTCACGACCCTCTTCAGTTTCCTGCTCATCGACCGTTCTTTCTTTAACTCGATACCCGTGATCTGCATCAGTAAAGCTTTCGAATACTCGCGCAGCATTTTCTCGGTGTATTCGGGTGTCGGCGAGAACGGCGGGCAGGTAAGGCGCTTGGCATAACCACTGCAACCGTACTGACACTTCAACCTGACCCAATTGCCGACGACGACGGTCTTCGTATCGATAAGCTTTGCCTTCGTTATTCCCTCTGACAATGCAGCATTCACATATTTTGCCAAATCCGACATCTGTTTTCTCCTCTTCCCACTATGCTTCATTTAACGCTATCCTCGATAGTTGCACAAGATCGATTACGGTATTGATCTCTTTCGAGGTCTTGTCACTCCGTATTCGCTTCACGCGCGCAAACCTTAAAGCAATGCCAGATTCGTACTTTGGGCTCTTCTGCACCTCGTTAAATGCAACCTCGACAACGACGACCGGCTTGACATAGACGGTCCATCTGTCTTCATGCACCTTGTAGCGCGGGAGGGTGTCGGTAAGCCACTGTAGCATCCTGTCGGTCAAACCCTTGAAGGTCTTACCGACCATCACGTACTTTGTCCTCGTTTCGTCGAACACACCAAGATGCAGATTCGACAGCAAACCCCGCCTGCGTCCATGCCCCCACTCGGCCCCCAGTATTACACAATCGATGGTATGTGCACCTTTGATTTTGAACCAGAATTTGCCGCGTTTACCGGGGCGGTATCGCGACTGTAACAATTTTACCATTACGCCTTCATTGCCACGTGCCAATGACTGTTCGTAGAAATCGACCGCATGCTTTCTGGTGGACGGCTTCACCTGGACTGTGCGATATTGACTATCGCGAACCACGTCCCTCAGTACCTGGATGCGTTCGGCATACGATTTTTCTGTCATATCCTCGCCGTCAATGTACAGCACATCGAAGAACTGCGGTAGTACTGGTACTTGATTCTGCGCCTCGGCAATTTCTCTCTTCCGGGTCGTTCGCCGGGAAAGAACCTGGAAGGGGACCGGCCTCCCCTTTTGGTCAATACCAATCGCCTCGCCATCAAGAATCAGTCTCCTGGCCGGAAGGTACCTGGCTACACTTACGAGTTCAGGAAATTGGGCTGTGATGTCCCTCAGATGGCGGGAGAAAACCCGGACCTCATCGTCCTTTCGGTGTACCTGTATTCTTATGCCATCCAGTTTGTATTCGAGCGCATATACATCACCAGCTGCCGGCACATCATCGATGGATTCGGCAATCTGCGCGAGCATCGGTTTCACCGGGCTGAATATTCTCATCGTTATCTTCTCAACGGCCGCTTTGCCGCGACCGAGTAGCAATTCGAACAGTTCACCAATGTCTGGTTTCTGCAAATACGCCCTCTCCATCTCTTCGTCACTGAGCCCGAAGAAATCCGCAATAGCGATTCTAACCAAACCTTCACCCGCACCCTGCTGGACCTCGCCGATTATCAGCGCGACAAGGTGTTTGCGCTCAACCTGGCTTAGACGCACGAACAGCGGTGTCAGCACTTCGACCTTTGCCCTACCCTTATTTTCGCAGGCTCTTTGAAGAAAATCATTTACTTCGACCAACTCAGGTGATGGACCCTTTTTCCCGGCCATGGCGAGCAGGTCGGACAATCCGCGCCAAGCCAGGTTTATCTTGCCCTGAACGATCCGGCCGGAAATATAGTGAATACCCGCCTTAGCCTCTTCCTTCTTCAATCTACCCATGAAATTCTTTATGAGTTCGACCTTCGCATTCTTCGAATGTGTCCGCTTCAGTTTCGTGGAATATTTAACCAATTCACTAAAGTGCATCTAGATCTCCCGCTTTATCGATAAAACTTCGACAAGCGTCTATCCCTCATTCGCTTGCCCTTTGTCTGGCACGTTGGACAGTAGAACGTATCACCTTTTGAGAAACTGATCGATCGAATAGTGTCACCACATTGGGGGCATCGCGAACCCTTCTTGCCATGAACATTGAGGAAATCTCTTCGCCCTGATCGTCCTGTCCTGTTCACCTGTTTGAGGGCCCACATCATAACAGAGACAATGGAATGGTGCAGTTTAAGCGCTTCTTCGTCAGTCAAGGTCGTGGTCGCTTTAAAGGGCGATAAACAGGCTTTCCATAATATCTCATCGGCATACGCATTGCCGATACCGCTTATCTTTCTCTGATCGCACAGGAATGACTTGAGTTGCATTGAATCGACCGCCAGTAATTCCACCAATCTTCTGAAAGTAAATTCTCTTGCGAGCGGATCAATACCCAATGTCGTAATTCCATCTGGATACTCGCCCCTGGGCAGAATATATAATGCCATCCTCTTCTTATGCCCCTTCTCTTTAAATTGCAGGTAAGTGCCGTCGGCAAACTCCATTACTGCCGCTGCAGATTTCGCCATTTTCTCCGCAGAAGCGATATGCTCCAGCGACCCGTATAGCATGAGGTGAACAGAGATAGTGTGCACATCAGTATCGATTACGAGATACTTACCTCTTCTCGTGATCTTTCCGATGATTTCATTCCTGAGGTCGCCGCCGAAAAGGTTCCTCAGCACATATGGTTTCAAGATCCTGAGTCTCTGTATCGTTCTTCCTCTTATACTCGACGCCAGTTCTCCTCTCAGAACCTCGAGTTCGGGCAACTCAGGCATGGATGAATATACATTGTCCGGAGGAAGAAATCAAGCTGAACGATGTAGATCAATGGCCGCTAACCTGAAAGCTCCCTGAATACCCAAGCCAGCGATCTACTGAACAGTGGTCGTCCTTTATCTAACGACTACGATCTTCTCAGTCCACGAACTCCCTTCAGTGTTCGTGCGGACGAAGTAGATACCTTGAGCGACCGTTCGCCCATTATCGTCGTTCGCATGCCAGACGACACGGTCAATGCCAGCGGCAATATCTCTGAAACTCTTGACCCGTCTTCCTGTAGCATCGTATATGCAAATCTCATCGAGTTTTGCATTGCCAAAGACTATGTTGAAGCTCGTCCGACCTATCTTGGGAAATACTGCAAGGGCCAGAGGCTCGCCATCCTTGTGTTCTGCAATGCCTGTGCCCGGCACCCCTCCGCACAAGGCGAAGAAACGGCCGATAACGAATCCCTGCGTTCCGACGAGCACGTCCTGATGCCCATCAAAACTTATGTCGTCAACAGCGCGTACAGAATATATCAGTCTTCCCTCGTTGTGTGACCAGATAACGCCTCCACCGTCACCGCTAAATAGATAGACCACTCCGGGACTCTGATTGCCGGTCACGACATCGCACTTACCGTCACCATCGAGGTCCTCGATCGCATCCACTGTCCAGACATTACTCCCGATCGGATAGGACCAGTGTACTGCGCCGTTGGACGCATTGAGAACCTGAAACGATGAACCGATATGCGCCACGCCGATCCCGGGTATGCCCGTACCAATAAGGTCAGGAATTTCCACAACCTTGGTGACATCGCCATAAACATAAGTTGCCCATATGCGGGAACCATTTGCGCCGCTCAAACAGAACACCGAATCGCTCCACGTTCCGGCAATGACATCTAATTTGCCGTCTCCGTTCTGATCGGGTATAGTGACGACCGACTGAATGTCGCCACCGCAATCATAGCTCCAGAGAGGTGAATAGACCATGCCGCTCGACGCGCCGCTCACGCAATAGACGTGCTCGTCATATCCATTGCCCCAGGCGCCGCAAATCGCATCGGGGATGTTGTCGTTGTTCACGTCAGGTATCCAGTTGACCGATCCAACCGCATCTCCTATTCGTAATTGCCATATGATCTGGCCGTCCGCACCTGAGAAGCAGTACATGCTACGCGGACCACCGGCTACCGTTGAGTTCCCTCCGATGCCTGCAAGGACCTCACCGATGTTGTCTCCGTTCAGGTCAGGCATGGGCTTCACCGAATAGACCCATCCACCTTCTCCGTCATACCAGTAGCTGTCATAGTACCAGATGATCGTCCCGGTCACTGCATTGACCGCATATACGGAACGGTCACCCCAGGCAGTACCCAGTATTATGTCGGCTATTCCATCGCCACTGTAATCATCGCCCATGATGAGGCAATCGTCGCCCCAGCCGCCTCTTGTCGTATCGTCGCCGAAAAACCACTGGATCACACCGTGCCCTGAACTGTTGCCCCAGTATGCGTTTAGATGCTCTACGGGAGCGCCGGCATCGTAGGCTTCGCAAGCCACATCGTTGATGCCGTCCATGTTTATATCGGTTATGCCGGCAACGCACACGACATTGTCGGGAAAATCATATGACCAGAGAACTGCTCCTGGTGAAGGAAGAACGGTATCACCGGTCGCACTGAGCGATACCATTGTCGGGCTGGTAGGGTCACTCGAGAAAATATCTGCATTACCGTTTATGACACCGAAATCATCGGGTCTCGTGATCACCTGGATGAAAACCGTATCGAGGCACGGCACAGATAGAGGCAAGTTCGATTTACCGAGGAAGAACTGCAGATCATCGAAAGCAACACTGTCGATCACCAGTGCCGGATAGCCACGATTCACTATCTGCAGGTCCCAATCTTTCACGCAGTCGACGCGCACGCTCCCGAAATTATTGCTAGCCGCGTGGGGGAACAGAAATGGATCCGGGTACACACCACGGCCGGTCAATGAAACATAGGTCGTTTCATTGACCGGATCATTGCTCGCGATCAACAAACTCGATGAATAGAGTGCAAAAGTATCGGGTTCGAAAAATACCCTGATATTCGTGTCAGCGCCGTCCGCAATATTGAATGGAAAGGAAAGGGGTGTCGTATAGAACAATGGATCAAGAGTGTAGATTGTGTCTATGGTCAATGTATCATCGCCCACATTTGCTATGTTGAGCCAGAATGAAAAAGACGTATCAAAAGGAACAACACCGTAGTTGTACGTCATGGGTGTCACGTGGATGTCGGGCGTGCCGCTACCTGCAAGGTCGATTTGGTATGCTACAAAGCCGGTCGGCGAAGTCCCACGCGCGATCACCCAAAGGTAACTGCCGTCCCATGCAAGACCATGTGGACGCCTGCCCGGTGAATCCAGAGAATCGACGATCTGCTTCAATACGACGTCTGCCTTGTAGATTCGATTGTAGCCGGCGCCGCTTGTGAATGAATCGTTGCAGACCCAGAGGTATGTGCCGTCCCAGGTCGCTCCCCAGGGTTGAGGTAATTCGGTTATGTCAAAGCTGTCAAGGACTGTACCATTCGTCTTCTCGATCTTATACGCCCGTCCGTTCGGATTGTAGTATACACAATCCCACAAATTGGTGCCGTCATTAGCAAGACCAGCGATAAATTCCTTGTGCGCTGCAAATGATTGGAGCCGCGCGCCGGTTATGGTGTCGATCCTGTATATTGAATCCGTACCGGTCAGATGGTCGTTGATCCAGAGATCTCCCCCGTCAAAAGCCAGTCCGTAGCAGTCAGCATCAAGGTTCCACCGTAACCTCTTGAGAACGGTTCCGTCACCCGGGTCAATTTTGTAGATCGAATCGCCATTCACACCGTACGCACCGCACCATAAATAACTGCCGTCCCAGGCAAGCCCGCAAGCGTTCACCGGCGCAGTGATCGCGTGAATAACGGTCTGCCCAAAAGCCGCACTCATGCAAAAAAACAAAAGAATGATATATTTCATGAGGATCCTCCCTTTTTCATTTGCGGGATTATAGCGAATCAGGAATGCATGTCAATCACATTGCATACACAATGTATACCCCTCCATTTTTCCCCTCCGTAAATGGAGGGGCTTAGAAGATCAGCGAGGACACAACTGTGTCATTTGAATACAACCGCGCCTTTTTCCAGGTTAACGGCTATCTTGCTGCCCTTAGCGAACTTGCCAGACAATATGGCTTTCGAGAGGGGGTTCTCGACCAAACGCTGTATTGCTCGGCGTAACGGTCGAGCGCCATAGACAGGATCAAAACCCTCATGTGCGAGATGATCCTTGACCTCATCTGAAAATTCTATCCTGTATTTGAACTCTGAAACGTTCTTAACAACTTTCTTTAACTCTCTTTCAATAATGCCTTTAATTTCATCGAATCCGAGTGGTTTGAAAACAATTACTTCATCTATTCGATTGAGGAACTCTGGCTTCACGCTCCGCTGGAGTATCGAATATACCTCATCTTTGGATTTATCATAGTCGAACCTGCCATTCTGCAGGCTTTCAGTAATGACCTCACTGCCGAGATTCGACGTCATGATGATGATCGTATTCTTGAAATCCACGGTCCGGCCCTGTCCATCGGTCAACCTGCCGTCGTCGAGCATCTGGAGAAGGATATTGAATACATCCGGATGGGCTTTTTCAAACTCGTCGAATAGCAGAACCCGGTATGGTCGTCGTCGGACCGCTTCGGTCAGCTGTCCGCCCTCTTCATACCCAACATAACCTGGCGGTGCACCGACTAACCTGGAGACCGTGTGTTTCTCCTGATATTCGGTCATATCGATGCGAACCATTGCTTCTTCAGTGTCGAACAAGAATTCAGCCAGCGATTTGCTTAACTCGGTTTTTCCAACGCCGGTGGGACCCAGAAAGATGAAAGAACCGATAGGCCGGCTGGGATCCTTCAGACCGGCGCGCGATCGGCGTATTGCATCACTGACCGCAATGACCGCATCTTGCTGGTTGACGAGACGCATATGAATACGCTCTTCCATTCTAAGGAGCTTCTCCATCTCCGATTCCATCATGCGCGATACTGGAATACCGGTCCAGGTCGACACGATATGGGCAATGTCATCGGCAGTGACCTTATCATCTATGCCGCGCTGTTTCATCCAGGCAGCACGTTTTGCCTTGTAGTCCTTTTGCAGATTCTCAGACTCATCCCTCAATTCGGCAGCTCTCTCATATCTGCGCATATCGACCGCTTCCTTACCCTCGGCGGTCAGTTGTTCCAGTTTCTTTTCCATTTCCTTCAATTCGTCCGGCATGGAATATACCTCAATGCGCGCGCGCGCGCATGCTTCGTCCATAAGATCAATCGCTTTGTCGGGAAGGTAGCGTTCCGTAATATAGCGATCTGAGAGCTTGACCGCGGCTTCAATCGCGCTCCCGTCAATGACGACGCCGTGATGAGATTCATACCTTGTCTTCAATCCTTCGAGTATCTTGATCGAATCTTCAACCGACGGTTCACCGACATATACGGGAGCAAATCTCCTCTCGAGCGCGGCGTCCTTCTCGACATTCTTCCGATACTCATTCAGTGTAGTAGCTCCGATACACTGCAATTCACCGCGTGCCAGTGCAGGTTTTAACATATTCGAAGCGTCGATCGCTCCCTCGGCCGCGCCAGCGCCGACGATCGTGTGCAGTTCATCGATGAAGAGGATGATCTCACCTTTTCCTTTCTTTATCTCATCCATGACTGCTTTCAGACGCTCCTCAAACTCACCACGGTACTTTGACCCTGCCACGAGCGCACCCATGTCGAGAGCAAGTATGCGCTTGTCCTTCAGTATTTCGGGTACATTCTTATCGACAATCTTCTGAGCAAGTCCTTCGATTATCGCTGTCTTGCCTACACCAGCATCTCCGATCAACACGGGATTGTTCTTCGTTCTGCGCGATAGTACCTGAATGACGCGTTTAATCTCATCTTCGCGCCCGATAACGGGATCCAATTTACCCGCTTTTGCGAGAACCGTGATATCCCTGGCAAACCTCTCCAATACCATGTACTTGTTTTCCGCATCCTGATCCGTAACCCTCTGAGACCCGCGCATAGTTTGCAGGGCTTGGTAGATCTTCTCCTTCGTCAACGCAAATTCGCGCAGCAACTTGCCTGCTTCACCTTCGGATTCTTCCGCAATTGCCAATAAGATATGCTCAGACCCGACATACTCATCCTTCATGCGCTCGGCTTCGGCGCGGGCAAGTGCAAGCATCTTCTTTGTGCGCGGAGTTATGTATATCTGCGCTGTCCCTGCACCATAAACCTTTGGTCGTATATTCAACGAATCCTGCAGCCTTCGACCAATCGCCTCCGGCATTATGTCGAGACGCTGGAGGATCTTAGGCACCAGTCCATCTTCCTGCCTAAGCAAAGCGAGAAAGACATGCTCGACGTCCAATTCCTGATGATTATATTCGTCGAGGATCTCTTGTGCGTTTGCCAATGCTTCCTGCGCTTTCTGCGTGAATTTGTCAAATCTCATAATATTTTGACAAGAAACGATACCATTTAGTTTAGGAATGCCAATCCCTGTCGCTTTTTCCACAAACATCGCGTAGACAGGAAAATTCAGCGCAGCCAGTTCATCCTGAACCACGACCCACAGCCCGAGCCGCCCTGCATCACCCGCCTGTAGAGGTCGTCTGCCGTTTCACGGTAACGGTGCCCATTTCGTTGACCGGTAACGTCCTAAGTCACCGACACGTAACCGTGACCTTTGATGACGATATGGCTTCGTAACCATTGAACGTGCCACGTGCCCCTCTTACAAAGGAACGGTCGGATCAGAACACAACTAACTCATACGTAATCGAATTCCGCTTCTTGAACCCAAGGCAATGTGGAGGGAAACAGGCAGGCAGCTTCTTGACATGCCAACTTATTTTGCTATACTTAGCGTTATATGTTTTTGGGCATTTATGCAGTTCTGCTTTTGATCGGCCTTTACATCATCTTTCTCAGGATTGAAAAAGTCAATCACGAAAGAAGAGTCAGGTCAATACCAATACGCATCTGGGTCAACGGCAGCCGTGGTAAATCTTCGGTAACCCGTTTGATCGCTGCCGGGCTAAGAGGCGGGGGCAAGAAAGTCATTGCAAAAACTACAGGGACGAAAGCCAGTTTCATTCATGACAGCCACAGCGAGCAACCTGTAATGCGTCTCGGCATGCCTAACATTCGCGAGCAGGTAGAGATATTCAAAAGGGCTGCGAATGAGCAACCAGACGCGATCGTCCTCGAATGCATGGCCTTGAGGCCCGATCTGCAGTACTCGGAAGCCGTTCACATTGTCAAGCCCAATGCCGTTGTCATCACCAATGTCCGCGCCGACCACCTCGATGTCATGGGTCCTTCAATCAAAGATATCGGCAGGCATTTCTTGAAGGCGTTGCCCAATGATGCAACAGTCTTTCTCGGACACCGGAACATAATGCTAGGCCACGAGCCTATTCTGAAAAAGAAAAGCATTGACCCTTACATCTCGGATGAAAAACGGATCTCACCATCTCAGATGAGTGAGTTCCCATATATCGAACACAGAGACAATCTTGCCATCGCGCTTGATGTATGTAGACATTTCGGTGTTGACGAAGAGCATGCCCTCGCCGCAATGTATGATGCAAATCCTGATCCGGGCGTTTTGCGTCGGCATAGAGTGCAACTTGGCACTAAAGAAATCACCTTGGTAAACGCCATGGCCGCAAATGATCCGGATTCGACTTATTTGATATGGCAGATGATAGAAAAGAATTACCCCCAGTTGAATATCCTGATTAACTGCCGGGATGATCGGATCGACCGCTCGTTCCAAATGGCAGAGTTGATACGTAACCGGTTGAGAGGCGATCAATATATACTGACCGGCCACGGCACACAAGTACTGGCAAGAAAACTCACCAGGATTAGCGAACAAGATAAGATCCTCGATGTCGGCAATATGCCTCCATCCGACGTCATCGAGAAAATCTCCGAGTTCGTAGCCGATAACAGCCTGCTCTTTGCAATAGGCAACACGGTTGGTTACGGCGAAGAGTTAATGAATGAGTTTACACGTAAAGAGAGGAGATAATGCTACTCATTGAGTCAGTAGGCATCGGAATGTTCCTCAGCCTCATCCTTACCGAGACCATTGGTCTTGCTGCAGGTGGAATAGTGGTACCCGGCTACATAGCACTTGTACTGCACAATCCTCTGCAGGTTTGTGCCACAATACTCGCTGGCTTAATCACCTATCTGATCATCAAAATGCTTTCTTCCTATATAATCATTTATGGACGCAGATTGTTGATCATATCGATCTTGGTGGGATATCTAATAGCCTACGTGACGCGCATATCTCCCATTGTGACTCTTGATGGCGTGAGTTTTAACCTGCAGACCGTAGGGTTCGTCATCCCCGGGCTGATCGCATACTGGATCGCGCGCCAGGGCATTATACCCACGATCTCGGCCATGCTTATTGTCTCCAGTCTCGTTCGTTTGATCATAATCATATTACACAACGGAGTTGTGCTCCCATGAAAAGACGCCAAGGTAAAATATCGATTCTGTCATTGTCCGTGGTCACTCTGATTACGATCGGATTGATGACACTGGAATTAAATTCCAAGACCAGGGTCGAAGCCAAGTATCATAAAGAGAAACTCGATGCTGCGAGAACAGCGCAGACCGCATTTGCACACGTGAAGAAAACCGTCTATGAAATGGGTATACCGATCGATAGGATCAACGATCCAAATGAAACAGGACTCATCGGCCTCCAGTATTCTCCCATAACGACTGAGCGCGGCGACCTCGATGCAAAATTGACCTCAACGAACTCCAATTTTGCAGCACTCGTCATCCATTATCTCAAACAGACGGGTGTGCGGAAGAACGACACAGTTGCCGTTCTCCTCACAGGATCCTACCCTGCCCTCAATATTTCAGTCATGAGCGCGATGAAGACTCTCGAACTCCAAGCGGTGATCATAACTTCGGTAAGCTCGTCGATGTGGGGAGCGAATTTTCCTGAGCTCACCTACCTAGATATAGAAGCATTGTGCAGGTCAAACGACATTTTCAAGTACAAATCAACTGTTGCCACGTTCGGCGGCGAAGACGATGTGGGCAGGGGTTTGAGCCCTGCCGGTCGCGAGATAATTGAAGAAGCGGCAATGCGGAATGGCGTATCGCTTCTTACCGCCGCTAACCTCGATGAAGCAATACAGGAGAAGATGAAAATCTATGAATCGTCCGGCAGAATCAGACTATTCGTCAACGCGGCCGAGAAAGCGACGGCGTTCGCCGGGCTCGATGGAGATAATGGCTTGATAAAACCGCACTCCCTGAAAGCAGGAAACGGGCTGCTCGCCCGATTTTCCAGAAAAGGCATCCCTGTGATCAACCTCGCGGACATCGAGCTGCTCGCGCTGAAAAGTGATTTGCCTTTAGCACCCTTGCCATTACCGAATCCCGGCGAGGGACGTCTGTATTATGAGTACAGGTATTCGGTACCAATGGCGGTTGCGATCGTACTGATACTTGCGGTTATTTTATTCGTAGTCTTGCGTTATGACATAGATAGATATTTAAAAAGGAGTAAGAATGATTAAGTTAATGCTGGCAATATGCCTTCTCGCACAAATAAAAGACATCAATCCCCGTAAGAAATGGGAAGTCGAGATCGTGACAAAACAGACCGATGAATATCTCTTGCTGACCAAAAATAGCCCGATTTCATTTTCCGCCGAGGGGCCCACATATCTGCGAGTATACACAAGGATATTCTGGCAAAAAGATAGACTCGGAAGCCAAATATATAAACTGATCCTCCAGGAAAACAAGATTGACGAGAATATCATAACCTTGGAATCCGAAAAATCTGACGTGACTAAGGACAAGAAAGGTAGACCGCTCAGCAAATGGCGTTCCTTTTACATAGAAATACCCGAAGGTTCGAACGAATACAAACTTACTCACTGGTCATCACCCAATGACACCATACTGGTCAAATTCGCTTATGAATCACCGAAGAAATGGAACGAGATCCAGGCGTCTGAATATGGCTCAACTATCGAAGCAATCGAAGAAGAGAAGATTCTCAAGTATTACGAACTGAAAAGAGGAGATGACATTAACCTCACTGTCAGCGGTCCCGCAAGGCTGCGCATCATCTCCAGGCTCAATTATGACGAGAGGATGATCGGGGATCAGAACTACACAATCACTGTCGAAGAGGGCGCCGACATCGAGAAGTTCGCTCACAAATGCTACAAATCGCAGATCATCACCTACCGGGACAGAAAGAACATCGTACCGTCGAACGCTCGCAGCTTCCACATGAACGTAAAGGAAGGCAGACACACACTGAGATTCACCCTGACCGGCACAGTAGCGGAGAGTGCTGCATTGAGATTCCTTGTAGAAGAAAGATGATAGCAATTCTGTTAATTGCTGCGTGGGATCATTCCTACAATCTCGATATCGACTTTACATACGACGACAATGTATACGCCTACTCGCAATCATACATTGATGACTTCCTCAACTCAGTGCGTCCGTACCGTTTCCCGTTCGAGACCTATGACGATCTGACCACTTCTGTCGATTTTGCCCTCCTGCTCAGAAATCGACTGTTCGGCAAACGTACGACGACATTCAATTTCGGTCTCGGTACGCGTAACTATCTGGTCAATAAACAGAAGAATTACCAGAACTACACCATCGGTCTTAGACAGTCGCTTGGACGATATGCGGTCAAATTATCTTATCAATTCATTCCAAATTACATGATACGGTACTACCGTAACCCTTTCGGTGAGAGCACGGAGTATATCGGTTGTGAAGTAGCATACCACCTGCTAACGGGGAAGATATCATTCACGACCGAGCAAGACATTATCATAAGCGCTGCATACCGGCACAAGTGGGATGATTATATCACCGAATTCAACAGATACGACGCAGAAGCTCACATCGTATCTTTAGCAATAGAAAAGAAACTGCATAAATTCCTTGAGTTCGCCTTCAGTTACGACTACAAGAACGCGAGGGCCGATTCGGCAGATGTTTCGACCCTCAGTTCCGAATTGGTGCCCGACGGCTCGTACTACGAACATGATATCGCCCTGAACCTCTCCCTGCAAACCCGAGTCATTCTTGCTACTACATTCAACTGCTCTTATGACTATAGTTTCAGACGCTACAACGCTTCGACGAACGAAGATTCACTCCATTTCAGCCGGATTGACCACCTCCATCGGATCCGTTTTGGCAGTCGCTCGCGCATCAAGACCGGTCTTCTATTCAAGCTGGATTTTATGCGCCAGTGGAGAAATTCAACATCGGAGATCTTACCGGACATCGATGAGATCAAAAATTACACAAAGTACAGAATAGGCGCAGGTTTCGAGTTTTATTATTAGGGGGTTATGTGAGAAGAAAGCAATACCTTCCATTAGTTCTTTTGATATCACTGTTCTGCGGACGCCCTGAGGTTTCGACACCGCAGGCTAATTTTGCTATTATCGGCGTTTGCCCCCTGCCCGGCTACGCAAACAAGGTCGTGCTCGTCGACAGCCTTGCATACGTGGCTAACGGACAGGGAGGGCTGCAGATCGTAAATATCAGCGATCCGGAATCGACTTACGTGATCGGACAATATCTGACAGATCGTGACGTCGGCAGCGTTGCGGTGCGTGATACTTTTGCCTACATCGCGCTCAGATCATCGACGAGCGGCGGTCTCGTTACCTTGAACATTGCAGATCCCACAAACCCCGTATTTGTCGGACAGGACCCTTCGATCTATGCAAACGATGTCGCGGCACCACTCGATGATACGATGTATGTCTACATTGCTGCCAACTACTGGTTCCATGTGGAGGATGTGTACACATACCCCCAGTACCCCTCCTACGTAAGAAGATTCACAACACCAGGAGATGCCAGGGGAGTGTACATGCTTGATTCAATAGCTTTTCTCGCATGCGAACAGATGGGTCTGCAAATGATCAACTTAGCTAGACCGGACAGCACAGCACTTGTCGGTTGGATAGATACACCGTCAAATGCTCGCGGGATCTCCGCCGATTACTACTATGCGTATGTTGCCGACGGCAGAGGAGGCCTTATAATCATAGACGTCTCGGATATCGAAAATCCTTCGATCGCGAGCCAGTACGATACACCGGAGTATGCAAACGATGTTTTCATTGTTAACGACAAAGCGTTCGTTGCCGACGGCGACGCAGGCCTTCAGATCATCGATATCGCAGACCCAAATGAGCCTCTGCTGTATGGCAGCATGCCTACGTCATACGCAAACGGAGTCTGCGTAAGAAGCGACACGATCTACATCGCCGACCGCGACATGGGGTTGGTTATCATAGTGGAGGAAGAATGACGGCATTCGCTCTCTTTCTTTTCCTCGCCGCTGAGGGCGATCAGGTTCAGATCCTCAGATCGACTCCGTCAGCGCTCTTCCTTCGCGTTGAATTCTCGGAATTCAAGAAGAACGAACAGCAACCGATTGCCAGATTCGTCATTTCTGAAACTCCACCAACCTACGTCTATGACCGTGCAGAGTTCGACTCATCGCATAATTCTCTCGAAAGCGAGGAAAGTGAACCTGTGCGCATCGGCTCGCCCGTCCGACTCAATGGCGCAAGCCTCTACCCCATTCTCATCGAACCGTCGTATGTCAAGAATAACATGAGACATTTCGTGAAATCGGCTGAGATAAGAATAGACCTGATACCTTCATCGATGCAAATTGAACTCAGCCCATCACTCGGTGAAACGTTTGAGGATCTTATCCTTAATTTCCGGAACAGCGGCGACCAGAGACCACGTGGATACCTGATCATTGCCCCGAGCGAATTCGTCGACGAAATACAGCCGCTGGCACAATGGAAGGAGAAAAAGGGATGGGACGTCGAAATAAGAACGACAGCGCAGACTGGAAGTACACCGACACTGATAAGAGATTACATCGCAAATGCCTATAACACCTGGTCCCCTCGGCCCGAATATGTGTTGTTGGTCGGTGACGTAAATCATGTCCCCGCGTTCACCAACCCATCAGCGACCGATCACCCCTATACGTTGATCGACGGCGACGATTTCCTTTCGGAATTGCTCATCGGTCGTCTATCCGTGAGCATCGATAACGAATTGAATACGGTCGTAGCGAAGATCATAGGGTATGAGACAAATCCCACGATGAGCGATCCTTCCTGGTACTCGCGCGCCTTGATGGTTGGCGCAAATCTACCGAGCGGTATGACAACGCCCGTACCGACCAAACGGTGGGTACGTGACAAGTTTTTCGAATACGGATTCAACGCAGTCGACACGGTATTCGATCCGATGCCGCCTTCGGGAATCACTGCATCAATAAACAACGGCGTTACTTTTGTCAATTACCGGTCGGGCGACGGGAACATCGATAGCTGGCCATTTCCATTTTTCGGGAGTGCTGACGTATATGCTCTGAACAACGGCTGGAAGCTGCCTATAGTCACGAGCATTGTCTGCTGGACGGGGAATTTTGGCGCAGGCACTTGCTTTGGCGAAGCATGGCTGAGAGCAGGCAATCCTGTTGCACCAAAAGGTGCAGTGGCATTTTTTGGCGCCTCATCACCCCAAAGTCATACGCGATGGAATAACTGCCTCGACTATGGCGTTTACTGGGGGATTCTGGAAGACGACATATCCAGCCTCGGAGCAGCATTGTACCGCGGCAAGATGGAATTGTACTTGAATTTTCCCAACGATACCACAATTACGTCAGGAAGTTCGTTCTACTTCCACGCCTTCAATCTGCTCGGTGATCCCTCGCTTGAAGTCTGGACCGGAATCCCTGATTCATTCATTGTCACACATGTTCCGTCGATTCAGACGGGCAGTAGCTCGTTCTCTGTTCATGTCACTAACTCTGCCTCCCAACCGGTCGCCGGCGCCATGGCGAGCCTATATAAGTCAGGCGAGGTCAAGGAAATAGAATTCACGGATGAGACCGGTAATGCCGCCTTCAATTTCACCACGTCGACACAGGATACTCTATTTGTAACGATAACAAAACACAATTTCAAACCATATTCCGGCCACACCATGGTCAACGACGCCTCAGTCTTCGTAGGATATGATTCACACACGATCAGTGATCCAGGTGGGAATAATAACGGAGAAGTGAATCCTGGCGAGACGATCGAACTCGGCGTAACGTTGAGGAACTACGGAACATCAACGACTGCCACGAATGTCTCGGCACGCTTGTCGACCAACGACCTCAACGTTACTATTACCGATTCGATCAAAACCTACGGGAACATAGTCCCCGGCGCCACTGCAACCACGGCTCCATACATATTCGATGTGTCGCAGATTATCCGCGACGATCATATTTTAAAATTCACCCTTGACATCACATCAGATCAAGGAACGTGGTCAGGGAGTATATGGATAACGGCAAGGGCACCGAATCTTGTCCATCAGCGAACTCAGGTACTGGATGGCAATGGCATACTCGAGCCGGGCGAAACGCGCGATTTCTTGGTCTGGGTAGAGAACACTGGCGGCTTCGAGGGAATGAATGTATCGGGGATCCTCAGATCCGCTAACAGCGGTCTGATCGTGACCGACTCAATGGGTTATTTCGGCAATATCTTGGCCGGCGATTCAGCAGCGAATAGTGGAAATCCATTCACACTTTCGGCCAATTCATCGTTGACTCCGGGCACGAGCGTACGTTTCTCGTTGATATTGAACGGCAACAACGGATTCGTCGATACGACCGGTTTTCGACTCACCGTCGGAATAATAGATTCCACAAGTCCGCTTGGCCCGGACGCGTATGGATACTATGCTTACGACAATGGTGACACGGACTATTCAGAAGCACCCGTTTACGGATGGATCGAGATCGACCCCAGACCACCTTATAACGGCCCGGGTGATTCGATAAGCCTGGGAGCGGACGAGACGAAGACTATTCCACTGCCGTTCAGTTTCAAATTTTACGGAAACTGGTACGACCGCATCTCTATATGTTCCGACGGTTACATCGCGATGGATTCGACCTGGATAGCAGACATGTACAACTGGCATATCCCGGGTACTGGCGGACCTCCTTTGCTCGTATCACCTTTCTGGGACGATTTGGACCCGAACGCGACGGATTCAAGTGGCGTAGTCTGCTACTGGTATGATGCTACGAATCATCGTTTCATAATCGAATATTCAAGGATACAACACATCCACGACTATGCAAACCCTACGCCTTCAGAGCTGCAGACATTCGAAGTGATATTATACGATCCGCTATACAATCCGACCCAAACCGGCGACGGCGAAGTCGTTTTCCAATACCTGGACATAACCAATGATGATATCTGGCATAACTATGCAACTGTGGGTATCGAGAACTATGACCACACAACGGGCATTGAGTATACGTATGCAGACATCTATCCGACCGCAGCAGCATCATTGACAGACAGCAGGGCGATAAAATTCACGACCGATCCTCCGGACACCTTCACCGGCGTGTCTGAGCTATTGACGCCCACTGGCCGGCGTAATATCCTCTACATATCACCTAATCCGTCCCGGGGAGAGCTGAATATAAGATACAGGATACAGGATACACGATACACGATACCGAACCTTAGATTGGCGATTTATGATATCTCAGGGCGCGTAGTCAAATCGTTTAATCTTGAATCGACCATCATGAATCATGAATCAAGTTTGTTGTGGGATCGCATTGATGCCTCTGGCCGACGGGTACCAGGAGGCATATACTTCATTATACTGCAAGGCGATCAGTTTAGTATCACCGACAAAGTGGTATTAATAGATTAGGATAGAACAATGCAGCAGGTGCTGTATTGTGAGCTTGCTTGTGATAGCACCGTGACAACCACGGTTAACATAAGGGGGTAAAAGAATGAAATTTGTGATTTTGCTGCTGGCATTTGCATCCGCTTCTCTTGCCATCAACTACCACGGCTGTACACTTGCACCGGATAACCTGCACGGCTGGGTTGTGGCGATCGATACCGTACTGATCCTCTATACGACGGATGGGGGCTTGACCTGGATTCCCCAAGACGCACCGCCAGATCCCTACAGCAGACGGCTCTTCGATGTAACGTGTCTTGACAGTATGAACGCCTGGACAACGGGCAAGCACAACCTCCATGCTGCAGAAATCCTTCACACGTCGGACGGAGGTAATTACTGGGAAAGGCAGATCGCAGGGTTTTCAAAATACGGAACACGTATCGAATTCCTCGACCATAATTACGGTATCTCCGTTGGCGGGGATGGCACTATCACAAGAACAACGAACGGCGGGGTTGTCTGGGAACAAGTGTTCACTGAGTGGTATCAGGCTGAATATTATGGCGTATCAATAATCAATCAATGGGATAGCTGGATATGTGCGGGATGGCCGGATTCAGTGGTCACCGGACAAGGATATATCCTCACGTCAAATGATGGCGGCATCATATGGGATACGCTCAGCGGATATCATACCGCTGGGTATGAAGATTTTTTTGATATCCATTTCTTCAACATATTTGACGGCATCGTGGTGGGTGGTGACGAGATCGACTATTCGCCGCTTGTCTGGAAAACAACGAATAGCGGTTCTACCTGGAGTCCTGTCAGTCTTCCCTCTAATACGTATTACTTAAGGGCAGTGGACTTTGTAGATCAGGAAGGATGGGCGGTCGGCAAGTCCGGGACAATAATACATACAACGGATGGCGGCAACACCTGGGCTGTCCAAAGCAACCCCGCGGACAGCACATTGTTCGACGTTGATTTTTCAGATCACGAGCACGGTCTGGTATGCGGTTATAATTATATCCTTCGTACCACCAATGGCGGGCAGAACTGGCAACGTGTCGGAATACAAGAAAACACTACTGCTGCACCGGCAACCGTCACGCTTAATGCTCAACCGAACCCTTTCTCGAACATCACACAGATTAGATACTCGATACTAAATTCTAGATACTTAATACAAGAACCGGCCCTGCGTATCTACGATGCTGGTGGACGTCTTGTTAGATCCTTTCATCTGATATCCAGCATCCAGAATCCAGGATCAGTCGTTCAGTGGGATGGTACGGATGATAGCGGCAAACAACTCCCTCCTGGCATCTATTTTGTGGAGCTCAGAACCCCGCAATCGGTATCCAGCATGAAATTAGTTTTGACCGAAAAAAAATGAGAGGCAACCTGCCCGGTGCACCCGCGTCTCGCAGAATCAGTGTAATTTTGCTGCTAATTGTATCACTGTTCAGCACAGCTCTTCGGGCGCAGGAATCCGGTGCACGGTACCTCATCGTCACCCACGACAGTTACTACACGGCACTGCAACCTCTGGCTGAGTGGAAGACACAAAAGGGCATGAAGGCAAAGATCGTCAGACTATCGGAAACCGGCACCGATTCGATCCAGATCAGAAATTACATTGTGAACGCCTATAATACCTGGCAGATCCGGCCCGAATATCTGCTGATCGTCGGCAATAAATACCAGGTGCCTTTTCCTCGCTTCATGCATGTCGGAAGCATTGTCTCGCACAGCGACAACTACTACGCCAATGTCAGCGGTGACTTTCACAATGAACTATACCACGGTCGGCTCTGGGTATCGGACACACTCGAAGCACAAACGGTCATCGGGAAGATACTGGGTTATGAAAAGAATCCGCCGCTCTCACCCGATCCATCATGGTTTCGGCGAGGTGTGACGATAGCCAATGAATGGGAACAGGGAGCGCCTTCTTCGGCCGCACTGTACTGGGCAGATGCCCGCTACGCCCATCAATTCATGTTCGATGCGGGTTATACGCACATAGATTCATTCTCCTACGAACTGGGTGATGATAGTGCAGACGTACTGAATGCAATAAACGACGGCCGGTCGTATATTCTCTACCGTGGTATTGGCGGCGGCGATTGGCTGTGGCCATTCGCAGGCATTTATGCATCCCAGATGTCAAACGGCTATGAGATGCCTGTCGTCTTGTCGGCAACTTGTGCTACCGTAGAAGGCATCGGTACCGAATGGACGGTCGCGGGAACACCAAGCCAGCCAAGAGGTGTCATCGCGTTCTTCGGCACAACGACTTCTTTGTACGAGGCTGCGGAAATGCGTAGCGCGCTGTGTCGTGGTACTACTGCATGTCTATTCAGTGACAGTGGCGGACTGGGCGTTGCAGCCGAGGCAGGACGCCTTGAATATTATGCGCAGTTCAGTGATCTCCTCGAATACCACAGCTGGATATGCCTCGGCGATCCGGAAATGAAGATGTGGACTTATACACCCAGAGAAATACTGGTCGGACACAATATGTATTTCCATACCGGAATATGCACGGTGAATGTCTACGTAGAGCATAATTCCACTGCAGTAGCAGGCGCGCTCGTGTGTCTTGCAGCAAAGCGCGACACGACGTTCTACCATTATGGGTACACGAACCGCAATGGCGGCATTCAATTCATCGATACCCTGCATATTCCCGGCGATTCCGTCTATATCACAGTCACCGGCCAAAATCTAAAACCATATTCCAATGCACGGCCGGTATTATACACGGGCGGTCCTTGCGTTCAGCTATTCACGTGGCAACTGTTGGATTCAATCGGAGGCAATGGAGACGGCGTAGCGAATCCGGGTGAAGACATTGAAATACCGTTTACTCTGAAGAACTGGGGTGATGCAACTGCATACGGCATTTCGGCCATTATCGAAAAGACAACCCCCGATACATTATGCACGCTATACGATACGATAAGATACTGCGGCAATATCGCACCCTATGAATCAGTTTGCGTGTACCCAGACGGCTACAATGTCGTCATCGACACGAATGCTCCTGATGAACATGAGATCAGACTTTGCCTGCGCATCCGTGATTCGGGGAGCTCGCTATGGACATCTGACCTGACATTCATGAACCGCGCACCCATACTTTCGTACCATGACCACTATTTCAATGATCACCTGAAGTACATACCGGCCGGTTCGGTGGGCCCACTATATGTGGAGTTGCTGAACACCGGCTCAGGAAGGGCCGAAAACGTCACCGCCGCGATAACTTGCAGTGATTCGCTCATAACTCTAATTGACTCGACCGCTTCATTCGGAAATATACTTCCGGACAGTGTCGGACCTAATCAAACAGACCCTTTCATAATTGAAGCTCATCCCGGCATCCCCGCCGGTTACACAACAGACATAACGGTTTGCGTAGTATCGGGCGTGTCAACGGCGACCCTCAATATCACGATCCAAGTGGGTCAGAAAGATTACCTGGTGTGGGACCCTGACCCAAACCACACCAGCGGTCCGGTTATCGATTCTCTGTTAAATTCCCTGGCGTATTACGGAGATTATAGCATAGACATACCATATGATTGTCTTTCTCTGTACAGATCGATATTTATCTGTACCGGAGTATACCCCTATAGATATTTCATCAGCGATACCAGTCAGATAGGATATGAGATAGACTACTATCTGCAGGCACAGAGCGGAAAAACATATCTCGAAGGCGGCGACGTCTGGTATAATGCCCTGGTCAACCACGGTTATAATTTCGGACAATTATTTGGAATAGAGACAATTTCCAATTCGATCGGAGCATTTGCCGGTGTAGATGGCTGCAACGGCACGTTCACTCAGAATATGTCCTTCATTTACAATGGCGAAGCAACCATGATTGACTACATAGATACAACTGCCGGCTCGCAGCTGATCTTCAAAAAATCGTATTCTAATTACGGTTGCGCTGTTGCCGCAGATAACCGGACGGTCGGGTTATCGTTCGAGTTGAGCGGGTTGGTCGATACGATTCAACCGTCGACAAAGGCGGCGCTCCTCGACTCGATCATGGGCTATTTCGGCATCCCGCCGACCGGCGTAGGAGAACTCAGATCGCACGGCAACACTGCAGTGCTCCTCCTGTCGTGTTGGCCCAATCCGTTCCGGAGCGACGTGCAGATAAGATACTCGATACTCGATGCTGGATACTCGATGGAGAAACATACGCTCGTGGTCTATGACGCTGCAGGAAGGGTAGTCAAAGAACTGAATCCAGTATCAAACATCAAGGATCAAGAATCAGTCGTCCACTGGGATGGGACCGATTCGGTCGGCAGGCTCGTGCCTCAAGGTGTCTATTTCATACGCCTCGAGGCAGAGAACACATTGCAGACGATAAAAACAATCCTCCTCCGTTAAGACCTCAATTCTTCCAAACCTTTCTATTGACTCGTAGCCTGTAAAGGCTATAATTGCACTATAGGAAGTGTCTTAAAATCCAAGACATAAAAGGAGAAAAGAATGAAAAGGTTCATCCCGTTAATTTTAACGATAATAGTTGGCGCTAACGCTCAGACCGTCGGTGCTCGATACTTGATAATCACTCATGATAGATACTATGATGCAATCCAACCTCTTGCAGAGTGGAAGTACAAGAAAGGGATGAAAACAAAGGTTGTAAGACTGTCAGATATCGGATCAAACTCCACCCTAATCAGAAACTATATTCTAGACGCCTATAACAACTGGGTGATAAAACCGGAATATGTCTTACTTGTCGGCTCGCCAGATTCACTCCCGTGGGGGCAAACCTACCCCTACTCTGATTACCCTTACATGAACATGGACACGACCTTCTTCAATGATATCCTTGCGGGAAGGTTGACCGTGCACGATACCGTGGAGGCAAAGACCGTAGTCAAGAAGATATTGCTGTATGAGCGGACGCCGAACATGACCGATACACTGTGGTTGCGTAATGCGTGTCTTATCGTCAGGGAAGACGGCTATACTTATCCTCCTTTGCCGGGAACTGATGACTACATCTACTGGGGTGATTCGAGACATGCATACGGTTTGATGCTGGACAACGGATACAACAGAATGGATACACTATCCTCGCTACTCGGTCACAATTACAACAATGTCATACAATCGGTGAACAATGGCGTGGGTTTTGTACAATACCGCGGGCAGGGTGTCGGGAACTGGTGGTCGCCGTTCGGCGTCAATCCGGATGCCACATCCAACGGTAGTATGCTGCCTATCGTACTTTCGATAACGTGCTCAACCATCGGGACAGGATCGACCGCGGCTACTGCCGAACGCTGGCTCTTGACCGGGACGCCTGCGAATCCGCGCGGCGCCTCAGGCTATTTTGCGACAACGACGGTTAGAGGCGGCGTCGCCCACATACGGAGCGCAGTTTCAAGGGGCTTCTTCACCGGTATCTTTGTCAATCGGTTGCGAACTTTTGGCGAAGCCTGTGAAGCCGGGAGAAGGAATCTCTACAATCTCTATAGTGATGTGACCGACTACAAGGGCTTTGCCACATTGGGCGATCCTGAGATGAACCTCTGGACAGCAAAACCGAGGTTGATCGACGTAATACACGTCGAATCGCTCAACGCAACGGAAGAGTCACTCGCCGTAAACGTCATGCTCAATGAACAACCGGTCGACTCGGCTCTCGTATGCATCAGTCTTGACTCAACCGCCTACCACTACGGTTACACGCAAAACGGGCAAGTCATCTTTCAACTCGACGGATTGCACGCGGGGCAGATGGACGTCACGGTGACCGGCAGAAATCTTCTGCCGTATGAAGGAATGATCACGATCATGGACGACAATCCATACGTATTGCACAGCACATATTCCATTGACGACTCATTGGGTAATAATAATGGGATCGCCGAGAGCGGCGAAACAATTCTTTTAAATAATACCTTGATCAACATAGGGAGCAACCCTGCGTATGGCGTCAGAGCAACGCTAAGAACGAGCGATGCATTCATATCGATAATCGACAGCGTTTCTTTCTACGGCAACGTCTATCCACAAGATTCGGCATCGAGCATCAGTCCGTATGTATTTGCAGTATCGAATATATGCCCTGACGGCCATAATGTTAATTTCGACCTCCTCATTTCCGACGCCGCAAACAACTCCTGGACCAGCAGCCTCTCCGTTTCGATTACAAATAGTACATCCGGGTCATGGGTCGGACCTGACGCCTTTGGGTACTACATATACGACGATACGGATACGCTCAGCGGCTATGCGCCCGCCTTCGAGTGGTATGGCGGCAGCATGTCGCTTGTCAGCGAAATAACGGATGAAGATGCGGATACGGTTACCTATACCCTACCATTTGCCTTTCCATTCTATGGGCTCACGTATAATTCGATTGGGCTGTGTTCGAACGGATTCATGGAAATGGGCGCATCGACATACCGGTTTGGCACAAACGAGCCGATTCCATCAACTACAGGTCCGAGGCGACTGATCGCACCTTTCTGGGACGACCTCGACCCCAGCGTCAGTCCTACAGGTACCGGGGATATATATTACGCTTACGATAGCGGAAATAATCGGTGGATCGTTGAATTCAGAAGCGTTGCTCATTATGGCGCCACGAGCCAGAGAGAAACGTTCCAGGTCCAGCTGAGAGATCCGCAGTACTATCCGACACCCGACGGCAGCGGAGAGATACTTTTCTTGTACGATACGGTGATGAACGCAAGCAGCAACACGGTCGGCATCGAAGACAACACCCAGACAATCGGCCTCCAGTATGTATACAATGGCAGCTACCATCCCAATGCGGCACCATTGACGAGCGGCCGGGCAATCCTGATAACAACTAAGTCACCAGCAGGCATATGGCTTCACACAACTCACTATACGATGGTCGACTCGGTTACCGGCAACGGCAATGGAATAATCGATCCGGGCGAGACCGTTCAGATATATGTTGAAATCACAAACGGAGGCAACTCAACGGCCAGCAATATCAGTACCACACTGCGGACCGCCGATCAGGATGCGACCATAATCGACAGCACAGCCGATTTCGGATCGATAACTCCGGGGATGAGCGCCGGCAACAATGCAAACCCCTACACGGTTCAGATAGACGCAGTGCCTGCGGATACAACGATCGGTTTTGCCTTGTACATAGAGTCAAATGGCGGCGAATATCACAAATTCGACTACTTCACGTTCTACCTCTATTCATCCCCTGGAATAGAAGAACTGACTACAACATCAGATGGGTCATTGAACCTGGGTGCGTATCCCAATCCTTTCCAACGCCAGGTACAGATAAACTATGTCATACCATATGAGAGATACACAGATGCAGGAGACCCTGTGGGACCGATACTTAAGGTATACGACGTGAGCGGCCGTCTCGTCAGGGACCTTTCGTCAAGGATATCAGCCATGGGTCATCCATCATCGATAACATGGGATGGTACTGACGATCACGGAAGACAACTCGCCAACGGCATATACTTTGTCAATCTCGAGTGCGGCGGGGACCGGGTGAAGACAAAGGTGATACACGTCAAATGATCTGGTTGATATTTCTTTTTTCGATCGACCCCCGGTACCATACGGCGGAGGAAATAGCGTACGAGATTGATTCGATAGCGAACGACTATTCAACGATCACCGTTCTTGATACGATAGGTTATTCAACCGTAGACTCGCTACCGATCTTTGCGTTGAAGATCTCTGACAACCCACTGCTGGATGAGGACGAGCCTTCGATCCTCTACATAGGAGGCCATCATGCCGAAGAGATACTTGGAATTGAAATATGCATGTATATGATCTCTGACCTGCTCACACAGTACGGAGTTGATTCCGCTGCAACATACTGGATTGACAATCGAGAAATATGGTTCGTGCCACTGATGAATCCAGAGGGACAGGGCGTAGTAATGACAGGGCTGGACACTATCTGGCGCAAGAATAAAAGGGATAACAACAACAACGGCTTCTTCGATCTGACATACGATGGCGTCGACCTCAACCGTAATTATGATTTTTACTGGACTGAAGGCGGGAGTCCGGACCCGCCAGACGAGTTCTATAGAGGACCCTACTCCTTCTCTGAAAACGAGAACCGCGCGATCCGCGACCTTGCGTTCCGGGAAGAGTTCACGTTCTGTATCACCTATCACTCAGCACGCTACGGGCTAACCGAAGTCATCTACTACCCATGGCACTGGTCAGGTGGATATTCGGCTGACTATCCATTCCTTCGCACCGTCGCAGATTCAATTGCCAAAAGAATACTCAGGGATTCTGGTGTAGGCTACTACACTGCACTGCCCGGCGAAGGGCTCGAAGGTAATGCCCGCAACTGGCTCTACGGGGTCTGTGGTACATTCACCTTCTGCATCGAAGTGAGCACCACGACGCTTCAACCAGGCTGGATGGTTGACGGCATCTGCCAGCGCAACTTACCGGGAGCATATTACCTTCTCGAAAGAGTAGAGCAAGGAGGTATCACCGGATGGATCCGCGATTCTTCGACCCTCCAACCCCTGACCGCAGAAGTCATCGTTCAAGGATATTACGACCCTACGTTACCTCCTCGCAGAAGCAATGCCAACTATGGCCGTTTCTACAGGATATTGAAGACGGGCACCTACACCGTCGAAATCCATAAGCCCGGGTACGTTCCCTTGAGGTATGACAGCATTATCGTAGCAAACGAGCAAATGACCGAACTGAATGTAACGATGAGAAGAATGGGTGGCGAAACGATTGCACCTGCAGGACAAAAAAAAATAAGAGTAAGCCCCAATCCGACTAATGCCAATGTTTTGATTCAGATCGATCCTGCGTTGAACCTCAGCTCGCTGTCCATATATGACATTGGCGGAAGGTTGGTAAAAAATATCCAGAACCCTGCCAGATCATTGTTATGGCGTGGAACCGACGAGAAGAACAGGAATGTCGCAACCGGTGTCTACTGGCTGCTTGGGCAGGGAGAGAACAGCACCGTGACGCAAAAGGTCGTCATTGTAAGGGAACTGGGTTTCTGGTAATTCAACTGATCTTCCATTAGGCGAACGCAAGTATCATCACACAGGACACAATCCAGGCAACGAGACAGACCTGTAAAGGTCGGTCATTAAACAAAACTCTCTCCGGCATATCCGTCTGAACCTTCTGGTAAGTTACGTAGAGATACCGGAATAAACCATATATGACGAACGGAACCGTATATATCAGGTTCTTCGTGCCGAACTTGGCCACGGTCTCAGGCGCCAGGGTATAAAGGCAGTAGGCCACAATGCAGGAAGCGGTAACGATACTGATCATTTGATTTAAGAGTGGTAGAGAATACTTCGCCAGTATCTTCCTATGTTTCGCTGCATCATCACCGAGCAGTACCATCTCTGTTCTGCGTTTTGACACCACAAGGAAGAGTGCAATGAGCAGAGTACACAGGAGGAGCCAAGAAGA
This sequence comes from Caldifarciminota bacterium, assembly GCA_020349965.1. GTDB lineage: Bacteria > Hydrothermota > Tepidihabitantia > SM23-42 > SM23-42 > SM23-42. The sequence continues at coordinate 1,129,036 of CP070705.1, read as the reverse complement.
AATGTCCACCCCTATCACCACTGCGCCTGCAATAGCCCTTAACACATAGCCAAATGCGACCGCAAAAACGTCCAGGATGACAACCCTTTTGACAGCAGCCGAATAGAGTACCATTAATGCACTGTAAGTCAGACATACAAAGAAGAAATTATGGTTAAGGGTCCACGCTGCAACAAATGACAGCACCGCAAGCAACAACGCAACTGCAGCGGCTGACCTCCCCCTTATCCTTCCCGCAGCAATCGGCCTCTTTGCCTTTAGGGGATGAGCAGCATCTTCACGGTAATCGAGGATATCGTTGAATATGTATCCACTACTACTCAGTAAAGAAAAAACAATGAAAGCGTAAATGCCGGTCTCGACGCTCTCGGGGTCGAAAAAATTCTTACTGAAGATCAGCCCGGCGAAGATGAAGACATTCTTCATCCACTGCTTTGGCCTCAATAATTGCAGGTATTCCTTCAACTGTACAGCCACGTTCTGATCCGGGTACGGTTAGAATTCCGTAGCACTCGTGAAATTGAAATCACGCACCTTGATTGCTGGCACCACGATTCCTGTCGCGAAACGTGAACCATAGCCTGGATCGTGAGCAACAAGAACTGATGTATCGGAAAGAGCATCGACCCTGTTCAGAACTTCGATGATATTCTCGGTGAATCTCAGGTTTTTTACGCCTCCTGTTATTTTCCCACGCTCGATCAGGAACGTACCGTCTCTTGTCATACCGGTAATGATCAGTTTGTGAGGGTCGATGACATTCGTGTAGTGAAAACGTGTCACCAGTATCCCCTTGTCGGTTCCTTTGATCATGTCATCGAGACTCTCCTCACCAGGCTTCATGACTGAGTTCAATGGTATGGGTCCGATTGGATTGGGGGCACGCAGAGCGTGACCGGTCGACCTTTTCTTTTTCTTGAAAGCAGTAAGTGAATCGTGGGTAACATTCTTCGCGATGCCTTTGTCGATGAGGACGAGCTTTCTCTTCGGCACACCTTCAAAATCGAACGGGAAAGCGAAGCCTTCCGGCGCAAATGGGTCGTCAATTACAGTGATCCGTTCATCAACAACTCTCGAACCCAACTTATTTGATAGATACGAACGGCCCTCCTGGAACATCTTTCCGTTAAACGCATAGAAGGCCATAAAGGAAAGGAATTCACTTACCGCCAGGGGCTCGAATATCGTCGTGTACCTACCAGGACTGATATCCTTCGGCTCTGCGCATATCTGTGCTTTAAGTGCGGCACGACTGGCCAGTTCACGGAAATCGATCTCACGGACATCGCGGGCTCCTGCCTGGGCATAGCCGGTCGAATTTCCAGTAGCCATAACGATATTGCAGAAGACGTCACCGCATACGGAATATGCACGGACACCCAACGAATTACCGATGCAGATTTCTGACGTACCGTTCGATACAGAGCCAAATGTGTTCATTCCGTTCTTCTTTGCCACCTGAATTATATCACCCACAGCCTCAGCCCGTTGCCGTTCGGAGTAATCCTCAGTCACTTTCACATGGATCTTCGGAGAACGGTAATCACTCCGGGGTGCTCGGGGCAGAGATACGAAATCATTATTTTCCCGCTGGAGATGAGCTATGCTTTCTGCCCATTCGACTGTCTCCTTTATCTTCTTGATCTGAAGGGAATTCGTAGATGCAATGCCTATTTTATTACCGAAAACCACGCGAACCGATATGCTGCTATTTGCCTCACTTACATTTTGGTGAATGTAATTATTGGCAAATCTTGTGAGTGCCTGTTTGTAATTAACGATTGACACTTCGACCTGGTCTGCTTTCGTCATCTTGATAACTGAATTAACGATCTTCTTAGCCTCTCTTTTTCCAATCATACAGCTCCTTTATCATGCTAATTCTATCTGGACAAGACGCAAAGTCAATAAAGAAAATGAGCACAATATTCATTCAAGAAAGATGTTCGATGAGTATCTTCACACCAATACCGATGAGGATCACACCGCCCAGGAAACGAACCTTGTCTTTGAAGAAACTGCCCACACTATCGCCTATATAATACCCGATCGCCGAAAGGACGAACGTCACCACCCCGATCGTGGCCACGGTTTGGAGGATTGCAACGCGCATAAAAGCAAAGCCGAACCCTGCAACGAGGGCATCGATGCTTGTAGCAACCGCAAGGATCGATAGGACGCGTATATTGAGAGAGGGAACATGGTGCTGCCTCCTTTCCGGCTTCGCCGCTTCAAAGATCATGTGAATTCCTATTGAACACAACAGGACAAATGCAAACCAGTGGTCGACACTTGCCACAATAGGCTCAAAGACAGAACCTATCACCCAGCCGACCAACGGCATACCGAACTGGAACGCGCCGAAGAAACCAGCGACCATGAGTGCTCCTGAGGTTTTCGAATCTTTAGCCGCTATCCCGCAGGAAACAGAAACGGCAAAGGCATCAAAAGCGAGGCTAAGAGCAAGGAGGAGAGATACTGTCAGATTCACAGACACAACCTCAGAATTTCTTGTGCGCCTTCAGAACGCAGAAGATACTGGACCCATCGACCTCATCGATATTCACTTCGGCGGGGATGCCAGTAACGAGATCACGAAATCGCTCAGCACTGACCGTGGTTGCCACGAACCCATCCTTACAGACAATAATACCTTCTCGTGTTTCTTCCGGGTCGATCTCACCGATCAATCCAGCCTCTGCCTGGCGTTGAAACCACAGGAGCCGTTCATTCCATATCAGCGGAGAGTAACTCGAAAAAATAGCCAACCCATCCCCCTTTGTAATGCGGAGACTTTCGTTTATCAGAGCCTTCTGGTCAACTGCGAATGCAGAAATGCCGTTTTGTATACAGACAACACAATCAAAGGCATTGTCGCGGAATCCAGTTTGCACGGCATCCATTACAAGCAACCCGTAATTGGATACACAAGCAAGTAATTGCTCCCCACACTCGATGTTGGCAGCCGAAGTGTCAATACCGACAACAAAACCTGCTCTGCTAGTGAGAGGGTGCAGGACGCGGCCGTAACCGCAACCGAGTTCCAGGATTCGATCACCCGGTTTTATCATTTCGAGTACATAGTCGATCTCTGCTGAAAGATACTGTCTGATGCGTGGTGGCGCAAGATCATAGCAATGCATCAAGAGATTTCCGTGAAGCCGGTCGTCGTAGTATCCACGCTTCATTGCATAGGATCTCGCAACCAGACAATGTAAGAAGACACCTCGATTCGCACTACTCCATTTCGTCGAACCAACCGCTCGTTACATCCACCTTGCGCCTTAGAATTCGGCCCAGATTATCTGGATCCTTTGCTTGGTGGTATTTGAAGTACATATGACCATCCGATATACCCAAAATCTCTATCTTGCCGCTTCGATGTGACATCACATATCTAAAACGTTTGGTGGGACCGTCAAGCATCCTTTTCGCCTCTTCTACGATTTGCAGACCAAAGTAAAGGGGCAACTGAAAGTTATGTTTTACTCGTTTCACCGGACGGCATTGGAATATGTAGTATGGTTGAATCCCGATATCGAACAGGCGCAACTGGAGCGCGGCGAGTGTCGCCGGTTCGTCGTTGACCCCTTTCAGTAGAACTGTCTGATTGCTAAGAGCTACGGACGCACGCCTGAGAGCGCGAATCGCGGCCACCGTCTTCGCGGTGATCTCACTGGGGTGATTAATGTGCGTCACAACGTTGATCGGCTTCTTATGCATCGAGTATTCATGGAACAGACGAAGTAATTTTGTATCGCCCAAGATTCTTTCGGGCAAGGCCACCGTAACCTTCGTTCCGATCCTGATATAACGCAGGTGCTCTACGCCCGAGAGTCTGTCCAGGAAGCGTTCTATCACATCCGTCGGCAGAACCATCGGATCCCCACCGCTGATCAAAACGTTAGTAATTTCTTCGTGCTTTTCAATATACTTTACTGCATCGCTGAATCTGTGTAAGATTTCTTTGGTTTCCAGACCGATCAACCTCTTTCTGAAACAATACCGGCAGTACGTCGCGCATCGGTTCGTCGCAAGTATCAATGCCGTCTGCGAGTATTTATGCTGAAGACCCGGCATCTTCGTATTGACGAGTTCGCCACTCGTATCATACTGACCAAGCAAATTAAATTCTTCAATAGACGGCACAACCATCTTCCTGATGGGATCAGCAGGGTCGTCACCATTAATCAAGGAAAGATAGTGGTGGGTGATACGCATGGGATGCCTTTCAATAGCTTCCGAAATCCGCTTCTGTTCGCGAGTTGACATACTGAGGTGCCTGGCAAGGTGCTCTGCGGTACGCACGCTGATTTTAAGCTCACGTCTCCAATCATCGTTCATCGGAACCTCCTCCTTGAGCACTGACGGCTGATTCACTGAATAAGATTTCAAATGTAGTCCCCCTGTTTTTCTCGCTGTCAATGGCGATGTTACCTCCGTGGTCTTTGACTATCTTCTGCGCAATGTACAAACCAAGCCCGGTCCCGCTCTTCTTAGTAGAGAAGTAGGGGCTGAAGACGCGCCTTTTTTCCTCCTCATCCATACCGACACCATTGTCCGCGATGACGATCGTGGCGACCCCATCTCCCTTTTGCAGACGGACGGTAATTTCACGGGGGCGTCCTTCGACCTCACGCACCGCGTCTATTGCATTGAGCATTATGTTCAACAAAGCTCGGCCGAAGTCACTCTTGTTGCCTGTCAGAACTACCTCGGTTTGAACATCCCAATGCAGAGCGATCTTGTATTCTTCAATCTGATGTTCGACAGATGCCTTCAACTCGGCAAGCGATCCGGCCAGACCGAAACGAGCGGTTTCACGCATCCGCGGCCGAGCAAGCAACAGGAAATCGTTTACAATCTTGTTTAGCGCGTCAATCTCTTTCTTGAGACTGCCCGCGATCCGGAGGTAATCCGGATCGGGATTCGGGAACTCACGGAGTAACCTTTGCGTTCCTATTGACAGACCATTCAAGGGATTCTTGATCTCATGTGCGAAATTTGCGACAAGATTACCAAGAAACAAGAGCCTTTCCGCCTCTTCCCGCTCCTTTTCGAATTCCCTTATCCTGGTCACGTCGTGTATAATGATCACGACACCGGTAACCTTCTGCTTCTCGTCGACTAGCGGATAGGTGGCATATCTCATGTCCTTTCCGAACAATTTCTTCTCATCGGCCACCTTCTTTGCCTCAGCCATTGCCTTGCTCGTTTCGAAAGGATCATCAGGGAAGATCTTGCTATATTCATTGCCCACAAGCAGACTATCATCAAATGCCGAGAGCTTGCAAAACATCTCATTGGCAGCGCTGATCCTTTTATTCGCGTTGACGAGTAGAACACCGTCTTCTATCGCGCCCAGTGTTTTCTGGAACAATTCCCTGATATTGGAGTAAGATTGATAATTCATGAATAAGAGGAAGAGTATGAATCCTGCACCGAAAAGTATGACAAAAAGAACGATTAGCTGTCCTTCAGTCTTACGGGCATGTGTATGGTAGCTGTCGAGGCTGATGCCGATCCTGAATATCCCCACCAACTCGTCTTCTATGACGAAGGGGCGTGCTAGTTCCAGGACATCCTCGCCGTCGAATTGCGTGATGCGATTTATTTCGGTCAACCTATCGGCTACGGTCGCAAGCGCCGAATCATCCTCGATCCTGCTGATCGCTTCCACATTTGGCGTCGCGAAAATTATCCCCTCTCTATCCTGTAAAACAAGGTAACTGATCATTGGATTTGCCGCAATCTGAGTGATGACCTTGTTGATGCCGAATTCCGTTCGGAATGCACGTATCTCATCTGCCGGCAGTTCGATCTGGAAAACACGTTCGGCAACGACGTAGACAAAACGCATGAGGGTTTTGTTGCCGAAATCGATGTACTCGAATGATATAGGATCACGCTGGGTGAAGATCTTGGTGCTCATCCCCACGGGAGTACCCGAAACCCCGAGCTTCTTCTCTGTCTTCCTTGCAAATACTGCGATCGAGATGAAACCAAATCCCTGTCTCACATTCTCAACATTACTCCTTGACAGGTCAGCATCAAGCACGTTACATGCACTGATTATCTTGTGAATAAACTCGTCCTCCAGGCGCGTTTCAGCAAAGATGAGATTCTCCTGAGTCAAGGCAACCACGGAAAGAAAAGCACGCGCCTGCTCCTTCATCAAATCCAACATGGTCCTGCGTCCGCTGATCAACCCGAAGGCAAGAAATGCACTCAATATAAGCAGCAATATAATTGCCAACGAAAAATAACGCCGTGTTTTCGTACCCATATATGCATCATAATACACTAAAAAACCCATGAAGTCAACAGAAGCACGCCGCAAAATTCTGAAATACCATAATCAAGTAAGACTACGTGCCAAAAATAAATTACTGCATAATGACAAGATCGTCATTGCTCACGCATGTAGAGCCACACCGATAGAAGAAACATACATTGACTTCTTTAAGAAGATGGGTATATTAAAGCACGGAGGTCTGATGAAGAGAGATTTTCTTACCATGGAATGTCTGAAAAAGAATGAGATATTTGAAGTATTCGAACTGGCCAAGAAACTCAAGGAATCCCAAAAGAAAGGGATCGAACATCGTATACTGAAAGACAAAACCCTGGCAATGGTCTTCGAGAAACCGTCATTGAGGACGAGAGTGACCTTTGAAACGGGCATGACTCAATTGGGCGGACACGCGATATACCTCGCGCCAGCCGACATCCAGCTCGGAAAGCGCGAAAGCGTACCCGATGCAGCCCTGAACCTTTCGCGCTGGGTGGACATTATCATGGCTCGAGTCTTCGCGCACAAAACAGTTGAGGACTTGGCAAAAAATGCCACAATACCGGTTATAAACGGCCTTTCAGACCTAGAACATCCCTGCCAGATCATGGCAGACCTCTTTACGGTGACCGAACACAAAGGATCTCTTGAAAATATTACCCTTGCATTTGTAGGTGATGGAAACAACGTGTGCAATTCATTTGTTGCCGCCTCAACCATACTCGGTTTCCGGCTCCACATTGCAACGCCGGCTGGGTACGAACCGGAAAGAAATTATACCGTAAGAGCTAAGAACGTCGTGCTTACGAACGAACCACGCGAGGCGATCAGAAACGCAGACATAATATATACGGACGTCTGGGCCTCTATGGGGCAGGAGATCGAAGCCGAGAAGAGGAAGAAAACATTCTCTCGGTTCCAGATCAATTCAGATTTATTGAGAGATGCCAAAGAGGATCACCTCATAATGCACTGCCTTCCGGCACACCGCGGCGAAGAGATAACCGATGAGGTCATAGATGGACCGCATTCGATAGTATTCGACGAAGCGGAAAACCGTCTTCACATTCAGAAGAGCATAATGGTCTGGCTCTGTCAGAAATATTGACGAGAGCATGTCGACCAGCCAAGTAACCTGTCTAATAATCTTTGCAATTACCTACCTTGCAGTAATCGCGCTGCACAAATATAAATTCATCATCGCCTGGATTGGTGTCGGATTCATGCTGATATTCGGCATCCTCTCCCCGTTCAGAATACTCCATTACATCAACTGGAACATTCTCGGTATTTTCTGGGGAAGCCTTGTCGTCGCCGAGCTGTTCATACATTCAAAGATTCCCGCCTATCTCGCCGAAATCATAATTGATCGCTCGAAAAACCTTGTCTGGGCGATAATCTGGCTTTCTGCATTCAGCGGCGTAATTTCGGCATTCGTTGAAAATGTGGCGACAGTCATGATCGTTGCACCAATTGCGTTTGAGGTGTCCCGCAAATTGAAAGTCTCTCCAATTCCGTTTATCCTCGGTATCTGTCTTTCGTCGAACCTGCAGGGCACCGCGACATTGGTCGGCGACCCACCAAGTATGATCCTGGCAAGTTATACTCGCATGACGTTCAATGATTTCTTCTTCTTCGAGGGACGACCCAGCCTCTTCTTCGCAGTGGAATTTGCAGCCATCATCTCGCTCGCAGTTCTGTATTTCCTCAACCGTAAGCATAAGGAATCGATCCAGCCTATAGAACCAGAGAAGATTGTCAGTGTCTTCCCAGGTTTCCTGCTCATCGGACTGATCCTGGCCCTAGCCGTCGCATCATTTTTCGACGGCTTTATGGATTACCTTGGCGGTCTGGTATGCCTTGTGTTCGGCGGCATCGGCATCATCTGGAGTTTCTTCGCTTCCAAGGTAAAGACCTTTCACGCCTTGAAAGACATGGACTGGGAGACCCTCTTCTTTCTCGCCGCGATCTTCGCGATCGTCGGATCATTAACCGAAACCGAAACAACATCATTCCTCGCCCATACTGTGGGCAAGCTGACGTCCGGCAATCTTTTGGTGACGTACCTCATCCTCGTGGTCTTTTCGATCTGCGTATCCGCCTTTGTCGACAACGTGCCTTACTTCACAGCACTTGTAGGCATAATCCCCGCGATGGCATCCACCTACGGATATCCTGTTCATCTTCTTCTGTTCGGTACCATCATCGGTACTACCGTCGGAGGAAACATCACCCCAATTGGTGCATCTGCAAATATCGTCGGTGTGGGTCTATTGAAAAAACAAGGCTACGAAACAAGATTCAAAGATTTCGCAAAGATCGGCCTTCCGTTCACTCTGTTTGCCGTTGCTGCCGGAGCATTGTTTGTTTGGATATTCTGGGCATAGCCAACTGGAATGATTTTTCATTTGTACCAATGAACCAACAGGCCTACATATTTCTTACTTGATATGTAACCTTATATATATATAATACAGTTGATGGTATACCAAATCGTCAGGTTCATCACACGCGATCCCATGAGAAAAATCTTTGCTGCGATTTTTGCGTTCGGCCTCTGGATATATGTTGCCATCGGCAACAATTACACTTATATCAAGACCATCAAAGTGATTTATGTCAACCTTCCTGATTCATTGATCGTTGTCGATTCGGTATCCAATATTGATGTAACTTTCTCAGGCCGCGGCGGTGCGCTCTTCACAATTTGGGCCGCACCACCCAAAGCACAGTGCGACTTGCGAGGCATCGATCCGGGTCAAACAACGATCGCCTCAAGGGATCTGAGGGTACCGATCGCATACGGGCCACTCAGGATCGATTATGATAGGCCCAATATAGTGATAACAGTCGATAGGAAGGTGGAACAGGAGGTCGCGGTCGAAGTTCCGATCAAGGGTTTGCCCAAGGAGGGCTACGCAATCAACGACGTGAGGGTAATCGACACAGTACGTTTGAGTGGACCGCACACAATACTCGAACAAATGAGCGAAGTTTTCACTGAATCACTCAGTGTCAGAAATCGAAATACAAGTTTCGAGAAGGATCTGAAAGTTGTACTACCCTCCCCCCTACTCACCGCCTCCCGGCTTGACGTCAAGGCGATCATCCAGATCGATAGAACCGTGCGTAAGACAATAACGAATATTCCGCTGACCATCGTATATCTACCTGACCAGCGCGTCCGCTCGGAGAGGACCACGCTCGATACGCTTGTAATCGAAGGAACACCAGACCGCGTGGAAGGCCTTACGATCAATAACATCGGTGTCAGGATCAAGGCGACAAAATTGACGTCCGGCAACTACTATTTGCCGGCCGAGATCGTTCTACCCAAATATATCAGACCCGTTAAATCTGTACCCCAAAAATTCCCCCTCGTTGTCTACTGATGCGATAGCGTAAAAACAGCAAAGACCGGCCGAAAAAAATATACGTCCACCATACCTTTGAATGGAGGGTATATGACCGGATCAACCCCGATAACTTGACAATAAGGGGTTTTAGACTATAATAGCTTTATATGCATTACAGGAATTACGTTTGCGAGGATGGCGGAACTGGCAGACGCACTGGATTTAGGATCCAGCCCCGTAAGGGATGGGGGTTCAACTCCCCCTCCTCGCACCTAAAGGAGAGAGGTCTTTGGAATATAGGTTGTTGAAAGAAAACGAAGTCGAAAAAGAAATCGAAATATCCGTACCGCGTGCAGAATTGGAACGGCTAATCAACGAAGAAGCACAACGGGTTCAGAAGGAACTCTCAATAGACGGCTATCGAAAGGGGCGCGTCCCTCAGACATTGATCAAGAGCCGGTATGCAGACAATCTTAAGGCCCAAGGAGTCGATGCACTGGTCAAGCAGGCATACCTTAAAGTACTGAGCGAGAACAACTGGCGACCCGCAGGCCAGGCTGAGTTGAGGGACCTACAGGAGGGCGAGGCAATAAAATTCCGCTTATTTGTTGAAGTAATACCTGAATTTAATGTCGATAACTATCTGGATATCGAAATATTTAGAGAACCTGCCCTTCCCGATGATTATTTACTCAAGCAGGGCATGAATTCCCTCAGAGAACAGTATGCTGTGGTCCAGGATGCGGAACGACCTGCCGTGGTGGATGATCTGGTTACCATTGACCTCCAGATCAGTGCGGAAGGTCGATCAGATCAGCAGAATAATCAGACCGTACGCATCGGTGATCGATCTCTTCCTGATGAGTTGAACCGCGCCCTCGTTGGGATGAAGAAGGCAGAAAAGAAAGAAGTAACAGTAGAAAATAGATCCTACAAGATTCATTTGAAAGACATCAAAGAAAAGGTCTTGCCTCTAATCGACGATGAATTTGCCTTAGGCCTGAAATTCTCGGGACTCGAAGACCTCAAGCAGAAGCTTCTCGAGAATATGAAAAGACAGGAAGAAAAAAGGATTGAAGATGAGCTAAAGGAATCGATTTCAGAAGTACTCATTCAACGAACAAAATTTCGGATACCCAATATCTTGATCAACAGAGAATATGAAAAGATCCTCAAAGATTACAATTTGCCCGATTCAGACTCTAACAAAGAACGGTTCTGGAATGTGGCCGAGAAAAGAATGAGATTCAATCTTATTTTGGACAGAATTGCCGAGAAAGAAAAACTCATGGTTTCTGAAGACGAAACCATGGATCTTATAAACAAACTGGGAATGAGATTGACAGAACACAATCGTAGCGATGTGATGAACTACCTCGGCAGCATCCTGACCAGAGAGAAAACACTCAATTATCTGTATGAACACGCAAAGATAAGCGAGAAGCGTCGCATCGTCACACCAAAGGAGGTGGCCAATGATTCCCATCCCGTTCGTCATTGAGCAGACAGGCCGAGGCGAACGTGCATATGATATTTATTCGCGACTGCTCAAGGAAAGAATCATATTTATTGGAACGCCGATCGATGATAATGTTGCAAACCTCGTGATGGCTCAATTACTCTTCCTGGCAGCCGAAGATGCGTCGAAGGATATAAACCTCTACATCAATTCGCCTGGCGGCATTGTCTCTTCCGGGTTAGCAGTATACGATACAATGCAATTCGTCAAACCACAGGTT